>NZ_JAUHMF010000009.1:0-537 GCF_032334255.1 Thermanaerothrix solaris | reverse complement strand
AGGTGGGCTGGAAGGACGGGCGGCGGCAGGTGCTGGGGGTGTGGGAGGTGAACCCCGAACTCAAAGCGGGGAACGTCACCTTCAGGAGATTGTATCAGGCGGGTGAGGCGCAGATGGCGGAGATCACCCGCAGACGAGGAGGTGCGGGATGACCCAAACCATCTGGACTACCAGACATGTGTACTATACCCCGGCTTATTGCCATCGCTGCGGGTGTGTTGTGTTTGTGCGGCATGAAAGCGGAAGCCAAACCGGATTTGTCGAGGATCACTGTCCTTTGTGCGGTGGAACGGATATCGAGAGGGTTTCGCCGCGATTGGCCAACCTGCTGCAAAGGCAAAGCAGAGACGGAGGTAGACGATGACCCAAAGCATTCCGCAGATTCTCATGGCGCTGTCGCTGGCGGCGTTGGCCTACTACGCCTTCGAAGCGCTGGCGAAGAAGCGCGGGCGGGCGGCAAAAACGCTGGCGGACTACTACCGGCCGCTCAGTCCGCAGGAAGAGAAGCCGGTGCGCACGGGGTCGTTCGAGCACAAG
>NZ_JAUHMF010000008.1:0-2331 GCF_032334255.1 Thermanaerothrix solaris | reverse complement strand
CCGTGTAGGTGTCCTCAATCGTCGGCGGCGCATACTGCGGCGTGCAGCCACCACCCGAGGAACCGGAGCAGCAAGTAGCCTGTACTCGGTTTTTTGTTGTATCAGGCGATCCGCATGACTCATAAGCTTTGACTTGGTACTTTGGGCAAGCTCCCACATACCAATAACCACCTGACAAGCGGTTAGGTGAACCTAGAACTTCTGTAACTGAACAATCATTGGGATTTGTGCATCGTACCGGTATTTCTGGTTCCGTAAATCCCGGCCCCTGTTCTATGCAAACACCCGGCTTGCTAATAGGCTTAGATCTAGCACAGAAACTTACTGCGCTGTAGCCGTTTGTTGGCCCACAGCACTGCCCGCTCCCACACCAGCGATCCCGTGGCGCATCACAGGTTTGCGCCACCGCACACTGTGCCTGTGGCCACAAGGCGATTCCAACAGCAATTAACAACCCCATGAGGGTTGCTTTCCAAAACTTCGACAAAACAAAACGCCAGTTGATGTTCATTGTTCACCTCCTATGGAAGATCAATCTTGATGTACTCAGGATCAGAGTTTTCCTCCGTTGCCGCATCCCACGTCCAGGCTAATGCCCACCCTTCGGGAATCGGGTAAAGTCCCATGAGTTGGTCGGTCACCCAGTTATCCACTCCATAGGTGTCTTGCATGTATTTTCCTAATTGGCAGTAAGTGCCATCCCCGCACCGATCCCACTCGATTCGCTTGTAGAGGCTCACGTAACCACCTGATTTGTC
This sequence comes from Thermanaerothrix solaris, assembly GCF_032334255.1. Taxonomy (NCBI): domain Bacteria; kingdom Bacillati; phylum Chloroflexota; class Anaerolineae; order Anaerolineales; family Anaerolineaceae; genus Thermanaerothrix; species Thermanaerothrix solaris. The sequence goes on along the minus strand of NZ_JAUHMF010000008.1, from coordinate 1,573 downwards.
GGAAACCGAGGGAAATAATCTTCTGCCGCGTTCTAGGATGCCATTCTCTTTGAGATACGCCAGATACGCCTGACGATATGGTTCACCGGTGTATCCGACGTAATAAGGCGTATAGGTCTCCCCATCCAAAACACCCACAACCAGCGGGTAGTAGGCGGCATTTAGGTTACGCTCATACACCCAAACAACGTCCAGATCATACTTACCCGCCTTGAGGGTCTCAACCTTGCCACTGGAGATGACCATCAGACTAAACATCTCGTAAATTGTGCCGTCTGGAAGGGATACCTTCCGGTAGTACGCTTTGGGCTTTGGTACCCGATACAACAGTTCCTGCCGCATACTTGCATCCAAGGTTGGGTAGTACCGTGGCGCCTCCGTCGGCGTAGCCGTAGGTCGGGGAGTACGAGTCGGCGTGGGGGTAACCATCAACCCACATCCGGTCAGCAAGAGAACGAACAGAAAAAGCAGTTTGCGCATCTCCTACCTCCATTTGTTCTGGCGTTAACGAAAAGAACCCACGTCCCGAACCGGTGTGGGCGCTTTTTAGAGCGTTGACCACCCGTCTACGTCGGGCTATGGGTTCACGTCTGATCAGGATAGTAACAAAAAAGAGCGCCGCCCGCAAGCAGCGTTCGGCGCTCCCTAACGTCACTTTTGCCTTACAATCACCTTACATTTGCCCCCTCCGGCACCACCGCCCAAACACGGATGAAGCCGTCTGCGCCATAAGTAACAAATAGGCGTCCGTCCGCGGAAAATTCCATGGCTGTGTTAGGGTACGGATATCCAGAATTGAATTCGCTGATAAATTCGCCCTTATTCTTGTTGATCACAAAAACAAATCCACTGGAATCTACCATGAGCAAAGATTGTTCTTGAGCGGACGACTCAATAGACGGCCCCCATATCCCACTTCTCCATACAGGAATGCGGATATGTCGAAACTGTCTTGAAGAAATGTTGATCACTTGCACCGACGGACCCGTTTTCCAGTTTTGGTTTGCCACAAACAACTCATTACCTTTCATGGCAATCAAATACAGATCGTCGGCTTTATATCGCCTTATTATCCACTGCTCAGTGTCGAGAACTTTTATACCTTCCTGATATACGCTGAAGGCAATCCTATTACCATCTGACGAAGTCCGGATGACGAAGTTATTGGCAATTTCAGCGCGCTTTCCATCTGCTCGATATGCGGTGACGTGTGAACTTCTCCCCCAGATTACCTCGACTACAACAACTTTTCCCTGAAAAACCTCAACGTCGAAGGACGAATTTTCTGGTACCGAAAAAGAAGCCAATACCTGACCATTTTCATCAGTTACATTCCAGAGCCTGGTGATCTCAGAATGAGATAGCGTATAAATCTTATCATCATGACCTAGAATTTTACCTTCCCCAGACGTACGAACACACTCCTGATTTTTACAAACAACAAACGCATTCCCAGACAAATCCTTAGAAACCAAAATCCCGTTCTGAAATTTTACCCTGGGGCGCCCAAACATCGGCATCTCCCCTTCCGCCTTCCAAGTGAACGTCCTCACCTGCTCCCCATCCAGATACG
>NZ_JAUHMF010000007.1:0-2341 GCF_032334255.1 Thermanaerothrix solaris | reverse complement strand
CGGAAGTGGTGATGCTCCTGCCGTGGATGAGCCTGGCGGAGTTGAAAGTGGTGATTGCTGCGGTTGCCCGGCTGATGCAGGTGGGCGGCGCGGAACCGATCACGCTGTCGGAGTTCGAGCAACTGACGGGCTTATCGCGTCCTGCGGTGCTGGACGGAATCGAGCGGGCGATGAAGCGAGGGTTGCTGACCCGCTTCGAGATGACCGGGTATCGCGGCCATACCATGCACGTTTACGAACTCAAGCCGCGATTTAGCGGTGGAAATTTTCCACCGATTGGCGGGTCAATCAGTAAAGATTTTATCGGTAAAAATTTTTTACCGATTACGCCTATTAAAGCAAAGCAAAGCAAAGATGTTGTTGATGATATAGATTTAACAACAACAACAAACTTTGCTTTGCTTAACTTAAGCGCGGGCGCAAATTTTTCGCAAAAATCGCCCGATTTTGAGGCCAAAAACGCGCTATTTTTGCAATTGCGCAAGGTTGGAATTTACGCCAAAACGGCAAGATTTTTGCTGGATAAATTCCCGCTGGAGCGGATCGAGAAGTGCCTGGCGCTGTATCCGCTGGCAGTGAGGGCGGGACGGGCGGATGGTCCCGGCTGGCTGGTGAAAGCCGTGAGCGATCCGCACTGGGACCTGGACGCGGAGATGGCCGATCTGCAGGAGCGACTTGAGGGGCAAACGGGCACCCATGGCCAACCGAACGAGCACCCAAAACCGGCCAAGCCGCAGTTGCCCAAAGCCGTACGGGAAGACCTGCGGGCGATTGGCTGGAACGGGAGCACGGACGAGTTAGCCGAGCATTACCGCACCAACCGCAAAGCGTTCAAAGCCTGGTTAGACTGGGCTAAAAAGCAACCCCAGGAATATGCTGCCGCCCGTTTCCTGACCGGTCTGCGTTCTGGGCTTCTGCCGCCACTGGACGGGGAAGACCGCACCGATGGTCGTCGCTTTGTGGTGGGTGAGTATGCCAACTATATCCGGCATTAGGCGGGGTGGCTGATGCTTGCCGAAAAATACCTGCCGTTATTGGGCAAGATCATCCGCCATGCGCGGCGGGTGCAGCGGGAGTTGGGGCCCGGGCATCCGGAGTTGCTGTATCATCGGGCGCTGCTGCATGAGTTGCGGGGGAGTGGGGACTGGAAGGTGTCCTACAAGCCGCACCTGAAAGTGCGGTATGGCGGGCGGGTGGTCGGTGAGGTGGTGCCGGATCTCCTGGTGCGGAAAGGCAATGCGACGGTGCTGATCGAGTGCAAGGTGGTGGGGGGTGGTTTTGAGCAGGTGGATTTCGACCAGGTGCGGCGGTACCTGCGGGTGTGGGGTGGTGATGCGGTGGGCTTGCTGTTGGGCTTTGGCGGTGAGCGGTTAGAATTTCGGCGGGTGTGGATGGAGTGAGGCGAGATGAGATTTGCGAATCGGGTGATGCTGCAGGGGTATCTGGAAGTGGAGCGCATGGAGCAGGTGGTGCTGGACGAGAAGAGCGGACTGCTGGCGCCGGTGATCCGCGGCTGGCTGTGGACGGACACGGCGGGTTTGGAGCGGCATCGGGTGGTGCTGGCGGACAAGCCGGCGGTGGGGCTATTGGAACTGCTGCGGCGGTTCAACCCGACGGAAGGGGGCAGTGCGCTGGTACGGCTGAACGGGCAGGTGTTCGAGGTGACGCACCTGGACGGCAAACCGTTCGTGGCGGTGGAAGGGCGGTTGGTGGCTGGGGTGGTGAACGTGAAGCACGTGACCCTGTTGTCGACACCGGAAGCGGGACTGCTGCGGCTGCTGACGGATCACCGTTTGCGGGAGATAGTGTACCTGTGGGAGGAGGTGAGAGAGGCGGATCGAGCGCACATGTATCGGCTGGTGCAGGAGATACGGGAGCGGCGGGAGGGGGAGCCCCTTGGCCTGACGGCCTTGGGGCATGGAGCGCCTGACGGCGCCGTGGGCGGCCTGACGTCCACGCCCCCCACGGACGGGCGCGAAGCGCCGCGTCCTCAGGGGGCGGGACGGTGAGTCCGCCGGAGAGCGATGCGGAAGTTTTGGCGAAAATCGAGCACAGGAGGTTTGCGATGATGGACGAACGGACGAAAGCGATGCTGGAGCGGCTGGTGCGGGAGCAGCCGAAAGAAGCGGCGGAGCGGCTGACGCAACTTGTGGAGTGGTTTTTGGCGCAGCGTAACGAAGCGAGAAGTGCGAGTTACGGTGTGGGGTACAGTGTGAGTTACGCTGAAGCAGGTGTGCAAGATGATCTGCATCTTTGGTTGAAGCAACTGGACAGGTTGAGCCGTTGTGCGGCGATCGTGAATGCGTTGGTTCCGCCGGTGGAACTGCCGGCCGTGCTGGAG
>NZ_JAUHMF010000006.1:0-5602 GCF_032334255.1 Thermanaerothrix solaris | reverse complement strand
GAAGTTCAACTGATCGGCAATCTAGGTCAAGACCCTGAAGCCCGCTACACGGCAGAGGGGGCGTTGGTGGTGTCGTTCCCGGTGGCGGCGACGCGGCGCTGGACGGATCGGGACGGGCAGAAGCACGAGGAGACGACCTGGGTGGACGTAACGACCTGGGGTGGGCTGGCGGAGGTCTGCCACCAGCACCTGACGAAAGGGCGTCAGGTGTTCGTGCGCGGGCGGCCCGAGGTGCGGGCGTTCACCCGCAAGAACGGCGAGTTGGGTGCGGCGCTGCGGGTGACGGCGGAGGAGGTGATCTTCCTGGGCGGCAAGCCCGGCGAGAAGGGGGTGCAGGCAGAAGCCGCGGGCGAAGCAGCACCCACGAGTGCAGACGACATACCGTTCTAGGAAACGTCTGCGGGCAGGCCGAACCGCTTGCGGCCTGCCCGCTTCTCAATCGGCGGAGCGGAGCGTGGGCGATGGACGAATTGACACCTGAGGAACTGGATGCGTTGATTGCGTTTGAGGCGGAGATACGCGAGCGGGAAGAGCGCAAGTTCGAGGTGCTGTACTGGCTGGAGATGCTCCCGGCGAATGACCCGCTGTGGGCAGAACTGGCCGAGCGCCTGGGGGTGAAGTGAGGCATGACCCGCCGTGCTTGGCAAGCCCCACCGGGGTACTACTGGAAAGTCGTGGTGGATCCGACGCGCACGGGAGACGAGCCGGGCATGTTCTACGGGGGGCACTTTCGTTGGAGCGACATTGTGCTGCCGAGCGGGTGTCGTCGAGCGGCGCGGCACATTCCCTGTCCGTGGCCGAGCGGGACGGTGTTCGAGAACATCCGCACCGGGGAGCGGGTCGTGATCAAGCGGGGGCGGGTGGTGAAGGAGAAAGGAGGCAAGCATGGTGCAAATCGTTCCTGTCAAGGTTCGAATCGTTCCTCAGGTCAACGTCAATAGACCCTCTCGGGTCATTCCGCGGCGACTGGATGAGGTGGTGATGCGCCTACCCGTGCTCACGCACGCCACAGCAGTGTTGGGCGTGGGTGAGGACGGCGTGCCGGTTGTGTGGGATGCCCTGGGGGGTAAGAGTTTGCTGATCCTCGGCGAAGGTCTTGCCCTGCCCTGGCAGGTGCTGGATGCGGCACGGGTTTCGCTGGAGCAGCACAACACACGTCACTTTGTGGAAATCACCTGGGTGACCGAGCGAGAGGCCCGGGGGCACAGGATCACGGACGTCGTGTGTCCGCACGATCGTGCCCTGGAACAGGCGCTCTATCGCCTGGCCGACCTGGTGGATCGGAGACGGCACGGGCAGAACCGAGGGGCGACACAGGTGCTGATCCTGGATGACCTGGCGCAGGTGCTGAAAGCGGACGTTGAGGCGCACTGGGCATTGGAGTTTGTCCTGAAACACGGAGGCAAAAACGGCGTGCAGGTGCTGGCCGGGGCAGATTACCGTGCCCTGACCCGCCGCCCGGTCAAAGGGTGGGACGGACGATTCGGGTCGGTGCTGCGCCAGACCGGGGATCGTTTTTACACGCCGACCGGCACGGTGATTCCGGTTGAGGTTTAGGTGACGGTGTCATGCGCTACGGGCTTGTGCTTTTCGCGGCTTTGCTGCTAACCGCCTGTGCGCCGGCGGGATACTATGCACCGGCGGATCCGCTGAGCCTGCGCGCCACGGCGCAGGCCTTCAGCCATCTGGCCGAGGCGTATAACCGCCTGGCCGGGCAGACCGAGCAGGCCTACCAGGCGCAGGCCACCCAAACCGCGCAGGCTTATCAAGTCACGGCGCAGTATCTCGACCTGCGGGCAACCCAACAGGCGGTGGATGCCACGGCGACGGCGAATGCCATGCTCCTGGCCGTGCAGTCCTATCAGGCCACGGCAACCCTGCAGGCCCTGGAGCGCAAAGCCCGCGAAGAGCAACATGCCGCCGAGGTCACCCGGCAGAGGGCGGTGGTGCAGTCCATCCTCGAAACGGCCATCGTCTTTTTGGCGCTTGCGGCGCTCGTCGTGCTGTTTTTCGTCTTCCTCTACCGCCTGCTGGATGCCTACGTGCGCTGGCAGGAAACGCGGCGCTCGATCATGATCAGCCCCATTGGGGTGCTGGTGGTGCGGCGAGATGGCATGCCGCCGGTGCACGTGGAGGTGCTCAAGCCCAAGCCCGAACTTCCGCCAGGAAAAGACACTGAGACCCGTGACGAGCGGGGTGATCTCGACTGGATTCCCTATCGGGTTGGGGATCAGATCATGGGCTTTGTCAAACCCGAGTGGCGGCAGAAGGGGGAGGATCCCAACCGGCGTTTGGTTCTGCGCTTGCTGCGTGAGTCCATCCAGAAGGCCGGTGGGAATGCCGACCACATTCCCGGCTGGCGAGAACTGGGGTGGCCGGCGGAGACCTGGACAAGGGCGGTGGCGCTACTGCGTCCTTACGTCCATCCCGTTCCCGGACGGGGCGGAGGGACGTTCCTGGTTGGGGAATATCGAACCCTGGCCGAACTCTACACGGCGCTGGGATCGAAGCAGATTACCCTCTCCCCTGCCCCAACGGAGGTGGCCTGAATGTTCGCCGAACCGAACGCCGAACGAAACCGAACGAAACAGAACGATTCCGAACGAAACAAAACAACGAGCAGGAGAGATGCCATGGCCGAGGTAGATCTAAAACAAGAGGTGCGTTTCAATCCCTATCGCGTGCGGCGGTTTGGGCTGTCAAGCACGCAGGAAGCCAAGGCGCTGCTGTATCTCGAGCGCCAGGGCGATACACCGCGAAAATTCCTTGCCCGCTTGTTCGACCTACGCCTGGTGGAGCGTCTGGTAGCGCTGGGGCTGGTGGTTCATCGCGGAGATACCTACGGCATTACCGAAAGCGGGAAAGCCGTGCTGCAGGGCTGCCTGGGAGACGATCATGGGCGGGGTGTGGCGTAGGCGGATGCGGCTTTTCCTGCTGGTGCGGGATGAGGACGTGTCGGGTGTGTCGGGCACCGGGATCGTGGCCGAGGGGGTGGAGTTTTCGGATGGGACGGTAGCGATGCGCTGGCTGCGGCGTCCGTTCAGCGTGGCATTTTACGGCTCGATCCGCGATGTGGTGGCGGTGCACGGGCACGGTGGGCGGACGCGGGTGAAGTGGCTGGGTGAGGATCATCGGGAAGGAGGTGCAGAGTGGACAAAACCGTCTGGCGTGTCTATCGGGTTGAGCGAGGAGAGGACATAGCGAAGGCGTTGGGGTTGTTTGAAGCGCGGCTGAAGGTGCACCCGACCCGGGCACGGGTTTCAACGAAAGCTGCGCCTGAGGTCGTGCAGGCGCTGAAAGCGGCAGGGCTGGAAGTCGAGGTAGCAGAAAGGCAAATTCCCTGGGACGTGTGGCTGACGGATGGCCGTCGGGCCGAAGAGCAGATGAGTTTGTTCGAGGAGGCAGAGCGATGACGAAGGTGATCACGATTTACAACCAGAAGGGCGGCGTGGGCAAGACCACGCTGGCGGTGAATCTGGCCCACGGGCTAGTGCGGTTGGGAAAGTCGGTGACGCTGGTGGATTTGGCCAACCCGCCGTACTGCCATAAGTGGTTTGGCCTGTCGGCGGACGGTGCGGCGCTGCGCTGGTTGCAAGGGGAAGCAATTACACCGCAGGAGACGCACGCAGGGATCAGCGTTCTGCCGGGCTACCGGCCGAGCGCGAGCGAACTGCTGGATGGAAAAGGATTGTTCCTGAAAGCGGATGAAGTTAGGCGCGAGCGCTTTGAGGCGTTGGGGACGGATGCGGTGGTCGTGGATGGGTATAGGGAAGAGTGGGAGATTGAGGAATCCCTGCTGCGGACGAGTGACGTAGTGCTGATTCCCACCCCCTGGGAAACGCTGGGGCTTGACGGCACTGAAGAGACGCTGGCGGCTTGCGCCAACCTGCGCAGGGAGGGGTGGCGCGGCACGTATTACGTAGTGGGGTGGGTAAAGCGAGCAGGCGATGCGGATGCCTTCTTGAAGGCTGGCGGATTCGCAGATGGGGTTCTGCTGCTATGCTGGCACAGGGGATTGGATCATGGACGCCCTGTGTTTGAACCGCCGCGGGTCGTGCAGTTGGTAGCGGAGTATCACAATCTGGTGATGTGGGTGCAGGAGGCATTATGGCGGTTATAGCCATTGCGAATCAGAAGGGTGGGGTTGGCAAGACAACCACCGCCATTAATCTGGCACACTGGTTTGCTCTGAAGGGGCGGAAAGTCTTGCTGGTTGACCTGGATAGTCAGGGGCACGTAGCCCCTGGGTTTGGAAAAGACGTCAGTGATGGGCTGTATCGCCTGATGGTGTTGGAGAAATCCCTGGACGAAGTAGTAGAACCTCTACGACCCGGACTGGACCTCATCAATAACGATCATACATGTGAACTGGTCAAACAGCACGTACACCAGGCTAACTTCAGAGAGTATCTGCTGGATACGGCGCTGGAGGAAGCGCGAGAGCAGTACGATTTGATCTTCATTGACACCCCGCCGAGCACAGATGTACTGCACATTCTGGCGCTGGTAGCGAGCGACTATCTGATCGTCCCGTCCAACATGGACAATTACGCCATCATGGGTATTGGTAAGTTGATGAAAACCGTGCGCACCCTGGGGCGCTATCCGAATGTAGAACCGCCGGTGCTGGTTGGAGTGCTTCCGACGATGTACGATCGGGTGACCACAGCCACGGCGACGGGGGTACAGATCTTGAGAGACAAATTAGGGGATGAACAATTACTCCCCCCGATACCCCGGGATACCAAAGTGCGGGAAGCCAGTTACGCTGGGCAAACGGTGTGGGAATACGCCCCATACAGCTCGGCAGCTGTTGGATATGCGGAAGCTGGTGCTCGAAACGTGAACAGTTGGGGAAATATCGGGGGTTACCTGCATACCGCTGAGATATTAGATGCATTTTTAGGGAGCAAGACATGACGGTAAAGAAAACACTGGCGGTAGAAACCGAGAAGTACGAATTAGAAGATCCGGCAGTTGAGGCAGCGCTGGGAAAACCCAAACCGAGGTCTGTCTATGCGCGTCTGGCCCGAGTGAAAGAGATGACACCATCCCAAAGGCGCAAGGCAGAGAAAGACCGCGCACGCACGAAAGAGACCTATGACCTGCCGAAGTGGTTGATCGAGGCCGTGGAGCAGATTGCCAGGAAATACGGAGTGCCCAAGTCAAACGTGGCTGCACACCTGCTTGCGGCAGGGTTGCGCGACCTTCTGGAGGGAAAAATCAATCTTGGGTGGGTGCGAAAGATCTCACGATCACCACGGTATGAAGGGCTGTTGGAGAGCCCGGAAGAAATTGACAAGAGCGAAATTGAAAGGTTCTGCCGTGGAAAATAAAAGCCGTTCGAGAAATTTTGGAAAAACTCGTTCTAACGCCAGCGTTTACGCCAGCGTTTTACGCCAGCGTTTACGCTGGCGATTACGCCGACGTAGAGCGCCAGCGTTTACGCCAGCGCTTGATCGTTCTAGAAGCGCTACAAGGCGTCTGTTTTTGTGGGGTGGCTATGTCAGTATCCCCCTGGGAAAACGCCCGCTCAGAATGCGTCTAAAACGGTTGTTATAACAAGTCACAAGGAGGTGCACGGTGAACCCTGAAACCAACC
>NZ_JAUHMF010000005.1:0-8873 GCF_032334255.1 Thermanaerothrix solaris | reverse complement strand
AAACGGTTGTTATAACAAGTCACAAGGAGGTGCACGGTGAACCCTGAAACCAACCTACATGATGACTTCGGCCCGATCCTGGACGGGATCAGCATACCCGACACGGTGGTGTTGCCGCCGGAAGTGGTGATGCTCCTGCCGTGGATGAGCCTGGCGGAGTTGAAAGTGGTGATCGCTGCGGTTGCCCGACTGATGCAGGTGGGCGGTGCAGAACCGATCACGCTGTCGGAGTTTGAGATAATGACCGGGCTGGATCGTAAATCAGTGCTGGACGGCATCGAGCGGGCGGTGAAGCGGGGATTGCTGATTTCTTACTCGATTGGGAGAGATGCTCAGGAGCAAGAGATTGTGGTGTTTGACGTTTACCCGAGATTTCAAAAGCAACAGGGAGGGCAGGAATGAGTGGAGAAGCTTTCACGCAAGTTTGGGAGCACAGCCGAGCGAGGGGCAGGGGGAATGCTGTTGTATTTTTGGCCAGGACAAACCGAGAAGACGCCGAAAGAAGCTTGCGGCGTTGGGAGGCGAGCGATGGCAAATAACCAGCAAGACATCACTGACCTGTTTCGAATCGCCGTTCGCGGCGATGTTCTGATCATTCCCCGCGACTTCATTGCCATGACCGGCGACCTGAAATCTGCGTTGTTCCTGGCGCGGTGTGTGGCTTTAGCCCAAAGATCGCCTGATGCGACGTTCGCGCGTTCGAGCAAGGAGTGGCAGGAAGACCTGTTTTTCTCGCGCCACGAGGTGGATGCCGCGCGGGAAAAGGTTTCCCGGTGGGTAAAGACTACTCTGCGCAAGGGATCAAGCGGCGGTCCGACAATGCATTACACCGTAGATTTTGAACAAATAAACCAGGATCTCGGAGGCACCCATGAGAATCAGTGATGTGTTGATTTCGGTTGGCTACCCGGTAGCCTACTATCCCAGGCTGGCAATTGCGGTTGGGGGAAACCGCCCTGGCATTTTCCTGTGCCAGATGCTCTACTGGTACGGCAAGGGCAACGATATGGACGGCTGGGTCTGGAAAAACAGCGACGAGATCGAAAACGAGACGGGTCTATCCTACGACGAGCAGGTAACCGCCCGAAAGCAACTGTGCAATCTTGGCATTCTCGAAGAAAAGTATGACCGCCTGCGCCACCAGATGGCATTCCGGTTGAATCTGGATGCACTGGAGGCCGTCTGGCAGGAAGCGGTCAAAAATCATCCCGAGTGGCAAGGCGAGAGTGGCACAAAAAGTGGATTTGCTGATTTTTCCGAAAACCGAAATTCGGTTTTCCCGAATTCCGACAAAACGGAGTCTGACCCCGTTTTGCCAAAATTCCCGAAAACCGAAAAACGGCATTCGGGAATGCCGAAAAACGGCTTTCGGGAAAGCCGAAAAACGGCATTCGTTAACTTAACAGAGACTACAACAGAGAATACAACAGAGACTACAGAGATTAACAACAACAGCGGCGAATTCGCGAATTCCGATGTTGCTGTTGCTGCTGCTGTTGTTGATCAAAAAACTAGAGAGGATCTAATTTTACCGAAGGGGGTGTTACAAGGCCTGCGAAAGATTGGGTGGGTTGGAAAGATTGACGAGATTGCAGCGTATTACCGCACCAACCGCAAAGCGTTTAAAGCCTGGTTGGACTGGGCTAAAAAGCAACCTCAGGAATATGCCGCCGCCCGTTTCCTGACCGGTCTGCGTTCTGGGCTTCTGCCGCCGCTGGACGGGGAAGACCGCACCGATGGTCGTCGCTTTGTGGTGGGTGAGTATGCCGACTACGTCCGGCATTAGGCGGGGTGGCTGATGATTGCCGAAAAATACCTGCCGTTATTGGGCAAGATCATCCGCCATGCGCGGCGGGTGCAGCGGGAGTTGGGGCCCGGGCATCCGGAGTTGCTGTATCATCGGGCGCTGCTGCATGAGTTGCGGGGGAGTGGGGACTGGAAGGTGTCCTACAAGCCGCACCTGAAAGTGCGGTATGGCGGGCGGGTGGTCGGTGAGGTGGTGCCGGATCTCCTGGTGCGGAAAGGCAATGCGACGGTGCTGATCGAGTGCAAGGTGGTGGGGGGTGGTTTTGAGCAGGTGGATTTCGACCAGGTGCGGCGGTATCTGCGGGTGTGGGGTGGTGATGCGGTGGGCTTGCTGTTGGGCTTTGGCGGTGAGCGGTTAGAATTTCGGCGGGTGTGGATGGAGTGAGGCGAGATGAGATTTGCGAATCGGGTGATGCTGCAGGGGTATCTGGAAGTGGAGCGCATGGAGCAGGTGGTGCTGGACGAGAAGAGCGGACTGCTGGCGCCGGTGATCCGCGGCTGGCTGTGGACGGACACGGCGGGGCTGGAGCGGCATCGGGTGGTGCTGGCGGACAAGCCGGCGGTGGGGCTATTGGAACTGCTGCGGCGGTTCAACCCGACGGAAGGGGGCAGTGCGCTGGTACGGCTGAACGGGCAGGTGTTCGAGGTGACGCACCTGGACGGCAAACCGTTCGTGGCGGTGGAAGGGCGGTTGGTGGCTGGGGTGGTGAACGTGAAGCACATGACCCTGCTGTCGACACCGGAAGCGGGGCTGCTGCGGCTGCTGACGGATCACCGTTTGCGGGAGATTGTGTACCTGTGGGAGGAGGTGAGAGAGGCGGATCGAGCGCACATGTATCGGCTGGTGCAGGAGATACGGGAGCGGCGGGAGGGGGAGCCCCTTGGCCTGACGGCCTTGGGGCATGGAGCGCCTGACGGCGCCGTGGGCGGCCTGACGTCCACGCCCCCCACGGACGGGCGCGAAGCGCCGCGTCCTCAGGGGGCGGGACGGTGAGTCCGCCGGTGAGCGATGCGGAAGTTGCGAGGAGGTGATGCGATGATTGCGGCGATCGTGAATGCGTTGGTTCCGCCGGTGGAACTGCCGGCCGTGCTGGAGATTGAGCGTGCGGCGTGGGCAGAGGTTGAGCAGGCAGTAGCGACGGGCGTGCCGCACTATATCCGACATGGTGGCACGGCGAAGTTACTCGGTGTTCCACCTAATGACGGGTTTTACAGCCCAAAGATTGGAGATGTCTACCTGGTGGTACGGCTGAAACCGGGGACTGCGCCGCGAGGGGTGGATGTCGAGGCGCGGGTAGAGGATCTGGAGGTGCTGCGGGTGGAGGTGCGGGGATGAGATTGCGTGATAAGCGCTGGTATGTGGCGTATGGTCTGGTGATTGGACTGATTCTGTTTGGGATGGTGCGGCTGATGGAGGGCTGGCTGTGGGACACGAAGGGACTGACCGGCCTGCTGCTGACGCAGGGGCTGGCGGTGCTGTTGGGCTTTGCCTTGCATGAGGGCTTGCACCTGATGACGGCACTGAGGCACGGGGTGAGCGCGGGGAGCGTGAGGGCGGGGTGGTTCAGGTTTTGGGTGCTGGAGCCGGTGGAGGTGAGGGTGTACCGGCGGGTGATGCTGGCGCCGCTGGTGCTGCCGGTGGTTGTGGGTGCGCTGATCATGCCCTTTGCGGGTGTGCGCCGGGGGCTGGTGGTGGCGTTGTTGTGGCTGCTGGGGAGCGCCGATGACCTGGCGGATTGGGTGCGGCTGTGGGGAGTGAAGGGAGCGGTGACGAATCGGCCGGGAGAGGGATTGAGGCTGGAGGTTGAGAGATGAGCGATTTGGAGCAGTTCGAGGTCTGGCTGCGGGAGCAGGATCGCAGCGTACAGACGGTGCGGGGGTACCTGGCGGACTTGCGGCAGTTTGCGGCGTGGTTCGAAGGGACGAACGGGAAGGATTTGCAGGTGGAGGAGGTGACCCCGGCGGACGTGCGGGAGTATCGCGGGTGGCTGCAAACGGTGCGGCAGGCCGGTGCGGCGACGGTGCGTCACCACCTGATGGCGATCCGGGCCTACTGCCGCTGGGGGATGGCGATGGGGCGCATCGAGCGCGACCCGACGGTGCGGGTGAAGATGCCGCGGGAAGAGAAGCTCTCGCCGGGATGGCTGACGAAGCAGGAGCAGTACCGGCTGGTGCGGGAAGCGGAGCGTGGGATCGGCGCGGCGGCTACCGAAATGCGGCGGCGGTTGGCGGTTCGGGACTGGGCGCTGGTGGTGTTCCTGCTGAACACGGGGCTGCGCATTGCCGAGGTGTGCGCGCTGAAGTGGGAGGACGTGCAGATGGGAGAGCGTTCGGGGTGGGTCATGGTGCGCGGGAAGGGGAACAAGACCCGCCGCGTGCCGCTAAACGGTGAGGCGCGTAAGGCGTTGAAAACGTGGCTGGAGGAAAGCCGGGATGAGCAGGGGAGCGTGTTCGACCTGACGCCGTCGGGGGCCTACCGGCGGCTGGTGGAGCTGGGCAGGCGTGCGGGGGTGGAGGTACACCCGCACACGCTGCGGCACACGCTGGCCAAGAACCTGGTGGATGCCGGGGTGGGACTGCACGAGGTGGCGGCACTGCTGGGACACAGCAGTTTGAACACGACCCGGGTGTATGTGACGCCCGGAGAGCGGGATTTGGAGCGGGCGGTGAAGGTGCTGGAGGGATAGGCCATGTTCAGGTTGGAAAAGCCGGACGAGTTGAAGCAGGTGGACGACCTTGACCTGGTGCGGATGACGCGGTATGAGGTGCTGGATCGCTACGGTGTGCTGCCCATGCACTACCGCGCGCAGGTCATCCGCGAGCAGGTGTTGACGCCGGAGGTGCTGAAGGACATGATTGCGAAGGTGCTGGCGATGCCCGAGGGCGTGAAGAGGGGGCGGTTGGTGTGGGAGGCGCTCCTGCCGCTGGTGCCCTTGCAACCGCATGGGCTGGATCGCTTTGATGTCCAAAATGCGGCGATGGAGACCCTGCGCCGTGAGGAGCAGCGCTTTGAGTTCGAGAGTTCGGCGTGGTGGTGGCGGCTGCGGGTGGTGCATGGGATCGAAGACCCGACGGCATGGGTGGTGGAGCAGAGGACAAACAGGGCAAAGGGCTGGGCGAGGCGGGTGCTGGCAATGGCGTTTGGAGATGCGGGTTTGTCGCTGATGCGGGCATATCAACTTGCGGCAAAATGCGAACAAGCCCTGGCGAGGCGCAAGGGATGGCTTGTGAAAACCGATTGACGTGGGAGCAGGAATCTGGTAGAGTAAATGTAGCAAATATGGCTACATATGGAGGCGGAGATGACGTTTGTACCCTATCGTGTTTTGCGCAACACTCCGGGGGAACTGCGTAAAAAACTCAAGGAAGCCGGGCATTTGGTGGTCACGGGAGAGGGCGAACCTTTTGCGGTGATGGTGTCCGTTGAACCCGGCGAGGTCGAGCAGGTGTTGGAAATCCTACTGCGACTGCGCGCCCAGCAAGCCGTGCGCCGAATGCGGGAAATCGCCCAGGAACGCGGGTTGGATCGGTTGAGCGAAGCAGACATCGAAGCCGAAATTCGAGCAGCGCGCAAGGAGCGGAAATAGGGCATGCGCATCGTTCTCGATACCAACGTGCTGGTGTCGGCGTTACTCAACCCTTTTGGTGCGCCGGGGCGGGTGTTGGACTTGATCCTGGCCGGGGCGGTGCAGATTGTGTACGACGATCGCATTCTTGCCGAGTATCGGGAGGTGCTCGCGCGCCCGCGGTTTGGGTTTGAGAAGCGGCATGTACAGCGATTGATGGAATACCTGATCTTTACTGGTGAGGGGGTGAGCGCTTCTCCGCTGAACGTGGATGCCCCCGATGTGGATGATTTGCCCTTTGCAGAGGTGGCCGTCAGCGGGAATGTGGATGCGCTGGTGACGGGAAACCCGGAACACTTTGCGTTTATCACCCATCCGCCGGTACTTTCGCCGGCGGAGTTTCTACAACTGTGGCTGAAGCGGAGCACATCATGACCATGGCATTTCGCAAACACAACTACGATCTGGGCAACTTTGAGCGCTGCGAGGAGCACGGGTGTCCGTTGGTGCAGGTGGCGCAGAACGTTGAGCCGAAGTGCCTGCTGGAGTGGGTGGTCGAGCAGGCGGCAGAACGGGCGGTGGTGGACATCCTTCCGCCGAGCGAGAATCCCGAAGATTACCCATACCCGTCCCTGGTGCTGGAAGGGGGGATGGTTCTGCCGGTGGTCAAAGCGCTGGACACGGGAACGGGGAAGGCGGCGGAGGTGAACCTGTCCCTCACGGGGTGGCAGGTGAGCGAGGTGGCGTACGTGGTGAGCGAGGGGCCGGGTGGGCACATGGAATACGTGACGGTGGAGATGACGGATGGGCGGCATGCGCCGATCCTGGCGGGGCTGAACCTGGACACGTTGATCTACTTGCTGGAAGATGCGCAGTTTCGAAGCATTGAACCGTGAGAGGTGAACCATGAACGAGACGAGTGTGACGAACGTCTAATCCAATCGAGCCGGGCTGGTGAGCCTGATCCTGGCGGTGATCGGCGTGCTGCCGCTGTGCCTGGCGAGTTTCGCAATTGGCCCGCGCGGGCCGATTCTGCTTTCGTTGCCCTCAGGAGCGCTGGGGTTGGGGGCGGTGGTGTTGGGGGTGATCGGTCTGCGCCGTCCGGTGCGGCGGTGGGCAGCCGTGGTGGGTTTGCTGCTGGGGCTGGTGGTGCTGATAGGGGCATTGTGCACGCTGGCGGCGGCAGGTGCGGTAGCCGGTTTGCAGGGGCGGTAGAATCATGGCATGCGGCTTATCCGTGTGGATCCACCCAGGCGTGTGTATCGCTGGTATGTGGTGGCGGTGCAAGCGACGCTATTTGAGCCTTGGGCGGTGGTGTGCGGGTGGGGGAGCCTGCGCACCCGCTACGAACGCTGGCGGATCATCCCGTGCGGCTCGCGGGGAGAGGCCGAGGAACGCATGGCCACGATCGTGGCGCAAAAACGGCGGCGAGGCTACCGCGAGGGATGAAAATCTTATGCGTAATATTAAGCCTGCGAAAAATTGGTGGTTGCACAACCATATGACGGGACGACCCTCGCCAGGCACCCGGAGAGCGACCTGTGGCTGGAACGCTGGACATGGCCAAATGGGGTTTCAAGAAGCGGGTATGTAGCGGGGTATTGATGCTGAATTTCCCCTGGCTGGCGCGACGTTATTGACAATATACATCACTTAATGTAAAGTGGTGTAAATCCGGATTGGAAGGTGAAGCATGGAGCGTTATCAGGTCTTGCTTGAACCTGAACAGCGTAAGCGATTGGAGCGGATTGCACGGCGACAGCGGCGAACCCTGGCCAGCGTCTTGCGCCAGGCCCTGGACGTAGGGCTGGATGCCCTGGAACGCCAAACGGACGTTTGGGAGCGGCGGGAGCAGATTCTTGCCAAGTGGCGTAAGGAACAGGCCGATCTACCGCGGATTGAGACGGATTTGATCCAGGAAGCCCGCCAGGAGCGGGATGCCGACATGGAGCGAGTATGGCGGGGCGAGCCGTAATTGACGCCAATGTCACCCTGGCGCTGTTCCTGAACCTGCCGTATTCCGATAGTGCCTATCGGCTCATGGAGCAGTTGAAAAAGCAGCGTCAAGCCTTATATGCTCCGGCACTGTGGGGCTATGAATGCGCTAACGGGTTGTATAAGGCGGTGCAACTGGGAATGATCTCTCTGGCCAAAGCGGATGAAGCCCTGGTTGATCTGGATGGGATGGCCATTGAGCAGGCTATGCCTACGGTGGAACTCCACCATGCAGCCCTGCGCTGGGCGGAGCGTCTTGGGCAGAGCAAAGCGTATGACGCGCAGTATGTCGCACTGGCCGAGAGTCTGAACGCCGAGTTGTGGAGCGCCGACCAGCGCTTGATCCATGCCTTGCAGGCGCAGGGCGTATCCTGGGCACACTGGATCGGGGAGGTGTCATAGCATGGCAACGGAGCCGCTGCACATTCCACATGTTGGTCACTGGCATGCCTACTGCCCGTCCTGTGGGGCGGTGATCCCGGTTGGGGTGATGCTGCCGGACTCTTGCCCGCACTGTGGGTCAAGCGGGGGAAACCTGGTGGTGCTTCCCGCGGGGTTGGACGAGATCGCACGAGGGAAACGGGCAGGGGAAGCGAAGGAGGTGGACGGAACGGTGATCTCCCCGGATGGCTAGAGGCAGGAGGGTCGGTACGGCTTGACCCGCCTGAGGCATGGGCGGGAGGGAAAGAGGCGCGGAGAGGGGGAAAGAGTATGGGGGGCTGGACGGTATCCCCAGTTTTGAAGGTGGAACAGTAACACCAGTTTGCAAATTTGTAAATTCCCTTGCGCGATGAAGCAATTTTCTCTATCTTGAAGTTATGAGACTCAGTAGAGCGAAAAAAGCAAGTATGTTGCCTTACGGTCACCAATGGATTGCCTGGCGCTGGCGTGGTCAATTCTGGCCACGTGTCATTCTGGCAGTGAAGATACTGGCAGAAACGGGTGTTTCAACGGCGTTGGATTTACTGCTTCTGCTGTCCCAAAAGACCGGGTCCAGTCCAAGGGCAAATTCGTTGCGCAACGTAGTTTACGGTGCACTGGCAGATGAGCAGGTGGCTCATCGTATGGTGGAGTATTTTGCAATCAAGTTGCCGGGGACTGCGCCCGTCAAATTAAGTGTTCTCCGACTGACCGACTATGGCAAATCACTTGCCCGTGCGCTGGGGGTTGAACCGGTGGAGAGCGATTGGGAGAAAATCGTCCGCCTGCACAAGGGGGAAGAGCAGGAAGGACATGCCGCGCTGGTGCTTATGGCCGCCTACCAGGCACGTCTGCGGGGGTGGAAAGCCGAAGTGATGCCGTTCGATCCGCAGGAAACGCCCTGGTTCCAGCCCGACCTGAAACTGACCGACCCCGAAGGCTGGTTCTACTACTGCGAAGTGGAGACCCGATCACGGGATAATCCTGAAAAGTGGATGAGAATGCGGCAGGCAAATCTGATTGTCCCCATGCCGATCACGCGATACTGGATGGTGGAGCGCCTGAAAGCCATGGGCATCCCTGGGC
>NZ_JAUHMF010000004.1:0-17661 GCF_032334255.1 Thermanaerothrix solaris | reverse complement strand
GCCACCAGCCCCTTCATGTCCCCGCCGGGCAATGCTCCCGCCAGGGTGAGCAGGATGCTCACCCCCGCCAGCGCCCACGGCTGCCAGCCATCTGGATACACAATCCGCCACACCAGCGCCAGCCCAACCGCAGGCAGCGTCAGCCAGTCCGGCACCTCCCGATTGCGAAGGTCGTGCCGTGCGCAGACCAGGAGCCACAGAATCACCAAAACGCTCACGGGAACACCGCCTCCCTGGGCGGATTGCCATTGCGCTCCCAGAACAGGTTGAGCGCCGGACCCGGGTCGCGCTTGCCCTGCACGCGGTAGTGTCCCAGCACATGCTCGCCGTCCACCGGGAAGCCCCAGCGCCGGGCAATGTCCTCCACCAGACGCTTGAGCGCCTGCCGCTGTGCTTCCGGGTAGTCCTCCCACCAGCGCCAGCCAAACGCCATCCCGTAGTCTTCGTAAATCGTGCCCTGCCAATCCGGCGGCACTTTGCCCAGGTTCACCAGTTCGATCCCAATCGTTCTCGTCTCCGGCTTCCCGTCCCCGCACAGGAACGCCGGGCAGGACTTGACGCACCCCTCCACCCCGCACGCTACATGAGACGCCACCACCCGCTCCGGCACCAACTGATACACCCTTCCCTCCCGATCAATCACATAATGCGCGCTCACCCGGCTGTCGGGGTCACGCAGGTGCGCCAGCGCCCCCGCCAGTTCCCCCTCGGTCGCGTGCACCACCACCGCCTGCGGAACGTTCTCCCCACCGTGGTTGCAAGAGGGTAAGACGTAGGCCTCGGCGTAGTCGGCCTGGAACGATGCCGCTTTCCGCTTCGCGCATCCTTCCAGATACACCGTGACGTTGTCCGGCCTGGGCGTCGAGGTCACCGTCGGCAGTGGCCTCGGCGTCTCGGTCGGCAGGGGTGTGGGCGTTGGCCACACCGTCAGAACAGGCTCTGCATCCCCCTGCGCCTGTCCTGCGGCAGCGGGGACGTGCACCGACCCCCACACCCCGCCCACCAAAAGCAGGGTCAGCCCTGCCAGAAACGCGGCAAATCTCACCGGCGAGACAATCTCGATCCTCACGGCTTCAGCACCTGCATCCACACCGGATTGAGCGCCTGCCCCAGCATTTCATTTGGCGGCGCCGACAGATACGCCACCGCCAGACGGTTGTCCGTGGTGCGCACCCGCAGAACGTAGACCTTGCCCGGCGCCAGCGGCTGACGCGGGATGATCATCACCGCCCCCTGCGCCCACAGCGCCGTCCGTCCCTGCTGCTGCAAGCTCGGATTGGGGTTGATGTAGTTTCCCGCCGTCACCACACAGTGCGCCAACGCCGTACTGCCATCCAGAAGCGAGCTCTCCGCCACCTGTACCTCTCCCTCGCCAAAAGCGGCGATCAACACCGGCCCCGTCGGCGGCGTATACCCCGGACAGGCCGTCAGCGGGTTCGGCTCGCCCCGCCCGTCATACGCCAGCAGCGGCAGCGGTCGGCCGTTGCCCGGAAACGTCCAGGGATAACTCACGTTGCGCCCGTAGTCCAGCCCGTGGAAGACGTCCAAAGCCACCCCGTAGTAACTCCCCGACCAGGCGGTATCCAGCCGCGCGCTCCCAAAGCCCACTTCCACCAGCCGCCGATCCAGCGCCAAAAGCGCATGGAACGGCGAGGCCATCAGTGCATCCACCGCCTGCTCATCGCTCGGGAAGACGTCCACCCCAAAGCCGATGTTCGCCGCCTGGCCGCAGAAATCCCCCTCCGTGGTGTACCCGGGCAGGCCAGGGTCTTCGGTATGCGCCGCCGTCTGCAGGTTCACCATCCAGCGGGCATGGGCACGGCAGTTCGAGTGCAGTTCAAGGTTGCCCTCCACCCTCGGCGCAGACCCCACATACTGCCGCCACCAGTTCAGCCGTGCCACCGCCGCCGTCGGGTTGTACACCGGCGGGGGCGTGCTCCCCGCCTGCAGGATCAGCGGCAGAAACACCCGCGGTCGCAGCGGCGCAGACGCCGGATACAGCCGCACCTCCCAGGTCGTCACCGGGTCAACCGCCGTGCCGCTGCGCACCTCCGCAGCATACCCGCTGCGGCTGACCACCACCTCATACGCTTCCAGCCGCGGTACCTTGAGCAGGTAGACCTGCCGTGTCCCGTCCCACACCCCGTAGCGGGTGCAGGAATCGGCGGGAAGGGTCGCGCACTGCGGGATTTCCACCTGCGCGTCCGCTATCACCGCTCCCGTCTGCCCGTCCCGCACCGCGACCCACACCTCCACCCACGGCAGCGATTGGGCGTGAGCCACACCAACCGACATCATCAACAGGCAGATGATTCCTACCCAGAATAGTAACTTTTTCCCTTTCATCCTACCTACTCCGCAAAAATCGCCAACACCGGCCCCAGCGCCGCCACCAGCAGCAGCGCCACGAACGGCACGAAGAAGAACAGCGCCACCACCAGCACCAGGCGGCTGTCCAGCTTCTCCACCTCGCTCTGGAGTCTGGCGCGGTATTCCTGTCCCAACGCGCGGGCAATCTCCGCCATCAAGGCTGCCCCCGCCACACCCTTGCCGGCCACCAAATCCAACTGGCTGCCAAAGGCATGCAGCGCCGGAATGCCGCTGGCTCCCATCACTTCCACCAGCGTCCCACCAATCGGTTTGCGCGAAAAGAGCGGTTTGCCCGTCCCGCGGCTCATCTCCACCGCTTCCCGCAGTAGCACAGAAAGCGGCCCCGGTATCGCCGCCGCTCTCGCCACCGCTACGTCCGGCGCCGTCCCCGCCGCCAGTTCGGCGGCAATCAGCGCCGCCGTCTCCGGCAGGGTGCGGAACACCCGCTTGCGCACCGTGTTCGCCTTGCTGCGCAGCCGCACCAGCGGGTAGGCAAACGCCCCCACCGGCAGCAGGAAGGACACCGGCGCCGGGTTGACCAGGATCACTAGCGCCGCCAGTCCCGCAAACAGCAAGCCCTGGAACACCACCCCGCCGAGGGACTGCCCCAGGTACTGCCCGCCGCGCCGCGCCCAGCGCAGATGATCTTCCCACACCTTCACCGAGAGCAGTTTGCCCGCAACTACCTCCCCGATCTCTTCCTGCCGGGTCTTCTTCTCCGTGCGCTCGGCGTAGTAGTCGCTCAGGGCTTTGCTCGCCCGTCCCCGTCCCAGCGGCAGGTTCGCCACCACGCCCCACACCAGCAGGGCAAGCGACAGCGGAAACAACCACGTACTGATTTCCATCCCTCACCTCCGCTCCATGAAGAAGTCCCGCAGCGTCTCGAAGGCATACCCCAGGGCAAAGCCAACCGAAAGCCCCAAAAGCAGAAATCTCACTGCCTCGCTCATTCCATCACCTCCCGAATCATGTCGCCGATCACGTTCCACCCCAGCGCCGCCCACGCGAGCGCCACCAGCAACCCAATCTGCACCGTCGGGGTGTTAAACAGCCCCCCGCCCGCACTCGAGGACATGGCCACCACCAGCGATCCGCCCAGCGCCAGCAGGATGATCCGTATCGTCCCCCACGCCCCATCCGCCTTCGCCGCCGCCATGGCGCGCCCTTCCAGGATGGACGCGAGATTCTCGCTCGCCAGCCGAAACGCCTCCACGTACCCGCTCCCGCCGGTCTCCCACAACCGCTCCAACTCCATCACCGCCAGCATCAGGGACGGCGAGATGGCGGCGGCTTCCTCACGCATTTCCTCCAGCCCCTTGCGCCCGCCGGTCTGCATCGCCGACAGCAGCCGCTTCAGCCACGCCTGCAGCGGCCCCGCCGGATCGAGCGACGCGGTCACGTCCGCCACCGCCTCCGGGACGTTGGGCGTGGCCTGGATCGTCGCGCTCATGCGCAAGAGAAACGTGG
The DNA here is from genome assembly GCF_032334255.1 of Thermanaerothrix solaris. Lineage (NCBI taxonomy): Bacteria > Bacillati > Chloroflexota > Anaerolineae > Anaerolineales > Anaerolineaceae > Thermanaerothrix > Thermanaerothrix solaris. Next base: position 13,824 of record NZ_JAUHMF010000004.1, on the reverse strand, counting down.
GCAGTTCCTTCTCCAGCGCCAGGCGCATCTTGCTCCACGCCCCGTTGACCTGCCCGCTTACCACCACCCAGCCCAGCACCGGCACGAGCAGATACAGCGGCAGGGGCACACCCAGAAAGACCAGCACGACAAGTGCAACCAGCCCAACCACCGCCATCGCGCCGTAGTAGTACGCCTTCTCTTTGCCCACCACGTTCAGGCGGTACTGCATCCCCGCCAGGCGCACCTTGTGCTCGAACGACCCCGTGCGCACCGGCTTCTCTTCCTGCGGACTGAGCGGCTGGTAGTAGTCCGCCAGCGTTTTTGCCGCCCGCCCGCGCTTCTGCGCCAGCGCTTCGAAGGCGTAGTAGGCCAACGCCGCCAGCGACAGCGCCATGAGGATTTGTGCTATCACCCCGGTCATGTCTCCTCCACGTACATCCTCTCGTTTTGTCTCTCGTTTTGGATGAAAATGGTGGTCAGGGATACCTGCGCAGGGACGATCTCCGTGACGATCTCGTCCACCAGCCGATATTCCCTGGCCTGTTCGGGGAGCAGCGTCAGGGCGCGAAACAGGTCTCGCTCCACTTTTTCCAGCGCTTGCCCGGTAGCCTCGGAAAGCACCCGGCAGATATTGCGCTGATCGGTCTCCATCTCGCCGACAATCTCCCGCAACTGTTCGGTGGTGTACACGCCTTTCTCCAGCGGCGTGCGAATGCCGTGCAGCAAAAACCGCGTCTGCGGCGCCGCCAGCCGCCGCTTCCCGGCGCAGTACACCACCACTCCTATCGAATCCACCTGCCCGACGTTGTATGTCCATACCTCAATGGGCAGCCCACGCAGCAACGCATACAGCGTCAGTCCATAGGACACCGTGCCGCCGGGTGTGGACAGCAGCAGGTGCACGCGCTCCGTCCCGTCCTGCACGGCGCTCTGCAGGAGGTTCACCAAAAGCCCAAAACTCTCGCCGTTCACCGGCGCAAAGAACTGCACCCAGCGCTCTCGCCTCATCCCTCCCCTCCTCGTCTGCGGGTGATCTCCGCCATCTGCGCCTCACCCGCCTGATACAACCTCCTGAAGGTGACGTTCCCCGCTTTGAGTTCAGGGTTCACCTCCCACACCCCCAGCACCTGCCGCCGCCCGTCCTTCCAGCCCACCTGCACCACCACGTCCACCGCCATGGCGAACATCTCCTTGGCCGCCTCAATCCGCACCTGCGCGTCCGCCCACATCAGCACACACAGGCGGTGCACCGCCGCTTCAGGCCCCTCCGCGTGCAGGGTGGATAACCCCGGGTGATCCGACATCTGCGCCCGAAAGAGCGACAGCGCCGCCGTCCCGGTGCGCACCTCGCCCACGATCAGCCAGTTCGGCGCCATGCGCAGCGCATCGTCCACCCCGTCCGAGAGGGAATACCCCGGCACGTCGCTGCCCACCACACGCGGACGCGCTTCCAGCGTCACCACATTGGGATGCGGCAGCCAGATTTCCTCCGGGTCTTCGATCTTCACCACCCGCGCTTCTTTCGGTATCCCGTGCGCCAGCGCCGAGAGAAACGTGGTCTTGCCCGTCGCCGTCCCGCCGATCACCAAAACCCGCAAGCCCCCCGCCACCGCTTCCAGCAGGGCGTCCATCACCGCCGGCGGACACGTCTCCCACGCCACAATCTGCTCCGGCGGCACCGGCCGCGGCTCGAACAAACGAATGTTCACCGCCGGATACCCCAGCCCCGGCGCCAGCACCGGGTGCACAATCTTCACCCGCGCGCCGCCCATCCCTTCCATCCGCGGCAGTTTGGCGTCCACCGAGGGCTGGGCTTCCGAGATCGCCCGCCCAATCGGCGCCAGCAGCGCTTCCACACTCCGCCACACCTCGTCCAACCCGGGTTGGCGGTGATATTTCTCGAAATACCGCTCGCCCTTGCGCAATATCCAAATCGTCCCGTCCGGGTTGAGGACGATTTCGCTCAAATCGGTGCGGTTCGGCGGCAGTAGCTCGTCGAATGCGCCCAAGCCCCCAATCCGCGCCGCCACGCTCCTGGCCAGCGCCGCCAGGAGCTGCGGCGTGAGCAAGACCCCCAGCCGCGACGCCGCACTCGCCACCGCTGCCTGCGCCCGCGCCTGCAACTGCTGCCGATCACGCAGGACCGCCAGCGGCAGGTTCTTCAATTCCCCCGCCGCCACTTCCACAATTCTGGCTTCCTGTTCCGGCGTGGTCTGCGCCAAAAGCTCCAGCCAGCTCATAGCGTCACCCTCACCCCGAACAACGTGATCTGCTTTTTGCCGTTCTGCGGCGCCTGCGCTCCCTGCGGCGAGAACAGCGCATCCGCCAGCGGCTTCAAGCCCCGCGCAAAGGCCTCGCTCACGTTCAGCGGCAGCTTGCGCCCGTCCTGCGCCTCCCCCACCTTCGGCTCATCCGGGATCTGCGCCACCACCGGCGGGAAGGGTCGGCCGAGCAGCGCCGACGCCGCTTTGTGCCACTCGTCCAGGCTCATCCGCCCGCCCATGCGGTTCAGCGCCACGTACACCCCACTGGCGGGAATGTGGTGCTCGCCTGCCAGCCGCTCCACCACCGTCCGATAGGCTTCCACCGTGCGCATCACCCCCTCCAGGCTGGGACGCGCCACCAGCACCAGCGTGTTGGCAGCCGCCAGGGCTGCGCTCGCCAGCGCCGTCGGCGGCGCATCCAGCACGATCACCGCGTAGCCCATGTACGCCGCCGTCAGCACCAGCTTCGGGATGCTCTCCGGCGCATCCAACGGCGTGGTAATCGCTCGCGCTTCCGAGAGCACGTCCGGGAAGCCTGCCAGCACGTCCAGCGTGTCCACCTTCTGCAGCGCCAGCTTCAGCCCTTCCGCCGTGGGATTCGCCCGCCAGTGGTTCAGGTTCGGTTCGGGCTTCAGCCCCAGGATCAGCGGCAGGTCGTCCGGCGCACCCATCCCCACCAGCAGCGTGGGCAACCCCCGCCGCGCCGCTTCATACGCCAGGTTCGTGGCAACGGTGGTCTTGCCCACCCCGCCCGCCTGGTTCCACACCGCCACCACCCGCAAGCCCAGCGGCTGACCACCGCCCGCCGTCTGCGGACGGTTCCACAATGCCTCCATGCCCGCATTCAGCCGCGCTTGCCGCTGCGCCGTGGCCGCCGCATACATCTCCCCGGCTATCGCCACCAGGTTGATCTCCCCCTTGTACACCCCCTTCACGCAGGGGATCTGCGCCACGCCGTCCATGGCTTCACGGCTGGCTTCCATCGGCAGCAGGACATACGCCGCACCGTGGTAGCGCGTGAGGTCTTCGATCAGCGGCTGCGGGCCCGGGTAGATCCCCGCATCCAGCACCAGCACGTCCGGGTTGGTCACCAGTTTGCTGCGCAAGTCCTGCGGGTCGCCGGCCTGCATCGCCACCCGAAAGCGCGCATCCGCCGCCAGCGCCGTGTACCAGGCTTGCAGGCGCGGAATGGACCCCGCCAGCAGCACCGTCACCGCATCCGCCGACTGCACCAGGTTATTCGCGTTCCACATTCCACACCTCCTTTACGGCTTCTTTGTCGGTTCCGGGGTGCCCTGCACCTCCACCGCTGCCGCCTGTCCCGTGGGGGTTGGGGTCATCGTGGGCCCGGGGGTGATGACCAGGCTTTGCAGGGCAAGGCCGCTGGTCTGCGCCTCCTGCGCCTTCTCCGGCTCCAGCACCAGCCCGAACTGCGCCCCCTGGGTCGTCAGCGCCGGCAGCACGTCCAGCAGGTACAGCGGCTGCTCAATGTTCTCCGCGCCAAAACCGGCGGCAAAGGCATACGGCACCACCTTCATGTCGGTTGGGATGGCCAGCACCACCAGCCCGCGGGCTGCCCCTTCGACATCCGCCGCCGCTGCGGGAGAGCCGCCCCCGAACAGTCCACCGCCGGATGGCGTGGTTTGCGGGACCATCCCGGAATCGCGCTTGAACGCCGGATCCACCCACAGCACCCGCAGGCCTCCCACCAGGTACTTGGCAAAGGTCTGCTGCCCGCTGTTGACGATGACCGTCAGCCCAACCCGGTCGCCGGGCTTGAGCAGTCCTGCCAGCCCCTGCGCGGCGCTCACCTGCAGGGCCACCGCCCGCTCGTTGGGCCGGAGTTCCAGCACCTCACCACCCAGGTGCGCAGGCAGGATCGGGTCTCCAGCGCTACGCGCCACCCGCAGCCTCTGCCCCACCAGGCTCTGCACCTCGCTCACCGCGCCGTCTGGAGCAAGGCTTTTGGGCATCTCTTTCGTAGCCAGGTCGCTTTCCGCCAGCACCCGCCCTTCGGGCAGGTCTGCTGCCGCCACCACCACCGCCACCTGCGGTTCGGGCCGGTTCAAAGCCAGCGCCACCGCAAACACAACCATCGCTAAGACAATGGGCAAAAACTTCTTCATGCGCTTTCTCCTTCCGTATGTTGATGTTTTTCTTTCTGCACGGCAATCCAGGCCGCCAGGTCGCCAATCTCCTTCATCCCGTAGTCCAGCAGTTTCAATTCGCCCTTCTCGCGCTCGACGATGAGCACGAACACCTCGTCGAACAAATGGCGTTCGCGTAAACGATGGAGTATCTGCTCCAATTCTGCTTCGGTCATCATCACGGTCTCCTTGTCCAGGTCGGTTTCAACGTCGGCAGCACCACCGTCGGCAACTGCGGCGTCGGTGTTCCGCTGGCCAGGGGCGTGACGCTCGGCGTGATCGCCACCTCATACTCTGGCGTCGGCGTCCAGGTGGCTACCTCCGTCCACCACCCCACCGTGCGCGTCACCGTCGGGGTGCGGGTGGTCAGGCGCACCGGATCGCTCACCCCCGCCGGTGGTTCGTTTCCCAGCAGTTCAACCGCTATCAGCAACCCCACCGCTACACCCACCAGCAGCAGCCACATTCCCCATTGCCTCATCCGCCACCTCCAAGAAAAGCCAAAACCACGACAAGCAGCGTGACCCCAATGGTGATCACCGCCAACCCCACCAGCGTCCACTCCGCTGCCCCTGCCCGCTCGGGCCATTCAAACTCCCGTTCCAACTCAGACAACGGCAGCGTTTTGTCATCATCATTGCGAACACGTCGTTTCCATCTCACAGCGTAATCCTCCCCAACTTCTGCGCAATTTCCTCGTCCGTCGGCTCCGGCGCCACCACCGCCAGCGGGCGGAACAGAAACGGCTGCTGCAGCTCCCGGCTGTGGGCATACGGAAACCGCCCCAGGAACATCCCGATCTGCAAGTCCGCCAGGAAGCGCCGCCAGGGTTCGTCCACGAAGCCTTTTTCGCTGCGCGCAATCGCCGACAGCACGATGTCCTTGTCCTTCGGGTTCTTCAGAAACCCCACCACCAGGTTGTTGCAACTGCTGATGATGTCCTGTGGTATCAAACTCGGCGCCTGCGTGATCACGTGCAGCCGCGCCTTGTACTTGCGCGCGTCGCGGAACATGTCCCCAAAGCGCTGGCTCAAACTCACCCCGCCGCTCTCGTCATCCCCACTTCCGGCGTCCACCCCGGCAAATATCTTGTTGGCCTCCTCGAAGAAAATCTGCAATATCGGCTCATCCGTGTTGACCTCATGCACCCGCCGCGCCACCATGTCCGTGTACAGGTGCCACCCCGCCCAGCCCAGGAGAAATGCCTTGCCGAAGTCGTCCAGGAACATGCCCCCCTCGATGATCGCCACCCCCCAGGGCTTGGCCAGGTCTTCCATCGGCACGCAATCCGCACCCGCCGCAAACTGCGCCGCCGCTGCCCCCTGCACCAGCGCGTTCATGCGGTACAGTATCCCTTCCAGCACCCCCGTCAGCATCGTGTCCCGCGGGTTCACCCGTGAGAGTTTATCCTCCACCTGACGATACAGGGTGGACAAATCCACCTTGCTCGAACGGTACACCGCCAGCCGCTGCCGCTGGATGATCGTCAGGTCGCCCAGCGGCGTCCCCGCAGGCGCTTCGGCAATGTCCGCCTCTTCGGGTTGGACGAACCCCCACAGCGCATCTCCCCGCACTTCACGGTCGTCCACCAGCACCCCGGCTTGCAGATACACCGCCCGCAGCGCATCCAGCAGTTCCTGCTTCTGCCGCTTCACCCCCAGCCGCGCCACACTGCCGAAGATGTCCGCAAACGCCCGCCACTGCGTCTCCGGGTTGATGTTCCGCCCGATCTGCAGCGGGTTCCAGCGCAGGGGTCGCGCCGCCGTCGGCCACAACTGGCGGATGTCCACGTGCCCCTCCAGCCCCGGGGCGTTCAGCAGACTGCGCCAGCCTGCGCCGAAGTCCAGCACCACCGTCCGCAGGTGCCACTTGACCGTCGTCTCATACGCCAGGCGCATCGCCGCCACCGATTTGCCGTACCCGGTATCCGCGGCGAACAGGGTATGAAACAGCCGCTCCGCATCCAGCCGCACCTGCGCCCGCGTCAGGTCGCGCGTCAGCGGGCTGTACTGGTGCCCCAGCACCACGTCCCCCGGCATGTCCGGGTAGAAGGTCAACCCCTTGGGCGTCGGCGCTATCGTCACCACCGCGGTGCTCTCCTCCACCAGCCCCGGCGCGGTATACGCCGCCAGCTGCCCCGCCGTGAGCAATGTCCCGTACTTCGTCCATAAAATTCCACCGAACAGGTCGCCATCATGCTCACCGCAGGGCGTGAACGACAGCGCATACTCGCGGATCTTCGGGTCGTCCACCCGCACCGTCAGCACCGGCGTCGGCACGTTCGTCCCGTGGAACGCCTGGCTCGCCAGCGTCTCCCCCGCTCTGGCACCTTCGTCCGTGTCCACCAGCAGCAGCGCGTCCGTCATGAAGCCGCCTTCTGCCGCCGCCTGGTTCACCAGCCCCTCGAACTGCCGCAGGAGTTCCGTGAGGCGCTCCGCCACGTCGTCCTCCGTCTGCCACGACCGCCCCACGTTCACCCCCGGCACCAGCCCGGTCGAAAAGCCGCCGGTGAAGGCCTGCCCGCTCATCCGCGATACGCCCTGCCCCAAGCTCTCCCCCTCGGCGTAACTGCGCCCGTGCTGCACGCTTTTCGTCTCGGTCGTCCCCCACGATTCGCTCCTGCCGCTCGTGTGCGCCCACATGCGGCTCACCGCCCAGCCCTCGTTTTGCCCGCTCACCTGACTGCTCCCGCGCGTCACGCTCCACGCTTCCCCCTCCGTGTGCGCGCCGCCCGTGGTGTCCGCCGTCCCGTGCGTCTCGGCATGCCCGCTCGTTGTGGTCGTGCTCTCGAACGTCGAACCACCGCTCGCCCACGTCTGACTGACCCCCGCATTCCACCCGCTGCTCTCCCCGGCGCTCCACCCGCTGGTGTGGCTCTGCGTCACCCCGCTCGTGGTCGTGAGCGTGTTCCCGCTTGTCTGCGTCAGCCCAACCGTCTCGCTCACCGTCTGCCCACCGCCGATGCCCACGCCCAGGATCTTCGCGTCCGCCGTGTATCCCGTGCTCAGACTCCCGCCGTGTGAGAGCGCCTCGCTCTGGCTCACCCCATGCGCCACCGCGCTCGAGCTCGCCGTCCCGTCGCTCACGCTGTGCGTCAGGGTGCTCCCCCCGCTCACCCCCTGCATCACCCCACCCCCGCTCATCCAGCTGCTGCCGCTCCCCTGGCTGTGCGAAACGGCCGTGCTCTCGGTCACGCTGTGGCTCACCGTGTGCGCCCACGACTGCGTGTCGGCGCTCGAGCGGGTGTATCCCTGCCCTTCGCTCTCCGCCTGCGCCTGGCTCACGCCCACCATGTGCGTTTCGCTCCCCCCGCTCGTCCAGGCTTCGCTCCTCCCTACCGCGTGACTGTCCGAATGCGCCTCCCCCCAGCCCTGCGTCACCCCCTGCGCCGTGCTGTGCGCCACCGCCTGCGTCCCGCCCTGTCCTCCGCTCACCGCCTGCCCCAACGCCGCCAACAATGGCACGCCCAGCGAAAAGCCGATGTTCACGCTCCCCCGCCGTCGGGAAGCAAAATTGCTTGCCACCCGCGCCACGTCCACCAGCGCCCGCGACAACCGCCTCCGATCCACGTGCGCCGCCGTCACCTGAAACACGAAATCCTGCCGCAGTTTCGCCAATCCCCGAAACAGGATCTCGTTCTGCTCCTCCGCCAGGTCGTCCTCGGCGTAGTCCGGCAGTTTCCCGTCTGCCCCCAATCCGCGCTTCGATGCCCGCGGGTCGGGGTGTCCCAAGAGCGCAAGCACGTTCTTCGCCCGTTTGGTCACGAACTCCAGATACCATTCGATCCAGCGCAAGTCCGGCGGCCGCGTTTGCGATTGCGGAAAGTTCGCCAGCGCCGCCTCCACCGCCGCCAGCCCTTCCAGCGCCATCCCCGCTGCCGTCTCGCGGTTCGTCCCTTCCCCCGCCGCGCCGTACAGCTGCACCACCCCCACATGCTCGGGGTGGAAAATCCCCAGCGCCGTGTACACGTAGTCCACCCCGGCGTTATACAGCCCACGCAGGGCCGCCCACTGCCGCCCCAGCGTGTCCACCCCTTCCCGCACGTCATACGGCACGCTCGCCAACTCCCGCAACGCCACACAGCGGTATTTCTCCCCTTCCGCCGTCTCCAGCCGAAACCAGGCGTACCGCAGCACGCCCTCTTCGATGTGCAGTCCGTTGTCCACTACCCGTATCATGGCTTCCCTCGCGAACGATATCGGAAGAGGAGGTCATCCGCCTCGCCCTGCACCGGCGGATGCACGAACAAGCCCTGGAGCATCAGCGCCAGCACCCCCAGCGGGAACAGGTACAGCGCAATGCTGGCCAGCGCCGAGAGATACACCTGCCCCTGCTGCAACGCCGGGTCGCTCATGGCGGGGAGCAGCCAGGTGCGGTACGCCACAAAGCCCAGCGCGATCAGGCCGTATAGCCCCAACCCCCGCACCAGCGTCCAGTGCGTGTTCTGCGGGTTGAGCCGCTCCAGCCGCTTGGCCACCAGCCCCCCGGCCGTCATCACCAGCATCAAGAACGCCACCGGAAACGGCGCCATCACCCCTGCCACCACGGACAGCACCGCCACCGCCAGCGTCCAGGTGCGCTGGCTCTCCGGCGCCTCCAGCACCGCATACCCCAGCGCCGGCACCAGCAACACCACCCACAGGTGCTCCACCGTCAGCCACACCAGCCCCAGAACGCCATTTGCCAGCCACACCAAAGGCAGCCACCACGCGCTCATCGCCACGCCCCGCTCAGGATGTTCTCCATCAGCCACACCTTCACCGGCTCGGGCAGCGTCCTGGTCGTGCACTGCCCGTCCGACTGGCACGCTGTGACGTTGATGGCGTACTCCCCCGGATCGCGCGGGCGGAAGAAGCGACAGTCCAGCTCCGCGTCGGGAGTGTTGTACCCCACCAGCCCCGTACCGGTGGAACAGAGGCTGTATGCATGGCCAATATCCGCCACCTCCGGGTACTGCGGGTAGCTCCCCTTCAGCCGCACGTTGATGTACCGCTGGGATAACTCCCCGAAGATCCAGTCCAGCGTCCGCTGCGTCAGCGTCAGGTTGATCGTTATGCCGGTGATGTTCGCCCGCTGCCCCGTCCCGCAGGTCGTGTCCTCCCCACCGTGCGCTTTGATGTCGTTGATCGTCATCCCCAACGCTTCCCCATACGGCGGCTGCTCCTGCGACCACACAATCGGATACGGCGGGTCTACCGTGTAGGTGTCCTCAATCGTCGGCGGCGCATACTGCGGCGTGCAGCCACCACCACCGCCACCACAACAATCAACATCAGCCCAAACACCTTGTCCAATGCAATTCGGCATATAGGCTTGGGTTCGTCTAACACCGTTGATCACAACCGTTCGCGTCCCATAAGGCCAGCCCATCCAATCCGTGACATTGCAGTCGCCAGAAGAATCTGGACTACAGCGATACGGCCAGTTCTTCCACTCGGAAACTTTACTACCAGCGCACTCTGCGTACTTCATTCCTCCTGTGTAATCGCAGCACTTGCCTGCACCGCACCACCTGTCCGCAGGCCTGTTGCACGTCTGTGCCACAGCGCACTGTGCCTGGGGCCACAGAGCAACACCGACAGCAATCAGCAACCCCATGAGGGCCGCCTTCCACCACTTCGACAGGATAAATCGCCAGTTGATTGTCATGGTTCACCTCCGGGTAAATCAATCTTGTCAGAAAGTTGTCGCGGTTCATCAGGGCTAAGACGCGGCTTGGTTGATGGTACACTCTGCCACGCCAACACCCATCCTTCGGGAATGGGGTAGTTTATCCCGACGATCCCAGACGTAACGCTTTCATCCAGTCCGTAAGTGTCCTGCATGAACTTTCCCAGTTGGCAGAAAGTACTGTCGCCGCACTTTTCCCAATCAATCCCGGTACGGCTGACAAAATCGCCCTGGACAAGAGCAAAAATCTTGCGTCCCCTTTCGAGAAAATTGTTGTCTTTCAGATACTCTAAATACTCGTCACGATCTCTGAAACGTCCTTCAAGACTGGAGCCGTCATAATCCAACATGTAGGGGGTGTACCTTTGTCCGTCGTAAACGCCAAGCACGAGGGGGTACAAAACCACGCTGGTATTCCGCTCGTACACCCACAGGACATCGAGTGTCCAACCGCCAGTTTGCATGGTCTCCATCTTGCCTGTGGATACCATCCGGGCAATGAAATAGTTCCCGTCTGGCGAGTCGTAATAACGGTGCGGGAAAGAATCTTTTGGCAGTTGCTTGAGCAGATGGTCTCTCAGGTCCGGTTCTACGGTCGGGTAGTACCGTGGCGCCTCCGTCGGCGTAGCCGTAGGTCGGGGAGTACGAGTCGGCGTGGGGGTAGCCATCAACCCACATCCGGTCAGCAAGAGAACGAACAGAAAAAGCAGTTTGCGCATCTCCTACCTCCGTTTGTTCTGGCGTTAACGAAAAGAACCCACATCCCGAACCGGTGTGGGCGCTTTTTAGAGCGTTGACCACCCGTCTACGTCGGGCTATGGGTTCACGTCTGATCAGGATAGTAACAAAAAAGAGCGCCGCCCGCAAGCAGCGTTCGGCGCTCCCTAACGTCACTTTTGCCTTACAATCACCTTACATTTGCCCCCTCAGCAACCACACCCCAAACACGGATGAAACCGTCCATTCCCTGCGTGACAAATAAGCGTTCGTCGCGTGAAAAAGTGATCCTTCGCACTGGTATTCTAAAAGCGAATACGACATGTAAGTCTTCCGGGTTCAAAAATCCTACTACTTGCTCAAAGGACGGAAAGAAGGAGCTGACTGCCAGCAGACGGCTTGAGACTGTAGCCGATATGTAGCCATTTATAACAAAATCTGTTTTCACCTCGCTGGTCTGCCTCGTTTTCAAGTTCACGGCCTTTATGGTCATAACGTCAAACAAATACAGTTTCTCGCCATCTGCGTCCATCGTGTGGTAATTGAATTCTGGATACTTCAGGAGCGACTGGAATTGCGCGCCGCGCATCAACACCACATACAACGTCGAAGTCCCGTTAAGATACCCGATGCTCACCAAATCACCATCGGCTGTAGTTGCAGACGATACCACATAGCCTTGCTGAGAGAATATTTTTCGCTTCTCCTCGAGGTCAAAAACAGCAAAAAAACTGCCTCCTGGAGATTTTGTCCACTGGACAACCGCTATGTGCTTGAACACGAGAACATCGTTCGGGTCTTTGCCGATGGTGTACCCCTCTGGAACAGTGACCTCAAACAACGTCTCGCCATCTTTGAGCATAGCCCACTTGTTTCCAGAGACTTTTTGGGCCGAGTAACAATGCGATTGAGACACCGCGTCGCAGTCATTTGGACGCAGTACTAGAGTTCCATCGTCTTGAATGTCGAGAAACTCCCCAATCTCCCCTTCCGCCTTCCAAGTGAACGTCCTCACCTGCTCCCCATCCAGATACGGAAAGCCCTCTTCGACCTCGTTCTTGCTCACCCACTCCCCGCTGGCAATGTCCACCAGGATCGCCTGTGCCTTGACCCGCACATTTCCCTGACCGTCATACAATGCAGGCGTGGTGATCACCATCTGCCCACCGTCAACCCCAAACTGCACCTGCGGCAGGGCGTACTGATCCGCCTCCCATCCACTCACCTGCCGCACCAGCTTGCGGTCTTCCACGCGGTACACGTCCACCTGTCCAGCACGCACCACCGCCGCCAGCGTCCCATCGGGCGAGAATACTAGCCCACAACTCCCCTCCATCACCCCGCACCACGGCAGGCTCTGCTTTGGCAGACGCTTCTCCCAGCCCTCGCCCAGTTCCGCCACCGGATACAGCCGCAGGCCATCAAAGAGCGTTGCCAGGTACCGTCCGTCAGGAGAAAACACCGCTCCCATCCCCCGCACGGTATCGAGCAGACTGCCGTCCGCCACACGGTACACGTCCACCTTGTCGGTCTCCTGCCAGTCCGCCTTCTTGCGCTGCACTGCCAGCAGTTTTCCATCCGGGGAAATAGCCACGGACTTCAATGCCCAGGCATCCCCAATCGGCAGGTCAAACGCCTGCACCTTCTCACCGTCCCTCGTCCACACCGTCAGCACACCCTCGCCGGCCAACGTAAGCAGGTACTGCCCGTCGGGGGTCAGGTCGAGGTCTCGCAGGAACTCCACCTCAAACCCGCCGGTCTTCGTCTGTGTGCGGGCATCGTAGAACTCCAGCCCCAGGGTGGTGCCCACCACAATCGTCTTCCCGTCTGCCGTTAGGCGGTAGGGGTTCTTGTCCAGCAGGCGGGGGTAGCCGTAACGGGCAATCTCACGCAAACGCTGGACGTTCTCCGCCGTGATCACCTCATACGGCAAATCGGGGATAGGCGTGCCGTTGGTGACGGGCAGGGTCACCGGCGTAGGCGTAGGGGTGAAAGTCGGCGTAGGGCTTGCGGTAGGCGCTGCGGTTGGGGTGGATGTCGGAATAGCGGTCGGGCTTGGCGTGATCGTTGGCGTGGTCTCGGCCGTCGGTTCGGATGCGGCGGGTATACAGGCCGCCAGTCCCGCAGTGGCAATCAACAGGATGAGAGGAATGAAGACAAAATGAATGCGATTCAAATCACACCTCGCTGGGTAAATTGACTTGAATTACTCCTCTCAGTCGTTCCAGTTGTTCACGATCTCGTGTAACCAGTATTGAACCAAAGCGCAATGCTACCGCACTGTACACGGCATCTGCTCCGCGTAGTTTACATCGCTCTGCCAGGTCAACGGCAACCTCGGCAGTGGTTTCGTCCAGCGGAATGAATACATGATGGGGCAGGTCTTTGACGCCCTGGACAAAGTACAGGACATGCTCGCGCTTTACACCGCCTCTTGCCAGTACTGCAGCCAATTCAGGAAGCAGCAGCGTAGGTGAGATCATCGGCTCACGAGTCTGGCGTATTTTTTCCAGAAATGCCAAACTCTCTTGGCTGCCCTCTTCCCCTGGACGGAAAGCATTGATCCACACGCTGGCATCCACCGTTACCGGACTCATCCCCTCACCTCATCCAGCAGTTCTTCCGTAGTCCGTGAAGTTTTCCACTCCAGTAAAGCACCTGCACGATAGAGGGCATCCCAGGCATCCGGCTTTGGCGCTTCAGAGACTGGCTCAACGGGGATGATCAATGCAACGGGACGCCCGCGGACGGATACCACGTAGCGCATCCCCTGTTGAACCTTGCGAACAATTTCTCCTGCTCTGGCTTTGAGTACTCGAATCCCTACGTATTCGGGCATGACAGCCTCCTGAATTAAGTAGTCTCTTTTGAGACTACAATATAACAAAATTCAACTGTTGTCAAGAGGGTATCTACCACTTCTCCAGCCAGAACCGGCTCAAATCCCCCGCTTTTGCCTGCTGTGCCAGCGTGCGCAAATCGGTGGCTCGCCCAGGGATGCCCATGGCTTTCAGGCGCTCCACCATCCAGTATCGCGTGATCGG
>NZ_JAUHMF010000003.1:0-20023 GCF_032334255.1 Thermanaerothrix solaris | reverse complement strand
CGTGCGGCTCGCGGGGAGAGGCCGAGGAACGCATGGCCACGATCGTGGCGCAAAAGCGGCGGCGAGGCTACCGCGAGGGATGAAAGCGTAATATTGTGCCAGGGACGGCCAAGAGTAACATTGTGCCTGCACTTAAGTGGGGAGGTTGCAGGTTCAATGTTACGGATTTTATGACCGGGTACAATGTTACGGTTTTCGAGGCAGTAATATGCGCAAAGACATTCGAAAGCGGGTCAATGTGGTCATAGAGAAGATATCGGATGGGTATTGTTTATGGTCGGAAATCCGAGAACAGATGGGCGTGCGAGGCGGATCAGCGCTGCGTTTGCGGGAGACACTTGAACGTGAAGAGCTGGTGCAAGTGATCCGAGGCAAGTTTGGGCGTTTCCCGTATGACATTCTCATCTTGACCGAAGCCGGACGAGAGTATGCAAAGCAGTTAGGCCTCGAGGTCAAGCAAACGGACTGGGAACGGCTCGAGCGTGAACACAATGCGCGGAATAGCCCCGCCCATGCGCTGGCGGTGCTGATCTTTGCCTGGCAGGCGCGGCGGCGAGGATGGCAGGCGGATGTTCTACCCCGTTTCTCGCGTGCCTACGCTAAACCGGATGTGCGGGTAGAACAAAAAGGCGAACGGGTGTATGTTGAGGTCGAGGTGTTACGCAATCCTCGCCGCCATTCGGATGGTTATAATCCCTGGCTGGTGAAGTGGAACAACCAGATGGACTATCAAGGTTATGTAGCGGTATGCACTCTTACACCGATCCGCCGCGCCGGGATCGTGAGCGTCTTGCAGGAATACGGATTTAGCGGCCTGGCCACCGATCTCATGACCTTGCTCAAGCAGCCGGACAGTGACCTGTGGTTGGAACGGTGGAACTGGCCGAATGAGTTTTCGATGCGGGGGTATCGGTAGGGGGTTGATAAACCTGACCTTTGAGCTTCAAGAATGGCTGGAAGAAGTTGACACACAGGCGCAAGTCCTCGGAGATGCTGTTCAAGAGCTGGAGCTCTTCTTGGGTCTCGAAACGGTCATAACCGATCAGATGACGCACCACCGACCAGTTCTTCTGTTCGACATGCGCCTAGTCGTTTTTTTTTGTACGGTCGGGAGCGGGTGAAGGTCACCTGTTCGTTCTGACAGTAGCGGTACAGGATGTCGTTGATGAACTCGCCGCCATTGTCCGAATCGAGTCCCAGAAAGGGAAAAGGCAAGCGCTGACGCATGGTCTAGATGGGGGCAAACACGAGCTGTTGCGAGCGATGCAGAAGGGCCACGCACTCCGTCCAGACGGTAGAGACATCGGTGGTTGAGAGCGTATTGAGAAATTGCCCTTTGAGGCTCTGTCCATAATGCGCCACAAGGTCGACTTCCACGAACCCTAGGCGGGCATAATCCCAGTCGGCGAAGGTGCGGATCGAAATGGCCTTCTTGAGCAACGTTCCCGGTTTGGTTGTGGACAGACCATGCCGCTTTTCTTCAAACCAAGCTGGCTGCAAGCATCGGTCAATCGTGGAGCGGCTCATGCGCAGCAGCTGGGATTTGACCGCCGCCGAGAGAAACAGCTCCTGATGATGTTCCAGTACAGCCACTATCTCGAGCAGGAAGGGTTTGAGCCGGTTTCGAGCAGATCTGCCCACAGATCTCCCAAATCTGGGTCAGAACCGTAACAACCTCTCCCTGGTATTGCGGACGCCGTCCTTTCTTGCGTAACCCCCTCCCCTTCCATCCATGCTTGAGTACCTGGATGGCATATTTGCGGTGATAACCAGCGGCAGCTACAAATTCGTCCAGGATCAGTGCTTTCCCGCTTTTTTGGGCCTTTAAGTACCGAGGCCGAATGGTTTCCAGTAATTCTCGCTTGCTCCATTGACTCATCATAAGCTTTCCCTCGCAGACACAAAGTTCTGCGGTAGTGTAACACTTTTTTGAAGCAACGTATTTTCTCAAAGTAAGCTTTTTATTGAGACAATTCGTGAGTCAAAGTGACCAGGATATTCATGGGTATGATCGATGTCGGACAATGGACTCACCTCATGGTTCTTGGGTTTAGCGAACACAAGCTTACCATGTTTGGACCCATTGCCCCTTTATGCCGCTCGATCAGTTAGCGAAAAGTAAAGTTAATCGCATTACTTAAGCATTCAGAGTTTTTACAGACCGGCGCTCGATCAAGTATGTTGGCAGGTTATGATGCTCGATAGTTTCCTTGCCCTCAATGTGCTTGATTAATATTTCAGTAGCCAGTTTTCCTTTTCCGCTCAGAGGTTGAGCTACTGTAGTTAGAGGAGGGATCACGATTCGAGAGTAAGGAATATTGTCAAATCCCACTACAGAAATATCCTCTGGAATTCTTGCATTCATCTCATACGCGGCATTGATGACGCCAATGGCAATAATATCGCTCATCGCAATAATGGCTGTAGGGGGGTGTTTTCGCTTCCAAATCTTCTGAAATCCATATTGTCCACCGTTCATCGTGCTAGCACATTCCATCACAAAGATCTTTGAACCATCAACCTCTAGACCGAATTCATGCAAAGCTTTCAAATAACCAGTCATTCGCCGTTTCAGCGTCCCCGTATACTCGTGGTAGCGACCGTTGTGTCCTGATCGGATACTAAAAATTGCAACATTTCGGTGACCCGCTGTTAAAACGTATTTCATGGCCTGGTAAGCTCCTCCTTCGTCATCAACATTAACAACAGATACCTCATCAACGGGATCTCCGTCAACAAGTACAAAGGGAACTCCCCGTTGTTTCAAAACCATCACTGCAGATTTGTAAACCTCAAGCCCAATAATTAGGAAGCCATCTACCACTGCTCTTCCCACTGCGCGCTGTACGCTCCCCTCGAAAGGAGGGACAAGCATAAAGTTGTATCCCATAGCCGTACATGCCTCTCCTACGCCTACTAGAAACTCTGAGAGAAAAGGATTACGAATGATTTCAGTAATGGGTTGAGGGACCAGAATTCCGATGACTCCTGTGTGCCCAGTGCTCATACTACGAGCAATAGGATTCGGTACGTAACCCAGTTCTTCTGCTACCTCAAGAATGCGTTGAACCGTGGCTTCTGGAAGGCGATTGGGCTGGTTAAAGGCAAAAGAGACAGCAGTTCTAGAAACCCCGGCTCGTATAGCAATGTCCTTAATGGTAACGCGCCCCATGGCACCTCACCTACAATATTGGAATCAGAACATAGGTCGCATATGCTGGAAGTAGTTCAAAGTTTAATACACCCTTTGTTGTGCTGAAAGTGCCGTGGCTGAGAGTATCCATCCATAGCTTGTTTTTATGAGCATAGGCCTTGAGGGGAACCTTGACATTAGAATAACTTAATGGCCTTGGGTTTAGAATGACGATGATTTCATCCTGCTCGAAGCATCGTCGGTAAGCATAAACGCTATTAAAGACCAACAGAGGCTCATAACTTCCTCGACGAAGAGCAGGATGTTGATGCCGTAGAGCGATTAATTCTTGGTATAGCTTCAAAAGAGGGAGATTCCATTTAGTTTTATTCCATTCCATTCCACCGCGGCATTCGGGATCATTCCCACCTTGGAGTCCAATTTCATCCCCATAGTAGATCATAGGAGCCCCGATGTATGTGAACAAGAAAACCAAGATGGGCCTCATAAGTTGAATATCATTGTGACAGAGGGTCGCGATGCGAGGAGTATCATGACTCCCTAATAGGTTGATTAAGTAATAAGCGGCTTTCCCAATAGTGTGTTGTTGAAGCATGATCTCGTAGTTGAAATCCTCTGCATCCATCGCACAGTTTATAAAGTAATCTAGGATGTAACTGCGTAAGGGGTAATTCATAACACCATCAAACGTATCTCCTTTTAGCCATGGTTCAATGTTGCGCCATACTTCTCCAAGGATATAGAGGTCCGGATTGAGACTTTTCATAAGCCGACGAAATTCTCGCCAAAACCGTATCGGAATTTTCCAAGGCACGTCCAAACGCCAACCATCAATTTGGCTCTCTCTGCTCCAATAAGTGGCAACATTAAATAAATAATCTTGCACTTCAGAATTCCTGGTATTCAGTTTGGGTAAATAAAATGCTCCACCACAGGTTTGATAGTTTGGTGGTTCAGTCACAATTGAATTCCCCATGAGAATAAACCAATTAGCATATCGCGAGCTTGCTCCACATTTCTTGACGTCCTCAAACGCCCAGAATCCTTCCCCACAGTGATTAAAAACGGCATCTAGAATGATTCTCATGCCCTTCTGGTGAACCGCGTTGACGAGCGTTTGAAATGTTTCTGTGGTGCCCAGTGTTGGGTCAATGGTGAAGTAATCCCAAGTATCATAACGATGATTCGTTCCTGCCCTGAAAATGGGTGTTAGATAAATAGCGTTTACTCCCAGTGTGGATAAATGGTTGAGGTGATCTTGGATTCCTTTCAGGTCTCCACCAAAAAAATTGTCAGGAGTGGGTTTGGAGTCCCAAGGGACTGTGTTCGGGGGATCATTCTCGGGATCACCGTTTGCAAAGCGATCGGGAAAAATTTGATAAAAGACAGCGTCAAGTACCCATGATGGGGCGTCCCAACGTTCTTTTCGTGTCGTGTTCATGAATTATCCTTTTAATCCTGTGGTTGTAATGCCTTCGATAAAGCGGTTCTGACCCATTAGAAAGGCAATGATCACGGGAATGGTTGCGGTTACCGTTCCTGCCATCAACAAATGCCATCGTGTACCATACTTACCCTGAAACATGGCTAGTCCTAATTGAACGGTATACATTTCGGGACTATTGAGAACAACCAGTGGCCACAGAAAATCATTCCAGGCGAACAGAAACGCAAAGATCCCCAATGTAGCCAACGCGGGTCCTGAGAGCGGGAGAATAATTTTCCACCAAATGGTTAGTCTAGAAGCCCCATCTATTAGTGCGGCCTCATCCAAATCCTTGGGGATACTGAGATAGTATTGGCGCATTAGGAAGATGCCGAATGCACTTACCAGGCGTGGAACGATCAGGGCTTGATATGAATTTATCCAATTAAGTTTCTGGATAATAAGGTACGATGGTATTAGTGTGACATGGAGGGGAACTAGCATTGTCCCCAAAAAGATCAGAAACACAAGCTCCCGCCCAGGAAAGCGTAAACGGGCAAATGCATATGCGGCAAGGGACGAGAAAAACACCTGGCCTATAGTAATCCCAATAGCCATAACGACTGTATTAAGATAGTACCGTTGAAAAGGAGCGGCTTTGAATGCAGTGAAGTAATTCTCCCATTCAAAATAGACCGGAAAGAGATAAGGTGGGGAAAACACAAAACGCTCAGGCTTCAAAGACGTGGTGATCATCCACAAAAAAGGCGCAACCATGACAAGGGCCCCGGCGGTCAGTATTAAATAAGCAAAAATTTTACTCAGAATTTTTTGGATCAGCTTGAGATTTGACGGTACTCTCATGCAATCTCCTTAGTACCAAAGCGTGATAGCCGCCATTGAATGAGGGTAACACTGGCAATAAAGATGAACATGATCCAGGCGATCGCAGAGGCTTTACCGAGATCAAAATATCGGAAAGCATATCGATATAATAGAAACCCAATTACATCTGTTGCTCCTGCAGGTCCTCCCCCAGTTAGTACAAAGACTTGGTCGAAGAGCAAAAAGGAATCGATCATAGCCATAACGATCAAAAGCGCGGTCGTCGGTGCTAACAATGGAATGGTAATATAGCGAATTTGTGCTAAACTGGTCGCTCCATCCACTCTGGCTGCCTCATAATATTCTCGTGGAATGGATTGCAGCCCTGCCAGGTAGATTACCATATTAAAACCAATCCGTTTCCATACCCCGAGCAAGATCACTGCGGGCATCGCCCAGTGGGTATCACGCAACCAAGCTGGCGGCGAAAAACCAATTTCGCGCAGAATAACATTGATGTACCCTGATCCCGGGTCTAGCATTAGTTTCCAGACCATTGAAGCAGCAACAGTGGAAGTAACGACTGGAAGGAAATAGAGAGTACGAAAGGCCACCTGCCCTTTGAGACCAGAGTTAAGCAGAATGGCCACTAACAACCCAAACGGAAGACTCAGACCTATAACCCCCAATGTATAATAAATTGTGGCCTTGAGTGAATTCCAAAGATAGGTCGAGGAGAGTAGCTCGAGGAAGTTTTGGAAACCAACAAATTGCCGCTCGATACTAAAACCGTCCCATTTGAGAAGACTTAAATAGGCGGTATAACCTAAGGGAATAATATTAAACACGCCAAATACAATGATGGCCGGGAGCAACGCTATTAGCGCTGTTGAGACCTCATCTCTCCGGTAAGGATGAGTTCGTATTCGCAGATTCATAGAAACCTCATGCAATAATTTGGCATAAAAGGATGGTTGAGGCAGAAGTATCCCATCTCAACCATCCCTCTAACACCAAAATGATGTCCTCTTATTTCTGAAGCAGGGCATTAACCGCGGTCTCGGCTGTTTGAAGTGCATCCTTCACACTCACTTCACCAATAAGGGCGCGTTCAATTTCGCGGGAGAACGCATCCGAGATCTCAGGATAATTCGGAACAGGGGGGCGGTTATGGGCATATTTCTGCCCTTCCACAAAGGGCTTGAGGCGCGGTTCTGTTTTCTCTAACCACAATAAATATTCGGGCGACGAAGCAACGGTATCGCGAATAGGCATAAAACCAGTCGCCATATCCCATTTGACCTGAGTTTCGGTACTGGTCAGCCAATTGACAAAATCCCAGGCCGCTTTCTGACGTACTTCATCTGTGTGGAAGATAATCACGTGTTCACCGCCCATGTTTGTGGCGGGCTGACCATCAGTGGGATAAGGCATTAGTGCTGTGCCCCAATCGAAAGGCGCCGATTCGGCCCAAATTCCCACCATCCATGAGCCATCCATAACCATGCAGGATTTGCCTTGCCCAAAGAGCCCCCAGGAAGAGATTTGGTACCCGCCCTCTTTGATTAAATCAACCCAAAACCGAAGTGCCTTTTCACCCGCAGGAGAATTGAAAGCGGCGCTGTTCAGGTCCTTGGAGAGGAACTCACCTCCGGATTGCCATAAATAAACCTGGAATTGCCAAGTTAGACCTTCGCCGGGTTCCGTATAGAGTTCCATTCCGACAATCCCACGAGCGGGGTTGGCACATTGCTTTGCTATTTGAAAGAGCTCATCCCAAGTTTTGGGTGGCATGTTGGGGTCGAGGCCTGCGGCTTTAAAGAGATCTTTGTTATAGAAAAGCTCTAAGTTGTTGGTGCTTACAGGCATCCCAAAAATTTGGTCATCATAGCGATCTACGGCCAATTGTGAGGGATAAAAATCATCCAAGTTTACCTTAGAAGCCCGGATATAGTCGTTTAGTGGCACAATCGCCCCTGTTTTGGCCAATTTTGGCATCCAGACCAAGTCAACTGCAGCGATATCTGGTTTGTTGCCGCCTGCTACTGCGGTTTGGAGTTTGGGTAATAACTCATCCCAACCGATGAACACATTTTTAATTTTTACCTCCGGGTGGGAAGTATTGTATTCATCAATTAGCGCTTGGATAGTTTCACCATTCTTACCATCCCAGTAGTTCCAGAATGTTAATTCAATAGGTGAGGTATGGACAGATGGGGGAGTTTCTGAAGAGGATACTGTTGGAGGTACTGGAGTAGCTGTGGACGTCACTGTAGTGGCGGGAGCACATGCTGAGACAATGAGTGTGAACAGAAGTATCAGATTTCCCAAAAGAAGGGATGGCTTGAGGGATGACATTTCTAACTCCTTTCCTTATCTAGTCTATAAGGTTCGTAGGAAAAAAAGAAGCACTTTTAGTTGACTTTATATGATTAGTCCACCTCCTTTCCGATCCCTCATTGCAGCGCTTACGGTTATTAAATCGGTTTACTAAATCGGTTTAATAATAGCGAAAAATTAACGGAAAGTCAAGTGTTATAAGCTGAAGTTCGGACATGAGTTAGGACAAGGGAATTGAAAGGAGCCTCGGAACCGATAAACTTAGTTTGCTAAAAACCAAATCGGTGAGGAGGCTCCCATGCACAAGTATATCTCTCTTCTTGGCTTCATGCGGCAAATTTTTGACGACGATCGAACGGCCCGCAAAGCAGCTGAAATTGGAGAAGCCATGTTGGCCGCTCGCTCCTTGTGGCTGAGCGAGGTGGCTGCCAAAATGCACGGTAGCGGCGCCGCCAGTTACAAACGCATCCAGCGCTTTCTACGACAGGTTGACCCGCGGGCCATGCTATGGCGTTTGTTTTGTGAACAAGCCGAGTATGTCATTGGCGATCCGACCGAGATCGAACGTCCACAAGCTCGGAAGACGGACTACGTAGGCATTCTCAAAGACGGGAAGATCCGAGGCTTTTGGATGTTGCTGCTGGCTACGCCCTATCGCGGGCGGGCGATCCCCTGCGGCTTGCTGACCTATTCCTCCAAGACCATCGCCGCTGAGCTGTCCTCGCGCAACCGTAACCATGTGCGTGCGTTGTCTGAACTGAAAGACCTGGTGGGGGAGCGTCCGTTGGTGTTGGATCGGGAGTTCAGTTACCTCGAGTTGTTGCTTGATCTCGTCGAAGAGGGAGTGAACTTTGTCATTCGTCTGAACCTGGGCAGCCACCCGCCCAGGTTCTGGGATGCAGAGGGCAGGGACGTGGTGCTAGCACTCTCGCCGGGCGAAACGGTGATCCATCCTGGCGTGTGGTACAAGGGGAAAGTGTGTGTCAACTTGATTGGCATCTGGAAGAAGGGCTTGGCTGAACCGCTGTGGGTGATGAGCAACCTCGAACCGGAACGCGCAGGCCAAATTTATCTCGTGCGGATGAAAATCGAGCAAACCTTCCGCGATTTGAAGGGGCTGCTGGGCCTGACCCGGCTGATGAACAAGCAGCAGGAGAAGATGGAAAAGATGCTAGCGATGCTGCTGTTGGTTTATGCCATCGCGCTCTTGATTGGAGAAAACCTGCGAGACCACCTGTATGGGCTGCCGATCCAGCCCCAGGAAAGGGTTGCTGTCATCCCGCCCAAGACGGGCCAGAAATGGCGACGTTATTCGGGTTTGTTTATCCTGCTCAAGCAGAAATGGTGGCTTCCGCCTCGTGAGTGGCAGGCTATTGTCAAGGATGCGTTGGCATCGTTCGTTGCTATCCTTCATCCCTCTGTCCTAACTCATGTCTGAATCTCAGTACGAAATACTTGAAACAAGTTGGAATTTGTGCTATAGTTTTAGTATACGTTCTCTAGATAACTATAGAACTTATTCTAATCCTCTTCTATGGACAAATTCCCTTTTCCCATCAATTTAGATCGCGATAGCCCGATCCCAATTTACAAGCAGTTAAGCTCAGCGATCATTCAGGCTATACACGATGGAAAGCTAAACCCCAATCAGCGTTTACCTTCTGAAAACGAGTTTGCGCGTCAATATGGTATTGTCCCGATGACAGTTCGCCAAGCAATGAATGAACTGGTGAGGGCAGGATTTATATATCGAGTTCAGGGTCGCGGTACTTTCGTGGCCCCCCGTTTTCTGGAACATGGATTGGAGCGAATGTTATCGTTTTCTGAAGATATGCGAGCTCGCAACCTAATACCAGGTTCAAAAATATTAAGTTTTGAACATTTGTCCCCCCCTGATCGTATAGCAGAACTGTTGAATATTACTAATCGGGATTTAGTAATCCATGTAAAGCGCTTACGCTTGGCTAATAATCAACCCGTTGGCGTTCACGATGCATGGATTGCACGAGTGCTTTTTGAGCGCGAGGAGCTAGAAGAAAGCGGTTCATTATATCATCTGCTTGCTAGAAAGGAGGTTTATTTGTCAGATGGAGATGATCTGATTCAATCTGTCGAAGCGGATGAAGAATTAAGTGGATTATTAGGTATACGCGTTGGAGCTGCTTTGTTGCGAATCACTCGGCTTGCTCGTGATCACGCGGGCCGACCAATTGAGTATGTTGAAGCCAGTTACCGTGCCGATTTGTATAGATACTCGGTACATCTACGTCGGTAATCGCCAAATCTGATACTCGAAAGGAGAAAGGAAATGAAAAAGTACATTGCGTTATATTTGCTTGTAGCCCTGTCTTTACTTCTAGCCTCGTGTGCTGGGCAAACACCGACTCCACAATCTCAACAGAGCCAACCCACTCAACCAGAATCGGCACAACCCACAAAGATAGAAGAGGCCAAAAAGCCGCGAGTTGCATTGATCACGGCTCAGGGTGGTTTGGGAGATCGTTCCTATAATGACTCGGGATACGAGGGCTTGATGCGGGCTCAAAAGGAACTGGGGGTTGAGGTTAAAGTCATCGAATCGGCAGATCCTGTCGGCGAAGGTGAACAACTGCTCCGAACGGCGGCAGAAAGTGGCTATGATCTTGTAATTACGCTTGAGTACAGCCATTTCGATCCTTTGGCTCGTGTAGCTCCCGATTACCCAAATACAACGTTTGCGATACTGAATATTGCCGTGGAGGGTGATAATGTAGTATCGGTAATCTTCAAAGAACACGAAGCTTCTTTCCTTGCCGGGGCCTTAGCGGCAATGGTAACAACCATGAAGGGAAATGAACTTGTTAACCCTGAGCCGATTATTGGTGCAATTGGGGGAACTAAATCTCCCGGAATTGACAAATTTATCGTTGGTTATACAGAAGGTGCACAATTTATAAATCCTGATATCAAAGTGTTGACCGCCTACTCCAATTCTTTTGGTGATCCAGCGAAAGGACGAGAACTTGCATTGGCAATGTATGAACAGGGAGCGGATGTGGTCTTTCAGATTGCTGGTGGTACCGGAGAAGGTGTTTTTCAAGCTGCTGAAGAAACAAAACACTATGCAATCGGTGTGGACTCTGATCAAGACTACATTAAACCCGGCTACATATTGACCAGCATGATTAAGCGAGTAGACAATGCGGTTTATGATTTGTGTTCTCGCCTGGTCAACGGAACATTGAAAGGTGGAACGGTGATTGAGTATGGCCTGAAGGAGGAAGGTGTTGGCTTAAGCCCGATGAAATATACAAAAGATAAACTTCCAGCGGAATTCCTCAACAAAATAGAAGAGCTCAAGGCTAAGATCATAAATGGTGAAATCAAAGTGACCGACATCACAAAGCAACAATAGGCGTCCAGAATATTAATGGGTGGTGGTTGAGTTACCCTAACGGCCACCACCCCGACATCCATTTTCAGGAAATAGGGAGGGTTAGAAGTTGGCTTTCTTGGAGATGCGAGGAATTACGAAGTCTTTTCCAGGAGTTGTTGCTAACGACAGAGTAGATCTGTGTGTTGAACAGGGACAAATCCACGCATTGTTGGGAGAAAATGGAGCTGGAAAGACCACCCTGATGCGTATCCTCTATGGAATGTACCGCCCAGATGAAGGAAAGATTTTTTTAAAGGGTCGTGAGGTGCAAATTTCCAATCCCCAAGCAGCTATTCGCTTTGGTATTGGGATGGTTCATCAAGAATTTCAATTAGTACCTTCGCTTTCCGTAGCAGAAAACATAGTGTTAGGACATGAACTGCGCCGAGGCTTTTTTATTAATTCACGAGAGCAACGCCGGAAAATTCGAGAAATATTAGAGCGTTTTGGATTCGAACTTCCGTTAGATGTTCCTGTCTCACAGTTATCCGTTGGGGCCCAACAGCAAGTTGAGATTATAAAATTGCTTTATCGTAAAGCGGATTTGTTAATTCTAGATGAACCCACATCGGTCCTAACGCCACAAGAAACCGAAGGTTTGTTCAAAGTTCTTCAGAACTTAAGAGAAGAAGGTAAAACTATCATTTATATCACCCACAAATTAAGGGAAGTCAAAAGACTGTGTGACAGAGCCACAGTGCTACGCCAAGGCAGGGTCGTGGGAAACGTAATTGTGGCAGAAACCAATGAGAGAGAATTGGCCAATTTGATGGTTGGGGAGCAAATCATTGATGAGATATTTCCGCGTTCAAAACAACGTGGTGAGGTATTGCTTGATCTGTCTCATGTTTCAGCTTGGGATGACAGAGGTGTTCCTGTTTTAAAAGATATTTCCTTTAGCATTCACGCGGGTGAAATTTTGGGAATAGCTGGCATACAAGGAAGTGGCCAAAGCGAAATAATTGAAGCAGTAACAGGCCTAAGGCGAATTGCTGGTCAGATATATCTTAATGGGAACGATATTACACACGCTTCTCCGAGGAGGCGACGTGAACTAGGTTTAGCAATTATTCCAGAAAAGCGCAAAGAACAAGGCTTGAATCTTCAGACAGATATAAAGGACAATCTCATTTCAATACGTTATTTTAAGTTTCCCTTTTCACGTTGGGCCATTCTACGGTCACAGTCAATTTCCGATTTTGCCCAAAAAATTATAAAAACATATGGTATTGTGGCAAAGTCGCCAAGAGTGCTTGTGAGGAATCTGTCTGGTGGTAATCAACAGAAAGTTATTCTTGGGCGGGAGATGTCAGATAGTCCAGCTGTCTTAGTTGCAGCTTATCCGACTCGCGGCTTAGATGTGGCTGCAACGCAATTTGTTAGAGAAACTATGGTCAAGGCTCGGGATCAGGGAAGCGCAATCCTCTTGATCTCTGCAGATTTAGATGAACTATTTTCAGTTTCTGATCGAATTGTGGTGTTGTTTGAAGGGTGTTTGGTTTTTGAGGCTCGACCAGAGCAAACCTCGTTCGAGGAAATTGGTTTGTACATGACAGGACATGATCATGAAGGCTAAGACATCATCATTATCTAATGCAGACAAAAGTAGAAAAACCTTCTTTCTCAATGAGTGGTTTGGAATACAGATAATTCCCTCAACTTTAAGGGTGATTCTAACTCTAGCGATTGCATTCCTAATGGGGGCAATTGTGATGTGGGTATCGGGAAAAGATGCATTACAGGCCTATAACGCTCTTTTTCAATCTTCATTAGGTAGTCGCACAGCAATCGCCAATTCATTATTAGCAGCGACCCCTATATTGTTTACATCTATGGCTGCTGTTATTGCTTTCAGGGCGGGGGTCTTTAATGTTGGTGTTGAAGGATCCCTATATTTAGGGGCTTTCGCAGCAGCATGGGTTGGATTTACTTTCACAAATCTTCAAAGTTGGGTGCTAATTACATTGTGCTTATGTGCCTCAGCGATTGTTGGGGGAGTTTGGTGTTTGATCCCTGGCTTATTGAAATTGCGTCTAGGGGTTGATGAGTTGGTTACCACAATATTGCTTAATTATGTGGCAATACTCTTTACCGAATACTTGGTTAACGGACCATTTTTAGTACCAGGGTTAGCCAACGCAATGTCTGAACAAATTGCTCCTGGCGCACGGCTTGTACGCCTAATGCCACCATCTCAACTAAATTTGAGTTTTATTATCGCAATAGTTGTAGCCATTATAGTGATTTATATTATGCACAAGACCACTCTTGGGTATGAGATAAGAATGGTGGGCGACAATCCAGATTTTGCAAGGTGGTCGGGTATCAATGTGTCATCAGTGATAGAAAAAGTCATGTTTATTGGCGGTATCTTAGGCGGCCTTGCAGGTGCTGGCCAAGTCATGGGGGTTCACTACCGCTTTATAGCTGGTTTTTCACCAGGCTTAGCTTTTACCGGCGTTACGGTAGCGCTGTTAGTTCGTAATTCTCCTTTAGGAGCGTTGCTGGTTGCTTTACTCTTTGGAATCTTGCGAAGCGGTGGGGCCACAATGGAATTGATGAGCGACGTGCCCAGAGATTTGATCCGCGTTCTTGAAGCAACGCTGATTTTCTTTGCAGCGATTGAGTTTGGAAGTTTGATACGGAGGCGCCGGCGTGTCAATTGAAGTTGTATCTAACGTGCTCTTCTCTACACTCCGAGTAATGACCCCTTTATTACTGGCTGCTTTAGCTGGCCTCATCAGTCAGCGTGTCAATCTGTTGAATATTGCGCTTGAGGGCTTAATGCTTTTTGGAGCTTTCTTTGCAGTAATTTTTGGGGCTCATTTTGAAAACCCCTGGATGGGATTGTTGTCTTCGGTGCTTCTCAATTCCGCGATCACGTTAGTCTTTGCTTTTGCTGTGATTGAGTTACGCGCCAATCTTATCGTAGCCGGACTTGCTATTAATACACTTGCCTTGGGATTGACATCGTTTCTGCTTGCAGCGCTTTTTGATATGCGTGGAGCATATTCGCCTTCTGGGTTGCAAAGCCTCCCTCACATCACATTGCCCCTTGTTAGCGCAATTCCTGTTATTGGTCCAGTTTTCTCCGGTCATGGCATACTTGTATATCTATCATGGGTTTTGGTTGTTTTGACCTCTATTCTTTTGTATCAAACACCTTTTGGGATTCATCTTCGTGCTATTGGGGAGAAGATAGAAGCTGCTGAAACAGCTGGTATTGCGATAAAAAGGACTCAGTACATTGCGCTTCTGATTGGTGGAATCTTGTGTGCGCTGGCAGGTTCTCAGCTCGCTATTGGCGATCTAACACTTTTCAATGACAGCATGATTAACGGGCGGGGATTTATTGCACTAGCAGCTGTTTTCTTTGGCGCTGGTCAGCCGGGTCTTACAACATTTGGATGTTTTCTATTTGGTCTTTTTGAAGCCATTCAGTATCGTTTGCAAATGGCTGCTTCAATACCTCCGCAATTGCCACAAATGCTCCCTTATCTTATTGTGGTGATAAGCTTGACAGCGATATCTTTTCAAAAATACCTTAAGGATCGTAGGACGGTCTAGATCATGCAAAATCCAGAAGTACTCGTATACGGCTATCCCAGTTTCGATTACATTATGCGCGTTGATCATTTTCCTGTAGCCGGGGAAACAAGTATCATTCTTGATCCTCCTGGGATCCCAAGCCCAACCCCTGGCGGTTGTGCTAACAATATCGCTGTAGCACTTTCTCGACTGGGCATAAATGCTGCCTCTTGCATTGTCATCGGTGATGACGAGGAGGCTAGTAAAATGAAGAAGTCCCTCGAGAACGAAGGAGTCAGCACAGACTATATAATCACTGTTCCAAATGGCAAAACAGCGTCCACATTTTTGTTCATTAATCCAGAAGGCGCGCATCAAACTTTCTACTTTCCAGGATGCGCTGATGATTCAATCAGTCTTAATATCTCTGGCGTCAAGTTTGACCACCTCAAGTATGGGGTAATCACAGTAGGTAATTCTAGACATATTAGAGAATTCATGGAAACTCTTTACTCTGCGGACATTGACTTAGTCTGGTCGTTACGCAATGATCCTCATGCTTTTCCACTTTCGCTCGTTCAACTTTTGGTTGAGAGATGCAACATTCTAGTTATGAATCACTTTGAGAGTCAGCAGTTACTAAAATCCCTAGGATACTCCTCTCTCCAGCAAATCCTAAAAGGGTGCTCGAAAATCATCATAGAGACTTTTGGGGCCGCGGGAAGTAAAGTGTACATTGGAGACCAGATCTTTACAATTCCGGCCGTTAAACCGCGAGAGTTTGTTGATCCTACTGGCGCAGGAGATGCTTTTTTGAGTGGTTTCTTGTGTGGTTTAATAAAAAATCTCCAAATAAATACGGCTGCAAGAATAGGGGCTGTTGTCTCATCTTTTGTTATTGAAGCATGGGGGTGTCAATCCTCGCTTCCCAATTGGGCGAACGTTGTTCAGAGATATCGAGAGGTGTTTGGTGAAGATTTGACGAACGGATGAGGTGACAAAATGCGTCGAGCCCTATTATTAGTTGATGTCATTAATGACTTCATGCATCCTAATGGGAAAAATTATTATCCTGGATATGAGACTATTCTTGCTTGTATTCGAGAGGTTCTTAGACTGGCTCGTGAAGCTGATTGGTTAATTGTTCATATTCGAGAAAGACATCGCCCCAATCATCAACATGACTATGAATTTGAGAAGTTGCCTCTTCACTGTTTTGACGGTTCATGGGATGTTGAGTGGGCTGAAGGAATTCAGGTTCTTCCTGGTGAATATGAAATCTCAAAGAGGAGATACAGCGCTTTCTTTGAAACAGACTTGAACTTACTTCTCCGTGAGAAAGGTATTGAGCAAGTAGTGGTAGTAGGTGTTAAAACACATGTTTGTGTTCGAGCGACAGTCCAAGATGCATTTGGATGGGGATTTAGACCGTTGGTTATCAAGGAAGCGGTTGGTTCTAACCACAACCACCTACATGAAGCGAGTTTAGAGGATATTCAGCGTTATATGGGACAAGTTATAACTCTTGATGAATTTAGAGAACTTATCTCAAGACCTTGAAAGGAGGCCAAAAGAAGTGACTCAGAAAAAGAGTTGGTATTTGAAGATCTCCTCACAGGATTGCGCCCCCAATGTCATTCTGGTTGGGGATCCTGCTCGACTTACAATATTTGCACAACTGATGGAGCATGCTCAAGAGATAGCTCATGAGAGAGAGTTTAAGACCATTACAGGGACTTACAAAAATGTCCCGGTATCGGTGATAGCGGTTGGTATAGGAGCTCCTGCTGCACTTATTGCCTTGGAAGAATTGTGGGAGTTGGGTGTCGAAGTCGTAGTGCGTGCAGGTACCGGCATGAGCTGGGGGGTGCCTCTAGGAAATTTCATTTTAGTCCAAGCCGCAGCTAGAAACGAGGGAATATCAAAGGATTACCTACCGCTTAACTTTCCCGCTGTTCCCAACATAGAACTTTTTCAGACTTTTTACGAAACACTAAGGCGAGAGGGTGCTCCGCTATCATGTGGGATTATTCTGACATCAGATAGCTTTTACACCGACCTTTTTCCGCACCATGTTGAGGGAAAACACCCTCCTCGTCCATCTAAAACTCTATTAGAACAATATGCGCCGTTTGGACTGATCAGCGCAGACATGGAGACCGCTGCGTTATACATTGCTGCACAATATCTAGGAATAAAGAGCCTCTCCTTGTTACTGGCTACCGTTGATGGTATTCATAAGCAAATGCTTGACAATGATAAACGCATTCAAAAAGAACAGGAATTAGCTCGTTTGACCCTGGAAGGCATCCATCACTACCATACATCAAGGGAGAGATAATATGGGAAATTTATTTGTGAATAAGAAACCAATTATTGGAATGATCCATCTATCATCTTTGCCAGGTAGTTATCGATTTAGTGGCGACTTGGATAAGATTTATTGTCAGGCTTTATGGGAAGCTAAAGTTCTTGAGGAAGCGGGGGTTGACGCAGTCATTGTTGAGAATTTCAACGATATGCCCTATCGAGTTGGTGAACCTGATCCTATTGACTTTGCACTGATAGCTGCAATAACCCGAGAAGTTAAGAATGCGATTCGCATACCCGTGGGAGTTAATATTCAATTTAATGCCTGGAGATCGGAATTATCTATAGCACATGCTTGTGGTGCTGATTTCATCCGTGTAGAAGTTTTCGTGGATACTGTGGTGACTGCTCAAGGGATCGTGTTACCCTGCTCATCGGAAATCATGCGCTATCGTCGATCACTGGGCAGTGCAGTTCAAATTTGGGCGGACATACAAACCAAACACTCCATAAATTTGGTCCCCAAAGCATTAACTCAATCAGCCATCGAAGCACAAGAAGCTGGAGCAGATGCCATCATTGTAACTGGCGAGGCGACAGGAAAGGCAACTCCCTTGGAGTCCATTATCGAAGTAAAAAATGTCGTAAGTGTACCCGTGTTAGCCGGATCCGGAATAAATCTGGAAAATGTGACAGATGTCATGAAACACGCGGATGGCGTTATCGTTGGTTCTTTCCTAAAGGAAAACGGTGTGGTGAGCAATCCCGTATCTCCCGAGAGAGCACGATTGTTTGTTCAAACAGCTCGTTCATAATGTTTTTTTCTTGAAAGAGGTATACGATGGTAAAACGGATACTTGATGCTACTGCTACCGATTTTTTGAAGATGAATGCCACTGATTTGGCTAAGAGCATCCAAATGACCGAGGGCCGTACGATATCTGCCGAGGTTATATGCACTTATGAGCCCCCAACCGAAGGGGTAACTCTTGCTGAAATTGCTGCTGCCTTTGGTGCGGACATAATCACCTTAGATTATTTTGATCCCGATAACCCCTTAATAATGGGATTGCCTCCCGAAATTGCTCAAAAGGGAGACGTCCTTTTTCAACTAAAGAGGCTGGTAGGACGTCCAATTGCAGTCAATATGGCAATTACTAAACAGAGTGAAGGCGGTTGGCTTTATACGCGTCGCTATACGCCAGAGAGACTAGATAAGCTCGTTCGCCAAGGAGCGGATATTCTGTTCCTCTACGGCGATCCGCAATCAGGGGTAACTCTTGATGAAATGGTCAGTACAATCCAACACATTAGTAGTAATTACTACGAGAGACTGCTATTGGTCGCTATTCCAGATGTCTACTTTCCAGCGCCGGTTTCAGATAAGATAAAATCGGTGTACAAGCAGGCTCATGAGAAATTACTCTCAGCAGGGGCTCATAGTATAGGTCTTATTATGCCTGGAAGCAAGCAGGCTTGGCGTTTAGAAGAAACAGGGGTTCTCGTTGATCATGTTCATGCGTTGGGTGGATTGGTGTGGCTGATAATGACTCATTCGGTTGAGGGTGGTCCTACAGATAATATTCATCAAATAGCCCTAAACGCAAAAATGGTTGGCGGTGATGCTTATCGTTTGGACGAAGCTGGCCTATATGGTATGCCACTTCCAGAAAACATTTTTGAATTCTCTCTCGCGATTCGTGGAAAGCGCCACACCTATAGACGAATGGCGCTTTCACCATTGCGATAAACCTTTTGTAATTTGCAAGATAATTGATCGTTTATATTAGTTTTTTCTTTGCTTGATCGCAAAAATGTCCGAGAGACTCAGTCCAGCTTCATTAAGACATTTCTTAACGCTGAGTTGTGGAGCGCCGACCAGCGCTTGATCCATGCCTTGCAGGCGCAGGGCGTATCCTGGGCACACTGGATCGGGGAGGTGTCATAGCATGGCAACGGAGCCGCTGCACATTCCACATGTTGGTCACTGGCATGCCTACTGCCCGTCCTGTGGGGCGGTGATCCCGGTTGGGGTGATGCTGCCGGACTCTTGCCCGCACTGTGGGTCAAGCGGGGGAAACCTGGTGGTGCTTCCCGCGGGGTTGGACGAGATCGCACGAGGGAAACGGGCAGGGGAAGCGAAGGAGGTGGACGGAACGGTGATCTACCCGGATGGCTAGAGGCAGGAGGGTCGGTACGGCTTGACCCGCCTGAGGCATGGGCGGGAGGGAAAGAGGCGCGGAGAGGGGGGAAGAGTATGGGGGGGCTGGCCTGAAGTGGAGACTACGCACTCGAGAACGTGATGGTAAATAAAATATGGTTTTGTTAGGTGTTTGTAAGTTGATTTTGGATGGTAGTTTTGATAACCTATAAAGCATGAACGACATCGTTATCCCTGAAACATTACCTGATGGTTTTCGCCGCCTGGAATGGGCGTACCGCCGACCACGCTGGAAGCGCATGGTGCAAATCGTCTTGCTGATGTCCGAAACAGGCGTTTCGACAGCATTGGAAATCATGCGCTTGATGAAACTGGACAAGAAGTCCACCCACATTGTGCTGGATTCCATGCTGGATTTGCTCGATCCGCTGATTGAGTCTCGATTGCTTTTTGCAGGCGGTAAAGGGCGGCTGCGCGTGATCAATCTGACCGAATACGGCAAATCGCTTGCCCGGGCGCTAGGGGTGGAGCCAGTGGAGGGTGACTGGGAAAAGGTTGTGCGCTTGCACAAGGGCGAGGTTCAGGCGTTTCATGCTGCCCTGGTGCTGATGGCCGCCTATCAGGCACGCTTGAGGGGCTGGAAAGCCGAGGTGATGCCGTTCAATCCGCAGGAAACGCCCTGGTTCCAGCCTGACCTGAAACTGACCGACCCCGAAGGCTGGTTCTACTACTGCGAAGTTGAGACCCGATCACGGGTCAAGCCGAAAAAGTGGTCAAGGATGCGGGAAGTCAATCTCATCGTCTCGACCCCGATCACGCGATACTGGATGGTGGAGCGCCTGAAAGCCATGGGCATCCCTGGGC
>NZ_JAUHMF010000002.1:0-1308279 GCF_032334255.1 Thermanaerothrix solaris | reverse complement strand
CTGCCGTGTAGCGGGCTTCAGGGTCTTGACCTAGATTGCCGATCAGTTGAACTTCGAGCATGGTTCACTCCTTGAAATTTGTGAATGGCTTTTCAAACATTGCTATCAAAAAACGAGGATCAAGATAACGGCGTGCTTCAAATCACGCCCCCTTTCTATAGAGTGTCAGGAACAGGGAGGGCGCAGTGATGATCACGCACTTCTCCCCCGCACCTTGGGCAGCGGCAGCGATGCTGATCTTCCAGACGGTCGCTCTGCCAGCCGCACGCCCCACAATACACTACGTACAGACCACCGCCAGGATGAACCCAGCCGCGTTCGTTATCCCAGGCTAAATTGCACTTACACCACTGGCAAATCATAAAAAATGTGCTCCCTTCCTGCGACATTCACGCTCAGGGTAGTCAGCGGTTGACCTTTCTACCGCATGTCAATGTGCTGTGCCGGTCTCTCCCGGCTGTCACGTCCCATCACCCCTTTGCCGACGTTAGCGTGGCAAAAACGGAATTCAGGCGGGCGGGACTTGAACCCGCCCTCACGCACCTGCCGCCTGAAAGGCTTTGAGCCAACACCGCACGGGAAACACAAAGCCCTCTGCAAATCACATTCCTTGTGAGAGGCTTGCAGAGGGCTGTCATCTCATGCTACAATCGCAAATGAGGTGAGCAGTTGGTCTGCTTGCCTCGACCGTGAGCGTGCACCCACACGGCTCACGGAGCGCCCTGTCGGGCGCACAACGCCCGGCGGGGCGTTGTGTTTGTCGGGGCAGTTAGCAGGTGGTTTGGAAAGGTGCTATGAGGAGTATAACATAATTTGTCAGAAGAGTCAACTACTTCTGACAATTTTAACAAAAAATATAGTGCAGTTTTGAACTGCACTGTAATAGGTCACATCACAAGAGGATTTGTCTTAGGTTTATAAGGGGTTCCATCCGGATTGAATAGAACGCGCCCTTGCTTCCCTGATTTTTTATATACATCTGAACAATAAGCAACATCCGCTTCATCTAGCAGAACTTTGTTTCCTTTTTTACCAATTATCCTGATATATCCCTTTTTGGCCCATGTGGATAAAGTTTCTGCTGGTACTCTATAGACTCTTTCCGCTTCTCTAATCCAGATAGGTCTTCCACGCTTTTCTGCATGCTTCTGATACTCCGGCAAATCCTCTTTGCGGAGACCTTTTTCCTGGATGGCTTCGCTTCTCACCTCATCCTCGCTCACGAGCACCTCATCCGAACCGGGAAATATTCCTGCTCGGATTTTACCCTTCTCCACCAGGTCACGCAAGCGAGCCTCGTCCAGCCCATACTTGCGGGCGGCTTCGGAAAGCGGTAAAAATACAGGGAGGGTGACCATGTTACAACTCCTCTATCCAAATCGGCAAGTCAGTCACGCCAAACTGATGCGCCGCGCACACCATTCCATTCTTTTTCTTTTTGGAGTTCTGCCATGTCTGATACCTCGCGTGACATCACCCGTCTTGATCTGATCAACTACTTCTTCATCACCGGTCATCTCTGGCTCGAACTGCTCCTCGACCGCGCCCAACCTCAATTTGCCGAATGGCTCAGGCGTGCGAGATATTTCGACACCACCGACCGCGGCAGCGTAAACCCCGCAGATTTGATCGCTCACGCCTACTCCGCTGCCGCCCAACTCGGCCTGCCGCTGACTTTTTCCACCGTCCGCAGTCTTCTGTTGGATCGAAACTTTTTCTTCACCCATCTGCCCGTACCACCCGATGATCCCCTGTGGAATTTTGGACGCGACTACGGCGTAGGGTTCATCCTGTGGTTCTGGTGGCAGAGCCAGGAGACCGAGCCGTTTCGCCAGCAACTCGCCGAACAATTCAGTTCCATTCCCGAAAGTATTGACCTTTCCCTCTTCCTCTTCTGGCCCGCCTTGCCCAAGGAATACATTGACGATTTCCGCTCTCTCCACCATCGCTTCTACAGCCATTTGCAAAACAAACTGCTTTGACTTGCGGGCAGATTCGGAAAGTGGTAAAAATACAGATAGACGCGAGGTGGCCCGGAGCCGGGGGACAACGACCCTCTCCGCGGGCGAGGATCACCGGTCGGCGGGTAGCCACCGGCCTATCGGCGCGCAGCCCCAACGGGTAGTCAGGGCGGATCCTCGACAGGTCATCCCCCGACTCCGGGTTGCCTCAAGGCAATCTGCCACTGGGACGGAGAGGGAAAGACAAGAAGCAAGACGCTTGTGGCGCTCTTACTCCCCTTTGGCAGGGCTTGCGCGAGGAAGGGATTGGGTCCACCTCCTGCGCTCGCTCATCCTCCCCTTTCCGCCCCTACCGTACGGCAAACCGGAGACCGGACAGGCCTCCGGTTTGCTTTTTAATGTGCCAAAAACACACAACGCACCCAGGGATCCATCGGGTGCGCTAACAATACAGGGATGGAGATCCCTGTTGAGGCTCCTCGCCCAGGACTCGAACCTGGAACCTAGCGGTTAACAGCCGCCCGCTCTGCCGATTGAGCTAGCGAGGATCGTTTTGTGGGACTAATTATAATTCAAGCCGGCTATCTGTCAAGAAAATAAAAATGGGCGGGAGTTTAACTCCCGCCCACTTCGTTCAGACATAACCGTTTGTTCTTATTTTGCGGCGTGCTTGAGAGCGGCATGTGCCGCAGCAAGGCGCGCCACCGGCACACGGAACGGCGAGCACGATACGTAATTGTTACCCACCAAGTGGCAAAACTCAATAGAAGAGGGATCACCACCATGCTCACCGCAGATACCCACCTCAAGGTCGGGCCGCGTCTTGCGTCCTTCCTCAATCGCCATCTTCATCAGACGGCCAACCCCTTCACGATCTAGAGTCTGGAAGGGATTCTTGGGTAGCACACCCAGTTCCACATACTTGACAAGGAAAGAACGTTCGGCATCGTCACGGCTATAACCGAAGGTCATCTGGGTGAGGTCGTTGGTGCCAAAGGAGAAGAATTCCGCAATTTGGGCAATCTCGCCTGCCGTCAC
This sequence comes from Thermanaerothrix solaris, assembly GCF_032334255.1. Lineage (NCBI taxonomy): Bacteria > Bacillati > Chloroflexota > Anaerolineae > Anaerolineales > Anaerolineaceae > Thermanaerothrix > Thermanaerothrix solaris. The sequence continues at coordinate 1,305,280 of NZ_JAUHMF010000002.1, read as the reverse complement.
GGCGGCACGCGGTACTTCGATCATAGTGCCGAATTTATAAGGGAATTCCACCCCTTTCTCCTTCATTACTTGCTTGGCAATTTCCTCCAAGCGCGGCTGGATCCATTTGAGTTCATTAATATGACCCGTCAACGGGATCATCACCTCGGGCTTGGCCTTAATGCCGCGCAGGGTCACATTGGCTGCTGCCTCGAAGATTGCCCGCACTTGCATCTCAACGATCTCGGGCATCACGATGCTCAAGCGCACTCCACGCAAACCCATCATCGGGTTCGATTCATGCATCGCTTCAACTGCCACCAAAATCTTCTCGAGTTCAGCGATGTCCTTGCTCTCGCCCTTGCCCAAAACATAATCGGCCAGGTTCTGCAAGCGCTTGGTAATAATTTGCTCTTGCAACTCTTTCTCGGAGGGCAGGAACTCGTGCAATGGCGGGTCAATCAGACGAATGATGACCGGGTACCCATCCATGGCCTCAAACAAGCCCTCAAAGTCAGAGCGCTGGAAAGGTAGTAATTCATCTAAGGCCTGCTTACGCTCTTCACTGGTCTTCGCCAGGATCATGCGCTGCACAATAGGCAGCCGTTCGGGCTCAAAGAACATATGCTCGGTGCGGCATAGACCAATCCCCTTCGCGCCATAGGCACGCGCACGGCGGGCATCCTTGGGATAATCTGCATTTGCCCAAACCTGCAATCCCGTGGTTGGGAAGCCCTCGGGTCCCTTACGGATGCCAGGGCGGGCGCAAATTTCATCCGCCCATTCCAGCAGTGTCATGAGATCCCGCTGTTCCTCTAACGAGGGCGCTGTCATAGGCAATTTACCCAAAAAGACTTCACCAGTACCACCGTCCAATGAGATCCATTCCCCTTCGCGCACCACAACACCATTGGCACTCATGAGTCGCTTGTCCAGATCAATCTGGATGGACGACGCTCCAACGACGCAGGGTACACCAAATTGACGTGCCACGACCGCCGCATGGGAGGTTGCCCCACCTTCGCTGGTTAAGATACCCTTGGCGGCGAGCATACCATGCACATCATCCGGTTTGGTGAAGGGGCGAACCATGATCACATCTTGCTTGAACTCTTTGGCCATTCGCTCGGCAGTGTCAGCATCGAAATAGACCTGCCCAACCGCTGCTCCTGGTGAGGCGTTCACACCCGTCGCAAAGAGACGCCCTTCCTTCTTGGCTTCCTGAATCACTTTGGGGTCGAACTGCGGGTGTAAAAGGGTGTCTACCTGCTCAGGGGAGACGCGTAAAACCGCCTCTTCTTTGGTGATCAAACCCTCATTGACCATATCTACCGCGATCTTCACGGCCGCGCGGGCAGTGCGCTTACCATTGCGTGTCTGCAGCATCCACAAACGGCCACGCTCGATGGTGAATTCCACGTCTTGCATGTCGCGGTAATGGCGTTCTAGTTTTTCGCAAATTTCCAAGAACTGCTGGTAGGCTTCAGGCAATTGTTTGGCGAGATTCTCAATTTTTTCGGTATTGCGAATACCCGCAACCACATCCTCTCCCTGAGCATTGAGCAGATATTCGCCATACAACTTCTTCTCACCTGTCGAGGGATCACGGGTAAAGGCTACACCGGTGCCGGAGTCCCACCCCATATTGCCGAAGACCATGGTCACGATGTTAACTGCCGTACCCAGATCATCGGGGATGCCGGTTGCACGGCGATAATCCACAGCGCGTTTACCATTCCAGGACTTGAACACCGCCTCGGTGGCCAGACGCAACTGCTCATAGGGGTCGGTGGGGAAATCGAAGCCTTTTTGTTTGCGCACAACCTTCTTGAACTCTTCGGTGAGTTCCTTCAAGTCCTCGGCTGTCAGGTCTGTATCGGCTTTGGCCCCACGGGCGCGCTTGAACTCATCCAGCACTTCCTCGAAGGCCTCATCCGGGATCCCCAGCACTACCGAGCCAAACATTTGCACTAGGCGGCGATACGCATCATACACAAAGCGGGGATTATTGGTCAGCCGGATCATGGCTTGGGCTGTCTCATCGTTCAGGCCAATGTTGAGCACAGTATCCATCATGCCAGGCATCGAGAATTTAGCTCCTGAGCGGCATGAGACTAGCAGCGGGTTTTCCGTACCGCCGAATTTCTTGCCGGTCAGTTTCTCAACCTCAGCCAGGGCAGTCATCATCTGCTCCCACAACCCCTCGGGGAACTTCCCTCCTGCCTTAAGATAGGCATTGCACGCCTCGGTCGTTACCGTGAACCCTGGCGGCACCGGGACGCCCAGGCGGGTCATTTCGGCCAGGTTGGCCCCTTTGCCACCTAGCAAGCCACGCACATCATCCCAATTGCCACCCACATATTTCTCAACTTCATCCAATTCGTGGAAAAGATAAACCCACTTCTTCATGATCAGATGATCCTCCTTGTGTGAACGAAATGCCGGTTTTTACACCCACATGTTTTGTGGGGATTGATTAAGCCTATCAAGTTTTAAATTTTACCACAAAGATATGTGATTTTTAGCACGATTTCATCGTTTGTTTACACAATGCGTTTGTTCAACATCACTACGTTCCAGATTCCCTTTTTCTAACCAATTGTAAACCATCTGCAAGGTCTTTTTTACGCCAAAACGAAGATAATAGAGGTTGTAACCCGGACTGGAGGCAACTATGAAACTTTTGGTCATTGATGACGATCCTTCAACTGCAGACCTGCTCGAGGCCATCCTCCAAACCATGAATATTCCTGCTGCCATCGAACAAGCCACCACAGGCGTTGAGGGCATTCAAAAGGTTAAGGAAACACAACCGGATATCATCATCCTTGATCTGGTTATGCCCGAAATGGATGGTTGGAAAGTTTGCCAGGAAATTCGTCAATTCAGCAATGTCCCAATTCTGATCCTTTCCGCTCTCGACCAACCTGGCCACGTCGCTGCGGCGCTGGATGCAGGCGCCGATGATTATTTGGTCAAACCCGTTTCCGCCAACATCCTAGTCGCCCATCTCAATACCCTATTAAGACGTAGTCCAAAATGGAACACTCAGCCCTTTGTTGTATCACGGGCTTCATTCTAAACTTAAACTCAACTCCGGCGCCTTCGCCGGAGTTTTTTACATTAAGCAACACAAGCAGTATAATCTAACCAATATTTAGCCACCTTCTCAAGATTAATCCCTAAGTTCGACGGAGCACTTCCATGAAGAAAGCAGATATTGGCGTGATTGGTTTAGGTGTGATGGGTCACAATCTAGCCCTCAATTTCGAGCGGCATGGGTACAGAGTCGCCTTATATAACCGCACCGCAGAAAAAACGCGCAGCCTGCTTGCATCCGCCAAACCCGACCAGCAGTTAATCGGTACGTACTCATTAGAAGAGTTTTGTGCTCATCTGGAACGCCCGCGACGCATCCTTCTCATGGTGCAAGCAGGGAAACCTGTTGACGATATGATTTCCGCTCTGCAACCTCTATTAGAACCTGGTGATATCCTGATTGATGGCGGCAACTCTTACTTCCTAGATACCGAGCGCCGTCACGAAACCCTAAAGGACACTGGCATCCTCTATGTAGGAATGGGAATTTCTGGTGGCGAGGAAGGGGCATTATGGGGACCCAGCCTGATGCCGGGCGGACCTTACCAGGCTTGGGAAAACCTCGCACCCATGCTTCGTGATATTGCCGCTAAGGCCGAAGATGGCGAACCCTGTGTGGACTACATCGGGCCGCGTGGTGCAGGTCATTATGTCAAAATGGTGCATAATGGCATCGAGTATGCTGATATGCAGTTAATTGCTGAAACTTACCACCTGCTCAAGAATGCTTTGGGATTATCGGCGTACCAACTTGCCGATATTTTCGAAAAATGGAATCAGAGCGAATTGCAATCCTACTTGATTCAAATTACTGCCGAAGTACTTCGAAAACGCGATGACGAAACCGGCCACCCACTTGTGGATATGATCCTGGACGAAGCCCAACAAAAAGGCACCGGCAAATGGACCAGCCAGAATGCGCTAGACGTCGGCGCTGCGGTGCCCACGATCAGCGCAGCAGTAGATATGCGCATCCTCTCTGCCTTCAAGCACGAACGCGTCCAGGCCAGCCGTATCCTGAGCGGTCCTACCAAGGCTTACCAAGGTGATCCGGCAAACTTGATCAATCTAACACAGCAGGCTCTATATGCCAGTAAAATGATCGCTTACGCTCAGGGTATGGGATTATTGCGACAAGCCTCCCTCGAATATGGGTATGATCTGAAACTTGACCGCTTAGCAGCCATTTGGCGCGCCGGGTGTATTATCCGTGCGCGACTGTTGGGAGACATCACTGCCGCCTATCAGAGCGACCCAGGCCTGGTTAATTTGCTGTTAGCGCCCGCCTTCCGTGATACGCTGGCTTCGCACCATCAAGCTCTGCGTGAAGTGATAAAAATTGGCATAGATTTGGGTATCCCTATGATGGGCATGAGCACAGCCCTAGCATATTACGATGCCTACCGTAGTGAAAGATTGCCAGCCAATCTTATTCAAGCCCAGCGTGATTACTTTGGCGCCCACACTTACCGCCGTATTGATCGAGATGGAATCTTTCACACTGAATGGACATGAGCGAAGCACCTTCTAATTATCCTCCGCCAACGGCGCTGGTTCTGGTTGCAGTTGTTCCTTCACCGCGTGATCTAGAGATTGCCCGCGTCCTGGGTTGGTATCGCATTCCATTAAAATCGGCCCCCAAAGTCATCGCAGTGGACTACCTTGCTTTCTACCAGACAGCCGCTTTTAGCCCTGATGAACGATGGCGCATCAACTATATCTCCCCTGTTTACGGGCACGAACTCACCTGGCGCCGTGAACTCTTGCGCGATGAACCCAATCATCCTCGCGCAGATGAAGAATACTACAAAATCCAAATCGGCCCACTCCAACGCCTGCCTCAACCAATCGTCGCTGAGAATTGGCGGCGTCTGACGTTTCTTTACACCACTGGAGAATTGTTAAGTCGGGCTCACCGCCTCCAAGATCTAGCGCTCGAAGGCGAAGAACGTGTACTGGTGTGGCGTTCATTGCGGGAACGAGCAGCACATCAGCACACTTACAATGCGGCTACTCTACCCGAGGGAATCAGCAACCTCGATGCAGTGATGCTAGAATTCTTGGGGTTGATTAATCTTTAACCCCATCCTGGGCTTTGGTAGAATTCCACAGAGGTGATTACCTATCTTATTTGACAGTAATCAATCCGGAGGAGAGCACATGCAAATTCTGATTAAATCAGGAACCCTGGTCACGGCTTCAGAAACCATCCAAGCCGATCTGCTCATTGATGGCGAGAAAATCGCCCTCATTGGCCATGATCTCCCAGCCTCCGAAAACGCCCAAATTGTTGACGCCCATGGTAAATATGTGCTTCCTGGGGGCATTGATGTCCATACCCACTTTGACCTGCCGATGTTCGGCACGGTTTCCTCGGATGATCACTATACAGGTCACAAAGCGGCAGCTTTTGGTGGCACCACCACGGTGATTGATTTTGTTCCTCAGGATCTGCCTTCTTTGCGTGCCAATATCGAAGTCTGGCATGCGAAGGCAGACCCCAAAGCGGCAATTGATTTTAGTTTCCACATGAACATTACCAACTTTAACGATCAGGTGGCTGCTGAAATTCCTCACCTCATAGATGAAGGTATCACAACGCTCAAAGTATTTACCGCCTACAATAACCGCCTGCGTTTACAAGATGGGGAGATTTTCCAGGTGATGCGTATTGCTGGCAAACATGGGATGCTGACCATGTTACATGCCGAAAATGGGGACGTTATTGACATTCTGGTAGCAGAGGCTCTAGCCGCTGGTCACACAACTCCCGAATGGCACGCCCATACCCGTCCTGCCTGGGGCGCAGTTGAAGCCTTCTTGCGTGGCGCTGCGCTTGCCGCCCAAGCCGAGGCCCCTCTCTATGTGGTTCATATGAACGCCGCAGGTGAAGTGGATCAATTAGCCTACGTCCGCGAAAAAGGCTTGCCCGTTATGGGGGAAACATGTCCGCAGTATCTTTTCTTCACCGTTGAGGATCTGCGCCGCCCTGATGGTGCTAAATGGATCTGCTCACCCCCTATGCGCACCGCTACCGACAACCAACGCCTATGGGAAGGTCTTATCAACGGCACTATCCAAGTTCTTGCCACAGATCATTGTCCCTTCTTTTACGATGGAACAAAACCTATCCTTTACGAAGGACAGCCGGTTAAGATACCAGGTAAGGAATTGGGAAAAGATGACTTTACTAAAATTCCTAATGGGCTGCCCGCTGTTGGGGACCGACTTCCGATATTCTGGACCACCGCAGTTGTTTCAGGCAAGATCACACCCAACCAATTTGTGGCACTTACCAGCACCAATCCGGCCAAAATTTTTGGCCTATATCCTCAAAAGGGCAGTCTGATGCCAGGCGCCGATGCCGACATTGTCATTTGGGATCCCAATAAAAAAGTGACTTACGGAGTCGCTTACGCTCAGCACCGCACCGATTACAATCTCTTCGAAGGCTGGGAATTGACCGGCTTCCCGGAAAAAGTTTTCCTGCGCGGGAATTTGATTGTAGATGGCCGTGAGTGGCGAGGTCGGCCAGGCATGGGGCGCTACCTGTATCGCAAACCTTTTGCCGAAGTTTTATGATCCTATTATGCGCCTTTTAATATTGGCTGTACTTCCCCTATTGGGAGCGATAGGGGTTGGATTAGTCCAACGATCTCGTCGCGGCGTGGGTTCGGCATGGCTAATTAGCGTCATCACGGTGCTCATCGGATGGGGACTGAGCCTAATGAGCACCTGGCAAGCCGCTTACTCCCAGATCACTATCCCCTGGTTGCTTCCTTCCTCTTCCTTCCGATCCATCATCGCCTTTTCTTCGGATTCTAACCGTTGGGTTTACATTCTGTTGGCTTTTACCCTCGGAACAACTGTCTTATTGACCGCACCTTCGCGCCTCGCACTTCAGAGTGGACCCAAGAATTGGATAGCCAACCTAATCAATATTGCAGTATTGATCCCAGCCCTCTCAGCAGAGGATGTAACGGCAATAGCCTTATCCTGGACTTTGTTGGATAGCGTAGCAATCCTAACTGAGCACCTTCTTATTGGTGTACCCCCACGAAAAAGCATGATCAATCTTCTCGGACGCTGGCTCAGCACGCTACTCATTATCGGTGTCGCCCTGAGCCAAACACCACCAGGCTCCCAACTAGATCCGCGCTCATGGTCCCAACTTTCCGGAATGTTATTTTTCTTGGGAATTGCGTTACGGGTTGGTCTAATACCCCTTGGTGCGGGCATTTCGTTCTCCACGCAAGCGAATCGAGGGGTTTGGACAGTTTTGAATTATCAAAATCCTCTTTTGGGCTTGGCTCTATTGACCCGATTTGCCGGCCCAGAACTTTCAGCATCATTTGGGCTTTCAGCGCTTCCTCTGCTTTTGTCATTGTGGGGGGTTGTTAACGCGCTCTTGTGGGGTAACAGCCCTGAAGCTTCGCAGGGCTTTCCCCATTGGATCGCGGCCATGAGCAGTCTTGCCCTTACCAGTGCATACACGGCGAATGCTTCTCCCCTCCCCTGGGCACTACTGATAGTATTGATGGGGACTTGTCCCCTGCTTGCTATGTTTGTCTTACCACCACGACAAGTTTTTCTCTTCATTAACCTTCTAACTTTCTCAACGCTTCCGCTCACACCATTGGCAGGTGGATGGCAAGGCCTCATGACCACATTAGGAGGATGGATATGGCCATTGACCGTGGCGATATCCATTACGGGATGGTACCACCACATGGATAACGCCAAAAGTTCACTTGTCACCTCAGAACGCTGGATTGTGGCGGTTTATGGGCTTGGGCTTCTATTACTTCCCCTCACCGCTTGGGGATTATGGGGTCTCAAACCAACCCTTTACACGCAAGCGTGGCTGGCGGGAAGCATTACTTTTCTTCTGACTTTGGCAGGCGTATTGGGGCTCCACCATCGGATAATACCCCTTTCGAGCGCCCGCCCATTTTTCGTTTGGCTCGGTCAACGCATAAATCAGACTCAGCATTCTTTTGTTCAATTTTTTTCGCTAATCTGGCTGATAAATGGTTTTACTCTCCTGCATAAAGGGTTGAAACCGTTGGCCCATTTCCTTGAAGGAGTGTTAGAAGGAGAAAGCGGCCTTCTGTGGGCACTCGTTCTCCTGGCGCTCTTACTCTCTCTCGCCAATGCAAGCGGAATATCTCCATGAATCTAGCGTGGTTACATCTGATTCTGTTTAGCCTAACCGCTCTGTTTGCCCTTCTTGAGGTAGATTATCGTTTCCGTCTGGTGGCGGTGGCTCTCCAATATATGATTCTCTTTTGGGTAGTTAGTACCTCCCTCAGCGTGGGCTTGGCATTGGTGAAATTAATCGTAGGTTTGGCCGCCACCATCCTTCTAGGCGCTGCCATCTGGAACATGGCCATAAACAAGACGCGTAAGGTCCCCTGGTCACAGCAAGCCTTCCGACTTATTAGCGGCGGAATGATGGTGGGTTTGGCCTTCTCTTTTCAACCCTCAACCGCCGCCTGGTTGCCCGTCGAGCCTCTTTACTTGAGGGCAGGAATTATCCTGTCTGGCTGTGGTATCCTTATGAATGGTTTTTCACGCCACCCTTTAATCGCTACGTTAGGGTTGCTTGAAGTCTTCTCTGGCTTCGAATTAGTCTTTGCCTTTATGGTCAATTCAGTGCTTATGACCGGTTTGCTTGCCCTGGTCACTTTGGGGCTCGCAGCCATTGGCGCTTATCTAACTATTGCCCACCAATCTTCGGGATTTCGATAATGAGTACCCCTTGGCTTTGGATCGTTTTTCCCCTAATCCTAGCAATCATTTTGTGGGTTTTACGCCAGTATCGTCAGCTCACCCTTGGGCTATCCGTTGGGTTTTGCATAATTCTAGCCCTTGCAGCAACAGCGCTCCCCCTGGGCGGGACATTGCGCCTGGGAAATTGGTCGTTCGAATTGAACCCCATCTTGACTATCCTGGGGCGGCAACTTCGCCTGACCTCGTCAGATCGCCCTCTCTTAATCCTAATTTACGGCGCCAGTGCGTGGTGGTTCCTGGGCGCAATGCGTCATCACACCTCTCCATTTTTCATACCTCACGCACTGGCATCTGTAGCACTTCTTATTGCTGCCTTCGCCGTAGAACCTTTTATATACACTGCACCACTTCTTGCTCTAGCAGTTCTTGTTGCCATCCCGGCACTATCTCCACCGCACCAGACGCCTTCTCCCGCCATTCTACGCTTCTTGACTCTCCAAATTCTGGCGGTTCCTTTAATTCTTATTGGAGGATGGCTATTAAGCCAATATGAGAATATCCCTCAGCAAACAGAAAGCGTCTTACCGGCTATCTTGCTGGTTGCAACAGGATTTGCATTGTGGTTGACCATCTTTCCCTTTCACACCTGGGCTGTGATGCTGCCACAAGATAATCCCCCCTATGAGGCCGGCTTCTTTCTTGTTCTGATTACAACTTCAGGCTTTTTAGTATTTCTAGATTTTCTTAACAGTACCCCTTGGATTCGTAACCTTATGGTATTTACGACATCGCTTCAACTCGTAGGGATTATCATGATCTTATATGCTGGTCTGGGTGCGTTATCTACCGCAAACCTGAACCGATTACTGGGTTATAGCCTGATGCTCGATTCGGGCTTTGCACTTATCGCCATTGCGCTGGGTTCTGCCCAAAGAGTAACCTATTTCTTAGAATTGTTGCCTGGACGAGTTCTGGGAACTTTCTTGCTAACTCAATCCCTGGACTCTTTCCGGAATCTCGCCAAAGCACCTTCTATGTTTTCGCTCGAACCATTAAAGCCAATGTCCTGGGCATCGCTCGGATTCCTGACCGGTTATTTCTCTTTGGGTGGTTTGCCTTTGCTCGCAAGTTTCCCCGTCCGTCAAGAGATTCTCTTCAATCTAGCACAACAATCGCTCCCTGCAGTCATGGGAGTGCTTCTAGGAAACGTTCTCTTTCTAATTAACGGAATACGTCTTATCAGTTACACATTAGAATCCACCCCTGAAACTACACCATTCGCCAATGGCTTCAGAACCGTATCCCCTTTAACCCTAATTAGTATCGTCGGAATTCTTGCTCTGGGCTTGTTTCCCGCTTCTCTTCTCAGCCCCGCGCTCCAAGTCGCTCAGAGTTTTATCAATCTGGCCCGTTAATCTTTATTTCATTTCTTTCGCCTTATGTGGTTAAAATCTGACTATAATTGGAGCACCCCTCACCTGCAAATTTCGATCACTGTGCCGTGAAAGGACCGCCTAATGGATCTTGAGCAATTAATAAAACGTCTGGATTGGCTTGAAGAAGAACGGCGTAAGGATAAATTGCTGATCACCACGCTTCAAGAACGAATTGCAGACCTCGAAGAGGGATATCCACGGTCGTTACAACAACTCACTGCCCTGGAAGGGGAACTCGCTCGCTTGAGCGCCAACTTATCTCGTTTCGACCAGATCGAGACAAGCATTGCTCAGGTACGCGTTGAATTAACACGGATGATTCAAGATTTAGAAAAACAGCGTGCCGAACGCGATCGTGAAGCAGATCGAATGCGCTTGGCCGACTTAGAAGCCCTAAACAAAGCTATTGCTGAGGTACGTAAAAGCCTGGAAGCCATCCCTGAACTGCGCAAAGGTCTACAGGCTCGAATCGAAGAAGAAGGTCGCTTGAGCCGGCTGATTGATGCACTGGAGCAACAGATTGAACAATATCAACGTGCAGACGAAGAATTTCGGCGTCAACAAAAACTTCTAGAAGACAATCAGCGCCAGGATGCCAAGCGGGTGATTGACCTTCAAGGCGAGGTAGCGGCTATTCGTAAACGTCTGGATGAACAACGGGGGAAAATGGATGTTATCGGCGACGTTCAGCGTAAACTTGAAGCAAAGATCAATGAACTGATCGCCGCAGAAAATGAACGTAAACAAAGCCAAATCGCCTTTATGGATAAACAAAACATGCTGGCGTTTGAACGCGAACGCACCTGGCAAGAATGGCAGGCTCGATTTGAAGAAATGGAAGCCACAGCCGCCAACCTCGATGCTCAGATTCAGACGCTTGAAGCTACCCACCGCTCCATCAAGCGCGCCCAAGAAGCGTTTGAAGATATCACGGCTCGCTTTGAACGTCGGATCAATGAGATTACCGAGATGCAACGCCTGGTAGAGGATCGCTTTCGCCAGGAATGGGCAAGTTTTAAGGCCGATGACCAAAAACGATGGGCAAATTATCTCTTGGTCCAGGAAGAACAAAATCGTGATTTGATCCGCCAGATCAACCAACTCAACGAACGGCTCACCAACCTGGAAGATGCGGTTCAAGAACTTCAAGATTCACTTTCACTCTTCACTGAAGAGGCGCATAAACGCCTCCAAAAACTCCTGGCGTTTTCGCGCGAATTACTGGAAACTTACGAGCAATTAATCGCCCAGAATCCTTAGGTAAGTATGGTCACGCATGTTATTGGTACTGCCGGGCACGTAGATCATGGAAAATCAACCTTAGTCGCTGCACTCACCGGCATCCACCCTGACCGCCTCAAGGAAGAGCAGGAACGGGAGATGACCATAGATCTAGGCTTTGCCTGGCTCACCCTTCCCAACGGCGAAAGTGTGGGGATTGTTGATGTTCCCGGGCACCGCGATTTTATTGAAAATATGCTGGCCGGTGTCGGCGGGATAGATGCTGCGCTTTTGGTTATTGCCGCCGATGAAGGAATCATGCCTCAAACGCGGGAGCACTTGATTATCCTGGATCTGCTTGGAGTCGAACGAGGAATTGTGGTATTGAGCAAAATTGACCTTGTAGATGATCCAGAGTGGCTTGACCTTATTGAAAGCGACATACGACATGCCCTTCAAGGTACAACGCTACAAAACGCACCCATTGTACGCGTTTCAGCCAACACCCGCGCCGGTCTTGATATCTTGCTCGAAACATTGGAGCACCTCTTGGCCGACACACCTTCGCGCCCAGACTTAGGGAAACCCCGCCTGCCTATAGACCGAGTCTTTTCGATCTCTGGATTTGGCACGGTAGTTACAGGAACCTTGATAGATGGCTGCCTGAATCTAGGCGACGAAATTGAGATTTTACCCAAAGGATTAAAGGGGCGCATTCGAGGGTTGCAAACGCATAAAAAGAAAACCCCGTACGCCCAGCCTGGTAGCCGCACTGCGGTTAATATCAGCGGCATTGAAGTAAAACAAATTCAACGCGGAGATGTTCTCACCCTACCAGGGCTATATCAACCGACCCAACGCCTGGATGCCCGCTGTCGTCTGATCCCCGATGCACACGCTCCGCTTCAGCATAATAGCGAAGTTAAAGTGTTCGTGGGTAGCAGTGAAGTGCTGGCAAGGGTGCGTGTGCTAGGCACTGAAGCCATCCACCCTGGCGAAGAGGGATGGCTGCAGTTAGAAACCTACTCTCCCCTCGTTGTCTCACGTGGCGATCGTTTTATTTTACGTCGTCCATCACCCGGTGAAACAATTGGCGGAGGAATTGTACTGGAGCCCCACCCACAAAAGCGTTATCGCCGATTTGATCCCCAAACCTTAGAGCATCTCTCGGTGTTGAGTCAGGGTACTTCCGATAAAACCCTACTTGTCACACTCCAGAACGCCGGTCCGCTCCCTCTTTCTCTTGCCGCAAAACGCGCCGGGCTCACCACAGAGGAAATTTTTCGCATTCTCAATGATCCCGATGGATCAAAACATTTCTTTGCACTTGCCGCGGTTGATTCCCCCAATGAGGAACCTTTCCTTTTCACGCTCACACAGTGGCAGGATCTGCAACGAAAAGCGCTCTCAATCGTGGAACATTATCATCATCAATATCCTTTGCGGATTGGCATTCCCCGCGAAGCCCTGCGGAGTCAACTGCGTCTATCCCCACCCCTTTTTCAGGCCGCTTTGCATCAATGGCTGAGAACCGGGATGCTGAGTGAACAAGGGCAATTTATTGCCCATCCTCAACACAAAGTGCGATTCAACACTCAACAGACGATACAGGTTGAGCATCTCTTAAGGCGCTTCGCCATAACCCCTTATGCCCCACCTACGATACGCGAATGCATAGAATTGGTGGGTCAAGAGGTCTTCAATGCTCTGATTGAAAACGGAACCATAGTAGCCATTTCTGACGAAATTGCTTTTCGTAAGACCGACTTTCAGACCATGGTGCGTTTTGTCATCTTACACCTAAAAAATCACTCTGCCCTCAGCGTAGCCGAATTTCGAGATCATTTTCAAACATCGCGCCGTTACGCACTGGCTTTTCTAGAATATATGGATGCACTTGGCATTACCCGACGTGATGGTGACGTGCGGATTCTCACTCCTCAGGGTGAGAAAGTGGCTCAAACATTGACAGATTAAAATCTGCTCGGGTATAATATCACTCGCCAATGCCCCGGCATTGCCGCTGGGGCTTGTGCATGTAATATCCCCAACTTCCCCGGGCACAGGCGTTTACCGGCGCGTGTATCCCGGCGAAGTGAAGATTGGAGATGAGGAATGTCAAAATACGCAATTGTCGAAAGTGGTGGTAAGCAATATAAAGTCACCGAAGGGACAACCCTGGATGTAGATCGTCTTCCTGGAGAAGTTGGAGAGCAGGTTGTGCTCGACCAAGTGTTGCTGGTCGCTGAAGATGGCAAGGTGCAAGTTGGTACCCCAACTGTACCTGGCGCTCAGGTCACCGCAACGATCCAGGAACATTTCAAAGGGCCCAAAATCATTGTCTTTAAATATCGCCCGAAAAAACGCTACCGCGTGAAGACCGGTCATCGTCAACAATATACCCGCCTGTTAGTGAATTCTATTTCTGTGGTGGAGTAGGACCTATGGCACACAAGAAAGGTGGCGGTTCCAGCCGCAACGGACGAGATAGCAATTCCCAGCGCTTAGGTGTAAAGCGTTTTGCGGGACAATATGTACTCGCTGGTAATATCCTGGTTCGCCAGCGTGGCACCCGAATTAAGCCCGGCTTGAACGTAGATGTTGGCAAGGATGACACACTTTTCGCCACAGCAGACGGTGTGGTAGTGTTTGAAACGTTGCCAGGCGGACGCAAGCGCGTCAGTGTTGTCCCAGTCGCAGCCGAAGCCTAATGCCATGATGGTATTGGCTTCCTAAATTTATAGGACAGGAAGGCTAACGATGAAAAAAGACATCCATCCGACTTTTTACCCCGACGCCCGGGTTATCTGCGCCTGTGGTAATACCTGGACGACGGGTTCAACCAAAAAAGAAATCCATACCGAGGTGTGCTCAAAATGCCACCCGTTTTACACGGGTCAACAGCAACGCATCCTCGATATTGAAGGGCAAGTAGACCGCTTCTACAAACGTTTGCAGGCTCGCCAGGAATATGTGGAAACCCAAAAAGCACGCGAGCAAGAACGCACGTCTCCCAACCGCCCTATTGCCGATCTCAACCTCGGCCCTCGTCCTACTGAGGCTCTAGAGAAAGCAGGGCTAACTACAGTGGGTCAGGTTTTGGAGAAACTGGCGGAAGGCGAAGCTGCGCTGCTTGCCATCGAGGGATTTGGCCGCCAATCCCTGATCAACCTCAAAAAACGCCTGCGCCAATTAGGCTACACCCTGCCCTCAGCAGCTGAAGAGATTACCGTCTAATCGGGAAACAGAGCCAATAGATCAGGCAGACGCAATTAAACGTCTGCCTGATTTTTTAATCAGCAGGTTCAGAGATTGGGTTAAAATCAAAACAACCCACACCCGCTAAGGAGCATGGCATGAAACATCACGTTGGTTCGGTCGAGGTCATTACCGGTTCCATGTTTAGCGGTAAAACCGATGAACTCATTCGACGGTTGCGGCGCGCCACCATTGCGCGCCAGAAGGTGCAAGTCTTTAAACCCGTCATTGATCAGCGCTATGGTAACGAACAAGTAAAGTCGCATGCTGGAACAGCATTTGATGCGATTCCCATTGAAAAAGCAAGTGACATATTGAAACATTTGGACCCCGATACCACCGTCATAGGCATAGATGAAGCCCAGTTTTTCGACGAGGCGATTGTTACTCTGGTTCAGGAATTGGCTAACCGTGGTATTCGGGTCATTGTCGCTGGGCTGGATACCGATTTTCGGGGCGAACCGTTTGGTTATATGCCCATCCTCATGGCTCAAGCCGAGCGCGTGGATAAATTGCAGGCCATCTGTATGGTTTGCGGTGAACCTGCATGCCGCACCCAGCGCTTGGTTAATGGCAAACCGGCCCATTATAATGATCCCGTGATTATCGTTGGGGCCTCTGAGCTCTATGAAGCCCGCTGTCGTAAGCATCATGTCGTACCCCGTGACTAGAACCATATCCCAAGGAGTTGGGGATGATGTGCAATAGATACGAAGAATTCCTGGAAGAAATCTTAATCCCAGAAGAAGCCTTACGGCAACGGGTAGCAGAACTGGGCGCCCAGATCAGCCAGGATTATAAACATTCAGAAAAACTGGTTCTGCTGTGCATTCTGCGGGGTGGAGTCATGTTTTTAACCGATCTTATCCGCCACCTGACCGTTCCCCATATGGTGGACTTCATGGCTGTTTCATCCTATGGCGCCGGAAGTCGCCAATCCACCGGTCAGGTTCGCATTACCCTGGACTTAAACACCAGCATTGAAGATTGCGATGTGCTCATCGTAGAAGATATTATTGACAGCGGGCGCACTCTGGCTTCTGTGATTAACCTGCTATCTGCTCGCAAGCCGCGTAGTCTAGCCGTATGTACCTTATTAGATAAGGCTGAACGGCGCGAGGTTGAGGTTCCCCTGCGGTATGTCGGCTTTACAATTCCCAACAAATTCGTCTTTGGCTACGGGCTCGACCTGGATGAACTTTATCGTAACTTGCCCTTTATCGGCGTCGTTAATGAAGAAAAATATCAGCAGAGCCGGTTAAAACGCGAATGTTAATTACGTTTGAAGCGTTATTTCCTGTCCCTGCACTCCCCCAATTGTTGCGCCGGTTGAGCCATGCCAATCGGCGTATCTTTCTGGTCGGAGGCATTTTGCGCGATGCCCTTTTAGAAAAACACAGTCACGATCTGGATTTTGTGGTCACCCAGGATGTCCACACCATTGCCCGTGCTGTTGCCGATACCTTGGGGGCAGCTCTATATCGCATGGATGAGGAACATGAGACCTACCGAGTTCTGGGACATACATCCAGCGGACAGTCTTTTACGTTAGATTTCTCTCGCATGCGAGGATTGAGCATCGAGCAAGATTTACGCGCCCGTGATTTCACCATCAATGCGCTAGCCATTGACGTTAGCCAACCCGAGATTCTCATTGATCCTCTCAAGGGCGCGCTGGACATTCGGGAAAAGCATCTGCGAGTCTGTGCGAACACCGCTTTTCTGGACGACCCCTTGCGTGTCCTGCGCGGTGTACGACTCGCCAATGCATTGAAATTCCGTCTTCTTCCTGAAACATTGACTCTCTTGCAGCAGGCAGTACCCAGGCTTGAGCAGGTTTCTGCCGAGCGCAAGCGTGATGAATTGTTCCGCATCCTTGAAGGGCCAGATGTCAAAACGGCGTTTCAATTAATGGATCACCTGGGAATCCTTCCCTTTATCTTACCCGAGTTGACCAAACTTAAAAGGGTATCCCAACCTCAACCACATGTATTTGATGTCTGGCAACATACATTATCCACATTGGATTATCTGGAACGGCTCTTTGGCTTGTTGGTTGCTGAATACGAAGAGGACAAAGCCGCCTCATTGACCATGGGTACAGCAACCCTTTACCTGGGACGTTTCCGCGATGCATTTATGAGCCATTTTTCCGCCCGACTAAACCCCAACCGTAGTTTGAAAGCGCTTTTGTTTTTTACCGCAGCCTATCATGATAGTGGAAAACCCGCTGCAGCGGGACTCCATCCCAATGGGCGCTTGCACTTTATCGGTCACGAGCGGATCAGCAGCGAATACTTCCAGACCCGTGCGCGTGCTCTTGCGCTAAGTAATGATGAGATCGCTTATGGCGACAAGGTCATCCGCCATCATATGCGCATCCATCACCTGGTTAATGCTCAACAAAGCCCGACTCGTCGTGCCATTTATCGCTTCTTTCGTGATGTCGGCTCGGCAGGTGTGGACATATGCTTGCTTTCACTTGCCGACACGCTGGCAACCTATCACACCACTCTACCTCAGGACGTGTGGGCGCGAGAATTACTCATTTGCCAACAATTCCTTGAAGCCTGGTGGTACCAGCAGGAAAATATCATCCAGCCACCACCCCTGCTGCGAGGCGATGACTTAATGGCTTACCTTGGCTTAAAGCCTGGACCCATGATCGGAAAACTTCTCGAAGCGATTCGTGAAGCCCAGGCCAGTGGTGACATTGAAAACCGCGAAGAAGCCCTCCACCTTGCACGAACCCTGATCGCGAATTGGAATGATTCGGCTTTGGATGGAGGTAGAAATGAGCCCTGAACCAGTCTTACTTTCCTACGATCTTCATGGCAACGGCGCTCCGGTGATTTTTCTACACGGATTTCCCTTTAACCGCCATATTTGGGATGATCTCATTCCCTACCTGAGTCCTTACATCCAAATGATCCTTCCTGATCTGCGCGGTTTTGGTCATTCACCCGCCAGTGAGGATGTCCTTTCCATGGAACTACTGGCAGAGGATATATACCATCTCATGGATCATCTTGGACTTGAACGAGCAGCATTGGTGGGTCATTCAATGGGAGGATATGTCGCTCTAGCGTTTGCTCACCTTTACTCCCAGCGATTGACTGGCCTGGCCCTGGTGGCCTCTCACGCTGATCCCGACCCACCTGCGCGACGCGAAGCACGCTACTTTACCGTGGCGCAAATTCGGGAGCGTGGAATTCTTCCCTTATTAGAAGATATGCCTCCACGCTTAACCCCCAACCCAACCGTACAAGAAAAAGTGCGCCGATTCATTCAAGCCTGCTCACCCCAAACGGCGATTTATGCGTTATTGGGAATGGCAGAACGCGCAGACGCCAATCTATGGCTACGCGAAATTAATGTTCCAGTCTTGATCGTAACTGGCTCGGCCGATCCGCTCATTGAATCGGCACGGATCCAGGCGATGCTTGAACAAATCCCCGTGGCTTCCTGGGTCGAACTCCCCGGAATCGGCCATATGCCGATGCTCGAAGCTCCGGCAGCGTTGGCGCGTGCTCTCTTGGGTTGGGTTCAACAATTTCAAGGATAAATCTCGGTCAGGACCGGTTCATAAAAACACCGGCAACCCAGCCCATTCGAGCACCCCTCAATGGGCAACAGAGGAACCTGATCCTTGGGATAAGTGCCATACATCTTGCGGCAAGTTGGGCAGGCATCGGCAGCAACCGCAAGGCGAATCATGCTGACACGCGGGTTGGCCTGCATTTTCTTTAGAGCCACCCTGGTTGTGGAATACTCATATAAATCTGCCCCACAGGTCGGGCAAAGTGTTTCGGTATCAGGCACTTGAGTTTGGCAACGCGAGCATGTTTGCATTGTGGTTTCTCTCCCTGAAGATTTCAGTATGCCCAACGCCGCCTATTTTACTATACTTTTGGTTAAGAAAAAACCGCCCCGCCTCTATTGCAAAGGCGGGGCGATTCGCTCACTATGCGGCCTTATTGGTAGTTTTTGATCAATCCGACCCGCTCGTTGAATTCCGTAATGAGCGCGTCAATCTCCTCTACCTGACTTTGCAACTCGGTCCAGTAGTTGCGATCATACCACTGGGCCAAAATCTCTTCGTAGGTCTTGCCTTGCTGCTCCACCCAGGTATAGTACTTCAAATTGTGTACCCGTCGGCGATCCGCGTAGCGCAGTTCGAGGAGATAATCAACGCTCTGTCCCTGCAGGCTGCGGGCGTAGGCTTCTGCTGCATGGTACGGGGTAAATTCACCGTACTGCTCGCGATATTCCTGGATCCGGCTACCATAAAGTTCCATGGAATCGGTGAGGACGATGAGCATAATATCGTTCTCACCCATCTCGTAATACTTAGCTGTCTTAATGGCAGAGAGCAGGTTGGCAATCCCGGAGAAACCGAGGAGATCCAATTTCGAAACGACCTCTTCTGGCACACCTTTGCGCACCAGATACTCCCGCCCGGTCGGCTCGTTGAACAGGCGCATCACTGCGACCACGTCATTATCATCAATGGCCGCTACCAGATCGGTATTCTTGACGTTGTGAATCCACGGCACATGTTTATCTCCAATGCCCTCGATGCGATGCGCACCAAAGCCGTTCTCAAAGAGGGTCGGGCATTGCAAGGCTTCACCAGCCACGATTTTACTGTTGGGGAAGAGTTGTTTCAGGTAGTCGCCACAGGCAATTGTACCGGCAGAACCGGTAGTCAGCGCCACGCCACGGAATTCGTCCTTCGGGCCCATGATGCGCTTGAGCACTTCTTCCATGGCGTGGCCGGTGACCTCATAGTGCCACAAATAATTACCGAATTCTTCAAACTGGTTGAAGATCATCAAGTCCTGGCCTGAACGGCGCAGTTCCCAGCATTTATCAAAGATTTCCTTAACGTTAGATTCACTACCGGGGGTAGCGATCACCTCGCTGGCAATCTTTGATAGCCACTCGAAACGTTCCTTGCTCATCCCTTCGGGCAAGATCGCAATCGAGTCACAAGCCAGCAGAGCCGAATCATACGCGCCTCCACGGCAGTAATTGCCGGTCGAGGGCCATACAGCTTTCTGAGTCGTAGGATCAAACTGCCCGGTCACCAAACGCGGCACCAGACACCCAAACGCCGCACCAACCTTATGCGCACCGGTAGGAAACCACTTACCCACCAAGCCAATGATTCGCGCCGGTACGCCAGTCAGACTGCTGGGGAACTCCAGTGTATTGACCGGGCCAAAGCCGCCCCCAAACGGCACTGGCTCATTCTTCCAGGTGATACGGAAGAGATTGCGCGGATGAACATCCCAGAGTCCAATGTTGCGCAGTTCTTCTTTAATCCGCGCAGGGATCAAATCGGGATTCTTCATCTGAGCAAAAGTGGGAATGATAATATTGCGCTCCCGGACGCGTTGAATGGTTCGTTCGCGTCGCTCAGGAATGACCGTTAAATCAATTTTTGCCATCGTTTCACACTCCTCTTGATTTATGATTTTTTCTCTATGGTTTGATCATCAGAGGGCACTTCGCGTACGACATAAAGCGGACGCCCTTTGACTTCATCGTAAATACGACCGACATACTCACCTAAAATCCCGAGCGAGATTAACTGCACACCGCCCAGGAACAACACCGCAATTAAGGTTGAGGCTTGACCAAAAAAGGCCTGGGGCTGCAAAGCGCGTAAGATGATCACCACAGGAATCGCCACAATCGCCAAACCAGCCGCTAAAAATCCGAGATAGGTTGCTAATTGCAGTGGAAAGTAGGAAAAACTGGTAATCGCGTTTAGGGCAAGGCGGAGCATCTTACGCAGAGGATATTTGGTTTCACCCGCGTAGCGAGGAGCTCGCTTGTAAGGAACGCCAATCTGGCGAAACCCTACCCAGGCCGACATTCCCCGTAAAAAACGGTGATGCTCACGCATTCGGCTCAAGACATCCACCACTTTGCGATCCATCAGACGAAAATCACCTGTATCTACCGGGATCTTGACATCAGTAATGCGGTAGATCAGCCGGTAGAATGCTGCCGCGGTGAATTTCTTAAACCACGTTTCGCCCTCGCGTTCGGTGCGTACGGCGTAAACCACCTCATATCCCTCTCGCCATTTGGCAATGAGATCAAGGATCACCTCCGGTGGATCCTGCAAATCGGCATCAATGATCACCACGGCTTGCCCGCGGCTGTAGTCCAAACCAGCGGTCACTGCGATTTGGTGACCGAAGTTGCGCGCAAAGATGACTGGCCGCACGCGCCGATCCTGCTCTGCTAACCGCTTGATGATCTCGGTGGAGCGATCACGAGAGCCATCATCCACCAGCACCAGTTCCCAGGGTTCGCCCGTGCTCTCCATTACCGCCACAATTCGGCGGTAAAGTTCATCCAGGCAACCCTCTTCGTTATAAACTGGCACAACAATCGAAAAAGTTGGTGTTTCCATGACCCTCACGCTGTTTGACTTAAATGGGCTTTAAGCGCGGAAAGGGAGGGCTCGATAACTGGTGCTTCTTTTACTGCCTGCATAGCCGCCCGAATATCCTTGAGGCCGCTTCCGGTATTCAATACCAGAATTGGATCGTCGGGTGTCACAAGTCCTTGCTGAAGCGCCTTCTTCAACCCAGCATATGCCGTAGCCCCTGCGGGTTCGGCAAAAATGCCTACGCGCCCCAAATCCGCAATGGCTTTCAGTATCTCACTATCGGGAACGGTGATATAGGCACCGTTGGTCTGGCGGGCTGCCCGCACCGCACGCACGCCGTCGCGTGGCAAATCCACTGATATGCTATCAGCAATAGTTTGAGCCGATACCGGCTCAATGACCTCAGTGCCCTTGAAATAAGCGTTTGCCACAGCGGCCGATCCTTCAGACTGCACGCCAAAAATTCGTGGCATTTGCTCTAGCCAACCCAATGTCGCCAGATCCTTGAAGCCTTTATGGATACCAGAGATAATATTTCCATCGCCTACGGAGACGAACACACATAACGGCCGCGAGCCCGCGCGCATATTCAGGATCACCTGCTCCCATATTTCTAATGCAGCCGTCTTTTTACCTTCAGCCGTGAAGGGGTTATAACCAGTATTGCGGCAATACCAACCAAATTCCTGACTTGCCTGAATGGTCAAATCAAACGCCTGGTCATAATTACCATCCACCAGGATCACTTGTGCCCCAAACACCAGCAGTTGGGCGACTTTTGCGGGGGGTGCCGTCTTGGGGGCAAAGATCACCGCCTTTTGTCCGATGGCCGCCGCCATACCCGCGAGTGCCGCACCTGCATTGCCTGTCGAGGCCGTAACGACGACCTCAGCCTTGATCTGACGCGCCCGTGCTACCACAACCGCGCTGGCGCGGTCTTTAAATGACGCGGTAGGATTGCGCCCCTCATCCTTTACCCACAAGGTCTTAATTCCCAGTTCTTTTGCCAGGCGCTGTGGCGTATAAACCGGCGTCCACCCCACCATGCGCAAAGGGGTTCCCTCGCCTCCGGGATCTTCAACCGGGAGCAGGGGCAAGTAGCGCCATATTGAGTAATCTCTACGGCTTGTGATATCGTTGACCTGAAAACGATTCTTGATTTCTGTGTAATCAAGCCAAACATCCAGGTTTCCCCCATCCTTCGGACAGGTATACGTGACCTGATCCGGCTGGTACTCCGTACCACACAGTGAACAGCGATAGCCGACAAAATTACCCATGAGAATCTCCTGCCATCAAGAATTGAATTGACTTACTCTTTTTCGAACGGCACCCCAAGCGCTGCCGGCGGTGAGGTGCGCATTGCTCGTAACACCCGTGCGATAGCATGGCGCATTTGTTCAGGCAAACCTGCCAAAGTCCGATCCACCCATTCTGCGTTCCCCACATTGACCAGCAAAAGAGTCAAAATCATTAAGGGGAAAGGTGCCACCTGAAGCACCTGGGAAGGAACATTGGGTAAACTGGGCTGTAAGACCAACCCTAACCACTGTAAAAAGGCAAAGAAGTACGCACCCAAGGCTGCTCGCAGTGGGTTCCAACCCCCAAAAATGGTCAACGCTAGCGCGATCCAGCCAATCCCATCCAGGCCGGAAATCGTTCCCTTCCACCCCGCCTTGACACTAAGCGAATACATTGGACCGGCCAATCCGATCAACGCGCCACCCACTATGGTGTAAATGTAACGGAGTAAATTGACGTTTGCGCCTCGCACATAGGCCGCCGCAGGTCGTTCACCGATACCCTGGAGCATCAGTCCTGGGCGAGTACGGAAAATATAAACATAGGCCAGAACAATCAGCACAAAACTCAAATAGGTCATGAGATCATGCTGAAAGAAAACAGTCCCCAATATAGGGATGTAAGCCAATCCGGGGATGGGCAGGTGAGGCAACCGTGGCCCCGAAAGTCCCATATAGGGATTACCCAGAAAATAGGCTAAATCTCGACATAAGAGCGCAAGAACGAAGCCAACCGCAACCTGAGACTGTTTCAAGGTGATACTGGCAAAGGCTACAATCAGAGCCACAAGGGCACCAATAACTGCCCCAACCAGCAATCCCAATACCACATTTCCGGTGGTTACGGCAACTGCAAAGCCGGCCATTGCAGTGAGCAGAATGGCGCCATTAACAGAAAGATTGATTACCCCCGAGCGCTCAATAATCGTTTCGCCGATGGCCGCAAACACAATTGGTGCGGCTGAAGCCAGAATACCTGCAATCCCAATAACCAAGGCTGTATCCATGCGCCCTCCTTATCGTCGTCGCAGAATGCGTTGACGGACGCCGTCCATAAGCAGCACCGCTAACACCAGTGCGCCCTGCAACACGCCCGAAAGCGTTGAGTCCAGTTTCATCACAATAGGCAACTGGATGCTCCCAATGTTGAGCGCTGCGAAGAACAAGGCAACTGGGGCGGCCCATGTAGGCTGATAGTTGATCAACATGGCCACCAGCATTCCCAAAAATCCATACCCTGACGAAATTGACGGGATCAGCCGGTGATAGACTCCTAACACTTGCACTGCACCGGCCAACCCGGCAAAGAGCCCACACAGCAAAAATGCTGCCCACATGTACTGCGTGGTAGGGATGCCAAGCAAAAATGCAGCCCGTCGGTTTCGCCCCACCGCCTTTAACTTCAAGCCAAAATAGGTGCCCTGTAACAGGAGATATATGATCACGATACCGACAATTCCCACTATCAACGACCACGGACTGATGCGCAACCCTGTAAACGTGGGCAACCAAAGGGCTTCTTTAAAGGGCTCGGTGCCGCTCATCGAACCGATCCCCGGGCGCTTCCAAGGGCCGAAGATCAACCAGATGGTCAAGGCCGTTGCGACAAAGTTCATACCCAGACCACCAAAGATCTCATTGACACCGCCATAAATCTTGAGAAATGCCACCACACTAGCCCATAACATGCCCCCCAGCGCCCCGCTCAGAAAGCCAATCGCAATGATTAATCCCGCGGGGAGGCTACTGTCCTGAAGTACCCGCAATGCCCATGTGGTGAAGATCGCCCCCAACGTGATCTGCCCCTCAACCCCAATATTCCACAATCCCGCCGTATAGGTCACCAAAAGCCCTGATGTGGCTAGTAGAAGTGGCACCCAAGCCACAAGCACATCACTAAATTTATTGATAGATCCCACTGAACCCACAACAATGTTGCGGTAAGCCTCAAGAGGATCTGCTTTTGCCAGCACCATCACCAAAGAGGTAAATACTAGTGCTAATGCAATGGCCAGAAGTTGAAAGGCAAGATTGGTCCACCGGGATGACGCTTTTACCATGGCTACTCCATACGATTAGAATCCCTTGCCACCGATTAACTGGCCTAATTCCTCTACACTCGTCTTGGTGGCTTCTATAGGTTGAGAGACCTTACCACCAAAGAAGACCAATATACGATCGCTATAATGCAGGATTTCTTCCAAATCTGCAGAGGTAAAGATAATCGCCGTGCCTTGACGACAACGTTCTTTCAACTTACCCCATATCCAAATCGTGGATTCAATATCCAAGCCACGGGTAGGATGTTCCAAGAGCAGCAAGTTAAGCGGTTGTCGCAGCATCGCCAATAACGCCCGCTGTTGATTCCCACCCGAAAGTGACTCCACCGTACTGGTAGGCATACCCTTGATGGAAAAATCAGCAATGCGTTGTGTCGTCAGTGCTGCAGCCTTTTGCCGATTGACGACAAACCCTTCTTGAGGCTCGGCTAAAACAAAATGTTCGGTAAGGGTAAGACCTGGAATTAATCCCTCCTCCAAACGCGCTGCCGGTACGTAGGTAATACCTGCCTCCAGGAACTCACGATAAGGACGTCCAGTAAGCCGCTTACTATCGAGGAGAATCTCACCAGCAACCGGACGAATAATACCCGCACAGGCTTGGAGAAATTGGCGCTGACCCGACCCCTCCATACCGGCTAAACCGATCACTTCTCCCCGGTGCACAGTGAGAGACACATCACGAATCTGCAAGCGATAATCTTCAATACTGATGTTTTCAAGGCGGAAAAGGGGTTCCTTTGAATCAAAATGGGTCTTATCTTCCGGCACTACCACCTTGCCAAACATCAACTTGACTAATTCCTCAGTTCGGTAGGGTGGTTCCAATTCACCCACCAACTTTCCTTGGCGCAAGACAGCAACGCGATGACACAGTTCTTCCACTTCTTCCAGTTTATGAGAGACGAAAATAACCGTCATCCCCTGCTCGGCCAGGGCACGCAACGTCGCAAATAATTTTTCTTTTTGATTGGCACTAATACCTGTCGTTGGTTCATCCAAAATTAACACTCTGGCCCCTAACCAGAGCAAGCGCATAATCTCTAATTGTTGGCGTTCACCTACGGTCAGGGTATCCACATAAGCATAGGGATCAATATTGAAACCAAACCGCGCTTGTAAATCCTGCATGGCCCGTATCGCTTCCGCGCGATTGGGAAATAATCCACCGCGATGGCCGATGAGCAAATTGTCCACCACCCGCATGGGTGGAAAATCTAGCGGATCCTGATGAAGCATTCCTACCCCATGGCGGATTGCGTCAGCAGGGGATTCGATTTTCACCGGTTTCCCGTCCAGACGAATTTCCCCTTCATCGGCCTGATAGAACCCGGAAAGAATTTTCATCAACGTGCTTTTTCCAGCGCCATTCTCACCCAGCAATCCCTGAATAACCCCGCTAGGAATGTGCAGGGTGATGCCATCATTGGCATGAACGGGACCAAACCACTTGTGAATGTTGATCAGTTCAACGTTCATCTCGCACCCGGCCATTAGAGAATGGGGGAAGGCTTGAAATGCCTTCCCCCCTGGTTTCCGAACTATTGGCTAACGCTCTGGCCCTCCATACCCTCAAGCAACTGCGGTAGGTACCAGACCTGGAAGTCAGTAGCCACCTCACCCTCTTTCAGGAAGGGTGTGCCATCCTGGAAGTTGAGCGGGCCCTTCCACAGATTCAACCCACCGGCCAGTTCGGAGATGAACTTATCCAACTGTGCCGAGGCATCGGCGGAGAGAGCCGCACCTTTCACAAAGCCAACGTGGCTGGTATCGGGATTGTTGATGTCGTTCCAGTCTGGGCCAACCCAATCCCACGAGGGCTTCCAGGTGCCCGCAATGGCTTCCTGAATGTATTTGGCATACATCGGGCCCCAATTGAAGTACGGTACGCCCAAGCAGACATCCTGGCCTTCTTCACAAGCGCCGATGTAATCGTACGGAATTGCCCATACCTCTTTCCCCTGGCCACGGAATTTCTTCGCTTCGGCTAATGCCTCGGTCGTGTCAATGCCTGAGATGACCACATCATAGCCGCTGTTGAAGAAATCATCCGCAACTTGGGTCGGGTCTGAGGTCACGCCGGGGATGTTGAACCAGAAGCCAATCCAGGTTACCTTGAACTTCAACTGTGCCGGATCTTTCTGCAGGTACTGGCTCCAGCAGTAACGGGCACCCAAATAAGCCGAAGCAGCCAAGCGGCGTGTTTCATCATTGATGAGCGGACCAAGGTAACCAATTTGACCGGTTTTAGTGGTCAGTGCCGCCGCACACCCAGCGATCATCTTGCCATATTCCATGCGCCCCATCACGTTGCCCAGGTTGGGCAAATCGCGATAATTCTTGCCCTCTTTCCAGGCACCATCACCCGACGCATGGATGACGATAATCTCCGGATGGGCTTTGGCGAATGCCTCGGCGCCATCCTTCATGTCATCCGAGTTGAAGATCACCAATTTAGCGCCCTTGGAAACCAGGTCTTCGGCCAGTTGCTCAGGAGTCGTGCCTGGACGATCAGCCGAGTTGACCTTGTCAATATACACCATCTTTGTTCCAGGCACCTTCTGTTCGACATAGAGGCCAGCATTGTAATGGGCCTCGCTCCAACCATGGTCATTGTAAGGTCCCACCAACAGCATCCCAAAGACGAACTCCTGTGGTTGGGCCGGTTGGGTGGCTTCAGGTGCTTTAGTTGGTTCTGCAGGTTTTGTAGGTTCAGCAGGGGGTTGCGTTGGCGCTGTTGTTGGTGCAGGTGTCGCCGCTGGTTGGCAAGCAGCCAGAATGACCGCTAACACCAATAGGACACTCAGGACAAACCACGTGCGTTTCATAGTTCTTCCTCCTCCTTACTTTTGAGCAATCAGAGTCTTGGAATGGACATCAGCGATACAGAAACCAAACGAACGTAATTTTCTGATCTACATCCTTCTAGTGCCTCACCTCCTTTCCTAAAACTGGTTTTGCGTAGATCTTCTCCACCCCTAAGACGCCAATTGCCCGTATTTTAACCGATAACTCCGGTCAGAAAGTCGCAGTTGGTGCTTGGGAAGGGTGAAAAATCACCCTTCCCAACGAAACAGCACGTGAACTAAGGCACGATCAAGGTACCCGTTTCGCCCCGCAACGCTCGCGTCAGGTTCTCCGGATTGGTGATGATGGCCTTCTTACCACCGTTCTCCAAGAAACGGATGCAGGCCTGAATCTTGGGCAACATGGAGCCTTTAGCAAAGTGTCCTTCGGCCATGTAGGCCTTTGCCTCAGCCACCGTCATTTTATCCAACCAGACCTGGTTGGGTTTGTTGTAGTTCAGCGCCACTTTCTCCACCGCGGTGCTGATGATAAAGACATCGGCCTTGATCATCGTGGCCAGCAACGACGAACCGAAGTCCTTATCAATCACGGCTTCAACCCCAACCAGTTCGCCGGTCTCGGTGCGCACCACAGGGATACCACCACCACCTACACCTACAACCACAAAGCCAGCATCAATCAGGGTGCGGATCGCCGGGGCTTCCACAATATCGATCGGAATGGGGGAAGGCACCACACGCCGCCAACCCCGCCCAGCATCTTCCACAACCACCCAGCCTTCTTTTTCAGCCCGCTCTTTGGCCGTCTTCTCATCCATGAACGACCCAATCGGCTTGGTGGGATTCTTGAACGCCGGGTCATTGCGGTCCACCACGGTCTGCGTAACCACGGCTACCGCCTTCTTGTTCATCCCACGGCGTAGGAACTCGTTATAAAGCGCCTGGGTGAACATATAACCAATCGCGCCCTGAGTATCGGCACCGCACACATCCAACGGAACCTCGTGTAACTCATGGCGGGCTAATTCCGAACGGCGCAACACAAATCCTACCTGCGGGCCATTCCCGTGGGTGACGACTACATCCCAGCCATCGGCGATCATGCCTGCAATATGGTGCATTGACTCGGCACCGGCTTCATATTGATCCTTCACCGTCTGGTGCTGAGCGTCCTTGATGAGTGAATTTCCACCTACCGCAACTACCGCTACACCTTTACGTTCCATGTTCTTTCACCTCAATCCTTAAGGTTATGTATTTATTTAGGCCATGGTCAGTGCCATGACAGCCATCTGGGCATGCATACGGTTTTCCGCCTCGTCGTAAACCACCGATTGCGGGCCGTCCATAACGCCATCGGTGACTTCAATGTTGCGGTCTGCCGGCAACGGGTGCATGTAGATGGCATCCGGTTTGGCTAATGCCATCCGGCGCTCATCGGTGATCCAATTCGAATACTTCTGCAGCAACCGTGCACCCTCCTCGGTGTCGGTGGTGTGCACCAGCGCGCCCCAAGACTTAGCATAAATAATATCTGCATCTTTGAAGGCTTCGTCCATATCATCCACGACCTCAAAGCCCGTGCCATACTTACGCGCCTGCTCACGTGCCATATCCATGATCTCTGGCATCAGGCGGAACTCGGGCGGATGCGCCAGCACAATATCCAGGCCAAAGCGCGGCATTTGCAGGATCAAAGATTGGGGCACCGAAATCGGCTTCTGATAGGACGCCGCATACGCCCAGGACACCACCATCTTCTTGCGACGCAAATCACGCCCCTTCTTCTCAAAAATGGTCATTAAGTCAGCCAAGCACTGGAAGGGGTGATAGATGTCGCATTGCATGTTGAGCACGGGCACACGGGAATATTTGGCCACCTCATTGATGTATTTATTCCCAACGCCCCACTCCACATGACGAATGGCAATGCCATCGAAATAACGACCGAAGATCTCGCCAATTTCCTTGGGGGTATCACCATGGGCAATCTGAGTCGTGCGGCTTTCGATGAACGCAGCATGCCCCCCCAGGTGGGCCATACCCGCCTCAAACGAACCCCGAGTGCGGGTGCTGCTGAAGAAGAACAGCATAGCCAGCACTTTATCGCGCAGATAAGGTGTCGGTTCACCCAACGCGCGCTTGCGTTTCAGATCAAACGCAACATCCAGCACGGTTTCGACTTCTTCTTTTGAGAAATCCAGATCGCCAATGAGGTCTCGACCACGTAGATAGGTTTGCATGTTGCCTCTCCTTTCGCTTCAGGGTGGGGGCTCTGGAAGCCCAAACTCCGACCCCCAGAGCCCGGGATAGAGTCGAATTACTCCATCGCGCCCAGAACAAGGGCTAAGATGGCCATGCGGACAACCACACCGTAGAAGGCCTCCTGCCAATAGCGTGACCAGCGGGTGATGTCTACATCTGTGGGGATCTCATCCATGCGCGGCAGCGAGTGCAGCAGGATTGCCCCTTCCTTAGCCTTGCGCTCGAGCAGTTCGCGGGTGATCTTGTAGTTAGCCGGAGTCTGTCCTACATCACCCTTACGCTCGTCGCGAGCCTTGGTGTAATCCGGTTGTACCACCGGCTCAACCAGGATGACATCGGCCTCATGGATCACCTGCTCGACGTGCTCCGCCTCCTTGAAATTGAGGCTATACTGGCGCAATTCGGCCTTGAACTCTTCGGTCAAGGACATTTCGGGAGGCGCTACAAAGGTCACCGGGCAATCGAATTGGGTCAGGGCATAGGCCAATGAGTGCATAGTGCGCATGCGCATGTCACCCACTGCCAGCCACTTCAAGCCATCAATGCGACCCTTCTCGCGAAGAACCGTGTAAAGATCGGTCAAAATCTGAGTCGGGTGCTCGCCCCAACCATCGCCCGCATTAATCACCGGGACGCTAGCCCACTTGGCCGCCTCATGCGGAGCGCCTTGCTGGAAGTGACGCATTACAATCACGTCACCGTAGAACTCCAGCATTTTGACGGTGTCCTTGATGGACTCCTGATACCAGTCGCCTGCCCGGGTCATCTTAGCATCGGCGAACCCGGTCACATGACCACCCAGACGATGCATCGCGGCTTCATGCGCCAAGCGGGTGCGGGTGCTCGGTTGATAAAATGCAGTCACCAGGGTTTTGTGAGCCAACAAGTTGCTGTTGCGGCGGCTGCGCGCGATGGGTTCCATCTGCTCGGCAACTTCAAAGATGCGGAAGAACTCTTCGCGTTCAAAGTCCTTCAAAGAAAGAATGTCACGACCTAAGAAACTACGCATGATTGACCTCCATGTTTAAATAGAATTTTTATGTTTTTTCGTTTGACCTTTATTTGGTCTGTTCAGGATTCGTCCAACCTACTTGGCACCTCCTCCTTGACGTTCAAATTCGAGAGTACGAACGGGTGTTCCCACCCGGCGCACAACATGGAAGCGGAAATACCCTGGCAGGAAATAACTGTGTGAAAAATCCACCACATTTCCACCCGCATCAAACAATTGGGCTTGGAACATCAGCAACACATCGCCGCGCTGGATCTCCAACCGTCGTGCAATGTCTGACGATGCGGCTACCGCGCGGATCTCGGTGAAGGAATCTGCCAATTGGGGAGTCCCACGGTGAAGTAGAAAGTCCAGCACCGAACCCGTAAAGCCCTCGCTGAGTTCCTCCGGGGTCAAAACATTTTGCGGCAGAATGTCTACCAGAAAAGCAACCGGACGGTTATCGGCCAGGATAACGCGTTCCACCCGCACAACAGTCGTGCCTGGCGCAACACGCAAGCCTGTGGCCACCGTGTCATCGGCGCCAACCTGGGCAATGGTGCATTCGCCCATATGGACTGCCAGGCCGATACGTTGAGCCAACGTCTCCAGACTTTCCAAAACCTCCAAACCCGATTCGATCACCCGCGGGTGCTGCACGACAAATGTTCCTTTGCCTTGACGGCGTCGAATCAGGCCCTGCCCTTCAAAAGACCGCATGGCCTCGCGCAAAGTCGCCCGTGAAACTCCTAGTTCCTTGGCTAATTGCGGCTCAGAGGGTAGGCGCTGGCCCGGTGGTGTGTTGGCAATCAGTTCCGCCAGCTGGATTTGTAATCGCTGGTAAGGGTGTTGGTTTTCCATCTCACCTCTCGACAACTGGGATGAACTTAAATTGGGTTACATCCACCAGGCCCAGATCAGAGATACGCAGTTCGGGGATGACCACTAGGGCCAACAAACTCAACTGCATGTTGGGGTTGTTCAGCGTGCACCCACAGGCACGAAAACCTTCTAACACGCTTTCGGCTTGGGCTGCAACCTCTTCGGCCCGTTGGTTTGACATTAATCCAGCAATGGGCAACTCAACCTTACCGATAATCTCTCCGTCTTTAACCACGACCTGCCCACCCCCACATTCCGCAAGCGCATTGACGGCTTGTGCCATACAGGTTTCATCGGTGCCCACCACAATAAGATGATGGCTATCATGGGCCACGGTTGTGGCAATCCCACAGCGGGCGGTGAAGCCAAACCCATGTACCAACCCTACCTGCACCACCCCGCTTGCCCGGTGGCGCTCAACCAGGGCAATTTTGGCAATATCACTCTGGGGATCAGGTTTAATTTCGCCCTTGGTTACTTCCACCGTCAGACGCAAATGGCGGGTCGGAGCCTGATTCTCGATAACACCGATGACATTCGCGGTAACCTGTCCTTGTTGAATTCCAGGTACCACCAATTTAAAATCTTCTGCCGTCAGCGGACGCTTAAGATGCACAGAGTGCAAGACCCAATCGGGGTAGGCGATGGTTGGTAATTCAATGAGCCACTGCCCCTCGCGAGCAATCCACTGACCCTTAGCCATTACTGCTGTAGGTCGGAAATTGACCAGATCAGGTACTAAGAGAATATCCGCATAGCGCCCAGGTGCAATCATTCCCAAATCGCGGCTGACCCCAAAGTGCTCGGCGGTATTTATAGTCGCCATCTGAATCGCCGTTATGGGCCGCAACCCCTGGGCAATGGCATGCCGAACCACCCGATCCATATGCCCTTCTTGCACCAAAGTGGCCGAATGACTATCATCTGTGCACAGCAAAAAGCGGCGAGGATCCAGACCCAATTCGGTTACCGCACGCACCTGAGTGGCCACATCGTGCCAGGCTGAACCATATCGCATCATCACGCGCATTCCCTGACGCGCACGGGCCACGGCGTCTTCTAGCCGCGTACCTTCATGGTCATCCTCGGCGCCACCTGCCACATAGCCGTGGAAAGGCAAACCAAGATCTGGAGAAGCGTAGTGCCCGCCGATGGTCTTGCCGGCATTTCGGGCGATTGCCATTTCCGCATGAGGCTTTTCGCGGCCCTCATAAACGCCTGGGAAATCCATCATTTCACCTAAGCCGATAATCCCCGGCCAGGTCATCGCTTCAGCCACCTCATCAGGACCAATGGTTGCCCCCGGCGTTTCTAAACCCGGAGCAGAGGGGACACACGAGGGCACCTGCACAAACACATGGATGGGCTGTTGTGCTGCCTCATCCACCATCAACCGCACACCTTTAAGACCAAAGACATTGGCAATCTCATGTGGATCAATAAACATGCCGGTTGTGCCATGCGGCGCCACTGCGCGTACAAATTCGGTCACAGTCAACATGCCCGACTCCACATGCATGTGGGCGTCTAAGAGGCCGGGCACGAGATAAGCGCCCTGCGCATCCACAACCTCGGTTCGCTTGCCTATCGTGTGGCTGGCATCCGGCCCTACATAAGCGATTCGCTCGCCCAAAATCGCGATATTGGTATTGGGAATAATCTCGCCCGTTTGCACCGACACCCATAGGCCATTGCGAATCACCTTGTCGGCGGGCAGGCGCCCCATCGCGCAATCCACTAATCGGCGGGTCACTTCGGGGGTAATCTGTTTGGACATCGTCTCCTCCTGTTGAAGAGCCCTGACGAGAGCGGGTTGAACAACCGATAATAAACGCCAACCTAGCCTTGCAGTAACCGCTGAGCGGCGCGGTTATGCCGTTCGATCAGATGCTGTAAATCCACCGTCTGCAACACCCCATCTTTAACGATCATTCGACCATGAACCACAGTGTAACTTGCTCGTTGTGGCTGGCAGAAAACGAGCGCCGCCACCGGATCATGCAGAGCGCCAGCATAATCCAGCGCACTCAAATTGAAGGCCACAAAGTCAGCGCACTTTCCCGGTTCCAGGGAGCCAATATCCGAACGCCCCAACACGGCGGCACCGCCGCGGGTGGCTAATTCCAGCGCTTGCCGTGCCGTCATCAGTGGCGGGGCATCCTGGCTCGAGAGCGAGGCACCTTCTAACCCGGCAGCCAACCGTGCCAGCAGCATCGCCTGCCGAGCCTCACCCAGCATATGTGAACTATCATTGCTCGCAGACCCATCCACCCCCAAGCCCACCTTAACTCCGCGAGCAAGGTAACGCATGACCGGTGCAATTCCTGAGGCCAAGCGCATATTCGAACTCGGACAATGCGCTACCCCACACCCAGTTTGGGCAAATACTTGTATTTCAGCCGCATTGACGTGCACGGCGTGAGCGAACCACACGTCATCCCCAACCCATTCCAGGCTCTCCATGTAAGCCACAGGTCGGTAACCAAACTTTTGCAGGCAGAAGACCTCTTCGTCTTGAGTTTCAGCCAAGTGGGTATGGAGATGGACACCATACTGCCGCGCCAAACGCGCACTTTCGCGCATTAAGTCGCCGGTAACACTGAAGGGAGAGCACGGCGCCAGCACAATTTGAACCATTGCCCCTGGTTTAGGATCATGATAAGTCTCAATCAAGCGCTGGCTATCTCGCAAGATATGGTCTTCTGTGTCCACGACGCTGTCTGGCGGTAAACCACCCTGGCTTTCTCCCAGGCTCATCGAACCCCGTGAGGCGTGCAGGCGCACCCCCACTTCACGGGCAGCGGCAATCTCATCATCCAGACGCGATCCATTGGGGAACAGGTAAAGATGATCCGAGGCCGTCGTGCATCCCGAAAGCGCCAGTTCTGCCAGCGCGGTCTGGGTAGAGATGTAAATATCCTCCGGCGTCATCCGTGCCCAAATCGGATATAGCGTCTTCAGCCAGTTGAACAAATTGGCATTCTGCGCTTCCGGCACCGCGCGGGTGAGCGTCTGGTAGAAATGATGATGGGTATTGATTAACCCTGGGATCACAATGTGGCCGCGCAGGTCGAGCACCTCATCTGCCGCCTCGGGCAATTCCGAGGTCGGCCCCACCTGTTCGATAAAGCCATCCCGAATGAAAAGACCTCCCTCGGGAATTTCCCGACGGAGGTCATCCATAGTGATTAGAAGTGTGGCATGCTTGACAAGGAGGGTGGACATGGTTACGCCAACCACTCAGGAAGGAGGAAGAAAGGAGGTTTGGTCACGGCTTGCCCTGTTGATCACCTGGACGTTTATAGATTAACCGAAACTTGTCATTTTGTCAATTGTCTGACAACATGATTTTTGTCACATTTCTGCCAGTTCTGCTGCTCGCAGGGTGTTATTCAGCAACATCGCGATAGTCATTGGGCCAACACCTCCGGGCACCGGTGTGATATAACCGGCCACTTGGCGCACTTCTTCAAAGGCCACATCCCCTACTAGGCGCTGTCCCTTAGGATGGGATGGGTCTTCAATCCGATTGATACCCACATCAATCACTACTGCGCCCGGCTTAACCCAATCCGCTCGCACCATTTCAGGGCGCCCCACGGCCGCCACCAGGACATCCGCCTGGCGGGTCACCGCGGGCAAATCTCGCGTGCGCGAGTGACAAATTGTCACCGTAGCATCCGCCCGCACCAGGAGTAACGCCATTGGCATCCCCACGATGTTTGACCGCCCTAAGACCACGGCATTCAATCCACGCAACGAGGGCACCACCCGTTCGATCAGGTACAAACAGCCAGCCGGGGTGCATGGGACAAACAACGGCTCGCGGCCTTTTTGCGCTAGGCGGCCAATATTAACAGGGTGAAAGCCATCCACATCCTTCTGAATGCTGATCGCCCCCAGGACTCGCTCCTCATCTAAGCCGTCAGGTAGAGGCAATTGAACCAAGATGCCGTGAATGCGCGAGTCCTGATTCAACTCCCTGACCAGCCCTTCCACCTGTTCTTGAGTAGCCGTCGCGGGGAGTTCAAATCCAAATGACTGGATTCCAACTTCTTCGCAAGCCTTGCGCTTGTTACGGACGTAAACCTGTGAGGCCGGATTATCCCCAACTAAAACCGTAGCCAGACCTGGCACAGCCTTACCTGCCGCCACGCGTTCGGCCACGGCTTGCTTGACCTCAGCCCGAATCTGTTCCGCCACGGCTTTTCCATCAATGATCTCCGCTGGCATACGTCTGTCTCCTTTCCTTGGTCAAATCCACAAGTTGCTCCTCGGCTAACTTGTCCCCCAATTAAGTTCTCTGACATTTTACAACAGTTTACAAGTTAAGTCATCCGTCACCACTCATCAATCTGTATGACAAATATCCCATCTTCATGGGTCACCCGGTAGATTAAAATTCTTCTAGTTTCGGATATAATGTTTTCAGGAGGTCATTGAGATATGAGCAATATCTGCGTCATTGGCACCGGCTATGTGGGTTTGGTCACCGGTACGTGCTTTGCCGATTTAGGGAACAAGGTCGTCTGCCTGGATATTGATGAAAAACGGATTGAAAAATTGAAACAGGGCATTATGCCCATTTATGAACCGGGGTTAGAGCAACTGGTAGCCCAAAATGTTCGCGCGGGGCGCCTCTCCTTCACCACGAGTTACCCCGAAGCCCTCAAAGAGGCCGAATTTGCCTTCATCGCCGTGGGAACGCCTTCGGGTGTAGATGGTGAAGCCGATTTGCAGTATGTGCGCGCCGTTGCCGAGGCCATTGCCGATCATGTGGATCACCCCATCATTGTCGTCAATAAGTCCACCGTTCCGGTTGGCACTGGCGACTGGGTGGCCGATATCATCCGCAAACGGCGTTCCGGGCGTCCACTGCAATTCTCGGTTGTTTCAAATCCCGAGTTTCTGCGCGAAGGTTCGGCTATTCACGATTTTATGAACCCCGACCGGGTAGTGCTGGGGTCTTTAGATCGCGAAGCCGCCTCGAAAGTTGCTCAACTCTACCTCACCCTACGCTGCCCCATTCTGATTACCGACCTACGCACGGCAGAAATGATCAAATACGCTTCTAATGCTTTTTTAGCTACGCGCATTTCTTTTATTAATGAGATTGCGACCATCTGCGAAGAATTGGGCGCTGATGTGCGCCAAGTGGCGATCGGCATGGGATTGGACAAACGCATCGGCCCCGCCTTTCTGGATGCCGGTTTAGGCTGGGGTGGAAGTTGCTTCCCTAAAGACGTTAAAGCCCTGGCCCACATGGCTGTTCTGCACGGTTCTAACCCCCAATTACTGCAAGCCGTCATGGATATTAACCGTAACATGCGCCGCCGCGTGGTGATGCGCCTGCGCAAAGCCCTGGGTACCCTCAACGAAAAAGTGATTGGAGTGCTTGGGTTGTCCTTTAAGCCCAATACGGATGATATTCGCGAAGCACCTGCGCTCGAACTCATTCACTTGATGGAAAATGAAGGCGCCTTGATTCGGGCTTATGACCCCCAGGCTATGGAAAACGCTCGCCCTCTGCTCCCCAAGGCTGTATTGTGCGCCAACCCTTATGAGGTCGCCGAAGGCGCCGATGCTTTGGTCTTAGCCACCGAGTGGAATGAATTCAAACAACTCGATTTTGAACGTATTTATCGTCTGATGCGCAATCCCTTGATCATGGATGGGCGCAACCTCTGGGATCCCGACCATCTCCGCAGTCTTGGTTTCACCTACTTTGGCATTGGTCGCGCGACTAACGGTGTTGTTAGTGGATAATCCCTTCAGGCCCACCTTCATCCGGTGGGCCTAATTTTTTATACTAGAGAGGGCAATGATGAAAGTTCTTGTGACCGGCGGAGCGGGATTCATCGGGAGTCACCTGGTAGATAGGCTGTCCCAACAAGCCGAATACGAGGTAATTATCCTCGACAATCTCTTGCGAGGTCGGTTAGAAAATATTGCCCATCATCGCCATAACCCCCGCATCGACTTCGTGCATGGGGATGTACGTCGCTATGGGGATGTGCTCGATGCTATGCGCGGCTGCCAGATCGTGTATCATCTGGCAGCCCAAACACGCGTCATGAGCAGTGTAAGCCGGGTAGACGCTTGTTTTGAAACCAACGTCATCGGCACATTCAACGTACTCAAAGCCGCCCATCACCTTGAGGTTTCTAAAGTCATCTTCACCTCGTCGGGCGAGGTCTACGGCGAACCACGTCATCTTCCGGTTGATGAGAGTCATCCGCTGCGGAGCAAAAACCCTTACGGCGCTAGCAAGGTCGCCGCGGAGGTATACTGCCAAGTGTTTCAGGAAATATATGCTCTGCCCGTCATCGTCCTCCGCCTCTCCCATGTTTACGGTCCCCGTGACGTTGAACGAGTTATCCCCATTTGGGTTCGCAACGCCTTGGACGGAAAAGACCTGATTGTTTACGGTGGGGAACAGATTATTGACATCATCTGGGTTGAAAAAGTGACTGAGGCGTTACTGCGAGCCACTGCTCTACCCACCCCTTCCGAGCCCATCAACATCGGCAACGGTAAAGGCGTCCCGATTCTCACTCTGGCCAAGCGCATCCTGGAACTCACCAATTCCCCTTCGCAACTTGTGCTGAAGCCCCCGCGCGCTGCCGAAGTCGTGCGTTATGAGCCCCGCGTCGAACGCATGCGCACCTTGCTTGACCTGCACCCTACTGAGGACGCGCTTGAACATCTTCCCGAATTGATTACCATCTGGCGCGAAAGCCTCTAATGCCGTTTAAGCCGAATAAGCCGGGGTAAACCAACGGTGTTCTTCCAAATAGCGCTTAAGGTATTGCCCGGTATAAGATTCGGACACCTGGCAAACTTCCTCGGGAGTTCCGGCAGCGACCAATTGCCCACCCCGGTCGCCGCCCTCCGGTCCCAGGTCTATGATGTAATCCGCCACTTTGATGATATCTAAGTTATGCTCAATAATCAGCACCGTATTCCCTGCATCTACCAATCGCTGCAATACTTCGATCAGTTTATGCACATCGGCGGCATGTAACCCCACCGAGGGCTCATCCAAGACGTAAAGCGTGCGTCCAGTCGCACGCCGCGATAGTTCACGAGCCAATTTCACCCGCTGCGCCTCACCTCCAGAGAGTGTCGGGGCGGGTTGCCCAATACGGATGTATCCCAACCCCACATCTTCGAGCGTGCGCAACTTATTGACAATGGATGGGAAAGCCGCAAACAGGTCAATCGCCTCGCTAACCGTCGTGTCCAACACCTCGGCAATGTTCAGTCCCTTATAGCGGACTTGTAGCGTTTCGCGATTAAACCGTGCCCCATGACACACATCACAAGGCACATAGACATCGGGCAAGAACTGCATTTCAATGCGCAACTGCCCCTGCCCCTGGCATGCCTCACACCGCCCGCCGTGTACGTTGAACGAGAATCGCCCGGCTTTATAGCCGCGCATTCGGCTTTCAGGCAACTCGGCGAAGAGTTTACGAATCTCGTCAAATAGGCCGGTGTAAGTTCCCGGGTTGGAGCGAGGTGTGCGTCCAATCGGCGACTGATCAATATTGATAACCTTGTCAATGTGCTCAATCCCTTCGATCCGATCATAGTCGCCCGGTTGAGTGCGCGCACCATGCAGTTCCTTGGCCAGTGCCTTATAGAGCACATCAATCATCAGCGTAGATTTACCCGATCCGGACACCCCAGTTATGCAAACAAAACGTCCCAATGGGATACGCACGGTCAAATTTTTCAAATTATTAGCCCGCGCGCCCACAATGGTGAGCCATTTTCCATTGCCCTTACGCCGCTGGGTTGGCATCGGCACCTGCATCCGTCCCGAGAGATAAGCCCCGGTCAGCGATTGAGGATGGTTGAGAATGACCTCAACCGGCCCTTCCGCCACCACATAGCCGCCGTGCTCACCTGCCCCCGGCCCCAAATCAATCACCCAGTCCGCCGAACGGATGGTTTCCTCGTCGTGCTCTACCACCAAGACCGTGTTACCCAAATCCCGTAAACCTTTCAGCGTTGCCAGCAGACGCGCGTTATCCCGCGGGTGCAAACCAATTGAAGGCTCATCCAGAACGTATAGCACTCCCATCAACCGTGATCCCACTTGGGTCGCCAAGCGGATGCGCTGCGCCTCACCTCCCGATAAGGTATTCGCTGAACGACGCAGGGTTAGATAATCCAATCCTACGTCTACCAAGAAACCCAAACGGGCTCTGATCTCTTTCAAAATGCGGTCAGCAATGGTGCGTTGCCGTTCGGTAAGAGGAGAATCCTCCCCCATGAGTCGCTCAACCCAGGCTAGGGTGCGGTTCACCGGCCAATCCGTCACCTCGACGATGTTATAGCCATCTACGGTAACCGCCAGGGCTTCAGGGCGCAGGCGCGTCCCCTTACAGGTTGGGCAGGGTTGGTCGGTCATAAATTCGGCGATGCGGGCTCGAATATACTCAGAGTTTGTCTCCCGATAGCGTCGCTCCAAGTTGGGAATGACCCCCTCAAAAGGCGTTACATAACTGGCCTGGCGATCATTGCGCCCATGCAAATGAACACGTATCTCTTCTCGCCCCGTACCATAAAGAATTTTGTTGAGTTTCTCTTCCGGAATGCTCGAGACCGGTGCATCCAGGTCTATATCATAAGCCTTGGCCACCGCTTCAATCATTTGCCAATAGTATCCCCCTTGTTCACGCGGCCCATTCCACTCCAGGGCGACAATTGCGCCATCGTTAAGCGAGCGCTCTTTATCCGGGATGATCAAATCGGGATCAATTTCAAGGCGGCTACCTAGCCCCTGACAATCGGGACAAGCACCGTGAGGAGTATTGAACGAAAACGTCCGCGGCTCAATTTCGGGCAGACTAACCCCATGCTCTGGACACGCTAGATGTTCTGAGAAAAACAAATCCTGAGGCGGATCGAGGGAAATATTTTGGACAATCAAGTACCCTTCCCCCACCTTCAACGCCGTCTCAACCGAATCGGTCAGGCGTGAGAGAAAAGCGCGCTGTTCTTCCTCATCCCCTGTATTTCGGATCACTAGGCGATCTACAACGGCTTCAATGTTGTGGATCTTATAGCGATCTAACGTGATTTCGTCATCCAGGCTGTAAATCTTGCCGTCTACCCGTACCCGCACAAAGCCAGCCTTACGAATTTCTTCAAAAACCGCCTGGTAAGTCCCCTTGCGTCCTCGAACGACCGGGGCCAAAATGACCAAACGCGTCCCTTCGGGCATTGCCAGTAAAGCATCCACAATTTCTTGGGCAGATTGACGCACCACTTCGCGCCCACAAACCGGGCAGTGCGGAATACCCACCCGTGCAAACAGCAGGCGCAGATAGTCGTAAATTTCGGTCACTGTCCCAACCGTCGAGCGAGGGTTATGGGAAGTGGCTTTTTGATCTATGGATACTGCCGGTGACAATCCCTCGATGTAATCCACATCCGGCTTTTCCATCTGCCCCAGGAACTGACGGGCATAGGCCGAAAGCGATTCTACATAACGCCGCTGCCCCTCGGCAAAAATGGTATCAAAGGCCAACGAGGATTTGCCCGATCCCGATAGCCCGGTAATGACGACCAACTTATCCCGAGGGATTTCAACAGTGATATTCTTCAGATTATGCTCACGCGCGCCGACCACGCGAATTTTATTCTGCATCATCCCTTTCACCTCACGCTAGTACGTCAATCCAACCTGTAACCGTTGAATATTTTGACCTTTAATTCTAATCCTATCGCCTCTTTTCTAAGGCCAATTACCCTTAATCGTCAAAACTTTTTAAGGTCTCTGAAGCGGGATTTGTCCTCGATGATGGCCGCTCCAACGTATAATACATCTATATTTTCCATCCGAGGTGCGTTGTATGAAAAACGACTCTCACCGCCGCGCTATCTGGGCTTGGACGATGTATGATTGGGCCAACTCTGCCTTTGCTACTACGATTATGGCCGCTGTTCTCCCTGTGTACTATGCCTCGGTCGCGGCCGCGGATCTCCCTCCCAACGAAGCCACATCCAATTGGGCTTTTACGACCACCCTCGCATTGGTTTTGGTGGCTGTGCTTGGCCCCATTCTCGGCGCTATGGCCGACTTCAGCGGCGCCAAGAAACGCTTTTTAACCGTTTTCGCCCTCCTGGGCATTTTCGGCACTGCTTTACTTTACTTCGTCCAGCGCGGCGATTGGATCATGGCCTCACTCTTTTACATTCTGGGAAGCATCGGTTTCTCAGGAGCAAACGTGTTTTATGACTCTTTACTTCCCCATGTTGCCACCCCGGATGAAATCGATCAGGTTTCCTCACGAGGGTATGCCATGGGGTATGCTGGCGGAGGAATCCTATTGGCCGTAAACATGGCTATGATTCTTTTCGGCCCCAAAGTCCTGCCTCAACTTATCCCCACCTTAGCCCTTGAGGAAAGCGTACTAACCGCCTGGATGACTCGGTTGGCTTTTGTAACCGTTGCAGTATGGTGGTTTATCTTTACTATTCCCCTCTGGCGCTATGTCGCTGAGCCTCCTCGCCGGATCTTCAGCAATGAGGTTGATTTCAACCCGGTAAAAGCCAGTTTTTCTCGTTTAGCCAATACCTTCCGCAACATCCGTCAGTATCGGGAATTGATGAAATTTATCATTGCTTTCTGGTTATACAACAATGGTATTGGCACCATTATTTACATGGCTACCATTTATGGCACTGAATTGGGGTTTGGAATTGAGACCACCGTTGGCACGCTGCTCATGGTGCAATTCGTTGCCATTCCTTTCGCTATCCTCTTCGGCTGGCTGGCGAAGAAAATTGGCACAAAACCAGCCATCTTACTCAGTTTGGCCGTTTACACCGCCATCGCCATTGGGGGCTACTTTTTGCGCACACCTTTACACTTTTTCTTGCTCGGTTTCGCCGTGGCAACCGTCCAGGGAGGTAGCCAGGCTCTCAGCCGTTCTCTCTTTGGACGAATGGTGCCCAAAAGCCAATCTGCCGAGTTCTATTCCTTCTTTGGCGTGAGCGAGAAAATTGCCGGTACCGTCGGGCCGCTGGTTTTTGGCATCGTCAGCCGCTTGATGGGGGGCAGCCGCTTCAGCATCATCTCACTGATTATCTTCTTTACTTTGGGCATGTTGCTCCTTACCCGTGTCAATGAACAAGAGGGGATTCGGATTGCGGAAGCCGAAGAACAGGCCCTGCTGGTTCATGCTCCAGTGCCCACCCCGTGAGAAACCCCAGAGGTCAAAATGAGATTGCGCTTTAATCCTCTCCAACCCGATCCCGAAGCGTTACCTCCGGCACAAGTCCGCTTCGAGAATATTAGGATAGAACCCTGGCCCGAAGGGACCAAGATTCGCGTCCTGATGGAACTCACGCCCTTTCAATCTCCCCCAAACCTCGAGGTGGTTATTACCGATGCCGAAAACCAGGAAGTTACCTCCGCCCACATTATTGAAAATGTAGATTACCGCCTTGTGATTACCCTGCACCTGCGCCGAGCCCCTGCGAGCCCACACTACCAATTGACGGCCCGACTGATTTACCCTGATCTGGGTACTGTGGACGAACGAAACCTTACGTTTGATCTACCATCCTCGCCACCTCAGCCATAAAAGAA
The DNA here is from genome assembly GCF_032334255.1 of Thermanaerothrix solaris. Lineage (NCBI taxonomy): Bacteria > Bacillati > Chloroflexota > Anaerolineae > Anaerolineales > Anaerolineaceae > Thermanaerothrix > Thermanaerothrix solaris. Next base: position 1,262,231 of record NZ_JAUHMF010000002.1, on the reverse strand, counting down.
CGTGCCATCTCATCACCTGGTGTGACTCTTGCACCTCCACTTTGCATTATTGAAAGTTGAACCCCAGTCGGGCGGTGCTACAATTATTGGCAAGAGCCACGTTATATGGCTGAGATAAAGCCACCTTCCACCTCCCATCATAGGTTAATCCTGGCCAGCCTATTGTTGTGCTTGATTCTTGGGCTTGGAGTACTCCGGGCAACCCTGTTACCAACTTCTCTAACCGTAAGGGGTAGTTTTTTGCTCACCTCCAGCCCCCCCGCGCTAAGTCCGGAAAGCACAGATGCCGTCAATCTTCCTGCTTCCACATCTATTCCCGTTCTCTCCACCACGGTAGCTCCTTCCGGGGTCGTGGTCTTGGCCTTAAGCGATGGCCCATTTATCCATCTTTTTGCTTACCACCCCTACAGCCTGCCCTTAACCCGACTAACCGATAACCCCTGGGACGACATACACCCTGCACTCAGCCCTGATGGTCAAAAATTGGCCTTTGTGTCGCGACGCAATGGGTTTTGGAACATCTATGTGCTTTCTCTTACGGATGGCAAACTCACCCAGATCACTGATACCCCCGAATATGATGGACACCCCACCTGGTCGCCCGATGGTCAATGGCTAGCCTATGAGTCTCTCATCAACGGCAATCTGGACATCCTGGTCAAGTCGGCATTGGATCCATCACAACCCCCAATCCGACTAACCGATGACCCGGGCTTAGATCTCTCGCCTCAGTGGTCCCCGCAAGGACGCGAGATCCTTTTCACCTCCACTCGCTCAGGCCAAACGGATGTTTGGTTAGCCCGTCTCGACCTTACAGATGACCGCTTCGTCAATTTGTCCCAATCTCCGGATTGTGATGAGCATGATCCAGTCTGGTCACCCGATGGCCGTTATGTGGCCTGGGGTGGCTGCAGTGCCAATGAAAATGCCATCCTGGTATGGGATGGATTTAATCCTGAAAAGAAACCGCAACACTTGATGAGCGGTGAAAGTCCTCTTTGGTCACCTCAAGGCGATAACATCCTCGGTATTCTTTCCACCCCTAACCAATACCTTTTGGTGGGATATGATATCCATCGGGGCACCTTATGGCTTCCTCCCCAGCCCTTACCGGGTAAAGTTCATGGATACACTTGGGGTTCAGAGCGGGCTTTTGAGGCCATTCAGCCTTACCTCCTCCCTGGCCCCAGTCAATTTATACCGCCTCAAACGCCAGTCGCATCTCAATCCCCTGGTAACCGTTTAGTGCCATTAGATGACGTTACCGCGCCTTATCCCTATCTTCTCGCCGAGGTCTTACCAGCCTTTACCCTTCTACGCCAAGAGACAGCCCGTCAGGTTGGGTGGGACGTACTGGGCAGTCTCGAAAGCGCCTACATGCCGATTAGTGAACCCACCAACGCCGGACACGTGGATGACTGGCTGTTAACCGGACGCGCTTTTTCCTTAAACCCTCTGCTTCTGCAAGCCCAATGGATCGTGCTAACACGCGAGGATTCTTACGAGGGCACTTTCTGGCGGCTCTGGGTACGCACCCGTTACCAAGATGGCTCCCAGGGTGTTCCTCTTACCTCTCCCATCTGGAATATGGATGCCCGTTTCAAAGGTGACCCCAAAGCCTACGAACAGGGTGGGGCTCCAGAACCACCCCCTTATGGTTACTGGGTGGACTTCACCGAACTCGCACAACGCTGGGGATGGGAACGCCTACCAGCACTTCCGACCTGGCGTAGTTACTATCCCGCGGCGCGATTCAACCAATTTGTATGGCGGAACGGTTTAGATTGGGAAGAGGCCATTGCACAAATCTATCCTGTGGAAGCCATCAACCCGCCGACGCCCTTACCAACCTGGACTGTCACCCCATCACCAACCCCCACCCCCAGGAGTTACACGTCTCCATCGCCAACGACCACTGAGGTAGTGTCTTCGCCCGTCTCACCTCGTCCTACGTTGACCCCTCCAAGTCAGATGCGCGGCCCATGAACAGACAGCCCTCCTATAATTTAGTACCCGTTATTCTTTTGATCCTTCTATCCCTATCTCAGAGCGGATGCACAGCCACGGCATGGGCGGATTCCGAGGCAGTCACCGTGGTACAGCCCAGTCCTTCTCCCACATTGGCAGGGCAGTCCGTGTCACAACCGTCATCACCCATCCCAACCTCTTGGCCGCAAGCCAGTGATCCCCCACTCCGTTTCACTCTCCCCACCCCCGCCCCATTGCCGGTTTCAATATGGCGCCCACCTTTGTATACTCCCCCTCTGGCGCTAACCCCTTATGATCACTTCCTCTTCTCCCGCCCTATCGCTGCCGACGAGGTCAACTGGCCACTCCCAGAATACCGCTATGGTGATTACTTCACCGGTACTGACATCGTCCACACCGGCATAGACATTGATGCGCCTCGTGGCACCCCGGTGCTTGCCGCTGGTGAAGGCGAAGTCGTCTGGTCGGGTTACGGCCTCTATGCTGGCCGGGATCGTCCCGATGATCCTTATGGATTAGCCGTGGTTATTCTCCATGATTTTGGCTACCAGGGACGAAAACTTTACACCGTTTATGCCCATATGGATGAGATTACCGTAACCAGCGGGCAAAAAGTGCGTACGGGAGACGTCTTGGGATATGTGGGGAGCACTGGTTTTACCACCGGCCCACACCTGCATTTCGAGGTACGGATCGAGCAAAACTCGTTCTTTGTCACCCGCAACCCCGAACTATGGCTGGTACCACCCCAAGGCTGGGGCGTGCTGGCCGGGCGGCTGCTTAAAAACACTGGACAACCTATTGAGCATCTTACGATAGACGTGCAGGCGCTTGATTCGAGTCAAATGTGGCAGGTTCGCACCTATGCTCCTCATAGTGTGAATAGCGACGATTACTACCGTGAAAACCTGGTGCTAAGCGACCTGCCCGCTGGGAAGTATCGTATCACATTCAAGTATAAAGGGACGCCCTACCACTTTGAAACCGAGATATTGGCAGGCATGGTTCGCTATTTCACTTTCCGCGAAGGTCAGGGATTTTCTACGTCGCTACCAACGCCTCCTCCACCTATTGTGTTACCCGCTGACAATTCACCCCACTAACCTTCAAAATCCCCATCAATCCCCCCTCCAATCCCCCAGCCCTTGACAATTCGGGCATCCGGTTACAAAATAGGGCAGCATCCCCATCCCGGGAGCATTGACCTGCATGTGCAATTTTTTATGGAGGAATAAACTCATGACGGTGCGAAAAATCTTGGCGTTTAGCCTATTAAGCCTATCCTTGGCGATCCTTTCAGCCTGTAACCCGGCCTCACGCACTCCAACCCCTGATCCGGCTCAAATCTACACCGAAGTTGCACAAACCGTGCAGGCAGGGTTAACCCAAACGGCGGCTGCTATGCCCACCACTACCCCCACGATTACCCCACCCCCGACGGCTACGGCAACTCCCACGCTGGCCGTTACCCTTCCACCCGCGGGCGAAACCACTACGCCGGTTGTCAGCCCTACCCGCCCCGGCGCCAACCTTCCCGACCGCGCGGAATGGGTGAGTCAATCACCGGCAGATGGCACGGTTTTACTGCCCGGCCAGGAATTTACCATGACCTGGACCATCCGCAACATCGGCGACACCACCTGGACCACTGCCTATCAATTGCGTTTCTATCTCGCCAATCAGGCGCTTCGGTTAGGGGCCTCAGACATTAAGTTTCCCAAGGAAGTGAAAAAAGGTGAGACGGTAGATTTGAGCCTCACCATGAAAGCCCCCACCACACCGGGGGATTACACCAGCGTGTGGGTACTGACAAACGCAAACGGGCAGAACTTCTACACGGTATACATCACGATCAAGGTTACCGGGGCGACCGCAACCGTAACACCAACAAACACCGCCGCGCCCACAAACACACCAGAGCCCACCGTTACCCCAACCAGTTAAGTCATACACCAGCATGGCGGGTTCTCTGCCCAATCCAGAATACCTGATCGAAGCACTGCGGTTCAAGGCCGAGCAACTCGGCCTTGAACTTTTGGGTATCACTCAACCGACCACTCCCCCACATGTAACAACGTATGAAACTTGGGTCAAGCAAGGACGCTATGCGCAAATGGATTATATGGCTACCGAGCGCAACCGCTACTTGCGCGTGCACCCCGAAGCCATTATGGCTGAAGCCCGCGCGTTATTAGTGGTAGGTATGCGTTATCCCAATCCCCAGGCAATTCCACCGCCACCCTCTCCCTATCCATTCGGACGGATTGCCTCTTACGCCTGGGGAAAAGACTATCATTATATTATCCCCGAACTGCTTAAGGAACTGCTGAAGGAACTTGAGGCTTGGCTGAGCGCACCGATTCTGGCACGCATTTACACGGATACCGGCCCCATCCTTGAGCGTGACTTTGCACAGAAGGCAGGTTTGGGCTGGATTGGAAAAAACACCTGTCTAATTCACCCGCGTAAAGGCTCTTATTTCCTGCTCGGCGAAGCATTTATCAATGCCCCTCTCCCGCCCACGCCGCCCTTTACGACCGACCACTGCGGTTCCTGCCGCCGCTGCATTGAGGCATGCCCTACTCAGTGTATCCTTCCGGATCGTACTCTTGATGCGGGACGTTGTATTTCCTACCTTACTATTGAGAATAAGGGCCCCATACCACGTGATCTGCGTTCCTCGATTGGCAATTGGGTCTTTGGGTGTGATGTTTGTCAGATGGTCTGCCCCTGGAATGTACGCTTCGCCTTATCTGAGGGCAGCCCTGCCTTCGCCATGCGTCCAGATATTGCCTTTCCCAATCTCATTGATGAGTTGTCCCTCTCGCCCATGGATTTCAAAGCCCGTTATGGCAATACCCCGGTCATGCGCGCGCGGCGGCGCGGGTACCTGCGCAATATCGCTGTTGCGTTGGGTAATTCAGCAGATCCAGATAGTGCCCCTCACCTCGGCCTGACATTGAAAAACGAACCCGAGCCTCTCGTTCGGGCTCATGCGGCTTGGGCCCTAGGTCGAATCAAGACCCGCTTAGCCCGTAAGCACCTCTCCGAAGCCCTTCAACGCGAACCCGATCCAGACGTGCAAATTGAGATCAAAGCCGCTCTTGAAGATACGGACTGATTTTTACGTCTTACGTCGTGAGGCTTGTACCCATCGCCCCCAGATTTGGGTCATGGAATCCCACAAGCGCGAAAGAAAACCCCAGGTTTGACGCCGTGGAGGTGGAACGATTTCCAGGCCTTCCCACGGGTCCAAATCGAATAATTTACGCAAGGCATAGGTAAGAATCAATTTAAGCGAAGCCAACACCGGCGCCGCTAACACGACCCCGATAATTCCAAAAAGATTGGCCGAGATAATCGCTGCCACCATCACCGCCGCCGGATGGACACGTAACGCTTCACCCATCAAGCGCGGCACCACCAGGTTATCCATGATGACATCAGTAATCCAGGCACAACCGACCACCAGCAGCGCATAGGAGATCGGTAATAGACCAAAGAGGGTCGAGCCCTGTAGAAATGCAACCAACCCATAAGTAATCCAAGCTACTGCCGGCCCCACATAAGGGATAAAACGCGCCAAACCAGCCAGTAGCGCTAAACCAAAGTAAAACTTCACCCCCAGTACACCCAAAAGAACGATATAGATTAATACAGTAATTGTAAAGATCACCAATTGACCGCGCAGAAAGGCATTCCAAATCCGACCCAACTCAATGCTCAGCCGCTGCAAATCCTCGGCATATCCGGGGATTTGAATGTTTAGGAGTTGTTGGCGTGCATTCTCGGCATCAGCCAAGATAAAATAGGCCACCAGAAGGGCAAAAAACGTCCATCCAATCGCTGTCGCAGCCCCGGCCGCAAAGGCGCCGACGAGATTTCCCAACCTGGCTAATAGGGGTTGCACAATTCCCAGCAACTGATTGGCTAGATCGGTGACGGCTACCGTGCTGAAATCAAAACGGAACGGCCCAATCTCAATCGGATGCGCCGCCAAGTTCTGAAGAACCTGGGGTAAAATGCGCACCTGTGTTTGCAAAAAGTTGATCAGGCTTTGAACCTGCTCAAAAACCGCCAAGCCCCCCAGGGTTAGTAAGCCTACGAAGAGGAGGATAATGAGCACAAATAATAACGTACTGGCTAAGCGCCAGGGTAAATGTAAACGCCGATTTAGAAACCGCACCACCGGGTAAAGCAAATAGGCGATAAGAAAGGCCATCAAGAGCGGGCCGATAACTTGACGAAAACGCATTAAGAGGCCCGCGAGAAGGGCTACCAAGGTTAATGCCACCACCAATTTGGTGGTGCTACTCCACCGTGGGGAAGAAGGGGGTGATGTCTTAGAACCAGGGTGTTCCACGTTAACCTGTGCCGTAATTCTCAATAATGCGGTGAGATGATTTTTATTATGGACAGGCTCCCGGGAAAAAGATATTGGTTATCCCGGGAATAAGGTCACAATAAAGATTGAAATAATCAATAATAAACAGTGCCACCACACCGCAGATAAGGATAACACCAGCCAAGGCTAACACTACCCAAATCCAACCCGGCCAGCGGCGACGAACTGGTTTGGGCTCAGGAGAGGAAATAGGCATTTCTTCCCAACCATGTAGAGGCGCTTCTGAAATGGGCGATTCCGCCAAAGAAGGCTCTTCCTGCCTTGGCTCAGGAGAGGATGACTCGGTCATTGCGCCGCGAAAGACCGCCACAGTTTCATCAATCGCTTCCGGAGTCACCTCAAACACCAGGCTGGTGTGCTCCCCAAATTCAAGCACATCACCATGATTCAATGGTTTGGTAGCCGTGATCATCTCTCCGTTCACCAACGTGCCATTGGTTGACCCCATATCCTCTACGACATAGGTATTACCACGGCGAAGAAAGCGGGCATGACGGCGCGAGACTTCGGGATCGGTGATCACAATATCATTCGAGGGGTCACGTCCTAACCAGATCTCATCTTTTTCAAGCGGAAACCGCTCACCAGGCGTAGGACCAGTCCGCATATAAAGTTGGAAAGAAGGGCTCATCAGTCACCTCGCCAGGATTTAGACTCGTCAGATAACCTCAGTTTAGCAAGGGCGAGGGCTTCTGTCAAACCGTTGCAGGTTCATCTTCCCAAATTAAAAAGACCCCGCCGTGCCGTGTGCTGCGCAGTTTTGAACCTGCTCTCGCAGGAGTTGGGTCCCTCCACCTTGGATCCGCCTTGGCCGAAGCCTATCGCGTTTCGCAAGGATGAGTCGGAACCCTCGTGATAGGTGTTGGCTCAAAACCGGTCGTGCGGCATCACGTACACAGCAGGGCAATTTTTTTATACCACAAATTTTTTCAAACGGGTAGATTGTTAATGGTTATTTTGTCAAGGCGATACCTTATCTTGTCCAGACAAAAACAGAAGAATAAGAGAAACTATTCTCGATTGACGAGATAATCTTACCCGGGTATACTGACTGACAAGAAAATTCAAGGCCGTTACCCAAAATGCGAGCCTTCATTGCGATTGAGTTCCCTAAAGATATTCAACACCAACTGGGAAACCTGGCTCAAAACCTCCGTTCATCCGGTTTACGAGGGGTGCGCTGGGTTGCGCCTGAGAATATTCATCTCACCCTCAAATTCCTGGGAGATATCAAAACCGAGTCAGTTCAATTTCTTACCCACCACTTGCCCACCATAGCGAAGGCTTACTCTCCGTTCACCCTTCATCTCCATGGCTTGGGTGTCTTTCCGGGACTGCGCCATCCCCGCGTCTTATGGGTTGGTGTGGTGGCACCCACTCCTCTTTTTGACTTACAACGGGATATTGAGGCACTCACTCAGCGCCTTGGCGTTCCCCCCGAAAATCGCCCGTTCACACCTCACGTTACCCTGGGGCGCATACAAGCCGATTTCGGGCCTCAAGACCAAGCCTTGCTTGAGACCCAATTACAAGCGTCTACCTCAATCTTCCATATGTCGCTCCAGGTCAATCAAGTAGCCCTTTTCCGCTCCGATTTGTTCCCCACCGGAGCACGTTACACCCTGCTCTTTCACGCTGACTTTTCTGAAAGAGATGAAAAATAACCGGACATCCCGCAGGTTTTCGAATAGGTTATGCTAGAATTTAAGCAGATCTAATCCATCCCTTCATATCGAGGTGACTTCTGAACGCTCTAGAACTCGCTCGCCACATCGTCAACGCATTAGAAGAGAAGAAAGGGGAAAACATCCTGCTCCTGGATATTCATGAACTGGCAAATTTCGCCGATTATTTTGTCCTCTGCTCCGGGACGAGCGAGCGAATGCTCGAAGCCCTGGCCGATGCTGTTTGTGAGAGCGCCAAACAACACTTTAGCCTGATCCCGCGCCAGGAAGGTTATGCTAGCGCTGGGTGGGTCGTTGTGGATTTAGGGGACGTGGTAGTTCACCTTTTCTCTCCCGAACGGCGCAACTATTACCGCCTGGAAGACTTGTGGAGCCAGGCCAAAGTATTGGTAAGGCTGCAATAATTTACCCGTAGTGGCGTGTTCAAACGAATAAAAAGAATAAGGAGGGGAGGATGAGCATGAACAGAGCCAGCCGGTGGGCATGGGTAGCGCTTGCAATGATCATCGTAGGGCTTACCGCTTGTTCTCAGAACGCATTGCAGCCTACTCTTACTCCTACTACCTCATCTCGTATCCCTGGGTCACTAATTCGCTTCCGTGGGAATTATTTTTCGACCGCTGGTGAATGCGGTTATTGTCACACCGCGCTTAAATCCGTCAATGGAACCGTTTACTCCATCCAAGACGATTGGCGTAGCACGCTCATGGCAAACGCAGGCCGTGATCCCTATTACCTTGCCCATGTTGCGGAAGAAGTAAATCGTCACCCCCAACATCGAGAAGTAATTGAAGCCAAATGTGCTACCTGCCACATTGGGATGGCTTCATTAACGGAAGCGTTTTCGAACAGCGAAGTTGCGATTTTAGGCGATCAGGGGTTGCTCAACCCCGACAACCCTCTTTATCCATTAGCACTGGATGGTGTATCGTGCTCGCTCTGCCACCAAATTCAAGACATTAATCTGGGCACACCACAAAGTTTCAGCGGAGGGTTCAACATAGACTCCAACACCCCCGCGGGGAAACGCATAGTTTACGGACGGTTTGACGTGAATCCGGCTATGGCAACGGTAATGCAAAGCGCATCCGGGTTTATCCCTCAAACCAGCGCTCATGTGACCCGTTCTGAATTCTGCGCCGTTTGCCACAATCTTTTCACCCCCTACGTGGATGACAATGGTAACCTGAGCACCGACCTGTTTGCGGAACAGACGCCCTATACCGAGTGGGTGCATTCGGCATACCGCGATTCCCAAGCGTGCCAGGATTGCCACATGCCCACAGCCACCGAAGCCGTCCCGGTGGCTAATACCGGTAGTCCCATGCGTGACCCTTATCACCAGCATTACTTCGTCGGTGGCAATCAGTGGATGCTGAACCTTCTCAAAACTCATCCCGACAAGTTTGCGGTGTCCGCCGAGTCGGCACAGTTCGATCAAACCATTGCCCGTACTCTCGATCAATTACAAACCAAAACGGCTCATATCCAGTTGACCGCCGAACCCCAAGATCAAAGCCTAAAGGTTAATGTGCGCATTGATGTGCTGACCGGACACAAATTTCCCACCAGTTTCCCCTCCCGAAGGGCCTGGATTCACATGATCGTTCGCGATGCGGATGGAAAAGTGCTCTTCGAATCCGGTGCGTTCCAGCCAGATGGTAGCATCATTGGCAATGATAACGATGGCGACGAAACCAAGTACGAACCCCACTATCAGATCATCACCCGTCCTGATCAGGTTCAAATCTATGAGCCAATTATCGGAGATCCGAACGGTCAAGTTACAACCAGCCTGCTCCGAGCTCAACGCTACTTAAAGGATAACCGTCTCCTTCCGACAGGATTAGATAAGAATACCCTCCCCAGCGAGATTGCGGTTTACGGAGAAGCCTTACAAGATCCGGATTTCCAGGCTGGTGGTGATATTGTGCACTACCAGATCTCGTTTGACTCTCCCCCCACCTATCCCCTTAGTATTGAAGCATCGCTGTATTACCAATCCATTGGCTTCCGGTGGATGCATAAATTTTCCTCATTAAATCTCACCGCAGCCCAAAACTTTATGGCCTTGGCCGCCAGTGTTCCGAACTCGCCAATTCCGATTGCCACTGCTCGAATTACTCTAAACACGGTTCAGCCCTGAACAAGTCCAGCATGGAGCATAAAAATCGTGGTATAAAAAAGGTATGGTCAAAGAGAAGGCTCTGCCGGAACCACGTTGCGCCCGAATTCTAGGCATCGAGACGTCTTGTGATGAAACCGCCGCTGCTGTTGTGGAGGAAGGGCGACTTCCTTTATCGAATGTCGTGGCTTCGCAAATTGATTTACATGCCCAATATGGCGGTGTATTCCCCGAAGTAGCCTCACGCCAACATATCCGCACCATTTATGCCGTAGTCAACGCAGCCCTAGAACAAGCCCATCTGAGCCTTGAGGACATTGATGCCATCGCTGTCACGCGCGGCCCGGGCCTCCCCGGCTCGTTGGTGGTGGGATTAAACATGGCCAAGGGTCTGGCTCTGGCTTCTGGTAAGCCGTTAATCGGCATCAATCATTTGGAAGGGCATATCTATTCTGCCTGGTTGGTATCCGAAAATCAGAAGGATCACTATCCCCCTCAGTTCCCCTTGCTTGCCCTGCTTGTTTCGGGAGGGCATACTGAACTCATCCTTATGACCGATCACTTGACTTACCAACGCCTGGGAGGAACCCTCGATGATGCCGCCGGCGAGGCCTTCGATAAAGTAGGACGCCTGCTGGGTTTGACCTACCCTGGTGGTCCAGCCATCCAGGAAGCAGCCCGTAATGGTAATGAAGCGGCGTTTCACTTTCCCCGCGCGCGCTTAGAAGGGACGTGGGATTTTTCGTTTAGTGGACTAAAAACCGCCGTCCTCCGTACCGTACAAGATCTTCAAAAAAGCGGGCGTGGTCTTCCACTCGCCGATTTGGCTGCCAGTTTTCAGGCTGCAGTTGTGGATACGCTCGTTACTAAAACCTTACAGGCTGCACGCACCTTCCGTGTACGCGAGATTCTAGTCGCTGGAGGAGTCTCAGCCAACCAGGCGTTACGGCGCGCGTTTCTAGAACAGCGGGAATTTCGGGTGCATTTTCCTCCACCCTTTCTATGCACCGACAATGCCGCCATGATCGCGGCCGCAGGCTATTTTCATTTTCTTCGCGGCCACCGCGATGGATTGGACATGGATGTCCTACCCACCTGGCCCCTTTTCACGTCCTCGATAAATGAAACCTTAATCCCATCTACCGCATCTAAATGAGTGAACAAGTCAGTTCTCCCTCTATTTCTCTGGAGGCTTTGCGCAACGGCGATCGCAAAGAATTTGCGCGCCTGGTAGATGCCTACTCAACCCCCATCTACCGCTTAGCCTTGAAAATCTTGGGGAATCCGCAAGATGCGGAGGATGTTTTGCAAGAAACTTTCATCAAAGCCCTATCTGCTTTACCCACATTTGAGGGACGCTCCAGTCTTTCAACCTGGCTGTATCGCATCGCCGTCAACGAAGCCCTCATGTTACTGCGTCGGCGAAAACCCGAAACCCTGCTGACCGATAATGATGGCGATGAAAATGAGAGCGGGGAAAACGAAGTCTCTTTCTTGATTGATTGGTGCTGCCTGCCTGAGGAAGAATTGCTTTCGGAAGAAGCAAAGCGCTTTTTAGATAATGCGATTGCTCAATTACCCGAAAACCTGCGCCTGGTATTCTGGTTACGCGATGTGGAGGGGCTTTCGATCAAAGAAACCGCCGAAACGTTGGGACTGAGCGAGACCAACGTGAAAACCAGGCTTTTGCGGGCACGATTGAAACTGCGTGAAATTCTCTCTGAGTATTATGGCGAACGAGTGGAAGTGAGGTCCGAACAAGATGCCGCCTAAAAAGTGTCGCGCCCTTCTTTCGCAACTTTCAGACTATGTGGACGGGAGTTTAGACCCCCGTTTATGTAAAGCCCTCGAACGTCACTTAAGAACTTGTCCCAATTGTCGGGTTGTGCTTAATACCCTTCAAAAGACCATTGATCTCTATCGCACTGTGGGGGAAAATGAAGACATGCCCACCGAGGTTCGTGAGCGCCTCTTCCGCCGTCTTGATCTAACCGAATATCTGAAGTAAAAAGGAGTGACTCTGTCACTTTTTTCATCTCCATGCATCTAATTCAAGGATGAAATCTGAGAAACCCACTTCTCACCAGTCGGCATCATTGGAAGCCGTGCCTGCTTTTCACCTAACCCAAGAGGAGAGCAGTGCACCACCGTCTAAAGCCGCACAACCTGGTCAACCTTGCCCGCGTTGCCACCAGGGGATTATGGATTATGACGGTTTACTGAATCTTGTCTGCCCGGTTTGCCACTACGTGGAAGGAGGAGGCTGTACCTGATAACGAAACCCAACAACCCCGTTGGGGTTGTTCATCCAACACTAATCTCAAACCATAAGTGGAGGTAGGAATCAATGACGTTACTTGATGAGAATATTCGGGCTCAACTACGCGAAGTCTTTACAGAGTTGAAGCACCCGGTAAAGATCGTCTTCTTTGGCGATGAAACGGCCAATTGTGAATACTGCGAGGATACCCGTCAATTATTGAGCGAGGTGGCAGACCTTGCACCCGAAAAGATCATCGTAGAGACCTACGACCTCAATGCCAACTCAGAATTAGCCCAGAAGCATCGCGTGGATAAAGCTCCCGGTTTTGTTATTCTAGGGGTGAGAGGAGGCGAGATTTTGGATTATGGCATCCGGTACGCCGGTATTCCCGCCGGGCATGAATTCACCTCGCTTATTAACGATATTCTGAACGTCTCGCGTCAGGACTCGGGATTGAAACCCGAAACACGCCAGGCCCTAAAAAATCTGCGTTACCCCGTCTCGATGCAGGTTTTTGTCACCCCTTCTTGCCCGTATTGCCCTCGTGCAGTCATCCTGGCGCACCAAATGGCTATGGAAAGCGATCTCATTGAAGCCGAGATGGTTGAAGCCTTGGAGTTTCCGCAACTTGCGGATCAGTACGGGGTCTCCGGTGTACCTCATACGATCATCAAAGTACAAAAATCCAATAACCAGAGTGGTTTTGAGGAAGTTGTCGGCGCTGTGCCGGAGAAGAATTTGCTTGAAGCCATTCTACAAGCCGCCCAACCAGCCTAGACTTTTCTTGGAGGATTTCGAGTATGACCTTAGACGCAAAGGTTATCTGGAAGAGTGGCCTAGCCTTTACCGGCACGGCTAACTCCGGATTCACGGTTAACCTGGACAGCGATCCCGCTGTTGGTGGAAGTGATTCGGGATTACGCCCGATGGAACTCGTCGCCATTGGGATTGCCGGCTGTACGGCAATGGACGTAATTTCAATTTTGCAGAAGAAAAAGCAGGATGTCACTGCGTTTGAGGTCAAAGTGACGGCACTACGCGCACCCGAACATCCCAAACGCTTTACCGATGTTGAGATTGAGTATGTGGTAACCGGGCACAACATTGACCCCGCCGCTGTAGAGCGTGCCGTTGAACTATCAGAAACCAAATACTGCTCCGCTATTGCCACCATGCGCGGGTGCGTAAATTTCACCCGCAAGATCACGCTGCACGAAGCGACATCCTGAATTGACTTTGCTACACCAACTCGGGCTCAGGGGTGTAAACTTCGAAAACACCCCTGAGCCCTTTACATTTATGACGAGGCTAGATATTCTTCTAAGAGTTTGTGCGCTTGCGGGCGGGCGCTTTGCCAATCATAAACGGCGCCTAACTGTTCTAATGCCATAGATGCAGAAATAGCCCCCATCAAACCAGCACGGTAGAGATCATGATAACGCGCCCACCCAACCACAAATCCGCCGCAGTAGGCATTGCCTGCTCCCGTTACATCCACAATCTGCCCTGGAGTAATAGCAGGAATAGCAAGTACCTCACCTCTCGATTTTCCTACCAAACTACCCTGTTCACCCATGCGGAGCGCCACAATTTTTGCCCCCAAAGCAAATAAAGCCGCCATAACCTCTCGCGGCTCGTACTGGCCAGTTAATGCGCGTGCCTCTCCCAAATTAGGCGAAACAATATCTACCCACGCCAAATATGCAGCAAACTGCTCCCTATTCTGGGGGACACAAAACGGATCCCAGGGCTCCCATAGCAGGACCACATCACCCTGCGACCGCAGAAAAGACGCCCAGCGCGGCACGTCTTCCGGGGCACAATGCAGATGAACGCCCTGCACCTGATGAAAGTCTGATGGCCAATCCTCCGGTAAAGGTACGCTACGTCGAACCCATCGCGGATCCACTCGAAAGACCTCGTGGCGGGTACCATCCCTATCAAAGACCTGCCAGGCGCGCAGTGTGGGATACGGTTGTGAAAGCAACCCCGAAGGGGCGAAAGTTTGTGCTAACTGCGCTTTTAAATCCAGCGGAAAACTCTCCCCCAAGATCACCAACAAACCCACCTGATCCTCCCATAACCGCATCCCCATCGCGGCATGGGTGGCCCCACCCCCGAGGACGCTCATTCGAGTTTGGCCGTCAGGGAGAACGATATCATCGAGGATCACCACGCCGATGGAAAGGAACACACCTCGACCTGCGTTTAATTCCTCAAGCCTGTATTGCGAACCGCCTCCATAAAGGCTCGAATGCGTTCAGGTTCCCATTCGTCTAAAAGCGCCTCACGCGTCCACCCCTGACGTGATTTGAACGCACTACTCACAATGATCCCATCTGCCACTTGTAGCGCTTGGCCGACGTTGGTAGCATTTGCCCCACCCCCCAAGTATAAGGGAACGCCTAAGTTTGCCGCTCGTACCTGTCCCAACATTTCTAGAGACTCGTTGAAGGAGAGTCCGGTTAGCACCAACCCATCGGCTCGCCCAAACACTGCTGCCTGCCGCGCCTCTTCAACCAGAGGCAAGCGTCCTAGGGGTTCGCCAGTGCGATCATACACATCGGCCAAAATCGCGATCTCCTCTGCCTCCAATTGCGCCCGGTACTGAATAGCCTCATAGGCGCATCCTTGGAGAATTCCCTCCGCCTTGACCATTGCCCCAACGTAAACCTTAAGACGCACGAACTGCGCGCCAATGGCTTGCGCAATCGCCAGCGGCTCGCGCGCACCGTGGCTCATCAGGCATACCCCAAGGATAAGATCAGGGAAAGTACGCCGTATAGCCGTCCCCACAACCGCAAGTGTGGCAACCGTGTGCGGCTGCACCTGGGGGGCGACCGGGGTATCGGCCACATCCTGAATATATAGCGCCGGAATCCCTGCCTCGACGGCACGCTCAGCATTGCGCAACGCAAAATCCACCATCTGCGTTACGGATTGCGCCATCGGATGGTGTGATGCTGGGTGAGGGGGTAAATGCAGAGCAGCAATTACCCGCGGCGGATGAGCGTCAAAAGACAGCCGCTCAGTCATGGTTGCCAGACCTCCCATGTATCGCTGGTGCGGATGCGACTGATCCCACCACCGCCCTCGATGCTGCGCCCACCACCAAATCCGCGGAAGAAGGGCTCTCCAATAACCTCAGACCGGTACGCAGCCACCAACTCGCCAGGAATGGCCGCTACCACCGGAGAAAGCACTTCGGGCACCTCGGCGATGGGAAGGTGGTACCGAGAGAGACCCACCAACTCCGTCGCCTTATTTGGTGCGATAGCCACAACTCGCCGCCCAATGGCTTTCGCCGCCGTAGCCGCTTCCACCGTGCGTGAATAATCGCGACCGCATGCTGTGATAAAGAAGGTCGGGGTTTCTGCAGTTCGCGCAAAGTACTGCAGGTGACCCCATTCTTCAGCATCTTGCCCGAGAGCCGAGTCGCCTGAGGCTTCTAAGATCTTGGCTGCCGAGAATAGTGCCGTGCCGAAGTTCGGCCCAGCACCCACAAAGACAAACTCGTTAGCATCTTTCCAAGCCTCGGCCAGTTCCCGCGCCTGAGATTCAGACTGTTCAATCGTCCAGTCAACAGCTTCATTAAGGCGCCGGATTTGCGACCGCCAGGTTTCGGCTTCGCTCAGGGTGAGCCGCCCGCGGACTTCCCCCAACCGAACCGCACTTAATAACAAAGCCAGTTGATTGACAAAGAACGACCGCACGCCCGGGGTCGCCGTCCCGGGAGGTTCCTCAAATGAGGGCGCCGCAGCCAGAAAGGTGCGCTCCGCTTCCTGGGTCACGCGGCTGCCCTCGGTGGCGGTCAGGGCAATGGTTACCGCTCCGCACTGCCGGCCCATTCTCAGGGCTTCGACGGTACGCGCAACCGCCCCGGAGACCGAGATACCGATAAGGAGATTAGTCAACGGCCCGGTCGAGGGCATAAATCCCGCCCCATAGCGCGCGTATTGCATCGCTGTCATCGGCTCAGTTGGCACACCCGCCAGGGCTTCGAACGCATATTCCGTATTGAGTGCCACGTGGTGAGAATCCCCACATCCCACGAGAAAGAGACGCTTAACCGAAAGACACAACTCATGATCCAAGACCTGGCGTACTGTCTCGTTCAAAGAGGGATAGATTTCATCTACCAATTTCGGCAAACTTTTAATTTGAGCCAACATGGTATTCATACAAATTCTCCTCACAACGATGAGTATTGCTTACCCGAGGGGTAAGGTTGTTACCTGCGGACGCAAGGATTGCAATCGCTGGTGAGCCATTTGGAGAGCCGTCGCCAATTCTAGGCGCGGTAAACCCACTTGGGTCACTAAAAATGAAGCCGAGACCGCACCACGCAATCCGGCTTCAACCAGGTCGCCAAATTCCACCCACCCCACCAAAAAACCGCCACAAAAGGCATTCCCTGCACCAACTGGATCCACCACCTCTACTGGCACAGGTGGCACATGGATCAGATAATCCAACCCTTGTTGACCGATCAGTGCCCCTTGAGCGCCCATGCGCAACGCCACAACCGGCGCCCCGGCATCCAAAAGGCGAACCACCAACTCTGAGGGTTCGCCTGGACCTACCAGAGAAATCGCTTCTTCCAGATTAGGCGAGAAAATATCCGCCAACGAAACCAACCGTTGTAATGCCTCTGGATCGGGCAAATGATCAGCAGGCTTGAACGGCTCCAGGCTGATTATTCCACCTAGAACCCTTATATTCTCGATAAAATCGCTTTTTTTCTCCGATGGATGCACGCCCAGATGATAACCACGCGCCTGGCGGTATGAAACCGGCAACCACTCCATCCGGCGCGCCAGGTGAGTGGCTAACACCTCTTGTGAGACGCGCCAAATTTGTGTTCTACGTCCATCGGGTTCTAAAAGTTGCCATGCCCGCAAAGTTGGCACATTTTCCCGTCGAATGCCTTGAACATCAATCCCCCACGCCTCCAGCCATTCCCACCAAATTTCGGGGAAATCGGGTCCAACACTGGCAACCAAGCCCACTGAGTCTGACCACAAGCGCATTCCCAAGGCAGTTTGCGCCCCACCGCCTCCCAACTCTCCCATCGCCGTCCGTCCATCCGGGAAGACAATATCATCCAAAATCAAGTTAAACGCCACAAAATCTATCATAACGCCTCCCCCTTTTGCGCTAAAAACGCCATAACGTCTTGGAAAGTTGGCAATCCGCCACGTGCGCCCAAATGCTGCACCGAAAGGGCCGCCGCCGCACTGGCAAAGCGCACCGCTTGAGCGGGCGACCATCCCCACAACCACGCCGCCATATAGGCCGCATGAAAGCAATCCCCCGCCCCCGTTGTATCCACCACCGGTACGCGGAACGCCAAGGTTTCAAATTTCCCCGCGCGGGTCACAACGACAGCCCCCTCGTTTCCCCGCGTGATTACTACCTGTTCTACCCCAGCCTCAAGCCAATCCCCAACGGTATCATCGGCGTGATCCAGGATGTCCAAGGTGCCTTGGGTAACGAAAAGCAAGCGCAGGCTGGAAGGGATTTCCTCGCGGATCAATGCGCTAACATTATTAGGCTCTACATCCAGTATTAATGGGACACTCATCTGTTGGCAAGCACGGGCAACTTCCTTTAACCATGGGACCGTCCAGGGCACCGTATAGGCCAAACGTGTCTGGGCTAGTATCTCAAGCCCAGCCTCAGTTAGAGAAGGATACCGTTCACCAGGACTGACGATCAAGATGGTGCGCCGTCCTGAAGGCTCAAGCAGGATTACCGTAAAATCGCTGACCGTGTCAAGCGTACTATCAGCCCCGACCACCTCCACACCAAAGTCCTCAAAACTTTGGCGCAAAATCCGTCCCCCCTCATCGTTTCCGAGAACCCCACTCCAAGCCACCCGCAAGCCTAACCGCGCTGCTGCACATGCCGTGTTCGCCACCAAACCTCCTGCCACTCGGCCGGCAAATTTTGCAACCAATTTTTCATCCGGGACAGGCAAACGGGGCACCTGGAGAATCCAATCCACGGCCGCCCCACCCAGGCAGAGTAAATCATAACGATAAGTTCGCGTCATACCACCTGCAACACGCTGAATAAATCCTCTTTCCACCGTGGCACATTAATTTCCCAGACCACCCGTACATTAGGCGGTTGGTTCAACACACCGCGCTCATCCACCACCGTCATACCCCGAGTGAGATCACTGGCTGCCTCAACCGTTACATAATGCATCGAAGCCCGCGCCACCACTTCAGGATCCAAAGCAACGGCCATTGCCACCGGATCTGGCAAGGGTAAACCTGGATCGCGCAACCACTCCCGGTTGGCCCGCAGGGCTTGACGATTGCAGTCAAGGATAAAATCCGCCAGAGGATTCCTAAGGGCACGTAACGCAGCCATGTCTTCTTCATTAAGATTGGCCTCACCCCGGCATAGTTCCCATCCCACCATGGTGATAGGTAATCCAGAGTGGAAAACGATTTTCGCTGCCTCAGGGTCTACCCAAATGTTGTATTCTGCCGCAGGGGTGATATTTCCCAAAGTTGCCGCTGCGCCCCCCATAATATAAACATGAGGAATAAGGGGAATGATATCTGGCGCCAGCCTGAGAGCCAAAGCCAGGTTGGTCAATGGCCCTAACGTGACCAATGTCATCTCTCCTGGAAATTGGCGGAAGGCCTCGATCATAGCCAACACCCCGTGCTTGGGAGAAGGTTCGTGTTTGGGAGAAGGATAATTCATCTCCCCCATACCATCAGCGCCGTGGAAGAAATAAGCCCACACGGGCTCCCTCAAGAGCGGTCGAGAGGCGCCTTCATAAACTGAGGTCTCCGAACCACAAAGTTCGACCGTATAACGCGCATTACGGCTCCCTAACTCCACCGGCACGTTACCGGCTACAATGCTGATTCCCTCAACGCTTACCCCAGGCCAACGCAGGGCCATCAAAATGGCTACGGCATCATCGGAGGCTGTATCGGTATCAATCCACAGTCGTCTCATCCTCGGATTCCTCAATAGGTTTCGTCAACCGTTCACGAATGAGGTCAAGCACACCCTCCGCATCAACGCTCAAGCAGATATCAATGCGAGGTAAGTCCTTCCATTGACCATACCAGTCCACCACGGTTTGCCCCATACACCGTCCCTGAGTCTCGACGTAAACCGGTAGATTCTGCGTCCCGAACAATTCTGGGGCTAAAAGGTAAACCACTGCTGTCGGATCATGAGTGTGCGTAGCCCCACCCATCCCATAAAACTGATCGTGAAAACTTTGGTAAAAAGGCGTTATGGCGCGAAGAAAATCCGTTGCCGTATTCCCAGCCCGATACAACTCATTCCAGTAGTCTGGGGTCATCACCACCCTGGTCGTCACATCCAGCCCCACCATGGTCACTGGCCATCCAGCCCGGAAAACGATCGCAGCAGCGTGAGGATCGTTATAAATGTTCGCTTCGGCCACAGGCGAGATATTTCCATGTGTTTCAACGGCTCCGCCCATGATCACCACCCGCCGCGCCAAGGTGACTGCCTCCGGATCCAGGCTGGCTGCCAGCGCCAGATTCGTCAATGGGCCAAGGGCTAACAAAGTCACTTCACCAGGGAAACGCCGTAATGCCTCAATGATAAATTGCGCCGCATGTAAAGATAAAGGTCTACCTTTCGGGGGTGGTAGAAACGTGTTTCCCAATCCATCTTCGCCGTGGACATAAGTGCCCACCTCACCCAACGGTAAAACCAGTGGCTGCCCACACCCTTGCGCTACAGGGATGGCGTTGTTTCCCTCTAACTCAACCAGGCGTAAGGCATTGGTTGTGGTCACTTCAATGGTGGCATTACCGAAAACACTGGTTAGACCGATCACCTCTAACTCTGGAGACCGCAACGCCAACAAAATAGCCATTGCATCGTCAATGCCAGGATCCGTATCAATGATGATTTTCTCTGCCATAACCTATTTACCTTATGAATCAGAATCGCGTAAAACGCGTACCCACACCTCACGTTGGCGTGGGCCGTCGAACTCAAAGAATAAAATGCTTTGCGATCCTCCTAAAGCAATTTTCCCTTGTGTCACGATAAGTGTGATGCTATGTCCTACCAAGGTGGCTTTTATATGACCCGCGGCATCCGCCGGTGTATCATAGATGTGATGAAAATCCACCCGTGTGGGCACCAAGCGGTGTATCTCCTCGGTCAAATCCTGGAGTGTCGCAGGATCAAGACACGAATTGAGCGTAATCGCAGCCGTTGTGTGAGGCACATAAAGAACACAAATACCTTCTTCAACCCCACTTTTACGCACCACCTCCTGAATGGCATCAGTGATATTAATGAGCCCTTCTCGAAGGGTTGTTTCAACCTTTACCTTTCTAAACATGAATAAAAGCCCTCCTGATTCTAGAAATCAATATCTACGCGAAAGGCACGTAAGACCTGACGCACTTCCTCCGCAGTCGGCACCTGCCGCCCCGAGCCGATTTTCTGCACCTTGGCGGCACCGGTGGCGTTGGCAAACGCCGCCACCTTTTCCAAGCGCCAGCCTTTGAGATAGCCGTAGACAAAAGCCGCCGCAAACGAATCGCCCGCCGCAGTGGTATCGCGGAGCGGCACCGGGAAGCCGGGCGATACGATCATTTCGGTACAGGTGTAAACCGTGCAACCCTTAACCCCTTGTTTGAGCACCACCATACTCGGTCCACTAGCCAACAATGCCTCAATTCCCTCCGATCCCCAAAGCCCCCCTGTCATCAGCGGCACCTCGGCTTCAGTGAGTAAAATAACCCGTGTCAACTGTAATAGATGTTTTATCTGCGATTCAGAGGCACGCAATTGCGGTCCGGGGTCAAAAAATACCGGTATGCCGCAACGATGGGCCTCCTCCGCCAGGTGAAGCATACTCCTTACCAGCGCGGGTTCCATGAACGTATAGCCCCACAGATTTAACGCCTGAGCACCTTCTAAAAAGGTGCTAAACCAAGGCCCGGGCAACACCTCTGGTCCTTCACCACTACGCCCTAAAAAAACATGCTGCCCCAAACGATCCACAAGCACCAAAACGGTCGTCGTGGTACCGGCCGGTAGATGCTGAACATAAGACACATCCACCCCTTCCTCTTCCAGAATGCGCAAGACGATCCCCCCGAATGCATCCTGGCCAACTGCCCCTCCAGCCCGCATATGCATTCCCAAACGCTGGCCTGCGATTAAAAAATTCCCTGCGCCACCCGGCTCTAAGTGGATGTAATCTAACAATTGATCCCGAGCCGCTTCGACCGGGAGTGCGGGCACGCCTGCCACAATGTCAACAACCAAATCGCCAAATGAAGCCACGTAAAACGTCATTGCCGCTCCTGGTGCAATGGGGTAAGCAAGTCATCCATGGTTTCTATCCGCGACATCAGAGTTATAAAACCTTCTTTCCAAGGACTTGTATCAGGGCGGTTGGCAAGGTCTTGTAAATAAGAACGTAATATTGCTCGTCCAGGTAAGGCCAAGCCGGCACCATACACCTGAGTAGCCAGCGCCCCCAGTGCATTAGCCAAAATCGCCGTCAAAGCCAACCCCCACTTACAGAGATAACCGCAGATGATACCCGCCGTAAAGGAATCCCCTGCCCCGGTCGTATCTACAACTCGAGCCGGAAATGCAGGCAACCGAAGCGCTTCAGAATGATTCGCCAGCCAGCATCCCTCTGCTCCCATTTTGAGCACTGCCCACTCCATCCCGAGGTCTAACATCCACATCAATACCCGCTCCGGTTGTTGTTGACCACTCAGGTAAGTCGCTTCTGGGAGCCCCAAGACGCCCACCGTGATACGTGGCAAGACCTGCTCAATTAAATGGGGGACTTCCATGACGGGTTGCAACCCGCTGTCCAGGCAAATAGGCAGATGTTGTGTTTCAGCCCAAGCCAATGCCACAAAAGCTGCTTCTTGCTGTGGGGGTTTAAGCAAGGTGTAACCCGAAAGATGCAGCAAATCTACTGTATTGAAGATTGAGAACTCGAGATGGTGAGGTGAATACATTACATTAGCGCCACGGTAGGAAAACATGGTGCGTTCGCCATCCGGTGGGACGGTGATAAAGGTTAAACCGGTCATTACATCTTTTATCGTGGCAACACCGCTTAAATCAACGTCTATGTTTTTTAAGTTTTGACGCAGGTAACCCGCCCATACATCGTCCCCCATACCTCCCAGTAAAACACAATCAACCCCCAAAGTGCGTAAAACAACCGCCGTGTTAACCACCGTCCCACCAATTTGCACCGTTGCTGATTCGGCCAACCCGTCCCAGCCAGGCTGAGGGAAACGGGGGATGGTCAACACGGTATCAATGTTTAAATCACCCAACAGAGCAACTTTTGGCCGCTTCAATCCTTACCCTCCCACTCGGCTTGGCGCACCGCTTGCACGAAGGCCGCGATCCGCTGTAAATCCTTTTCCACCGGAGAACCAGGACGATTGGTATGGGTATTCGAATCCACCCCATAGGGTCGAACTTGACGGATGGCCTCGGCAACGTTCTCAGGGCTCAATCCTCCCGCCAGGATAACCGGCACATTGACCGTTTCAACAATCTGGCGGCTTAACCGCCAATTATGGGTCATGCCGGTCGCCCCGACTCCCGGAAGACCTGTTACTTTGGTATCCAAAAGAATGAAGTCGCAGTAGGGAGAAAAACGGCGCGCTAATTCCAGGCTCTCTTCACCTGCTACCGGGATGGCTTTCATCAGGCGAACCCCTTCCGGAAGATGATGCTTCAAGATCTTCATTGCCGTCTCGTCCACATCTAGCGGGTCGGTGGAAATGTGGACAACATGAGGGCGCACCTCTTGAACCATCCGCAGGATTTCATCCACCTCCGTGGCCATCGTCAGTGCCACGCTGGTCGCATGGGTAGGTAAACCCTCAACCAAAGCACGCGCTTCTTTAAAGTCCAGTTCTCCATGCACGATGCCATAACGACCAGCCACAAACCCAATATGGTCAACTCCCAATTCCACTGTCGCCAAGGCATCTGCAAGACGGGTAAAGGCATAAATCTGAATGATCATCCGGGTTTCCTCCATATAGGATAAGTAGCAATGCGCCGACCGGGCACGCGCTGAGTCAAACGTTCCAGGCGCTTTTGCACCTCGGCTTTGATGGTTTCTTTATCTAGGGTAAGCAATTGACGATTACGCATCAGAACATTTCCGTTGCATATGACCGTATCCACATCCCGTGCCGAAACACTGTAAATCAAATTGGCCGCCGGGTTATAACGGGGAAAACCAGCAATCTCATCCTGGCGCACAAGGGTAATATCAGCCAGATAACCCGGTTTTAAGACCCCCAGCCTCTGATTTTGTCGCATGACTTTAGCGCCGCCATAAAAAGCAATATCCAATACCTCGGCTATCGGCATCACCGTCGAATCATGAGCAGCATCTTTCTGAGTCAACGCCAATAAACGCATCTGCTCCAGGATATCCAAAGTGTTGTTACTAACTACCCCATCAGTTGCCAATCCCACCGAGATTCCAGCCTGTCGAAATTTGGTTACCGGTGCTGTCCCCATCCCCAGTTTCATATAGGTCTTTGGGGCATGCGCAATACCCACAGGATGATCTGCCAGTATCCGTACGTCCTCTTCCTCAGGATATAAGCAATGAGCCAGAATGGTCGGTACATCCAAGACCCCACTATCCAGTAAAACCCTTACGGGGGATTTCCCATATTGTTTGTAAGAAAAAGACACCTGGTCTGCCGTTTCGGAAACATGAATGTGAACTCCGACCCCAAGATCATGGGCATAGCGAGCACACAGACGGAGAAACTCCGGCGTCGTGGTATAGGGTGCGTGGGGACCCATCCAAGTGGTAATGCGCCCCTCCGCTGCGCCCTGCCAGCGTTGCACAAATTGGGCTGTTCGAGCCAACTTTTCTTCTCCCTCATGCCCAAACACCGCCCACACCAAATTAGCGCGCAAGCCGGCTTCGCTAACCGCTTGTGCCACTTCATCCATAAAAAAATAGTGGTCAGCGACACTGGTGATACCGGCCTCGATCATCTCTGCCAGCCCTAGCAGCGCTCCCCAATATACGTCTTCAGGGGTCAAGTTAGATTCAAGGGGAAAAATATAGTCGTTAAACCAGGATTCGATGGGCACATCTTCAGCCAGCCCACGGAAAAGCACCATAGGCACGTGCGCATGGGTATTGATCAGCCCCGGAATCGCCAATAGTTTCTCAGCCGGCAAGCGTTCAGGGTTCTCCTGAGGGTTTAAAGTACCACTCGGCTCAATCGCCTTAATAAAAGCCCCTTCAATCCAAATATCCTGCCGTTGTAAAAACCGAACCTCCCCATTCTCAACCCATAACAAATCACAACCCTCAATCAGCAAGGATCCCATAAAATCCTCCATTCTTGCCCTAATGGCGAACCAATTGATACAGACCCTCTGCCACGCCCTCAAAGTCCAATTCGGGGTTAGCCATGCGAAGTTGCTCCAACCACGAAGGATCAAACGCTTCAATCCCTTGCCAGGCACCCGCAATGGCGCACGCAATGGCGGTCACGGTATCGGCATCACCTGAAAGCGCCGCCCCAAATACTGCCGTGCGGTGAATATCCCCCTCGGCCAAAGCCAATACCCCAAACGCTGCCGGTACGGCCTCAGTGATTGCCAACCCCGCTCCAACAACGTCATATAAGGACTGTAGCCGTTGCCGCTCGTCGTCCGCTGCGCGTACAATCTCCAACGCCAGATCAATCCGGCGCGCAATCGAGGCGCCCATCCATTGATGTCCCATTTTGAGACCCACCATTGCCGCATCCTTCGCAGCGTTTATGATCTCTTCTAATGTGGTTCCAGGACGCATGGCGACCGCAATCGCAGCCGCTACCGCCGCAGCCCCTGAAACAGCGACATTCGTGTGGTGGGTGGGAATGCAGGATAAATAGGCATCGGCAATCGCCCCCTTGGGATCCCCCGGATGGATCAATCCCACCGGCGATACCCGCATTGCAGCACCATTGGTATCACCGAATCGCCCTACCTGATAAAGATCCTCTCCGCGGCGCAGGGCTTGAATAGCACGACGGGTAGAAGGGCCAACATAAGGTGAGCGGTCTCCTCCGATTCGCTCATACCAGGCGATTAATGCCCGTGCCGCACCTTCAGCAGTCATGCGCCCCTCGGTCAAGATGGCCTGCGCCAGCGCAAATGCCTGCTCGGTGTCATCGGTCACACGCCCCGCCGGCAAGCCTGCATGCACCGGATGATTTTCCGGCGCCGGCTTGAAATCCTCAATCCAGCCACCAAAGTACTCCCAGGTTGCCTCCGGGGTCAACAAAGCCGGCATCCCCCATGCATCGCCTAAGGCTTGGCCATATAGCCCACCCAATATCTTGTTTAGCATCCTCAATCTCCTGTTGCATGGGTTTCGGCAAGATGCTTTTCTTGGAAGCGGCGCGTCCGTTCAATCGCCTGGGCGCGCTGACGTAATGAATAAACTACCAACGCCAAAACGGTAGCGACATATGGGATCATCTGCACCCATTGTGACGGAATCGCCAATGACCCCAGTTGATTAGAGAGGGCATCAAAGAAACCAAAAAGAACCGCAGCAATCAATGTTCCCCACGGCGTGCGGCCACCCAGAAAAACAGCTGCCAGGGCAATAAACCCCCGTCCGGCCGTCATCTCACGTTGAAACAACGTCAGGTAAGCCATTGAAAGGTTTAAACCCCCCAAAGAAGCCAGGACACCGCTTAAGAGCAGTGCCCCCAAACGCACTCGTCGCACATCTATACCCAATGAGGCAGCTGCTTCTGGGTTTTCCCCCACGGCGCGTAAATGCACCCCTTGTGGTGTGCGATACAAGAAAACCGAGACTAACCAGGTCAGGATAAACGCCAGATAGGTAAAGATATTGTGCCCACTGAGGATAGTGCCTAAAACCGGAATATCTTTGATAATCGGTATATTAACCACAGGCACCGCTTTGCTTGCCAGGGTAGATGAACTGCCTTTGTCACCGGTGAGCACATAAAGCAAGAAGATTGTGCCTCCGGTTGCCATGATATTGAGGGCAATCCCCGCCAGAATAAGATCCGCTTTTAGATAAAGGTGAAAATAGGCCAAAATACCGGCCACCAGAACCCCAGAAAGCATACCTGCGATAACCCCCAGCCAGACGCTCTGGGTATAGGCGGAGATAACGACACCGGTGAAAGCTGCCACCAGCATAATCCCTTCGAGGGCAATATTCGTCGCACCGCTAAGTTCCGAGATCAACCCACCCAGCGCCGGAAGGATGAGGGGTGTGCTGATCCGCAAAACACTGGCCACAAACAAGGCACTAAAGATTCCTCGCAAGACCAGTTCCCACATTGTCTACTCCCCTCCTTCCGCCAGGGATGGGGCTGGCTGAGGATTGCGCCGTGCCGCGACCCGCTGTTGAATAACGGGCAATACCCGCTCCGCGGTGACTAAAAGGATGATCAGGGCTTGAATCACCAACACCATTTCGCGCGAGACATCGGAACTGCGTTCCATGATGTCCGCGCCGGCGCGTAGGTACCCATAGGCTAAGGCTGAAAGCGGGACAAAAAGCGGGTTGTTTCGTGCCATCAGCGCGACCACAATCCCCTCAAACCCTATGCCGAGCGAGATATTCTGGATCAGTTTGGTATGAATGCCCATCGCTAGATGCGCCCCTGCCAAACCGGCAAATATACCGCTTACTGCAAATGCTAAAATAATGGTGCGCTTCACATTGATGCCACCATAATGGGCAAACTTTATATTGGCGCCGATCATACGCAATTCATAGCCAAACGGTGTGCGGTACATCAGATAATAGGCCACCAGGAAAGCAATAATTGCCAGGTACAACATGATCGAGATGTTGGTCTGGCTCATGAAACGAGCCCGTATATCGGCCAGAAAAGGCAGTGCCGGGACGAACGAGGGTAAAATTCCGTCTTTGGTAAAGGTTTCTGAAGCGTTATAACCCGCATTGGGGGGTTTGATATGAAAAATCAGAAAATAATCGTAGATCTTAAGTGCAATTGTGTTCAGCATCAGGGTTGAGACAATTTCATTCGCATTTAGATGGGCCTTGAGGTAACCCGGTAGGTATCCCCATAAAAATCCAACCCCCATAGCCGCCAAAAGTCCCAATGGAACACGCAAATACCCCGGCAAAGGTACAAAAAGAGCAATAGATCCAGAGACCAATGCGCCGAGCAAAATTTGACCCTCAGCCCCGAGGCTGAACTGCTTGGATTTGAAGACCAGGGCAACGGCCAACCCAACGAGAGTCAGGGTGATGGATTCCTCAATCCAATCCCCAAAGCGGTTAAAACGCGATAACGGCCCCAACAAAAAGGCGCGGTAGGCCTCCAATGGTTGCTTAGAGACCAGAAGTGTTATAACGAACCCCAAAATCAACGCCGCAGAAACGGCAATCACAATGCGCAGAAATTCCCGCACCGCCGATTTTCGTAACAGGTTCATAGATAGGCCTCCATTTCTTCCGGAGATTGCCGTTTAATGCCTAACATGTAATACCCGATGTCTTCTTCAGTGGCTTTTGAGGCATCAGGAAAGACACCTGTAATTTGTCCTTCATACATTACGACCAGGCGATCCGAAAGACTCATCACCTCGGCTAAATCGGCAGAGACCAGTAAAACCGCTGTGCCACGGTTACGCTGTTCCACCAATTGCTGACGGATGAACTCCGTGGCGCCCACATCTACACCGCGGGTTGGCTGAGCCGCGATCAACAATTGGGGCTGGCTGGAAAACTCGCGCGCCAGGATGACCTTCTGCATATTGCCACCTGACAATGACGCCACCGTCACATCTCCGCTTGGTGTACGAATATCAAAGGTCTCAATCAGTTTTTGTCCGTGGTGTCGGACTACCTGGTTGACTATAAACATTCCCCGCCGAAATGGGGGACGAAAATAGCGATCCACAATCAAATTTTCATTAATGGTCGCTTCCAGTGCCAAACCATTGGTCAAACGGTCCTCCGGAATATGTGCCACCCCTGCCAGTCTTACCGCTCGGGGAGGGCGATTAAGGATGGGCACACCCATTACTTTCGCCTCACCCCCGGTTGCCGGACGTAAGCCAGTCAGCACCTCCACCAATTCGGTTTGACCATTGCCTTCTACCCCGGCCACGCCTAAAATCTCACCCGCATACACATTGAACGATAAACCACGCAGTACATATCGCCCAGTTTCAGAAACATAGGTCAGATCACGCACTTCTAACACCTTCGGACCACGTTCGCGGGGCGGTTTAGAGACCTCTAAAAATACATCGCGCCCTACCATCATGCGAGCCAGACCTTCACGGGTTGCTTCACTTGTGGGTAATGTCCCCATAACCCGCCCCCCGCGCATCACAGTTACCCGGTCTGAAATCTCTTTGACCTCACGTAATTTGTGGGTAATGAAGATGACCGTCTTGCCTTGCTTGACCAAAGCCCGGATGGATTTGAACAATTCGGTGGTTTCTTGCGGCGTTAATACAGCGGTTGGCTCGTCCAGGATTAGGATTTCTGCGCCACGATACAAAATTTTGAGGATCTCCACTCGTTGACGCATCCCAACATTGACGCTGTCAATTGTGGCTTCCGGATCTACCTTCAAGCCGTACTGGCGTGATAGTTCTTCAGTGATTCGGATGGCCGCTTTGCGGTCTAATAGCCCCTGCCGGGTTGGTTCTTTGCCCAAAACGACGTTCTCAGCTACGGTCAAGGAGGGAACCTGCATAAAATTTTGGTGCACCATGCCAATTCCAGCCCGGATAGCATCGTGCGGGGAATGAAAGTGCACTGGTTTCCCGTTGACCCGGATCACCCCTGCTGTTGGACGTTCTTCGCCATAAAGGATTTTCATCAAGGTGGTCTTACCCGCCCCATTTTCTCCCACCAGAGCGTGAATCTCACCCCGTTCAACCGAGAAAGTTACGCCATCATTCGCCACCACCCCATTGGGATAGATCTTGACAATCTGATCCATCTCAACCAGTGCCGCCATGCCACCTCCCAAAATATGCCCCTATCAAGTGAATTGGGGGTACGAAAGGCTCGTACCCCCACCCTAGCGCTACTTATTTGAAAACGGTATCCACCACAATCTTGCCTTCCAGAATGTCCTTTTCAGCCTGGTCAATTTTTGCCTTGACATCAGCAGGGGTCATTTCTTCATAGTATTTATTCTTTGCCAGCCCTACACCGCCTTCGGCAATGCCCAGAGCCTCCGCCTGCCCGAACGGCAATTTGCCTTCGAGATATAGTTTGATCGCCCGATAGAGGCTGTTATCCACGTTTTTCATCATTGAGGTGAGAATGTGCTTGGCCTGTTCGGGGTTAGTTGTTTCAATAATCAAAGCCTGGTCAGAGTCCACGCCGATGGCATATTTGTTAACTTCCTGAGCCGCCTGGAAGATACCCACGCCAGTGCCCCCTGCAACGTTGAAAACAATGTCTGCACCCTGCTGGTACATAGCCAGGGCAATCTCTTTCCCCTTCGCCGGATCGTTCCAGCCACCTGCATACTGGACAATCACGTTCTGTTCCGAAACGCCAGCATCTTTAGCACCCTGCTTATACCCCACGATGAAGTCATTGATCACAGGGATATCCTGCCCCCCGATAACACCCACAATCTTTGACTGAGACATCAAACCAGCGTAGAGACCGGCCAAGTAGGAGCCTTCATTCTGCTTATAGGTCACCGAATAGACGTTCTTGCAATCACATTTGCTGTAGTCCACCGAAACATCGTAGATGATGAACTTCTTATCGGGATACTTCGGAGCCACTTCTTGTAAGAATTCTGACATCTGAAAAGTTCCAACAATGAGAATGTCGTATTCCTCATTGGCAGCGGCATCCTCAAGTGCCGGCTTCCATTTTGCAGGATCAATCCCGGCTTCTATGGTCTTGACCTCGATACCGAAGTCCTTTTTTGCCATCTCCATACCGCGGTTCGCCGAATCGAAGAAGGATTTATCACCTAAAACACCGTTAATCAGGTTAACCACCCGAAGTTTCTTCTCTTCAGGTGGAGCCTGGGTAACTCCCTGCTGTGGTGCACAAGCCGTCAGAATCAGGGCCGTTACCACCAACACATAGACCAAAATGAACAGTTTTGACTTCATGTCCTCAACCTCCTGGAATTAATGGGTAACAAGTGAGTTTCATGCCTTTCTGCATTAATCAACCATTCGCATCAAATCGCTAAAACCACCTCCTCTCACTCTCCGCCGGCCAGAACAGAACGCAGAACCTCCACACCGCGCCCCACATCCACGTGAGTCACAACATGAAGATTGGGTTCTGCCGACGTTTGGTACCACGAGATTGCCAGTAAACCACGCCCAATCTGTCCTTCTATCTCTACATTCGCCTGCACTGCTAAACTCTCTCGAATACTTTCAGGATAGAGAGCGACCAACATCGCCAGGAAATCGGGCAAGACTAACCCCGCTGCACCCAAGGTTTGAAGGCGCTCACGCAAGTAACCGGTGATGTGACGCGCAAACTGCGTACGCGGATTTTCAGGGAAAAGCAGGGCGTCAAAATCAGACCATGGGATGGGATAACGCAAAGATGTCTCCCAAGGCAAAAGCCACACCTCTTTAAATCCTGCCATTAATACCCTTGCGGCGGCCTCAGGATCGGCGAAGAAATTGAACTCGGCCACCGCCGAGGCATTTCCTCTCGCCTCGGATGTTCCCCCCATGATGACCAATCTTGTGACATACTTCGGCAAATCGGGTTGCAACGCTAGCGCCAAAGCCAGATTCGTCAGCGGCCCTAAGGTTACTAAGGTAATGCCTGCTGGGCCAGGACGGTGACGAAGCCACTGTGTAAGGGCAATTGCAGCATGGTTAGACCGCCTTTGGCGCATAGAGGGCTGCATCCATGCAGTTACTCCACCCAGCCCATCCGGCCCCATAATACTCACCGCATCAACCGGCTCACTTAAGAGCGGACGCGAGGCGCCTTCGTACACAGGTACCTCGCGTCCCATCACATCCTGGATCAAGCACACATTTTGGGTAGCTTGCCTGACCGGCACATTCCCATGCACTGTGGTGATCGCTAAGGGATGCCCACGAGAAGATGCCAAAGCGAGCATCAAGGCAAAGGCATCATCTACACCGGCATCAGTATCAATAACAAGGGGGATTGAAGCGGAAAGTTCCAACACACCATCCTACCGGGGAAATTCCTAAGCAATAAACAACCTATCTCACCAGACAGTTAGGTCTGGGTACTCACTGATCTCTATCCTGAGTCAATTTTGGGGGGAAGTAATTAAACCTCTAACTCGATAACTGATTTGATTATAGAGAAAAGCCAAAACCATTGTCAAGTTGATCGGTAAACTTTGTCTGTCAATTTTGTGAATTTTATACCTGTGCCTGCTTCATCTTTTCGAGTTTATACTTTCGATGAGGCTAGCAGACGTTGCTGATAATCATCACATAGATCATTGAGGGGGCAAATGGTACAGCGCGGCTTACGTGCCAGACAAATCTCACGCCCCAGACGAATCAGGTTTAGATGGGCTGTCCCATAGGTCTCTGGAAGAAACAGGCCAGCCAAGTGGGAATGCGCTTGTTCCACGCTCATCTTTTGTGGGCGCAACCCTAAGCGCCCGCTGACGCGATAAATATGGGTATCCACCGGAAACGATGGTTTGCCTAAAGAAAATTGAAGCACGATAGCCGCTGTTTTAGGCCCAACACCGTTGAAGCGCATTAACCATGCTTTGGCTTCCTGAGGAGACATTTCTTCCAAAAAAGAAAGGTCTAGCGATCCCCGCTCGGCAGTGATCTGACGTAACAACGTCTGGATACGCGGCCCCTTCTGGTTGGCCAAACCGGCTGGGCGAATTGCATCTATAACCGCTTCTGGACTGGCATCGCGAACGGCTTCCCAGGTTGGAAATCGCTCTTTCAACCGTTCAAATGCCATGTCACGATTGCGATCATTGGTATTTTGAGACAAAATGGTTGAGACCAATTCCTCAAGGGGCGAGAGCGGCTTACGCCAGTGGGGCTCACCAAAGTATTGCACCAATCGCTCGTAAACCTTTTGTGCTTTGGTTTTCAGTGCGGGCTCGAGCTGTTCTTCCAACCCCATTACCTATAATCCAAACGACCGTTGCCATTCCAACTTAAAAACCGGGCGAATCTCACCCACGCTTAAACCGCGCCAATTTTTCAAAGGACGCGGGGCTAAATCGGCTAGGTGAGATTGAATCTGATCCTCGTTCAAAACCCCTAATTGGCGCAATACTTCAATCGCCACCACTGGGCGCGCGCGCCCGCCCGGATCGCCATCTGCGATTTTGAAAGTAATTCCGATGCCAGGGCTGTCCGGCCCTAGTGCACCGGGCAGTAGTCCAATGCCCTGATACCCCTCAGCTCCGCCTTTGGCAATTATCTTCCCCATCCCTATTTCCATGACCAAGGTATCAAATCGCCCCGGCCCGGCCACCATAAACGGAGCCTTAGTCATGGCAGATGTGATGGTGCGACATGCCTGTGCGCGTTGGGGCGATAATTCCACGGGATCACATAAACGCGCATAACCCAGGGCGGCATGATAAAGCGGCAGGGCAAAAACCGGTGCAGAGCACCCATCAATACCGATGCGTATATCTTCGAGGGAAATATTACACATCTCTGCCAGCGCATGCAGAATGCGCTGTTGCACGGGATGTTGTGGATCGAGATAATCCTCACGACTGGCTTCAAGCAAAGCTGCCTGCGCCAGCATATTCGTATGCTTTCCCGAACAGTTATGACGATTGGGGGTCGGGGTTTCGTTGCGCTGTATCATGGCCTGCCAGGTCGGCTCATGAAAAGGCGGATGCACCCCGCACTGCAACTCCTTCTCTTCAATGCCCAATTTGGCTTGCAGGCGGGCTATAACCTGAACATGTTCATCTGTCCCCGAATGCGAAGCACACATGACCGCAATCTCTTCAGGGGTTAATGAAAAGTGCTCAACCGCGCCTTCCTCGATCAACGGTAAAAGTTGGAAGGGTTTCGCCGTAGAACGTAAATGCATCACCAGGTAGGGATCGCCCAGGCTGGCCAATAATCGTCCTCGCGAATCCACTATGGCTAACGCTCCCCAGTGAACCGACTCAACAATTGGCCCGCGCGTTAATTCCACTAGGGGCATAAAAGGCGTCTCGTGCATGCTGTTAGCCTCCAAGGGTTTAATCTTCTTCCGTGTCTTCAGAAGAGCGATAATGGCGTAGGTAATACCGCCACAACCCGTACCTTAAACGATTCTCATATTGGGAAGCTCGTTCCGCGGTGGGTTCAAATTTTTCAATTAGTTCCCGCGCCAGTTCGGCAACGACGGCCTCAGAAGCCGCCCCCGCCCCCAGATGCTCCAAACGCGACTGAATCTCTCTCAAAACTTGGGCTTGCTTCTCAACCTCTTTTTGGGTCACCAACCCGGTGCGCCCACTAACGATCAAATAATCTCGATACTCCGGAGACGCCAGGATTTCTAGCGAGCGCAGCCACTCGGGAATATTGGCCTGCACCAGAAACGGCGGTTGAGGAAAAACCACCGCATCCCCCACAAACACCACTTTGTGTTCTAACACATTGACCCAGATTGCACCGTTTGAAGGCCCTGGATGGTATTCCAGGATAATCGGCGCTTCATTCCAAAAAATCTTCAGGTGTTCGGTAAACGTAATTTCCGGGGGTGACCAACGCACACTACCCAGGTTTTCATATAATTCCCATTCTGCCCCGGTTTCTACCCCCTGCGCCTTAAGCGTGGAGGGGCGATTACGCAAAACCGAAACTACTCCCTCATGCGCAATCACCGTACATTCCATCGCTCGGCTGCCAAGAGTACGATCCATGTGCGCATCCAGATTGACCAGCAAACGCTCAACACCTCCCCCTAGATTTACCAAGGCTGATCGCCAAGAACGAATATCTTCAGGACGAAACGGTGCGTCAATGAGCACCAATCCATGGGGAAGCGCAATCACCCCTAAAACGACGCCCGGGTATCCTTGTTCAATATATAAGTTAGGAAATAATTCCTGCATCATCTTCCCTGTGCTAGGCTTAGGTGGATTGAGTTTCGCGGTAAACCGGGAGGGTGAAAATAAACCGACTACCCTTCCCGGTTTCGCTTTCCACCCAAATTTTACCACCATGTGCCTGCACGGCCAGACGGCAAAATGCTAACCCCAAACCCAACCCGCGCGGGAACCGCTCTCCTTGAACGCGGCTAAACTTCTCAAAGATAAGCTCGTGATAGGCCGGGTCAATCCCCGGACCGTTATCCTGAACCCATAGTTCAACAAACTCACCTTGCGCACTACCCCCAACATGTAAGGTGCCGTTGGTAGGGGTGTACTTGATCGCGTTTTCGAGCAAATTGATCAACACCCTCCGAATCATCTCCCCATCTACCCATACCACGGGCAATGACTGGGGGAGTTCAACGATCAAAGTTTGCTGCTTACCCTCTACCATAGGCTGAACCGCTTCGCGCGCTTCCTGAACGAGTGCCAATGGATGAACAGGTTTGCGATTGGTGATCGGCTGACCTGCCTCGAGGCGATTAATATCCAAGAGGGAACTGATTAACCTTTGCAGGCGGTCGGTTGAGCGCATTGCAATTTGAAACACCGGCTTCAATGCCGGCATATTCTCTAAGGGCAAAAGTGAGTTCAAAATATCCAAACTAGAAATAATATTAGCCAATGGCGACCGTAAATCGTGATAAATCATCGCCGCCAGGTCCTCACGTAATGCATCCAATGCCTTACGTTCAGAAATGTCCCGTAGTGTCCATTGCAAATAGGTTTCCCCCTGTAAAACCACTCGCCGCACATAGACTTCAACCGGAAATTCACGACCATCCCGCCGCCGCGCCGTTCCTTGATAAGTAACCGGTTGAAATGACTCACCTTGAGTCAGATAATTTCTCACCACTTCCCAATCGGCGGGATGAAAAACATCAAGAGATTGTCCCACTAAATGAGGGAGAGCATGCCCGCTAACTGTGGAGGCCTGGCGATTGGCTTCAATGATTGTTCCCTCCAGCGTAGTGATTAAAATGGGATCAATGCTATCATCAAATAAATCGCGATATCGCTGTTGAGCAGCCTGCACCGAATGAAAGAGCTGTGCGTTGCGGATTGCCAAACTGGCTAAGTCGGCAATGGTTTGTAACAATCTCAAATGATCTGGAGTAAAAAAGCCTGGCTTAGCATGCACCAGCGTCAAAACCCCAACCAGTTGATCCTGGGCCAAAAGGGGCACGCAAATGGCAGATTTTCGCCGATTGGTCTCTGCACGGTCATCTGCTCGCTGCACCCATCGCTCATCCTTTGACGTGTCCCCGATTAATGCAGGTTGGCGATGAGCCGCAACCCAACCCGCCAATCCATATTCCAGCACTTCCCGCATCTCCGCTACCGTGGGCCGGTGGATGGCATCCTCAATAACAATGGCAGCCTCAATCGGCTCGCCGGTTTCATCTAAGGCAATCAGACTTCCCCGCTCGGCGCCCACATTGCGCGTTGAAAGGAACAGCACCCGCGCTAACACCGTGCCTAGATCCAGGCTGGAGGCGAGTTCGCGACTAATTTCAAGCAATAACTCAAACGAGGCCCGCTCTTGATGAGACGCCATAATGTCACATCCTTTGAGGTTAGACAAAATTGTCTCCTGGGGCGAGAAAACGCACTTTGTTATGTAAGATGGTTAATTTCGAGTATAGCACAAAACGTCGTCTACTCGATTTCAAACACTTTACAATATATCCGTCTACAATTAACTAACCTCTAGATCTCGCTTCACGCACAGGATACTTGACATGGCCCTATCTGCATCCTTACTCACCCATTTGATCTGCTCGACGTATCAACACCATTATTCACCCCACGAACCACAACGGTTCTGTCCTCACTGCAACGCACCCTTAATTGCTTGCTATGACCTTGAGACCGCTCGTAACCATCTTGACCGCGACCAATTTGCCCACCGTCCCCGCGGTCTTTGGCGTTGGCACGAATTATTACCTATCACCGACCCACGATTTCAAATTACGCTCGGTGAAGGGGATACGCCAACTTTGTCTCTCCCTCACCTTGGTGACCACCTAGGCTTGTCTCATCTCTTCTTAAAAGACGAAGCCCTCAACCCAACCGGGACATTCAAAGCCCGCGGTCAAGCTGTTGCCCTGTCGAAACTCCGAGAATTAGGATTGAAAAAAGTCCTTGTCCCTACCGCCGGGAACG
This sequence comes from Thermanaerothrix solaris, assembly GCF_032334255.1. Lineage (NCBI taxonomy): Bacteria > Bacillati > Chloroflexota > Anaerolineae > Anaerolineales > Anaerolineaceae > Thermanaerothrix > Thermanaerothrix solaris. The sequence continues at coordinate 1,225,462 of NZ_JAUHMF010000002.1, read as the reverse complement.
CCGGCGGTGCCATGGCGGCCTATGCCGCACGGGCCGGCATGGCAGCGCGAGTGATAATGCCTTCTGATACCCCACGCGCAAATGTCGAAGAAGCCCGAATAGCAGGGGCCGAGGTCATCTTAATCGCTGGCTTAATCAGTGACGCTGCTCAAGCGGCCGCCAGCATGGTAGAACAGGGTTGGTTTGATGTTTCAACATTTAAAGAACCTTATCGGTTAGAGGGAAAAAAGACAATGGGATTTGAGATTGCCCAAGCCTTTGGATGGCGCTTTCCTGAGGTTATCGTTTACCCGGCTGGAGGTGGTATCGGACTGGTGGGAATATGGAAGGCTTACCAGGAGTTGAAAATCCTGGGATGGCTGGAAGATGACACCCCGCCCCGTCTGGTTGCCGTTCAAGCCCAAGGTTGTGCGCCATTTGTCCGGGCTTTTCAGGCACATGCGGATCACTGTGATTTTTGGCAGAAAGCCCAAACTATAGCGTCGGGGCTTCGGGTTCCCAAATCCTTTGGTGACCGCCTGGTACTCGAAGCTCTTTACGACTCTCAGGGGATAGCCATCGCGGTCAGCGATGACGAAATTCGTAACGCCCAGAAGTTGCTCGCGTCCAGCGAGGGCATCTTTGCAGCTCCCGAAGGTGCAGCAACGGTGGCAGCACTCTTTCATCTCAAAGAACAGAGATTCTTAAATTCCAAAGAGCGGGTTTTGCTTTTGAATACCGGTAGCGGGATTAAGTACCTAACCTAACCCACGTGTTGTCGCTAATTCCACCCGCACCGCCTCACAGCGTTCACAATCCGGCAGATCACAAAGCAGGTCTAAAGGGTTTTGACGAAGATGAACTGCCACCCGTTCAACCATTGCGGATAAAGGCAAGGCGCGTATTGTGGCTTCGCCGATTTTGACCTCTCGCGTGATGGGACGTAAAAGTGGCTCAGCCTGTTCAAAACCCAAAGAACACCCCGGAAAGCCCGGACATGCCACAACGCCTTGAGGGGTTAATGCCCAACGGAGGAACTGACGCCGCCCAGCCATCCGTTCAGCCAAATGCAAACTGGTGTTAACGGTATGGTTAACCCCCAGCAACAACACCCATCCGCCTTGTTCCATTAACACTCGAATAGGCGCCAAGGGCTCCTCAAGGGTCTGCGCGTTAATTGCGCTCTCTACGCCTACCCCTGCAAACGAAAGAATGGGATGACCCGACCGTTTGGATTGAGGATGCCGGCGTAACGTTTCTGGAATAACTCCCATCAAAGGATCGGCGGGCATATCCAGGGTAAAGAACTCGGCCATGGCATTCTGGGCTTTACCACTCCCATAGGTAATACCGTTATTGGTCGGTCCATCCTCAGGGATCAACATGGTTTTATACGTATGTGTGGGTGCCATCACGCCGGGGAAAGTTGCCAACAAGGCACCCACAACGGTTTCCGCGCCCCCACGTACCGGCCCGAACGCTGAAAGCGATGCGTGGACAATGACCGGGTGCACGCCGATTTCCAGCGCCTGCAACCCGCGCAAAATCTCTCGGAAACCGATCATTCCGTCCTCGTCAGTCTCTCAAATTGTGCGCGCCTTAGCCACGCACCTGGTGGCACCTTCTCTCGACGCTCCATCCATCGAGTGATCCACGCTACCTGCTTCTGACCTTCTGTATTCTGCCAGGCAGTTTCATCCAATATCTTTGCCAGCGGTCCAACTTCAAGCGCGCAACTAAGAATATTATATGTCATAAGTTCACCTGCGGTGGCTTGAGTCAAACCGGCTAATCCGAATTGGCTGGCCGCAAACGCCGCATTTATCCCATTATTTTTATCTGCCACTAACTCGGCAATAAGGTTAAGGATATTTCCCCCTCCCACTGCCGACATTGGGGCAATCGCGCTTTGCATCAATAAAAATGGCCCACTTAGATTGAGCTCGAGAGTGCGTTCCCAGTCCCACTCATCGAGGCGCGCGAGATCAGCTTCAGGTTGAATGTGCAAATTATTGATCAGGCCATCCAAACGCCCCCAATCTTCCACAACCTCTGTAATTAACATCCGCGCCGGTAGACCTTTGCCACTATCCGCAACATACAATTGGCATTTGGCGCCTAACTCCCGCACCTGGTGATACGTTTCTTCCAGGTGAATGGGGCTTAAGTCATGGAGGGCCAAGATCGCCCCGGCTCGAGCTAACGCCAGGGCTAATACGCGTCCCAAGCCGCGCGCCGCCCCGCTTATCAAGATCACCCTGCCGGCCAGGGAGTAAAGATGTTCGGTCATATTAATTCTCAAACGTGTAGCGGCGTCTCGGCTAAAACCCGTTGAGAATCGGTAGAGCCAGGGATTTCACCCAGCATTGACCACGGTCCCGCCCAGGTGATGCGCACTGGAATGATTTGTCCCCGCAGGTCAGCTTCGCTCTCGACAAAGACCAGTTTATTGGTCTCCGTGCGCCCTTTCCAGCGCCGTCGCACCTTCTCTTCAAAGAGCACCAACACCTCTTTTCCCACATACTGTTGGTTGATCTCGCCAGCAATGCGCTCTTGCAATTCCTCTAATAGACGAAAGCGCCGCCATTTTTCTTCTTCAGGGACATCATCGGGCATTTTGCGTGCCGCTACAGTGCCTTCGCGAGGAGAATAGCGCGCCAAGTGAGCCACATCCAAACGTAACTCGGCCAGCAAGTCATACGTGTGCTGAAATTGGGTTTCAGTCTCACCTGGAAATCCCACAATAATATCAGTAGCAATGGCTACACCCGGTATACGGGCGCGAATGCGCTCAATCAATCGGCGGTATTGCTCGGCCGTATAACCGCGGCGCATACGGGCTAACACCTCATCGTCTCCGGCTTGAACCGGCACCTCAATATGCGGCATCACTTTGGGTAATTCGGCCACCGTGTCCAAAAGTTCATCGGTCATCCAGTTGGGATGTGAGGTGAGGAAGCGAATCCGTTCTAAACCTTCAATTTGATGTAGGCGCCGCAATAAACCACTCAACGTAGGAAATTCAGGCTCATCCTTGCCATAGCGATCCACAATCTGGCCCAGTAAGGTTATTTCCTTTACCCCTTGAGCCACCAAGGCTCTGGCTTCGGCCAAGATAACCTCGGGTGGACGGCTGCGTTCCGGCCCACGGCGATAGGGAATAATGCAGAACGTGCACGCATGCGAACACCCATACACCACCGGGATAAACGCCGAAACGGCTTTACCTCGCTCTTCCTGCGGCAAAGGAACCTCTTCATCCATCCAGGCAAAGCGCTGCTCGGTTTCCTCTAATTCAATTTCCCGCCCCAAGCGCTGGCTCAGAAAAGCCAAAAGTGGGCGCGGATCCGAGGGGGGTGAAAAGACATCTACAAAGGGGAAGCGCTCTGCAACTTTCGGGTTCCCCTTAACCCCTACCAAACATCCCATCAGGTTGATGATCACCTCAGGGCGCTGTTTCTTGATCGGGCGGAGGGCATTTAACCGCCCATAGGCTTTATCCTCGGCACTCTGACGCACCACACAGGTATTAAGCACAATTACATCTGCCTCTTCAGCGGTGGTAGTCGGCTCGTAGCCCAAATGTTCCAAAGCCGCCGCCACCCGCTGCGAGTCAGCAACATTCATTTGACAACCTTCGGTCCAAATATAGTACTTCATAGTATCCCGATTATATCAAAGGTTTGCCTTCTGTTCTTTCAAATCAGACCATTTAAGTATTATATCATACGCCCAAAGTGTCTCTCGAATCGTGATAGAATAACCCCCATGCCGAAAAATCCAACAAACTCTCATCACCTCCGTGGTTGGCATTGGTGGTTTGGGGTTGGAGGAGTTTTGATCGTGGTTTTTTTACTGGGGGCTTATATCTTCTTACCATCTTTTCGTTCCCGGCTGATCTGGCGATATGAAATCTTTGCCACTTACCTGCGAGGTGTGGTTGATCCAGTTAACCCGCTCCCGACACCCAGGGTGAGGATTATGCCTCCAACTTCTACGGCTCTCCCCACCCTTGCAACCCCTCAAGAGGTCCCATCTGCATTACCTGGCCCGACTTCAACCACGTCTCCAACGCCAACACCACTGCCCCAACGGGTAGAATTGCCCCCTCCGCCATACGAGAAACAGGACATCAACAACTGTGGCCCGGCTACGTTAACAATGCTCTTGCGGTATTATGGTTGGAACGGCAACCAATCCGACATTGCCAATATCATCAAACCCATTCCTCAGGATCGCAACGTCAATATTGAAGAACTTTTGTATTTCACCCGTAATTACGTTGGATGGCTGCGCAGCGAATTTCGCGTTGGGGGCGACATCATGTTGCTGAAACACCTGCTTGCAGCCGGTTTCCCAGTTGTGATTGAAGAGGGTTACTTGATGGAAGAATCCTACTGGCCTAATGATGACCGCTGGGCAGGGCATTATTTATTGCTGACCGGTTATGACGAGGGGGAAGGCTACTTCATCGCCCAGGATTCCTTTTATGGCTCCAACCGCCTCATTCCCTACACCGGTCTAGACCAGAACTGGCAGGCTTTTAACCGTGTCTACTTCTTGGTCTTTCCTCCCGAGAGTGAGAGCACCATCCAAAGCCTTTTAGGTGCAGATTGGGATGTGACCGCAAACCGCACACACGCACTTGAAATTGCTCAACGCGAAACCCAAGACCAACCTGCCAACGCTTTTGCCTGGTTCAATCTAGGCACTAATCTGGTTTACTTCGAACGCTATGACGAAGCCGCAACAGCCTATGACCAAGCACGTACCCTTGGCCTACCGCAGCGGATGCTGCGCTACCAGTTTGGCCCTTTCTTTGCCTATTTTCATACGAACCGTATTGAAGACCTGATGGCACTTACCGAGTATGCCCTCAAACGCACCCCAAATTCCGAAGAGGCCCTTCTCTGGCGGGGATGGGGATTGTATCGGCAAGGGAAGAAAAATGAAGCCATTGCCGCCTTTGAAGCAGCACTTAAGGCTCATCCGGGCTACCCCGATGCAGAGTATGCGCTGCGCTTTGTACAACAAAACTGATGATCGCTTTGAGGTAAAAATTTTTGATGATGAGAACCCGGCGTAACATCTTTGTAACCCTTGTGCTTATCGGTCTGATCGCCTGTCTTGGGATAGGGACATTGGCAACGGTCGCCTTAATCACACTGCGTGCGGTAAATACCCCATCCATCCCAACAGTGGAAACGTTATCCCAAGAAATAACTCGAGCCTTTCCCACCCAGCGCCCACCTTCACGCTTGCCGACCGCCGAAACCACCACCCCCACGATGGTATCGCTTCCCCCGGACATCGCTGCACAGATGGACGAAATTGAACAGCAAGTGATTCGCATCCGGGGATTGCAACCTCGAACCCCTCTGCGCCGTGAGCTCCTTACCACCGGTCAATTGCATCAAAAGGTTATTGATGACTTCCTCAAAGATTACACACCTGCAGAAGTAGAAAAAGACGTCACCACCCTATCTCTTTTTGGTCTGCTTCCCCGCAACTTTGACCTTTACACATTATTGCGGGATCTTTATACCGAGCAAATTGCCGGCTTTTATGATGATGACACCAAAACTATGTACGTCATTCAAGACGAAGCCTTCCGCGGTCCCCAGCGGTCAACGTATGCTCATGAATACACGCACGCACTACAAGATCAAACGTTTGATTTTAAAGGCGGCCTCAAGATGACTGACGAGGTCTGTGACCAACAAAGTGAATATTGTGCCGCAGTACAATCCCTGATTGAAGGCGATGCTTCGCTTACTGAACAGTTTTGGTTACTCAATGCCGCCACCCCCGAAGATCGGAAGCAGATTCAGGAGTTTTATCAAAACTATCAAAGCCCCGTGTTCGATACTACACCCGAATTCCTGCAACAGGATTTTCTTTTCCCCTACCGCCAGGGGTTGGATTTTGTCCTTGACCTCTACCAGAAGGGGCGCTGGGATGCAATCAATGCTGCCTTCAAACACCCGCCTTTATCTACGGAACAGATCCTCCATCCCGAGAAATACCCTAGCGATGCCCCTCTCGAGGTCAACGTGCCAGATTTAAGCCCCGTCTTGACCGGATATGAACTTTACGATGAGGGCGAAATTGGGGAATGGTACCTCTACTTGATCCTTGCCTATGCCGAAAAGCAAGCCTGGCGTCTGAACGAGAATATTGCAGCACAAGCCGCCGCCGGCTGGGGCGGGGATGTTTATCAGGTCTGGCGCAACCCGCAGAATGAGGGAACCCTTTTGCTAGTTAATATCCGCTGGGATAGCGAAAATGACGCCAAGGAGTTCTATAATGCTTTTCGACAATACGGCATTCAACGCTGGGGCCAGCCGCTCTCGACAGCGACAACCACAAGCCGCTGGCAGGTATCCACCGCAGGCCAAAGCATCCTGATCAGGGAAAATTCATACACTATATGGATACTCGGAAGTGATGCCAAGGCTGTAACGGACGCGCTAGAGGCGTTTCAAACCTTAATTCCTCAGCCATAACATCCCGATGCCCCTTGGTGTTTCACGCATCCGTGCAATCTGTTTTGACCTAGATGGCACCCTGAGCGATACCGATGATGAATGGGTGCGGGGATTGGAAACCGTCCTCAAACCCTTCCTCCTCTTTTTTCCTGCCCGCCACCTGCACCGTCTGGCGCGTTGGCTGGTCATGAGCAGCGAAACGCCAGGGAACTGGATTTTCGCGCTTCTCGATCGCTTGGACTTAGACCGTCCGATCCAATGGTTAAACCAGCGGCTGCGTGGAAAACAGCGATTGATACGACATAGGTTCAAACTGATCCCGGGGATTCCTGTCCTGCTTCACGCACTAACGCATCATTACTCTTTAGCCATTGTCAGTTCACGGGATGAAGTTACAACTCAGTCTTTCCTTGAGCAACATCACCTGAGCCATTTCTTCCGTGTTGTGGTAACCGCCCAAACCACGCGCCATACCAAGCCTTTTCCCGATCCCATTCTGTGGGCAGCAGCAGCCATGGAAGTTGATCCACATGCCTGCTTGATGGTGGGCGACACCCCACCCGATATTCATGCAGCCAAAGCCGCCGGCGCCCAAGCTGTGGGAGTTCTGTGCGGCTTCGGCACCGAACGCGAACTTCATCGGGCCGGTGCAGATCTTATTCTGCCCTCGCCGGTACATCTCATAAATCTCTTGCCCCCCTCCCAGCACTTGCCATAAAGACCCAGTTTCAAGCCGATTCTCAGCATTTTTTAAGATTACAGACTTGTAAGTTACTTGCAAATCACCTTTAAATCGGCTATACTGTGGTAGAAAGTGGTGGCAAGTGGTAATTTGTGGGACGCCGGCTGACCGGCGTCTCGCCATATATCGAGGATGTAGAACGAATGTTCCTGGGACAACATGAGCACGTCGTGGATGATAAGGGTCGCCTCATGGTCCCCGCGCGTTTCCGGGAATTGCTGGGATCCAACGGCTATATAACGCTGGGTTTTGACCAGAACCTGATGGTCCTGCCCGCCGAGGTCTTCGAGCGCCTGGCCGAGCATGCACGTACAATGAGCCTTACTGACCCCAATGCGCGGCTGCTCAAGCGATTGTTGTTTTCCCATGCTGAACGGGTTGATATTGATCGCGTGGGGCGCATCCTTATCCCCCAGTGGCTGCGCAAAGACGCTGAAATCTCCTCACGGGCAATGGTCGTCGGAATGGGGGATTACTTTGAAATCTGGTCCTACGAGCGCTGGGAAGAACACCGCCAGCTTTTACAGGATCCCGAAGCAAATGCCCAGCGCTTCACTTCGCTAGAACTTTCGTTGTAAGGTTTGTTGGCGAGAAACATGACTGCTTCATTGCCACATCAACCCGTACTTTACCAAGAAGTTATACATGCCTTAATGCCGCGCAGCCCAGGGAAGTATGTGGATGCAACGGTGGGGGCCGGTGGGCACGCCTGGGGTATTCTAGAAGCCAGTTCACCAGAAGGACGGCTTCTGGGGCTGGATCGAGATCCACAGGCGTTGGCACTCGCAAGCCAGCGCCTTTCGGTTTTCTCCGGACGCTTTATTTTGATCCGAGCGGCTTACGACACACTGCAGGAGCAATTGCACACCATAGGATGGGAGCACGTGAACGGAATCTTGTTTGATCTTGGAGTTTCCTCAATGCAACTCGATCAGCCCGAGCGGGGGTTCTCGTTCCTCCATGATGGGCCGCTCGATATGCGCTTTGACCCAAGCGATCCACTCACGGCGTCCGATCTGGTCAATAACCTTTCTGAAGTTGAACTGGCCGATGTGATCTGGCATTATGGTGAAGAACGCCATGCGCGTCGAATTGCGCACGCCATTGTCCAAAACCGCCCTATATCCTCCACGCGCGAACTGGCAGAGGTGATCCGCCGTGCCGTGGGACGCTATTCCCACGATCTTCATCCGGCCACCCGCACCTTTCAGGCACTTCGGATTGCCGTTAATCGTGAGTTAGAACGCTTAGAAGCCGCTCTGCCACAGGCAGTAACTGCCCTGGCTCCCGGTGGACGCTTGGCAGTCATCGCTTTCCACTCGCTGGAAGATCGTTTGGTCAAACAATTTTTCCGACGCGAAAGCACGCAGTGCCTCTGCCCACCCCAACAGCCCCAGTGCACGTGTGGGCATCAGGCTACCCTACGGGAGATCACCCGTCACCCCATTCGCCCCCGTCCTGAAGAAATCCAGGCAAATCCGCGGGCACGTAGCGCGCGGTTACGGGTAGCAGAAAAACTTCCACCTGGCATGAGTATTGCATGATGGCTTAATCAAACTCCTAGTGAGAGCGGACAGATAAACGTGATGGATCAAACCCTTCTCCAGGCCTACCGCGAATCCCCTTGGCGCACCCAATTGAAATGGATTGGCGCTGGCTTAGCCGTCCTGGCCGTGGTCGCATTGATCGCCGGAATTTATCTCACCGTTTCCGCTCAAGCCACCGAGGTTGGCTATCAAATCACGTATCTAGAAAAAACACGGGAAGCCCAAACCCTGGAAATCGCTAGCCTACGTGCCGAACTGGCCAGTTTGACCTCGGCTAGCGTTATGGCTCAGCGTGCCCGTGAATTGGGCTTTCAACCCGCAGACATGTCCCAGGCGCTGTACATTGCCGTAGATCCATCCCTGGTGCGGCGAGAAGCCCAACTCGCCCCTCCAGCCTCCACAAAACCCGAACCCCTCATCAAGCCGGCGTACAAGCAGTCATTATGGGACTGGATGGTCGAGGAAGTCTTGCAATGGCGAATCAAAGGGCGGGGGATAAAGCCGTGAACACTACATCACCGGTTCATCCAATATCCACCTTCCGTTTTTACCTCGTAGGAATTCTTTTCTCGCTCCTGGGAGTTTTGGCGCTTATGCAGATTATTCGCCTGCAAACCGATGCCCGGGCTCAAGAACTTCCTAAAATCGGTGAGGCTTTCTACAACTACGAAATACGCACCCTCTTCCCTGAGCGTGGGGATATTTTTGATCGCTGGGGGAATCTACTGGCCGGGAATGTTGAAGTTTACGAAATAGGGGTTGCCTTGGACGAAGTCCACTATGCAAAAAGCGCAGAGACTATTGCCAGGACGCTTTCCGAAATTTTAGAACGCCCTGGTTATACTGAGATTAAAGTTGCCGCCGAAACCCCTTATGAAAAAGGGAAAGCCGAGTTTATCACCATTGCGGATTTTGTCCCGGCAGAGAAAATCCGTCAACTTGAACAGAAGATCCAAGAGGCTAGAGACAAGGGGTCGCCTTTAAATCTGAGCGGACTATATTGGGTTGCGCATCCGATGCGTTACTATCCAGAAAATGATTTAGCCTCAAACATCTTGGGGTTCGTGAACTTTCTTAAACGCCCCGAAAATGTGGCCGAATGCCAGCGTGATGGCGATTGGTGTGGCGGTCACCTGGGGGTGGAAGAATATTACGATAGCCTGCTGGCCGGCACCCCGATTCAGGTACGCATCCCCAAAGACCCACGTAAAATTGACAACCTACCCACAATTCCACCGGGGAGCAGTTTGATCTTAACCGTAGACCGTGAACTCCAAGCCGCGGTTGAACGTATTGCTGATCAAGCGCGGGAGTCCAGCGGGGCTGAGGCCGTTACCATTATCGTCATGAATCCACGCAATGGCGAAATCTTGGCCATGACCAGCACGCCGCGTTTCAACCTCAATCGCTATTGGGAATACCCTGATATCATAAATATTCCTGCCTTTAACCGCGCCATTTCTCAGGTTTATGAACCTGGTTCGGTGTTTAAAGTGCTGACAATGGCTGGTGGATTAGACAGCGGGGCTGTAACCCCCGAGGCAACTTTCCTGGATGTTGGCAGTTATACAGTCGGAGGGATTTCGCTCCACAACTGGGAATATACGGTGTGGGGCGCACAAGACATGACAGGATGTCTACAACACTCCATTAACACCTGTTTAGCCTGGGTCGCCAACCAGATGGGGCCAACTCGCTTTTATCAATATCTTGAAGCCTTTGGAATTGGACGGCGAACTGGCATTGACATCGCCTATGAGGCGTTTTATCCTATGCGTCGCCCGGGAGACACCGATTGGCACGAGGTTGATCTCGGAACCAATGCCTTCGGACAAGGGATTTCGGTAACACCGATTCAGATGATCACCGCGATTTCAGCCGTCGCAAATGACGGCAAAATGATGGCACCGCACATTGTTAAAGCCTACATCCGCAATGGTCAGCAAGTAGAGGTCTCACCCAAATTAATGACGGCGCCGATTAAACCCGAGACAGCACGCACGCTCAGTGAGATGCTGGCCAACGCTTTGGTGAACGAGGCTTCACCTGCTCTGGTGGATGGATACCGTCTAGCCGGCAAGACCGGTACGGCCAGCATCCCCACCGAACAAGGTTACACGTCCCCGCTTACAAATGCGTCATTCGTAGGATGGGGGCCGGTAGACGACCCTCAGTTTATCGTTTACATCTGGATGGAAAAGCCAAGCGCTTCCCCATGGGCGTCGGTCATTGCGGCGCCGGTTTTCCATGATGTTGTTGAAGAGGCTGTGACCATTCTGCGCATTCCACCCGATGAGGTCCGCCAGCAGATGAAGGAACCGTGAGGAAGGTTTATGATCACGTTGGGTGATATTCTGGAAGCCCTGACCGGAAAACGTCCCGCCGCGGCTGAGGCACTTGCTCTAACCGAGGCCGCAGTTGATTCGCGCCAAATCATCCCCGGCGGGATGTTCTTCGCGCTTCCAGGCGAACACGCCGATGGTCATGATTTTGTAGAGGATGCCTTTGGCCGCGGTGCGTTATTGGCATTCATACAGCACGAGGTCGCTGTACCTCGTCCCTCCCTTGACCTGACCACGGCTGTAGACCCAACCGAAATTTCTATCCCCGAACCACCCTTTATGATTCGGGTATCGGATACTTTACGGGCGCTTCAAGACATTGCCCGCTTTTGGCGACGTAAATTCTCACCCCGCGTCATCGGGATCACCGGCTCAGTCGGTAAATCCACCACCAAAGAAGTTGTGGCAGAAGTCCTGAGCCAGCGTTATCGCACCTTAAAAAATCCCGGCAATCTCAACAACGAAATCGGATTGCCGCTCACGCTTTTACGCCTGGGGGCAGGCTACGATTGTGCCGTGCTTGAAATGGGTTTTTACGTACCCGGGGAAATCGCCTTTTTATGCGATCTTGCTCTGCCCCAAATTGGAATTATTACCAACATTGGCACGGTGCACGCCGAAAGAGCAGGTTCACAAGAAGCCATTGCGCGAGGAAAATCCGAACTGGTTCAAGCCCTGCCACCGGCACCGGAAGGTGTCGCCATTCTCAACTACGATGACCCCTGGGTGCGTTGGATGGCTGATAAAACACAGGCGCGTATTTTCTACTATGGCCTTGATCCCAAGGCTGATCTCTGGGCCGACAATATCGAAAGCCAGGGGTTGAAGGGAATACGATTTCAATTGCACCTAGGGCGAGAAACCCTGCACCTGCGGGTACCGATGCTAGGGCGTCATGCCGTACAAACCGCATTACGTGCCGCCGCCGCCGGGCTAGTCTGCGGCCTTTCGTGGCAAGAGATTATCCACGGATTGCAACAGGCGCGTAACCAACTGCGGTTAGTCGCCGTACGCTTACCTAATGGCGCACTGGTGCTGGATGATTCCTACAACGCTGCCCCCGAATCCATGTTGGCAGCCTTAAATCTCTTGAACGAGATTGAAGGACGTAGGATTGCCGTACTGGGTGATATGCTTGAACTCGGCCCCTATGAAGCAGAAAGTCACCGCCTGGTCGGGATTCGCGCCGCAGAGGTAGCCGATCATCTAATTACCTTAGGCCAGCGTGCACGCCTAATCGCCGAATCCGCTCTCCAGGCCGGGCTGCCTTCAGCTCGGGTTGTTCATGTGGAAGATACCACACAGGCGGTAGAGGTCTTGCGTCAAATCCTGAAAGAGGGTGACGTGGTTCTGGTTAAAGGTTCTCACGGCCTGCGTATGGATCGCATCGTTGCTGCACTGGAGGAAGCCGCATGAGAGAAACGTCCCTCGCCTTGGCGCTAAGCGGTTTGAGTTTTATGTTGGCGGTGATCTGGGGGCCGCCTCTCCTGCGGGTACTGCGCCATTTCCGCATCGGGAAACTCATCCGAGTCGAAGGCCCTGATCGGCACTTCACCAAGATGGGCACCCCGACCATGGGCGGCGTGCTCATTATCCTTCCGGTAGCCTTGGTGACCATCCTGCTCAATGCTGCTTCGTTGATCGGTGTGACTGTACTAGGACGTTCGGTGTTGCTCCCCCTTTTAGTCATGCTCTCTTACGCCCTGCTCGGAGCGATTGACGATTGGGAGGGCATCCGTGGGCCACGCCGTGGTTTGGGAATGCGCGCCCGCACCAAGTTTTTGCTTCAGGTTGGTTTAGCGCTGGTGGTAGCCTTTGCACTGAAATATCTCTTGCAAGTGCCTGAATTATTCTGGCCCGGTGTTCAAGAACCGTTGTCACTGGGGAATCTATACATTCCCCTGGCCGTATTCGTCATTGTGGGCGCGTCGAATGCGGTTAATTTCACCGATGGCTTGGACGGTTTAGCCGGGCTAATTGCCGCTACGGCTTTTGCGGCCTATGGTGGCATTGCCCTGCTCCAGGGACAGGTCTTTTTGGGCCGTTTCTGCTTTACGTTGGTTGGGGCGTTGTTCGGCTTCTTGTGGTGGAACGTCCATCCCGCCCAGTTGTTCATGGGCGACACCGGCTCGCTGGCTTTGGGCGCAACCCTTGGCGTCGTTGCGCTGATGACCGGTCAGTGGCTTTTGTTGCCGATTATTGCCATTATCCCGGTCAGCGAGGCGCTCAGTGTAGTCATTCAGGTCGCCTATTTCAAAGCCACCAAGGGCAAGCGCATCTTCCGCATGGCACCGCTCCACCATCACTTTGAATTGGGCGGATGGAGTGAAACCCAAGTGGTCCAGCGTTTCTGGTTGGTTAGCCTTCTTTTTGCGATGTTTGGAGTAGCACTGGCGTTAGTATGATGACACGGCGGTGGCAAGGTCAACGGGTTCTCATCTTGGGCGCGGCGCGGCAGGGTCTGGCGCTGGCACGTTATTTAGCGCAACGCGGCGCTGCAGTAACTCTTAACGATCAGCGTCCGGCAGAACACATGGAAACAGCCCGCCAAGCACTCAGCGACTTACCCGGTATTCAGTGGGTATTAGGTGGGCATCCTACTTCCTTACTCGATCAAGTTGATTTAGTGTGTCTCTCCGGAGGAGTGCCACTCACTCTGCCGATTGTGCAGGAAGCAATCCATCGCGGCATTCCCCTTTCTAACGACTCACAAATCTTTCTCGAAGAGACCCCCTGTCCGGTCATCGGCATTACCGGATCGGCCGGTAAGACCACGACCACCACCCTGGTGGGAAAAATTGCCGAACGGGCTTTGGAACCCCCACGCCGGGCCTGGGTGGGAGGTAACATTGGTAACCCTCTCATTTCTTACCTCGATGAAATGCAGCCGCATGACATTGCCGTCATGGAATTATCGTCATTTCAATTAGAACTCATGACGCGTTCGCCTCATATTGCCGCTATCTTGAATATAACCCCCAACCACCTGGATCGCCACGGTACCTTTGAGGCCTATCAGGCGGCCAAAGCCCATATTATTCAGCATCAGCATTCAAGAGACTTCGCCATTCTCAACCGAGAGGACGAAGGCGCATGGGCTCTGCGCAATCAGGTACAGGGGCAACTTATTACGTTCGGATTTAACCTTCCACCACGAGGTGAACCCGGCACATGCCTAGAAGGGGATAGGCTCTGCTGGTGGGATGGGAGTGAGATTCAACCCCTCTTCCCGCGCGCGGAAATTCGCTTGCGCGGAGAGCATAACGTTGCCAATATATTAGCTACCCTGGCTATTGTCATAGCGGCAGGATGGGACATGACATCTGCTCGAGAGGTCATCCGCGAGTTCACGGGTGTTCCCCATCGCTTGGAATTGGTGCGAGTATGGCGCGGGATCGCCTGGTACAACGACTCCATCGCTACCGCACCGGAACGCACCGCTGCTGCCATTCGGGCTTTCGACGAACCTTTGGTCCTGCTGTTGGGTGGACGCGACAAAAACCTACCCTGGGAAGACTTAGCCCGCCTGATTCATGAACGCGTGGATCACGTCATTGTCTTTGGTGAGGCTGCAGAAAAGATATTGGGCGCACTCGGGCCCCAAAAAACCGGACAGCGTCCTTACACCTTAGATCACTGTGCAACATTAGAAGAAGCCGTTCAGGTTGCGGCTCGGGTGGCCGAGCCAGGCGATGTGGTGCTTCTCTCACCGGGATGCACCAGTTTCGATGCTTTTCGCGATTTTGAAGCACGAGGGGAGGCGTTCCGCCAATGGGTGAAGCAACTACCGTAAATCCTACCACTCCGCCAATCGTCCGCCCACGCCCATTGCGATTAAGCCTGGACATTCCTCTGTTCCTGGCTGTAGCTTTCTTGCTGGGATTTGGCCTGCTGATGGTTTACTCCGCGTCCTGGATGCCCTCTGCTAATCAGACCGAAGGCCGCAGTGTTTCTTATTTCTTCCTCAACCAAATCAAGTGGGCTTTTGTCGGCACGGTCATCGCCACCGTTGTGATGTATATTGACTACCGCCGGCTTTACCCCCTGGTTCTGGTGATGATGGGGTTCACCGTCCTCTTGCTGCTGGCCGTGCTGTTTTTCGGGCAAACCCTCAACAACTCCAAACGCACGTTGCTTGGGGGATCCGTCCAGCCCGCAGAATTGGCCAAACTGGTCACCATTCTCTATCTGGCGGTTTGGCTCCAATCTAAACGAGATGTGCTTAATAAAATCACTTTTGGTCTTTTACCTTTGATCGGCATTATCGGCATTGTCGCTGGATTAATCCTGTTGGAGCCCGATTTTTCCACTGCGCTAACCATTCTGGTAATCGGTGGATTACTTTTCTTCCTGGCCGGTGTAGATATTCGCCAAATCATTTTGATCATCGCCGTTATCGGTGTGGTGGCTTTCTTGGTTACTAATTTCTCATCTACGGGCCAAACACGCATCCGCGACTTCATTGCTGGTTTGCAAGACCCCCTCGCAGCTTCCTATCACATCCAGCGCGCTCAAGAGGCTGTGGTGCGGGGAGGTATCTTTGGCGTGGGTATCGGCGAAGGCACCACCAAACTCACCAGTCTCCCCCTTCCTCATCATGATAGCATTTTTGCCGTCATCGTTGAGGAAACCGGATTGATCGGTGCATTATTCCTCATCGTTGGTTATTTGGCGATCTTATGGCGTGGGCTGCTCATTGCCCGGCGCGCTCCGGATATGGCCGGGTCTCTCATCGCTGCCGGCATATCGCTCTGGATCACGCTGGAAGCCCTAATGAACATCCTCGCTATGCTTAATCTCTTACCTGCAACAGGAAACGTCTTACCCTTTATCAGTATTGGTGGCTCTAGCCTCGTGACCACCCTAACCGGGGTGGGGTTATTAATGAGCGTCGCCCGCGTTTCCGCGCGGGAGAAAGAAACCTCAGAAAGGAGGGTTTACGGTGCGGTTGTTAGTTTGCGCCGGGGGGACCGGCGGCGGCGTGTATCCCGCCCTCGCCATCCTGCAGGCCTTGGGCAATGAAGCCGAGAATGTGCTTTGGGTTGGGAGTGAAGGTGGCATGGAACGCGATTTAGTTCTGCGCGCACAGATTCCCTTCGAGGCCATTCCTGCTGCCGGTGTCCATGGGGTAGGGTGGCGGCAGTTACCGCGCAATATCCTGCGTTTGATACGCGGCACCCTGGCTGCCCGCCGCATACTACGCGCTTATCAACCGGATGTGTTACTTTTTACCGGCGGCTACGTGGGTGTGCCCATGGCAATTGCCGGTCGCTCCATCCCCAGCCTGGTCTTTGTGCCCGATATTGAGCCGGGGTTGGCGTTAAACCTCATGAGCCGATTCGCCCACACCATCGCAGTAACCACGCCGCGTTCGCGCCATTATTTTCCTGCCGCCAAAAATGTTGTGGTCACCGGTTACCCTATCCGCACTGAACTTATAGGGTGGCAACGTAATCAGGCGCGTCAGAGGTTTGGGCTAGATGAGGAAAAGCCTGTGCTTCTGGTCATGGGAGGAAGCAAAGGTGCGCGTTCGATCAATCGCGCTGTTCTGACCCATCTAGAAGCTCTGCTTAATTTGGCTCAAGTCATCCATATCACAGGCCAAACCGATTGGCCCGAGGTGCAACAGCAAATCGCTCATGTTCCTATCAATCTTCAACATCGTTATCATGCTTTTCCTTACCTGCACGAAGATATCGGTGCAGCCTTCGCTGCCGCCGATTTGATCTTGTGCCGCGCCGGTGCATCTACACTAGGCGAGTTGCCATTCTTTGGCCTACCCGCGATCTTGGTGCCTTATCCATATGCCTGGCGCTACCAAGCCATCAATGCCGCCTATTTGACTGAAAACAGAGCAGCCGTCACCTTGGACGATGCCAAACTGTCAGAGACTTTGTTACCCACATTGCAGGACCTTTTCAGCCACCCCCAGCGGTTACAGCAAATGGCAACCGCAATGCGTGCTCTTGCCACACCCGATGCCGCCACCAAGTTAGCCGACCTTATTAGAACCTTGGCCGCTCAATCACCCGCACCCCGAAAGCACAAGGAGGTGCAATGATCAGTCTCAATGTCTTCTTCTACATGTTTGTCATTCTTTTCGCCCTTATCGGCGCTATGCGGGGGTGGGCCAGGGAACTCATCGTCTCGTTTAGCGTGATCTTGGCCATCTTTATTAACACGGTTTTGGAAACCTTTGTTCCCTTCGTGCGCGATATCCTGACAAACTCCGGACCGGCCAATCTCTTCTGGGTTCGAGTTGGCATCCTAAGCGCTCTTGTGTTTTTTGGGTATCAAACTCCCAACATTCCTAAACTCGCCGCTACCGGGCGATTTGCCCGTGAGCATCTCCAAGACATCCTTTTAGGCTTCTTTTTTGGTGCCATCAACGGTTATCTGATTTGGGGCACTGCCTGGCACTACATGCATGTGGCCAATTATCCCTGGACGGCTATCCTTCCTCCAGATCCCAACACGGCAGCCGGGCAAGCAAGTTTAAGCATGTTGCGCTATCTCCCGCCCGCTCTGTTGACCCCGCCGATCATCTATATTGCTATCGCATTAGCCTTTGTGTTCGTTTTGGTGGTGTTTATCTGATGATGCGTCACGTTCATTTCGTCGGCATTGGTGGCAGCGGCCTCTCGGCCTTAGCACGGTTCCTGCTGGAACACGGTTACCGCGTCAGCGGATCCGATCGTTTGGCTTCGGTAACAACCGAGCAATTAGCGAGGGCTGGCGCTCAAATTTTTATCGGTCACCATCCCAGCCATATCCATGGAGCAGACCTGATCGTGCGCTCATCCGCCGTGCCCATGGATAACCCGGAGATTCAGGCCGCCCATGCACAGGGTATTCCCGTCCTTAAACGTGAGCATTTACTTTCCCGCCTGATGGAAAATTCTATTGGGATCGCCGTGGCGGGCACCCATGGAAAGACCACTACCTCGGCGATGATTGCGTGGGGTTTAACCCAGTTGGGTTTGGATCCTTCTTATATCGTTGGCAGTACTATCCAAAACCTGGGAACAAACGCCCACGCCGGAAGTGGATCCCACTTTGTCGTTGAGGCCGATGAATATGACCACATGTTCCTGGGCCTGAATCCAGATCTCATCGTCATAACCAACATCGAACATGATCACCCGGATTGCTACCCAACCCCTGAAGAATACTATGCCACCTTTGAAGCCTTTACGCAGCGCCTGCGTCCAGGGGGCAACCTTATTCTCTGCACCGAAAATGCCAACACATCCCGTCTCGCCGAAACCCTGAAAACTCAGGGGCTCACGGTATGGACCTTTGGCTATCTTTCATCCTCAAATTATCAGGCGATTAGCGAAAAATCCAATAACCGCGGTGGATTATCCTTTGAGGTCATTTTCAACCCCATAGGTGAAGCCTCTTACTCTCTAGCACGGGTCTCATTGCAGGTGCCGGGTAAACACAACGTACTCAATGCCCTGGCTGCCCTGGCTGTTGCCCATCGCCTTGGTATAGACACTCAAGCATTCGCCGATGCTCTGGGTGAATATAGCGGTACTGCACGGCGGTTTGAGATCCTGGGTGAAAACAAGGGAATCATCATTATTGATGACTATGCGCATCATCCCAGCGAAATACGCGCTACCCTTTCCGCCGCCCGTCTGCGGTATCCAAACCGCCGTTTGTGGGCCGTCTGGCAGCCGCATACCTATTCTCGCACCCAGACTCTGCTGTCAGAATTTGCCCAAGCCTTCAGCGATGCTGACCACGTGATCGTCACGGAAATCTATGCCGCCCGCGAGCCTAAACAGGCTTTTTCAGCCGCACAAGTAGTACAAACTATGGCGCACCCCGGAGCCTTGTACATAGC
This sequence comes from Thermanaerothrix solaris, assembly GCF_032334255.1. Taxonomy (NCBI): domain Bacteria; kingdom Bacillati; phylum Chloroflexota; class Anaerolineae; order Anaerolineales; family Anaerolineaceae; genus Thermanaerothrix; species Thermanaerothrix solaris. Next base: position 1,206,512 of record NZ_JAUHMF010000002.1, on the reverse strand, counting down.
GAGTCTGGATGAAGTGACGCAATACCTTAAGGATCACCTGAAAAAAGACGACGTAGTGATCATTCTATCCGCAGGGGATGCCAATCAAATTGGTTACCGCCTGCTCCAAGACTGGCGCCTAGAAAGTGAGAAGTCCAATGTCCATTCGACCTAATAATCCTCCTTCCCCATTGTCCATCCCGGCTTCCCCCCACCCTGGTGAAAATAAAGAACGGCTTGCCACAACCCAAACCCAGGGCAACCTCTCCCTCACCTCAGCGCCGGGAAGTGCACTCACTTCCTCGCCATCGCATCAGGTCGAAATTCTTGAGCGTCTTATTGCTTGCATTAAGGCCCTGTAGATTTGCGAGAGATGATGATGCTTTTTGCCAACCGTCTGTCTCAGGATCAGATCGCACAACTGCGGAACCGCTTTGGTGAGCGGTTGCGCCAGGACGTTTCGCTGGCTAATTACACCGCAGCGCGCGTCGGTGGAAAGGCCGATTTCGTCCTGACCGTGCAGAGCGCCGAAGATTTGGAATCGGCGATGCGCGACCTTTGGGCGCTTGAAGTGCCATTTACGATCCTGGGAAGCGGCGCTAATGTGCTGGTCAGTGATCATGGCGTACGCGGGGTGGTCATTCTCAACCGCGCTCAGCGATTTGAAATTCAAGCCGAACAAGAGCCACCAACCGTGTGGGCTGAATCGGGTGCTAATCTGGGGCTTATTGCCCGTACTGTAGCCCGCCACGGATTAAGCGGCCTGGAATGGGCAGCAACGATTCCTGGTACGTTGGGAGGAGCCATTTACGGAAACGCCGGTGCTCACGGACAAGACATGGCTGGAACATTGATCTTGGCAGAAATCTTGCATCGTGAACGGGGAAAGGAAACCTGGACTTGCGAGCGCCTTGCTTACGGCTACCGTACCAGCGCACTAAAGCGAGAACCAGGAAAGGCTGTCATCTTAAGCGGCCTCTTAAAACTCAATCGAAGCACTCGGGAAGCAGTTCAGGCACAAATGGATGCATTTATCGCCTATCGTAAACGCACCCAACCCCCTGGTGCCAGCATGGGCTCAGTTTTCAAGAATCCCCCTGGTGATTACGCCGGTCGGTTGATCGAACAGGCTGGATTAAAAGGCACTCGAGTTGGAGGCGTGGAGGTCAGCCCGGTACATGCAAATTTCTTCGTCACCAACGAAAACGCTACCGCCAGTGATTATTGGCACTTGATCTGCCTGGTAAGGCAAAGGGTTTATGAGACGTTTGGTGTCGCATTGGAATTAGAAATTGAACGCATTGGTGATTGGCTCGATGAAGACACAAACGTATAAGGATAGAGGCGCTACCATGAAAAAACGAATTGGCGTGATTTTCGGCGGTCGGTCGGGTGAACATGAGGTCTCATTGCGCTCGGCTCGTTCTGTCCTTCAAGCACTTGATCCCCACAACTACGAAGTTATTCAAATTGGTATAACGTTGGACGGCGAGTGGGTAGTGGGTGAGAACGTCCTGGAAGCCCTTGAACAACGCCAAACCCAGCACCTGATGCGCGTTTGTCTGCTACCTGAGCCAGGGCACCATCGTCTTTACCTGCGCAAGGCTCAAGGGAATCACATTGTCCTGGAGCCTTACCAAAGTTTAGATGTTATCTTTCCGGTGCTGCACGGCACTTTTGGCGAGGACGGAACGCTCCAGGGATTGCTTGAACTGGCCGGAATCGCCTATGTGGGCGCTGGAGTTGCGGCTTCAGCGCTGGGAATGGACAAGGCTTTATTCAAACAGGTTATGCAAGCCCATCATCTACCTGTTGTGGATTACTTGGTTTTTACCCGCACTGAAATTGAGACTGACCGTTCACGTGTGGTGGAAGAGGCCGAAGCGCTGGCCCCTTATCCTCTTTTCACCAAGCCGGTCAATTTGGGATCCTCGGTCGGGATCACCAAATGCCACAACCGTGCCGAACTCATGGCCGGCCTGGAAGAAGCCGCGCGTTATGACCGGCGTATTTTAGTGGAACGAGGCATTGACCGCGCCCGTGAAATCGAGGTCAGCGTGCTGGGGAATGAACAGCCCATCGCCTCTGTGCCCGGTGAGGTTGTGCCAGATGAAGAGTTTTATTCTTATGCTTCAAAATATCTTAATAACGCGACCCAGTTGCTAATCCCGGCGCCTTTGCCCGAAACCCTGAGCCAGGAAATACGCCGTTTGGCTGTGGCGGCTTATCGTGCCGTGGATTGTGCCGGGATGGCGCGGGTAGATTTTTTGCTCGATCCGCGCACCCAAGAGGTTTTCATCAGTGAGATCAACACCATCCCCGGCTTCACCGAGATCAGTATGTATCCCAAACTGTGGGAAGCCAGTGGTTTGCCTTATTCGCAACTTCTGGATCGCTTGATTCACCTTGCGCTTGAGCGTCAGGCCGAACGAGAGCGCACGCAATACACCTTTCGGAGGGGAGAATGAAAGGTTCGGAGAAGACAACACCCAGCCGCGCCGACTTGGTACGCCAACGCCGCGCACAGACGACACAACAACGCATTCAACGTGCCAAACAATCGGTAAGCCGCCGCGAGCACCGTCCGACGGTAATCGCGCGCGGCATGGCTGCCTCATCACCTTCTCCCAGTCGCCCGCTTCCAACCAGTAAGGTGCGCCGTCAATATTACTTTTCTCTCAATGCCACCGGCGCCGAACTGCGATTGCCCGCCATCCCTTTGGTTAACCCGGGCTGGCGTCTTTTCTCAGGGTTAATTGCCATTTTGATGGCGCTTATCCTTTATACACTTTTTAATGCCCCCACTTTCCAGGTTCATCAGGTTGAAGTCACCGGTTTACAACGCCTCACCCCCGCTGACCTTCAGGCGGTTTTAGCCATCAGCGGAAAACCCGTGGTCACGATTGATCCTCAAGCCCTCAAGGTTCAGTTGGAAAGTGCTTTTCCCGAACTTAAGGATATCCGTATTCGGGTCATTCTCCCTGCCCGCATCCTTATCACCCTCACCGAACGACAGCCTGTCCTGGCTTGGCAGGTGGGCAATGATACCTACTGGATTGATCCTGAAGGCATCCTGATCCGCCCTCGGGGTGAAGTCGGTGATCTTCCCATTGTTTCAGCCAATACCTTGCCCCCTCTCTCAAATGTCGGCCCTTCCAAGGGAAAGGAACTTGCACCTTCCAATCCCACCGAGGTGTGGGGACAATCCACCTCGACCCAACTCATCCAAGCCATTCTAAATTTACGCCAGCGCCTTTCCCCCGATATTCCTTTGGTCTATGACAGCGAAAACGGATTTGGATGGCAGGATCCCAACGGCTGGCAAGTCCTGATCGGAAACTCTTTGCATGACTTCGAAGCCAAAATGCAGTTATATCAGATCATCCTGGAACAAATTCAGCAACGAGGATTACACCCTCAGGTGATCAGCCTAGAACACCTGCAGGCCCCCTTCTATAAGTAAGCCTTCCGGAGTGCGGCTATGGACGAACCAATTGTTGTAGGAATTGATATCGGTACCACAAAAGTATGCACCCTGGTTGCCAGGGTCGAGGGTGAACGCAACCTGCGCATCCTTGGCGTAGGCATAGAACCATCCCAAGGTATCCGCAAGGGTGCCGTGGTGGATTTAGCGGCTGCCTCAACCGCTATCGCGCGTTCGATTGAAAAAGCCCAACGCACCTCCGGATTGGAAATCACCTCCGCCCTGGTCAGCCTGGCTGGCTCCCATGTGGCATCGGTCAACAGCCGTGGCGTCGTGGGAATCTCAGGCGGCATCATTGACCAGGAAGATATTGCGCGTGCACTTGAATCCGCCCAGGCCATTGCCATTCCTCATAACCGCCAAATTATCCACGTGATCCAACGCGGTTTTGTAGTGGACGGACAGGATGGCATCCGTAATCCTATCGGCATGCATGGTTATCGGCTCGAAGTAGAAGCCCATATCATTACCGCTGCCGAATCCACCGTTGAGAACATTCGCCAATGTGTGGAGGCTGCCGGGGTACAGGTATCTCATTTTGTCCTCAACCCTCTGGCCTCAGGCGAAGTCGTTCTGACCGAAACCGAGCGCCAGATGGGCGTGGTCGTCTGCGACATTGGTGGGGGGACAACCGACCTTGCCATTTATATTGACGGCGATGTCTGGCATACCATGGTACTGGCGCTGGGAGGCAACCACATCACCTCCGATATCGCCCATGGACTGCGCCTCCCCCTGCCCCAGGCCGAAGAGGTCAAGAAACAGTACGGGCACGCCGTCGAAAGCGAAGTTGGCGCAGATGAAATCCTGACCCTGCGCACCTTTGGTCAGGAACATCCAGTGCAAGTCAGCCGGCGCGAACTGGCGCATATTATCGAAGCCCGAGTCGAAGAAATTTTCCTCTTCGTTCTGGAGGAAATCAAACGCTCCGGCTACGATGGGCTACTGCCCGCAGGTATGGTTCTAACCGGTGGAACTGCTCTCTTGCCAGGTATCCGAAATCTGGCCAGTTCAGTTTTGGGCTTGCCAGTACGGGTGGCCAAACCGGAAAACCTAGTTGGTCTGACCGATCAATTACAATCTCCCGCCTATTCTACCAGCGTAGGTTTGCTCCATTGGGCCCTTTTGCTCAGCGAAGCAACCCCTATAGCGCGTAAACATACCCCATTCCGAGGAGGTGGCATAAACACAGAAACTTTGAAAAACTTCTTACGGCGTCTTTTACCCTAAAAAACCTGTGAATCCAAGGAGCGACAACCCAAATATTCAACAGGCCCAAACCATTAAGTCACCGGAGGAAACAACCATGGAAACAATCAACAATCCTTTACCCGAAACATTTGCTCGTATCAAAGTTGTTGGGGTCGGCGGCGGCGGATGCAATGCCGTTGACCGCATGATCGAAGAAGGTCTGACCGGAATCGAGTTTATTGCCGTCAACACAGACGCCCAAGACCTTCTGCTCTCCAAGGCACCCACTCGTGTCCGCATTGGGGATAAACTCACCCGCGGTCTGGGGGCTGGAGGCAATCCTGAGGTGGGCCGCAAAGCCGCCGAGGAATCAGCCGAGGAACTCTACAATGTCCTCAAAGGCAGTGATATGGTCTTTGTTACTGCTGGTTTAGGGGGAGGTACTGGCACCGGTGCGGCGCCCGTTGTGGCCCAAATTGCCAAAGAAGTGGGCGCGCTTACCATTGGTGTAGTTACTCGCCCCTTTGCTTTCGAGGGCAGCAAGCGCGCCCAAGCAGCAGAAGCCGGTATCGCTAAACTCAAAGAGCATGCCGATACGCTCATCGTCATTCCCAACGATCGGCTTCTTCAAATTGTGGATAAGAAAATCGGCATTGTTGACGCCTTTCGTATTGCCGATGATGTGCTGCGCCAAGGTATTCAGGGCATTTCAGAACTGATTACCGTGCCCGGTCTCATCAATCTAGACTTCGCCGATGTCAAAGCCATCATGTCCGAAGGTGGTGCCGCCCTGATGGCTGTTGGCCATGCTTCAGGCGAAGATCGCGCTCGTGTGGCTGCCGAGCAAGCGATCTCCAGTCAATTGCTCGACATTACCATTGACGGCGCTCGGGGTATCCTGTTCAACATCACGGGCGGTCCAAACCTCACCCTCTTCGAGGTCAATCAGGCCGCCGCAATCATCAAGGAAACGGCTCATCCCGACTGCAACCTCATCTTCGGTGCTGTCATTGACCCGAATATGGGGGACGAAATTCGCATCACAGTCATTGCTACGGGGTTTGACCGGCCCGCCATGCGTGCCCCAGTGGTGGAACCCCGCCCAAACCGCACTGAGGAAGGTCAGGCTCCAGCCCGTCCTACACCTGCTCGCCCTGAGCCGCGGCCTTCCACCCCCACCCAACCACCCTCGCCGACGGAGTTTCAACCTCATGTCATCAACACCGATGACCTAAACGTTCCCGCATTTTTGCGGAAACGTATTCAACGGTAAGCCAGTGGATCAAGCAGGCTCGCCCTGATCTTGATCGCCTTATCCTATAAAACACGTATGCCGATCATAACCGGCATCGGCTGAAGGGAAGGGTCTTTTCTAGACCTTAACTTCAGTTTGCTCTATTGCGACTGCTTGTCGCTCCTTCTGGTTAGGGCTGCTCGTTCCTCCGGCGAGCAGCCCTTCGTCTAACCCCTTTATACGGGTATAATCTCGCCCCTAATTATGGAAAAAATCACACTTATCCAGACCCCAACCACCAGATAATCCCCCACCACATCCCCCGACAGACCCCCATATATGATCCCCGGTCGGATCAGGAATTTTAAGGTTACAGATGCCCTTGGCATATTGCATAACTCGCTAAGTTATGCTAAAATAACACCAGTAAATATACGGCATATTCAAAAGAGAACCCCCATATATAGGGGTTCTCATTCGCTCAAATGACGAGTTGTAAAAGTTTCCCGTACCCCAAAGGGTGGTGATTAAGAACCCATTGTAGATTGTTTTGGTCTGTGTCCGGTCATCGTAATATCCAACGACTCTCTACCGTCAGTTGCCCTTGGATTTCTTTTTGGAGGTGTTGACCCTTGCGCTGTCCCTACTGCCAAAACGAATACACCCGTGTACTGGATACCACACACGACCAGCGTGGTGGAATCCGACGCCGCCGTGAATGCGAGAAATGCCATCAGCGCTTCAGTACTTACGAACGGCCCATCTTAGCCACCCCGCTGGTGGTCAAGAAAGATGGAACGCGGGAAGAATTCGATCGCGAAAAATTGGTGCGAGGCATCCGCATTGCCTGTGCTAAGCGGCCCGTCTCAGCAGCAGAAATCGAGCGCTTGGTCGGCGAGATCGAATCATCCCTCCAGCAAATGGGGCGGGCTGAAGTGCCTTCACGCGTGATTGGCGATATGGTCATAGCAGGGCTGAAGGAACTCGATCAAATCGCTTATATCCGCTATGCCATCGTCTATCTTAACCTTAATGATTTAAGAGCGATCCGCGAAGAGATTGACCGACTTTTAGAAGGATGAAGGAGTTCCCATGGTTACCAAAAATCACACCCCCACCAAAAACGGCCTGTTGCCGACCCCTCCCCTACCCAAGGATTTACCGACAGTCCATCTTACCGATAACGCCCGCCAAGTGCTGATCCGTCGTTATGTGCGCCGGGGTGAAGATGGGCAACCGGTGGAAACTGTGGAAGAAATGTTCTGGCGCGTTGCCTACCACGTGGCTAAAGTTGAGGAGCAATGGGGCAACGATGTCATGCAGGTGGCACGGGATTATTATCGCCTGCTGACCTCGAAGAAATTCTTCCCCAACTCACCCACATTTACCGGTGCAGGTACCCCGTTAGGGCAACTGGCAGCGTGCTTTGTGCTCCCGATTAGCGATGACATGGGACGCGAACCCGATGGCATCTTCCAAACGCTACGCGACGCTGCACTCATTCAGCAAACCGGCGGCGGCAATGGTTTTTCATTCTCCCGCTTGCGCCCGAAAGGGGCGCTGGTCAAATCTTCCGCCGGCCAAGCCACCGGGCCTGTCGGCTTCCTCCGCGTTTATGATCACGCCTTTGGTGAGATTGCCCAAGGGGGTACACGGCGCGGGGCTAACATGGGGGTATTACGCGTAGACCATCCTGACATAGAAGAATTCATAACCTGCAAAACCGATGAAAACGCCATCACCAACTTTAACATATCTGTTGGCATCACCGATGCTTTCATGCGCGCTGTAGAAAACGATGAAGAATGGGAACTGCGCTTTCCCGACGTGCGTTCCCCCCGCTACCGTGAAGTACGCGGCACCTTAGAACAACTTGAAGCCGCTGGTGTGCCTATCGTGACCTATCGGCGTGTGCGTGCCCGCGATCTCTTCAACAAAATCGTCAAACAAGCCCATCACAACGGCGAGCCCGGTGTTCTCTTCCTGGATACCGCCAATCGGTCTAACCCCGTTCCCCATCTCTATCCTCTGGAAGCTACTAACCCCTGTGGTGAACAGTGGCTTGGCCCCTATGAGAACTGCTGCTTGGGTTCCATCAATCTGAACGAACATTGTGGCCCGGATGGCACGGTAGATTGGGAAGCCTTGCGTCAATCGGTCGTAACCGCCACGCGATTCTTGGATGATGTCGTAGATGCCAATGCTTACGTTCCTGCTGTCCCTCAACTCAAAGAGGCGGCGCACCGGGCACGCCGTATCGGCTTGGGGATTATGGGGCTGGCTGATTTGATGTACCATGTTGGCGTGCGCTATGGCTCGGATGAGGGCCAGGAATTTGCGGCTCAGGTCATGGAATTCATCCGCTTCCATGCCATGAAAACCAGCATTGATCTGGCTCGCGAACGCGGCCCTTTCCCCGCTATCAAGGGCAGTATCTACGACCCGGAGAACCTGACCTGGACACCCCCTAAACCCCTGACTCCATACCAGCGGGATTGGGGACGCCCGGCACTCGATTGGAACGAGGTTGTTGCTGGAATTCGTCAATACGGCATTCGTAACGCCGCTCAAACTACCATTGCCCCCACTGGCACGATTGCAACCGTGGCCGGATGCGAGGGTTACGGCTGTGAGCCGGTTTTCGCCTTGGCGTATATCCGCCATGTCAACGACAATGGGAAGGATTTACAACTAACTTATGTCAGCCCACGCTTTGAAAAGGCTCTGCTCGACGCTGGCATCCCAGAAGAAAAACGCCGCGAGATTTTCGAGCAAGTGCTCAAGGAAGGCACCTGCCAGAATATTCCCGACGTACCCGAATCTATCCGCAACGTGTTCGTGGTAGCATCCGATATTACTGCTGAAGAGCATGTACGAATGCAAGCCACCCTGCAGGCTTTTGTGGATAATTCCATTTCGAAGACCATTAACTTTCCCGAACATGCCACTGAAGAGGATGTAGCTACGGCGTATATGTTGGCCTGGAAACTGGGCTGCAAGGGACTAACCGTCTATGTAACCGGATCGCGCGAGAAGGTGGTCCTGGAGACTTTGGCAACCGCCGAAAAGAAGAAACAGGTTGAAGAACCTCATAAGGCTGAAACCCCACAGCAACTTCCTATTTGGCATGACCTTAAGAAACCCCGCCCACGCTACCTCCCCGGCTTCACATACTCGATCCAGACACCCCTGGGTAAGGCATTTATTACCATTAACGAAAACGGCGATGCCCAGCCATTTGAAGTCTTTGTCAATACAGCGAAGGCTGGTTCGGATACCGCTGCTGTTTCCGAAGCCATTGGCCGTTTGCTGTCCTACATCCTGCGCCTAGCCTCACCAATAGAACCCGCGCGTCGTTTGCGCGAGGCCGCAGACCAGTTGCTGGGCATCGGCGGAGGACGGTCACTAGGCTTTGGACCTAACCGGGTGCGCTCACTCCCTGACGGTGTAGGCCAAATTCTCGATGAGTATCTCCGCCAACGTGAAGAACGGCTCAAAGCTCAGTCCCAGGGCAGTACCTCCCCCACCCCCTCTATCCCTGCCCCGGAATCGGATGAATTCCTTCTCAGAAATCAGCCACTGTTAGAATTTGGCGATCTGTGTCCTGAGTGCGGTCAGGCGGCGGTTGTTAATGAAGAAGGTTGCCGCAAGTGTTATGCCTGCGGTTTCAGTGAGTGCTGAGCTTTGACTATCACCTTAATTCCAAAATTACCGGGGTGGGCAATTCCCACCCCGGATTTGGTTACCCGTTCCACCAGGAAGAATTAAGGACCTCTTCGCGCGGCTGAAGCATTTCAACCCGTCCCTCTTCCAACCACAGCACGGCCGGACGTCCGACCATATTGTAGTTAGATGCCATGCTTAACTGATACGCTCCGGCCACGGGAATGGCGAGCAAATCACCGCGCCGCAGGGAAGGAAGATTAATGGTCTCGATCAAGATATCCCCCGATTCGCAGAAGCGCCCCACAACACGGCTGGGATGGTATTGTCCCGAGAAATTTTCATACCCAAGGGGAACTGCCGTATAGCGCGCCCCATACAGAGCCACGCGGGGATTGTCGGCCATTCCTCCATCCACGGCGATAATTTGCACCCCATCCACAGTTCGTTTTTGCGAGCCCACACGGTAAATCGCTACACCGGCCTGAGCAATCAGCCACCGCCCCGGCTCAATGACCAGCCGCGGCAATGGCCAGTGACGTTGTTCGCACGCTTGCTCAACGCTCTCGCCCACGACACGAATCCACGGTAAGGGATCATCAGGGGGATCATCCGAACGATAGCGTACACCCCACCCTCCACCCGGACTGAATTCCTCGGGCACGAAATTGGCTTGTTCCGCCAACGCAAATAGCGCCTCGATGGCTTCACGATAAGGCTCAACCTCAAAAATTTGTGAACCCAAATGGGTATGAAGACCGCGCAAATGCAACCAGTGACTTGCTCGGGCTTTTCGAATAGCCTCTAACGCCTCTCCGGTATCGAGATAGAGGCCAAACTTACTCTGAGTGTGGGCAGTTTGAATATGAGGGTGGGTGTGCGCCGCAATGCCTGGTGTAATTCGTAACCAGATATGAGCCCGGCAGCGCCGATTTTGTGCCATTTGCTCCACCCATTCCAGTTCATCTAGGCTATCCACCACAATGGCTTGAATCCCAACTTCCAACGCAGTGGCAATTTCATCCTCGGACTTGTTGTTGCCGTGGAGATGAATCACCGAGGGCGAAAAGCCAGCCTTTAACGCCACCTGTAATTCTCCCTGGCTAACCACATCTACCCCGATCCCCCAAGCGGCTAAACGTCGTGCCAGAGCGGGTGCAAAATAGGCTTTCGCAGCATAGGTCACCACAGCGTCACCTGGATAATACTCATGCACCAACTGCCTCAACCTCTGAATATGTCCTCGCAAGGTTGCAGCATCATAGAGGTAAAGGGGGGTGCCGTGGATCTTGACCAAATCCGAAATCTGACACCCCCCTATCTGTAACCCCTCCTTCTCCCATCGGGTTGTGAACGGAAATAGCGACCAATCCATAGACAGGTAATTCCTCAGTATCAGTTTAGCGATTTTGTGAACGCCACAACCGTACCCATTTTACCGCCTCAATACTTAAGAAAACGACGCTACTTAGCACCAAACTGACCAGAAGGTCTACCAGAGGCAAGGGGCGAGTGCGAAAGATATTTTGCAAAAACGGCACGTAAACCACTGCCATCTGAAGCACAAAGGTCAATAGAACCGCCGCCAGTAACAGAGGGTTGGAGAAAATCCCCAATCGAATCAAGGGTTCGCGATCCGAGCGAATGGCTAAAACGTTCCCCATTTGGGCTAGGGTTAAGGTTGTGAAGATCATCGTTTGCCAGGTTTCGGTGCGTCCGGTGTAGAGTGCCCACAAGCCTGCCAAGAGGGAGATCACCCCCATTTCGATCCCGATCAGCAAAACGCTGATGGCCAAGCCACGCCCAAAGATGTTTTCTTTCGGCGAGAATGGTTTGCGGCGCATAACATCGCGCTCGGCTGGCTCGACTGTCAAGGCCAAACCGGGCAAACCGTCTGTCACGAGGTTAATCCACAAGATCTGCAACGGTGTAAGAGGGAGAGAAAGCCCCACAAATGGGCCTAACAGCATTGCCATGATTTCACCCATGTTAGAGGTCAGTGTATATTTGATGAATTTACGGATATTGTCGTAGATGCGCCGACCTTCTTCTACCGCGGCCACAATGGTGGCAAAGTTATCATCCAACAGCACCATATCCGCCGCTTCTTTGGATACATCGGTGCCCGTAATTCCCATGGCCACCCCAATATCGGCCTTTTTTAGTGCTGGCGCATCATTGACGCCATCACCGGTCATGGCCACAATATGACCACGATTCTGCAAGGCTTCCACGATCTTTAACTTGTGCTCAGGGGAAACCCGGGCAAACACCGGGATATCTTCGACCTGTTGTTCCAATTCGGCTACCGAGAGTTGGGCTAATTCTCGTCCGGTCATGACCCGACCGTCCTCGGCAATGCGCAACGTACGGGCAATATACAAAGCCGTTAGAGGATGATCACCGGTGATCATCACCGGACGAATGCCAGCCGTTTTTGCCACCTGTACAGCCTGGAAAACCTCAGGGCGAGCCGGGTCAATCAGACCAAACATGCCAACAAAGATTAAGCCAGACTCTTCGGCCTTGCTTGAGGAATCACTCTCGTCCCCATCCCAGAAGGGGCGAAAAGCCACCCCCAAAACGCGCATACCACTTTGGGCCATCGTGTTATTGGCGCGCACAATCCGCTCCCGCCAGGTCTCATCCAAAGGTTGGATTTGGTTATTGACCCAAACGCGATCACACACCTCCAATAAAGAATCCACTGCCCCTTTGGTAAACATGAGAAACTGAACTGGACGCTCCCAGGTTCTTGATAGATGATCACGTAAAGAAGATAACGCTACCGGCCACTCTTTAACATGCTCAACTCGATGCAAGGTACTCATCCGCTTGCGTTCCGAATCAAACGGCCACTCTTGCACGCGAGGGAAAAGGGACTCCAAATCTTGTTTTAGCAGATTGGCTTGAGCCGCTGCAATAACCAGAGCCCCCTCCGTAGGATCACCCACCGCCGCGAACCCATGGCGTCCACCCTCTTCGGCGGGTTCTAGCGTAGCATCATTACACAGGGCTCCACCCAATAACATCAGCGCCACCGAAGGCTGGCCGGTTAAGAGAGGATGAGGGTGAAGATCCGACTCAGGCTGGTAATAATTTACTTCTTCCTGAAAATCCACACGGTGCCCGGCAACATCAATCACCGTTACCGTCATGCGATTTTCGGTTAGCGTGCCTGTTTTATCCGAGCAGATTACCGTTACCGAACCCAAGGTTTCCACCGCAGGCAACTTACGGATCAGGGCATTGCGCTTGAGCATACGCTGAGCACCTAGCGCTAAGGCAATCGTTACCACTGCCGGCAACCCCTCGGGGACAGCGGCAACGGCCATGCTAATGGCCGTTTGGAACATGACCCGAACGGACTCACCTCGTAATACGCCCAAGGTAAACACAATTGCCACAATACCCAAAGCCGCGAGCGCCAACCCGCGCCCCAATTGTTCTAAACGCTTCTGCAGAGGGGTTGATTCTTGCCCGACCGATTGGATCATGTCGGCGATTTTGCCAAGTTCAGTGCGCATCCCGGTTCGGACCACCAGCGCCTTACCCCGTCCATAGGTTACCACGGTGCCCATAAACACCATATTGCGTTGATCGGCAACCGGTAAGTGCTCCACATTTATCGGTTCCACCCGCTTTTCCACCGGCTCCGATTCACCGGTTAATACTGCCTCTTGAACCCGAAGATTCACCGCTTCGATTAATCGCGCGTCCGCTGGCACGGCATCCCCAGCCTCAAGTTGAATCACATCGCCGGGCACCAATTCACGAGCCGAGATTTCAACCAGGTGCCCCGAACGACGCACCTTAACTTTGGGCACCGCCATCTTTTTCAAGGCAGCCATAGCTTTCTCTGCCTGGTATTCCTGAGTAAAACCCAATAACGCGTTGAGTACCACAATAACCAGGATCACCAAGGCATCGGTGTATTCGTGTAAAAACACCGATATAACGGCTGAGATGATCAGGATAACAACCATGATTCCGGTGAGTTGTTCCCATAGGATACGCCAGGGGCTCTTCATCCCTCGCTCAACTAATTCATTAGGTCCCACCTCGGCAAGACGACGTTGAGCCTCTTCATGGCTCAAACCCTGATGCACATCGCTGTTGAGATACTCAGCAACCTCGTTAGGGGATAACTGATACCAGGCTTTTTCTTCGCTGCTCATTATTCCAACTCCTCAATGAAATCTCTCATTGCAAACAAAAAAGACCATCCCTTATCGTGGTGATGGTCTCGCTGATTACGTGGGTCACCGGAAGCCGCGGCTTCGTCCTGACGATAACCCACCCCAAACCTTGGGCAGCTACTCCCCAATGTGTCTCTTAGTTTAACCGGCTTCACCAATCCGTCAAGGGTTAAGGTATCCACTTACCAATATCTGCCCAGGCGTATGACAAATGGGTCGCCAGGGTAGCTCCCAGGCGCTTTCGCACCCGCTTTAGGACATATTCCATTAGCGGTACTCCCCCCAAATCATGCAATCGCGTCCCTATTTCACACGCTCGACGATGACGGCAGTAAGCATTGAAAGCGCCCCCAGGACGTTCGGCCAGAAAGTCGTCCCGCTGACCAATCTGGATCAACTCCTCAATCAAACGTTCAACTTCGGGCTGATGCTCTCTGGAAAAAGGCTTTCGCGCCAAAAAATCCCACAACCCCATGGCCACTCCTTCCTACGCATTATTATACCCGTGAAAACCTCCTGTAGATCATGATAAAATATTCCGCACTGAGTTCCATGCGCTGGATTTACCTCTCACCCCACCTAGATGATGCTGTGCTCTCATGTGGCGGGTGGATCTGGTGGCAGATCCAACAAGGGGAAATAGTAGAGATCTGGACAGTTTGTGCTGGCGATCCCCCCGCAGGCCCCCTTACTCCTTACGCCCAAAGCCTCCATAAACGGTGGCAAACAGGTCCCGAGGCGGTGGCAGTGCGGCGCCAGGAAGATCAAAACGCATGTCAACGCATTGGCGCCCTACCGCGTTACTTTCCCATCCCTGATTGTATTTATCGTTATCATCCAGAGCGGGGTACCCCAATCGTCAATGGGGATGATGACCTCTTCCAACCCTCACTCCCCCCTTCTGAGCATCCTTGGGTTGATTTTTTAAGGGTACAACTGAAAGCATTATTGTCGGAATCGGACATTTTGGTCTGCCCCTTAGCCCTGGGTGGCCACATTGATCACCATCTCACCCGCACAGCAGCAGAAACATTAGCCCTACCCCGGCTATGGTATTATGCCGACTTTCCTTATGCGCTGCGGGACTGCCACAAAGAATTGCGTCCTACCACCACGCATCGCCCTTTACCCCTCAACCTTCCACCAGACGCGCTCGACGCCTGGATCGAAGCAATCACTTGCTATCGGTCTCAGTTGAGCACCTTTTGGCCTGATCTGCCGACGCTAAAACGCGAAATTCTCCACTACTATCAAAATTGTAAAGACCAAATCTTGTGGATGCCTTCATTACCTGCTAGATGAACGCATGCCACACCATATGGTATCTAACAATTTGTGCTATACTGATGGCATGGCACACGAAACCCACCCTTGGGTGGCCTGGGCGAAGCAACTCCAACGCTGGGGGGTAGCGCCACTTGTTGCCACACTGCTGGAAGGTTTACGCCCCCTGCAGGGGGTGTTAGCCCAAGTTCTGCAAGGAAGTCTGCCGCTTTTAACCTCCTTTCCTCGTTCCACGTCATGGCAAGCTCTTATTCACGTTCTTGAAGATGAAGATTCCTATTGGACGTTTATTCACCTTCTGACCGAGGAAACTCAACTATGATCTCGTCCCTGACCGTGATAGCACTGATTATTATCCTTTTCAGCGCGGGATTGCTCCTCTTTTTTAGCCTGCAATTAAAACGGCGGCCACGCTGGGGTTTGCGCCCACTAACAGCATTCTCCGCTCTGTCCCGTGCCATTGGACTCTCGGTCGAAGAAGGGACGCGCCTTCACCTTACATTGGGGAATGCAGGAATTACCCAACCTCACAGCGCTTCTGCTCTGGTTGGGCTTCAGGCCCTGGGTCGCATTACAGCAGTCAGTTCTATAAGCGATCGTCCCCCTTTGGCAACAAGCGGCGAAGGGAGTCTGGCATTATTAAGCCAGAGCACTCTGCGTGCAACGTATCGTCTAAATAATGCGTTGGATTTATATGATCCCAACCGCGGACGATTGACCGGGGTCACTCCTCTTTCCTATATCGCTGGAGCAATTCCCATTGCCTATGATGAAGATGTATCCACACACCTGATGATTGGGCATTACGGCCCAGAGATTGGCCTGTTATGCGAAGCCGCTACACGCAATAATGCTTTTACCCTCGCTGCCAGCGATTCACTGGATGCTCAAGCCGTGCTTTTTGCCGCCGCCCAGCACCCCCTTATCGGCGAAGAGCTCTTCGCCGCGCCAGCCTATCTACAAACCGGGTCTGCTCACCTCGCTAGTGTTCGCGTCCAGGATATTTTGCGTTGGGGTGTGATTGTCGCCCTTATTCTGAGTGCTCTCTTAGGGGGACTGGGATGGCTATGAGATCACCCATCGCTACCGCGGTTGCCATTGGAGTGGGCGTTATTGTACTGCTGGGTTACCTTTTCCCTCTCCCGTTTCTTGACCCCCTACGCATCCTGTTCTTGGATTGGGCCATTATCCTGGCGGCAGTAGCCGGCTTGGTAGCCATTCTTAACCTCTTCAAAGTGCACTGGCAGAAACTCAGTGCACCTCGTAATCGCGATTATTACAGTCTCTTCTTTATTTTGGGTTTCATCCCCACCCTGGTGCTCGGCCTGCTTTTGGGACCAGGGGATGCCCGCATTCAACCCCTAATAACGGCCATCCAACTCCCAATCGAGGCTAGTTTGTTGGGATTGCTTACCATAACCTTTGCTATAAGCGCAGTACGTCTCATGGCGACCCGTCGTTCCTGGATAAGCGGTTTGTTCCTGGCCAGCACAATTATCTTCCTGCTTGCGGGAAGTGGTATTTTCTTAAGCGATACTGCTCCTTCCTTAATCAGAGAAACCTTAGGCGCACTTAATCTACTCCCCGGAGCAGGTGCACGCGGCATCCTTCTCGGCATTGCGTTAGGCAGCTTGCTGACAGGGTTGCGAGTTCTGCTCGGTATAGATCGTCCATACAGCGAGTGAGTTTATGATGGATACTGTTATCTGTCCACAATGTGGTTCTGTCAATCCCAGCGAAAACGAACGCTGTCAATGGTGCTTAGCGCCCTTACACCCCGATCAGGAGTCTGGACCAGTACCATCAGAAACCTCCCCGATTGACTTACCGGACTGGTTAAAAGAAGCCGATGTAGTATTAACCCGTCCCGAATCAACGGAAGAAGAATTGCCAGATTGGTTACTCGCACTACGGCAAGCGGGCGAATCGTCATCCCTGGAAGAGCCCATTCGGCCCGAAAGCGAGGCAGAGGGATTTTTAGCGCCCGACCTGGAAAAAATTTTATCTCTAGGTGTGGAAAGAGAAGAAACCCCTGCCGAATCTTCTTCGCCTCTCGAACAATCTGAAAGTGAACCCTTTCCTGCCCGGAAAGGTCAAAGCCAGCCAAAAGGAGAAACAACCCTGGCCCCAACGGCTTCCTCAGAAGTCGTTTCTACCGGTCAGCCAGAGGACGAATTGCCCGACTGGTTAAGAGCTCTGCAGGAGGAAGAAGAAGGATCACCTACAACTGAAACGCCGATTGAGATTGGCGAAGAAACCACGCCCCAGTTTTTTGCAGATGTGCCCTCAGAGGTAGAAGGGGGACCAGAGTGGATCACAGGCCTGCCCAGTGCTTCCACCGAGGACAAAGGGTTTGAAATCTCAGAAGCGGCGCTGGAAGTGCAAGAGCCAGAAACAAGTGCGACAAACTGGGCTGAGAGCCCTGAAGGTGAACCCTCTTCTACAGTTATTCCACCCTTTACCGAAATCCCCGAAGACCTCACGGCCTGGTACGAGGGAGAACCTACTTTCACTCCCGAGGAACAAACCCCTCCCCCTACCATGTCGTCTCAGCCGACCGCTGAAGATGCCCTTTCCATGGCATTGTCCTCGGCTGAGGAAGAAGGTGATGAACCGCCTTTGGGGATACCTCCTTTCAATGAGGAAGAATATGCCGCCTGGTTAGATCAACTCAATCTTGAGGAGACCCTGACCGAAGGGGAAGTTCCTCCAACGACGCCCGCTTTTATCGAGGAGGTTCCCACCGAAACCACGCTCATACCAGAAGAAGTGGTTCCGCCTTTCATCGAAGGCGAATTACCGCAATGGCTGGCCGAATCTCCCACCGATGAGAGCGTGGAAGCCACAGCTGCGCCAACCGCTGAACTGCCCGAATGGCTAGAAGCCATGCGTCCGGTTGAAGCCGTTGCGCCAATACCGGCCCAGGAAAGCGAAGAGGACACCCGGATCGAAACCAGTGGACCACTAGCAGGTTATCAGGGCGTTCTGCCCGGTGAACCCGAAGCCCTACGTTATTCACGTCCCCCGGTCCATGCCGTTCGCCTGAACGTCAGTGAAAAACAACGTGCCTATGTAGCCCTCCTGGAAAGCCTGGTCTCTGCTGAAAGCACCCCTATCTCGCTTCGGGTGCAAAAACCGGTCTCCACGACCAGCCCGGTTCTGCGTCTGGCTGTAACGATACTGCTATTGGTAATCCTGTTGCTCGGGTTGATCTCAGGAGCCCCGATAAGCCCACTACCTTCGCTGTTCCCGGCAGAAGCGGTGACATTTGCGACCACGATAAACACCCTGGCTTCAACACACCCCGCGCCACGGGTGCTGGTAGGGGTGGAGGTGGATGCTGGCTTCCTCCCGGAGATTCGCACCGCGTCGGTTAATGTTCTCGTTGATCTCATGCGTCAAAACGCACGGCTGGTCTTCATCACCACGCAATCCAATGCCTCCGTGCTTGCATTGACCCTGGCTCAACAAGCCGCCCAGCAAGTGCCTGAATATGTCCTTTCAGAACAAAGTCTCAATCTGGGTTATTTAGCCGGCGAAGCCACTGGTTTAGCCGCATTTGCGCGTCAACCCCAACTAGCCGTGACCACCACCCTGGATGGACAGATGGCGTCGAATGCCTTATCCCTCCTTGGAATAACCGGTTTGCAGGATTTTGACGCCATTCTTTTAGTGACCGATAGCGGCGAGCGTGCCCGTGCCTGGCTCGAACAAGTCCGCCCGCTTTTCTCCGAACGTCCCCTGCTTGTTATAACCAGCGCCCAGGCCGCACCGTACCTTACCCCTTATGTGCAGTCAGGGCAGGTAAATGGTTTGATCAGCGGATTGGTAGGGAGCATGACCTACACGCGCCTGACACAAAAAGTGGGGGGAGAAAATCTTTCCCTATGGAGTGCCTATCAAATGGGTATCCTCACGATTGCTTTGCTGATCCTGCTGGGAGGATTGACCGGCACACTACAGGCTATCTTCCCGGCTTCCAAAACTACCTCGAGGCGTTGAAGCCCTATGAGCGATGCGCTTTGGACTTTGGTCGCCTTTCTACTGACTCTGGCCGTGCTTTCATATGCCATTGGGGATAACCCACTTTTTCGAATCGCCATCTACACCTTCGTTGGGGTTTCAGCCGGATACCTAGCGGTGGTACTTATAAATCACATTCTCATTCCAAAGTTAATTGCCCCTTTGAGCAACCCCAATGCCTCTTGGGGGATTATCGTCATCCCATGGGTGCTGAGCCTTTTGCTTTTGACACGCTTGATGCCTCGATTGTCTTTCCTGGGTTCCCTCCCTCTGGCTTTCTTGGTTGGAGTAGGCGCAGCGGTTATAATCAACGGGGCACTTTTTGGCACTTTGTTTGGTCAAGTTCGGGCAGCAGGGCTTTCTTTTTCACCCCTCCAACAAAAATCCATTGGATGGATGGGTGGGGTAATACTTCTCTTCGGCACCATCACTACTTTGCTGTATTTTCAATTCACTGCTCGCCGCGTGCCTGGCAAATCCATATCGCGTCCTCCATGGGTCGAGGTAGCGGCGAAAATCGGTCAGGCATTTATCGCTATTACCCTGGGTGCCTTCTTTGCTGGGGTCATCCAGACCTCACTTACCGTGCTTATTACGCGATTGGATTTCATCCTTCAATTTCTTAACACTCTTCTACCCTGAGATGCTGGCTTATGAGTTCCTCCATCGTTGAAGCCGAATCCATACTTGCCGTTGACATTGGAAGCGTGTTCACCCGCGCGCTGCTCTTTGACGTGGTCGAAGAGCGTTACCGCATGATTGCAACCGCCCAAGTGAGAAGCACAATTGGAACACCCTACTTTGATATTAGCGAAAGCATCTTCCTGGTCCTCACACGCCTTGAAGAGATCACCGGGCGGCATTTGATGGAGGAAGCCCATTTAATCCTACCCGCTCAGGATGACGGCTCGGGAGTGGATCGCTTTGTGCTCACGTTTTCGGCAGGTCAGCCGTTGCGTGTGGTGGCGATGGGACTTCTGGAAGATGTTTCATTAGCCAGTGCCCGCAAAGCTCTCGAATCCACTTACTGCCAAATCGTCGAGCAGATTGGCCTGAATGATCGGCGCAAACCCGAAGCCCAAATAGATGCAATCCTGCGCGCTCGCCCAGATCTGGTGCTTATCGCCGGGGGAACGGATCAAGGCGCGACGCGTTCAATGGCAAAACTAGTAGATTTGCTGGTGTTAGCCCTCCAACTGCTCCCCCCCGAGAACCGGCCGGATATACTTTACGCCGGAAACACCGCTATCACCAAGCAAGTGGCCGATCGCTTGGAGCCCTTCGTGCGCCCCCACGTTGTCCCTAATGTGCGCCCCAACATTGACCAAGAAAATCTATTACCGGCGCAAGAAAAACTCTCGGAAATTGTCTACCTTCGCCGTTCACATCAACTAGGTGGTCTGCAATCCTACAGCACCATCAGTTCAATTACCCCCCAGCCCAGTTTGCGGGCTTTCGGACGGATGGTTCAATTTCTCAGTAAACTGAGCGGAGCCTCACAGGGGGTTCTTGGGATTGACTTAGGATCGGCCACAACCGGCGTAGCCTTTGCCCGGCAAGACAACTTCTCCACGATAGCCCTACCTTATGGCTCGGGTTATGGGCTAGCTGCTGCACTGGAGCAAACGCCTTTAGAAAGCATTACCCGCTGGCTTCCCATGCATGCCCCCGATGAAACCGTCAGAGATTATTTATGGCATCGAACGCTTTATCCGGCCTCAGTTCCTCACGATCTGGAATACCAAGCCATCGAACAGGCTATGCTGCGCCAGATACTGGCTTTAGTTGCTAGGCGTATCTCATCTGAAGAAGGGATATATGGATTTGAGCCTATTCTCGTTAGCGGTTATGCGTTAACCCAAGCTCTCTCCCCGGCACAAGCACTTCTGACCCTTTTAGATGGACTTCAGCCAATTGGCGTCACCACATTTATCCTCGATCCCTATGGGCTGGTGACAGCTTTGGGTGCCATTGCCCCCCTCAACCCTACTCTGGTTGTTCAAACGCTTGAAAGCAATGCCTTACTAAACTTAGGCACGGTCATCGCACCGATCAGTGCAGCTCGCTACGGCACCCCAGTCCTTAATGTGCGTTACGAATTAGAAAACGGTGAAACTTCAACCATAGAAGTACGGCAGGGTACTGTGATACCCCTTCCCATTCCAAACGGGCAACGGGCTCGTTTACACCTGCATCCCCTGCGCCCCTTGCGCCTGACCCCGGATGGCAAGGATACCACGCGCAGTTTTAGGATTACCGGCGGTTTATTAGGTGCAGTTATTGATGCCCGCGGGCGACCTTTGGAACTCCCCACCGACTCCGCCCGCCGCCGCGATTTGCTCAAGCGTTGGATGGCAGCGCTGGGTTCATGATTTGGCACAAACCTTGCATGGAAGAATATCAATGACCATGGTACTACCTGCTCACCATATCCTCCCACTTGCTCACCTGCGTCGGCTGCGACTGTTGAACGGCAAGGGACGAGTGTTGGTGCGCCCAGGCCAAATGGTCGAAGCTACCGATGTTATTGCAGAAGCCCCCGCGCCTGGCCAACACTTGCTTCTGGATGTGCGCAAAGCTCTTGGCGTTCAACGTGTTTCTGAGGCAGAGCGGCTTATCGAACGCCAGATAGGCGAACGGGTTGAAAAAGGGGATATCTTAGCCCAAACCCGCGGCCTTTTCGCCCGCATTTTACGGGCTCCGGTTTCAGGTCAGGTGGTAGCCATTTATAAAGGACAGATCCTGCTTGAGACTCAGCCCCAGCCCTATCGGCTTCTGGCCGGGCTGCCGGGCCAAATCGCCGAGGTTTTTCCCGAACGCGGTGCGATTGTAGAGACCCACGGTGCACTCATCCAAGGGGTTTGGGGCAATCAGCAAAATAATCACGGGGTGCTCACAATGCTTGCCGAAACCCCCGACGCACCCCTCAAAGCCGATATGTTAGATATGACCTTACGGGGCAGTGTTATCGTAGGAGGAACCTGTTACCAGGCCGAAGCCATAAAATCCGCGGCAGAAATTCCAGTGCGCGGGATAGTTCTAGGTAGTTTATCCGCCCCATTGCTTCCCTTAGCCACCAGCCTCAATGTGCCGCTCATCCTCCTTGAAGGCATTGGGCAAATCCCGATTAACCGCTTGGCATTTCAACTCTTGAACACCAACCAGAAGCGTGAGGTCTACCTTCAAGCGTCTTGGAATCCAGCACTGAGTGAAAAACCCGAAATCGTGATCCCGCTTCCTGCTGAGGGTAAAGAACCTGAAGAAGCGGTTGAGGTTGCTCCAGGAAGAATGGTTCGAGTAACCCTTCCCCCTTATGCAGGGGCCATTGGCAAAATCATTCGGCTCAATAGTGCAATAGTGCTCCGTAGTGGTCAGCGCATTCCCGCCGTAGAGGTGGAACTGGAGAATTCCCAAAAAGTTACCGTGCCATTATTCAATTTAGACATCATTGCCTGAAAAGTATATTAAAAGGAGAGGTGAACCATGGACTTTCGTAGTGATTTTGAGGATGAAGAGCAGGGCTACAACCAAGGATCATCCAACACCGAGAATTCTTTTGAGGAACCACCCGCTGAGGAAGAACCCGAAGGTGGTAGCCGGGGCCCCAACCGCAATTTCATTATCGCCGCTGCAGTCATCGGTGGAATTTTCGTTCTGGCGGTGATTGGGTTGATCGTTTTTGCCCTCATCTCAGCTAACCAGAACCGTGCCCGCCTACAAGAACAGGCGGCACAAATCAACGCCCAAAACACGCTGACGGCAATGTACGCCACCCAAACCGTGCAAGCCTTCACTCTGCAGCAAACCTTGCTCGCCCAGCCCACGCCTACCACTGCCGCAACGCCCGTGATTATCGTTCCTACGGCTACCCCGGTGCCGACCAACACCCTCTCACCTGAGAATATGGCCCGTACAGCCACCGTGGCAGCCTTCCTGACACAGGTGGCGCAGGCGGCAACCGGCACGCCTCAAGCCGTAGGCCCCACTCCGACCAGCACCGCCTTGCCAACGACGGGGTTTGCGGATGAAGTAGGGTTACCCGGCCTGCTCGGACTTGCGGCATTATTCATCATTGTGATTGCCATCACCCGCCGCTTGCGCTTCTCGACCACTCGCTAGGGAAATTCGAGCGCTCTCTCCTTCCCACTGAATCCCCTTTTCCCGCCGAATGATAAGGCAGGGGTTTATACAAACACCCCTGCCTTGCTTTAATGATCCGTTGAGTTTTTTGATTTAAGTCATTTGGTTTGCAACGTTTTCCCCATAAGCGAGAAGAGCGCGCACCATATCCGGAGATCGTCCTTCCGCATAAACACGCAACACCGGCTCAGTCCCCGAAGGGCGAATGAGCAACCAGGAATCATCTGCCAAAATATACTTGACCCCGTCTAAGGTACTGACCTGCACCACCGACTCACCCCCAATTTGGGCCGGGGCTTCATCTCTCAACCGTGCCGTCATCTTTTCCTTAGAAACAGGATGACGTAAACGCATATCCTTGCGCTCATAATACGCAGGTCCAACATCCTGGAGTAGAGAGTCCACTAGTTCGACCAGCGTTCCACCCGACTGGGCGACCATTTCCACGATCAGAAGTCCCATCAGGATCCCGTCGCCTTCGGGGATATGCCCTTTAAAAGAAATTCCTCCCGATTCCTCACCCCCGATGAGCACATCTTCGCGCAACATGTGATCAGCAATATGATTGAAACCGACCGGCGTCTCATAAAGCGGCAATCCATACCGCGCAGCCAAACGATCGATCATGCGGGTTGTTGAGACGGTGCGTACCACGGCTCCCCGCAAACCACGCTTTTCCACCAGATAACGTAACGCCAACGCCATGATTTTGTGCGGGTCCACAAAATTGCCCCGCTCATCCATAGCGCCAATGCGATCCGCATCGCCATCGGTCGCCAAGCCAAAATTACCTGCCCCGGTACTGATCGCGCCGGCTAAAGCGCCCAGGTAGCGTGCAATCGGCTCCGGATGCACACCACCAAAACCGGGGTTCATTTCACCCCGAATTTCAAACACTTCACAGCCTGTTCCTTGAAGCAAACTGCGAATAACCCCCCGCCCCGAACCATACATGGAATCCACCACAATGCGCTGCGGATTCTCGGCAATGGCATCAAAATCAATCAGATGACGTAAATGGTCTCCATAAGCAGGAATGGGATTGAAACGTTGAATGAGTTTGAGTTGGCGCGCCTGTTCATAATCCATCAAGTTAGGTCCACGTCCCTGGGCCTCGTTATCGTTAAGATAAATTTCAACCCGCCGGCACTGTTCTGGTGAAGCCGAGCCGCCAAAGGCCGCCTTAAGTTTTACCCCGTTATAGCGGGGGGCATTGTGCGAAGCCGTGATCATTACCCCACCAATGGCTCCCAAATGGCGCACCGCAAAAGATATTGCCGGCGTGGGCGCATCGGCCTGGCTGAGATAAACCGTAAACCCATTCGCCGCTAACACCCGTGCCACTTCCTGTGCAAAACGGTCCGAAAGAAAACGAGTATCAAAGCCTACCACCATGGTTCTAGGGTCTACGTTCATCCCTTCCCCCAGGCCGTTAAGCCATTGATCTGAAGCCACTGCATCCGCAATGGCTTGTGTCACCAGGCGCAAATTATGAAAGGTAAAGGTGTCCGAGATAACTGCACGCCAACCATCGGTACCAAAATGTATTGTCATCGTTCTATACCTCTCCCAATGTCAGAAATTTTGTGAATTTACCATGCCGGCATGGGCGTAGCCGTAGCAAGCAAGGATTGCATGATCCAACCTTCAACCCCCTGCTGGGTGCGAATCTTAACCCATAGAACTCCCCCTTCTCCCGCTACCGGATCAGAGATCACCTGCACCAGGGTTTCATTCAGTAATGACGTCAATACCTGACCATTTGGTGATTCGCGCACAAATGCCCCCCCTCCAACCCGTGCCGCCACCCGTGCCCATACCGGGGTAGGTACTGACGTGAAGGTCGCCGATGGGGTCAGTGAGGACTTTAAGGGTGCCTGCGTGGTGGGCGTGGGAGGAAGTGGGGTTGGAGTTGCCAGTGGGCGGGGCGAGAAGGTTGCAGTAGGTTGCATTATAACGACGGTCGTCCCCGTTGGGGTCAAAACAGATTTTGGATGGTTTTGAACTGGTACACCGGGAATTATGTTGGAGAACCCGACAATTCCTACCAATAGAATTACCCCTAAACCATATCCCCACACGCGGGGGCGCCAACGCAACACCAGAAACGTGCACCAGGATACAAACCATATTGTAAAAAGATGCAAGCCGGCCGTCCGTATGCCACTTGTAAAGAGCTCCGGTTTGTGTCCTCCCCATCCATAGCCAGCGACCCCCAGAGGCAATAAAAGACCATAGGCCAGCACCAGGTTAACCACCAAAGGGCGTTGACGAGGTGCCCGGGCCAGCAAGAACGTGATTAATGCACTCCCCAGGGCAGTAATAACCCACTCTAACCCACCCCAGCGTCCATAAAAGCCGATCAAAGCAGGTTGCCAGCCAGGTGAGAGCATGGTCTGAAGCCACCCCGAAACAGCCCCTGCTCCCAGAGTTGCCGCCCCTATAAAGAGCAAACCGCCCAGCGTATTGAGCAGAAACGCAGTCGTTCCCCCAAAGACGACCAGAAGAGCCCCGAACACCGGCCCGAGAAAGGGACTGACCAACAGTGCCATAAAATACATAACCGGGGTATCGGATACAAAGGCTACCCCAAGCAATAAGGCGCACAACAGAGCTGCCAGGTAGAAATCAAAGCCTGCGCTTAACTGATGTTGCAAATTTTCCAACCGCGCCTCCCAGTCCCGTCCTTTGGGTGTAGACCGAGTGCGCGGCGAAGGTTGAGGCCCTACAGCCTGGGGCTCGGGTTCTGGTGGAAGCGGTTCGCTCGTTGGCAGGTTCATTGGCGCAACGTAGCCACAAGTCTCATCGGGCGTTCCAAAAGTTCAAGCGCCGTTAGGATATCCGGCACCACAACATCTGCCGCCAGCAAGGTGGGAACAGCCACCCCTTCGCGCGATAAAACACAAATACCCAGACCCGCCTCGCGTAACATCTCGGCATCATTCGCCCCTTGCCCAATGGCAACAACGCGCTCTGCGCCTAACTGGCGAACAAAAGCCGCCTTCTGAGCCGCTTCGTTCCCCGGCGTCAAGCGCACGGCTTTGAGGTTCAGATGGTGATCAATCGCAGTTTGCCGACCATGGGTATCAGCTGTGATCAAGTGGATGGCTAAGCGGTCGCGTAATAGATTCAAACTGCGATACACCCCATCAATTAATTGACCATCCAGGGCCAGGGTCCCATTAACATCACAGACCAGGTGCTCCAATTGAAGCGTTCCACGACCAGGGATTCTGAGTTCAATCATGCGATTATTATAATACAGAGCATCCTGATGATCTTCGCGGTAAAATAAGCACTATGCGCAATCCAAAACTCGCCCCCTTAATCCTATTCGTTTTACTTGTTACCCTGGTGGCGTGCGCCCCCGCCGTATCCTCGCCATCACTCATATCCACCGAAACAGCACCTGCGTCCCCATCTTCTACTGAAATACCCTTAACCCCCACCCCGACTACCTCTCCCCGTTCAAAGGTGATAATCATCAGTGAGGGCAATCCTTGGGAAGATCGTGTCATTACCTGGATCCGCGAACGGACAACCAGCCAAGGGTGGGAGATCGAAGTTCAGAGCAACGCTCAAATCAACGCTGGCGACTCAAGCACAGCCCTGGTCGTTCTTCTTTCCTCAACTTTCGATGTCAATGCCCTTGTCGCCCAACATCCTGATCTCCCATTTATTTTTATCGCCAATGCCCCCCTACCGGAATCGCCTAACCTCACCCAAGTACTTCTACGCGACGACCACCTTTATTTTTTGGCCGGTTATCTTGCAGTGCTGATTGCACCCGATTTTCGCGCTGGCGCCTTACTTCCCGGGGATGCAGATACCACGGCTCAGGCGTTCCGCAACGGTGCTTTCTATTTATGTGGACGCTGTGTGCCCGCTTATGGTCCTATCGTTACCTTCCCTGTCTCTGCGAGTCTCACTCCTAATGCTACCGCAGATACGTTACAAACCACATTGGCTGACCTTAACAAGAATCGCCTGGAGACACTGTTTGTCCCCGCGGATCTGCTTATCCCTGACTACCTGCCGGTGCTTGAATCAACCGGCTGGAGATTGCTGGGCACCGCGCTGCCTCAGAAACCGCCATCGAACTGGGCTGTCACGGTTACGTTTGACCTTGAGCAAGGGCTGGAAACGGCATGGCAAGCCGCGTTGATAGAAAAACAAGCCACAACCATCACAGTCCCCATTACATTAAAAGATATCAATGCCCAGTGGCTTACCCCCGGACGGCAAAGGTTAGCCGAACAGGTTATCAAAGACCTTCAAGCCGGTTGGGTCTATCCTTTGACGCCTCCTTGATCCTGTGCAGAAGACCCCATGAATTCTTCCATGGTTGCCTGTCCTGGCTGATTGATTCCCTCGCGCCGCAGGACTTTCCAGACCGTCAAAGCCAGGATTTTTAGGTCCAGCCATAATGACCAGTGATCAACATACCAGACGTCTAAACGGAACTTGTCTTCCCAAGAGAGCGCATTACGCCCATTAACTTGCGCCCAACCGGTTATTCCCGGTAAAACATCATGTCGTCGCATCTGTTCCGGGGTATAGCGCTCCAGATAAGCCACTAAAAGCGGGCGCGGCCCCACCAGGCTCATCTCCCCACGCAAGACATTAAAAAGTTCGGGTAACTCATCCAGCGAAGTCGCCCGTAAAAACTGCCCCAACGGCGTCAGGCGTTGCGCATCCGGAAGTAGGTTACCGTTGGCATCATAGGCTTCGCGCATCGTGCGAAATTTATATAATTTAAAGATCCGTCCCTTATAACCAGGCCTCGGTTGACA
Source organism: Thermanaerothrix solaris (assembly GCF_032334255.1). NCBI lineage: Bacteria > Bacillati > Chloroflexota > Anaerolineae > Anaerolineales > Anaerolineaceae > Thermanaerothrix > Thermanaerothrix solaris. The sequence goes on along the minus strand of NZ_JAUHMF010000002.1, from coordinate 1,178,522 downwards.
AAAAAAGACAGGCGGACCATCGAACAGCAAAATAGCCAGGGCAATCAATCCCATGAGGGGCAATGCAATAACCATCCCCAAAAGGACCAACAACAAATCTAATACACGCTTTGACCAAGGGATACCTTCGGGAAACCAGTGCATCGCTTTTGCATTTTACCAAACTCCGCGCTTGGATTATAATTTTTGCCACACTAAATCCGAAGAGGGAAGGAACAATGTTGCTTAGGATTAACATCGAATACTGCGCGGTTTGACACTACACAGATCGCGCCATCGGTCTGATGGCTGAATTGTTGAAGAATTTCGAACCCGAGATCGAGTCCATCACGGTCATCCCTTCAGACGGTGGACGGTTCGAGGTCACGGTAAATGATCATCTGGTTTATTCCAAACTAAAGACCGGGCGACACGCCGAACCGGGTGAAATCTTAACTTTGGTGAAAAAATTTTTACAGGAAGGACAAGGATGAATCAGAAAAAAGGTCGTGTCTTTTCCGGGGCTCGCCCCACAGGCCGCCAACATCTTGGCAACTACCTGGGCGCTATCCGCAATTATGTAGCGCTCCAGGAAGATTATGACTGCATTTACTGTATTGTAGATGTCCACGCCCTGACCACACTAGAAACTACGCAGGAACTGCGCCAGAACACCTATGAGATGGCGCTGGATTGGTTGGCCGCCGGGATTGACCCTGAAAAAAGCATCATCTTCGTGCAGTCACACGTGCCACAGGTCATGGAACTGCACACCTACCTTTCAATGGTCACCCCATTAGGAAAGTTGACCGACCTTCCTACTTTTAAGGAAAAAGCACGTCAACAACCCCATAACGTGAATTACGGGCTGGTAGGCTACCCGGTGCTGATGACCGCTGATATTGCCCTTTACAAAGCCAATCTGGTACCCGTAGGGTTAGATCAAGCTCCTCATATCGAGTTCGCGCGCGAAGTCGTGCGATCTTTTAATTACCGCTACAATACCCAGGTGCTCATTGAGCCAGAGATGAAGGTGACTGAGGTGCCCAAAGTCCTTGGTATAGACGGCCAACAAAAGATGAGCAAAAGCCTTAACAACCACATCGAACTTGCCGCAACACCTGAAGAAACCCTACAGCGGGTGATGCAAATGGTCACCGACCCACAACGGGTGCGACGTACCGATCCCGGCAACCCCGATGTATGCAATGTCTTCACCATGCACAAAGTTTTCTCCAAACCCGAGGAAATCGAAATGGTAAATATCGAATGCCGCCGCGCCGGCATCGGGTGCGTAGATTGTAAGCGTCTCTTGGCCCGCAACCTCAACGAGCACTTGGCACCGTTCCGCGAAAAACGGGCTGGTCTTGCTCAAAACCCAGACACGATTTGGGACATCTTACACCAAGGCGCCGCGCGAGCGCGCGTGATCGCCGAACAAACCATCCGGGAAGTCCGTGAAGCAATTGGGTTACCCTGATGCGGGCACTGCTCCAACGCGTGCGTGAAGCTAGTGTTCAGGTAGAGGGCCAAACCGTGGCCCATATCGGGCCTGGTTTCGCCATTCTGCTGGGCGTGGGGCTAGAGGATACTCCCGAGAAAGCGGCCGCTCTGGCACGTAAGATTGCTTTTTTACGCGTCTTTGAAGATGACGCCGGCAAGATGAACCTTTCTATCCAGGAGGTGAAAGGGGAAGCGCTAGTCGTCTCCCAGTTCACCCTTTATGCCGATACGCGAAAAGGGAATCGCCCATCATTTACTCAGGCTGCCCCACCCGATGTGGCTCGTCCTCTGGTAGAGGCTTTCGTAGAACAACTGAAATCCTATAGCATCCCCGTGCAACAAGGCGTTTTTGGCGCCCATATGCTCGTGAATATTCTGAACGATGGTCCGGTGACCATCTGGCTCGAGCAGTAGAGGGAACATTAATGAGGTCAAGCTCCCTGCAAATTTCAGTTGACATGCTCAAAACAGGTATGGTAATATCTAATTACAATCGGTCCGTTGCCACGGACTGATTTGATTACCCCAAAATTCCAGCGAGGAGAAAGGAGAGAACCATTAGCACGACAAATTACCGCGTAAACGAGGCGATTCGCGTCCCAGAGGTGCGTCTGATAGGGCCCAATGGCGAGAATCTGGGGGTCGTGCCCATTGAAAAGGCGCTCCGAATAGCACGCGAAGCCGAATTAGATCTGGTTGAAGTCGCCCCCACCGCCAACCCACCCGTATGCCGGGTGATGGATTTCGGCAAGTTCCTCTACGAGAAAACCAAAAAAGAGCGTGAAGCCCGCAAGGCCCAGACCAAGATTGAGGTCAAAGAAATCCGCTTGCGCCCCAAGACCAACGAACATCACCGTTCCTTCAAAACCCGGGATGCGCGGCGCTGGCTGCAAGAGGGCATGAAGGTCCGCGTGACGATCCGCTTCCGCGGGCGAGAGATCACCTATCCTGAAATTGCATTAGAGGATCTTAAGGAAATCGCAGCCGAATTGGCCGATGTTTCGGTCATTGAACAAATGCCCACCCTTGAAGGCAAAGCCATGACCATGGTATTGGCGCCGGCTAAAGGTGGGAAAAAGAAGGCGACCCCAACATCCGGGGCTGAGGGCACCCCCAACCCCCAAGTCGAGGCCAAGGACACTGCGAGCGCCTGAATTCCTCTTTTTCCCCACAAGATGGCTTTTTTTATGGTATAATGCGCCTTCGCGCATCGTTACCTGCCTTATCTTTTTGTGAGAGGAGATGTGAGCCGTGCCTCGCAAAGTAAAACCAGGAAAGAAGTTTAAACTCAAAACCCATAAAGCAACTGCTAAGCGTTTCCGTTTAACCGGATCGGGTACCCTGGTACGGACCAAGGGGGGTAAAAGCCACCTGCGTCGCCGCACCTCCAAACGCACTAAAGCCCTCTTCACCGAAATGATCCCGGTCCAGGGGAAGAAGATCATCCAGCGGATTCATCGCTTGGCACCGTACCTCGAGAAAAACGATTAATTCTATTCATGCGGCTGCTGGGTGTTCGCAACGGGTGCTAAAGCACTGGCGCCCAGGGGTTCGCAAAGGAGAGTGTTATGCGTGTAAAAGGTGGTCCACACAGCCATCTGCGACACAAGAAAGTGCTCAAACTCACCAAAGGTCAGTTTGGCACCCGCCATCGTCTCTTTCGACGGGCAAACGAGGCAATGCTCAAGAGCCTGTGGTATGCCTATCGCGATCGGCGACAGCGCAAGCGCGATTTACGCAAGTTGTGGATTGCGCGGATAAACGCTGCCGCGCGGTTGAACGGCACTACCTATAGTCGGTTAATTTATGCCTTGCGGAAGGCCAACATCAACCTCAACCGCAAAGTCCTGGCTGACCTGGCCGTCCGCGACCCACAGGCATTCGCTGCGGTGGTGGCAAAAGCACAAGCCGCTTTGTAACCGCCAAAACAAAGAAGGCAGGTAAGAAAACGTGGGGTCTGCAATCTACCCCACGTTTTTCGTTGTCCGCTGTGCTATAATTTTTTACCGCAGCGAGGCACAAGAATGGGATCCCAAATCAAGTCTCGGTATGTGTTTCCCGGTGGGCAATGCCTGGAAATTGCCCAAGGTGATATCACCGCTGAAGATGTAGAGGCCATTGTTAATGCCGCCAATGCCATGCTTCAACACGGAGGTGGCGTAGCAGGTGCTATCTTACGCAAAGGGGGACCGCAAATTCAAGAAGAAAGTGATGCCTGGGTGCGCGAGCATGGCCCGGTCACCCATGCCAACCCGGCTTACACCCACGCCGGGCGATTGCCATTTCGATACATTATCCACGCCGTTGGACCGGTATGGGGGGAAGGCGAAGAGGCTCAAAAACTCCGCGCTGCCATCCAGGGTAGCCTGCACCTGGCTGAAACATTGGGGCTACAATCATTAGCCTTCCCAGCCCTCTCCACCGGGATCTTCGGTGTACCCAAAGCGTTTGCAGCCCAGATCTTTTTTCAAACTATCCACGACCACTTCTCCCAGAATCCTCAATCTCCGATCAGGCTAGTTCGGATCACCCTCTACGATGCCCCTACCCTCGAGGTTTTCCTTGAAGCCTTCGAAACCTGGCGAAATACCCAATCGGTCTCAACCAGAGCCGGTGATTCACTCCCGTCATAATGCACGTTTCCGTGAAGTACGCGCTTTAATTGAACGCCGGCACGAGCGGGAGGAAAAGGGGTTATTCGTGGCCGAAGGTGTTCGCCTATGCGAAGAAATTGTCAGGGCTGGGTGGCATCCACAGTACGTGCTCTACAGTGAACAACTTAGTGAACGCGGCCAACGCTTGTTAGATCATTTTCGCTCCCAAGGGGTGACCCTGCACAAGGTGAGCCCAGAGCTAATGGCAAGCCTTGCGGATACCGAAACCCCTCAAGGCATCTTGTGCGTGCTCCCCATTCACTACCTCACCTTTCCCACCCATTGGGATTTTGGACTGGTTTTAGACGGGATAAAAGATCCTGGTAACGCTGGTACCTTGCTTCGCACCGCCTGGGCTGCCAAGGTAGACGTGGTCATCACCATTCCAGGGACCACAGATTTGTTCGCACCCAAAGTGGTACGCGCAGCCATGGGAGCCCATTTTTATCTCCCCATTCATGAGTTAAAATGGCCTGAAATCGAAGCGCTGGCCAAGCAACGCACTCCTCAACCCGCACGCGTTTTACTGGCTGAAGCGCAAGGAGGTATCCCTTACTGGGATTATGACCTGCGCCAGCCCTTACTCCTGGTTATCGGTAGCGAAGCCGAAGGCCCCAGCCCTGAGGCACACCACTACGCAGACACCCGGCTAACTATTCCCATGCCGGGCCAGAGCGAATCTTTAAACGCAGCGATAGCCGCGGCCATATTGCTTTTCGAAGTCGTTCGTCAGAGGCAAACATCATGAAGGTTCGTGCGATCACCTGCTTTTTTGACCCTAACTTACAAGAACCCGTTTCGACAATACGCCATCTAGGACACCTGAGCCAAAGCCTCAAACAACGGTTGCAAGAAGCCGGCATTGAAGTCCAAACCTGCCGCATCGCCACGACCCCTTTCCCGCTCTGGCTTGACCTCACCCACACCCAACAGGCCATTCACCAGATCAAAGAATTGGAAAAAGAAGCCATAGATCAGGGATTCGATTATCTTGGCATTGGCCCGGCACTGCTCACGCACCCCATTTCATATGCTCTGGTCATTCCGGTACTTGATCAATTCCTTCACACCTTCGTGGCAGCCCAAATCGCAGACCCCAATTTGGGTGTGTCTCTTAAAGCATTGCGTGCCTGCGGTGAAATCATCCGCCAGGCTGCTACATTAACCCCTGACGGTTTCACCAATCTTCGTTTCGCCGCTCTGGCAAATGTCCCCTCGGGAACGCCCTTCTTTCCGGCTGCCTATCATGCGGCAGGTCATTCTCCCGCTCTAGCGTTGGCCATCGAAAGCGCAGATGTGGTCTTAGAAATTGTCTCTCAACCCCTCACTTGGAATGAAAAACGGCGGGTACTTCTAGAACGTTTTGAGGCCTTTGCCACGAACCTTACAACCCAGATAACCCCCGTGCTTGACACACAGGCTACTTTTGCGGGGTACGACTTCTCACCCGCGCCCTTTCCCTCCCCCTCCTGCTCCATTGGCGCTGCCTTGGAACACATAGGCGCTTCGCGTTTGGGAAGCATTGGCTCGTTGAGTGCCGCCGCGCTCCTCGCCGAAACCCTGAGCCGAGGACGCTGGCTGCGAAGTGGGTTCAACGGGCTCATGCTCCCGGTACTGGAAGATACCACGCTGGCCCAGCGCGCCCTCGAAGGTACACTTACGATAAAAGACCTTCTTCTGTTCTCGGCAGTTTGCGGCACCGGCCTGGATACCGTCCCTCTGCCGGGCAACACCTCTGTGGCTCAACTCACTGCTCTACTTGCTGATCTGGCTTTTCTGTCAGCCCGCCTTCGCAAACCGCTCACTGCTCGCCTGATGCCGATTCCGGGCAAGGACGCAGGCGAGCCAGTGCAATTCGATTTTTCTTATTTCGCACCCGGGGGTGTCATGGCTCTGCCAAGCAGTTCGCTTTCAGAGGGGCTAATCGCCAATGATGAAGACATTTTCCTGGAAAGTTTTAACGCACCTGTTTAAAGTCAATTAAGATCAAATTCTTTTCGCAATCATCATACGTATCAAATGTAATTTGGGGTGAAAGGGGCAAATCCGCCTGATCTAACAATTGAATTGCCAGCGCCCCTCGCGAGGCTATAGGTGCATCGGCTAACGTAAACTCGTAACCCGAAGGACCATAAAGACTTGCCGTTCCGGTCAGACTGAACAAATTGACCATCTTACCCCCTAGATAACCTCGCAGCCAAACCCGTATACCCACTGCTGGGCGGCCTTGAAGATCAAAAACGCGCCCAGCCACACCCATCCAATCACAAGTGCGCTCAGGGTGATAAAGCGAAGCCGCAATTACATTCGGTTGATTTTGCACCGCAAAGGCATAACCATATGATGGTGTTGGCGTCGCCGTAGAGGCTACTTCAGGCAATGGGGTACCCTCGACAAGAGTCGGCTGGGGTGTAGGGGTAAAAGTTGGAACCGCGGTAGGTACTAATGTCGCTGCAGGTGTCTCGGTTAAATTCGAGGTGGATTCTAGAGACACTTCTTGCGTAGGAAGCACTAACAAGGTGGGTACAGGACGAGGTGGAAACGGGTTAAGCGGCGAATGGGGATTAATATAAATCAAACCAACAAAAAGGATCACACCGAAAATACCCAACCACACCAGTAAGGTTAGCACATTCCATAAAAGGTCTGGATCCCGCGGTGATTGTTCAGGCAACACAGCCATTCCCCAATCTCTTGAAATTATGGCACCCAGATTTCAATCTCTGCCGTCTGACGCCGTTCGTCTAACCATTGCTGCAAGGCCTGATGTTGGAGGACGCGTCGGGCATCAACGCTCAATGGGCGTTGAGGATCTCGGGCAATAAGTTTAAGAATGTGAAATCCCAGGTCAGTCTGAATCACAGGGGTAAATTGTCCCGGTTCAAGGGCGAAGACGGCGGCTTCCAATTCGGGTCGGGTCATATAACCGCGTGGGAACCACCCCAGATCCCCTCCAGTTACCGGATCAATTTGGAAGGCCAGAGTATCAAAATCGCCACCAGCCTGCAATTGACGATAATAAGCCTCCGCAGTAGACTGATCGCGGGTCAGAATCTGACGCACGTGAACTTGTTCGGTGGTCTGAGGCACGGCCTCTATGATCTGATCTCGTTGCCATGCCGCCGCCAGGGCACGCGCCAGGGCCTGACGATAATCCACCTCCGAATAGCCATGAGCGGTCAACCACTGCTGCCAGGCCACCTCGCCCCCCAGCGTAGTTTTCAGAGCCGAGATTTTCGTTTCGAGAACGGCCTCATCATCCTGGTAACCACTTGCATACGCCGCCTGTGCTAAGAGTAATTCATTTACAAACTCGTTGACCAATTTTTCGCGTTCGGTCGAAGCATCGAGCACCTGGCCTAACGCCTCAGCAGCCGCTCGTAAGCGCTGGCGTTCAGCGTTAAACTCGCGGAGAGTGATCCCTACCCCGTTGACCCGCAACGCCAGAGGTTCAGGCGTTACCGTTGGGGTTGGAACAGGGGTCAAGGTGGCCTCTGGACGTGACAACTCAACTGGTGTAGCGCTACCCTGGTTGGGGCTGCTTTGGCAGCTGCTTAGGCCCAGTAATCCGAGCACAATCAACAGATAACCCAATCTGCGCAACATCGTCCTGATTATACCCGCAAACGGTGAAATAAAATGGCCGTGGCAGCGAGTGCGCCACGGCCATCGTTCCATTCTAAACGGTTTAGTATTCGGGCATCGGCGGTGTCGAGGGCTTCTCTTTCTCCGGCACGTCCGTGATCAACGCTTCGGTCGTCAGGATCATGCCCGCGATGGAAGCCGCATTCTCCAACGCGCCACGGGTGACTTTGGCCGGGTCAATGACACCGCCCTTGACCATATCAATGTACTCCTCGCGCAGCACATCGTAACCGATATTCTTGTTGTTCTGCGCTTTCTGGGCCTGGCGGACGCCCTCCAGGATCACCGAGCCATCCTTGCCCGCGTTTTCCACGATCTTGCGCAGCGGCATCTCCAACGCCTTGCGGACGATGTTGACGCCCATCTGTTCATCTTCGTATTCCATCTTAACCTTATCGAGCGCAGGGATGGCATTAATCAGAGCAACACCGCCACCCGGCACGATACCTTCCTCAACCGCGGCACGGGTTGCCGAGAGGGCATCCTCAACGCGGTGCTTCTTCTCTTTCAACTCGGTTTCAGTCGCGGCACCCACGCGGATGATCGCTACACCACCGGCGAGTTTCGCCAAGCGTTCTTGCAGTTTCTCACGATCATAGTCGCTGGTGGTCTTCTCGATCTCAACCCGGATCTGCTCAATGCGGGCTTTAATCATCTTCTCATCGCCCTTGCCGCCCACAATGGTGGTATTGTCTTTATCCGCCACCACCTTCTCGGCGCGGCCCAAATCGGCAATGGTCGCAGTCTCTAACTTGCGGCCAGTTTCTTCCGAGATCACGGTCGCACCGGTGAGGATGGCAATATCCTGCAACATGGCCTTGCGGCGGTCACCGAAACCAGGCGCCTTGACGGCCAGCACGTTGAGCATACCGCGGAGCTTGTTGAGCACCAGGGTCGCCAGTGCCTCGCCGTCCACATCCTCGGCGATGATGACCAGATCGCGCTTGCCAATTTGAACCAGTTTCTCCAGGATCGGAACGATATCCGCCGCGGCAGAGATCTTCTTATCATGGATGAGGATGTAGGGTTCATTCACCACCGCTTCCATGTGCTCCGGATCGGTGATGAAATAGGGCGAGATGTAGCCGCGGTCAAACTGCATACCTTCAACGTATTCGGTTTCGAACTCCAGGCCCTTGGACTCTTCGACCGTGATGACACCATCCTTGCCGACTTTGTCCATGACCTCAGCGATCAGTTCGCCAATGGTGCGGTCCTGGGCTGAAATAGTCGCTACGTTGGCAATATCCTCTTTCGAGTTAATCGCAATGGCCTGTTTCTTAATTTCCTCCGAGACGGCTTTGGTAGCAGCCTCAATCCCACGCTTGAGTAGCATCGGATTGACACCCGCGGCGAGAGCCTTTAAGCCTTCGGTAACGATTGAGTGAGCCAGTAATGTGGAGGTCGTCGTACCATCACCCGCAATATCGTTGGTCTTGGTTGCCGCTTCCTTGAGCAGTTGTACACCCATATTCTCAAAGGGATCTTCCAGTTCCAGTTCCTTCGCCACGGTTACACCGTCATGGGTGATGGTGGGTGCACCGAATTTGCGATCTAAGGCTACATTACGCCCTTTCGGGCCCAACGTAGTTACTACTGCGTTCGCCAGAATATCAATACCTGCTTTCAGACGACGCCGTGCATCATCCGAGAAAACCAGTTGCTTTGCTCCCATAGCACGCTCCTTTCATGTAAGATTATTTGGTTTCGATAATGGCCAGAATATCGCTTTCGCGCAGGATGAGGAGTTTCTTACCCTCAACCTTCACTTCGGTGCCCGCATATTTGGCAAACAGCACCGTATCCCCAACATTGACATCCAACGGAATGCGCTTGCCCGATTCATCCCGATCACCCGGGCCAACGGAGAGTACTTTGCCTTTCTGCGGTTTCTCTTTTGCCGTTTCGGGCAATACAATACCCCCAGCAGTTACTTCTTCTTCTTCGATCGGTTCAACAACGACACGGCTACCAAGCGGCTTGAGATTGACACTCATAGATACCTCCCGTTCGAGAATTGGGTTGATTGATCCGACATTTTAGCACTCATGGCTCGAGAGTGCTAAACCGCCCTGTATCATACTCATCTTCAGAGCAGAAGTCAAGAGGTTTTAAGCGATTCTTATAAAACTCTGATACTTAATGGCGCTCTCTAAGGACGGGTGTAACCAAATGACTCACAAATGCGTTCACTCGGCTCAACAATGCCCATGACCACCGCGTCCTGCGCATAAGCCTGTCGCACCTCGGCCAACACTTGCATGGCCTCTGCACAGTAATTATTCGAAGGGCGATGCATTCCCGCCAGCGCTGCCCCATAAGTGTAGTAATACACCACAGTGCTATCGCTCAGTGGCAACCCCTGAATTGCCATAGGACGGTCAGTCTCAGGGTTACAGCGCCGCACCTCACACGATTCTTCCGCTGAGCACCCGCGCACCGCGCACTTCAGCGCTGGAATCGCGCTTTCGTAATTACGCGACTTGAAATAAACCATCCCCAACTGGCCATATACATCCGGATTGTCCGGGATCATCTCCAACGCCGCCCGCACATTCAGCGCTGCCGCAAAGAACTCCCCTTTTTGAGAATAGGTTTTCGCAATCGAGAGATAAGGAATAGGATCCTTAACTCCAAGGCGCTGGTTAATTTCCACGGCTTTCGCAAAGTATTCAAGCGCCTCGTCGTAGCGCTTCAACTGACGTAAATTGGCCCCAATGGCGATATATAACGGGGTGAAGTTAGGGGTAATCTTTATGGCTTGGAGATACTCCTGGATTGCCCCTTCGTAATTGCTCAAAGATTCCTGTACGTATCCACTCACCCGATGCACATCCATGAGAGATGGATCACGTTGCAACGCAATCTGGATATACTCTTCAGCCTGCCCCCACTTTTGCTGATCCACCAACACCTCAGTGTAATAGGCTAACGCCAACGCATTTTGGCTATCCAATTGCAGCGCGCGTAGAGCAGCCTGCTCGGCTTCCACCAGTAGTCGCGGCGCTTCCTCACCTGCTAGCACCGGGTTGGCATTCCAATCCAGCACAAACGCACGGATCGCATGAACCAAGGTATCATCCGGGTTCAGTTCTGCTGCCTTGTTGATGTTTTGTAAGGCTTCTTGAAGTCGCGTTTTACGTTCGGCGTCAGTAGTTAACAGGCTGGATGAATAGGTTTGGATGCGGGCCAGTTCAGCATACAAACGCGCATTTTGAGGATCAATTTGGGCCGCCTTTTGATAGGCTTCAATCGCCGCACCTAAGTTACCGGCTAAAAATTGCGTTTCGGCTTCCAAAGCGTAAGAATTAGCCGCACGCGTGGGAGTGGGTGTTGGCATAAATAAGGGCTGAATCGCACGTGCATCATAAGCACGCAAGAGCAACATTCCTCCTAGGATCAGGAAAGCCAAAACCACTACCCGGTAGGGGTTATCTTGGGGACGCCGCCGTCGAAATAGCGGCTTTTTTTCTTCTATTTTGAGCACCATAATTCTTATTTCACCTTCACGGGGTGGCAGACGGCGAAGGTGCAGCCGCTCCACTCACCTGACCACCACAAATATTAATAATTTCTTGCGCGTTGCTCACAGCAACATCTTCGTTGCTCACACCCTGTAAAAGGGCACGAGCAATCTGCACGGCTTCCTCACATTCACCCGTACGGGCTAAAGCCAACCCGTAGGTGTAATAATATTCCGAAATAGGATAATAATCCAAAGCCAGCCCCTGAACAGCCTGTCCATCCTCGCTGGTGCCCCCACGCACGGCAATGCGTAGATATTGAATTGCACGCACGTAATCCCGGGTGCGGTAGTAGATCACCCCCAGGTTGCCATAGAGATAGGGATCGGTAGGGGCATGGCTCAGCGCCTGTTCGGCATACTGCAATGCTCGCGTGAGTTCACCAGTTGCCAAATAGGTTTTCGAAAGGTACATATAAGGCAAGGGGTCTGTGGGCATCAACGGAATAGCATTTCCAAAGGCTTGAATGGCTTTGGGATAATCGGGAATAGCGCGGTAATTTCGCCCCAGCGCAAGGTACAAATCTGCAATATACTTGTTTTGGGCTATCGCTGCCTCAAATTCACGCGCCGCATCGGCATAATTGGCGGTCAACTCCAGCACCAATCCCCGTGCCCGATGCGTTTCGAGTAAATCTGGCCCCAAACTTTGTGCCTTGCGCGAAAGGTCTATGGCGCGGTTTAAGGTCACTAAATCCCCCTCACCGTTTTGCACCTTTAGCCCTAACACTTCTGCCAAGTAAGCGTAGGGAACGGGGTTATTCGGATCGAGTTCAATCGCCTGATTGAGTGCTGCCTCGGCTTGAAGATAATCACCCATCAGCCCCAAAGCATAACCGCGCAAAGCCAACGCCTGAGCATTGTTGGGATTCTGCAATAAGGCATTTCCTGCTGTTTCGAGGGCCTGCTGGTAGTTTTTCGTGTAAATATAGAGACGGGCCAGTGCCAAATGGTAGGCAGGATTACGCGGGTCTACTAAAAGCGCCTCTCGATAGAGTTGAATTGCAGGCAAAAACTTGCCCTGGCTAACCAGTTGTTCAGCCTCTTGGGCATAGGATTCAGGAGCACGGGTCGGTGTTGGAGTAGGTACGAAAAGCGGTGGGGTTTGGGGAACCACAAACTGATTAAAGTACAGCGCTGCTCCCACCAAAATCATCAAAACCACGACTCGTACCGGATTAGAACGGCGTCGCCGCCGATTGAGGTTAAAACGACTTCCTCGCAAATACATGTTTTCATCTTACCTTGCCCTAAAATTAACGTCAAGGATTGTACATTGAACGGGTAATAAACATAGATCTTCGTTCACGCCTAGGCTTGCCCATTCTACGGGGCTAGATATAAAATCAGGTTATGCGGTTTGATGTTTTTACCCTCTTTCCTACTCTCATTCAACCTTATCTCGAGGAAAGTATTCTCAAACGGGCCATTCAACGCGGCTTAATCGAAGTCCATATCCACAACATCCGTGATTACACCACGGATAAGCACCGCACCGCCGATGATACCCCCTTTGGGGGCGGGGGTGGTATGGTGATGAAACCCGAGCCCATTTTTCGCGCCGTAGAGACCGTTTTGGGGATTCCACCATCCTGCCCATTAATCTTACTATCTCCTCAGGGGCGCACGTACAACCAAGATATCGCGCGAGAATTGGCAACTCTACCTCAAATCGCCCTTCTTTGCGGTCATTACGAAGGGATAGATGAACGGGTTCGTGAGCACCTGGTGACAGATGAAATTTCAATCGGAGACTATGTGCTAACGGGTGGGGAGTTGCCTGCACTGGTCATTATTGATAGCGTCAGCCGTTTGATTCCCGGCGTGCTTGGTGACCCCGATGGGGCCATTGACGACTCGTTTGCCAGTGGTTTGCTAGAATACCCTCAGTACACCCGCCCAGCCGAGTTCCGCGGCTGGCGAGTACCGGAAATCCTTCTCTCCGGAAACCATGCCGCAATTGCACGCTGGCGGCGAGAGCAAGCCCTTTTGCGCACCTGGCAACGTCGCCCTGATTTACTTCAAAAAGCCTCTCTCAGTGACGCTGACCGCCAATTTCTTGAGCGGTTAGAGCAACAAGCAGGTTCGTCATCCCTCACATCTGACCAACCTGATTCCACATACCCTCCACCCGGAAAGGAAATCCAAAATCCATGAAACCGCGCTTCTCTTTCGGCAAAATCTTTTTGCTCGGTTTTGGTTTCTTCGGCGTCAGTGTCATTTGGAGCGTTTACAACGCTTACGTCCCCATCTTTCTGCACAATCGTTTTCATATCCCTCCCGGTATTATCGGATTTTTTATGACGCTGGATAACCTTACCGCGCTTTTCATTCAGCCCCCAGTCGGCGCCTGGTCAGATCGCTTACGCACGCCGATTGGTCGGCGTTTGCCCTTCATCCTGGCCGGAGCCCCAATCTCAGCCTTAGCCTTCGGTTTAATCCCCTTACAAACTTTTCTCCCCTTCTTTATGGCTTGCACCATCACCCTTATCCTCAGCATGGCCTTTTGGCGAACACCGGTGGTTGCCCTCATGCCAGATATCACCCCTTCCCGGTATCGCTCACAGGCCAACGGGATCATCAATTTTATGGGTGGTGTGGGCGCAATTATCGCCTTTTTAATCGGCGCAACCCTATATGAGATGAATCCCAACTACCCCTTCTGGCTAGGATCTGCACTAGTGATCCTGGCTACGCTCATGGTCTTTGCCTTCATTCGCGAACCCCAAGAGTATGAGGTCACCGACCAAACCCAACCCAGCCTGTGGCACGGCCTACGTCAAGTGATTGCAGCGGAAGAAAAGAGTGCCTTGCGCATCTTGTTGGCAATCTTTTTCTGGTTTGTGGCCTATAATGCCATCGAAGCCTTCTTCACCCTTTACGCCGTCAACCACTTGGGCATCTCAGAAGCAGATGGCGCGCGTCTCTTAGGACAACTCTCCCTCTTGTTTGTGCTTTTTGCCCTTCCGGCGGGTTTCTTAGGTAGTCGCTTAGGTCGCCGCAATACGATTATCAGCGGGATTATCCTGTTAACTTCGGTCATGCTGGTGCTCTTCTTCACCCCGGTTGCGGTGTTAAACACCTCTCTTTTCCGCTTACCGGTGGTCGGCAATGTACCCGTCGCCGGGTTGTCGCTTATGGTTGCGGGAATCGCTTGGGCGCTCATTAATATCAACTCGTTGCCCATGGTGGTGGACATGACTGACGACCTTCATATTGGCACCTACACCGGTCTTTACTACTTGTTTTCCACCCTTGCCGCCATCGTCGGCCCCAACCTCAATGGCTGGATCATTCAATTAAGCGGCGAGAATTACGCCCTGATCATGATTGTGGCTCCTATCTTCATGATGATGGCATTGCTGATGATGCTGGGTGTGCGCCGCGGTGAAGCCAAAGCCCACCGCCCTCAACCGGTTCCGGCCGACTGACCTGCGGTGCATCTTGTTGGGGAGGATCTGTTTTCATGCCCCTGACCCCACGTGAGCGGGTGCTAACTGTTTTAGCCCACGAGGCACCGGATCGAGTTCCGATTTTTATCGGAGCCGATCTCACCACCGGCATTTTATCCCAAGCCTATCTCAACCTCAAAACATATCTGGGATTAGCGCCCACCATCAATGCCTATCTTTATGATTGGCCCGAACTGGGCGCACCACGAATTGAAGAAGTGGTGCTCGAACGCCTGCACAGCGATGTCAGGGGCATTCAAGATCGTTTCCCAGCCTCCACATATCAGCGCAATCGTGCCCGTCCCCCGGGCAGCCCCTACTGGGATGATTGGGGGGTAGGACAAACCGAGATCGCGCCGGACTTTTACTACCCCAGCATTCACCCCCTCGCCCAAGCCCAGACCCCGGAAGACATTCTGTCTTATCCTCACTGGCCGGACATGGATGATCCTTCACGTTACGCCCATCTCTCTGCAGAGGCTGCCCAACTTGCGCAAGACAATTACTACGCCATTGTTGCTGCCCCCTGGCTCATTGCCCCCCTGGAACGCGCGTGCCAACTGCAAGGAATGGAGACTTTTTTGGTCAATCTGATCGAAGGCCCGGATTTGGCCCAAGCCCTGCTTGAAAAGATTAAGTCGTTATGCATAACTCACCTGGGACATTTCCTTGCGGCATTGGGGAAAAACGTTGACATCCTTATCCTCGGTGACGATCTCGGTGCTCAAAATGGCCCTTTGATCTCCCCACGTCTATATCGCCACACCCTTAAACCCATTCACGCCGAGATCATTGCCTTTGCCAAAGCCCATAGCCCGGCAAAGATTTTCTTTCATTCCGATGGTGACATCAGTGCCTTCTTGGATGATTTCGTTGAGATCGGCGTGGATATCCTCAATCCAATTCAAACCAGCGCAGGGCAAATGGGAAACCTGGGTGACCTTAAGCGCCGTTATGGAAAACATCTCATCTTCTGTGGTGGCATTGATACCCAAACCGTGCTTTCCACAGGGCGACCCGATGAGGTGCGGCAGGAAGTGAAGCGCGTCATCGAGATTCTGGGGGAAAGTGGTGGTTATCTCCTCGCCGCTGTCCATTCCATCACCAACGAGGTGCCGCCACAGAATATTCTGGCCATGGTGGACGCTGCACTGGAATTTGGATGTTACCACCATTGACGATACCCTTTGATAAGACCAAATCCATGACATCAGTCACTTGCAACCTTTTGTAATCAAGCATATACTAAAAACAGCCCTTGGGGAGGGAAAGAGAGTTCACTTGTCTCCCCAAAATACAAAATCCCATAATCTGGTAAGGAGGAGAAATCCACATGCAAAAGAAGGTATATCTCATTTTTTCCGCACTGATCGTGCTTGCGCTGGTCTTGGCAGCCTGCCAACCTGCTGCCACCCCCACTCCCGCAGCGAAGAAGGTGAAAGTCTGCCAGGTCACCGATGTGGGTGGGATTGACGATAAATCCTTCAACGCTACCGCATGGAAGGGTGTTGAAGACGCGGTTGCCAAACTGGGCGTTGAGGGCAAATACCTCGAATCCCAGCAGCAAACCGACTACGAGAAAAATATCAATGCGTTCCTTGAAGAGAAGTGCGATCTTATTATCACGGTAGGCTTCTTGCTCGGCGATGCTACTAAAGCCGCCGCAGAAAAGAATCCGGACCAGAAATTCGCCATCGTAGACTTCTCTTACGATCCTCCTCTGAATAATGTCCTGGGCCTGACCTTCGCCACCGACCAGGCAGCTTTCCTCGCTGGCTATGCCGCTGCGGGCGTGACCAAGACTGGCAAGGTAGGAACCTTTGGCGGCATCCAGATCCCACCGGTTACCGTTTTCATGGATGGCTTCGCGCTGGGCGTACGCTATTACAACGAGAAGCATGGCACCAATGTGGAAGTACTGGGTTGGGATCCCGAGAAACAAACTGGTCTTTTCACCGGCAACTTTGAAAGCACTGATGATGGTCGCCAAATGGGCTTGACCCTGATGGATGAGGGCGCCGACATCATCCTGCCCGTTGCCGGCCCGGTTGGTCTTGGTACGGCTGCCGCTGTTCAGGAACGAGGTAACGCCTGGATCATCGGCGTGGACACCGACTGGACGGTAAGCGCTTCCCAGTACACCCCCATTATCCTCACCTCAATCATGAAACGCATGGATAACGCCGTGTTCGCCGCTGTTGAGCAGGTGGTGAACGGTACCTTCAAGGGTGGGGTCTATGTCGGCACGCTGGAGAACGAAGGCGTCGGAATTGCCAACTTCCCCGCCGGTGTGGTTTCCGACCAATTGAAAGCCGAATTGGATCAGGTCAAGGCTGACATCATCGCCGGCAAAATCAAGACCACGCCGTAATCCTAGCAAGACGCTTGACAGAGGGGCTGAGGATCCTCAGCCCCTCTTCTTTTCCCACAGAGCCAAGATATTGTTATATCAAAATAGACAAGTTTCATATTTCTTCAGGATAAAAATCCTCTGACAATATGGTAAAATGGTAACAATCTTTCTGGCTTGGAGTTCCAATGGCCCCGATTCTCGAATTGCGTGGGATCACCAAGCGTTTCCCCGGTGTTTTAGCCAACGATCATATCCATTTGACTCTTGAACAAGGTCAAATTCACGCGCTGTTAGGGGAAAATGGCGCGGGCAAGACAACCTTGATGAACATCCTCTATGGTCTCTACCAGCCAGATGAGGGTGAGATTTTCATCAATGGACAAAAGGTAACCATCCATTCCCCTGCCGACGCCATCGCTCAAGGGATCGGCATGGTGCATCAGCACTTCATGTTGATCCCCGTATTCACCGTCACTGAAAATGTCATGTTGGGAGAAGAATCCACCCGCTTCGACGGCTTCTTGGATCGTGAAGCGGCTGCCGCGCGGGTACGTGATATATCCGAGCAATACGGGTTAGCCGTTGACCCGTACGCATACGTCAAAGATCTGCCTGTTGGTGTTCAACAGCGGGTTGAAATCATCAAATTACTTTACCGCAAGGCGGACATTCTCATTTTAGATGAACCAACCGCAGTGCTCACCCCTCAAGAGGTTGATGAATTATTCGTCATTATGCGCTCGTTGGTTGACCAGGGTAAATCCATCATCTTCATTTCACATAAATTACGCGAGGTGCTGGAAATTGCCGACCTGATCACCGTGATACGCCGCGGGCGGGTGGTAGGCAGCGTGCGTCCCGAAGAGGCTGATCAATATCGCCTCGCCTCAATGATGGTTGGGCGTGACGTGAAACTAGAACTGGAGCGTCCAACCAGCGAACCCGGTGAACCCGTCCTTGAGGTGGAGAACCTTCTGGTCGCCGATGAACTCGGCCAATTAGCAGTTGATCACGTCTCTTTCAACGTTCGAGGTGGAGAAATTCTCGGTATTGCCGGGGTGCAAGGTAACGGACAAACCGAACTCATCGAAGCCATCACGGGTCATCGCCACATCCTGGAGGGAAAAGTGCGCCTCTTGGGACAGGATGTCACCAATGCCCCCCCACGGGTCATCACCGAACTTGGCACTGGATATATCCCCGAGGATCGGCAGCGTGATGGTCTGGTGTTGCCTTTTCCGGTTATGGACAATCTTATTTTACGCACCTACTATAAGCCCCCCTTTGCGCGGGGTCGGCGCATGGAATGGGAAGCCGTGCGCCAGCATGCCGAAGCCCTGGTCAAACAATATGACATCCGCACACCCAATGTGTTCACCTTATGTAGTGCGCTTTCGGGGGGAAACCAGCAAAAGGTTATTGTCGCTCGTGAACTTTCGCGCCCTATCCGCCTATTGGTAGCTGCCCAACCTACCCGCGGCCTCGATGTGGGTTCAATTGAATACATTCACCAACAAATTTTACAAAAACGCAGCCAAGGGGTAGCGGTACTTCTCGCCTCCACAGAGTTGGATGAAATTCTTCAACTCTCAGACCGGGTAGCGGTCATGTACCGAGGACAAATTGTGGCCATCGTCCCCGCCGCTGAAGCCAGCAAAGATTACATCGGTTTACTTATGGCCGGCGTGCCACCTGAGGAAGCCCGCCAGCGGATCGGGCGTAAACCGGTAGAAATTGGCTAATCCATTCAGGGAGGGAGTCCGTTGAATCCTGAGGAAACACCCCAGAAGCCGGATCTTGGAAAACTTATCCTCAACGAATTAAACCATACCTCGCCACAACCGCCCGAAAAAACAAAACGTGGCATTCCTCAAAGCGTTCTTATTCCTTTGCTAGCGGTCGTAACTGGCCTAATTTTTGGAGCAATCTTTATCATCTTGACCAGCCAAGAAGTATATGCTGGATTCGGGCAATCCTTCGGGGCTGGCTTGGCTGCAATGTGGGATGTGGTCGCCCGTTCCTATGCCGCTCTCTTTACGGGGGCCTTGGGGGATCCTGTGCGCATGATCAACGCACTCCAATCTGGCAATGCGTTGGAGATTCGCCGCGCCTTTAATCCCTTTCTGGAAAGCCTGGTCACTTCCACACCCTACATTTTCGCCGGCTTGGCAGTAGCACTGGGATTCCGCGCTGGTGTCTTCAATATTGGCGCCGAAGGTCAGTTATTTATTGGGGCTATTACCTCGACCTACATCGGTTACAAACTGGTGGGATTACCGATGATCATCCATTTGCCTCTGGCGTTGCTGGCCGGTGCTCTGGGAGGTGCCCTGTGGGGATTCATTCCCGGGTGGTTAAAGGCCAAAACCGGGGGACATGAGGTCATCAACACCATCATGATGAACTATATTGCCTTTCGTCTGAGCGAATGGTTACTGACCGGCCCCATGAAGCGTCCGGGTTCTTACAACCCGGTCAGCCCTGAAATCCAACCTTCAGCTTGGTTGCCACGCTTCTTTGATGACCCCATCCGCTTTCACCTGGGATTTTTCTTGGCGCTGGGCCTGGCTTATGTTGTTTACTGGTTCCTCTTCAAAACCACATGGGGGTTTGAATTACGCACGGTAGGGAGCAACCCCTTTGGCGCCAAGTATGCTGGCATGGACGTCACCAGGAATACCATTTTAGCCATGACCCTTTCAGGTGCGCTGGCCGGGCTGGCCGGTGCCAATGAGGTTTTGGGCGTCAATCATTTTTTGGCCATGGCCTTCTCTTCCGGTTATGGCTTTGACAGTATCGCCCTGGCACTCCTGGGCAATAATCATCCGGTTGGTGTTGTACTGGCCTCGTTGCTTTTCGGGACGCTACGCAATGGTGCCACTCGCATGCAACTTTCTGCCGACATTCCCATTGACATTATCTCGGTCTTGCAGGCAGTTATCTTGGCGTTCATCGCTGCACCGGCAATTATTCGCTCACTTTACCGCCTGCGCAAACCAGCCGAAGGCGAAGGTTTAATCACCATCAAGGGGTGGGGAGGTTAAGCCATGGCAACCACAAGCAGCGCTTTTCATCGCAAAATCGAGATCGTATCCCCCACCCGCCAGCGGGTGATGGGCGTGTTATTTATTCTGCTCGGCCTGGCATTGGTCTTCTTCTTCACCCCAGGTTTGATGCAGGATCAGACCACGACCTTTGGTTTATCACTGGCCACCTCTCAGGTGCAACTTCCACCTTGGCAGGTGCATACCCTTTCCACCCTTTATGGGTTAGCCGTGGTCAGCGCCATCTTGGGAGGGATTCAACTTGCCCGTGGATTCGGGCGTTATACCAACTGGATGTTGGGTCTGGTCGTTGGGCTTTTTATCTTTGGTTTTTTGGTTTGGGCTGCTGCCGGCAAATCTCTCAATCTAGTTGGCATGCTCAACACCACTCTCAGCCGTTCTGTCCCCATCACCTTAGGTGCTCTCTCTGGAATTCTGTGTGAGCGCTCCGGCGTGGTCAACATTGCCATCGAGGGTATGATGCTGACCGGTGCCATGGTGAGTGCTTTGGTAGGAAGCCTTACCCAAAACGCCTGGATAGGATTGCTGGCCGCTATTATCGCCGGTGCACTGCTCGCCCTCGTCCATGCCGTGCTCTCCATCAAGTACAAGACCAACCAGATCGTGTCCGGGACAGTGATCAACATCTTTGCGACCGGGGTAACCTCCTATATATCTGCTAAGTTCCTCCAAGTTAATCAGGCCTTGAACAATCCACCCACATTTGGTGGCACCCCCATTCCTTTGCTTAGCGAAATTCCTATCCTGGGGCCAGTGCTTTTCAGCAACAGCATTTTCGTCTACGTCATGTTCATCCTGCTGGTTATTCTAAACATTGCCCTCTTCCAAACGCGATGGGGGCTGCGTCTGCGCGCTGTGGGAGAGCATCCTAAAGCCGCCGACACCCTCGGTATTGATGTCTTCAAGACACGCTATATGGCGGTGGTTCTAGGGGGAATGGTAGCCGGTTTTGCCGGAGGGTACTTCACCTTGGGTTCTGCCGGTCGTTTTGATGAAGTTATGACTGCCGGACGTGGTTTTATCGGCTTAGCCGCAATGATTTTCGGGAATTGGAATCCATTCGGTGCCTTTGGGGCCGGGTTGCTTTTTGGGTTTGCAGATGCGTTGGCTTCCCGCTTGGCCATTCTGGGGATTGCGATTCCTTCCCAATTCCTGCTCATGGCCCCCTACATTGCCACGATGATCGTCCTGGCCGGCGTGATCGGGCGTGCCCGCCCACCTGCAGCCGACGGCGTTCCTTACGAGAAAGAATAGCGGCCTACTTTGCTAAAAATCGCATATAGCGGTTACAGTGAAAAATACTATTGCAGTCAAGGACAATATCAAAATAATTGCTTCTTACAGAGCTATCGTTGTTCCGTCTCACTGTAGATCCGGTTGTTTTGGTAAATCGGATCTAATAATTGCTCCCTTTATGATTAGCCTTTAGTGTTCTTTCGAGTAACCGCCCGCCTTTTTAAAACCCAATACCTGTTCGCAGGTGTACCCTTCCCATAAACGTTCCCTGAATCTGCTCCTCAACCAACTATGATAATTTAACCCAAAGCAATCCACAGGTTCTGAGGCATAACCCCCCAACCGAGACATTGACCAAATAGAAGGAAACGCTCAGAAATAATCTTTGATCAAAAAGGTGTTACCAGAAACATTACTGCTTCCACACAAGCATGAGCACCTTATTCACAACATAAAGCGCTCCCAAAGCGAAAGCCAGGTTCACCCTATCCACACCGAACAAGGCCACCATTGCTAGCCCCCAAATGAGAAGTTCCACCACAAGTGACCAGGGCAGATGAAGCCGCATTGACGACTTTGGTGCCAGAAATACGCCCCAAATAATGCCCACCAGGATAGGAGCGCCCAAACCCAATAGTATTTTCGCCGTTAAATTATTACCGACTTTAAAACCCCAGTAACCAAAAATCACCAGCAGGCACAATTCAAGCAGAAAGCGCAATCCGATGTTCAACGTCTTGATCATGTTCATAACACCTTTTCTAAACGGATGTAAGTAATTTGATAAGTATAACCGATAAGGCCATCTTTATGCGCGGCTTGCAATCCATAGTTCCTCATGTTATAATCCAATTACCTTATGGAGCGAGCATATCACTTAGGGGGCCGCTCAGAATTCCCTCATTTATGCGTGTGAAACCTCAGAACTAGCGGCTAAAGAGCATGAATGCTCCTCTATAGGCATGGTATAATTCCAAACCCATTCTAAACCCAAACCAATACGGATAAACCCATATGAAGTTCCTTGAACTTGAAAAGGCTACCCTGGCGGATCTGCGCCAGATCGCCAGAGAAATGAATATCCCCAATGCCTCGCGCATGAAAAAAGAAAACCTCATCCTGGCCATCCGCCAGGTAGAAGCCGAACGCGAAGGGCTGGAAGTGCGTGGGGGAATCCTTGAGATCCTGCCCGAAGGGATTGGCTTCTTGCGTAAAAACTATCAAATTGGCCCGGACGATGTCTATGTCTCACAGGCTCAGTTACGGCGGTACGACCTACGTATGGGCGATCTGGTTATCGGCGTCGTGCGTCCTCCTCGCGAAGCCGAACGTCACTATGGGCTAGTAAGGGTCGAAACAATCAACGGTCTTTCACCCGAGGAAGCGCGTGATCGCCCTGTGTTTGAACGCCTCACCCCAATTTTCCCCAACAAGCGCTTTGACCTGGAAACTGATCCCACCATCCTTTCAACCCGCCTGATCAATTTGATTGCCCCCATCGGGCGGGGACAGCGCGGGCTCATCGTCTCTCCGCCTAAAGCGGGCAAGACAACGATCTTGAAACAGATTGCAAATGCTATCTCCACAAAATACCCTGAGGTTCACCTTATCATTGCCCTGATCGGTGAGCGTCCGGAAGAAGTGACCGACATGGACCGGTCGGTTGAAGCTGAAGTCGTCGCCTCAACCTTTGACGAGCCGGTAACCTCACACGTGCGCACCGCGGAAATCACACTCGAACGTGCCAAGCGCCTGGTGGAAATCGGGCGTGATGTAGTCATTTTGCTCGACTCCCTCACCCGTTTGGCCCGCGCCTACAACCTGGTGGTGACCCCATCCGGACGTACTCTTTCGGGCGGTATGGATCCCTCAGCCCTTTATCCACCCAAACGTTTCTTCGGTGCCGCGCGCAACGTCGAAGAAGGCGGATCGCTCACCATCATCGCCACGGCGCTGGTAGATACCGGTTCACGGTTAGATGATGTGGTGTACGAGGAATTCAAGGGTACTGGAAATATGGAATTACACCTCTCACGCCGTTTGCAGGAACGCCGCATCTTCCCTGCTATTGATATCGAGCGTTCCTCAACCCGCCGTGAGGAATTACTTCTTGGTCCTGACATCTTACAGCGCGTCTGGTTAATGCGGCGCATGTACCTGCAAATGATCAGCCCACCACCCCAAGGCGCGGGCATGGATCCGGCTGTTGCTACCGAAGCCATTTTGCAACGCATGCTTCGCACTAAAAATAATATGGAATTTCTGGAAACTTTAACGGAGGAATTGTGACCCAAGTCACCCCGACCCGCACAACGCGGATTCCGGAGACTTCGGGGGGCACTTCATTACCTTGGCTGGCACGGTTACTCTGGCTGGTCGCTGCCGCGATGCTGGCGTTGGCAGTGTTCCTCATTGTCCAACGGGTGACCGCGGCATCGTCCTCTGCTTCGAGCGACCCTATAAATACGCCACTGGAACTACCAGCCAACAGCGGCACTGCCACACTCCCACCACTTCCGGAGTCACAAGGTCAAGACTTCATAACCCGTACGGCAAACCCCCACACGATTGTGGCTTCTCAACCTCGGGAAGGCGCCATTACTTATGAGGTTCAGAAAGGCGATTCCATTTTTGGAATCGCCAAGAAGTTCAACCTCAAACCGGAGAGCGTCTTATGGGCGAATTATGACGTCCTAAATGATGATCCCCACATGATTGAGGTTGGGCTTAAATTGATCATCCCCCCCACCGATGGGGTTTATTACAAATGGAAAGAAGGCGATACCCTCGAATCGGTTGCCGCTTCTTTCAAGGTCAAACCAGAAGACATCTTACTCTGGCCTGGGAATAAACTGGATATTACCAATCCGGTTATCGAGCCGGGTCAATATGTGATGGTTCCGGGTGGGCGTCGCGAATTCCGCACTTGGGTCGTGCCCAGCATTCCGCGCGGTCCTGCCGGGGTTAACAAGAGCATCCTTGGTCCCGGTGCCTGCGATACCAGCCAAGGCGGAGCCTACGGAAGCGGCACCTTCATCTGGCCTGCGCCACAACACGTCCTTTCGGGCAATGATTACTGGGATGGCCATATGGCTATTGATATTGCCGCCGGCATAGGTGATCCGATATATGCCGCCGATAGTGGCGTGGTGGTCTATGCGGGTTGGATCAGCGGCGGCTACGGGAATATGGTGATGATTGATCATGGTAACGGCTATCAAACGCTATATGCCCATCTGAGCGCCATCCGGGTAAGTTGCGGTGCAAGCGTGCGCCAGGGGCAGGTTATCGGCCTGGCTGGAAGCACAGGGCGATCCACCGGTCCTCACCTTCATTTTGAGGTGCGCTATATGGGTGGGTTTATCAACCCCTGGTATGTGCTACCTTAGTGGTATTCCGCTCACAATCTAGAGGAGGCTAGGCGGGTCTACTTCGACCCGCCAGTCTTTTAATTCGGAAAGGTGCGGACGCAATAGAAGGGTTGGATCTTCGCCGCGCAGAACAATCTGCCAACGATACCGGCCTTCTAATCGAGTGTAAAAACAGGGCGCTGGCCCAATCACCTCGCAGCGAGGTTGGTCACTTTCGCTTATCCAACGCCGGATATGCTCCGCCATTCTCTCACTTTCCTGTTCAACCGTACGCCGATCTTTATGCCGAAATTCCAAGCGTACCAGACGGGCAAAAGGTGGATAGCCTATGGTGCGCCTTAATTCCAGTTCATGATGGAGAAAGCCTTCATAATCGTGATGAGCAGCATAGCGAATGGCGTAATGCTCGGGCTGAAACGTCTGCAAGATCACACGCCCCCCCCATGGTCCGCGCCCTGCCCGTCCGGCCACCTGCGTGAGCAGTTGAAAAGCCCGTTCCGCGGCCCGAAAATCCGGCAGGGTTAATCCTACATCAGCCAGGACGATGCCAACCAATGTAACCAGCGGCAGATCCAATCCTTTGGCCAGCATCTGTGTCCCAATCAAAACATCGGCTTGATGATGAGCAAAGTGGGTCAAGATCAAATCTACTGCACCCTTGACCCGGCTGGTTGAAGAGTCCAATCGCAGAATGCGGATTCCCGGGAAAGTGCGCCCCAGTTCCTGCTCCACGCGCTCTGTCCCCAGACCATAATGACGAAATTCACGCCCTCCACATTGAGGGCAGGTATTCGGCACCAGCCGCCGATAGTTGCACCGATGACAAATCAATTCAGCCGGATCTAGATGGTAAGTTAAAGGGATCTCGCACCGCGGGCATTTAAGCACATAACCGCACTCACGACAAAACACATAAGTAGACGCTCCTAAGCGGTTCAGGTAAAGAATTGCCTGTTGCCCCGCCTGAATGACCTGCTCCAGATTCTCTAACAATGCCCGACTGAAAATGGAACGATTACCAGCCTTAAGTTCCTGCCGCATATCCACAATTTTGACTTGGGGGAGAGGAGCCGGCTTAACCGTCACATTTGGGCTTTCTTGTCCTTTTGGGGCCAGAACAGTCTGCACCCGTTCGGGTAACCGCAAAACCGGCCAACCCTCTTTCTGAGCCCGATAATACTGCACAATATCGGGGGTTGCAGATCCAAGGACTAACACACTACTCGTCAGGCGTGCGTATTCCATGGCGGCCTGTACCGCATGGTAATAAGGGGGTGTTTCACTTTGGTAATATGAAGGCTCATGGGCTTCATCTAAAATAATGAGCCCCAAGCGCTCCATGGGCGTAAAAAGCGCACTCCGTGGGCCGATAACAACACCCAAACGCCCATCCCGCGCCCGGCGCCAGGTGTCATAACGCTCCCCCGCAGAAAGGCGCGAATGAATTAGGCCCACCTGACCTGGAAAGCGCGCTAGGAAGCGCCGCACCAGTTGAGGTGTGAGCGCAATTTCCGGCACCAGGACAAGCGCCTGCTTTCCTTGGACCAGGGCTTCTGCAACACTTTGGAGGTAAATCTCAGTTTTGCCCGATCCCGTCACCCCGAAGAGCAGTATCGGTTTTTTAGTGGCTTCCTCAGACAGATGCAGACATTCTAGAATGACCTCTAGAGCGCGCTGCTGATCAGAGGTAAGGTTAAGCGGCGCCGTGGGTTCGTCTACCGCAGCAATTCCTTCCAGCGGATCACGCCAAACCTCAGTTTCACTCAGCCGAATTAATCCCATCTCGGCTAAGTAGTCCAAATCGGCGCGGTTTCCCCCACTCACGGCATACAACCAGGTCACATCTAGCGGCCAGGGTTCCTGGATCAGAAAACGCAACATGGCTTGACGACGTATAAGCGCCACAGAACCCGGTCGCCCAAGATGGGGTAACTGAGCTTGCGCCTCTTCCGGCGAGCAAGCCAACTGAGCAGTACGCACGACCTTGGGGCGAACCGAAGAGGGCGGCAAAACCGGCTCGGCACGCAGCAATCCGCGGCGGATCAGACGGCGGGCGGCAGTGCGCCAGTCCCGATGAGGCAATGCCGCGTCAATCTGTCGCCCCCGTAAGGGACCGCGCCGCACCAATAAGCGCATGAGCGCCCTTTCGGTTTCACCCACTTCGCCTATCTCATCCGAACCGAGCCATGTGTAGAGCACATCGGCTTGCTGGGATAACCCTGGGGGCAACATAGAAAAAAGGATAGCGCCTAAGGGTGAGAGGGTGTTTTCGCTGAGGATACGCGCCAGTTCTATTTGAGAAGGGGTAACCACGGGACGGTCATCCAGCACAGACTCTATCATCCGCTGTGCATACTCGGATTGCGTACAAGTTTCTATGACAATCCCATAAGC
Source organism: Thermanaerothrix solaris (assembly GCF_032334255.1). Classification (NCBI taxonomy): domain Bacteria; kingdom Bacillati; phylum Chloroflexota; class Anaerolineae; order Anaerolineales; family Anaerolineaceae; genus Thermanaerothrix; species Thermanaerothrix solaris. Next base: position 1,151,347 of record NZ_JAUHMF010000002.1, on the reverse strand, counting down.
CCGCCGGTCGCTAAACGGGACCACCACTAACACCCCCTTCTGCACCCGTCCCTGCAATGCCGAAGGAATTATGTAGTCAAATTCTCGCCCCACCCCGGGGAGATCTAAAACAACCCGAGCGTAACGATGCACTGCGTTGCCCAAAGTTCACCTGAAAATTTATGCGTTAGCGGCGGAGGATAGCAGCAGCACCATACCCTACCACCGAGGTGGTATCCCCCGTGGCATCGGCTGAGGTGGTGTAATCCAGGATTTCGATGTGGTTGGCGCCCAAAGCCTTTGCAGCAATCAGGACAGTTACCACCGCCGCTACACCACAGGCATAACCCGTACCGGTTTCCTCCGCCTGTAGTACCCCTTCGGGAGAGAAGCGCGCTATCTGGCGCAACATCTCACCATCCAAACGGCGCGCCACTTTTTCCGGATAAAAGTGGGATAAATCTGTGCTGGCCACTAATAAATAATCCTGCCCCTTAACCACTTCGGCTAATGTTTGCCCTAACACCTTTAGTAATGTGTCATTTTTACTCCGCAGCATAAGCGGCAGCAGACGAAAACGTCCCCGCAACGCCCGCTGTAGAAATGGGAGCTCAATTTCGAGCGAGTGTTCATCATCATTTGCAATCGGGGTTAAGCCCACCTGAAATTTTCGCCGCAAACCCTGATCCAGTTCTTCTAACAGATCATGAGCAACCTCAATCGTGCCCAATGGTGTCTCGTACATCTGGTGAGCAGTGGTCAGGACAGGAGCCGGATGAAAACGGTGAAAAGGCGATACCACGACCACTAAATCCCGTTCTTGGTCTAAAACAGTGCGAAAAGCATAACCTGCTGTACGCCCCGAGTAGCGATGTCCGGCATGGGGAGCAATTACTCCTACCACCTCTCCCACCAAAGGGGGTAGTTTAGCCTCGGCAAGGTAACGGTCCACCTGCTCAGCCAATTCGAGCGGATCACCGCTATACCATAAACCCGCGATGGGTGAAGGACGCACCTCTGGAACAACGGTCATTGAAAACCTCCGCTCTGGTGTTTTATTATAGTATAACCAGTCCCGCGAGGGTTTCAACAGGCTTTTTTTACCCCATGAGCGGAGTTCCTTTCCTTTGCGTACTATCGCCCAGGTGGGAAAATTGCCACCTGATCCCCCGCCACCAATCGCCACTGCTCGGGATCGAGATAGACTATATCTCGCCCATTTCGTAGCACCCGCCAACCAGAACGAGGTTGGTAAATCCTTTCCACACCCATCCAGGGGTTTCCACGAGCGTCTTCATGGTGATGGCTTTCCCACCGGCTTTCCAAAGCCTCTGAACGAACTTGAGGAAAATAATTGAAAAACTTGCGCAAGATATCCAAGACGGTCTGTCCGGAAAAGATCTTAATTGAGATCGCCTCCCGTCCAATAAGTGTGCGCATACGCCCATAAACAGTGACCCTAATCTCAATATCTCCCTCATCAAGCGCCAAAGCACTCTGATAGCCACACAGCATCATCTGGAGGTGAAGAATAAACACCTTATTCCAACCCGCCAGCGCTCTCAACCTGACATTGGCGTCTAGTTGAGTTTGCTCCAAGACGCGACCAAACGCTGCCGTCATTAACCCTATTGCCCCGGTGACATAGATGCTCGGGATGTGGATGTGTCGCCTGCCATGCCCGGCGTGCATTTGGCCTGCACGGAAGAGATAAGAGGCGAAATCATGACTAAAATCCAAACCCAGCGTACGCGCTAACCATACTGAGAAAAAGCGCCGCCGTTCGGCCAAATGCGCCGCATCTGCACCCCCACGCCACCCTAATAATGCCGCCGTCTCTGGAAAGGATTCTAAATAAGCATAGTTTTCCACCACCAGGGAGTGCCCTTTTTCCAGCAAGGGCTCAACTGTTTCAAGCATGGCTTGAATATCCTCCTCCTCAAGATGGAGAAATGCCCTTAGGTGATCCCACATTTCTTGGGGTAAGGGATCCAAACCACGAAGTTCCCAGGCCGGGGCACTTAGATTCGTTACAGTCCATGCCAAAGGAGTAATCTGCCAATCCAACACCTTCTCCATAAAATCTAACCTTTCTATAAAGAAAATTTTTTTCATTATAAAACCATGGATGAATAATGAGTTTGCGATAACGCAACCAGAAATTTGCGCCAACGCAAAGCCGATTTTTCTATATCAAGTTATAGTAGCCGCAATCCCAAACTTAGGATGTATCGCAATGACAAAACTTTACACTCTTTACAAAGATCTATCCACCATCGTTCCTAACCCACCTCCCAACAGCATATTAAGCCACTCCCTTCTTCAACATCCCCGCCTAAAGGCTATTCTCTTCCTCTTCGCCGCCGGACAAGAACTATCCGAACACACTGCCTCCATTCCGGCCGTCATCCATATCCTCGAAGGTGAGTGCGATTTGAAGGTCGGTGGAGATAAGTACCGGCTCCAAAGCGGTGCTTGGCTCTTTATGGAAGCCCAAACCCCTCACACTCTGGTGGCTCACACCAACGTGCGCATGCTTCTATTGATGCTCCCAGATCCTCTCGTTCAGGAGGACGGAGAATGATCACCCGGTTCATCCGATGATGGGGTTTCCGCTTCGGTTGAAGACTTGGTATCTTCAACCCAGGTCAAGGATTTCTTTTTAAGATAACGGTGGTAATACCAATAACCCCATAACACCGCACCCACTAGAAAACTCCCGCCCAAAACAACCGCCCAGATTACCCCCTGATGGTCGGGTTGGAGAGGTTTCGTATTGGCAGTTGCGCTCGGTGTAATCACCGGAGATTCGGCAGATGCCTCCGCAGTCTGCAGTGGTGGCGCCGTCGTCATGCCACCGCTTGGATATCCCTTTCCGGGCGTCATCGTCGTTTGAACTGGAGTTTTTGCCCCTGGATAAGCCGGCTCAGATGTCGAACCGGTACCAGTTGGAGATGACAAGGGATACCCCGCAGGGGTTAGCGTCTGACCCGAAAAACCCGGTGGTGTTGGTGTAACTGAAAAAGTTACCTGACTTGTAAGGGTAACAGTCACCCCACCAAAAGGGGTTCGCGATGGTGTACGCGTCGCGAAAGGTGTGCGAGTGGGTGTCGGGGTGCGGGTACGAGTAGGCAAGAGTGGGCGGGTAGGCGAGCGTGTCCAGGTGGGGATGGGCGTAATTGTGCGAGTTACAGTACGAGTTGGGGTGATGCTAGCAGTGAATGTGATGCTAGGGGTAAAAGAGGCCGTTAGAGAAGGCGTTAGAGTTTCTGGACGGGCTGGTAAACCTACCACAAAAGGCAAGTAGCTCAAATCAGAAAGCAAGTTGGGGCGCCCATCATTATCAATGTCCACCCGAATTTGCTTTTCGTTCGTCAAGCATACGGTCGTTTGACCATTGCTTCCCGCTGCTGCCGAACCCATTGGACGTTGCCCTGTGGTATCCCAGCCTTGGGTGATATTACCGGCCGGATGATACCACCAAAGAGGATAAAGCGCCGGATTGCCACTACCGCAGTACAAAGAAGACTCAACGCTAGAAGCACACCCCGGGCTCAGATCATAGCGAAAGAATAGGTTTAACGTGCTGCTCGGAGATGATCCTTCAGCCAAAAAGAGGTCCCAATAACTACTACAAGGGATCAGGTCATCACTTGAGCCCCCGGTAAAGGGGACATTAAGCGTGCTACCTGCTCCATGTTCGATGATGTAAAGATCAAAATCAGTCCCCCCAACACGCTGGAAGGCAATACGCCCCTCAAAAGCGTAGGTTTTAGTCTCAGTAACCGTTACCCGGGCACCACTCACCCCGGCATGTTCATTACGGCGTAAAATCGGTGCTCCGAGGGCTTTAATCGGGTCGAATTCACATTGGGACACTGCAGACGTTAGCGAACCACCCCATCCCAGAAAATTATGGTTGACCTTGCCGCGATTGTTGCACTCCACCTGAGCCCCAGCGCGGTTTCCGTAGAGATTGTTCCCTACAGCCACTATCCTGCCGGAAGATGGGTCAGGTTCACCCAAAATTGCATACCCTTGATTACCCTGGATATGGCTAAACTGAACCAGCACCTGCCCGCCGCCGCTTAACACATGAAGCGCATCTTTACCATTGATCAGCGTGACATATTCAACACGCACATCTCCTGTGGGTTCGATGATGACAAGATCACGACTGGGTGAGGAACAGGCGCCATCCCTGATTGTCAAATCACGCAAGGTCACGCCACCCTTAAGATAAAGCATGGGTTGATCACAGATACTGCCCACATAGGTTAGAGCGGCGTTATTAACCCCTTGAAGGATCAGGGGCTTATCAATGACCACCGTTTGACTTTTGATACTGTACTCCCCCAGTACGTTGACCACACTCCCGGGATCTACAGCATCCACGGCGTCTTTTAACCCGGTTCCAACGCCGTTAGTGAGGTCATTGTAACTATTGACATAACAAGGGTTGAATTGACCACAGGCTGTAGCATCATTGGCGACATAAACATTGGTCGCCTTCGGAATGATCCACAGGTAAAGGAAAAGGTCCTGGATTCTCACCCATCCGCTATTGGTCTTTTCTAACACTCGGACTCGCAGCGTGCCAGAGGATCCAGCATTTGCCCCAATGCGAAATGCAAAATCTAAGGCATCGCCAAATTGATCTACCCCCAGCGTTGCGCTGGCTCCGTTTTTCAATTCATACCCTGAAGGTGCCGGTTCGCAGGCAGAAAGGTCGCCCGCAGCATAAGTTGCGCCACTTATGATTCCTTGGGGTGAAAAAGTCACCTCGGGAACAGACCAGTTCACAGGTGTGTACACACACACCTGTACATTTGGGGACTGGTTCGGGTCATACACCCCAACCGAGAAAGCAGCCCGCACGTTCAGACGCTGCCCGGCCGCACACCCTGCGACTGGACAAGCCAAAGGACTCACCAAAGACAAGGTATTAGACTGTGCTGTCTGGGCTTGCACTAAAGGGAGAGTCCCTAGTCCCCAAACAACAAGAATCCCTATCCCGATCAGAATCGTAATAATCCACCCCAAACCGCGCATGTGACCCTACTTAATCTACTCAACCAAAACCTTAGCCGTTTAGCGCCATTAATGCAGAACTTTGCTCAAGAACGCACGGGTACGTTCGTGACGTGGGTTGTTAAATAATATGTCCGGCGGGGCTTCTTCCACAATTTGCCCCTCGTCCATTAGAATCGCGCGATGGGCTGCGGCGCGGGCAAAGCCAATTTCGTGGGAGACCACGACCATGGTCATTCCCTCCCGCGCCAAATTAAGCATGACATCCAACACCTCCTGAATCATCTCCGGGTCGAGGGCGCTGGTTGGCTCATCAAACAGCATGATTTTAGGATTCATAGCCAGGGCACGAGCAATCGCCACCCGCTGCTGCTGCCCACCTGAAAGTTGGGCTGGGTAATTATGCGCCTTTTCGGGAATACCGACCTTGCGCAGTAGTTCCATGGCAATGGCTTCGGCTTCTTCTTTCTTCCGCTTGCGCACAATCCGCTGAGCCAGGCAAATGTTTTCCAGCACGGTGAGATGAGGAAAGAGGTTGAACTGCTGAAAAACCATCCCTACCTCAGTGCGTACAGCGTTGATGTTTTCAGCACTATCTAGCGGGATTCCATCCACAATGATCTTACCCTCATCGAATTCCTCCAAACGATTGATGCATCGTAGTAATGTAGACTTACCCGAACCCGAGGGTCCGATAATGACCACAACTTCCCCTTTGTATACATCTAAATTTATCCCACGCAGGGCGTGCACGTGCCCAAACCATTTGTGCACATTTTCAATATGAATAATCGGCTCTCGATCCATATCCTATTTCTCCAACCGCGTCTTATATTCAATCCAGGCCACCACTCGCGTTGCCAGCAGGGTCATCACCAAGTATAACAAACTCACCATTAACCAGGTCTGCAAAGGGATAAAACTGGCCGCCATAAATTCACGCCCACGCCGAGTCAGTTCTGGCACGGCCACCACGCTGGTTAGGGATGAATCCTTAAGCAACGTAATGAATTCATTCCCTACTGGCGGCAGGATTACCCGCACCGCCTGCGGCAGGATAACGTAACGCATCGCTTGAAAATAGGACATGCCCAGGCTGCGCGCAGCTTCCATCTGGCCGCGGGGGATGCTTTGAATACCCGCGCGGTATACCTCGCTCATATAGGCGGCGTAACAAATGGTCAACCCCAAAATGGCCATGGCCACTGGATTGGGACGATATTCTATTAACGCTTGCCAGCCTAACGAACGTCCGATATCCTGGATCAACGATGGGAATGCAAAATACCAGAAAATTAATTGCACTAAAACCGGGATTCCGCGAATCACTTCAACATAAACGGTGGCGATACCACGCAATAAGGTTAATTTTGAGAGGCGAATCAAGCCAACAACCAACCCCAGTAGCAACACCAAGGCAAATGAAACCAGTGTGACATAAATAGTGACCTGGATCCCGTCCCGAACAAACAATAGAATGCGCTGGAAAGGATCTGGCTGCAACAAGACCAACGCCACAACGATAAGAACAATTGCCAGAACCAATAGCCACCAGGGGTCGCGAAACTTTTTTGCCGCTTGCGGTTGGGTCGGGCCACGCGTGGTGAGATTCATGGGAAAAACCTCAGATCAAAATAAAATAAATGACAAACAGGGCCGGTGCCTAACGCATCGGCCCTGTTTTAGTCTTTTCATCATCACTGAGCGGCTGAGGCAAGCCACTTTTGCTCGAGTTGCTGAATGAATCCCTCATCCTTAAGCGCTTTGAGCGCGGTGTTGATTTTATCCACCAGGTCGGCGCGATTCTTGCAGATAGCAATGCCATAGGATTCCTCGGTGAAAACCTCCCCTACGGTCTCCAGTTTTTCCGGGTTCTTACCGATAAATCCAAGTGCAGTCGGATAATCGGCTATCACGGCATCAATCTGACCGTTGGCGAGGTCCAAGAAGGCTAAATCATACGTATCATAGGGTTTGAAGTTTACGTTGGGGATTTTCTGGGCTTCAATAGCGCCGGTCGTTCCGAGTTGTGCCCCTACCGTCATACCACTCAGATCATCCTTGCTCTTGATGCGCGTTTCACCTTTGCGCACAACGACAATCTGTCCCGCGTTAATATAGGGATCCGAGAATAACATAGACTGCTTACGTTCATCGGTAATAGTGATCGCCGCAATGGCTGCATCATATTGGCACTCAGACAGGCCAGCCAGCATTGGATCAAAAGGAAGGTTAGTCCACTCCAATTTGAACCCCGCCTTCTGGGCAATCGCGTTCATCAATTCCACATCAAAGCCGGTTAGCTCCTTCGTGGTTTCATCCACTAGCTCAAAGGGCGGAAAGGTAGCATCGGTCGCTACCCGCACCGTGATTTGTGTCGCAGCAGGATAAGCGGTGGCTTGTGCGGCGGCACCTTCACTCGTCGGTGCAGGATATCCCCCCTGACCACCCGCCGCAGGGGTTGATGTTGCGGCCGGTTGACATGCAGCAAGCAGCAAGCCGAGCACGACTCCCAATATCAGGACTTTGAGACCAAACTTTTTCACGGCATCTCCTCCTTTTCTCTCCGATTGGGGAATTCTAAAACTGGATGAGGGTTGAAATTATTATACCATCCCTGTCTCTACCACCCAGCAGGTATAATACGGCAGATGACGAACAAGCCGCTATCCATTCGCACCTTGTGGCGACGCTTAGGACTGGGCTTAGTCCTGGGGTTTCTGGTGATCTTGGGGCTAGCCTTGTTCGGTGATATTCGCCAAGTCATTCAAACGGCCCAAACGTTTGAGTGGCGCGTTTATCCACTCGCTTTAGGACTGACCTTATTCAACTACACCTTGCGCTTCATAAAGTGGCATTATTACCTTCATCAAATGGGGGTCTCCAACCTGCCCTGGTATTGCAGCCTGCGCCTCTTTGTCGCCGGTTTTCCTCTGGCTGTTACCCCGGGTAAGGTGGGAGAAGCACTTAAAGCCGTTTGGGTGAATCAGAAAAGTGGTCTCCCCATCCCTCAGGGCATCTCGGTCGTCCTTGCCGAGCGCATTAGCGATGGTTTGGCTGTGCTGATTCTTTCGAGCTCCGGTGTCTTCGCCTACCCCCAATATTGGCCAGCCTTCGCTACAATTACTCTGCTTTTGGTGACTGGAGTAATTCTCTCTCAGATTCGCCCTTTGATCTTGGGAGTTCTCAACCTCATAAATCGGCTGCATTGGTTAAATCGCATAGTCCATCCGTTGCGCCAATTCTATGAGGGTGCATTTCTTCTCTTCCGACCCCAAGCAACGTTCATCGCGGTCTCACTGGGCAGCATTTCCTGGCTTGGTGAAGGTATTGGTTTTTATATCATCCTGACCGGTTTGGGGTTACCGGCCACTACTCACACTGCGGGTTTAGCCATCTTTATTCTAGCGTTCTCCACAGTCATCGGTGCAGTATCCACCTTACCCGGGGGATTGGGCGCTGCCGAAGCCTCTATCGCAGGGATGTTAGTGTTGCTCGCGCATATCCCTCATGCCCAGGCAGCAGCAGCTACGCTCTTAATCCGTTTGGCTACTTTATGGTTTGGGGTAACCCTTGGATTAATCACCTGGGGCATTTCCCCTGATCTTCTAGGCCTAAAAACACAACCCACCTTTTCCCTCGAGCGCGAATAAATCCTTACTCCAAATGAGCCCGTAGGGCCTGGGCTATCTCCGGCGTAATTCCTTTGACGCTGGTCAGTTCCTCGATACTGGCTTGACGAATCGCATCCAGGCTGCCAAAGCGCTGCAATAATGCCTTACGCCGCGCCGGGCCGATTCCAGGGATTGCATCCAAACGCGAAGCTAGCCCGGCTTTCGTGCGGCGGTTACGGTGCGCAGTAATCGCAAAGCGATGGGCTTCATCCCGAATCCGTTGCAGCAAATATAAACCCTGGGAATGACGCGGAAGCATGAGCGAATCCTTGCGCCCCGGAAGAAACAGCTCCTCCTGTTGTTTGGCCAACCCCGCCACTGCAACCTTATCCTGCAAACCAAAGCGTTCGAGCACACTGACCGCACGGCTTAATTGCCCCTTACCCCCGTCCACAATTAAAAGATCTGGTAACAACCCAAAAGCCGGATCGGGTTTGCCTCCGGGCTGTTGGGCTTGTTCTTGAGCGGCCAAATAGCGACGGAAGCGGCGGGTAAGCACTTCTTCCATACTGGCAAAGTCATCCGGGCCACTCACAGTCTGTATGTTGAAGCGACGGTAATAGGCTTTCTTTGGCACCCCCTGCTCAAAAACCACCATACTTCCCACCGCATAAGTGCCCTGTGTGTTGGAAATATCATAGCATTCAATGCGATTAGGCGGGTAAGGCAAACCCAATACCTGTTGCAATTCGCTCAGGGCCTGGCTCTGGCGATTCCTATTTGTTTCCCACTGGGTGCGCAACGCTCGTAAGGTCTCAACAGCATTCTCCGCTGCCATCTCTACCAATTCTTGCGAAATCCCTTGTCGCGGCACCACCAATTCAACCTTGGGCCCTCCCCGCCGATCCCGCAGCCACTGCTGGATAATATTTGCCTCCTCAATCTCATGAGGGAGCAACACCTGGGAGGGAATACTCGCGGCCTCGGCGTAAAACTGCTTGATAAACTCGGCCAACACCTCGGTATCTTCACTATCTTGGGCCCCCTCTAAAATGAAGTATTCACGTCCGATCAACTTGCCGTTACGAATGAAGAACACTTGCACACACGCCTCGCCATCATCCCGCGCCATGGCGATCACATCTGAATCTAGTTGCTCAGTGGTAATGACTTTTTGTTTTTCCACCACGCGTTCGATCGCCAAAATTTGATCCCGCAACGCCGCCGCACGCTCAAAATTCAGCGCCTCGGCGGCTTCTTCCATCTCTTGGCGCAATCGTGTCACAATGGGTTCGGTACGACCTTCCAGGAACTGACACAGATCATCTATCATCTGGCGGTAATGCTGGCGGTCAATAGCCCCAATACAAGGGGCTGCACACAGTTTGATGTCATAATAAAGACAAGCCCGCTCGTCTTTTCCAGTGATCTTGCGATCACATGTGAGGTAAGGGAACAGACGCCGTAGCACGTCTAAGGTCTGGTGGACAGCCCACACACTGGTATAAGGCCCAAAATAGCGGGAGCCATCCTCCACCATTTGACGGGTTACGGTCACCTTTGGGAAATCATCCGCCCAATGAACTTTAATATAGGGATAGCGCTTATCATCCTTGAGCCGCACATTGTAGCGTGGGCGGTATTTCTTAATCAGGTTCATCTCAAGGATCAGTGCTTCCAGTTCTGATCCCACCACTATCCATTCAATGTCCGCAATTTGTTGCACCATACGCCGCACTTTGGGCGGATGCGTTGCTGGGCCATGGAAATAGGAACGCACGCGGTTCCGTAGATTAATCGCTTTGCCCACATATATCACCTCACCAGCGGCGTTCTTCATGATGTAACACCCTGGCTTGGTGGGAATTGTCTCTAAAATGCCCTGAATATGTTCGCTCAGCGCCATCATGGCATAATTTTAACGCCCCCATCTCCACAAGGGAATGGGCAGGTCAGATTTGAGCCAGCGCACACCCATCCGCCCGTGGATCACTCCCGCCCCACAATACCCCGCTTTCACGGTCGCGCAGGATAATCTGCCCACGTCCAAAAAGCGCTCGCTCCATCCCGCTAATACGCTCAATCGGATGGCCCATTGCCGATAGAGATTCCAGGGTCTGCTTAGGGATGCCTTCCTCTAAAGCCACACGGCCACCAGGCTCTTGGACTTGCACACAGAAACGAGGCCGATCTAAAGCACTTTGAGGGTCCAACCCATCATCCACCAGAGCAGTGATCACCTGCACATGACCCTGTGGCTGCATATACCCACCCATAACGCCTACTGCGGCAAATAGGGCGTCATCTTCCGCATGGGTAACCAAGGCTGGAATTATGGTGTGATAGGGACGTTTGCCGGGCTGAAGCGCGTTGGGGTGAGTTGGGTCAAGGCTGAAGTTGAGTCCCCGGTTTTGCAGACTAAAGCCACAGCCGCGCGGAACGATGCCGGTGCCAAATCCCATATAGTTGCTGTTCACCATTGAACACGCGTTGCCCATCTCATCCACCACACAAAAATACACCGTGTCTGAGCCCTTCAAGGGTTCGCCAGGGCTCACTTGCATTAAGGCCTGCTGGGGATGGATTGATGCGCGTCGTTCCGCCGCATAGGTCTCACTCAAGAGGGCTTCTACCGGTAAATCAACCCATGCCGGATCAGCAATAAAACGAAAGGCATCGGCAAAGGCTAAACGCAACGCTTCGATTTCGAGATGCAGGCGTTGCGCCGAAAGCGGTTCTAAGGCTGCAAGGTCAAACCCTTTCAAGATATTCAGCGCCAATAACGCCGTGAGTCCTTGTCCGTTTGGGGGGCACTCCCAAACCTTAAGATGGTGATAGGTCACAGAAAGTGGTTTATCCCAGGTACTGGAATGCTCAGCGAGGTCTTCCAACGTTAGGCACCCCCCTGCCTCTTGAACCGTGTCTACGATGGCCTCAGCAATAGGGCCTTCATAAAAGGCTTTTTTGCCTTTTAAAGCAATTTGCTGGAGTACACCTGCCAGGTTTGGGTTACGAAACACCTCGCCGGCCCGCGGTGCGCGCCCCTCGATGAGCAGTTCGCCGCCGTTCAAGGCGTGACGCAGCTGCACCTCTGCACCTCGTTGCCAAAAATGGGCAGTAAGTGGTGCCACCGCAAACCCTCGTTCGGCCAGTTCGATTGATGGTTCAAGTATGGCGGCGAGGCTCAATCGTCCAAACCTCTCCGCCAAGTCGCACCAGCCGGCGCAAGCCCCCGGCACGGTGATTGTATAAGGGTGAAATGGCGGCAACTCCGTGCTAAAACCCTCTCGGTGCAAGCGTTCTAGCGTTAACGCGCGGGGAGCACGCCCGGAACCATTCAGAGCATAAACCTGCCGCGTGCTCGCCTCGTAATAGAGCGCAAAACAATCACCCCCTAACCCGGTCGAACCAGGCTCGGTCACTGCCAATACCGCCGCCATTGCCACCGCCGCATCTGCAGCGTTGCCGCCTTGCTCCAACATCTGGATCCCCGCGGCAACCGCCAGGGGCTGTGACGCAGCTGCCATCCCGCGAGTGCCCACGACCACAGACCGCCGCGAGGGGTAAGGCATGAATTCATTTAGCGAAGAAAAATTCCCCATACCATTAACCGCCCCAGGCGCTTACAGAACTTCAATGCCTTGCCCTTCAACAACTTCGCCGATGATCCACAATGGTTGCCCTTGCGTCTCTGCCTGGGTAAGAAGAAACTCCAATTTCTGTTTGGGCACGGCCATCAGTAATCCACCACTGGTTTGGGGGTCAAAAAGCAGCATTTGGGCAGCCTCATCCAATGTGGGGGCAAAACGCACATGCGCGCCGAAATAAAGGCGATTGTCCGATGCACCACCCGGGAACGTCCACTGCTCGGCGTAAGCGCGTGCCCCTTTGAGAAAGGGGATCTTGTCATAGTAAATGCGCAGTCCGACCCGGCTGGCATCCGCCATTTCCAGCCCATGCCCCAGCAAACTGAACCCAGTGACATCCGTAGCGGCTTTCAGGCCAACCTGACGTCCGATTTCGGCAGCATGGCGATTCAAACGCATCATCCAAGTTACTGCTTCTTCCACATCTTCGGGTTGGGCTAAGTCACGTTTTAGCGCCGTCGTCGTTACACCAAAACCCAGGGGCTTGCTCAATACCAATACATCTCCAGGACGCGCCCCGCTTTTGGTGAACATCTGCTGTGGGTTAACCCAACCCAATACGACTAAACCATATTTCGGTTCCTTATCCTGGATGGTGTGTCCACCCGCGATAACCACCCCAGCCTCACGCGCCTTCTCGGCCCCACCGCGTAGGATCTCGCTCAGCAGGTCATGGGGCAGGTTAGGCGGCAATGCCGCAATGTTCAACGCCAGAAACGGCACACCTCCCATGGCATACACATCCGAGAGGCTATTGGCCGCCGCAATTGCACCATAGGCGTAAGGATCGTCCACAATGGGGGTGAAGAAATCTGTAGTTACGACAATGGCGTGCGTTTCATCAACCCGCCAAACCGCTGCATCATCGGGGGGTTCCAAACCGACCACGAGATTGGGATAATCCCGTGGGTTAAAAACCTCTTTGAGAGGGCGCAACACGTGCGCCAGCGCTTCTGCGCTTAACTTGGAGGCTCAACCCGCACAAGTGGCAAGACTGGTCAAGCGAATCTGACGCCCCGAGGGAGGATTGACCATATGTCACCTCATGGAACGGGTGTAACTTGAGGTTGTGGCGTCGGCGTGGTTGATGTTGGCAACGGTAAGATGAACGGTGCGTTGCTGGGCAACAATAGGGCTTGAATATTCGGTGAAAGTTTTGTGACGTAAAGATAGTTAAGCAATTCGGGATCTTCGCGCAAGGCTTCTGCAATGACCTTAAGTGCTTCGGCTTCTGCCTTAGCCTGGATAATGCGTGCCTCAGCCTGGCCCTTGGCTTCGATAACCGCCGCATCGGCCTTACCCTGCGCTATTTGGCGCGCTTGTTCCGCTTCTTGCTTTTTCTGTTCAACGATGAATCGCGCTTGCTGCGCCTGCTGCTCGGCAATCTGCTTCTGTTCCACTGAAGCCGCGTACTCAGGCGAGAACGTCACATTGCGCAGGACAAAATCCACCAGCACCAGACCATTCTCTTCTAGCTTCTGCGCCAGAGTGGTCCGGATACGATCCACCAACTCAAACCGCTTGCCGCTTACCACCTCTTCAACCCCGTATTGGGAAACTGCATCGCGTACGATGCCCCGCGCCAGCGGGCGCACCAAGTCCTGAGCATAACGGTCCTGCCACTTAATATGTACCTGTACTACTTTTTGGGGGTCTACTGCAAAGATCACCGAGGCGTCCACAAAAATTTCCTGCCCATCTGCTGTGCGCGCGGCAATCGAATCATCTCCCACAATATCGCCCTCACTGGCAACTTTGGACATCGTGTACGTTTGATTTGAGATCGGGTAACGAACCACATACTCCGCAAATGGAATCACCCACCGCAGACCCGGCTCTAGGGCCTGATCACGGTAGCCTTTGGGAGAAATGGCAGAAATAACCACCCCCCGCTCCTGAGGCTCAATAAAAACTAACCCTGCCGCGATCAGACTTGAGACCACCGCAATTATTGCCGTGACCAAAATCATGGAGCCCGCTTTACGCAAAGGCCGATTTTGCGCAGCACGCACAATACTTAAAACCACAAGAGCAATTAAGAGCAGCCAAACGAGTGACGCGAATCCTTGTAATAAACTGGCGATGTTCATGGTTATCCTCCGCAGAATGCCATCAGGCTAATTATAGCCAAATTCTTAAACTACCGGAGTGGATCAAACCCCAATGGCAATTTTTTGACATTTGCCCGCGTTTATGCTATTGTTAATGCCGTGCCCCCTTTTTACCCAAAAGTCGTCAGTAGGGGACGCACTCTAATCTTCTCCGCAGGTGTAAGCATGCAACGCGAACGCATCTCCGAAAACGTTTACTGGTTCCAAAGCGACATCTACGCCCAGGTTACCGCCGGCGCCGTAACCGGCCCTCACTGGGCGGTATTAATTGACACCCTGGCGCTTCCGGAAGAGACCCTTGCTATGCGCGCCTTTATTGAAGAACAATTGGGCGTGCCGGTACGCTACATTATCAACACCCATTATCACGCTGATCATGCCTGGGGAAACGGTTTTTTCCCTGGGGCTACGGTCATCAGCCACACGCTCTGCCGTCAACTGCTTGAACAGCGCGGCCCTGCCGCCCTTGAGTCGGCCCGCCGCCAAAATGCCGCCTTCAAGCAAGTCAAACTAATCCTGCCCCACCTCACCTTTGAGCACGGCTCTCTTTCCCTACGGGTGGGCAAGAAAAATCTGGTGCTCTTTCCTACGCCCGGGCACAGTGCTGATGGCATCTCGGTGTTAGTGGAGGAAGATCGCGTGCTTTTTGCCGGCGACGCATTCTTACCCCTACCCTATTTTGTGGATGGTGATCTAGACACCCTTGCAGATACTATCCGCGCCATTGGGAAAATGGGGTTGGAAAACATCGTCCAAGGTCACGGTGATATTATTTTGCGCGGAGAAATAGACGAAGCCGTGCGCGAAAACCTGGTCTACCTGAGCGCCGTGCGCAAAGCTGTGCGTGCTGCGCTCAAACGACGCAACCCGCAGGAAATCCTGGACACCATTGATATCGAATCCTGCGGAAAGAGTCATGTCTATCTCGGTGGGTTAGCCCGTGAACTCCACCGCCGCAACGTGCGTTACTTATATCGTTTACTCAGCCGTGAAGAAGGGACACCGGTTTCCCAATCCGCTCCCGCCAGCGACTAAACAGACTTCACGGCATCGCATTCTGGTTACCGGAATTCATCGAAGAGCCACCGCGCTGTCCGTGGCGTTTTTGGAGATAGGCTCTCAGCCCTACAGCGCGTTCAGTCCCTCGTCGCAAGCGCTCAAGGTTAGGTCGCAGGGCATATAACACTACCCCCAGGACGGCTACCCCATAAAGGACATAAATCCACGTCGCCTCGCCCTGAAGCGCCCGAACCGTGAACACCACCGTGGTGACCACCGCAACGCTAATCGTGGTTACCGAAGCATAACCCATAAAAAGATATACCAGCACACCAATTGGAAGGATATACATCCATATGGGAGGCCATATGGCAATGGCGCCGCCAAATGCGGTTGCTCCCCCCGCGCCACCCTTGAAACGGATCCCGCCTTGCTCGCGTTTTTCGATCAGAAACACCGAATAATTGTGACCAACAACAGCCAGCAGTGCCGAACCCACTAAAACCCAGGGATTTTCAGGCACCAGCGCTCGTGCTATCCATCCTGTTGCCACCCCCTTCAGCACATCCAAAATGGCTGTAATGGCCCCGGCTAGCCATCCTGCCGCACGCATGACATTTGTTCCCCCAGTGCGACCACTCCCAATACGGCGTACATCTTGACGCCGCGCCACCCATACCACGATCAACCCAAAAGGAATGGCTCCAACCAGGTATGATCCTAACAGACTGAGCAGAATCTTCACGACTTCTGACATTATTGTTTACCTCCTCTTTTCCAAACCCGAACTCCTCTTTAAAGTTACTCTTTTTCTATAACTACATCAACCTCACGAAAGGCGTGATGCTCCGTGTCAATTTCAAAAGCACGCAGTTGCCAATCCTTACCTTGGGGTGAAAGAATCACCATCAGACTTTCCGGGTAAGCGAACTCGTTCAAATCCGTCTCGGAGGGCACTGCAGGCCCATGGGGATGCGAATGAAAAATCCCTACTAACTCCAACCCTTCTTCTTCCAGCGCCTCTAATGCCTTTAGAAGTTCAGTGGGCTCCATATAAAAGCGTACCGGGCTGTGGAGACGATTGGTCACTGGAATAATGCGCTTTACAATAGAGCCACACCCCCCTAGCAAGCCACAGGCTTCTTCAGGAACGCAATGCACAACATGCTCTAATATTATCGCCTTCTGCTTGGCGGATAAACGCAAAGACCGTTCCATCAGCGTTCAAGAACAACCGCTAATAACAGCAAAACCGATAACATGACCACCGGCTCCACCCACGCACTACGCCAGGGACGTCCCTCCTCAAGCGCCCCTGCCAGGCTGGTCAAAGCGTAAGCCAAACCTGTTAAAGTTAACCCATAGGACAAGGGTTTTAGGGGAAGGTAATGGAGACCAGTAGAAATTTGAACCATCAATAGCCCTACCACTGCTGCCCATTCCCAAGCCCACCGTTCGGTCAAACGCAAGGAGAGATGCCGCAAAACAATCAGCATAATGGCGGGCACCAGCACCAACCATTGAAGATACAAGCGCGTACCGGTGGCACGCAGAGTCACCGCAAGAATTAAAAAGAGGGCAAAAGAGGCCGCGGTAAGGGTAATATAGGCCCAAAACTGCCCTGCCCCGACACGTCCTGCCGCTACATACTCAGCAGCCATAACCGCAATTAACAACCCGCTACCTAACCCAAAGATCAGCCACCACTGAAGTCCTACCTGAAGCGTCCCCAATGGAACACTCAGAGCCCAAGCCACCAGCGCCGGTAGCGGCCAATGTACCACACGGGAGCGTAAGGGTAAAGGGTCT
Source organism: Thermanaerothrix solaris (assembly GCF_032334255.1). NCBI lineage: Bacteria > Bacillati > Chloroflexota > Anaerolineae > Anaerolineales > Anaerolineaceae > Thermanaerothrix > Thermanaerothrix solaris. The sequence goes on along the minus strand of NZ_JAUHMF010000002.1, from coordinate 1,134,157 downwards.
TCGCGCTCTTGTAAAATCCAATCCATACCGCTTATGACCAACAACGTTACCCAAACGGCCGGCAGACTGGAAAGAGAAACCGGCAAAATAAGGAGGAAACCGGGTAATGACAAGACGGGCGACTCTAACGGGGGGTGCAGGAAGGGCAAAGCAGCATATCCCAAACAAATTACGGCAGCCACCTGACTGAGGTGCGTTATTGGGATACGCTCCCCCTCGGTATCGGTTACGTGTATTCCTTCAGAACGAGGTTTGCCCTCTTGCACCATGGTACGTATGATTGTTTACGATTTCTCTTCTTCAACCGGAAGGTCACCCACCACCCCATAGAAGAGTGGCAAAGGCTTCACCGGCTGATCACTCCACTGGCACGCTGTAAGCAGTTGTTCTCCCGCCACGGCAACGTGATCAGAATGGTTGGCGTGGATGACAAACAAAGGCTCTCCCAATGCAACGAAATCTCCCACCTTGCGCAACACCTCTATCCCTACCGCATGATCAATCGGGTCGCCTTTTTTAGCCCGCCCTGCACCAAGGAATAGAGCTGTTTCGCCTACCCGTTGAGCATCTACCTGGCTCAGGTAGCCGCTTTTGGGCGATTTCACCGTCTCGATATATTTGGCCTGAGGGAGAAGTTCCGGGTGATCCACCTGTTCAACATCCCCTCCCTGCGCTTTGACTAAGGTGCGGAATTTCTCCCAGGCTCGGCGCTCCTGGATCGCTTCTTCCGCCATCTGACGGGCTTGATCTAAATCTTTGGCTTTACCGCCAAGCACCAGCATATAACTAGCCACCACCAGGCAGTGCTCGATAAAATCAGCAGGTCCATCTCCGTGCAGAGTTCTGATGGCTTCTTTAACCTCCAAGGCATTTCCTACTGCCCTTCCCAGGGGTTGATTCATATCACTGAGTAGCGCAATCACACGTCGTCCACTTAATTTTCCTATTGCCACCATCAATTCGGCCAAGCGGCGCGCCTCATCCAGGGTACGCATGAACGCCCCTTTGCCTACTTTTACATCTAACACGATCGCCTGCGCGCCCGCCGCAATCTTTTTACTCATGATTGAGGAAGCAATCAAAGGAATAGATGGCACAGTTCCCGTAACATCGCGTAAAGCATAAAGAATGCCATCCGCAGGCGCCAGGTTCGCCGTTTGGGCACTCAAAACAATCCCATAGGTTTTCAGGTTGAAAAGAAACTCTTCTACACTGAGGGTAGCCCGAAATCCGCGAATGGACTCCATTTTATCTATTGTGCCTCCGCTAAAACCCAACCCACGCCCGGACATTTTCCCAACTGGTAGACCACAAGCCGCCACAGTGGGTTCGACCACCAAGGTTGTCTTATCCCCTACCCCACCGGTAGAGTGTTTATCTACCGCCACGGGCACAATTTGACTTAAGTCTAAAACCTCGCCGGAGTAGGCCATCGCTAAGGTCAGGTCAGTTGTTTCTTGCTCGGTCATTCCCCGAAGCATCACGGCCATCGCCCAGGCCGCGACCTGATAGTCCGGGATCTCGCCCGAAACCATCCCACGGATGAAAAACTCTATTTCCTCCCGGCTAAGTTCCAGCCCATCTCGTTTTTTGATAATGATGTCTACCGCTCGCACGTGAAACCCTCCACGTCAAAGATCATAACCAACGAATGCGCGGCTTGACCAATCGCCGCCCCTTCCAGGCTGAAACACCTCGCAAGGTAAGTATGCATGAGTATAAACCAATTAGGACGCTTATGCCTATGGTAAAAGGATAGAAGAGTGTAAGGTAAACAGGGATCCTCAAACGGGCATAAATAAGTCCAAAGAGCGTTAATGAGGTTAGCACGGCCTCCAAGGCCTTTTGCAGACTAAACACCGAAGGAATACCCAACCCATACATCCCGATCACCACCCACGGTTGGAGAAAGACCCACCCTAACCAGCCCAAGACGAAAAGGAACGGTAACACCCGATAATTGAAAACCGCAAATAAATTTTTTGCAAAACCCGCAAACACCTCACGCCAAGAGCGATACATTCGACAACGCACCAATTCACCTCCATCCATCAAGCGCCATCGAAAGCCCGCTCTGACGGTATTGCGACCTAACGCTAAATCATCCACAACGATACTTCGAATCGCCGCATGCCCACCAATGGCAAAATAAGTTTGTCGCCGAATCAACAAAAACTGACCAATCGTGAAGGATAAATCTGCCCACCGAAGACGAAATGCCAGCCCCAACGGATAAAACGCCAGCATTGCCCATAGGAAAAAGGGCTGAATCAGGCGTTCGCCCCATGTCTGCATAACCTCATAAGGAACTAGCGAGAGCAAATCAATCTGGTCCAATTCAAAGGTCGCCACGGCTTTTTGCACAGCAGACGGGGCAAGAGTTGTATCCGCATCCAGGAACAGTAGGATCTCCGCCTTAGTGGCTTCGGCCAATTGTTGACAAGCCCAATGTTTTCCTAACCATCCTTCCGGCAAGGGCAACCCGCGCAGGTAGTGAAAGCGGCTGTCCTTAGCGGCAAACTGCGTGGCTATCTCTCCCGTTCCATCGTTAGAGTCATCATCCAACACCCACACTTCTAACGCGCCGGGATAGTCCTGCTGAGACACACTCTCTAAACATTGGGGAAGGTTATGCGCTTCATTTCGCGCTGGAATTAACACAGCCACTTGCGGCCAATGGGAAATACGAAAAGACGCAAAGGGCCGTTTGAAGAACCACAGATTGGAACACGCAATCGCCAGAAGCACCAGCAGAAAAAGCAAAATACCATCCTGAGGATCACTCCAATGAAACGTCATCGTGGCTCCATAAGTTAAAACCTCCCCGTCGGGGGAGGTTTGTTGTCACTAAGGTCGTCTGGAGTGACGCTTGGGCACAATCGTGACCTTACGATTGGGCTCCTCGCCAATGCTTTCGGTCACCACGTCCGGATGATCACGCAGTTCCAGATGAATGATACGGCGTTCGTTCGCCGGCATAGGTTCCAGCACCTGCCGCCGTCCGGTGAGCACGGCCTGTTCAGCCATTCGCCGCGCCAGGATACGCAACTGCCGTTCACGCCGGGCACGATATCCCTGTACGTCAATAATGAGCGGCACCCAAACCCCCATTTCGCGGCTCACAATCAAACTGCTGATATACTGCAATGCATTCAGCGTCTCCGAACGGCGCCCGATTAAAATGCTCAAATCATCCCCTTGAACTTCGACCCAAACCGCAGGTTGAGCATTCTCTTCTTGTGGGGGTTGAATGCGAACCCGCAATCGTGCCTGTACTTTCATCTTTTCAAGCAATTCACCAACAACCCGTTGTGCCACCTCAAGGGCTTTTTGTTCATCCCATTGTCCCAAGGGCATTCCTGCCTCAGTCGGGTATTCCTCTTCTAGAGTACCAGCCCCACTGACGTCTGACCGAACAGAGGCCTGAGCCTCGCCGGCCGCCTTGACCGAGAGTTTCACCCTCGCTTGGCGGCTGCCGATTCCCAGAAAACCCCGACTACCCGGATCCAATACTTCCACCTCCACCTGCTCCTGGGAAAGCCCTAATTGACTCAATCCACGCGCAATGGCTTCCTCAACGGTCGGTGCAATGACCTCCAGAGTCGTTCGCTCTTGTTTCATAAGACCGCCTCATTATGGTGATATTTCACGTTTTATTTTTTCGCCCCCGCTTTAGAGGGTTTTTCGCTGGCCCGCTTGGGGAGGATATTTTGCCAATTCAGTTGTCCCAACAGCGCATATTGGAGGATACCAATAAGGTTAGAGACGACAAAATAAAGCGCCAGCCCCGATGCTAAAGTCAAAGCCAGATAGCCCATTAGAAATGGCATGTAGAGATTCATCATATTTGAGAACATCGCCGACTGATCCTTGGGATTCGCACTTGGCGGTGTCATCAATTTACCCTGTAAATATGTGGTCACAGTCACTACAACCGCCAACACCGGTATACCGACCGGTAAAAACGGCAACACCAAACGCTCGGGTAGCCCTAAATCCATCCATAGAAATTGACTATTTAATGGAATAAGGGCTTCAACCTTAAGCAGAGCCGGGTATATGTGGCGAATTAGATTCAGAAGTTCGATCGGAGTGCTTGCCAATGCGATAATCAGGCTCTGATACAAGCCGATGATGATCGGGAATTGGATCAGTGTCGGCAAACAGGATGCAAAGGGGTTGATACCCAATTCGCGATAAAGCGCCATTTGCTCCTGCGCCAACTTCTCACGATCGTTTTTGTATTTCTCTTGAATTTTGAGCCACTTTTCATTCTTTTGTAGTTCCTGCATGGCCTTCGCACCCTTGATCTGCTTAACCATCAAGGGATGCGTGATCAGGCGAATCAGCAACGTAAAGAGAATGATCGCCAGACCAAAATTCTGGCCTACCAGGTTGTAAATAAACAACAATACATTGACAAAAGGCGTAATAATCAACGCGTCCCACATAACTTTTACCCATCCTACCTATTTTGGAGGCTCAAACGCCCAGGCTTGTTGCCCGCCAGCGGTCAATGCCTGAACCAAGACTTTGCCCTGGGCAATACCAACCAGCAAATGGCTATTGGCAACCACAGGACCATTATAAAGTTTACCCTCGAGGGTAACCTTCCATTTCTGGTTGCCATCTTCACTATACGCGACCACCTTCCCATTCTCTGTGGTAAAGACCACCTCTCCATCCAACCAGGTTGGGGCACCGGTAAGCGGCTCACCCAGATTATTTTCCCAGACAACCGTACCATCCTGGGCCGAGATCGCATACACCTTGCCCCCCAAATCCCCCAGGTAAAGCCGATCACCCTGAAGTAAAGGCTGCGACCAGAAGTTGTTCTCAAAGGCCTTCTGCCAAATGATGCTTCCATCCTCAGCCCGAATGGCCAGGACGTTGCGAGCCAAGGTCGAGATATAGATGATCCCCTCGTCACTCAATACCGGGGAGTAAATTACCGCCCCCCCGAGGTCCCGCGCCCATATCTTTTGCCCGGTAGAAGGATCCAATGCATAGAGAAAATGATCCATCGAGGCCTGGTAGATTCTCCGACCATCACTCACTGGTTGTGACCAAAGGGCTTTTGAAGCCTTAAATTTCCAAAGCAGGTTACCTTGGAGATCTAACGCATACAAATGGTGATCGGCATTCGGCGCATAAATGCGCGAATCCAAAACCAGTGGGCTGGCTATCCAACGCCCTTGAGCCCCGGTGAACGTCCATTGTTCCTGGCCGGTTTGGGGATCCAGACTATGAAGAACGGCTAGATAATCCCCTACCACTAAATGCCCGTCTGCAATCGCCGGAGCGGCAAAGAAAAGTCGCTGCCCTTCAGCCTTCTCCGGAAAGCGCCAGAGCATGCTACCATCACTAACGCGGAGCGCATAGACGTGATTTCCATAAGCAACATAGGCTGTTTCTTCCACCACGGTTACTCCCGGCCAGGAAGAAGACGCCAGGGTTCCTGCGCATCCCCCCAACAACAACGCAATGAGCACCACATTCACAAACCAGAAAATTTTTGACCGACGCTTCATGGATGTTATCCCTACATTACCTCAAGAAGAATCATGGTACCGGGTCATAACCACCCGGATTAAATGGATTGCAGCGCAAAACCCGCCATACCGCCAATGCTGTTCCCTTAATAACCCCATGCTTATAAATCGCCTGATACCCATAATGGGAACAGGTGGGGTAAAAACGACAGGTGTTGGGAGGTAGGGCAGGTGAAACAAGCAGTTGATAGAGTCGGATCAAAGCCAACAACAACCAACGTGGCAGTGTAAAAAGATTCAGCGGTAAATCCCGCAAGCGGGGTTCATTCGGATAATCGCTCATGACTTGTTTCAACTGATTCTTGCACAGCCAATGCCTGCCACAGGCCACCCCGACGGAGCAAATACTCCATCGTTTCTAAAAGCGTTCCAAAGGGCGCTTCAATCACGCCTGGGCGGGCATACACGATCACGTCCCATCCTGGTTGAACATGTGGGAAAAGCTGCTCGACGCAAGCCCTCAATCGTCGTTTGGCGCGATTGCGTCGAACAGCCCTGCCCACACTGCGCCCGGCTACGACCGCAACTCGTGAATATGGCAAACCATTGGGAACAAACGCTAGCGCCATCAGCGGATGCCCAAGAGATTTTCCCTCGGCTCGAACGCGTCTGAAATCGTTGGCGCGTTTCAATCGGTATTTGCGTTTCACCCATACACCCGTTCACATATGGTGCAAGCCGGGCAAGGAACCACCCAGTTCCAATCAATGACTACCACCGAATCTTTTTAACGTGCTCGTTCATGGTGACTGTAACGCGATAGCGTCCTTTGAGACGGCGCCGCTTCAGCACCTTTCGTCCATCTGCCGTGGCCATGCGAGCGCGGAAACCATGCACCCTCACCCGGCGACGAATTTTGGGTTGATAAGTTCGCTTCGGCATTGCTATATCACCTCACATCTTTTTGTTTGGCTCAACTCAGCAAAGTTGAATTATACCCTAAATTTTAGAGATAAATCCTTTAGACGTTTTCTTCAGCCCGCCAATGATAGAGGGGTCACACCTTCGGTAGATGGCATTGAGTCTCCTCATAGGTATTAGCCTGAGCCTGCACCCAGGCACGGTGCGAGCGGTCAATCACATATTTCTTTAGAGGGATAGTAAGGACCATGGTAACTGAAGCAAAAATGACCGCTGGCGGTTCTTTAAGTACCAATGCAAATGAGATCAATAAGCCGATCCCCACGCCAACACTAAGATCAAGATGGTGCGAAAACGCATAAACCATTAAAAATGCCACCAATGCTCCCAGGAATTCTGCCGGTAAGAAGATAAACAAAATACCTAAAATGGTGGCTAGTCCCTGACCGCCGCGGAAACCCACAAACACCGGAAAGTCATGCCCCAACACTGCACAGCCAGCCGCCAGCAACTGCCATTCGAGCGAAAAGCCTAATGCTCGGGCCAGTATTACCGCTAAGATGCCTTTGTTAAAATCTACCGTGAACACAATAAGACCGTAACGCCAACCCATTACCTGGGCCACGTTACGCGATCCCATATTGCCATCCCCCAAATAACGAATGTCTTTACCCAGCACTGCTCGCGAGAGCAGCACTGCTGTGGGGATAGAGCCTATCAAATACGCCACCACCAGCAAAATTACCCTGGCCACCATGACAACCTCCTCAACTTATAAATTTAATCCCAGCCAGGGGAATGTCAACCTATTGCCTTAATGGTTCAGGTTTCTTCCGGCGGCGAGAGTAACTCGGCTAACTGTTTAGCGCCTTCATGATCTATCACTGCCAGGATCTCATCCCCGGGTTCAATGGCCGTCACTCCACGCGGCACAATAACTTCCCCGTTGCGAATGATGGCTGCAATGACACAATGTTCTGGAAGTTTCAAATCCTTTATCGGGATTCCAATGACCTTTGCACCGGGTAAAATCTTTTCCTCCACTAACGAGTAATGCCCGCGACGCAACTTCAACAGCGTTAGCATATCCCCTAATGACATTTCCTCTTCAATAATCGCGGCCATGATCTCAGCCTGATTTACGGCCACATCCACGTGGAATTTCTCATCAAACAACCAGGCATTGTGAGGATTGTTGATCCGGGCAATTGTGCGCGGCACCTGATAGCGGCAACGGGCAAAGTAACATAACGTCAGGTTCACCTCATCCGATTGAGTGCAAGCCGCCAGCACATCGGCTTCCCGGATTCCGGCCTGTTCCAACACCCAAGGTTCAATCGGATTCCCCTCGTAGACCACCTCAGTGGGTAATTCGCGATGGATGCGCGCTAAAACCTCTTTGCGATGTTCGATCAAATGCACTTTATGACTCTGGCTAACCAAGATACGCGCCAATTGCGCCCCAGTACGACCACCACCCGCGATGATGACAAACATAGCCTCACCTCGTCCCTTCTTGCAATGCCTTACGTAGAGCCGTAATCCCTTCAAACGTTGCTCCAACCACCAACACATCACCGGTCATCAAAGCAAACTCCGGTGCCGGTAAAAACGCCCTACCGGCTCGGCTGAGCGCCACCAGGATACATTCCTTAGAAGGTACAAGTTCCTTAATCGGATAACCGTTCCACGCTTCGGGAATATCCACCTCGTAAATTTCCACCTCGCCATTACCGGCAGAAAACACAGCCCGGATATCACCGCCGGCGATTAATTCTTCAATGCGCTGTGCCCCCCACGACGTCGAACTCACCGTCTGTAAGCCAAACGCCTCAAAAATCGGGCGGAAGTGAGGGTCATAGTTACGCACCACCACATGCGGGACGTGATATACCGAACGCGCAATGTGCCCTACCACGGCATTCAACGGATCAGAATTGGTCACCGCCGCCAGCGCATGGGCTTTTTCAATACCTGCCCGCAACAGCACATCCTGCCCCATCGCATCGCCCTCGTGCAGCCGTCCACTAAAATCCGGGGGCAAATTGTTGAAAGCCTGCGGGTTGGAATCCACGACGGCCACTTCGTGGCCGGACTTGAACAAACGATAGGCCAATTGTGAACCCAACCGACCACATCCTACGACAATGATATCCATAAGAGTCTAAACCTCCCTGGGAACGTCAATCAATTTGATAGGGCACACTCGTGATGACCAAATCCTTGTGAAAGAGCAACGCCGCACGCAACGTCACCGCTGCTCGGGCGTGCAAAATGCCGCTCCACCAGTGATGGGAGACAAATTCCGGCACCACCACGGTGATAACTTCGTTGGGTTGGCGCTGGCGATGGACCTCGTCAATGTATTCCAACAAGGGCTCAATGTAGAGACGGTAGGGAGAATCCAACACTACCAAGCGCACGCCATCGCCCCATACTTCCCACTTGCGGCGTACTTTTTCAGCCTCTTCTGGATCTATAGATACGTGCACGGCAGTAATGTCATCCGAGAGCGTCCGCGCATACCGTAATGCCGCCAAAGTTCCGCGGTGAACGCCAGAGATAGGCAAAATAATACGATGGCGCGCAATACGCGGCGGTGCTCCATAATGCTCCAACGAGAGGCGTTGTGCCACGTGATGGTAATGAGTCTCAATCGCGGTAAACATCGCCACCAGGCTGGGAATCACCAGCACCACAATCCACGCCCCATCGGCAAACTTCGTCACCGCAAAGATGATCATCACCACCCCGGTGCAAAGCGCCCCAAACCCATTGATGAGCATCTTGATCTGCCAAGCAGGATCATAACGCAGCGTAGAACTGCGTTCCTGAATTTCCTCACCTGGCTTGAGGTGTCCTACCTTCCACCAACGATGCGCCATGCCCGCCTGGGAGAGGGTGAACGATAGGAACACACCAATTGCGTAAAGCGGGATCAAACGTGTCACGCTAGCGTTAAACACAATAATGAGCAGAGAGGCAAGGACGGCTAAGGTGACAATACCACGTGAATACACTAGACGACTGCCACGAAAGGTCATTTGGCGCGGCAAAAGGCTATCTTTTGCCATAAAGGCGCTGAGACGTGGAAAATCGGCGAAGGCCGTGTTAGCCGCCAAGATCAAGATGACCGTCGTAGCGGTGATGGTTGCAAAGTAAAAGAAACCACGTTCTCCATAAGCCGTACGCGCTAATTGAGAAATAACCGTCTCAATTTCAGAGGGCACGGCTTGAATGTGAGCGCTTAGGAACGAAATTCCCAATAAAAGTGACCCCAAAATGGTGGACATGATGATCAGGGTAATACCCGCGTTGTGAGAACGTGGCTCTTTAAAGGCAGGGATGCCGTTAGATATCGCTTCAACCCCGGTGAGCGCTGCCGTTCCACTTGCAAAAGCACGCAATAGAAGGAAAATCGAGAAGCCTTCCCCTAAATGTAAAACCTCAAGCGGGGGCGGATTCTGAACCACGCCTAATGACCCTGTGAAATAGCGAAATAAGCCTACCCCGACTGTTAGATACATAGTTACGATAAAGTAGTACGTGGGGATAGCAAAGGTTGCCCCAGACTCTTTTACTCCCCTCAGGTTAATCAACATAATAAAAAGGATAAAACCCACTGAGATCCAAACCCGCCAGGGGAAAAGTACCGGATAGGCGGAAACAATTTGGGCCACCCCAGAGGAAACCGAAACCGCAACCGTGAGGATATAGTCAGTCAATAAGGCTGCACCAGCGACACGCGCCGGCCATGTACCCAGGTTCTCACGAGAGACAATGTAAGCACCACCACCATTGGGATAGGCGTGGATGGTTTGCTCATACGAAAGGGTAACAATGGCCAAGAGGATAACAATCGCCAGGGAGAGCGGGAAGACATAACCATAGGCCGTCGTCCCCAGTACAGCCAGGATGACCAACATTTCCTGGGTCGCATAAGCGGTCGAGGACAGGGCATCCGAGGCAAAGACCGCTAAACCGATGAACTTGCCGATTGTCTGATGGGGAGCATCAGCGGTGGGAAGAGGACGACCGATCAGCCAGGTGCGCCAGGAACGCGGCGGTTTATATTCTGTCTCGCGGTGCACAATCGTCGTACTACCACGACCTTCAATATTCATAGAAAACCCTTCAGGCCTCCTACTTTTACGATCCGACAAAGCCCTGGATTATACAAGCAATTGATTGCCGCGTCAATTATAATATGAGAAGATCAAAGACGATTCTCGCCACTGCCATAGCATCCTCCGGGGGTTGACACTACACCATCTATCTTTCCCCCTTTCAACCAACATGAAAGATTGCCTTTTGCAAGCCCAGTTTTCCATCCATACTGGCCATGGTACCTTTTACCCCTCCCTCACCTACCCGCTCACAGCCTCCTCAGTACTCGGCCTGGCTATCACGGTGGCTCCAAGTCACTGGTTGGCTAATCTTAACCCTCCCCATCCTAGTCACTTGGCTCGTGCTAGCGCTGCGTCGCCTTTCCTTTGACCTCTCCGCCTTTATCCAAATCCAAATCCAAACACCCTGGCTTTGGCTTATAGATGCCGTTGCTCTGGTCATAAGTATGACCTTATTCAAGGCCGGTCATGATCTTGACCGCTTGAACCATCATACCCGCGCCCTCCTCACCGCCCTTAATGAAAGAACGGCGGAATTGCACACCACGAAAGAGCAAGCTCAACGTGAAATCCTAGAACGCCATCAAGCCGAAACCATTATCAGCCGTGCCAAACGCGAATGGGAAACCACCTTCGATGCCATCCCCGATCCGATTATCCTGACCGATTCGAATGGAAAAATTATCCGCTGTAACCAAGCCACATCTGTCCGGCTCAAGCAACCCTATACAACCATCATTGGGCAGGTGATGGACGCCTATTTTCCTGGGGTCATTGAAGCGTTTCGCAATCCCAGATCCTCTCATCTGCCCCTCTCAATGCCCTCCCAATATGGCTGGTTTGAAGTGACCGCGCATCCCTTTCAACTCGAAGACAACACCCAGGGGCAGGTGTTTATCTTCCGCGATATCGAGCAACACCGCCGTGCCGAAGCCGAAATACAACGCCAGAAGCAGTACTTTGAGGGCATCTTCCAAAACAGCCCGGTTGCCATTGTTACTCTAGCCTTAGACAGCACCGTGGTCGCATGCAATCCCGCCTTCGAGCGCCTATTCGGCTATACGCAGACTGAAGTGTTGGGAGGCCATCTGGATCACCTGATCACCCCGGAGACCCATCGGCACACCCCTCAAGAGTTCAACCGTAGCATGCAACGCGGTGAAGTGTATCACAGCGTATCGCGCTGTGTTACTAAGAACGGGCAACTGATAGATGTGGAGATTTTCGGCGTTCCGGTCATCGTCCACGGTCAAACATTGGGGTTTCTCGCCCTTTATCACAATATTACCGAACTGGTGCGCGCCCGTCGCAAGGCCGAAGAAGCCGACTTGGCAAAAAGTGAGTTCCTGGCTAACATGAGCCATGAAATTCGTACGCCATTAAACGGCATTATCGGCATGCTCAACCTGGCACTGGAAAGCGACCTTTCCCCCGAGCAGGCCGAATATTTACGCGCCGCACTAGAAAGTGCCGAGAATCTTCTTACCCTGCTTAACGATATCCTGGATCTTTCCAAAATCGAAGCCGGGCGGATGGAGTTGGAAATTGCCGATTTTAATCTCCGCACTGTTATGGAGGGTGTGGCAAGCACTTTAGCCCAACGTGCCGCCAGCAAAAATCTGGAACTGATTTGCCACATTCCCCCCGATGTGCCCACGTTATTACGAGGGGATGCCAACCGCTTGCGCCAAGTTTTGACCAATCTGGTGGGTAATGCGGTTAAGTTCACCGAGCAGGGGGAAGTTGTCCTTCGCGCTAAGCGAATCTCCGAATCTCGCACTCACGTGACTCTCACATTCTCAGTCCAAGATACCGGGATTGGCATTCCTCCTGAACGTCAGGCCGCGATATTCGAACGCTTCACCCAGGCCGACATGTCCACCACGCGGCGTTATGGAGGCACCGGTTTGGGCTTAGCCATCTCGTCTCAACTTGTTGAACTAATGGGAGGCAAGATATCCCTTATCAGTGAACCTAACCGAGGCAGTCTATTTTCCTTTAACTTGACCCTGCCCAAGCAGGATATAGCCCATGAGCTACCTCCTCCGGCGCTAACGGCTTTGCCACCGCAGCGTCTCCTGGTTATCGAGGGCAATACTCACAACCGCCTGCTCCTTTCGGAGATCATCGGCGCCCTTGGCTGGCAAATCACCACCGCCCGCAATCCCGAAGAAGGGCTACGCCTCTTGAACGAAAGGAATCAAGATCAGGTTCCTTATAACCTTTTATTACTGGATACACGCTTCCTAGAAGCCGAGGGTGAGGGCTTAATCGCTCGCCTGCGTGAGACCCAAGCCTCATCTTATCTTCCAATTATTTTGGTCACACCGTTGAACCGCACGTATACCCGTGCCCAGGTGCAAGAGTTACACTGTCAGGCACAATTACTAAAACCTATCCGCCTTCAAGCGCTTTATCAGGTATTGCTCTCCCTACTAACCCAACAGTCCATGGCAACACCATCCACCTCCACAGCCATTCGTCCCCCGTCTCCATCTGAACGGAAACTCATCCTCCTAGTCGAAGATAACCCCATAAACGCGAAAGTCGTCGTTAACCTACTGACGAAGGCAGGATATCAAGTGGATACCGCCGAAAATGGTGTCCAGGCCCTGGACGCTATCCGCCATAAAACATACGACCTGATCCTCATGGACGTGCAAATGCCGATCATGGATGGCTATGAGGCTACGCTGCAAATTCGCGCCCACGAGGGAAACACCCGCCATACACCTATTATCGCCATGACTGCCCACGCTTTTCGCGAAGATGTCCAACGCTGCCTGGCTTGTGGCATGGATGATTATCTTGCCAAACCTATAAGACCCCCGCAGCTCTACGATACCATTTTGCGCTGGCTCTACCCTGATCGCGCCGAGAGGCTACAAAGCATGGAAACTCCTGTTCCCATTTCACCATCTCCTCAACACATTGCCCCGGATGCACTCCGCTCGCCATCCCCTCTTCCATCGCAAATTATGGAAACACCCAACAGTCGCCGCTTCCCCTTAGGTCATCCCAATTACCTGGAAACCATTCTTCCCCGTTTCGGTCATGAACCCGCCTTCTTAATTGAAATGTTTGAAGCCTTTGTCGAACAAACGGCACAAAAAGTCAAAGAACTTCGATACGCGGCACAGAAGAACGATGCTGCCACCCTCAGATTATTAGCCCATAACCTCAAGGGCGTTGCCGCCAACTTTGAAGCCACTAGCCTGGTGGGATACTGCACCCAATTAGAGCAAATGGCTCGTCAAAGTCGCCTCCAGGACGCTCCGGCTCTCGTTGAAGCCATTGCTGAAACATTACCAGAATTGCGCCATTATCTGTCTGAATTAAAAACAACCTTACAGGTTTCACCCCCAGAATCGGAAGGATAACCAAATATGCCCACCGTGCTGTTGATCGAAGATGAAATTATCTACCACCGCATGTTAGAACATGCACTACGTCCGCTTGGCTTCGTCGTTTACGCTGAACTCACAGGTGGTGAGGGCTTAGAAGCCGCTCAAGTGGTCAATCCCGACATCATCATCACCGACATAAATCTACCCGACATTTCCGGCTATGAAGTGACTAAGCGCCTGCGCCGAAATCCTCGCTTTGCCCATGTCCCAATCATTATTCTAACCAGTCAGACCACCCTGCAAGACAAACTGGCTTCGTTTGAAGCCGGCGCCGATGACCATATCAATAAACCTTTTGAACCCGAGGAGTTGATTGCCCGCATGCGGGTGTTGCTACGACGGGCGGAACTATTGCGGCAGGCTCTACCCGCCGGTGCTGTTCAAGCCCCACCCAAACAAGCCCGCTTGATCGCCGTGCATACCCTGCGGGGTGGAATCGGCGCCTCACTCTTAGCCGTCAATCTGGCGATTGGATTAAAGGGATTATGGAACGTCCCCACCCTATTGCTTGACTTGGCTATGCTGGCCGGGCAAGATGCCCTATTGCTCAATCTTCCCCTGCGCCGCACCTGGGGTGACCTGGCCAACATAACACCTCAAGACCTGGATCTGGAACTACTGCAATCCATTATTGTGACCCATGAAAGCGGGGTTGACCTGATCGCTGCTCCCACTACCCCCACCCAGGCCGAGATGATCTCTAACGAAACGCTTTCCAGAGCACTGGAAATTCTCCGCCCCAACTATGACTACATTGTGACCGATTTACCCCATGATTTTAATGATGTTACCCTGCAAATTTTGGACGCGGCGGATGTAATTATCATGCTGGTAGCGCCCGAACTTTCGTCCATCCGCGCTGCTGCAGCTGCCTTAGACACTTACACCAAACTCAACTATGAAAGAGATAAAATTAAGCTTGTGCTCAACTATACCTTCCCGCGCTACGCCTTGCCCCGTGATAAGATTGAGGTGGCGCTGGGGCATCCCATTACTCTGGTCTTGCCCTATGTCCCCGACCTATTGATCCAATCGGTGAACCTGGGTAAACCCATTCTCTACTATCAACCGGAGGAAAGGTTCAGCGAGTTACTTGAGGATTTTGCTTTTTACCTCAGTACCCCTGAGCACAAAAAGGTTCAACCCAGCATGCCCACCATTGCATGGAAGCGTGTCTATAATCGTTTTCTTAAAGCGCGCAAAACCGCCGAACGCAACCGTTAATCTTAATTGACCAAAGGAGGATCATCATGGTATCCCACTTCAAACGCCCTACCCGAATCGCTATCGTGGGCACCGGCAACGTCGGTGCCACCTTTGCCTACGCTCTGCTCTTAAGTGGACTCGCCTCAGAGATTGTCTTGATTGATGCCAACCGCGCAAAAGCGGAAGGCGAGGCGATGGATCTAAACCATGCCGTGCCTTTGTTACCTCAACCGGCGCGCGTCTGGGCGGGCACTTACGAGGACTGCGCCACAGCGCTGATCACCGTTGTGACCGCTGGTGCGGCTCAACGGCCTGGAGAAACACGGCTCGATCTGGTCCACCGCAATGTTGCCATTTTCAAGCAAATCATTCCCGAAATTGTGCGCCATAACCCAAACACTATCTTGCTGATCGCTACCAATCCGGTGGATATCCTCACCTACGTTGCGCTGAAACTTTCGGGGTTGCGTAAAAATCACGTGATTGGTTCCGGTACAGTTCTGGATACGGCGCGCTTCCGCTACTTACTGAGCCAGCATTTCGACGTTGATCCTCGGAGTGTTCACGCCTACATCATCGGGGAGCATGGCGATAGCGAGGTTCCGGTATGGTCATTGGCCAATATCGCCGGGATGCGTCTACCCCAGTACTGTTCGATGAACCAAATGGAATGCCAGCCCTCCATCCTTGAGGATATCTTCCAACAAACCCGCGATGCGGCATATCACATTATTGAGCGCAAGGGAGCAACCTACTATGCTATCGCCTCAGGACTGGTGCGCATTTGCGAATCCATCATTCGCGATCAAGGTAGCGTTCTTTCAGTCTCCAGTTATCTCGAAGATTACTACGGAATCAGCGATATTTGCCTGAGCCTCCCCACAGTGATAGATCTGGATGGCGTTGAACGGGTGATTCGCCTTGACCTCAGCCCCGAGGAAGTCGAGGGACTGCGCAAGTCGGCTGAGGTCTTAAAGGGCATCATTAGCACCCTTGACCTTTAAGGACTGGGGCACAACTCATCTTGAGCGCTGGCTGGTAATAGCATGCAGCCAGCGCTCGCTTGGCTTTTATAACTGAGCGGCTGGCTAGGTTTTGCCGCTTGTCCTACCATAAGGGTAATACAATGGGCGAATTCAATTCCAAAAAAATTTTATCCTTTAGCCGTGGAATCGCCCACCTGGGGTACGCTCATCACGCCTCTATCAGACATGCGATCAAGCCACTCTGAGAGGCTGTCCCAAACTCGCGCGTTTTGCCAGCCTCGCCACGTCTCTTGAAAGTGGGTATAAGCACGGTGGCGTTCGGCACGACAATGATCTTGGAATGTCGTTAACCCCGGCTGTAATCGGGCAAACGGACGGGCGTGTCCGTAATAGGATAACGTACGTTCGTATTCCTGAATTGAGAACTCGGGCAAATAGAGCAACCAAACATCCAGATCATGCACCGCGCCCAATAGTTCCTGGCATGTCCGAGCCGCTTGAATATACGGCTTGAGCGATTCTCCGTAAAGAGAACTAAAGGCTTCCAAAGTATAGCGCAAATGTTTCGCCCGAATCCGCATCAGGTGTAGTTCATTGACGCATTCGGGACGCTCCACATAAGCCTGAAGCGCAAGAAAATCTGACAGGCGCTCGTGAATAGACTGCCGCGCCAATTCTGATAAACCAGCATCTGCAACCAACGGCCAGGCCATCCCCTTTACCATAGCCGCCAAGGGGACTAAAACCTCACGCATTTCATCGGCTACTCCGCTCTGTTCAAACAACGCCAGAGCATCAAGCACCTCTGCCTGCAGTGCCGTGCGCTGTTGCTTAAGGCGTAGTAATAAGCGTGCTATGCCTGGGCGCTCTCTTTTTCCCACCTCTTGCAAGAAATTTTTAACCCGTTCAATGTGGATATCGGTATCTCGGGCACGCCCCAAAGCGCGTCCGAGTTTGCGGAAGGCTCGTCGCCAGCGTTTATAGCGTTTAGGCGCAAGATATGGGCCAAAGACGGGCAATAAACTGCGTAAACGACGGCAGGCAACTCGCATGCGGTGCACCGGCTCGATATCCGTATTCTCACGCACGCCTTCAATCTCCCCCACTAGCCCTTTCAAATGCTTCAGTAAAATTTCACTGCCGTATCCGCGCAGTAACCAGGTTTCTGGCATTTCGCCCTCGACCCTCCACCCTTGCCCCAACCATAAGCGCCCTGGCTATTTTGGAAGTAAATGGGTCTTGATGTAATCACGGAGGTCGGAAAAAACGTCCTTGACCGGACGGGTGGCATCCACCGTGACAAAGCCGTATTCCTTAGCCATTTCATCAAACTGGGCAATCAGCAGGGACTGATAAATGCAAAAACTGTCATAGATATTATTGGCAAAGCGTACATCCATCCCCGACTCCCAGTAATCGAATCCACGGCCATGCACAATCCGTGAGACGAGCGTCTCAACATCGGCTTTAAGGTAGAAGACCACATCGGGTTTAAGTGCAAATCCATACACTTTACGTGCCCACTGCGGATCCGCTCCCCGCACGACATCCCGGGCAATGATCGAGAAAAAGTACCGATCCGAAAGGACAAAGAAACCTGCCTTGAGGGCAGGAATAATGTGATTTTCCAGGCGATCGGCGAAATCGGTAGCATAAAAAAGGCTCATCGTGGTGCGGCTGAACGTATGCCCTTGTTTCGCCGCATCCAAACCGGGTTGAGTTAATGGAGAGCGCCGCAACCCAGTATCCGAAACTGCAATGCCCTGGGCTTCCAGCCATTCGCGGAGCATTTGGATCTGAGTGGATCGACCAACGCCATCACTCCCCTCTAAAACAATCAATCGCCCCGGCATGTCTTTAAGTTTGAGGTAAGGAAATCCCTCGCCGTAGAACTGCGCCTTGGTCATGCCGCCTCCTCGTGCGCTGTGGATGTAATCACGGCGGCTTCATCCATGACCACACCTGCACCTACCGGTTCTTCATGGGTGACCTCCGATTGTCGTGCTTTGTAGGCCTCCCGTGCGCGCTGAGCCAATTTCTCTGGTGTAGGCAGACCCTCCCAGCCACGGAGCAATTTACGCACCGTTTTACGCACGAGATTTTGTTGCATTTCTACGGGTAGCGTGCCATCAATGACCGTAAAACCGAACTCCTCAATCATAGCATCGTATTCGTTGACAATCCGCTGCTGAAATAGGCGGAAACTAGTGACTTTATTATCCGAAAGCCCCAGGTCCATCCCGGCTTCGTAGTATTTAAGTTTGGCCCGCCCCGAAAGAATGCGTTCTACAGCAACATTAACCGGAACCTGGAAATAAAATACCAGATCGGGCTGAGGGGCAAAGGCATATAAATTGCGCACCCAACTGCGGCTCACTCCCCGGGCGACATCACGGGCAAATGCGGTGAAGGCATACCGATCCGCCAGCACAATCACTCCTGCCTTGAGCAGAGGAAGCAGATAATTTTCCCAGCGGTCGGCAAAGTCGGTCGCCTGGATAAGACTAAAGGTCGTTGGAGTAAAGATTTTTTCCTTCTTCCCGAAGCGAGTCGTGCTTTTAACCAACGGGGATGAGTTCCACTCCGTGAAATGAACCGATTTGCCTTGTGCCTTGAGCCATTTATATAACAGGTCAATCTGTGTGGATTTGCCACTTCCATCAATACCTTCAACAACGATCAACTTTCCTCGGTAGGAATGCGGAACTAACACGGTTAACTCCTGTTGATTTTGCTCACAATCTTAACCTGATCAGTCAAATTTATTATATAACATGAACGCTTTTAGAACCAACCCCAAGCGGATCGAATCTGGAAAAATTACCCCATAGGTAATCGCCCTATGGGGTGAAAACGATGGGATCCGCGGCTTCAAACGTTTAGATCATCCTCATCCATGCCATTGACTTCAAAGAGTTCCCCCGTCGCACAGAAAACCGTTCGTTCGCAAATATTGGTCACGCGATCCGCCATACGTTCCAGGTTGTGCGCTACCCACATAAGCAGGTTAGCGAGATCAATCGTTTCAGGGTTGCTTATCATGGTCTGGACTACCAGACGATAGACAACATTATAGAGTTCGTCTACCTTGTCATCTTCCTTGGGGATTTCAAGTGCAGTGGCTACGTCTTCGGCAACAAAGGCCCCAAGCGCCCGATGTAACATCGAGACCGCCAACTGCGCCATCTGATCAATCTCTTGGATCGGGATGGGGATATCGGCATCGCCCAAAAGCATGGTGACCTTAGCAATTCCTTTGGCATAATCACCGATGCGCTCGAGTTCGGTGTTTACCTCTAACATGGCCGCCAGTTGACGTAGGTCATGGGCCATTGGCTGTTGGGTTGCCATCAAGATCAAGATGGCGTTCTCAATGGCAAACCGCTTTTCATTAATTTGTTGGTCCTCTTCAAAAATTTCTTTGGCTGCCTTTACATCGCGACGCTTCAGAGCATCCACTGCCCCCAACGCCGCATGTTCCACCATGCTTCCTAAAACGAGCAGTTCATCCTGAATTTGATTGATTTGGCGGGTTAGCGTGTTTCGCAAAGGCATGGAAAGTGTCCTTCCTCAAGATCTAACCAAAGCGGCCCGTGATGTAATCTTCAGTGCGGCGATCGCGTGGACGAGTGAAGATCTGGTTCGTCGGCCCATATTCGACCATAATCCCCGCACGATCTTCGTCTACGGTGAAAAACGCCGTGTAATCGGAGACTCGAGCAGCTTGTTGCATGTTATGGGTCACGATTATTATTGTATAATCGCGTGCCAACTCCCGCATCAAATCTTCGATTTTCAAGGTAGCAATAGGATCCAATGCCGAACAGGGCTCATCCATCAAGATGATTTCTGGTTTGACCGCAATAGTTCGCGCAATGCATAAACGCTGCTGCTGTCCTCCCGAGAGTGCCAGCGCGTTCTTATGCAGGTCATCCTTAACCTCATCCCACAACGCCGCCTGGCGCAGGGATTCTTCGACCAATTCATCCATGTTCCCACGGTAGCCGTTGATACGTGCACCCCAAGCAATATTCTCATAAATGCTCTTGGGGAAAGGATTGGGTTTTTGAAAGACCATCCCGATCAACCGCCGCACCTGCACTGGATCCACGTCGGGATCATAAATGTTTTTGCCATGAAAGAGAACTTCGCCAGTCAGGCGTGCGCCAGGTATTAGTTCATTCATACGGTTAAAGCAGCGGATGACCGTGCTCTTTCCACATCCCGAAGGACCGATAATGGCGGTAATCTTACGCGCCTCAATTTGTAAATTTACATCTTTGACGGCGCGAAACGCTCCATAATAAACATTTACGTTTCGCATCTCAATGGCGTAATCTTTTATGGCTGGGGACGTCACTGGTGCGTGCGCTTGGGTCGCGATTCGGATAAGGGCCTCAGGCTTGGATTCCATCAGGTATCAACTCCGCCACCAATTTTATCACATAAGAAAAAAGCCATCTCTGGAACGGGTTTTTACGACATTGTTTTAATAATAACTCAAAAAGATTAAGAGAAAATTGTGATCTGGTAAACTCTCGCTTAAGTCGTGGGAGCCAAACCATGTTTCTTTTCTTCAGTTCCGCGAGAAAATAGCACCTTGGTATAATTGGGAAGCGTAACCTAAAAGGATGAAAAAACATGTCGGATATGCTGGACAAATTGGCCTTAATTGAAGCACGCTACAACGAGATCAACCAATTGCTTGAAGAGGTCGCGGATGATTATCAGCGGGCAGCGGAATTGGCGAAGGAACGCGCCGAACTCGAAGAAATTGTGACCCGATCACAGACCTATCGCCAAATGCTGCAACGCCTTGAAGAAGCGCGGGCACTTCGCGACTCCGATGATCCTGAAATTCGTGAACTCGCAGAACAGGAAATTGAAGAACTGGAGCCGCGCCTGGAACAACTGGAGCGCGAATTAAAAGCACTTCTTTTACCCAAAGACCCCCGTGATGAGCGCAACGTCATCATGGAAATTCGCGCTGGCACTGGTGGCGAAGAAGCGGCGTTATTTGCCGCCGATCTTTTCCGTATGTATTCCCGCTATGCCGAACGCCAAGGTTGGGAGGTTGAAGTCCTTTCGCAAAACGAAACCGGCATTGGTGGGTTCAAGGAGATCATTTTCCTGGTCAAAGGAAAAGGAGCGTATTCCCGTCTTAAGTATGAATCAGGAGTCCATCGGGTGCAGCGCATTCCGATTACAGAAGCGTCAGGACGCATTCATACCTCAACCGTAACGGTTGCCGTTTTGGCCGAAGTGGAAGATGTGGACATCCACATTCCCGAGTCGGATTTGCGCATTGATGTTTACCGTTCTGCCGGCGCGGGGGGACAAAACGTTCAGAAAAATGCCACGGCGGTGCGTATTACCCATCTGCCCACAGGTATTGTGGTTGCCTGCCAGGATGAACGCTCCCAACTTCAAAACCGCCTGCGGGCTATGAGCATCTTGCGTGCCCGCCTCTACGAAATGGAGATGCAAAAGCGCCAGCAAGAACTGGAAGCCACTCGACGGGCGCAGGTCGGTACGGGAGAGCGGGCTGAGAAAATCCGTACCTACAACTACCCTCAGAACCGTGTAACCGATCATCGCATCGGCCTTTCGTCCTATAACCTGCCGGCGGTTATGGATGGCGACTTGGATATGTTCATCGAAGAACTTGCCCTACGCGATCAGACGCAACAACTGGCCGCCGGCCTTGATGAGGATGACGACGACAATAACCATCGCTGAGTGGCTCAACCGGGCCATCCAAACCCTTCGCCCGGCCACAGAAACCCCAGCCATCGAAGCTCAAGCCTTGCTGGCACATGTATTGGGGCTATCTCGTGCTTACCTCCTAACTCACCCCGAGCACCCCTTGAATGAGGTTGCCCTTGAATCGCTTGAACACCTTCTAAAGCGACTCGAGCAAGGCGAACCTCTGCCCTATGTACTGGGATGGCAAGAGTTCTACGGACTACCCATAAAGGTTTCCCCAGCTGTGCTTATCCCCCGTCCTGAAACTGAGATGTTGGTTGAGTATGCCCTTGCCTGGTTGCGCGAAAATCCCTTGCGACGTAAAGCCATTGATGTGGGTACCGGCTCGGGCTGTATTGCAATTGCTCTGGCATATCACCTGCCAGATCTTAAGGTTCTGGCTTTAGAGCGTTCCCGTGCTGCCCTCCAGGTAGCCCGAGAAAACTTGATCCAGTTCGGCCTGATGAGCCGGATTTACCTGATACAGGCAGATTTGCTTAACCCGGTAGGCATCGCTTGTGATCTAATCTGTGCTAACCTGCCCTATATTCCCTCCCCACGCCTGTCAACACTGAGGGTGATTCAATTTGAGCCACGCGAAGCGCTCGACGGTGGATCGGAAGGGCTTGACCTTATCCGGGGTCTGCTTGAGCAGGCCCCCCCGCGTTTAACCTCGGGAGGGCTGCTTCTGGCCGAAATTGACGCCTCACATGCAGACGTTTTGCCATCCCTGGCCCGGCGCTTCTTTCCCCGCGCGCGGATTGAGGTTCGCCCTGATCTTGCCGGTTTACCGCGGCTGCTCGTTATCCAGACCTAGCACTTTCCGGTAAACGTTACCGCCGCAGGGGAGGCAAGTCGGCAATTCCCTCGAAGAGGTCCCGTTCGACGTGTCCATTTTCCGGCAACGGATAAGCCCGCATAAACGTATCCCGCGCCATCCAACGTCGAAAAACACGCCCCAACCATCCACTGGTCAAGCCCCCTCCGCCCTGGCTGGCGTGGCAGGCCGCAGCCTCTTCACGAATCGCTGCCACCTCATGATAATCCACAACCGCATTGACGGGAAATTCCACCGCCGCAATAGCGGCGAGGTCAATGTCCCCGTTCCGCCCAAAACGATGGGGGTCACGCCCCGTCAACCGCATCAGACGGACACTCAGGCGCAAAAATGTGCGCGGGATGGTGTGAAAATATAGTTTTTCTGGCTGATAAGGTGGCAAACCCTGGGCGTTGAGCCATGGATCGGGTTGTGCAGCCAATTCAAAGGCTCGCACAGTGGCTTGGTGAATGGCAATGTGATCCGGATGTCGGTAGCCTCCGATCGGATCAAAGGTGATGATCACCTGAGGTCGTAGGCGACGAATATATCCAATAATCTTACGCGCTACCTCATCAAGAGGCGCGTTGATCAACGCCTGGGGATGATGGTTATCGGCGCTGCCAGGCATGCCTGAATCGCGATAATCCAGAAAATAGACCCCCGCAAGGCCTAACTTTCCTGCCGCACAACGCAACTCTGCCTCGCGGCGTTCGGCGATCGAGCGATAACCTTGCAAGTACTTCTCATCCACATCACCAGCCTCGCCCCGCGTGGCACAGATCAAATAAACATCCACGCCCCGGCGAGCATAGTAAGCCAAAGTGCCACCAACGCCAAATGACTCATCATCAGGATGAGCCAACACCGCTAACAAGGTGGGTCTTATGACCGATTCATGCATCATAGGCATAACCCTCTTTACCCCTTTGAAAAAATTCAACTGATAAACTCACGACTAATAGCGTAACATTTTAGGGTCTATCCGCTCAGCCCAGGCATTTAGACCACCTTTCAGGTGTTTCACATGCTGAAAACCCGCCGCACGCATGATCTTAAGCGCGCGGGCCGAACGAACCCCGGTTCGACAAAACAGCACATATTCCGCCTGTGGATTTAATTCCTGCAATTTTGTGGGTAGTTTCTCCAACGGGATCTGCAATGCACCCGGCAACGCCGAAATCTGGCTTTCAACCGGATGACGCACATCTATCAAAACCGGTGAAGCACCGCTTTGCAAACGTTGGGCCAATTCCTCGGGGGAAAGATCAAACCCTTCGCCCACCTCAACCTGGGGATGTGGACGCGCTGGCACACCGCAAAAAGCCTCATAGTCAATAAGATGCGTAATTTCGGGATGCTCACCACACACTTTGCACTGCGGGTTTTTGCGCAGCGTAATGACTTCAAAGGACATATCCAGGGCATCATACAGAAGCAACTTACCGATCAGAGGTTGTCCTGCATTTAAGATGAGTTTGATCACCTCTGTTGCTTGCAAGGTGCCAATTGTGCCGGGTAATACACCAAACACACCGGCATCCGCACAAGAAGGCACGCTTTCTGGGGGTGGCGGCTCAGGGAATAAACAACGGTAACACGGACCGCGCCGGGCATCAAAAACACTCACCTGTCCCTCAAAGCGAAACACCGAGCCATACACAAAAGGACGACCAGTGAGAACCGCCAGGTCGTTTAACAGATAGCGGGTGGGGAAATTATCTGTTCCATCCACCAGGATTTCATACCCTGAAGCAATGGTTTCCGCATTTTCTGATGAAAAGATTTCATTATAAACGTCTACCTGGATGAACGGGTTGAGTTCCAAAAGGCGCTTGCGTGCCGATTCTACCTTAAGCATACCAAGACGGTCTGTCCCATGGGCAATCTGGCGCTGAAGGTTCGACTCATCCACCACATCATAATCTACCAGCCCAATACGCCCTACGCCTGCTGCTGCCAGGTATAAAGCAATTGGTGAACCCAATCCCCCTGTTCCAACAATAAGCACGGAGGCCGCCTTCAGTTTGCGTTGCCCTTCCATGCCCACTTCCGGGATAACCAGGTGACGCGAATAACGCAGCACTTCCTCTTGGGTTAACTCAGGCAACATGCTGCCCTCCACATTACTCATCCTTAAATAAGAGCCGATTTATCCGGGTTTCAATTGTACCGCAGATGTTACAATTAAGCCGTGCACGTCATATTGACCCATGAACAAGCCGATTTTGATGCCATAGCCGCTTTGCTCGGTGCTTCCCTATTGGATGAGCGGGCATTACCCGTTTTGCCACGCCGCCTCAACCGCAATGTTCGGGCTTATTTAAATCTCTATGGGAGTGAACTCCCGTTTCACGAGGTGCGGGACCTACCCAATGAGCCCATTGAATGCGTTACTCTTGTGGACACCCAATCCCTGGTTAAACTCAAAGGGATGGGGAAACATACTAAGGTGCGCGTGATTGATCATCACCAACCTCGCACCGATTTACCCGCGGATTGGCAAGTGACCATCGAACGCGTGGGTGCCTGCACGACTTTACTCGTCGAAGCCTTGCGCGAACATTTGGAGCCCCTCAATGCCCATCTGGCAACCCTTTTACTCCTCGGTATATACGAAGATACCGGTTCACTCACGTATAACAGCACTACCGCTCGCGATGCCCAAGCCGTTGCCTATTTACTGGAGCAAGGTGCCAGTCTGCATCTTGCCAATCAATTTCTCAATCCACCTCTCTCAGATGACCAACGTGAGGTCTATCATCGCCTCTTAGCCAACGCCGAAACGCATGAGATCAATGGCCAAACCATTGTTATCGCCAAGGGAGAAGCGACCGGACTGGTAGAAGAGGTCTCCAGTATTGCCCATAAACTACGCGATTTGTTGGATCCTGATGGTTTGTTCCTACTGGTCAAAACAGCCGAAGGCATACGCTTAGTCGCGCGCTCCACAACTGACCGCATTAATGTCGCCAAAGTTGCGGCTCTTTTTGGGGGTGGGGGTCACGAACGCGCCGCAGCGGCCTTAATCCGCCCTTCTGATCTAGAAACTAATGAGGATGAAGCGCTCGAATTTATTTACAGACGCTTGGTGGATGCGTTACCCCAGTTAGTGGAACCGGCCGTTACGGTGGAACAAATCATGTCCCCACGCCCAATGGTGCTCTCACCCGAGACCTCTGCCCAAGAAGCCGCTCAATTGATGCAACGTTATGGCTATGAGGGCTATCCGGTGGTTAAAGAAGGCAAAGTAATCGGATTGCTGACTCGCCGCGCGGTAGATCGGGCCCTCGCTCATCGGCTTAACCTACCCGCCTCGAGCCTGATGGAGGCCGGAGAGGTCGTAGTCCACCCCCAAGACCCGCTTGAAGTCGTGCAGCGCCTGATGGCTGAAACCGGCTGGGGACAAATTCCTGTCGTTGATCCCGAATCTCACACAGTCATCGGTATCGTTACCCGAACGGATCTATTAAAAGCATTAGGACGCAACCATCTAGCCGCTCCTTCACGACAGAACTTTGCCGACCGCCTCGAAGCCGCCCTTCCCCCAGCACGGCTGGCCCTGCTCAAATTGGTGGCTCAGCGCGCCCATCAGCGCCGCTTGCCCGTTTATGTGGTTGGGGGCTTTGTCCGCGACCTTCTCCTCAACCGCCCCAGCCAGGATTTTGACATCGTTGTCGAAGGGGATGCAATTGCACTGGCGCGGGCCTTAGAGCGTGAGTTTGGTGGGCGCGTCACCAGTCATAGCCGCTTTGGTACTGCCAAATGGCATATTGCCGAGATTCGCGTCTCGCTTTTGAAGAACGCACTCCACCTAGATGAATCTAATGCAAACGATTTACCGGAATTCTTGGACTTGATCAGCGCACGCACAGAGTTTTATGACTATCCCACCGCTCTACCTACCGTCGAGCGCAGCAGTATCAAACTCGACCTTCATCGCCGTGATTTTACGATCAACACCCTGGCGCTGCGCTTAGATGGCCGGCATTACGGAGATCTCTACGACTATTGGGGCGGATACGCCGACCTTCAACGAGGGTTGATCCGTGTCTTGCACTCTCTCTCATTCGTGGACGACCCCACGCGTATGTTGCGCGCCGTGCGCTTTGAGCAGCGTTTTGGATTCCAAATTGAAGAGCGCACCTTACAACTGATGCAAGAGGCACGCGATTTACTCCGCCAAGTCTCTGGCGATCGCTTGCGCCATGAAATAGACCTGATCCTGGCTGAAGAGAACCCCTTACCGGCTTTAAAGCGCCTGGATGATCTCCAACTACTTACAGCGATTCATCCCGATTTACATTGGGAGCCCCATCTTGCCGAACCTATGCGCAAGGTGCTTAAAGATCCCCTCGAACCCGCATGGTGTCTCCCCGAAACCTGGGGCGGCACCCCAATTCGTCGTGCTTTGGCTTACTTGGTATGGTTCCTGCCCTTTTCTACTGAGAAAAGCCTCAGTTTGGCACAACGTCTCCGCCTACCCCATCATCTGCGCGAGGGATTGAAAATTGGCACAAGCCTTGTCCCTACCCTAAAGGATTTGCCCAACCTCACGCCTAGTCAGGTCGTAGCACGCTTAGATGGCGTACCCCTACCGGTGATTTATGCACTTTACCAGTTATATTATGATACTGAAGTCGCTGCTGTTCTTCACACGTATGCCACCCGGTGGCGTCACATCCACCCCGTAACGGATGGCCATACCTTGCGTACAATGGGCCTCACCCCTGGTCCATCCTATCGTCGCATCTTATGGACATTGCGTGCCGCCTGGTTGGATGGGCAAGTGCAATCTGCGGATCAGGAGCGCGCCTTGCTGGAGCAACTTCTTGCCTCAAGAACATCGTGATGGATACAACGACGGTTCCCACCCTTACCCGCAACTGGTTGACACATGTCCGTCTGCGTTTTCTCCAGGAAGAGGATTTACCGGCCCTGGAGTGGGACGGCGTTTACACCCATTTTCGGCGCGTTTACCGCGAGGCTTACCAGGCCAGTCTGAAGGGACAAGCCCTGCTTTGGGTAGCCGACCATGAAACGGCAGGGATCATCGGGCAAGCCTTTGTCCAATTGGCCAGTTCCCACCCAGAATTGGCCGATGGCGAAACCCGCGCTTATCTTTATGGTTTTCGCATCAAGCCCGCATACCGCAATGCCGGTTTGGGCTCTTTTATGCTTACCACTATCGTCAACGACCTGAAGCAGCGCGGATATACCTGGCTCACCCTAAATGTTGCCATTGAGAACACAGCAGCACGAAGGCTTTATGAGCGGTTTGGTTTTGTCGTGGTTGGTTACGATCCGGGCTGTTGGTCATATCTCGACCACGAAGGACAGCGACGTTTTGTCGAAGAGCCAGCTTGGCGAATGCAAAAATGGTTAGGGGACCCCTAACTATTTCTGAAAAAGTAGCCACACCGCCGGCCTTCGATTACCCTCCCAAGTGTCCTTGCGCCAAATCAGATGTAAGACGGAATTCCATGCATTAATGTCCGCATCATCTATCTCATGGGTACTCCGTTTTTCTGCCGTTGAGCGGAAATGGGCATACCACAAAAAATATCCCCCCCTGGCGAGCCAGGATTGCACCCGCTCACGATATCCTTGCCGTTCAATAGCGCCCAACTGATGATAACAACCGATATCCAAGATTAAGTCAAACATTGCCTCAGGAAAAGATAGATTAAGCACATTCCCTAAATACAAATTGGCCAATATGCTTTGAGCGCGTAATTTACGCCTAGCCCGACAAACGGCCAGGCAGGATAGATCCACCCCGTAAACCTCCCACCCCGCACGTGCGAGCGTTCCCACATTCGTCCCACTACCGCATCCAATATCTAACGCTCGTCCCGGTGGATTTGACGCGATAAAATCCATCAATTCAGGGGGCGAGACCCCAGTATCCCAGGGCGGGCGCCCCAGATAGCGCCATTCTAAATACAATCGCTGCTTCAGGTGCTTTATTCCCCGCAGAAACGGCAATTCGTGATTCCTTTTTGACAAGAACGTCGAGAGGCCTTAAAATAACAAGGCTGTGATTCTAGGATAAGAAGGGTTGAGCGCATGAAAGAGTATACCACTGAGTTTATTCGGAACGTTGCATTAGTCTCTCACAGTAGCGCCGGCAAAACCATGCTAACCGAAGCCTTCCTGCACTTTACCGGCGCCACCACACGAATGGGGCGGGTCGAGGATGGCAGTACTGTCTCCGACTTTGATGAGGAAGAGATACGTCGTGGCATCTCGCTGTACACCTCGGTTATTCCCATTGAGTATCGTGATGTCAAAATCAATTTTCTGGACACCCCGGGTTACACCGACTTCATCGGGGAGGTCATTTCCGCACTGCGGGTGTCCGATAGCGCGTTAGTGCTCATTGATTCAGTCTCAGGCGTAGAGGTCGGCACCGAAATTGCCTGGAATTATTGCAACCAATTCAAGTTGCCCCGCTTTATTGTTATCAACAAAATGGATCGGGAAAATGCCAACTTCCAGAAAGCGTTGGCATCAATTCAAGAGTTCTCCGAAGTTCGCCTGGTGCCGGTGCAATTACCGTGGGGTGAAAAGCAAAACTTCCAAGGGGTCATTGACCTGATCACCATGAAAGCCTATAAGGGCGAGGGGAAAACAGCGGTGGATATTCCTGCTGAATACCGCGCTGCGGCCGAAGAAGCCCGCGTGGCATTGGTGGAAGCCGCCGCCGAAGGTGATGATGAACTGCTGGAGAAATATCTCGAACGCGGTTCTTTGACAGATGAAGAGATTATACGCGGTTTGCGGGGCGCGCTACGGAATCACACGGCATACCCGGTCTTCGTTACCGCAGCCACCGCCGAAATTGGGATTGCACCGCTGTTAGATGCCGTTGTGAACTTATTGCCTTCCCCCGCAGATTTGCCCCCTGCCCGGGCAATTGGCAAGGACGGGGAGGAAGAACTACCTGCTTCCGATAGCGGCCCGCTCGCCGTTTATGTGTGGAAAACCACCGCAGATCCCTTCGTTGGGCGTCAAACTTTCTTCCGTATTTACTCTGGTTTTCTGGCCTCAGACACACGCGTCTGGAATCAGAGCAAAGGGGTAGAAGAACGCCTTGGCACCCTCAGCGTTCCGCGGGGTAAGGAATTGTTCCCGGTTAAGACCCTCCACTGCGGCGATATTGGCGTCGTGCCAAAACTCTCTGAAACCGTCACTGGCAATACCCTCTGCGATAAAGCCCATCCCTTAACCTTGCCCATTCCTGAGTATCCGAAAGCCCTGTATCAAGTCGCCATTGCGCCTAAGACCCAGGCCGATTCGGCAAAGATCACCCCAACGTTGACCCGCCTGTGCGAAGAGGACATGACCCTCTCCTGGCACATGGAGCCTGCCACTAACCAAACTATCCTCCAGGGCATGGGCGATCAACACATTGAAGTCGCCGTGCGACGGGCGGAGACCAAATTCCAGGTTGGGTTAGTGATCAGCGAACCCAAAGTTCCCTATCTCGAAGCCATCACCAAGAAAGCCAGCGCCATGTACCGCCACAAGAAACAAACCGGCGGGGCCGGGCAGTTCGGTGAGGTTCACCTGCGTATCGAGCCGCTAACCCCCGATCAGGAATTGGAGTTCGTCTGGGAAGTCTTTGGCGGAGCCATTTCCTCATCCTTTGCCCCCTCCATCCAAAAGGGTATCCAGAGTGTGATGAAGGAAGGCGTCCTGGCCGGATACCCCATCCGCGGTATTAAGGTGGCCGTGTATGATGGTAAAGAACACCCGGTAGATTCCAAACCCATTGCGTTTGAAATTGCTGGCCGCGAAGCCTTCAAATTAGCCTTCAAGGATGCAGGGCCAGTCCTTTATGAACCGATCATGAAGGTTGAGATCATCGTCCCTGAAGCCAACATGGGCGATGTATTGGGCGATCTTAACTCCCGCCGCGCCCGTGTCTTGGGAATGAATACCGAACGCGGTCGCTCGGTCATCACCGCGCTCGTGCCCTTGGCCGAAATGTTGCGCTACACCACACAACTACGCTCTCTAACCGGTGGCCGTGGGTTCTTCACGATGGAATTTTACAACTATGAAATGGTGCCACCCCATATCCAACAGGAAATTGTAGCGGCGCGACAAAAAGAATTGCAAGCCCAAAAAGCAGACTGATTCCATCCCGTTACAACTACAACCGCTCTGGTACGGGCTACGCATTGCCCGTACCAGAGTTTTATCCCTGATTACGAACTATGAGCACTCTTAACCAGACCAACACCCCTTTGGATCCCGAAGCCTTCTGGGATGCCATTCTTTCCCGCGATCCGAACCAGATTCGGGCTGCGTTTGCGCCATTGGGACGTGCGGAGAAACAGGCGGTTATGCAACACCTCTTTCGCATGGCCACTGAACCCGGCTGGCATCCCGAACAACGCCTTTCTGCTCGCGCAGCGCTCAAAGCACTGGGATTTGTTTCCGAGCAGTTGAACGAGGAAGGATAAGGTCTTGTTTGCATGGTGAGACCACAACGAAAGATTAGGTTAAAATAAAGTATCTTCAACACCAGGTAAAACCATGAGAATTTCGGTCTTTGGAAGCGCACGGCCACAACCCGGCCAACCCGATTATGAAGCGGCTTACGACCTCGGGCGGTTGATTGCTCAGGGAGGCCATATTTTACTGACCGGTGGTTACATGGGCACTATGGAAGCCGCTTCGCGTGGGGCCGCTGAGGCGGGAGGTCATGTTATTGGGGTGACATGTGAAGAGATCGAGCGCTGGCGTCCAACCAGCGCTAATCCTTGGGTTAAGGAAGAGATTCGGGCTCGCACCCTCATAGAACGGATTTCTATCCTAATTCGAGAATGTGATGCGGCAATTGCCTTACCGGGGGGAGCCGGTACGCTGGCAGAAATTAGTTTATTTTGGAATCATCTGATCATCCAGGCCATTTCTCCCAAACCTTTGGTCCTGGTAGGTCCAGGGTGGCAGCACGTCTTCCACACCCTTTTCAAGGAAATGGAAAACTTACTCTCTCCTAACGAGCAAAATTGGCTAATTTTCGCTTCCGATTATCAAATTGCCTATCGCGAAACACTGAAAGCAATTCAATTTCTCCCTAAGGATGGACGTAACCCATGAGCACAGAGAAGTTACCCGCGCGGAGTGAAAATTTCTCGGAATGGTATAACCAAGTTGTGCTGCGGGCCGAACTGGCCGATTATGCGCCCGTCCGTGGCTGTATGGTCATCCGTCCTTATGGGTGGGCGTTGTGGGAGAACATCCAGCAAGCGCTAGATCGGCGTTTCAAAGAAACCGGCCATGTCAATGCTGCTTTTCCCCTCTTCATCCCCATGTCCTTCTTGGAGAAGGAAAAGGAACATGTCGAGGGCTTCTCACCAGAACTGGCAGTAGTGACCGTCGGTGGCGGAGAGACCCTAGAAGAGCCCTTAGTAGTGCGCCCCACCTCAGAAACCATCATTGGTTATATGTACTCCAAATGGATTCGTTCCTATCGCGACCTGCCGGTATTGATCAACCAGTGGGGCAACGTTGTGCGCTGGGAGATGCGCACCCGTCTTTTCCTGCGCACCCTGGAATTCTACTGGCAAGAAGGGCACACCGCACACGCCACCGAAGAAGAAGCGTTGGAAGAAACCCTACGTATGCTTAACGTTTATACCGACTTTGCCTACAATGAAGCTGCCGTCCCGGTGATTCCAGGTCGTAAGAGCGAGACTGAAAAATTTGCCGGTGCCGTGCAGTCATATACCATCGAAGCCATGATGGGAGATACTCGCGCCCTGCAGGCCGGCACCTCACATTTTCTGGGACAGAACTTTGCCCGTGCGTTTGATATCCAATACCTGGATCGCAATAATCAACTGCAATATTGCTGGACCACTTCCTGGGGGCTCTCAACCCGCTTCATCGGCGCTATCATCATGACCCACGGTGACGATCAAGGGTTAATCCTGCCCCCGCGTTTAGCACCGATTCAAATTGTCATTGTTCCTATTTATCGTAGCGATAGCGAACAATCTCAAGTCATGGCAGTCGCCACCCAACTGCATAAACAATTAAGCACGCGCTTCCGAGTGAAGGTAGACGATCGTAGTGAAGTCACCCCTGGTTTTAAGTTTAACGACTGGGAACTGCGCGGCGTCCCCCTGCGCATTGAAATCGGCCCAAAGGATGTTGAAAAAGGGGTGCTGACCGTGGCACGACGCGATATTCCCGGTAAAGCCGGTAAATCTGTGCTTCATCCCGACAATCTAGAAGCCCAATTTGGCCAATTGCTGGATGATATTCACCATTCTATGCTTAAACGAGCCACTCAATTCCGTGACGAGCACATCTTCGACCCCAAAGACTATGAAGAACTGCGCGAAGTTGTACAGCATGGCTGGGCTTTCTCGTGGTGGTGCGGTAGCGCTGAATGTGAAGCCAAAGTCAAAGAGGATACTAAAGCCACCACGCGATGCATCCCGCTGGAGCAACCAGCGGGCGAAGGACGCTGTATTGTCTGTGGGCAGCGTGCCACCCAGAAGGTTTATTTTGCCCGCGCTTATTAGAAGCGGATTATGCCGGCAATCCCTCTCCATATCTTGCGCCAGCGCCTACAAGAGCTATTGCCCCTCTTTGAGGACGCACCTCGGTTCAAACGCGGGTTGAAGCACTTGTTGGACCAATATGCTGACCAATCCTACCGCCCTGGTGAAACCGTCCCATTAGCCAAAGCTTCAGAACGATTATTATTGCCCCCGGTAGTTATTTATGAGATTGAAGCCACACTTCAGGCGCTTGCATCTCAGTACCCCGAATCCGCCCTTAATCTGGCTAGCCTTCTGTGGGAGGAGGGCACCTCTCTTTTCGGTCATTTAGCCGCCACGCTCATAAGCGCAATTCCCGTAACTGGCGAAAATCTTTCGATCATCCAAGAACACCTCACACAATGGGTTCGGGGAATTGAGAACTCATCCCTAACTGCTATCCTCGTGCTGGCCACCGAGGGGATAAAGAGGGAGGCGTGGGATTCCTGGTTAAATCTGATCCAGGGTTGGCTCTTCTCTGATTCATCGAACGCGCAAAAGGTCGCGCTGAAGGCTCTTCACAACCTGGTGGATGATCCAACCTTCGATAACCTTCCCCTCATTTTCGATTGGCTCACAACATGGCTCCAGGAGAACTTTTCATCTACCCTTCCACAGGAAGCATTTGACCTGCTTCAAGCACTGGCGGGACGTTCACCTGCGGAAACCACCTATTTTCTACGCCAATTAATGCGTTTACTTTCCCCCCCACATGCACGACGCCTGATTCGATCGGTGCTCCCTTTGCTCCCTGAGGACTATCGCCAGCGTCTTCAGACGGCCCTACGCCAGTTCCTACTGCCGCAAAAACAACCTCCACCAAGTAGTCAACCTCTGGTATAATATACAACGCAGTGACTAGACCGGTGGGTGGGAGCAACCTGCTCACCAGGAGACCTGCTCAAATCAATTCAACTTAGGAGAAGCAGACGTCATGACTTTAACAAAAGAGGAGAAAAACAAACTAATCAGCGAATTTGGGCGCCACGAGGACGACACCGGCTCACCCGAGGTACAAATTGCGTTGCTCACGCATCGCATCAACCAGTTAACCGAGCATCTCCGGACTCACAAACATGATGAGTCCTCGCGGCGTGGCTTACTCAAACTCGTAGGTCAACGGCGCCGCCTACTGATGTATTTGCGCCGCAAGGATTACACCCGATACGCTGCATTGACCGAACGTCTTAACTTGCGAGCGCGATAAACGGAAGAAAGCGGGTGAGTAGATGGCAGCACGTTGACCATCTACTCACTTTTTTGAGACTAAAAGGGTCATTCTCCCCCCACGCGGTTGGGAGTTGAAATCTGGTGAGGACAAAAGTCCTCAATGGTTTTCAGTTCCTAACCCGCTGGGGGGATAAAAAAGAGGTAAAGGAGAATATGAATAAACCAGAAGCCAAACAATTTACGGCCATTGTTGGTGGTCGTCCGATTATCTTTGAAACCGGCAAACTAGCCGGGCAGGCTGGCGGTGCGGTAACCGTTCGCTTGGGCGATTCGGTCGTCTTCGCCGCGGCTACAATGGGTGACAAACCCAAGGAGGATGTAGACTTCTTCCCCCTCACGGTAGAATACGAAGAGCGTCTTTATGCCGGTGGACGTATTCCCGGCTCGTTCTTCCGCCGCGAAGGAAAACCCTCGGAAGAAGCCATCCTGATCGCCCGCCTATCTGATCGCCCCATTCGCCCCCTTTTCCCTAAAGGGATGCGCAATGAGGTGCAGGTCATTATGTTTTCCATCTCTGCCGATATGGAAAACCCCCTGGATATTTTGGCCGTCAATGCTGCCTCTGCAGCCCTGATGGTCTCTGACATTCCATGGGGCGGGCCAATCGGTGCGGTCCGGATTGGGCGCATTGATGGTCAATTTATCATCAACCCCACCTTTGAGCAAAAGGAAAAGTCAGACCTCGATTTGCGCATTGCCGGCACCCGTGAAGCCATTCTGATGGTCGAAGCCGGCGCCAACGAAGTGCCGGAAGACGTCATGGTAGAAGCCCTGGCCTTCGGTCATCAAGCCCTTCAGCCGCTTATTGATGCCCAATTGCAAATGGCTGCCGAAGCCGGCAAACCCAAGCGCGAGGTGCCCATCTTTGAGATTGATCCCGCCTTGGTC
The DNA here is from genome assembly GCF_032334255.1 of Thermanaerothrix solaris. Lineage (NCBI taxonomy): Bacteria > Bacillati > Chloroflexota > Anaerolineae > Anaerolineales > Anaerolineaceae > Thermanaerothrix > Thermanaerothrix solaris. The sequence goes on along the minus strand of NZ_JAUHMF010000002.1, from coordinate 1,098,773 downwards.
GAAGCCATCCGGGCCCGCGTTGCAGAACAAATCGAAGCCCTTCTTGATGCCCCACACACCAAGAGTGAACTCAACGATGCGATTGACGCACTTGAAGAAAATCTAGTTGCGGAACTGGCGGGTGAAGATGCGACCCAAGCGCGCGCAGTCCAAGAAGCCTTCACCGAGGTCTATCGTGCGATTGTGCGCCGCCGTATTCTTGATAAAGGCCTTCGCCCCGATGGACGCAAACCGGATGAGATCCGCCCCATTTGGTGTGAGGTAGGAATCTCGCCTCGTGCTCACGGGTCGGGTCTTTTCACCCGCGGCGAAACTCAGGTCTTGACCTTGGCTACATTGGGCACCCCGCGCGAAGCTCAGGAACTGGATAGCCTTGAACCGGTTGAAACCAAGCGCTACATGCACCACTATAACTTCCCACCTTATTCAACCGGGGAAGTTAAACCCCTGCGCGGCCAATCTCGACGCGAAATTGGTCACGGCGCGCTGGCCGAACGGGCCTTGGTGCCGGTTATCCCGCCCGAGGAAGAATTCCCCTACACCTTACGCCTCGTCTCAGAGGTGCTTTCATCCAATGGCTCTACCTCCATGGCCTCTGTGTGCGGCTCCACCCTGGCACTGATGGACAGCGGTGTGCCGATCAAAGCCCCTGTGGCTGGCATTGCGATGGGCTTGATCAAAGAAGGTGACCAATACCAGATCCTCACCGATATTCAAGGGCTCGAAGACCACCTCGGTGATATGGATTTCAAAGTTGCCGGGACAGCCAAGGGCATCACCGCGCTGCAAATGGATATCAAGATCAAGGGAATTACACCCGAACTCATGCGTGAAGCCCTGGAGCAAGCACGCCGCGCCCGCCTGTTTATCCTGGATGAGATGCTGAAGGTCATTCCTGCTCCACGACCCGAACTTAAACCGCACGCGCCACGCATTACGATTATCAAGGTGCCTGTGGACAAAATTGGTGCCATCATCGGGCCAGGCGGTAAGATGATTCGCGCCATTCAGGACGAAACAGAGACGCGCATTGACATCGGAGAAGATGGCACTGTGTATATCGCAGCCACCAGCGGCAACGGGGCGGCTCTGGCACGCGAGAAAATCGAGCGCCTATGCGAAGTTCCACAAATTGGGCGCATTTACACTGGGCGCGTAGTACGAGTCACCGATTTTGGGGCTTTTGTCGAGATTCTGCCCAATGTGGACGGTATGGTACACATCTCGCAACTCGACTCGGAGCGGGTTAAGAGCGTAGAAGATGTCGTGCGCGTGGGTGATGAGATCACAGTCATGGTCACCGATATTGACGAGAACGGACGCATCCGCCTTTCGCGTCAGGCCGTTTTGGAAGGCTGGACACCGGAAGAGGCACAAGCCCACGATCGAAATGGACGTACCGGCGGTACGCGCAAACCCTCTGGTGAAGGACGCGGAGGCAGCGCGCCACGGCGTCCCTCGGCTCCGACGGGTAAACCTTCCCGTGGTTCTAAGCCCCCCTCAGGTGGACGACGCTAAAAAATAAGCGCATCTGCAATGCCGCCGCCCCATTATATTCAGATGGGGCGGCTTTTTATTCGCTTTCTCCTTGAGTCGGCAGATAAGGCATGGAATAGCCGGACAGTCCCAGACGTTCAGCTAGGGCTGCCCGCATGGCCAAACGGTCATCCCAGGGATATTCCACCGTCCCAAAGCACATGGATTGCTCATGCCCCTTGCCCAGGGCGATCACCACATCTCCGGGTTGAGCCAGGCACACCCCCAACCGAATTGCTTCACCCCGATCCGGGACCCGAAACACCGTTTCACCCTCTACGGCTCCCTCCCGAACCGCAGCCCGAAGCATGACGTCAAGGATCTCCTCAAGCGATTCGGTACGTGGATCTTCAGCCGTCAGAATCGTGATATCCGCCAGACGCGCCGATTCCGCTGCCATAAGGTGTCGCTTCTCGCGATCCCGTAGCCCTGCTGAACCAAAGATGGCGATCACCCGCCCCCGTGTCAACTGGCGCACCGTAGTTAAAGCACGCTTTAGGGCATTCGGCGTATGGGCGAAATCCACAATGGCGAAGAAATCTTGACCCAAGTCAATCCGTTCCATGCGTCCGGGAATACCTGGCAAGTTGAATACTCCAAGCCGCGCCGCTTCCGGAGCCACGCCTAATCCTAACACCGTTGCCGCTATCGCCGCCAGGATGTTCGAAACATTATATTCGCCGATCAAACGGCTACGTATGGGAATAACGTGTTGACCCACATGAGCCACAAATGAAAGCCCCTCTGCATCCTGGCGGACGGTTTCCGCCCACACCTCAGCCCCAGGTTGGAGGCTGTAAGCAACTTGAGGCCCTTTGACCAGGGCTCTCAGGTAGCCATAAGACACATCATCGCGGTTAAGCACGGCGAGACGTGGGTTTCCTTGGGGTTTGGGGAGTGTCGTTTCCAGAAATTGAAACAAGCGGGCTTTCGCAGCACGGTAAGCCTCATAGGAGCCGTGGTAATCCAGGTGCTCATGGGTGATATTGGTGACCACAGCAATATCGAATTCACAAGCAGTCACCCGGTCTTGGGCTAAACCATGCGACGTCGCCTCAAGGACAGCATGGGTGAGGCCGGAATCACGCATCAGGGCAAGATAGCGCTGAACATCAGGGGCCTCGGGCGTGGTGACATGAAATCCAGTATCCAGCACCTGATCCCCAATCACAGCATTGACGGTTGAGATCATGCCTGCCTTTAGGCCTGCCGCAAGAAGGACATGATAAATCAAGTTTGTGGTGGTGGTCTTCCCATCGGTGCCCGTTACCCCAATCACGGTCATGGAACGGGCAGGAAAGTTATAGAGCGCCGCAGAAAGATAAGCCAGAGCAAAGCGCGCATCTTGCACCTGGATATAGGGGACGGAATGAGGATTGGCATCATAGGGCTGAGTTCCCATCACAGCCACCGCACCCTTCTGGATAGCTTGGGGAATATACCGATGACCGTCCGTGGTCGTACCCGGCAAGGCCACAAACAAACAGCCCGGGAAAGCATCCCGTGAATCCATACAAAGCCCCTGGATCATGATGCGTGGCAGTGGCTCAGGATTCAGCACCTCGATCGGCGTTTGAGCCAAAATGTCGTTTAAGGAAAGAGGTCGTGGAAGGGCAATCACCGAAGCGTATGACATAAAGTGAATTTTATCCCTTTACAACCAAAACCCCCGCCGGAATGGACAGGGGGTTTGATCTTTAATAATAAAGCGATGCGTTAGAATAAGACCAAGAGGTGACCAAACTCACTGCAAATGCTGGCGCAAGCTTTGCAATTGCCCGGCTACCGAACCATCAATTACCCGATCCCCAACGCGGACGATTAAGCCGCCCAAAATTGAGGGGTCAACTCGGAAGGTTACCGACGCACCTCCTCCTAAACGGGCGAGGATATCTCGTTTGACAACCTCTTGTTCTTCCGGGGTTAAAGGTAATGCACTGGTAACCTCTGCAGCGCCGCCCGTCAGTGTCTCTTCCTCGAGCACAACTACCTTCCCATCCCGCACGCCGGAGAAGAATTCTGCCAACAATGCCCGTTGACGTTGTTCATCCAGCGTTTCCTTAATCAGTTTTTGCGTCGCTGCAATGGCCAGAGCAGCAATCTGACCACGCATCTCGCTCAGCACACGATTGCGTTCCGCCTCTAACTCAGCCAAAGCCTGCTCGCGTTGCTTACGCAGTTCCTCTTCTTGCGTTGCCCGCACTTCACGCGCTACCGCCTCGGCACGCTCCGTCGCCTCACGCACGATATCTGCAGCCTTTGCCTGGGCTTCGGCAATAATACGGCTGGCCTCTTTTTCGGCATTAGCACGGGCTTCGGCGGCTACTCGGGCATCTTCTAAACCTTGTGCGACTATCTTACGGCGTTTTTCCAATTGGGCCATGAGGGGCTTGAACACCCAGGCCCGCAACACCACAAACAACACGACAAAACTGAGAATTTGAACAAACAACATTCCCAGGGAGATACCTAATTTTTCCAAGGTTCACTCCTTCATTCGAGGAATTAGAGCACGAAGAGCATCAAGAAAGCGATCACCAAACAGTAAATGGCGATGGCTTCCGAGAATGCGATACCGAGAATCATGTTCGTAAGCAGGTTACCATAAGCGTCAGGATTTCGCGCCATTCCCTGCAATGCACCCTGTACACTTAGACCAATGCCCACCCCTGCCCCTAGAGCACCGATCATAGAGAGACCTGCACCGATAAACTTCGCCGCCAGGATGATATCACCCGTCATGTTAAATCGCCTCCTCTCGATGAATTTTTGTTCTCGAAATTAATGTTCCAACACTTTAATGGTGTTCGCCCTCACCACCATGCCCGCGCGTAGCTTGAGCCATGAACACCATGGTGAGCATACCAAAAACAAAAGCCTGAATTAGGGCAATAAATGCCTCAAACACATACACAAACGATGGGATAAAGACGGGCAACAACGAGCCAACCAAAGCAATCAACACAAAGCCGGCAAACATATTTCCGAACAACCGGAATGAGAACGAGAGAATTTTAGCCAGTTCGGAAATAGTCTCTAGAAGTCCGACCAGGAAATCAATCGCCCCGAAGAAAGGCCGTGAAAACAGCGTGGTGACGTTGAAGAACTTAAGAAAATAGCGCCATCCTTGGGCTCGAACACCGATAACCTGGGTCATGAACACCGAGATCAGTGCCAAACCCACGGTAAAGTTTAGATCGGTTGAGAGACCGCGCACGAAGGGCGTTAGCGTATATTCGCCCTTCTCCGTGCTCAGGGTGTACCAGACTCCTCCTAGGGCTTGAATTGCGTGACCGTCCTTTTCGGCATGGTGAATAATGCCAATCGTTTCTACGCCGGGAACCAACTTCATCAGGTTCGCAATCAAAACCACGAGGAAAATCGAAGCGAACCAGGGGAAAATTTCCTTTGCCCATCTTCCGGCTGAACTTTCGGTAAGGTTATAAAGGATTTCGATCAGCGCTTCTAAAGCCCCAGCAATCCCACGTGGCACCAAATCCCCTTTACGCACTGTCCGCTGAACCGACCACGCGATCCATAAGACAATCAAGTCAACGATCAGCAGGGCTGGTAGGGTGTTAACCAGATAAAAATCTCCCAATGGACCGAGATGGAAAAGTGGCTCTTCAATAAGTTTTTCAGGTGCAACCTGAATATGGGGTCGCACTGGCGCTGCAATATTTACGGCAAAAACTCCCAGAATAATACACGCCAGTACAATCCAGCGATTCACGCCCCAACGCCACTTCTTAGGTGTCGTCTCCAAGGTTTGCCTCCTTCAGCGTAGGTTTAGTCGCCTTTGGGGGAATAGGCTTTATTTTTGAGACCGCTTTCTTTACCACGAAAAACATAGCCGCTAGCGATACTGGAATGCTTAAAACCAATAAGCCCAGTGTGAACCAGGGTCGAGTTCCCAAGCGAACGTCTAACCAGATGCCCCCAAAAACAGCCAGCAGCACGATGATTAAGGTCAGGCACCCCACCTGACCAGTAATGCCAGCAATGGTGAGATTGATAAATTGCTGCCTGCGGTCCTTCTCGGGCTGTGGCGGTGTCATGACGATGCGATTATAACATGGGCTAAAAAGTGGCGTCAATAAACCCACAATGCCTTAGCCACGCTTCCGGCCCAGGTATACCAGGGGGCAATCCAAGTACCGACCAGCAAAATACCCAATACACAAAATCCCAATGCCAGTCGCCAGGCTGGTCGAATGTCTTTTATCGGTTCAACACCAGGTGTGAAACGATATACAGTCTTGAGCACAACTAAGTAGTAGTAAAGCCCGATAACCGAATTGAACACCCCCACAAAGGCTAACCAAATCTGACCGGCCTCAACTGCCGAGCCCAAAACCAGTAGTTTGGCAACAAACCCGGCAAAGGGGGGAATGCCACCCAATGACAGCAATGCCACCAACATGGCAAGCGCCAGTGGTGCCGAACGTTGCTGCAACCCCTCTAGGGCTTTCAAGTCACTTGATCCAATCGCCTGCTCAACGACCGCTAAAATGCCAAAGGCAGCCAGGTTGGTCACTAAGTAGGCAATCAGATAATATACGGCTCCAGTTGCTCCCAGTGGTGTGCCAGCCGCAACACCGATCAAAATGTAGCCGGCCTGGGCAATGGAAGAATACGCCAACAGGCGCTTGGCATTGGATTGAACCAACGCCAGGTAATTACCGACTAACATGCTCGCCGTCGCTAAAATACCGATCAGAAGCGTCCAAAACGAGGCTTGATCGGCAAAGGCACCGATAAGAAATCGTAATAGAACCGCAAAACCAGCCGCCTTTGATGCCGTAGAAAGATACCCTGTCACCGGTGTAGGCGCGCCTTCATAGACATCAGGCGCCCAAAAATGAACAGGAACAGCGGCTATCTTAAACCCAAACCCCGCCAAAACAAAGACTAAGGCCATGGCGATCAGCCAGAGGGGGGCTTCTGCCTGACGCAATGCCATCGGCAGGTCGTACAAGCGTGTGGTGCCGCTCATCCCATAGAGCAGACTCAAACCGTATAACAACATTGCCGACGCCACCGCCCCAAAGAGCATGTATTTCAACCCGGCTTCAGCCGACCGCACATCATAGAGGTAAAAGCCGGCCAAAACATAGAGAGGTATTGAAGCGGTCTCAATGGCGATAAATAGCATGACTAAATCCGCCGCAGAAGCCATCAAACTTAGCCCCAATACACTCAGGAGAAGCAAGGCATAAAACTCCCCTTTTCCGGCGATCGCTTTCACCTGCATCGCAAAAAGCGCTGTCAGCCCCGCCCCGGCCAGAAAGATCATCCGAAAGACAAACCCCACCGCATCCAGGCGCAGGGTTCCCCCCCACAATAAACGCGGCGTGGAAGGTAGGGCGAAGACGAGACTTAATATCCCAACAACAAGAATCCCAATTGCCACCACGCCACCTAACCAATGCCGGCGTGAGGCTTCAGAGGTAAATAAGTCCAATCCCAGCACCAGTCCGGCCAAAACTAATAAACCAATCTCAGGGACTAGAGCACGAATATAGGTTACAGGTAGGGTTGAAGCCGTCACTCACGCACCTCCCACCAAGGCTAAAATGTGACGCACCCCCGACTCAACAAATGGGGTAAGCAGCGAAGGGAACCACCCTAAAAGGATCATAATGGCTGAGAGCAGCAAGATGACCCCCTTGTCCTTTCCACTTACATCTCCCACTTTATCCGCCAATGCAGCGGGCATTTCGCCAAAGAAAACGCGCCGCACGACCAAAAGGATGTAGGCTGAAGTAATAATAATGCCCAATACGGCAATAACGGCTACCCAGGGAGCGCGTTGCCAGGCACCCAAGAAGACCGGGAACTCCGCGATGAATCCGGAAAAGCCGGGCATTCCCATGGAAACTAAACCCGAAATGATGAACCCCACCGCCGCCCAGGGCATCACCCGTGCTAAACCACCCAAAGCGGGTATATCGCGAGTGTGAGCACGATCATAAACCATGCCAACAATGGCAAAAAAGAGAGCCGTCATCACCCCATGTGAAAACATCTGCAAGCCAGCACCCAGCAACCCCTCGCGGGAAAGGGTAGCAAAGCCGATAAGCACTAACCCCATGTGGGAAACGGACGAGAAACCAATCACGTACTTAAAATCGGTCTGCACCATGGCAATGGCCGCCCCATAGACCACATTGATGGTAGCCAGAGCCAGAATAAGCGGTGACCAAAATTGAGCCCCTTGCGGTAATAACATGATTCCTGTGCGTAAAGCCGCAAAAGCCCCCACCTTCATCTCTACCCCAGCCAGCAACATAGAAATGGCGGTAGGGGCGGCTACGTGACCATCCGGTGCCCAACTATGGAAAGGAAAGATACCTCCTAATACGGCAAATCCCAAGAAGATAAATGGGAACCAGAAACGTTGAAAATCCACACCAAAATTGGCTTTCTCCAACGCCAGAAGGTCAAAGGTACGCAATCCCGAATTGAAATACAGGGCTAGCGCTCCCACTAATGCCAGCACCGAACCGATAAACAGGTACAATGTTAGTTTCATGCCACCATAATCGCGGGTTTTGGGATAACCCCATAACACGATCATCAAATACTTGGGAAAGACAGCGATCTCAAAAAAGAAGAACAAAAGGAAAAGATCCAGAGAAACAAACACCCCCAAAATGCTGGTGGCCAAAAACATCATAAATGCGAAAAACTCACGTGGTCGTTCTTCGACATTCCATGAGACCAATACACCCGAAAACAAGACTAATGCCCCCAGCAGGACCATCGGAAGACTAAACCCATCCACTCCCACTGCATAAGAGATACCCAAATCTGGCAACCAGGGATAACGTTCAATAAACTGGTAACCCCCGAGATGGGTGTCATAGCGCAAATAGAGCACCAGGGCTAACCCCAATACCAACGTAGCAGCGACCAATGCAATACCTCGCACCCAAGAGTGGCGGTCCGCTGGTAAGCACAACAAGATTAACCCGGCCACCAGGGGTGTTAGTACAATGGCGCTCAGAATGGGAAAATTCATTCCTCACCTCATTAGAAAAATGTCACAATGGCTTGGTTGATCATTCCTAGGATCCAGGCCGGCCATAACCCGGTAAGCAGACTGAGACCGATTAGGGGCAAAATAACCACTAGTTCTAGAGTATTCATATCCGTGAGCACATTTTGCCAGCGCGGATTAAGAGGTCCATGTAATACCAAACGCAAGGCTTTCAGGATATATGCCCCCGTGAAAAACAGTCCAATCATGCTCAAAGCGGTTGCCAGCATAAGTTGCGGCCATGCCCCTCGCACCACCAAAAACTCTGATACAAATCCCCCCAATCCTGGTAGCCCTAAAGACGCCATGGCCGTGAAGATTAGCATCGTCCCATAAACGGGAAGAATGGCATACAAACCACCAAAAGCCTGCAAATCGCGGGTATGAGCACGATCATAAATGACACCCACGAGGAAAAACATCCCAGCTGCGCTTAAGCCATGGTTAAACATCTGCAATATGGCGCCATTTAGGGCAAGGTTAGCATCCAGACGGGTTTGAGCATCTACGGCCCGCCAAGTCAGGGCTGCCGCCGCCACACCCAAGACCACAAACCCCATGTGGTTGATTGAAGAATAGGCAACCAAGCGTTTGAAATCTTGCTGTGCCAACGCCCCCAACGCACCGAAGATGATCGCTGCCACCGCCAAAGCCGCTAACCATGGCGCAAACTGTTGCGCCTCATTGGGAAAGAGAGGTAACACCAAACGGATAAACCCATAGCCACCAAGTTTGAGCAAAACACCTGCCAGGATCATTGAACCGGCGGTAGGGGCTTCCGTGTGAGCATCGGGCAACCAAGTGTGAAACGGCCAAATCGGTACCTTGATTGCAAAAGCAATCACGAAAGCCCAAAAAGCAATGGCCTTAACCGTGCTCATGGACAGTCCCAGTGGGAGATCTAAGCGCGCCAGGGCCGGCCAACGTTGGAACAGCGCCACCAGATCAAATGTCCCACTGCTTAATCCCATAACTTGAATGGCCAGCAATAATCCCAATGATCCACCCATGGTATAGAGAATGAACTTAAGCGCAGCATAATGTCGATTAGCACCTCCCCACTGGCTGATCAGAAAATACATGGGCACCAAACCGACTTCCCAGAAAACGAAGAAGAGCAATAGATCTAATGCCAGAAAGACGCCCAGCATACCAGTCTCGAGCAACAGGAAGAGCACCAAGTAAGCCTTAAGGTTCTCTTTGATGCTGCTCGAGGCCAGCAAAGCCAGTGGTGTGAGTAACGTGGTTAGCAGGACAAGCGGAAGCGAAAGCCCATCTATTCCCAAGTGATAAGACGACCCAATGGCGCTATACCAATCTACCCGCTCCACAAATCGAAAGCCATCTACACTAGGTGCTGCAGCAAAGCGCGCCCATAGGGCAAGGGTAAGAACCAAGGGAATAAGAGAAAAGAATAACGCTAACCCGCGCAGGCTTTTTTCCGTACGCAAAGGTAAAACGAGCAAAATAATGGCTCCCGCCGTGGGAACAAATAAGATCAAAGTCAACCAGTGTGCGTCCAACCAGGTCATTCTTTGCTCCTAAAGGCCGAGTTTAAACCATCCCAATGGAGAAGAGCACCAACCCAATGATCAGGATGCCCACCAGCGCGATTAGAAGGTAAACCTGTAACCGCCCTGGTTGCAGAATACGCAAGCGCGCTCCAACCTCATGCGTTCCGTCTGCCACTGCATCACCAGCGCCGTTGATCAGCGGACGATCAATAAATTCACGAAAGCCGTGGCCTATGGCTAACCCTAAGCGGCCAATTCCGTGCAGTACGCCATCAATGATTTTCCGATCAAGCCAATGATAGGTGAAAACGTCTGCAACCCACAGCGCCGGGCGAATAAACACGAGTTGATAAAGTTCGTCAATGTAATACTTGTTCTGCCACAACCGGTATAGCCCACCCAGGGGCTTAGCCAGCACATCTTGAACGCGATCGCGCTGGGATTGATAAACCCACCACCCCAGGAAAAGTCCGCCCAGCGAGGCTAGAATAGAAACCAATAGCGGTGTAGGTGTAAAGATCAGGTGATCCGCTTCACCCACATGCCCTAACATGCTCCCCACAAACGCCTCAAACCAATTGGGAAGAATTCCTCCTACCAGCGGAAAAGACGCCGGAATACCCACCCAACCCGCTGCAAGAGCAAAAATGGCTAACACCACTAGGGGAATGGTCATGACCAGACGTGATTCCTGCGCCTGTGCCGCTGCCGCAGTGCGTGGCTGCCCTAGAAAAACCAACGTCAGTTGACGCATGGTGTAGAATGCCGTTAACAACGCAGCAACGCCCAGGGTGATAAAAACAGGAAGATTGCTTTGAAATGCTGCGGTTAAGATTTCATCCTTAGACCAAAAACCGGCCGTGATTAGCGGAAAACCAGCCAGCGACAGCCCCCCAACCAGGAACGTCCAAAAGGTCACGGGCATCTTATGACGCAACCCGCCCATGTTGAACATATCTTGGGGATCTACATGTTCGTCGGTATGGTAAACACCATGCTCCATTCCATGGATAACCGAACCCGATGCCAGGAAAAGCAGGGCCTTGAAGAAGGCATGGGTGACCAGATGAAACGTTGCGGCAACGTAAGCACCTATCCCCAAGGCGGCGATCATGTACCCGAGTTGCGAGATCGTCGAATAGGCTAAAACGCGTTTGATATCCCGCTGGGCTAAACCGATGGTCGCGGCAAACAGAGCGGTAAATGCACCGATAAATGCCATTGCCACCATTGGGGGTGTCAGCGGTTCTCCCGGCATCCATCCGGCAGAAAGCAAGGGGAAGAAGCGGATCATCAAATATACCCCTGCTGAGACCATGGTCGCGGCATGGATCATGGCCGAAACCGGCGTAGGGCCTTCCATGGCGTCCGGCAACCATACATGCAAAGGAAACTGCGCTGATTTACCCACCGTGCCGGCAAAAAGCAGTAATCCAATTAGCGCAGCCCAGGACAATCCCGCAACAGGCGAGATAGTCGAAGCCAGGATTTCAAGTACCTGGGGATTACCCAAAATGGCACGGTAGTTAAGACTACCGGTAAGGGCATAGAGCGCTGCCAATCCAAGCAGCATAAACACATCCCCAATCCGAGTGGTCAAAAAGGCCTTAACCGCGGCGTTCCGGGCCGACTCTTTGGCGTACCAGAAGCCGATCAACAGGTAAGAACATACCCCCATGACCTCCCAGCCGATATAAAGCGTTAGCAAGTTATCACTGACGACCAATAAATACATCGCAAAGGCAAAGAGGCTAACTAGCGCGAAGAATCGCGCATACATTGGTTCAATCGAAGGCACACGATGATGATGACCATGAGCATCTTTGACTTCGGCGCCTTGGGGAGGCAAACCCGGCCGATCGTGAACGCCCCGGGGTTGACCATAATTGTGGTACCCCACACTGTAAATAAAGATCATCAAGATGGTCCAAGCCACAAAAAACAACGTTACAACAGTTAAGGGATCAGCCTGGACCCCGATTTGGAACCAAGTATCTCCGGTTGGAATCCAATTTAACACCGCACTCCAGGGGTGTTCAGCAAGGTGCTCGGATTGCAGAGCGCGCCAAAACACGAACATGCTCCCCAGCCACGAGAGACCTACAGCCCCAATAGCCAGCCCATGGCTGAGGCTGTTACGCCGATAAGCAAAGGTTATGATCAAGAAAAATGCCAACAAGGGCGGTAAAGGCAATAACCAAATCAGGGTCTCAAATGGCATGTTACTTTCCTCTTTATCCTTTGATCTAGCCTTTGAGCAGGGTCATTTCATCAACCACCACCGTGTGGTGGCGACGATAGGCAGAGATGATTAACGCCAGCGCAACTGCCGTCTCGGCAGCAGCCAGTACAAACACCATTGCCACAAAGACCATCCCATTTACTTGAGGTGCCCCCCGCACCTGCGACCAGTAGTGCCAGAAGGCCAAAAGATTGATATTAACTGCATTGAGCATCAATTCAATTCCCATCAAGATAACAATGGCATGCCGGCGAGCCAAAACGGTAAATAAACCAATGCTAAATAAAACCGCAGAAAAAGTAAGGTACCAGGAAAGTGGAATCACGGTCGTTCTCCTTTCCGTTCAAAGGCAATATAAACCGCCCCAATCAGCGCAGCCAGCAGCAATACCGAAGCCACTTCAAAAGGCACGGCATACCCTTCTGCATCTACCAACGCTTGCCCTAAAGGCAGGACCGCGTCAAATGTAGAACCTAACTCTTGCAACGCAGTGCTTCCAATTATCCAGCCAGCCATGGTAAATGCCAGGATGGCACCAATCAAGCCAGCGATTCCTGCCGCAGCCCAGGCATAAGCGTTAAGGCGAGCACCACTTTCATCTGTTCGCTGTGTCAGCATAATGGCGAAAACAATCAAAATCAAAATGGCACCAATATAAACCAGGAGTTGGACAATGGCAAAAAAACTGGCCTCTAGAGTTATGAAAATCACCCCAACACCCAGCAAGGCCACCGCCAGCCACAAGGCAGCATGCATCATGCGGCGTGAAGCCACCATCATCACCGCCGCTCCTACAGTAAGAAAAGCGGTGACTACAAACACCCATTGTAAGATACTCATGAAGCCACCCCTGTTTCAGACGGATTGATCAGATTTTCGGGCCGTGCTACCGGGCGCACCGGCTGGGCGACCGGTTGTCGGCGTAACCTCTCCCGCGAGGATAACAAACGGTCCAAAATAACATAGGCCAAGGCATTAACCCCCAACAAAACCATAACTCGCACCAAAGGTAATGCTCCGCGTAAGAAGTAATCCACGAGTGCAATGATCATTAAGAGGAGCAGCGCTAGTGGAGTAAAAACTTTCCAATTCAAGTCCATCACCTGGTCAATGCGAAAGCGTGGCAACGTTCCTCGCAACAAGATCATCAAAAGATACACAGCACTGCTCTTGAGGAATAAATACACAAACCCTAACACCGGATAGGCCTCTGCACCCGGGCCGCGCCATCCACCCAGGAACAATACCGCAAAAATCAGCGAAACTGTAAATGCCTTGAGAAATTCCGCCACATAGAAAAAGCCAAATTTCAACCCAGAATACTCCACGCTATACCCTGCCACCAGTTCTGACTCGGCTTCAGGTAGGTCGAAGGGAGCGCGGCCAACTTCAGCCACTGAGGCCGTCAGGAATATCAAGGCCGGCAATGGTGCGAGGAAGAGAAACCACACCTCTTGGGCCCGGGTGATAGCATTCAAATTAAGACTTCCGCTGAACATGACCGGCACCAAAGCCGATAATGTCATCGGCACACTGTAAGAAATAAGTTGTGCCACCGTACGCAACGCCCCCAAAAGGGCATACTTATTGTTCGAGCTCCAACCGGCCAAGATAATAGCGATCTCACCTATGGCCCCAACGGCCAAAAGGTACAAAATACCCACATTGAGTTCGGCCCCAAACACCGTTGCCGAGAAAGGTACGACCGCCCAGACCATGAGCGCCGCTGCCACCGAGAGGACCGGTGCTAAATTAAAAGGTACGCGATCTGCTCCTGCCGGCGTTATGTGTTCTTTGGTAAAAATTTTGAGCACATCGGCAATGGGCTGCAACAATCCCCATGGTCCAACCCGATTCGGACCCAGACGGTCCTGAAGTCGTCCGATCAGTTTACGTTCTAACCACAGTTGTAGGATGACAAACAACAGGGCTGCCGTGGCCAGCAGTACTGCGCCTATCGTATAACGGATGACTAGTACCCAACCCTCCGGCACGCCCCAAAAGAGCAAAAGATTTTCTAGCCACAAGCGCAAAAACGTGATCGGATCCTGCCAAAAAGCGGTCATTACCCCTCCCATGTGAAATCTTTCTCAAGGCTTCACTGCCAGTTGAGAGCCCCCTTGCGCCAAGCATAAAAAAGGCCACCCAGAAGAATGGCCAGGAAAATGATGGCTTCAACTATCGCAAAAAGCGGTAGCTGTTGATACGCTACCGCCCAGGGATAAAGAAGCACCGATTCCACATCAAAGATTAGAAAAGCCAAAGCAAATAAATAATACTGAATTCGCAGTTGCGTCCACGTCGGTCCAACGGTTTCAACGCCACATTCATAGGTGGCCTCTTTAATTGGATTAGGCTTTTTGGGAGCCAATAAACCGGCTAAAAAAATAGCGATGGCTGGTAAAGCAACCGCTACCAGCGTAAAAATTCCGATGTATAACCATGCGCTTAACATATCCTGCCTCATGGATCTCGGGATATTTTCTTGTCCTGGCGGGACTGTACCTACCCCCCGCCTATGGCTTTATTCTATCAACGGGTTGCCATCTTGTAAAGCAACCTGAGTGTGGTTATCCAAATAGTGCGATTTTTCACAATTTATCTGCATTAGGAGAACCGCTTCATCCACCATCTTTGCCCTGTCAAGGCCAGTGCCCACATCAAACCACCCAGCCCAACCCAAATCCAATTGGACACCCCTAATGGAGTCGCCACATTGATAGTAAATGGCCAAGCCAATATGGGTAACCCCCCACCATCAACCCCCTCCACCGAAGCGGTATGAGCATAAATCCAAAGCGTCCCTTGAATGGGTTGGTCATTCCGAGACATTACTCGCCATGTCAAGGTCATTCCTTTTCGGAGATCCACTACTTCGCGCCAAATCCCTGCCGGCTCAACATATCCACCGTTTATTTCTAATCGCACAGTAAATATTAAACGCAAGGGAGAAACGACTGGATCGCTCGGTAAGGGAGTACCAACGCCTGGTACCCAATTCAACGTTATTTTTCCCCATTCCCTGGGACGCAGGCTCTGAGGCCAACCGATAACGACCTGCCCGTGACTTAATGCCCCAACGGCATCTATCTGAATATCTTCAACCTCTGGCTGATTCGATAGCCATTCCAATTCGGGGTGCAAGGTGATCCAAGTCGTACGAGATGGCCAAAGGGCCAACCCCACCAGAAGGGCTCCGATTATGAGCAGACCAACCCGTATTCCCATGGCAACGGAATTTCGCATGTTTTTTTCACCACTGCCGATGTGGTTTGTTTTGCAGATATTGAGCCAAAACAAGAGGTAAATAGAGAGGTAAAGATAGAATCAGACGTGTAAAAGACTGGCGCGCAGTGAGCGTATTCAGCCACAAGGCTTGCAGTTTCGGACTCGTTACCAACACATTTACTGCTCGCTTAGGATGGGAATACACCCACCGCCCCAAACGCGCTGCGAAACGCAACTCCCGTCCCAGGGTCGTCTGCACCATACGCGTGTAGGCCGCCAAATCAGCCCGGCGGTCGGTTAAGCCAATCTGCAGCGCTTGAGATGCTAGACAGGCACTCCATAAGGCATAGGATATGCCCTCACCCAAAAACGCATCGGCCAGATTGGCAGCATCTCCCACCAAAAGCATCCGTCGGGTATGTAGGGGATACCTTTGACCCCCGAGCGGAATACGATGACCGCGCAAAAGGCGTACTTGGCCCTTTGCTAAGTGCGCATACTGCCCCATGAATCGTTCCAGCGTTCTCTTTAGGTCAGGTACACGCCCCCCATGTGCTGCAAACACGCCTACCGAAAGGTGCCCCCTTTTGGGGAAGATCCACCCATACCCAAAAGGTAGGATTCCGAAATCAAACGTTAGATACGGCCCTTGCGTTTCTAACCCCCTTGATGGCACATCCACCTCCGCCTCTAAGGCCACACCGGTAACACGACTGAACCCCCTGAATTGACGGGCAATAAGACTATTTACCCCATCCGCTCCTACGAGGTAACGTGCACGCAGAATTCCGGTCGGGGTCTCCACCTGCACATGGTCTGGTGTTTCCTCAATCCTTAGGGCTGGCGTACGATCCTGGAGATGGGCACCAGCCATTTGCGCCAACTCCGCTAACCAAGCATCAAAACGATCCCGCATTACCAACGCAGCGACGAATGAGTTATCCGTTTTTTCCAAAACGACTTGCCCGTTCCAAGCCAACCGGCCACCGACCGCATAGACTTCAGTTACATCCGAGGGTTCGACCGGCAAACATCGGAGCGCACGCCACGTCAAACCACCACCGCAGGGCTTATAACGGGGCAAGGCCGCTTTCTCAAGTAAGATCACATTAATCCCGACCCGCGCAAGAAGATAGGCACACGTCGCCCCGGCTGGCCCAGCCCCAACCACAATGACATCTGCGCCCATAATACCCTCTTGTGCCCAATCAGGGTTTCTCCATTATAGTCGCCTTTTGGGGCGTAATAAGAAAAACACCCCTGTTTCAGGGGTGTTAAAGAAGACTCAGGTAGGTCAAGTTCGGGCAACTCGCCACGAAGGCTTTGGCAATACCAGGATGCCAATGCTCACCACATACATCAAGTAGGCAATAACCTCCGTGAGCGAGGGGTTTGCATTATAGCCAAATAACGCCGTTAGCACCTGGCCGATAAACGTGCTCTCAGGCAATAAATGACCGATATCCCAAAGAGGATCTACAACCGCTGGAATCCAGCCAATTTCATTAAATTCATGCACTCCATGGGCAACCAACCCGGCAGCGAATAAGAGAAGCAAGACATTGCTCAGTTGGAAAAAGCGCTTGAGATTCAGGCGATACGTTGTGGTGAAAATGACCCACCCCCCAAATGCAGCCAGGGCCAACCCAAGCAACGCACCACCCCAAGTTGGTAAAGCACCTGCCGCAAAACGGGCCGCCAGAAGAAAAATGGCCAATTCAATTCCCTCACGACCAACCGCCGTAAAAGCCACCAGGAAGAGGCCCCAAGCGCCGCGGCGTTGCGTTTCAACTCTCACGTCATGCTCTAATTCGCGGCGAATTGCAGCACCCTGACGATGTAACCAGAAGATCATCCAGGTCAAAAGACCTGCTGCCAGTAGCATCATCACGCCCTCAAAAGCAGCTTCTGCCTGCCCTTCCAGTTCCATACCCAGGGCATTCAAGCCCCAACCCACGACCAGGCTACCTCCCACTGCTGCCGCTACCCCTAACCACACTGACCTTTTAAGGGACTGCAATTGAAACTTTTCCAGCGCACCCAAAAGAATGCCGATAACTAGGGCCGCTTCCAGACCTTCACGTAATGCCAGCAAGAAAGCAGCAAACATGATGCAAACACCTCACAGTAATGGGATTTTTGCGGCTGTTTCTGTTGGCTCTGGCCGAGCCAGAAAACAATGCCCACGCACACATTTTATCATATTTTTAGATATATTTGATAAAAATTCGCTTTAATACCAAAAAGAAAAACCCGGAAAAACTTCCGGGTTCCTGGAACGATATCCTGGGTATGATCTATTTTAACGAGAGCCAGGATTTTACTCGCGAGGTTAACATATTATAGAGAGGACAACGGTCGTAGACTGCGCTGAAGATCAACCCCAATCCGACAGCGATTAGAATCCAGGAAACGTCATTGTTCCATGCCAATACCAACACAATGGTCCCGCTTATCAGACGCAATAATCGCTCGGTCAATCCCAATGAGAGGTGTGGTGTTTGCCCCCGAGTCAATGCATCAAACAACTGACCTAACGCCGCTTCGGATTGCAAACCCATCCGACGGAATACTTCTTTGCCCCGATCAAAACCGATCAGGGTTGGAATACCGAGAATGTTCAAGGTCTGCACCACCTCAGGCGATTCATCTGCGTTTACTCGGACAAGTTCCACCTGTCCCGCATATCTCTGAGCCACCCGTTCCAACCCTGGCGCCATTACCCGGCACGGTCCACACCAGGGCGCCCAAACCTCAACAACAATGGGTAAAGATGATTGGTTAAGCGTACTTTGCCATTCTTCAAGATTCATAGTCAATGTCCATCCGTGGGACGATTAAATGGCTTGCCGGTAGCAGTTCCAGCAAGCCAACGATACACACGATTAAACTAGGACCCTAAGCCTTGTTGGTGCGGATCTTAAAGAGCGCATATAGCGGGCACCATCCTAACAGACCGGTAAGCAAGGGCACAAAACCCAAAATCTTAAAGGCAACGCCCCAACCTCCACTAACGAAACCACCCCAGCCTAAAACCAATAACACTAAACCCAGCACGATCCGCACAACACGATCCCAACCGGCTTCATTTACACGCATGGCTTACCTCCCATAACCTAAAAATTTTCTTTCTAATAAATTGGATGCACATAGTCCCCAAAGGTTACACATGAAGCCCTTATTGATGCCGACGAGAGGAAGGAATACCCATCAAGGCCAGATTTGAGAAGAGAAACAAAACCCCAAAAATGAGCATCAGTGGGGTGTAACCCACGGCATCGGCAATCGGTCCACCGATGTAGGCCCCAATTGCCCCCGCTCCCGCCCCAGCCAGGTTAGAAAGCCCCAAAAACCGCCCGGCGTGCTCTTCCGGAACAATTTCGGTTCCCAAAGCCCAGTTCGCCGCATAAAAAAGGCCAGTTGCAGCTCCTAAGACGGCACCGGCAACTCGCAATAGGGTTAAATCAGGCGCCAACACCACAATCGCTGCTCCCAGTGCCGCCATGCTCCCCGCCAGCAGTAGAATGGGGTGTTTACCAAAGCGGTCGCTTAGCCAACCACTGGGAAGGGTTGATAGCAAAACGAAAATTCCCACCACCATCACGATACTGGCAGCCGGTGCCGCTGCTCGCTCTCCTTGAAGGTCCACAAACCGCTCTTGCAGATAATAAATAAGAAAAGTGGCCAGATTGGTTGAACCCACCAGATAAGCCAAACGATTCACCACCCACCAAGGAAAACCCGGTGCCAGTTTCCAATCTCGACCCAATCCTATGCGCAGACTCCCCAAAACACCGCCCACAACCGCGATCATGATCATCAACAAACCCAGAGCACCTATTAGCCAGCGCCGCCATTCCAATGTCAGGAGTTGGGTGACCGCTACTCCCCACCGAATGACCGATCCACTCCCAAGGATAATGGCCGTGAACAACGCTGTCATTAGCAATAAACGAAAGAATGGACGCCAATCCAACGGCGCGGGTGGGTTTATCAAACGGCGTTCGGGGATAGTCATGGTAACCCCTGCACAAACGACTAGCACACCGATGACGGCGCCAATGCCTCCCCACAAATTTCCGTTGCCGATCAAGCGTGCTACCACGAAGGAAACAAAGATGAGCGGCAAAGGCAGTTCCAGAAACGCCTTTACCCCGGAGAAGCGTCCCCGCAGTGATTCGGGCACCAGGTCAGGGATCAGCCCTTGCGTGGCCGCATGGGCAATATTCGAACTGATCATTGAGAAAATATACAGCCCAAAGAGCACCCAAAAGCCCTCTAATCCATGCAAACCTGCCGCGACACCAATTAGGATGAACGCGATCACTTCCCCTACCGTTCCCACCAGGATGAAAGGGCGCCGTCTTCCCCATGGATGAACACTTCGATCCGAAAGCATGCCCATCAGTGCCTGGATTAGGAGGGCGACCATCAACGCCCATAAGCGGATAACACCCAGGTAGGTACCCTTGGCAGCCTCCCCCACAAACTGTTGCACTAATAATGGGACAATAATCGGTGATATCGTTTGACCGCGTGTGGTGAGGGCAAACCAATACAAGTTATATCGAATGTAATCGTACCAGCGGGGATGGGGAGGGTTGGACACAGAAACACCTCGCTTATCATCGGGAATGGCAGGATGGATTCATTTTAGCAAAAGGTTGTATCATTGGGTGTAAGTGCGCGGGATATTTTCAGCGCAACCTTTATGACCCACACGGGTTAGGTAAAATAGTGCCAGCCCTTGAACTATAAGGAGTAAACAATGCCAAACGAACGAACCCGTAAAGTTGTGGTTACCGGTGTTTTGGGTGCGATTGCCATATTCCTGGGCTTAACCCGCCTGGGCTTCATCCCCTGGTTTACCGGCGCCTCGCTGACGATCATGCATGTGCCGGTCATTATTGGTGCCGTCCTCGAAGGTCCGGTTGTGGGTTTGGGAATTGGATTTATTTTTGGCGCCTTTAGCATGCTTCAGGCTGCCATTGCCCCGACCGGACCCGCGGATGTCTGGTTCACTAACCCGCTTATCTCCGTAATTCCGCGGCTCTTCATTGGGCCAGTGGCCTGGTTGGTTTGGCGTGCTTTGGAACGGTGGCCCGGAATCGCCTTGCTCTTGGGCGGTATCGCAGGTAGCCTGACCAATACCATCCTGGTGCTCGGTGCCATTGGTCTGCTTGGTCTTCTTCCCTGGCCAGCGATGCTGCCAATTGTGGCATTAAACGGAATTCCCGAAGCAATTGCAGCGGCGCTACTCACACTGGCCGTCGTAAGTGCCTACCGCCAACTACCTCGCCGCGCCCAAGGAGCCCGCTTATAGAAGCAGGATTACACCTGCCAACCCAACTGCAATCAACAGAAACAACCAGTCCCCAGTCGCCCACGGATGCCCTCTGCGGGGGCGCTCTGCAGCAGGATTGCTATATCCCCGCGCTTCCATTGCCAGCGCCAAGGTTTCGGCTTTGCGCAAAGTCAGCAAAAAAAGCGGAATCAGCAGGGGATATAACTGCCGCACCCGCGCAACCAAACTACCTCGTCCGCTTCCCCAAATGGCCCCGCGTGAGGCTTGTGCTTTGGCGATTCGCTCAAGAATAATCGCCAGGTAGGGAATAAAGCGCAATGCAATTTGAACTGCCATGGCTACATCACGCGCAGGTATGCCAATAAACCTGAGCGGATACAGCAACTGACGCAATGCCCGCACCATCTCGGTATTTGAAATACAATACGAGCCTAAGAGTAGCCATAGCAATAACACTGCAAACCGGGTTCCTAACACCAACCCGGCCATTACACCTCCCTGGCTAATACGCATCCATCCCCACTGCACCACCCAGCTCCCTTCAAAACGATAAGACACCCAAATAGTCTGAATCAGCATCAAAAAGAGGAGAAACGGAAGCGGCAAAAGCAGGCTCCGTAATGCGTAACCCCAGCCAACGCGCGCCAAACGCAATATCAAAAGCGCCCCCAACAAAGCCAGAATGAGCCCTCTCAAATGCAGGCTGAACACCACTGCCAATACAATGCCGGTTAAGGCCAATACCTTAACTCGTGGTTCACGGCGATGCACTACCGTGTCCAGAGGGAAATACTGCCCCAAAGAGATCAAACGCAAATATTCAAACGACTCGCTCATGAACCAACCCCTAAGGCCATTTGCACAGCCATGATCAATTGAGCCTCGTGGTTTACCCAGGGTACCGGCCAACCTTTTTGACGCAGGCTGAGTATCACATGGAATAACAAAGGAGTCACCAAACCACTGGTCTGTAGCGCCAGACCATTAGCAACAACTTGCTGGGGTAAACCGCCCGCCCAATGAGTGCCTTTTACGAGAATCTCCACTCGGTCAATGAGGGGAAGTAAATCATCCAAATGATGAGTGGCAATCACATGGGTCACCCCGTTGGCCCTTAACTGATTCAAACTTAGCAGAAGCCCGCGCCGAGACGCCGGATCTAACCCTGCTGTGGGTTCATCGAGTAACAACACCTTGGGCTGCATCGCCAAAACCGAAGCCAATGCCACTTTCCGCCGCTCACCACCACTTAGCGTGAAAAGCGGGCGGTCTTTGTAGGTGTCAAAATCCAGCCCTACCATGCCTAATGCCCATCGCACGCGCTCGCGCAAATCCTTTACCCCCATTTGGCGCGGGGCAAATGCGACTTCATCCCCAACATAGGTTTCAAAAAATTGCACTTCAGGATTCTGCATCAATAGGCCGGCATACTGCCGCACGTGACGGAGATCAAGATTAGCCGGCAAGGTAAATGGACCCACCCGCACCTCTCCCTTCTGTGGCAGAAGCAACCCATTTAGATGCTGGAGCAAGGTTGATTTACCCGAACCGGTTGCACCCATCAGGGCCACGGCCTCACCCTCACCTACCTGCAAATCCACGTCCTGTAATGCCACATGAGCCATTGGAGTGCCTTGTAAGTAGGTATGGCCCAATCCCTTGACCTCAATCAGAGTTGATTCAACCTTGCGAGCATTTTCACTCACATTTATTGAATTTCCTTTCGCATCACCCGGAAAAGGTGGGATATTGTTCAATAGATCTTCCGGTTGAAGCGCCCTTGCGGGGAAACCCGCATAGATTAAATGTAACCTTTTAGCCAGGCGCAGAGTGGGTGGAATTTCGAGCCCCAGAGATTCAAGATGGTCCGAATTGGCAAACACAGTTTCGGGCGAGCCATCAAGAACAATGCGACCATGGTGCATGACAATCACCCGCTGAGCACGTGCCGCTTCATCCATATGATGCGTGACGTGGATCAAAGTGATCCCCTCGCGATTGAGGGCTTCTACCAAATCCAGCAAACGCATCCGCCCTTGAGGATCCAGCATCGTAGTTGCTTCGTCCAAAACCAGACAACGTGGGCGTACTACCAGCACCCCGGCTAACGCTAAGCGTTGGATCTGTCCCGCTGAGAGCAAGTGCGACGGACGTTGCCGATGTTCCCACAGCCCCAACACCTGGAGCATCTCTGCTACCCGCTGGCGTATCTCCGACTCAGCCAATCCCAGGTTTTCCAGCCCAAACGCCACGTCCTCTTCCACCACACTGGCAACGATTTGATCTTCGGGAAACTGGAAGACCATCCCCACAGATTGGCGGATAAACGGGTGTGCGGTCACGTCCCGCGTATTCCTTCCTTCTACCCACACATCCCCCTTTTCGGGCAATAACAGGGCATTAAAATGACGAACCAAGGTGGATTTACCCGATCCGTTCGCCCCAATGATAGCATTGTATTCCCCGGCTTCTATCTCTAGATCAACGCCTCGTAAGGCCGGCCAAATCTCGCCGTTTGGGGCACGATAAACGTAGTGAAGATTTCTGACACAAATCTGGGGTCTTGTCATTGCCCCGCAATTTTAACACAGCCACATAAACGCCGATGGTGGATTTGGACGCCGAAGACAACCTCAGATACAATTAGGACAGCCTCAAATCCCCCAAGTGGAGATTGGTCATGACATCCAGTTTGCGTCCTTTTTTTGCCCCCAAGGGTGTGGCTCTTATTGGTGCCTCTGACAATCCCTCAAAACTTAGCCACGGTATTTTAAAAAACATGGTCTCTTATGGCTACCAAGGTGCCGTCTATCCGGTTAACCCGAAAAGTACCCGCATCTTGGGATTGACATGTTATCCCGACATCCGCCAGGTGCCCGATCCGGTAGATCTGGCCGTCATCATCATCCCTGCGCCGCTGGTACCTGACGCCTTAGAAGCCTGCGGGGAACGCGGAATCCGTGCGGCCATTATCATCTCCGGCGGATTCAAAGAGGTTGGTCCCGAAGGCGCAGACCTGGAAAAGCACTGCCTGGAAATTGCTCGTAAGCATTACATGCGGCTTATTGGGCCCAATTGCGTTGGGACGCTTGATCTTTACACTGGCCTCAATACCACCTTCATCCAGGGGGTTCCTGCGCGGGGCGGGATCAGTTTTGTTTCCCAATCTGGTGCAGTAGGCGGTGGTGTTATTGACTATCTACGCGATAAAGGGGTCGGCTTTTCCGCATTTGCCAGCCTGGGTAACGAAGCGGATGTTACCGAGACAGATCTCATTGAATACTTTGCTGTAGATCCCAACACCCGCGTGATTACGGCTTATGTTGAATCAATTCGTGACGGCCAGCGCTTTCTCCACGTAGCCAGAGAGGTCACTCGCTATAAACCCATTGTGATGCTCAAGGCCGGGCGCACAGAGGCCGGTGCACGCGCTGTTTCCTCGCACACCGGCTCGCTTGCCGGTGCTAACGAAGCCTACCATGCCGCCTTCGTGCAAAGTGGCGTCATTGAAGCCCAAACTGTGGCCGAACTCTTTGAGATTGCTGTGGCTTTAGATACTCAACCCTTGCCCCAAGGTCGCCGCATCGCCCTCATTACCAATGCCGGCGGCCCAGCGGCGCTAGCCTCGGATAGCCTTGCCGCCCATGGGTTAACTCTGGCCACACTAAGTGCCACAACGCGCCAAACTCTGCGCGAGCACCTCAATCCAGCGGCACAGGTGGATAATCCGGTAGATATGCTGGGAGGCGCTGAGCCCCAAGACTACGCTTTTGCGCTGACCCACACCTTGCAAGACCCCAACGTGGATGCTGTTTTCACCATATTGGTGCCGCAAGCCCTGGTCAATCCGGCGGAGGTTGCCCAACGCATCGTCCAGACCGCCCAAGCGCAGGCAGACAAACCAGTCCTGGCCTGCTTCATGGGCGAATATAGCGTGGGTCAAGCCCGCGAAGTTTTACATCACGGGCGAATCCCTATGTACACCTTCCCGGAATCGGCGGGTTACGTGTTGGAGGCCATGGCCAACTATGCCCAATGGCGTCAAAAATCGCTTCTTACCCCTCAGCGCCCTCAGGATTGCCAACCTCAAGAGGTGAAGAGGTTACTCAAAGCCCAGGGTGAGCGGCTGGTCTGGGGTGAATTTGAAACCCGCCCGATTTTAGATGCCTATGGAATTCCCCTTATTCCTGGTGATCTGGCGCGTTCCTCGCAAGAAGCGGTTCAGATTGCCGAGCGTCTGGGTTACCCGGTGGTGCTGAAAATCGTGTCGCCCCACATCCTGCATAAATCGGATGTTGGCGGTATTCGCCTGAACCTGAATAACGCTGAGGACGTGCGTGCCGCCTTCTCTGAAATGATGGCACACATCAGGGCAAGGCTACCTCAGGCGGAGTTGGTCGGCGCTTTGGTTGAACCCATGGCACCCCAGGGTTATGAGGTGATTATCGGGATGCGGCGCGATCCTAATTTTGGCCCGCTGATGATGTTCGGCCTGGGGGGAATTTACGTTGAACTCTTTCGTGACGTTTCATTTCGGATCGCCCCATTGACCCGTGGGGACGCGTTGCAAATGATTAATGAAACCCATGCCGGGCGTCTTCTAGCCGGCTTCCGTGGTCAACCGGAAGCCGATCTAGACGCATTGGTAGATATCCTTCTTCGCTTTAGCCATCTGGCAGTGGACTTTCCTGCCTTGCAAGAGGCCGAAATCAACCCCCTGCTGGTACGGCCTAAGGGGCAAGGAGCACTGGTGCTGGACTGTCGCATTGTATTAGATGAAAATAAAAATTATAACAACCCATAACCCTTTTTAAACATTCAGTGGCGAGGGTGGGACTCGAACCCACAACCAACGGCTTATGAGTCCGCTGCTCTTCCGTTGAGCTACCTCGCCAGTGCGCCAAAATAATACTATGAGCAGGCTGTTTTGTCAACCGGCGTTGAGCCAAGAATTCCCAAACCTTACCCTGGAGTTTAGCAATGACCACGTTACTATATCTTGAAGATGCCTATCTACACGAATTCGACGCCATCGTTTTAAACCTAGATCCAGCCTCCAACGCCATTTTGCTCAACCGCAGTGCCTTTTACCCCGGTGGGGGTGGTCAACCGGCGGATAATGGCTGGTTGACGTATGCCGGTGCAACGATTCCCGTCGTTCGCTTGCGCAAAGCCCCCGAAGGTTTATGGCATCACCTTCCTCCCGATGCGCCCCTGCCAGAACCGGGCACGATTGTCCGAGGCAAACTTGACTGGGAACGCCGCTACGCTCTCATGCGCACCCATACGGCACTTCATATTTTGTGTGGTGTGGTTTTTCGCGATTATGGCGCGCTGGTCACCGGTGGCGATATGGAGCCTCTTCAAGGGCGCATGGATTTCGAATTTGAATCCCTGACCAAAGATTTGGTCGCGGTGATCGAAGAAAGCGTGAACCGTGAGGTGCAAGCGGCACGCTTGGTGCGCACAGCAATTTTACCCCGCGAGGAAGCCTTCCAAATCCCGGATCTTATCCGCACCAAGATCAACTTACTTCCCCCGGAGATCACCCAGATCCGGACGGTCGAAATTGTGGGGTTAGATCTCCAAGCAGATGGTGGTACCCATGTACGTAATACCGCCGAGGTTGGCCCTATCCGCATCGTAGATTACAAAAGCAAAGGCAAAATCAACAAGCGTCTATATGTCGCTTTAGAGCCATGACCTCAACGTTAAGGCTTCAGCCAAAAGCCAAACCACGCTCTTTGAGCGAGACGTAGCGACCTTGACCAATCACGAGATGATCCAACACTTCGATATCCAGCAAGCGCCCCGCCTGGATCAACGCCCGGGTTAAAGTAATATCTTCCTGGCTTGGGGTCGGGTCGCCGCTGGGATGATTGTGCACGACCAGGATAGACGCCGCATTGCGCTGTATGGCCGCACGAAAAACTTCGCCTACACGTACGGTAGAGGCGTTCAGTGACCCTTTATACATCTTCTCGATATGCAAGACATGGTTACGGGTGTCGGTCAGAATAACCCACAAATGCTCTTGGGTTAAGGCAGACATTTCATAGAGCACTAATGCCGCCGCATCAGCCGGGTTATGGATGGCTGGGCGTTCTTCCGGCGCAGCGGCGACCATCCGCCGCCCCAACTCAATAGCCGCCTTGATTTGAGCCGCCTTAGCGACACCAACACCATGCTGAGATTGCAATTCATGAAACGAAGCCCGATGCAAGCCGCTTAATCCCCCAAACGTCTGGAGCAACCGCGTTCCCAGTTGAACTGCATTTTCCCCTGGGACGCCTACCCGCAAGAGAATGGCCAGTAATTCCGACGTGCTTAGGGCTTCCGGCCCCAGTTTCGCCAAACGTTCGCGCGGACGTTCCTGGTCATCTAAATCACGAATGCGATAACCGGTTGAATTCTCCACATCCTTTTCCCCTTTTCAAGACCGTACACCTTGGAGTCGTGCTAACCCCACAACCAATTGCTCCATGGCTAAACGGGGTTCAAGGTTTCCGCTCTTAATGGCTAAATCGGTCTCAAATAGCCGTTGATAGATGGCCTCGAGTTCTGCCAACGTGTAGCGGCGTACTCGTTCTATCAACCGCTGAGCAATAAAGTCTTGCACCCTCAACCGTTCACCGATAACCTGGGCATCTCGTTCACCCGCTTCGATCAATTCGCGGGTTAGCAAAAGCAAACGAAACTCACGCACGATCAACGCCAATAACCCAATTGGATCTTGTTCGCCAAGCAGAATTTCCAACTGCTGCAAGGCTTGTTTAACATTCCCCTGGGCAGCGGCGTTTGTCATTTCAAACACGTTGGCTTGTCCGATCGGCGCGGAGAGCAGAAGCACATCATCCTCAGAAACGGGACGACGATCATCCACATAAGTCAATAATTTGAGGATTTCTTGATGAGCCAAGTGAGTGTCGTTCCCAACGTAATTGGCCAATAATCTGGCAGCACCGATGGTAACTACTCCCCCTAGCGCCCGGGCATGTTGAACTATCCACGTGGGCATTTGAGCCAGGGGCGGAAAAGGAAATGGTTTCTCAACTGCTCGCGCATTATTTTTATGCACCCATTCTAATAGCCACTTCCCAATACTTTTCATCGTTGACCACCCTTTATCCTTGCCACTGGGAATCAAGTGATCTTCGATCCAGATGACCAGATACGTGCTGCCCGGAAGGCTCTCTAATAAAGCGAGAAAGCGCTTTTGGGCTTGAGATGAGCGTAAGCGTTGGAGGGGATTGCTATAAACAACCAGCCGTTGCACACCAAAAAAGGGTAACGTCATGCATTCGGCGTATAGACGTTCTTCATCGTCAGTCTGAGCATCTAGGCGGACAAAATTAAAATCCCCCATCCCCTGTTCACCCAATATCCGGTGAGCTAACGCCTCCAGGTAAGCCTGCATCCCCGGCAAATCTTCACCGTAAACAAGATGAATCTGAGGCTCAGTCATCTGCGTCATTGGGCATCCTTAAACCCAATCCACTTATCGCGTCTTTACATGATAGATCATGTAGCCTTTGCGCTCAAAGCAATCCACTTGCTCAATCTGCAAATCCCCCAAGTCGGCGTCGGTGGTCAGGGTGCGCTGAAGCCATGGCCCAAGTGGCGCCGTCAAAATAAGCACCAAAGTTACCAGGAACATGACCAGGGGCAAGCGTTCTAACTTCTCCCGCCAACTGCCTTTTGCCCCCACCATACTCAGCCAGGCGACCAAGCCCGCTCCCAATCCCATTGAGACGTAATTTGTACCACAATTGGGGTGTATGGCCAAATCACGCTCTCCGGCCCGTAAACGCTGCAATGCCTCGGAAAGTCCGGCCTGAAAGGTCTCGATATCCACGTTTCCAATGATCCAGAATCCGCGGGCATTTGAATTTCCCGCCATGCGTAAGTCAGGGCGCTTGGCGGCCAGAACCTGAATCGTGGCATGCTCAAGCGCGTGATTGCGGCGAGTGCGCAGCCACCCATTTGGGCCCATCCATTCTAAGATCGAGTTTTTCATTGGGTAAGGCATCCTTTCTTTTATCCGGCATCAAGTTCCTGCATCATAGCGGCTCGGGTTCCCAGAGAAAGACGCTGGGACGTCGTACGAAAAGTTTCCACATCAATGTGCCGTAAAAGTCCAATGGATAATCCTAACAACATCGCCTGAACACCAAATACCACCCCGTAACCCAGCAGAGCATTTTGACTCACAACTAAGATGATGTCCCTTACCGCTCCACCGAGAACTGATCCCAAGATGCGCGCTAAAGCGCTGGCCATTCCCCATGCCCCCATATACATGCCAACACTTTTGGTCGTCATATCCAACATTAAAGAAAGGTTCGAGACGGTAGCCAAACCGCTTCCCAAACCTAATAAGACAACGCCCGCATAAAACACCTGGGCCGAAGCGACAATACCTGCCCCGATCATCAGAACAAAGCCGAGTAGCGCAGTTACTGCGCCCAGGAAGGCAACCCGGCGCTTACCCCAACGCGGTTCAAGCCAAGTTGCGGCTAATAGGGCAACTAAAAAACACGTGCCCCATATGGAGGTAATGCGCGTGGTTACGGCTACAGGGAGATTAAACGCTTCAGCGGCATAGGGCTCAAGCAGGATATCTTGACCCAAAATTGCGACTAATAAGGCACTCAAATAAACAAAGAAGAGGCGGGCCTGTGGATTGTGCCAGATCAAACGAAGTTGCGAACCCCATGAGGCTGGCACTTCTGGTGTGGCCTGGTTTGAAGGCATAGTTGATCGTGGCTCTAATTTTACTAGTCCTAATAGGCCCAATACCAGTGCAACCACAGC
The DNA here is from genome assembly GCF_032334255.1 of Thermanaerothrix solaris. NCBI lineage: Bacteria > Bacillati > Chloroflexota > Anaerolineae > Anaerolineales > Anaerolineaceae > Thermanaerothrix > Thermanaerothrix solaris. The sequence continues at coordinate 1,069,092 of NZ_JAUHMF010000002.1, read as the reverse complement.
GATTGAACCAAATGCGCGTTGTAATTGCTCAGGGGAATATTCAGCCAGAAGTCGGCTCAAACCCGCCGCGGTCAGGATGATTCCCACGATCATAAGAAACCACATGGTTGCCACCGTGCGCGTCCGCTCCCGTTCACCTGAAAGCTCGGTGGCGAGTGAGAGATAAGATACGGCGGCCAGATTATAACCCAATCCCCATGCCCCGAACGTTAGCCCCAGTAGCAAGAGGCCGATGGAAAAGTTTTCGGGCAGGATAAACACCACCATCGGGGCGACCGCAAGGCCACCGACGCAGAAAAGCAACCCTGCCAAAATGTATGGGGTACGACGTAACCCCGCGATGGGATGACGATCACTAAATGCCCCGATAGCAACCTGAACCGGGGAGAACAAATAAGGCAATGAAGCCAGCAATGCCACCAGTGTTGCTGAGATTCCTAATTCCTTGATCATGACCCGATTTAGCGTGCTATTTATCGGCACCAAGGTGACCGCTACAGCTGCATGAATGAGTGCCAATTGCCAACGTTTTATACCCATCTCTTCACCCTCTCAAGAGGATTTAGCCGGGGAGTCAAGAAGCGCCAAGCGTAAGGCCTCACGCAGGGAACGGGCCTCTAGAACCTCAATCCCTTCTGGCCAGGGGTCAACACGACGCAATCGCCGCGGCACAATGGCCGACTTGAAACCCAATTTGGCGGCTTCGCGTAAACGAGCATTCATCTGAGCCACCCAGCGCAATTCACCCGAGAGCCCAATCTCGCCAATGAGCACTGTATCTGCACGAATCGGGACATCGCGATAGGACGATGCAATCGCCGCAGCCACTGCCAGATCTGCTGCCGGTTCGGCGATCCGTAATCCCCCCACGACATTAACAAAAACATCCTGATCACTCAGGCGTAACCCCAGGCGACGAGTCAACACAGCCACAATCAGTAGTAGACGATTAACGTCAAGCCCATTTGGCGTACGACGGGGATTGCCCAAATTCGACGGGCTGGTCAACCCCTGAATCTCCACCAGCAGTGGACGCGTACCCTCCATGGTTACCGCGATGGCTGAACCCGGGGCATTCACCATTCGTTCGGCTAAAAAGACCTCGGACGGATTAGGCACCTCGGTCATGCCAGTATCACGCATCTCAAACACTCCCACTTCCGAGGTGGCGCCAAAGCGATTCTTAACCGAACGTAATAAACGCACCGCCTGGTAGCGATCCCCTTCCAGGTAGAGAACCGTATCTACGATGTGCTCCAAAACGCGCGGGCCGGCAATCATCCCCTCTTTCGTCACATGACCAATCATGAAAACGGTTAGCCCCGAGGTCTTTGCCAATTCCCGTAAACGCGATGCACATTCCCGGACCTGACTTACCGAACCGGCACTGGATTGTAAAGCCGGCAAGTATACAGTTTGGATGGAATCAATGATAACCAAGCCGGGTTTAATATCACGAATATGATCCAGGATGACATCCAGGTTCGTTTCCGTCACCAGGAAAAGATGCTCGAGAAATGAATCACCTCTATTTTCATCCTTTTCGCCTTGCTCCATTTGGCGAAGCAACCGTAACGCTCGCATCTTAATTTGGCGCTCTGATTCCTCGCCTGATACATAGAGCACCGGGCCAGTCACAGCATTGACTTGGCCCTGCTGGATCATCTCCAATGCCATTTGGAGCAGCAAAGTAGATTTTCCGATTCCCGGATCACCGCCCAGAAGCACCACCGAGCCCCGCACGATACCGCCCCCAAGGACGCGGGCAAACTCCGCCATTGGCAATATCCACCGGTCTTCCGCTACTCCAGGGATCTCCTCTAAGCGCAGAGGACGAGAATGACTGGTCAAACCACGCAGAGAGGTCGCTGCCGCGGTGGACGAACTAGGTGCCGCAATGACCTCTTCCACCATGCTATCCCACGCCCCACATTGAGGACAACGCCCTAATGGGCGGGGAGAGGTTCGGCCACATTGCTGACAGACATAACGGGTTTGTGTTTTCGCCATAGTCGCAAAGAAAAGGGGCTGGCAAGCATCCAGCCTACCAACCCCGTCCTCACTACTAAATAAGGATGCCCATCATCATGAGGTTGCCACACCCATCAGATACTCATCTCAACCGTCTTTTGAGCCTCGGCTGGCGAGCTTTCTTCCTTGCGAAGCACAATCTCGCCGTCTACAGCATCCACAACGATGACATCACCCTCGTTGAACTCGCCGGCCAGAAGCGCATCCGAAAGACGATCCTCAATGCGGTTCTGCAGTACTCGCCGTAATGGCCGCGCGCCCATCTCCGGGTCATATCCTTCCTCGGCCAACTGTCGGATGGCCGCCTCGGTGGCTTTGAGCGTAATGTTGTTCTCGCGCAAGCGGTCGGAGACTTTTTGAATCTCTAAACCGACAATCTTGAGCAAGTCTTCGCGATTGAGAGCGCGGAATACCACCACACCATCAAGGCGGTTGATGAACTCCGGCCGGAAAACACGACGCAGCGATTCAAGCAGTTTCTTGCGCATCTCCTCGTAAGCCAACTGTTCTTCAAGCGTCTCATCACGCTTGACTTGGAAACCCATCACATTCTGACGCTTGATCATGTCGGCACCGATGTTCGAGGTCATGATAATGATGGTGTTGCGGAAATCCACCCGATGACCACGCGCATCAGTCAGGTGCCCTTCCTCCATGATCTGCAAGAGCATATTGTGGGCTTCCGGATGGGCTTTCTCAATCTCATCAAAGACCACGATGGAGTAGGGCCGACGGCGAATCGCCTCGGTCAACTGACCCGCTTCTTCATAACCCACGTATCCGGGCGGTGCACCCACCAGGCGGCTCACCGTGTGACGTTCCATGAACTCCGACATATCCAACTGGAGCAGTGCATCTTCACTGCCAAAGAGGAAGCGCGCCAGTGCCTTGGTTAACTCAGTCTTGCCTACACCGGTTGGCCCAAGGAACATGAACGATCCGATTGGGCGACGCGGGTCTTTCAAACCCGAGCGAGCGCGGCGAATCGCCTTGGCAATAGTTTCAATGGCCTCATCCTGCCCGATGATATGTTTGCGCAGTTCTTCCTCCATATGGAGCAAGCGTTCCGATTCAGTCTGCGCCATTTGCTTCACCGGGATACCCGTCCACATCGAGACCACCTCAGCAATGTCCTCGGCGGTCACAACCGGACTGTTCTCGCGGTCCCAACCACTGCGCAGACGCTCAATCTCTTCTTCAAGCATCTGTGCCTTTCGGGTTAACTCCTGTACCTCCTCATAACGCCCGTCCTCATTGGCCAAGATAATATTCTGGCGCAATGCCCGCAAGCGAGCCATGAGTTCCTTCACCGTCTTGGCTGATTGGCTTTTATACATGCGAACCCGCGAGGCCGCTTCATCAATCAGATCTATGGCTTTATCCGGCAAATAGCGCTCGGTGACATACCGCGCCGAAAGGCGGGCCGCCGCTTCGAGCGCTTCATCCGAAATGATCAAGCGATGGTGCTCTTCGTAGGCGCCGCGGATTCCGCGCAGGATTTCAATGGTCTCCTCCACCGTGGGCTCATTGACCATAATTGGCTGAAAACGGCGCTCTAACGCGGCATCACTCTCAATATACTTGCGGTACTCATCCAGGGTAGTAGCACCAATCACCTGCAACTCACCCCGCGAAAGGGCAGGTTTCAGGATATTCGCCGCATCCACAGAGGAACCAGCCGAACCCGCGCCGACGAGCATGTGCACTTCATCAATGAATAGGATGGCGCCCGAGGCTTTCAGTTCTTCAATGACGCGCTTCAAGCGTTCTTCAAACTGGCCGCGGTACATCGTTCCTGCTACCAACGAACCCACATCCAGTTGCAGAACTCGCTTGCCCAACAGGGGTGCCGGGACATCACCCTCAACAATGCGCTGCGCCAAGCCTTCGACAATCGCCGTTTTCCCAACCCCGGGTTCACCGATCAGAGCCGGATTGTTCTTGGTACGGCGCGCCAAAATTTGGATGACACGCTCAATTTCCATCTGGCGTCCAATGACCGGGTCGAGTTTATTTTCCTCGGCCAATGCCGTCAAATCAGTCGCCAGTTGATCAATCAGCGTTGTCTTTTGCTGGCTTTTCTGCTCTTGGCGTTGGGACGGCGCTCGCCCTGAGGCGCCCTGCAAGGCGCTACCGCTCTCTTGCAGCACACGCTTCGTCTGGCGCTTGATCTGCTCCGGGGTTACACCCAATTTACGCAACACGTCCAGCGCCTTACCCTCAGTAGAACGGATCAGACCCAGCAGCAGGTGCTCAGTACCGATATAATGATGTCCCATGTTCCGGGCTTCTTCGATGGCATACTCTAACACTTGTTGCACGCCCGGCGAAAGATCAATTCGACCACCACGGTATGTGCCAAAGCCGCTGATGCGATCAACAATATCCTGAACCCGTTCGGGTTCCAGACCCAAATCGCGTAATACACGGCTGGCAATACCGCCTTCTTCTTGAATTAGGCCTAACAGCAGGTGTTCAGTGTTTATAGTGCTCTGGTGCATGCGCTCGGCTTCTTGATGCGCCAAGCTCAACACTCTACGCGCCCGCTGCGTGAAACGTTCCATCCCAGACAAGGTAATCCTCCTTCAATACAAAACCAACTCTCCAAATAACTTTAATTTCTCAACCTATCATGGTGCGCAAATTTGCGTCACCGGAAACAACACTTTATCATGGGGAGCGCTCATTGCTCCGCCCTGTGTGTAATTCTACCAGAGTTTAAAGGCTTGTCGAGAGCCTCCTTTATAATGACGTAAAAGGTTACCATCTCTTGTTTCCGACGCTGCTATGGGTTCAAAAAATAAGCCAGCAACCAACGCGTGGTCGCTACCAAGGCTTCCGCGTGGGTGCGCTCATAATTGTGAGAGGCATCCACTCCCGGCCCGATTAGAGCAACCGGCGCATTTCCACCTGCGCGCCAAAATGCACCACCATCGGAGCCGTAATAGGGGTAAATATCCACCTTATATGGAATCTGATAGTGCTCGGCGAGTTGCTGCAACCGTAGACTCAGCCCTCGATCATATGGCCCTCCGGAATCCTTGACGCATAACGTGGCATGAAATTCATCCGAGGTCTGCCCTTCACCCACAGCGGCCATGTCCACGACGACCATTTCTTTTAAATCCGAGGGTAGACCTGCTGAAGCCCCATGGCCCACCTCTTCATAGGTACTAAAAAGAGCACAAATCGTATGCCGCGGTTTTAATTGCGCCTGGACTAACGTCTTAAGGGCCGTGACCACACAAGCCACTCCCGCCTTATCATCGAGGTGCCGCGAACGCACAAAGCCTGCGTTCACCTCAACGCGAGGGTCAAACGCCACAAAATCGCCCACCTCAATCCCTAAGGCGCGCGTTTCATCAGCACTACTGGTACGAACATCTAAGCGAACCTCCATGTTCTCGGCCTCGCGCGGCATTTCGGCAGTGCGCTTTCCATAGACATGTGACGATGCCACAGTGATCAACAAACTACCGCGATAACGCCGCCCATCGCGCGTAAAGATTGTGCAACCCTCCGTCTCAACGGTGTTCCAGGCGTAACTCCCAATCGGGGTCAATTTTAAACGTCCGTTCGGCTTAATTTCCTTGACCATTGCCCCCAGGGTATCAAGGTGTGAGGCAACCACCCGAGGTGCTGATCTGTCTTCCCCTTCCAGCCAAGCCAATAGCGCCCCTTTAGGAGTTCGCTCTATATGAACCCCTTTCAGGCCACTTATAGTCTGTTCCAGATACGCCACAGCCATATCAGTAAATCCGGTAGGACTGGGCACATTCAATAAACCAGTAAGAAACTCTATCAATTCGTCTTCTTGGATATCTGGTAAGGTTTCCATACGAATCACCCTTCAGCGTAAGCCGGAATGCCTTCAAAGGCTGCAATGGTTTCACGCCAATGCCGACTCAAAGGAATGCTGGTCTGAGAGTGGTAATCATAAGCCACCATTACCACTTCAGCCTGGGCTTTTATCTGCCCGGTTGCAGGATTCTCAATCACATAAACCATTTTCAGGCTCTTATTCCCCAGGTGCACTGTCTTAACCCCAACCCTCAATTCTTCCATTAAGGCAATTGGGGCACGATAAGCAATATGAATATCGGCGACAATCAAACCCAGATCGAGAAATGAGTGACCATCAAACAGACCAAGGTGGATCAAATAGGCTAGGCGGGCCTGTTCCAAGTACGTAAGGAAGCGCGCATTATTAACATGCCACTGGGGATCCAAATCCCCGTAACGAACTTGAATCGGATAATAGAAGCGGAAATCCACGTTCATGTTACGCATTATAACGGCAAGACCCAAACTACGTCAAAGGTCATCCTTCCAGGATGACCTTAGTCACTTGTTACAAGGGGCACAAATGCATAAACTAAATAATGTAGATAATTTCTACCCGTATTTCTGAAAAGAGGGATAGCAACAATGCAAATTACACGACAAGCTGACTATGCCTTACGCGCAATTTATTATTTAGCCCAATTAGGGCCTAACCAGCGGGCGGCAACCAGCGAAATCGCCGAACAACAGAATATTCCGCCTTCATTCTTAGCCAAAATCATCTCGCAGCTTTCGATCGCCGGTTTGATTCACACCTCACGAGGCGCACGGGGAGGCGTTTCATTGGCTAAACCGCCGCATGAAATCACCGTGCTTGAGGTTGTTGAAGCCATTGATGGGCCGATTATGCTCAATGAGTGCACCCAGTCGCCAGATGCTTGCCCCTTCGGTGAGAATTGTGCATTGCGCCCGCTCTGGTGCGATGCCAAGAGCGAATTGGTTGAGCGTCTGCGCCGCGCCACCTTTGCTAATGTAGCCGCCACCTCTGCCGCTGGTTAACCCATCTGGTCCCGACGCAGATGCGCCTCCAGAGAGTGAAGAGGATAACGTGCCGTCATATCCAGGGTCAGAGGGGTAACCGACACAACGTGCTCATATAGCAGCGCGTAAATATCAGAGTCTTTTGGTACTTCATCAGGTGAAACCTGCACCCGGTAACCTAAAGGGGCTTCCTCATCCAGCCCGCCTCGACGGGTGGAGTAAGGTACGTAATAGCGGTGTAGTGCTAATCGCGTCACTCGCCATGGTGTTTCTGGAGTAGCCGAGGCGGGAATCTCAACTTTAAGAATTTGCACATCGCCAGGCAAACCAGATCGCAAAATGCATTGGGCAAAATAAGCGGTAAAGTGCGCGGCAACCGAAAAATCAACCTCGGTTGAATGAGATAGATGATTTTGAATCCCCGTTTGAAGCGATACGGCCAGGGCTGGAATACCAAAAGAGGCTGCCTCCATTGCAGCGCCAATCGTGCCTGAGATGGTGATTCCAGTACCTACATTCTCACCATAATTAATCCCTGAAACCACCAAATCGGGGTAACGAGGCATCAGTTCTAAAATGGCATGATCAACGGCCTGAGCAGGCGACCCGTTCACACCATACGCCTCCCAAGTTCGGCCGCACATGTCCCGCACCCGTCGTTCAATCCGCCCATTCATGAAATGAGGCATGCTTCGCCCCGCACCCGTAGATTGAGTCAGCGGTGCGGCGATGGTAACATCTCCCACGACTGCCAACGCACAGGCGGCGGCCCATAAACCCGGCGACTCTACTCCATCGTCATTGGTGAGTAAAATCAAAGGCTTTTGCATCTTCTAACCCCTTGAGAATGGAAATTACCAGAATGAAAAAGAGCGGTTTCCAAACCGCTCCACCATCTGTGCCCTCGGCGTGACTCGAACACGCAGCCTTTTGCTCCGCAAGCAAACGCTCTATCCATTTGAGCTACGAGGGCGTCTTGCGTCCATAATATACCGCGAGGGCGCAGAATCGTCAAGTGCTATGCCTTAAATAGCAATAGTAGCGCTTATGAAAATGGGGACACCTGATGGTAACCCGAGGTTAGATTTTATTTTATGATAAATTTAGTTAATTTTTGCCCTAATTAAGATAAAATAGAGCTCAGCATGCCTTGGGTGATCTAACCATTGGGGGCAATTATGGGGGCGCTTTGAAGGAATGCTTATTCCATACCATAGAAAGGATAACATGATGTCTCTAAAACGGGCTACTATTTTGCTTATTGTTGCCTTGGTACTTGCTGCCTGTTCGGGGTCGTCACCATCCACTCCTACTGCAGTTCCAACAACTCAAGCCCCCGCCCCAGAAAGCACTCCCACTCCCCAAGGCCCCCAAGCAGTCAGCCAAATTGAGGATCTAAAAAAAGCCACCATCCAGATTGAAGCCCAGGGCACTTTTGTGGATCCCGAAGTCGGATTGATGCTCAATGTCGCCGGACGCGGTTCCGGCTTCATCATTGATCCTTCAGGCATTGCGGTTACGAATAACCACGTGGTCACCGGTGCCGCATTGATCAAAGTATGGGTAGGGGGCGAGACTGAACCGCGTAATGCGCGTATTCTGGGCGTTTCAGAATGTTGGGATTTAGCCGTCATTGACATCGAGGGGGATGGCTTTCCCTATCTGGCGCTTCATGAGGGGGAGATAAACCCCGGGCTGGAGGTTTATGCCGCCGGTTTTCCGCTCGGTGACCCTGAATACACGTTAACCAAAGGAATAGTATCTAAGGCCAAAGCCAATGGGAAAACTTCTTGGGCCTCCATTCCTGCTGTCATCGAACATGATGCGCGTATTCGGGGTGGCAATTCCGGCGGTCCACTGGTAGATAATCAAGCCCGCGTTGTGGGGATTAATTACGCTGGGAATAATGTCTATGACATGAATTTTGCCATCCGCGCCCAAGATGCCATGACAGTTATCGAAACCTTACGCAAAGGCCAAGACTTTGAATCCATTGGCGTAAATGGTCAGGCCGTGATGAGTGAAGATGGGAGCTTGAGCGGAATCTGGGTTGCTTCAGTCAAATCAGGCTCTCCCGCGGGTAAGGCTGGCGTCCAAGGTGGAGACATCATTACTCGTATGGAAGGGTTGGTTCTTGCCACCGACGGTACGATGAGTGATTACTGCGACATTCTGCGTACCCGCAGTTCCGACAGCCCGATCGCCATTGAGGTCTTGCGTTTCGATACTCAGGAAGTTCTCTCGGGTGAACTCAACGGGAAGCCCCTAGAAGCCAAGTTCTCCTTTGCCCAAGAACTGGGTGGTGAAACCTCAGACACAGGCTCTGCTGCCACAGATTACATCTTAGTTCAGGATAACTCGGGCGCCATTCAGGTCGCTATTCCCTCTGCTTGGAGCGAGGTAGATGGCTCACCATGGGTAGTGGACGATGAAGTGATCGGGGCAAGCATCACAGCAGCGGCAAATTTGAACAACTTTGTTAATTATTGGGATGAGCCCGGGATCTTCTTCGCCGTTTCCGATCGCGTGGCCCAATTGGCAGGCTACATTCAGTTACTTGACGCCTACCGCGATAGTTACCGAAACGAGTGTAAATTGCAGGGCCGGTATGACTACGAGGATAGCGCTTTTGAGGGCGCTTATGATTACTATATCAACTGCAGTGGGGCAGGAAATGCTTTAATCGTGCTCACGGCGCGACCCAAACAAAACAAGACCGCCTTTTTGGTAACCTTCATTTTTAACGCGATGAGCGATAACGATTGGATTGCCCTCGATCAGGCTTTGAACACCTTTGACGTCGTGAGGGCTTTACCCTAAAGGTCATTTCGGTAGTTTACATAACGACTTGGGGCATCCGACAGCAGTTACACATCCTGTCGGATGCTCTCGAATTATAAAAATTTTGGAAAGGTTTTAAACCCGTCGAGCGCAGGAAAACCTGCGCCCGACAGTACCCCGGTTCTGGTGCAACGCTTTACTCCCCCTGGTTCGCGTTAAACCCTTCTTCATGGATCAGCGCCACAAAAGCCTCTACAATTTGTGGATCAAATTGCGTACCGGCACAGCGCTGAATCTCTTCTAAAGCCACCTCTGCAGAACGCGCTGGACGGTAGGTACGTCCGCCAGTAATGGCTTCAAAAGCATCCACAACCGCCAAAATGCGCGATCCTAATGGAATTTGATACCCCTTCAATCCATGAGGATAACCAGTCCCATCAAAATGCTCATGATGACAATGGATGATCGTTGCAACCCCGTTTAAACCGGTGACAGTTTGCACAATCTGTGCTCCAATTTCGGGATGCCGCCGCATCAGCCTCCACTCATCTTCGGATAGCGGCTCGGGTTTCTGCAAAATCTCGTTAGGGATTCCCACTTTGCCTAAATCATGGAGCAATGCCGCCAATCCGATCGTCTTAACCTCTGTAGGCAAACACCCCAAACGTTCGGCAAGTCGTTCAGCCATCTGAACCATGGTTAGGCTATGTTGGGTAATAGATAAATCATAGTGCTCAATGCTCTTTGAGAGCATGAGAACATCATTATACAAAGGTGGACGCAGTTCTGGATGCAAGGCAAAGGCTAAAATGGATTGTGCATAACGAGCCAACAGAGCCGCTAGCCTCAATTGACCGTCGTGAAAACGCGCCGATTGTTTGACCCCGATGATCAGCACGCCCTTCTCAGCAGAGGAATCCTCACCGATTGCCGCAATAAACAAAGCATTAGCGTCATGATAGCGTAAAGTCCGCCCTTCATCCAGGCTTAGGAAATCCTGCTCACGCGAAATCAGCAAGGGTTGTCCTGATGAAACCACCTGATGATATAAACGCTGAGCATAGAAGGGTTCTGCTAACCGTCGCAAATGACCACCGCCATCGGCGAAAGCCACAGCACGCGTTTCAAACCCCCATTCTGACCCCAACACGACCACCTTGCAAAAAGCTACACGGGTTACACTAACCACACACGCCGCCAAGCCGGATAACGCTACCCCCAAGGCATCCTCATAGGTGGGCATGGCAGGGGCAAATGACGCCGTAGTCGGCTCAAATCCGGTGGTGGTCACCGATTCGGCCACTATACGACGCAGTTCACCCGTATCCGGAAGACGTGTATCCATCGAAGGCATCCTTAGGTCAAATTCGTTATCCTGCCGCAAGCCGGTTACACCTCACCGCGCCGGATCAATGCACACCCACCGGGATAGGGATTTCAACCCGCAGCGGCATCTCGTGCGCCAGGAATTGGGCTGCAAAGTCGCTCAGCGTTTCCGCTTGAATGCTGCAAAAGCGTTCCATCATCTCAGCGGAAAATGCAAATGACTCGCCATTGTAACCCTGGGCAATCGCCGAGGCAGGATCTTGAAGCAGTTGATCACGGAAGCGCTTACTGACCACCGCAGCACAGAAGAGGCGGCTTACCTCGGCTTCGGTTTGGGTCTTGCGATAAGTTACGGTTGGGGTTCCAAAATCCATCGCGTAACGCATTTTTACCTCCATTGGTATTAAGCCTAAAATTTTGCTAATCAAGTTTGTGATACAACTTATGCCTAAAACAAAAACTGCGGGTTTTGGTCCTTTTGGACCAATCATTAACCCCGCAGTTATTTTCAACGCCCTGTTGAGGCGCTAAGTAGCAATTACTCGTTCGAAAACGCCTACTTACTACCCTCAATCAACCTGTCTTAACGCACCGTGTCACCACTTGCTTGAGGGGAACGCCGTACTGTATCACCACTGGCTTGAGGAGAACGCCGAACTGTGTCACCACTTGCCTGAGGGGAACGTCGCACCGTATCACCACTTGCCTGAGGCATTTCCATTGCTACATGCACCGAAAACAGGGACGTTTTCATGCTCCAATCTCCTTTCGCCTTCTTTCAGGTTCAAATTCTTCGTTTAGTATGCAATCCTTCAGGATGCAAACCAGGCTTCAAATGAGGCTCATTTCCCCATCAAATTGTTAACAATGAGTAAAGAGTTCAATCCAAGTCTCAACTCAATTTAAAACCTTGCAGAGACGACAACCCCACCATCCCCTAAGGGCTTTCGCCGCATTACCAAATAGAATTCAACCCAACAAGATACTAACGAATAAGGGCTTCAAATAAAGACTGAGTCTGTAGCGAGGGCGCTGTGTTTAATTCTTCCGAGAGCACCCGCCGGCAATAATCGTACTGGCGCACCACAGCAGCTCGATTTCCCATGGCGGCATAAGCCTGCATGGCCAAACGGTGTGCTTCTTCAAAACACGGATCTTCTTGGAGAAGTTGTTGCGCACATGTTAATGCGCCCTGGGTATCACCCTGTTGCAAGTACAATTCCCCCAACTTTAAGACAACCCCGGTATAGGCATTGAACAGGCGCTGACGTTCAATCAGAACCCAAGTCTCATCCAAGCCAGGTAAATAGGGCCCTTGGTAGTAGCGCAAGGCATTTTGATAGTGAAGGATTTTTTGCCGTGGATCGCTACTCCGTTCAGCATGGTAAATTTCGCGGAAAAACTGCTCGACGTCATACTCATAATCCAAATCAGTATTGAAGCGATAAATCCCATCCTGAAAAAGAACGACATCCTTGCCTACTGCGCGGCGCAAGCGATAAAGTGTGTTCTTGAAGCGAAGGTGCAATTCATGCGGGGAGCAATCACGCCAAAAGACATTTCCGACGATTTCGCGCGTCACTCCATCGGGTCGAGTTAGCAAATAGAGAAATAGATCCCGTGCACTTTGCGTTTGCCAATCCCCAATAGTTAAGACACGGTTATTAAGTTTTATTTGTATTTTTCCAAGAGTCTGGATAACTAATAATGGGCCGATAAAAGGAATCGTTGCAGCCTGTCGGCGCAAACGGCGGCGCAGAACATTCAATTGGACATCAAATCGCTCTAAACGAACAAGCAATTCATTTACCAATCCCGATAACCTATCATCGTTAACCAAAGATAATAGGATAGGACGGGATTCCCGAACCAAACTGAGAATACCAGGGGGTGTATCTCGATTTATCAAAGAGGATATAAAGTTCAAGACGTCTCGCCGCAAATCCTCAGTATGCGGTAAAAGATTCCAACGAGCCAGCAAGAGAAAAAGGCGAGCGCGCAAAGCCTCTGAAGTATGCCCTTGTGACTCGAAGAAATCAGCTGCGAGTTGCAGATCTTGAATCGCTAATGCAGGGTTTCCATTGAATAATTTGAAGCGCCCATTTTCTAAACGACATAAGTTCTGCTCGTAAGCAGAACCGCTTTCTTCGGCCATTACCCAAGCCTGCTCTAAAAACGGCTTAGCTTGAATAAATTGTCCTTGTAGATCCAGCATTGCTGCTTGATTCAATTGAAGATAAATGCTCAAAAAACGGTCACCCAACCGTCCTACTATGTGATTGGACTGTTGATAAGCCTCTAAGGCCGAATTCCATATACCAAGATCACGGTAGAGATCCCCAATTGAGGCTAAAGCATAAGCCTCCATCCGCAAGTAGCTGCTTTGACGCGCATATTCGACCGCTTTTTCCAAAGTAACAAGCGCACCCTCATAATCCCCCATTTGTCTTTTGAGATCTCCCAAGTTATTAAGAACATTTGCCAATCGTACAAAGTTATTGGTGGATAACCAATGATTAGTCGCTTGGGAAAACAATCTTTCAGCTTCCAGATGATTACCTAACGCCGAATTAATAGTACCCATTTCCATTAAGGAAAATGCAATGAAATTAGACTCTGCAGTTCCTTCGAAGTACCGAAGGGATTGTTCAAAAGTAGCTAAGGCCTCACGCATATATCCTTGATGGTATAGAATGATGCCTTTTTGTTGCAAGGTAATTCCGAATAGTTTTTGAGAATTAGGACAGTCACCCACTAAGGAAAGGGCTTCATTAACGTCACTCAATGCCCCGTTGTATTCTCCAATCCGTCGTAGGGCTGCAGCGCGTCGCACCAATGTCTCAACCCGTTGGATTTTCTGGTCTTCCGAATAAAGATTAAGCGACTGATCTAAATAAGCTAAGCCTTCATGAACGCTTCCCTTGATAAGGCATAAATTCCCTTTCAATGAAAGCAAAAGTGGATTCTGTTGAAAAAGAGTCTCCGGCAACTCATCCAGCCATTGTTGTAAGGTGATTAACCTTCCGTCTTCAAAGAGCTCCGCCCCAATTTCCTCTAACAACGGTATGGTTTGGTCCACTCGCCCTAGCCGGCGGTAAAGCATGTAAATGCGTTCCCACGCCCGCTGTTGACGATAGCGTTCACTTAATCGCGCTACCAGCCGTTCGGCTTCCTCGGGACGTTCGGCTAATAACCGCTGCTGTAGAAAATCGGCAAACAAATGATGATAGCGATACCAAACCCGTCCCTCCCCCACCGGTGTTAAAAAGAGATTCTCGCGCAACACCGTATTGATGAGGGCATTCCAATCCGCCTGAATGCCTAACGCCTCGCCAATAACTTCCTTGCACTCCGTGGCATCAAACTCTTCTAATAAAGAGGAATGGAGCAAAAAATCACGCAATTCAGGTGGCTGACGTTCTAGCACTTGGGTCGCCAAGTAATCATACAGCCCAACCGAGGCAATCCGCCCCCGGCGCAGGCGATCCAAAATACCCATATCGGCCAATTGCGAGGATAATAACAGACCTGTAATCCAACCTTCAGAGAGCCGCGCTAATTCATAGGCCACACTCTCCGGAATGGCTTGACGCAAAGTCTGCCCGAAGAAGGCTTGTACTTCTTGAGGGGTAAAAGCCAAGTCCTCCGCCCCTAAACCTCCTACCAACGAACGGGCCACCATTAGGGGAAGATCGGGCAGAGCAATCAGCGTGCGTGAGGTGAGGATCACGTGGCAATTTTCATCGCTGTCCTGGACCAAACGACTGATAAAATAGGCAATCGGTTCACTTTCCTCGATCAGGTGATAATCATCCAAAACGATAACAAAGTGTTCATTGATCGCCTCAAACATGTCCTGGATAACGGCACTGACCATCGTATCCAGGTTTAATTCCCCCTCCGCCATGTTTTGTAATACTGCGCGCGAACGCTTGCCGAAGAGAGGAAACTGCATTGTAATGGAGGCCACCAAATGGCTAAGAAACCGGATTGGTTCGCGATCTAAGACATCCAACGCATACCAGCAAAAAGGCCATTCGGTATGATGGGCAAAATCCACTACTAGCGAGGTTTTCCCGTACCCGGCTGGTGCGGCGATAATAATCAACTTATATTCTAGTAACTCGTGGAGCGCGTCAATTAATCGAGACCGGCTTAGGAGGTCATTTCGTCGGCGCGGGACAAAAATTTTGGTCGGCAGGATGGGAACCGGTGCGTCCATAGCAAGCCTTAGTGAAAAATCAGCGTGCTCAATGCCCGCGGAACCTCAATAAGAGCAAAAAATAAACCGCTTTTATAATAACACAAAACCTCATGGCTGCATCGTTATGCGTTCGGCCATGAGGTCTCTGGTGGGCGCGGAGGGTCTCGAACCCCCGAACCTCACGGATGTGAACCGTGCGCTCTAACCAACTGAGCTACGCGCCCTTGCGATCGTGATTATAGCAAAACACCCCTGGTTTGACAAGCATTTCGAACCCCCTGTTAGCGCAACGTAGTAAAGTCCCCTTTGTGCAACGTTAAAATGTCCCCTTTGAAGGGAAACACAAACATGGATGAACGAATGAAGATGAGTAACATGCGCCAGGCGGGGCAGGGCGCGGAGCGGAGCGGAGCGCCCGCCCCGCCAGCGAGCGAAGCGAGCGATGGCGCAGGGAGTGTGGCGGGCAGGTGCACAGAGGGCGCGGAGGCCGTGAGCGAAGCGAACGGACGGAGCGCGGACAACTGGCGAACGAATAGGGGCGGCGAAGGTTCTAAGAGAAGAGCGGAGCGGTTCAGCAACCTGAGCCGCCCCGTCAAATGAGTGAGCGTGCACCTGCCCAGGGGGAGGGTAGAGGGTGGGGGGTTTGGGGGGAGTGTCTCCCCCCATGTTTAGGAGTTTGTGCGAAGCGGTTCATTTAGGGAGGCGGATATAGACATAAGGCTTAACCACGATCGTGGTTATAGCCTGGATGGTGGATTGGGTTTGGGTTTTGGTGCGGATGGCCAGGAGATGGGCCTGGACTGTAGCCTGGCTAACCTTGAGGTGGTAGGCGATTTGCCTTTGACTATAGCCACGGGCAAGTAGGAGGATGATTTTTGCTTGTGTGAGGGAGAGGGTAAGCATGGGATGAATCATTGCCCCCCTTGTGGGTTGGGTGGGTTAGGGACAAGGGGGGCTATGGAAGGAGGAGGTAACTAAGTTTAGCACACACCCATATATGGGGGCAAGTGTAGAATATACGTAATTAATCCCATATATGGAGGTTCACCATGGAAAGACGTTCAAAGGTGCACGTTGATATGATGGTGTTAGGGCGGTTGATCAGGCTTTTTGATGAATGGCGACTAGCGGCTAACCGCAAGGGGGAGGTTACACTTTCGCTTGATTTGATGGCTTATGATGTGTGCCGTGTGGTGGATCTTGATCCACAGGTGTTTTTTTTATTGGCCTTTGAGGATGGCGGGGAGCGGTGGGAAAGGGTTAGGGATTTGGTGGCTAAGGGGGATGAATTGGGGGGGCGTGAGGTGAGTTATTCTTGAGAATGGGGCGGGGCTTAGGGTTTTCCGCATTTTGCTCACGCCCTTTGATCTTCAGATTCTAACCTGGCTGGCGCAAGGGTTATCGGTTGCGGAGATGGCGGCTCTATCGGGGCGGAGCAAGCGCACGGTTGAGTTTCACCTTTGGCGGATGCGGTTAAGGGTGGGGGCACGGACAAACCCGGGGTTGGTCTATATTGCCTGTTGCTATGGGGTATTGTCGACATCACGGCGGGCTTTATCTCATCTTGAATCTAAGGGGGTGCGCCCGACCCCCGAGCGGAGCGAGGGGCGGAGGGGCAAAGCCCGCGTCCCCCCTAGTCCCCCATAATCCCCCCGCCCCCATGTTTGAGATACCTTTTTCGGGGGGTTGGGAGGTGTGGGGGGTGGGGGTTTGGGGGCGGGGGGAGGGGGGAGGGGGGGCGGCGCACCCCCCGCCCGACCAACGGGAGGGCGGATCAACACCCCTGACCCTGAAGGCCTACCCTGACCCTGAAGGCCTACCCTGAAGGCCTACCCTGAGGGCCTACCCTGAGGGCCTACCCTGGCCCTGAGGGCCTACCCTGAGGGCCTACCCTGAAGGCCTACCCTGAGGGCCTACCCTGACCCTGAAGGCCTACCCTGAGGGCCTACCCTGACCCTGAGGGCCTACCCTGAGGGCCTACCCTGACCCTGAAGGCCTACCCTGAGGGCCTACCCTGAGGGCCTACCCTGAAGGCCTACCCTGAGGGCCTACCCCCCTGAGGGCCTACCCTGAGGGCCTACCCTGAAGGCCTACCCTGAGGGCCTACCCTGACGAGGTATAGGCTGAGGGGGGTTTGGGGGGAGGCTTGCCTCCCCCCATGTCCGATTTACCTTAGAGGGTGGGGGGCGGGGTGTGGCAGGGATGGCTCAGATTCAAGCGACATGGCCAAAAGTCGCTTCTGCTTGCTCTGCTGCTTGCTCTGCTGCTTGCTCTGCTGCTTGCTCTGCTGCTTGCTCTGCTGCTTGCTCTGCTGCTTGCTCTGCATCTCATGCTTAAACTTTAATTCATGCTTATGTTCTATCTCATGCTTATGCACAATCTCTTGCTTAAGTTATCCCATCAGGGAAACACAAACATGGATGAACTACTGAAGATGAGCAACCCAGAAATCACCCGTCTAGAAACAATGCAAAGGATCAAGGAGAAACGCTTGACGCAAATCGAAGCTGCCCGGCTGCTGGATTTGAGCGTGCGGCAGATCAAGCGGCTGTATCGTGCCCACAAGACCCAGGGTGCGGCAGGCTTGGTGAGCCACGGCGGGGTAAACCCAGCAACCATCGCCTGAAGGAGGAAACGCAGCAGAAAGTCCTTGACCTGCTCTATCAACGCTACGCCGACTTTGGGCCGACCTTAGCCCACGAGAAGCTGACTGAGCAGCACCATCTCTCTATCTCACGGGAAAGTAGTGTGCGCAAGATCATGATCGCCGAAGGCTTGTGGAAGCCAAGGCGGGCGAAGAGACCGCCGCTGCACCCGATGCGCCAGCGGCGTCCAATTCAAGCAGACGATTTACCCAATCCAATCTGACCGCCCTGCCTATGCCCTGCGCCATGCCTGGGTCACCGTCTGCGAAAACCCCCACGGCGACGTCACCATCCTCTACCAAAACCAGCCCTTAGCTTACTCGATTTACCAAAAGCCTGCTCGACAAGCCGACATCGTGGATACCAAAACCCTCGACCGCCAAATCAAAACGCCGCCATCCCCTGCTCCCAACCACCCCTGGCGGCGCTATGGACACCATCTCAACGGCAAACCTATTCAAGAGGCTTCACCCCATGACGCTGACTGAAATCGCCCGTCTGTTGCCTTTGCTGGCTCTACTCAAGCAGGCCAGGCTAATCCGCTTATCCCAGCCCGGTCTGCCCTCCACCTCTTCTCAACCCTTTTGTTGGAACATCTCTAGGTTGTAATTCGGGGGACATTTATACTTTGCATTGAGATGTTCACTTAGGCTGCACCGGCGTCCCCAGCGTTCCCAGCGACTCACTCTCGAACAAGCGGCAGTAGGCACACAAACCGGGTGATGTGGTAGGTTGACCGCACCGAGGGCAGGGGTGTAATTCGAGCGGGATTTCTTCCTCACGGGGAAGAATTAACTGCCCGGAATCACGCGCCTCCAGAAAACCGAGGTAAAAGCGCAGTTTTGCCCCCGGTTCAACTTCTTCCAACCGATTGAGCAGATCTTTATAAAGCAATTGTTTACTACCCTCAGCGAAGGGACATTCATCTTCAATATAGGCAATACCCCGTACCAGAGAGTAGGCTGCAGTTTCGCGTTCGCTGAAGCGACAGAAAGGTTTGACCTTACGGGCAAATCCCGGCGATTCAGGCAATACGGGGGATTGACGCCGCATTTGCTCCAAATTCCAATGAAAGACGTTTCCAAACAGAAACGCTACTTCGTCATCCAGGTTATGGGCAGTAGCGAGGACATTAAATCCCAAGTCCAATGCGGCTTGATTCATATCATGGCGCTTAATTAGCCCACATACTGCACAGGGTTTATCGCGTCCACGACGAGTGCGCCGGGCGATCTCGGGCACCGTCTCGCCATGCACTTGCGCCACATTGATCACGTGAAGTACTAAACCGCGCTGTTCGGCAAACTCGCGTGCCAAGCGCTCTGATTCGGTTGAGTATTGGATCCCCTCATCAATTCCCAAGTGGATATACAGACCCTCCGCATGGTAACCTAACTGCCACAGCACATCCCACAAAGCCAGTGAGTCCTTACCCCCCGAAACAGCCACCAATACTTTCTCTTCGTGGGTAAACATGTGGTATTTCTCAATCATGCGCTGAGTCTGCTGAACGAACCACTCGATATAATGCGTCCGACACAGTGCTAGCCGGTGCTGGCGCATCCGAATGACAGCACGCTCATCACATTTGTGACATCTCATCGAAACATGCACGCTCACCATCCACCTCCAGAGATTGAGGGGACAATCTTGACCACATCGCCATCTCTTAACACATCGTTCTCATTAAGCAACTCGCCGTTGCGCACAACCAAGTGCGACTCGGGAGATAGGTTTAAGTGTTTCAAAGCCTCCTTGACCGTCATTGTCCCTTCAAGTTGATATTCTTGCTTGCGCAAGATCAACACCACCGCCATATTTCGACCTCCTATATCGGAATTTAGATTTTAACACATTTTTGTCGTCAGATTTTATTCAGGTTCCTGCACCACCCCACCGGCCAGGTGCGGTTTGCTGAGGTTAACCACCATGCGAATCTCACCATTGGGTAAGATATGGATATTTCCTTCTCCATCTCGCACTCGAGTTATCCGCAAGGTCATTTCCTCTACCACGCCTTCGTGGTCTCCAATTCGAATTGTATCCCCCAGCTCAAATTGTCCTTCCAGAAGGATAAAGACTCCGTTGATGACATCGCGCACCAGTGTTTGGGTCCCTAGAGAGAGAGCCAATCCTAAAACACCTGCGCCGGTCAAAAGAGGCAAGATATTAATGCCCATCGTGTGCAACACCATAAGCAACGCCAACACAACAATCACTACATTGACAGTGTGTTGTCCAAGTTGAACGAGAGTATGAATGCGCCCCTTACGTTGCGGTAATGCCACCCATCGCGTCAACAGCCGTTTCTCAAGGGCATGAAAACCGGAGACGCTCAGCCTCTGAGCAATGATCGCCAAGATGATAATGAATACCGGTTTCGCCAATAAGGCCACTACTTGAACCAACGAAAACCCCAACATTTGCTACCTCCGTTCACAAGGGTCATAGAGACATAACAAAAAAAGGCACTGCCAACTGAATCCCTCGCCACCAGTTCCAAGTATATCAAAGTGGATTTCGTTCCAAAGAAAGTTTGATAGATTTTGAGGGTTCTATCGAAATAGGATAAACAGCGTCATATATTCCAGAGCAGGAATATTGAGACGGCTACCAATGAAAACGCTCTACGTAAACTGTTTCTTGGCTCAAAACCCCGCAACGAAACACGTAAACGGGGTTAATTTGATTAGGTCAAGGATGCACAGGCATCCAAGCACATTGAAGAGAGCCACAATGCCCATCCTGAAGATTAAGATATCCCGCCATGAGTGATAACCCCAAACTCCAACGCTTACGCACGCTCAAGGCCCAAGCCCGCCTAGGAGGCGGCATTGAACGGATTGAGGTTCAACATAAAAAAGGACGATTAACCGCCCGCGAGCGCATTGATCTTTTACTTGATCCCGGTTCATTCCGTGAACTCGATACACTGGCACTTCACCGCTGCCATGACTTTGGCCTCGATCAGCAACGTTACTTGGGTGATGGGGTCGTGACCGGCTGGGGGACGATCGAGGGCCGTCAGGTTTTTATTTTCTCCCAAGATTTCACCGTGCTCGGGGGCAGCCTGGGTGAGATTCATGCGCAGAAAATTTGCAAGGTGATGGACTTAGCCATGAAAAACGGTGCTCCCCTGATCGGTATTAACGATTCGGGTGGGGCACGCATTCAAGAAGGGATAGATGCGCTGGCCGGCTATGGTGATGTGTTTTTGCGTAACACCTTGGCTTCAGGGGTCATTCCTCAAATTTCTCTGATCATGGGGCCCTGCGCCGGGGGGGCGGTTTATTCGCCCGCCTTGACCGACTTCATCTTTATGGTCCGCGGTTCATCGCAAATGTTTGTCACCGGTCCTGAGGTCGTGAAAGCAGTCACCCACGAAGAGGTCACTTTTGAACAATTGGGAGGGGCGGATGTTCACGCCCAACTCTCCGGCGTTGCGCACCGCGTTGCTGAGAGCGAAGCCGAAGCTCTATCACTCACCCGTCAACTGCTCGGTTACCTGCCTTCCAACAACATGAGTGACCCGCCTTTTGTTGCCTCTTCGGATGATCCCGCACGCACGGAAGAAGCCCTCGATGATTTGGTCCCGGATGACCCTTCGCGCGCTTATGATATCAAAGCCGTTTTAAACCTCATCGTGGATGATGGGCAATTTTTTGAATTGCAAGAATCTTTTGCTCCCAACATTGTTATCGGATTTGCCCGCCTTGGAGGTTACAGTGTAGGTATCATTGCCAACCAACCTGCGGTATTGGCTGGGGTGCTCGATATCCATGCTGCTGAAAAGGCTGCCCGCTTTGTCCGCTTCTGTGACGCTTTCAATATTCCACTGGTTACTTTTGTGGATGTGCCCGGCTTTATGCCTGGCACAGCCCAGGAACATGGGGGGGTGATTCGCGCCGGGGCAAAACTCCTCCATGCCTATTGTGAAGCCACCGTGCCTAAGCTCACCGTGATCACGCGCAAGGCTTACGGTGGGGCTTATATCGTGATGAGCAGCAAGCACTTGCGGTCGGACCTTAACTTGGCCTGGCCTTCCGCCGAAATCGCCGTCATGGGCCCCGAAGGTGCCATGAACATTATCTTCCGAAAGGAACTGGAAGCCTCTACAAACCCCACCCAACGCAAGGCAGAACTGGTACAAGAATATCGCGAGAAATTTGCCAATCCCTACGTAGCGGCAGCACGAGGGTACATTGATGATGTCATTGAACCCCGCGAAACTCGCCCACGCCTGATCGAAGGCTTACAAATGTTGATCAACAAACGCGATACCAATCCACCTAAGAAACATGGCAACATTCCTTTGTAACTAACCTGAGGAGACGGCAAAGGAGGCCCAATGTTTAAGAAAATTTTGATTGCTAACCGCGGCGAAATCGCCGTTCGTATTGCCCGCGCCTGCCGAGAATTAGGCATTCAAAGCGTAGCGGTTTACTCAGATGCTGATCGCCAGGCTCTCCACGTGCGTTATGCCGATGAGGCTTATTACCTCGGCCCATCACCGGCACGCGAATCCTATCTCTGCGCAGATAAGATTTTAGCCATTGCCCGCAAATGCGGCGCTGATGCTATTCATCCCGGTTACGGTTTCCTGGCCGAGCGAGCCGATTTTGCTCAGGCCTGCCAGGATGCAGGAATCGTCTTTATTGGGCCCAAACCCTCGGCCATTGCCGCAATGGGTGATAAAGCCGTGGCTCGCGCAACTGTAGCCGCCGCCGGCGTTCCGGTCGTGCCCGGTACTGAGGGAGAAGGCAACCTCAGCGATGAGGAACTATTAGCCATCGCCCCCCAAATAGGCTTCCCCCTGCTCATCAAAGCCACCGCTGGTGGTGGGGGCAAGGGCATGCGCGAGGTGCACTCGCTAGAAGAAATGCCGGATTTGCTAAAATCCGCGCGGCGTGAAGCCGAAGCTGCGTTTGGCGACGGTAATATTTACCTTGAAAAACTCATCCCTGGTGCACGACATATTGAATTTCAAATTCTGGCAGACCAGTTCGGGAACATCGTTCATCTGGGTGAACGCGAATGCTCCATCCAACGCCGCCATCAGAAATTGGTGGAAGAATCCCCATCACCCTTGCTCGCCGAAAACCCCGACCTGCGCGCCCAAATGGGCAAGGTAGCCGTTCGTGCAGCCCAAGCCGTGGGATACGTCAACGCCGGAACCATCGAGTTTCTAGTTGATCAAAACCGCAATTTTTACTTTCTAGAAATGAATACGCGTTTACAGGTAGAACATCCGGTTACCGAAATGGTGACCGGCATTGATCTGGTCAAGGAACAGATACTGATTGCTATGGGGCGCCCGTTACGGTTTAGTCAGGAAGACATCCAAATCCACGGAGCGGCTATTGAGTGCCGTATCAACGCCGAAGACCCCGCCCATAACTTTATCCCTATGATAGGACAGATTCGCCATTTATTTACCCCGGCTGGGCCTGGCGTCCGTCTGGATAGCGGAATTTACGCTGGCTATGAGATCACGCCTTATTACGATCCCCTGATCGCTAAATTGATTACCTGGGGGGAATCCCGCGTCGAAGCTATTCAGCGCATGCGGCGGGCGCTCGAAGAATTGCGAATCGTCGGAGTGCAGACCAACATCCCCTTCCACCTGGCGTTATTGAATAACCCCCGTTTCATCGCCGGCCAGTGTGATACTTCCTTCGTAGACAACCATCTACTCACACTCCAAAACAACGATGAAAAAACCGCTGCCCTGCTAGCCGCCATTACAGCCGCATTGGTGACTCACCGCCAACGTCCACAGACTGTTGCACCATCCTATCATTCGGCACGCCCGATCAGCGCCTGGAAATGGGTAGGGCGATGGGAATACGCCTTGCGATAGCTCGATTGGACCATCAAGGGGTAAAATGACCGGCTACGTGGTGCGCATCGGTAATCAAGAGTATCACATCGAGATCCTAGATGATCGTCATGTTCGCATCAACGGAGAAATCATTGAGGTGGATCTGGCCGCCCTTACCGATTCCCCTCTGCTCTCACTCATCGTGAACGGAAAATCCTACGAAGTGCTGGCTTCCCCCCAGGGTGAAGAGTGGGAGATCCACCTTAAGGGACGTACCTACCTCGCTCAAGTTGAGGACAAGACGGCCTACACTTTGCGCAAAGCCAATCCCACCAACTCTACCGAGCGCTCGGAGTATGTCCTTCAAGCCCCCATGCCCGGCTTGATCGTGGCCATTCCGGTTAATAAAGACCAAACGGTCGAAGCCAACGACGTTCTGATTGTTCTAGAGTCCATGAAAATGCAAAATGAATTGCGCGCCCCTCACGCCAGCCAAGTCGTTGAAATCTACGTTAAACCCGGGGAACGCGTGCTTCAGAAACAAAATTTGCTCCGGCTGCGCCCGATTTGAGTTGCCTTTATTTCTCCCGGTTCATGCGATAAACCCGGGGTAAATGATAAAAATTGAATCAAGGTCGCTTTTTCTGTCCCTTTTAAGTTCAAAGTGGGCCCGGCAGGATTCGAACCTGCGACCAAGCGGTTATGAGCCGCCCGCTCTGCCGCTGAGCTACGGGCCCTTTCTAAATCCAAATTATAACACGAGTGCCTACCCCATCAACCACCCTAAAGAAAAAATCTGCCTCTAAACGGCTTGACATTTGTTATATTGCATGATAATCTTGCCTCAACGTGGCCCGTGGTAACGCGCCGCAGGCCCCAGTAATCTCAAAGTACCAAATGGAGTTTAAGGCATGTCTGAACGTTATGTAGGAACTGTCAAGTGGTTCAACCCCACCAAGGGGTACGGCTTCATCGGCCGTGAGAATGGCGAGGACGTCTTTGTCCACTACACCGCAATCCAGATGGCCGGCTATCGCCAACTCAAAGAGGGCCAGAAAGTGGAATTTTCCATTGAAGAGGGGCCGAAGGGCCTGCAGGCAGCACGGGTTGTCCCGTTATCCCAATAAACCACCGCTGGCCAACAGCACACAGGGCTGCAAATGCAGCCCTGTGTTTTATTAATCCCCCCGTATACCTATTACAAAACCTGCCAATTTCACCAATTCACTCAACGTTGTCTCCCATCCCTGCCGGCTGAACATCCACGTCGTCGAACGATACCAGTGTCCCTGCACCGCACGCACTCGGATCTCAATTCCACTTCCTCGATACACCGACCAGAAGATTAACCGCGCCCGAAAGGTATGATAAGGATCCGTAATTACCAGAGCCGATTTCACGCCCAATTGCTCTAAAGTCTCCCGCGTATATCGCGCTTCTTCATACGTGCTACTGGCACGCCCGCGAGTGATGTGAATCGCTTCCCCGGGAATGCCCTTTGAAGTTAACTCATCTGCATTCCAATTCTCTGCGCGTGATCCCTCGGCTTTGGTCAACAACACCACATTCGCCCCGACTTGACGATAAATCCTTACCACTTCTTCCAGACGATCCTTTCCCCCGCCACTCAGTAACACCAACGCCTCCGCAGGTCGCAAAGGATCTGAGGTGATTAAAACCGCCCCTATTCCCCACAGCAAGGCATAGACGAGGGTCAATGCAAGGGGTATACCTAAGAGTATCCCTAAGCACGTCCCAGCATAAGATGGACGTTTAACCATGGTGTACCCAACCCGCTCATGAGACCATCCGGGCTCTTTCCAGCGCCTCTTTCATGCGCATCAAACCCCGCTCCAACACCGCGCGAGGGCAACCAAAATTCAAACGCACAAAACCGCGCCCTTCTTGCCCAAAGTCCCTGCCGTTGTTCAGAGCCACACGCGCTTCGTTCAAGAAGAATTCATAGGGATTGGGTTGCAAATCCAGGTCCCGACAATCCAGCCACGCCAGATAAGTTGCCTCAGGACGATTCATTTTCACCCCGGGTAATTCGTTATGAACAAACTCATACAAGAAATCGCGGTTAGCCTCTAGCACGCCTAGTAGCGCCTGAAGCCATTCTGCTCCCCGGGTGTAAGCGGCTTCGGCAGCCACCAACCCCATGATATTCATACCCCCTCCCAGGTCATGGACAAGTTGCTTAAACGTCTTGCGTAATGCCGGGTCGGGCACAATGGCGAAGGCAAATTTCAACCCGGCCACGTTAAACGTCTTGCTTGGCGACATCAGGGTAACCGTTTTCTGAGCAACGGCCGGATCAAGCGTAGCAATTGGAATGTGCGTATGACCACTGTAGACCAGATCGCAATGGATTTCATCCGAACAAATGAGCACATCACGCTCCAAACAGGCCTCCGCCATAGCCCAGAGTTCTTCCCGGGTGAACACGCGCCCCACCGGATTGTGCGGATTGCAGAGCAAGAACATGCGCGTCTCAGAGGTCAACGCTGCTCGAAAGCGCTCACCGTCTACATAATAGCGACCTTCAGTATCCCGCGATAACGGCAAGCGTTGATCCTTCATCCCGGCTTGGCGCGCCACATTCAGGAATGGCGGATAAACCGGCGTTTGAATCAACAATCCGGCTCCAGGGGCCCTTAATGCCATAGCCACCAGGTTAAACCCACTAACCACACTGGGGACAAATATAATCTCCTCTTCGTTCACCCGCCAGTTATAGCGCGATTCCAGCCAAGCCACTATCGCTTGTTTTAGGCTTGGCGGATCAACAGCATAACCAAAAACCCCATGCTCAACGCGTTGTTGCAAAGCCTCAATCACTGGTGGCGGGGAGAGAAAATCCATGTCTGCCACCCACATTGGGAGAACATCCTCAGCATACACGCGCCATTTAAGACTCTCGGTAGTGCGACGTTCGGGACAGATTTCAAAGTTAAATTTATTCTCCATAGCGCTTACGACCTCAACAGGGTAGAGATACCCGCATTATACTCGCTCAAATCCCATTCTCCGGGTAGTGGTATACTAAAATGCAATCTGTTGTTCCTTTTGACACCCATGGCTTCTCCCATATCAACATCTCGCCCTCAGTCTCATAGCCACACTGCTGCAGTCATTAAACCACCCCAATTGCAGGTGCTCACTTCGCCTGAATGGGAAGATTACGCGCTCCTGGATAGTGGCAACGGACAAAAATTAGAGCGCTATGGGGAATACATTCTAATCCGTCCCGAAGCCGAGGCCATCTGGAAACCCGCTCTACCCGCCGAAGCCTGGTCAAAGGCCCACGCGCGCTTTCAACCCTCTGGCGATGAAGGAGGTGGCATCTGGGAGGTACGACGCCCACTCCCCGAACGATGGCAGGTGGGTTATAAAAGTCTCCGATGTTGGGTGCAACGAAGCACATCCCGTCATGTTGGTCTTTTTCCGGAGCAAGCCAACCAGTGGGATTGGATCCAGGAAGTCATTCGCTCCGCCAAGCGTCCAGTTAATGTACTCAACCTCTTCGGGTACACCGGGTTAGCCACACTTGCCGCGGCCCACGCCGGTGCGAACGTCACTCACGTGGATGCCTCCCGTAAGGCGATCACCTGGGCACACGAAAACCAGATTTTGAGCGGCCTTCAAGATGCCCCAATTCGCTGGATTGTGGACGATGCATTGAAATTCACCCAACGCGAAGCTCGCCGCGGCCGTCGCTATGATGGCCTGATCCTTGACCCCCCAAAATTTGGGCGCGGACCCAAGGGGGAGGTCTGGGAATTCTACAAACTGCTCCCCGAATTACTCCAAGCCTGCCGCGCTGTACTCAGTGCAGAACCGGTTTTTGTCATACTCACGGCTTACGCCGTCAAAGCCTCTGCTATCACGCTTTATTAT
Source organism: Thermanaerothrix solaris (assembly GCF_032334255.1). Taxonomy (NCBI): domain Bacteria; kingdom Bacillati; phylum Chloroflexota; class Anaerolineae; order Anaerolineales; family Anaerolineaceae; genus Thermanaerothrix; species Thermanaerothrix solaris. The sequence continues at coordinate 1,041,560 of NZ_JAUHMF010000002.1, read as the reverse complement.
GCTCTTTCTGAAATCATGAGCACCTGGAAAGGTCAAATAGAAGCAGGGGAAGTGGCTCTCATTGAAACCAGTGGCAATCGCTTATTACCAACGGCCATCTTTGCCCGTTGGTCCGCCTGAACTTATGCCAAAGGAGGTTCGATAGTTTCATGAATGACCAAAGTATTGCACTCATTGGTCCGGGAGTCATGGCTGAAGCCATCATCAACGGCCTGATCCGTCAGAAGGTGGTTGCTCCTAATCAGATCATCGCTGCCGGGCCACGTCCGGAGCGAGGTCGGGAGTTAACCGAGCGTTACGGCATTCGTTTTACCACCGATAACACCGAAGCCGCGCGTAGCGCAGATATTGTCATCCTTTCCGTCAAACCTCAACGTCTCGAAGCCGTGCTGATCGGCCTACGCGATCAAATCCGGCCCGAAGCGCTGGTGCTTTCCATCGTTGCCGGCGCGCCTATCCAAAAGATTGCCCGGACACTCAATCATCCAATCATTGTCCGCGCTATGCCCAACACCCCGGCCCAAATCGGCCAGGGGATCACCGTGTGGACGGCTTCCCCCAGCGTCAGCGGGGCTCAACTGGAGATGGCCAAGCAAATCCTGGGTGCTCTCGGCCAAGAGGTGTTTGTGGAAGAGGAAAATTACCTCGACATGGCAACTGCCCTTTCGGGTACCGGGCCTGCATATGTCTTTCTTTTCATGGAAGCCCTGATTGACGCCGGGGTCCACTTGGGATTTCCGCGCCGCATTGCCGAGCAACTGGTCGTACAAACCCTCCGCGGTTCAGTGGAATACTACGCTCTTCGGCGTGCCCACCCGGCTTCCTTGCGCAACGAAGTTACATCGCCTGGTGGCACATCTGCAGCTGCGCTATACTATTTGGAGAAAGCAGGGTTTCGCACGGCCATCAGCCGCGCTGTTTGGGCAGCCTACGAGCGTTCACAGCAACTTGGGCGCGGCAAGAATAGTCAGCCCCCTGAAAACGGCGAACCCAAGGAACAGACTTAACAAGGGGAGAATGCTATGTTTGAAAAACTACGCAATTCCTGGGAACTGGTCAAAGCCAGTGCACGCGTTTTGGATGCCGACAAGGAACTGCTAATTTTTCCCCTCATCTCGGGCATCCTAACCTTGCTCGTTAGTTTAACCTTTTTTATCCCTTTAGTGATATCCGGCTTTGTAGATAATGCCCTCTTTGGCAATGCTCAGGTTACCGGACTTTTCGTGCTGTTCGTGTTTTATCTGGTACAGTACACTGCCATTTTCTTCATGAATACCGCCCTGGTTGGCGCCGCCCTCATCCGGCTGCGTGGCGGTGATCCCACGTTCAAGGATGGCTTGCAAATTGCGTTTGCGCGGTTCGGCGCTGTTGTGGGCTATGCCCTTATCGCCGCTACGGTTGGCGTCGTGCTTAAACTGGCAAGCCAGCGTAACCGCGGTTTGGGGCGTTGGATTGTCTCACTGCTTGGTCTGGCCTGGAACCTTGCCACCTTTCTCGTGGTACCCGTATTAGCCACCGAAAACGTTGGCCCTATTGAGGCCATTAAGCGCAGTACTGCCTTGCTCAAAAGAACATGGGGCGAGCAAATTGTGGGCAATGTGGGGTTAGGCGTCGTCTTTAGCCTGGCTGGTGTTCTAATCACTTTGGCCGTCATTCCCTTGGCACTAATCGGCTTCCAATTCCCTCAACCAGGTTGGTTCCTGGTGCCATTGATTATCGCATATCTGCTGCTTCTGGTATTGCTCAGCCTGCTTCAATCCACTCTGAGCGGTATCTATACCGCAGCGCTTTATCAATATGCCACCACTCACGAGCCCGGCCCTTTCTTTGATCCCGAGATTGTCCATAATGCCTTCCTACCCACCCAACGAAATGTTTCACTCTGAAATCCTGTCGAGCCAAATCAGAAACACCCACTTGAAGACTAGTGGGTGTTTCTGATATATACTCAAATAAGAGTAAATTGTTCTACCCTTTGCTTAACCAATCGGTGAGGAGGGTATCATGATTAGCACAGTACGGCAAATCTTGCAAAACAAATCCCCTGAGGTGTGGTCGGTCTCCCCTGAAACCACCGTCTTAGACGCGCTTAGACTTATGGCCGAAAAAGATATCGGGGCAGTGCTCGTCATGGACGGCGAAAAATTGGTGGGGATTTTCTCCGAACGTGACTACGCTCGGAAAGTGCCCTTGTTGGGTCATTCGGCCGAAACTACACAAGTCAAAGAACTGATGACCCCGGAGGTGTACTGCGTCGGCCCCCACCAGACGGTTCAGGAATGCATGGCTTTAATGACCGCAAAACGCATCCGCCATCTTCCCGTGGTTGAGAATAATAAGGTAATTGGCATTGTCACCATTGGAGATGTGGTTAAAGCGGTCATTTCCGATCAAGCCTTATTACTTGAAGAAATGGAACACTATATCAGCGGTACCGGTTACGGGCGGTGACCATCGGTAACGTTCCTGCCCTTGAGATGATCACCGGTAGGGATGGAATTGGAAGAGTATCCCACGCCAGCGATTGCCCTGCCTGCAGGTGAATCACCCAGGAAAGAGAACCGCCGGATAGATAAAGGGCAAACGGATTGGCCATCATTAGAGTTATCTGGCCAGAGCCAATGGCGTGGATCCCCTTAGTATTAAAGATTGCTGCAGTCGCCTCATCTATCCCTACGCCTAACCACGTGGGGTAATGTATCAGTATCTGCATTAAGATTTTCTGACGCCCACGCTGACGAAAATGGGGAATAATCACGATACGAGGAAGTAACCCCCACCCAGATTGCCACCGTCTGTTCGAATTTAGCGGATGATCTGAGACAAAAACCAGGTCACCCAAAACCGCCGCGCCTGCTGAAATTCCGGCGATCACCATTCCAGCAACAAGAGCCTGTTGTAGGATGCAATGCAACCGGCTTTCCCGCACCACCCTGAGCAAGCGAGTCACATTGCCACCCAGAATTAAGAGGCCGTCGGTCTGGCAAAAAATGCGCCAAAGCGTTTGATCCTCGGCCTGGGCCCGTTCCCAAATAGGCAGGATCAACGGTGGACGATGCAACCCCAATTCCAACAACCCCCTGGTGTAGGCTTGAACGACTTGAAGGTTATCGCAGGCAGTGGGAAGAATGGCCACCCTAGCACCCCCACCACCCACTAGACTAAGGAAAACAGCCAGGCAATCATCCACCGGGGAAATCCGCCCACCCATAACCATTGCAACGACCGATTGCATTTGCACTAACCTCCTTAATCTCATTATAATGAGAGCGATTTTTGCATCACAAGACAAACCTGAAGCGTGCGCATGCCCTCTCAAACCAACGAGTTTGGTTTTAGCGATAAAGATATTGCAACTTACCGCGCACGAACGTTTCGCTCTCTCCCTGCGCTGCGCCTCCGTTCGCGCGAGGAAGCCATCAATTTCGTCAATCAACGGGGTTTTGTCCTTTTTTGGCCAGCCCAAGGTCTTATCATGCCCAGCCTGTGGGTGGCTACTGCAGGAGATCGCCCGGTCGCCGATGCCCATGATGATCCGGGACACATTTGCTGGGATTGGAAGGATAGCCTTTTGGGTAAACGGGTCTGGTATTATGCCCGCGTTATCCGCGGCAAAAACACGCTAATCGCTCTGGAAGCCCTCCCCTATTTCTATGCCCTTTCCCCCAATTACGGAGATCCCGAACATGATTATCTGGATCAATATCGCGAGGGCTTACTGACTCTCGAAGCCAAACAGGTATACGAGGCCCTCCTGCGTGAGGGCCCCTTGGATACCCTAGCTTTACGCCGCGCGGCTCATCTCAGCAGCCCTGAAAGCACCTCACGCTTTGAGCGCGCATTGACGACCTTGCAGATGCAGTTTCGTGTGCTCCCTATCGGCACCGCTGAGGTGGGTGCGTGGCGTTATGCGTTTGTTTACGACGTCACCCACCGCCACTTTCCCGATTTGATCGCTCAGGCTGGCAGAATCCAGGAAGATGAAGCCAGGGCCTATCTGCTCCGTCGCTACCTGCTCAGTGTTGGTGCCATCCCCAGCTCTCATCCCATGCGCTTGTTTGGGTGGAATGAAATAGACCTGCAACGCGCCATCCATCGGCTTGAACGAGATGGTTATCCCCTAAGGCGAGGGCTGAGGAACACGCAATCGGGGGAGGAATGGTTGGCTTGCCCCGAACTCTTTAACTCATGACTCGTCCTAACCTGATATTCCATGTAGACTGGAGTAGCCAGCCCATCAAACGTTGGCTGGCTTGGGGGAGACGTGTTTCCTCTGGGGGCTATGAAATCTATTCTCCGCTTCCGGTTCAAACAGGCGAGAGGCTTTGGACGTTAGTGCAAACTCATCTTCCCCCGGATGGCTGTGCACTGGTCGGATTTGATTTTCCCATTGGCTTACCCTTGGAATATGCCCAGAAAATAGGATGCAGTCACTTTCTTTCTTTTCTTAACCAACTCGAAAACAGCGCATGGCCCGATTGGTTCCGGGTGGCTGACCAGGCCGCAGAGATCAACCTCAGACGGCCGTTTTACCCCTCCCGCCCTGGCGGCAAACGTTTAGCACACCTTGTTGAAAGGTTGGAGTTATCCTCCCCTCGGTCGCTTTGGCGCGAATGCGATCGCGCTACCCCCTATCGGCGCGCCGCTGCACCTTTATTTTGGACGATGGGAGCACAACAAGTCGGAAAGACCGCCCTCTCAGGGTGGCGTGAATTGTTAATCCCTGCCCGGCACCTTACACAGCCCCAAGTCAGACTCTGGCCTTTCGAGGGTCGGCTGGATGAATTACTCCAACCCTCTACCCTTGTCATAGCAGAAACCTACCCCGCAGAGTATTATGCGGCGCTCGGGTTAGACCTCCATCTCTCTTTACCAGGTCAGAAAAAAGGGAAAAGGTCTTACTATACCCGCTGTGCCAACGCCCCTAACCTCTTGGCGGCAGTTCGGAAATTGGGAATCCATCTTGCACCCGACCTTGAACACGAGATAAATCAGGGTTTTGGCCCCGCCCTTACTGCCGAGGATGCCTTTGATGCTTTAGTCGGGTTGTTGGGGATGATCATGGTATTGGAGAATCGCCTGCCTACCAACCCGCCGTCAAACGTTCCTTATCTAATCGAAGGTTGGATTTTGGGCTTGCGCCGCACAAAGACCGACTATAATGAAATTGGGTAGATTCGATCCCCTCTTATCCCAAGTGGAGGCCTGCTCGGATGGAATTTCATATCTCGCGGCGTGCTCGTGAACAGTATCAATTCGATGAAACGCTGTTCTCTTTCAACGGCAACGTAATCTTGGCCGACTTTCAGGCCGCCCGCCGCTTTGCCCAAAAGATGAATCTCCGCCGTGATCTGGCCCGCCATCCCGAAAAAGTGGTCCGTGCGGGCGAGATTAATGCCATGGGACTCATTGACGAGATTTTACACCTGGTGGCTGCTCTTTATCGCCGCCAGAAAAACCCCCAGGTGCTTGACCAAGCGCTGGCCTGGCTAGAAGCCCGCATTGGCAAAGCCAATCTTGACCGTACCCTATTGGAATTTGTGCGCGAATTTCCACCCTTGCCGGTTTATCGTAATCACATAAGCCCCGAGGATTACCTCAAAGGACAAACCGCCGAATTTTCGCACCGCGCAGCAACCCTGGAAGAGATGCTCCTTTTATGGGTAAATAACCGCAATCCTGCGCTCGATCCTTATCTGGAACTCTTCGATGAAGAATATCTACGTCGTGAAACGGCTTACGCAGCGCTTATTCGCGAACTCTATCAGTTCTTAGAAACCCAACCGACCTTTGGCCCGGATAACCAACACCTGATGGACATGATGCGCGCACCGGCCATTGCGCATCCTAATTCCCTCTTTGAACAATTGGACTATATCCGGCAGCGTTGGGGGTATTTGCTGGGCGAATACCTGACCCGTTTACTCAAAAGCCTGGATTTGCTCAAAGAAGAACAGAAATCCCCCTTCCTGGGGCCAGGCCCGGTGGAAATTCCCACTTATGCGCACCTTGAGGGTGAACCAGAAGCCTTCAGCCCTGATCGTGAATGGATGCCAAGGTTGGTTCTCATTGCCAAAAATACCTATGTCTGGCTGGATCAACTCAGCAAAAAATATGGGCAACCCATTCAGCGCTTAGATCAGATCCCGGATGAAGAATTGGATACGCTGGCGCGTTGGGGGATCAGCGGCTTATGGCTGATCGGGATTTGGGAACGCAGCCGTGCCTCAGCCCGCATTAAGCAGTTGTGCGGCAACCCCGAAGCCATCGCCTCGGCATACTCCCTTGCCGAATACCGCGTGGCCGATGACTTGGGAGGCGAAACCGCCTATCAGAACCTCCGAGATCGCGCCTGGCAACGCGGCATTCGCCTGGCTAGTGACATGGTGCCCAACCACATGGGGATTGACTCACGCTGGGTCATCGAACACCCCGATTGGTTTATCGGCCTGGATTATAGCCCCTTCCCCTCCTACACGTTCAACGGTCCGGATCTTTCGAGCGACCCGCGGGTGGGAATTTTTTTAGAAGATCATTACTATGACCGCACGGATGCCGCCGTGGTCTTCAAGCGAGTGGATTACACCACCGGCGATATCCGCTACATCTACCACGGCAACGACGGCACCAGCATGCCCTGGAACGACACAGCGCAATTGAATTACCTCAAACCCGAGGTGCGCGAAGCCGTGATGCAGACCATCCTGGAAGTGGCGCGTAAATTCCCGATCATACGCTTTGACGCTGCAATGACCTTGACCAAACGCCACTACCAACGCCTGTGGTTCCCGGAGCCGGGCAGTGGCGGCGCCATTCCCTCCCGTGCCGAACATGGACTGACCAAGCAGGAATTTGATCGCTTGATGCCCAATGAATTTTGGCGTGAGGTTGTTGACCGCGTCGCCCAGGAAGCTCCCGATACCCTGCTCCTTGCTGAAGCCTTTTGGCTGATGGAAGGCTACTTTGTGCGCACACTGGGCATGCACCGAGTTTATAACAGCGCCTTTATGAACATGCTCCGCAATGAAGAGAACGCCAACTATCGCACCCTAATCAAAAACACCTTGGAATTTGAACCCGAAATTCTCAAGCGCTATGTGAACTTCATGAACAATCCTGATGAGCGCACCGCCGTAGAACAGTTTGGCAAAGGAGATAAATATTTTGGTGTCTGCACGCTGATGTGCACTCTACCGGGCCTGCCCATGTTCGGCCATGGCCAAATCGAGGGGTTCGCCGAAAAATACGGCATGGAATTCCGTCGCGCTTACTGGGATGAAATGCCAGATCTGGACCTCATTGCCCGCCACGAACGACAAATCTTCCCCTTGCTTCACCGCCGTGCCCTGTTTGCCGGCGTGGAAAACTTTTTGCTCTATGATTTCTACACCCCAGAAGGTTTTGTTAACGAAGATGTCTTTGCCTTTTCTAACCGCCTCGGCGACGAGAGCGCACTAGTCATCTATCATAATCGTTTTGCCGAAACCCGCGGCTGGATTAAGACCTCGGTGGGTTTCCTGGTGAAAAAAGGGGCGAAGCGGCATCTGGTACAACGCTCACTAGGTGAGGGTTTGGGTTTAAGCCGTAACCCGAATACGTTTGTGATTTATCGCGACCTTGTGGATGGCCTGGAATACCTCCAACCCACGTCCGAAATTCATGATAAAGGGTTGTATTTCGAACTCAATGCTTATCAAACCCACGTTTTTCTCGACTTCCGCGAAGTGACCGATGACGCCAACGGCACCTACCGCCGCCTTTGGGAACGGCTTCAAGGACGGGGCACGCCGAGCCTGTGGCGTGAACTACAGCAAATTCGCTGGGAACCCATCTGGCAACCACTGCGTGAAATTTACCATCCGGGGTATCTCCGCTATCTGCTTCAGCAGCGCATAACCCAACCGCAGCAATGCCTACCAGTGCATTTGCTTGATGAAGCCCAACACAAGTTAGAAGCCCTACTAAGGGGAATAGAAACCCTAACTGGCTACCGCGGTGATTGGGCGGACATTCTATCGAATTTGAAGGCACGGTTAAACTTGATCATGCATTGGCCTGTCTTGGAGGTTAAACTCAGTCTCCCCACAACGCGTCGGCTCAATCAAGCCTTGCAAAATCTTCAGGATCAGATTCTTGGTGCACCCGAACGCTGGCTGGCCCTGCTTTGTGCCGCGTTCAGTCTTGAAATCGGACGAGTCAAAGACTCAATGCATGTTAAGGAGCAAACGCTGGAATGGCTTGAAACCTGGCAGGTTCCCCACCTGCTCTCCGAAACGGCTAAAGATCTTGGCCTCACGCCAGAACAGGCTCAGACCTTCATCACGGGCTTTCGCATTTTAATCGCACACCAGGATTGGTACGATGAAGACGCCCTTTCTCGCTCCCTCAGCGAGGTCATGGCAAACTGGCTTGCCGATCCAGAAATTCAATCCTTGATCGGATTGCATTCGCATGAGGGAGTGCTGTGGTTCCACAAAGAAGGCTTTGAAACCTTGGTGGCGCTTATGCAAGCCATTGGTCTCTTAGCCTTCGCCAGTTTGCCCACTTGGAAATGTTCCCCCTTTTACGAACGCGTGCTAGCCTTACATCATTTGGGACAGTCTCTTCACAATGCCGCTACCAAAGCCGGTTATCAACTCGAGGCGATGATGAAATATCTCCAAAGTGTATAGACTTTTGCCCTTCGGTGGAGCGTATCTTTTGCAATTCGGACTTATACTCTCTATAATGAAGGTGTGCGAGAGACTGTGTCCCAAAAGGAGGTCAGGATGAGTCCGCTGGTAGAAGAAAAATGCGTACCATGTCATGGAGGGGTTCCACCGTTGAATGACGACGAAATTGCTCAGTTGCTCCCGGAAGTGCCGGGGTGGGAGGTAATTGAAGTCGAAAACCAAAAGCGCCTGCAACGAACCTTTAAATTCAAGGATTTTGCGAATGCCCTGGATTTCACAAACCGCATCGGACAAATTGCCGAGGCCGAGGGACATCATCCCTTGATGATTACTGAGTGGGGTAAGGTTACCGTAGCTTGGTGGACGCATGCCATCGGCGGCTTGCATCGCAACGACTTCATCATGGCAGCCAAGACCAACCAAATCTTTGCTCAAATGACAGCCAACGGTTAGTCAGTTGTTTTCGGTAGTCGTAAAAGCCGCTTCGAAAACGCCATATGGCGGTAGATGCACCCAGAGATGCCCATCTTCAACTCGCCAGGTGAAGTTTTCTCCCAACAAGGGGTGAAGAGCCATCGCGCTTACTTGCCCCAACGAGTGAAGACTCACGCCCACGGTACGATCAGAAGCGCCCGCATTCAGCACCATCAACACCGATCCATGAGAGTGCTGCCGTACAAATGCACCGCAGCGACTCGAATCCTCAACACTGACCAGGCGAAATTCACCCTGCCGAAGCGCAATATGGGTTTTGCGCAACTGAATTAACCGCTTAACCCACGCTCTCAGATCCTGATCCCAAAATGCCTCATCCCAGGGGAAGGCACGCCGGCAATCTGGATCTTTATCGCCTAGCAAGCCAATCTCATCGCCATAATAGATCGCTGGCACCCCTGGTAGGGCAAACTGAAGGGCAAAAGCCAATTTGACAGCCTCGCGGTGTCCCCCCAACACGGTCATCACCCGCGGGGTATCATGAGAGCCCAAAGGCACATACATGGCCAAGCGGTTCTCAGGGGCATAAGCATTAAGAATGCGCTCAACCTCTTGAGCAAATTGGCTGGCTGTATGCTCGCGGTTGAGAAAGCGCAAAATCGCTTCACGCAGGGGGTAATTCATTAAGCCGTCAAAGTGCCCTTCGCTAACCCAACGCGGGTTGACCTCCCAAATCTCCCCCACCAAATAGGCCTCAGGGTTGATCCCCTTTACGGTCTCGCGAAATTCGGCCCAGAATGTGTCATCGTCAATCTCATTCGGGACATCCAAACGCCAGCCATCAATGCCCTTCTCTGTCCAAAAGCGCGCCACACTCATGAGGTAATTCCGCACCCGCGGGTTGCTCGTATTGAATTTAGGTAGGCTCTTAATGCCCCACCAAGCTTCGTAACGCGCGGGTCCGCGCGAATAGGCATTGAGGGGGAATTTATGAATGTGAAACCAGTCGCGGTAAGCCGAATGCTGCTGATTCTCCAGAACATCCACAAAGGCGAAAAAACCCCGCCCGCAATGATTAAAAACGCCGTCCAAGATAATCCGTATCCCCTGGCGGTGGGCATAATCCAAAAGCTGCTCAAAATCCTGCATGCTTCCCAAGCGCTCATCAATGCGAAAATAATCTGTGGTGTTATAGCGATGAGTGGAAGGAGAGAGGAAAATCGGATTAAGATAAATGGCCGTGATTCCCAAATCGAGAAGATAATCCAGGCGTTGCAGAATGCCCTTTAGATCTCCCCCTTGAAAGTGGTACAGATCAGGGGGCGAACCCCAGGGTCGCACGTTCGGCGGATCGTTGTCCGGATCTCCGTTGGCGAAGCGATCGGGAAAAATTTGATAAAAAATAGCATCCGTAACCCACGCTGGTACATTCATAAAGATCATCCCATAGTCTGACGAACTTGCTCGAGCAATACCTCAGGACGCCTTTGAAACCGGGTTTTCGGCAAATCACCGCGGCTAAGGGCTAACAGGGTTTCGTTGAGCACCCGGTTGATGGGTGTGGGCACTCCCAAGCGCTGACCGAAACGCACGACAGCGCCGTTGAGATAATCCACCTCGGTTTTACCCCGCCCGCCATGCAAGTCAATGTGCAGGGAGGGCATTTTTTGTCCCCGTCCGCGGCTGAGGAAAGGGCTTAGTATAGGGCGACTGATATCCGGTGGCAAAGTGCTCATAAACGTTACTAATAAACGCAGTGGGGCTCCCGGCAAATTTACCACGTTCAACCCCAATCGGCGCATGACGGCCAGGGCTTCGCGAATCTGGCCTACCTCTAATGCATACAACTCGGGATGGGCAAAGATTTCTGCCGGGCTCATGTCGAGAATCGCCGCTGAAGCATTTGCCAGTAAATTGGTTAAAAGTTTGGACCATTTCATCGCCGTAGCGTCCGGATATTCACGCGCACGCAACCCGGCAGCATTCAAGATCGCCAGCAAAGGGGGCAGCAATTTATGCCCTCGTGCCACTCCCATCCCCCGCAAACGTTCCACGACCGCCACCCCCACCTCAGGGCGGCTGACTGCACTGGTTAGCGTCGCCGTTATGACATTGGCTTCACCCACGACTTGTGCCAGGTGCGCCTCACTCTCAACACCGTTTTGCAAACACACCAAAGGCGGTAGCGCCGCACGGTAAGGAAGCAACGCCTTAACCAAATCTTCAATATCATACGCCTTAATTGTGACCAAGCCCATGTCGTAAGGCCCCAACCTTAGGGCTTCGTCCAAAGAAGTTGCCAGTAGCGGCTCGGAGAGGGCATAGGTGGTTCCTTCTAAAACAAGGCGCAGACCCCGCGCCCGCAAGATTTCAGCCGTCGCCGGGCGCACCAGGAACACGACACGCTGGCCGACCCGCATCAGGCTTCCACCTATATACGTTCCGAGCGCACCTGCCCCAATGCACAGAAACGACCAGCGTGGGATCGAAGGAGATGCTAAGGTGACCGATCGCAAATCAGGCCTCTCCGCGCTCCCAATCTCGCGCACCCCGCAGAAAGTCGCTACCCGACATGGGGCGTTTTCCGGCGGGCTGGACCTCATCGAGAACCAGGATTCCCGATATCGTACCAACAGCCGGAAAATCGTTTAGCACACCGCGCTGGCCGGGCTGAAGCGATTCTGTAGCCTCGACGTGCGCTCGCAACACTTTCAGGGGTAAGCCCCGAAACTCCATAAACGCTCCCGGCCAAGGGGTAAATGCGCGCACCTTGCGCACCAATGCCTCCGCAGGTAAATGCCAATCCAGACGTCCGTCTTCTTTCTTAAGCAGGGGTGCGTAGGTAGCCAGATTCTCATCCTGAGGTTGGGGGGTAATATGCCCGGCAAGATACTCGGGTAGGGTTTCGATCAACAACTGCGCACCCAGTTCCGCCAAACGCTGGCTTAATGTAGCGGCGTTGTCATCTTCGCGAATCGGCTCACGCCGCTGGCTCAAGATGGGTCCGGTATCCACCCCAGCATCCATTTTCATAATGGTCACCCCAGTCTCTTTATCGCCGTGGAGTAGAGCCGCCTGAATCGGCGCCGCACCGCGCCAACGGGGCAATAGCGAGGCATGCACGTTAAGACAACCAAAAGTCGGTAGGTCGAGCACATTCTGGCGTAAGATTTGTCCAAATGCCGCTACAACGATGAGATCCGGCTGCCAGGCTTGCAGTTGGGCCATGGCCTCGGGCTGGCGCAGTTTCTCCGGCTGAATGACTGGCAGCCCCAGCGATTGGGCTAACACCTTAACCAGGGGTGGGGTTAATTTTTGCCCTCGACCCGCTGGGCGATCCGGCTGGGTCACCACACCCACAACGGTATAATGCGCGGCCAGTTCCCGCAAAGTTGGCAACGCAAATTCAGGTGAGCCCATGAAAACGATGCGCAGGGCTGACATATTGGCACACCAATAACAGGGTAACGGGCCTAGTTTAGCCCTTTTCTTCGCTTTCGATAACCGCTCGCATCAGTTGTAAAAACTCATCCCATTCTTCCTGAAAGAAATGGACGGTGAAATTTCCCAGTTCCAAATGATAGGTCATCTCGCCATCGGGTTCTTCTGCCCGCCAGGCCATGTAATTTTCGGTCTCAGCGATTGTCTCAGTTTTCGGTTCATTCCGTCCGTTCATGATGCACGCTCCTATCAACAAGGTTTGTTTTATTATCCCATATTCAGGCTCAACTCACCAGGGAAATGGTCTGGCTTAATGTCTGACTTAAGACAAACGTAACTTGCTCCTCGAGAACAATTTACCATAAAATTGGAACAGGGTGTGTGATTGGATTCTCGCCACAGGAGGCTGCCATGGAGAACACAAAATATAACGTCATCGGAAAACCTGTCCCTCGCATTGATGCTGTTAGCAAAGTAACCGGGCAAGCCAAATATCCTGGTGATCTTTCAATGCCAGGAATGCTGCATATGAAGATACGCTTTGCCGAAAGACCCCATGCCCGCATTCTCAACATTGACACCTCAAAAGCGGAAGCCTACCCAGGCGTTGTCGCAGTTTTTACCGCTAAGGATGTACCGGTGAACGAGTACGGCCTTCAACAACCCGATCAGCCAGTGCTCTGCGGTCCGGGTTCGGATAAACCTGGTGCTGATGTCGTTCGCTTTGTAGGTGATCAGGTCGCCCTGGTAGTTGCTGAAACCGAAGAAGCCGCCGCTGCTGCCTGCAACCTGATTGAAATCACGTATGAAGATTTACCGGTGGTCACCGATCCTCGGGAAGCCATGAAGCCCGGTGCGCCGCTTATCCACCCCGAGCGTGGTGATACCAACGTCTGTGTTCATTACAAGATTCGCAAAGGAGACATCAACGAGGGATTTGCCCAAGCCGATGTCATTGTTGAAAGCGAGTACCAATTACCTTTCCAGGAACACGCCTACCTGCAACCCGAGGCGGGCTTGGCCTATGTAGACGAAGAAGGGAGAATTACAGTTCAGGTGGCCGGGCAATGGACGCACACCGATCAAAAGCAGATTGCCCACGCATTGAATTTGCCGTTGGAAAAGGTGCGGGTGATTTACCCTGCCATTGGGGGTGCCTTTGGTGGGCGCGAGGATATGTCGGTGCAAATTGTCCTCGCCCTGGCGGCCTGGAAACTCAACCGTCCGGTGAAGATCATTTGGTCACGGCGCGAATCCATCATCGGGCACGGGAAGCGCCATCCCATGTACGTTCGTGCGCGATGGGGCGCCACCCGCGAGGGTAAACTTGTGGCTGCCGAAACCGAGGTCATTGCCGATGCTGGTGCTTATCTTTACACCACCAATAAGGTACTGGGCAATGCTACGGTTGTCCATACGGGACCGTACTATATTCCCCATGTAAAAGCCGATGTGTATGGAGTTTATACGAATAATCTACCCACTTGTGCCTTCCGTGGATTTGGCGCACCCCAGGGCAATTTTATTGCCGAAATGCAGATGAACAAATTGGCCGAAGTGCTGGGCATGGATCCCGTGGAATTTCGTCTCAAAAACGCCTTGCGTGAAGGTCAAACTTTGGCCGTAGGCACCACCCCACCGGGGCCAATCAGCGTGCTGGAGGTGATCCAAGCCGCAGCCGAACGATTTGGCTGGGAGCAACGCAAACGTGAATTGGCTCAACAAGACCCCAAGGCAACATTGAAACGCGGGATCGGGTTTGCCTGTGGCTTCAAGAACGTGGGGTTCAGTTTCGGCTATCAGGAAAACTGTTGGGCTCGCATTGAATTACACGGTGCCGAAAAAATCGAACGGGTGGTGCTCCACCATGCCGGTGCCGAGGTTGGACAGGGCACACATACCGTCATGGTGCAGATGGCGGCTGAAGCGATTGGTGTGCCGGTGGAAAAGGTCACTTTAATCACCCACGACACGCTCAACATGGGAAACGCAGGTAGTGTCTCCGCCTCACGCATGACCTTCATGGCTGGAAACGCCATCCGTGGCGCGGCGGAGATCGCTTTGCGTAAATGGCACGATGAGGAACGTCCTGCCATCGGGGAATACACCTATCTTGCTCCTAAAACGACCCCCTTTACCCCAGAAACCGGTTATTCCATGCCAAACTTTGCCTACGCTTATGTGGCCCAAGCCGTAGAACTGGAAGTAGATACCGAAACCGGCCAGGTACGCATTCTCCGCGTGGTTTCCGCTGATGACGTAGGACAGGCGATCAACCCTCAGTTGGTTGAAGGCCAAATCGAGGGCGCTGTGGTGCAAGCTCAGGGTTACGCCTTGCTGGAAAACTTTATTATGAAAGATGGCTATGTTCTGACCGATCAGTTAAGCACCTACCTCATTCCAACTGTCTTGGATGTGCCCGAAAAAGTTGAGCCCGTTATCGTGGAGGTACCCGATCCCCGGGGCCCATGGGGAGCGCGCGGATTAGGTGAATTGCCTTATCTCCCTCTTACCCCCGCAATTCTGGCTGCAATTCACAACGCTACCGGGATCTGGGTAAATGCCTTCCCGGTTACTCCAGAACGCCTGTGGAAGGCGTTACACACCACTCAACCCGCCTGAGGGAAGAAAGGAGGGACGATGGCCGAGACTTGGCGTATCCTCATCCAGGAAGGCGAAGGCACAGAACCCCGTGAATTTACATCAGGGGTAAGGCAGTTAGACCTTACCCCGTCCGAGTTAACCTTATGGCTATCAGACCAGGAAACCCGCTCCTTTGCCATTTCCAATGCCACCATAGACCTTGAAAACCACAGGATAGAATTACGCGCCCGGTCTCTGCCCCTCATCCTCGAATATATATATCGCCGCCGCAGCATTCGCAAATATACAAATGAACCGGTCAATGACGAGACAATAGACCTCTTGCTCAAGGCTGCCATGGCTGCCCCGTCGGCTAATGACGTACGCCCGTGGGCTTTCATCGTGGTGCGCGAGCCGGAACGGCGCCGAGCGCTGGCTAAAATCAAGCAGTGGGCGTTTATGTGCGCCGATGCACCGGTGGTCTTCGCTGTTCTGGGTAATCCCAACTTTTCGGATCATTGGATTGAGGATTGTAGCGCTGCTGCTGAGAATTTGCTCCTGGCAGCGGCTGGGCTGGGATTGGGTGGCGTTTGGGTTGCTATCTACCCTCGCACAGAATATGAGAAAAAAGTGCGCACCCTGCTAAACATTCCCCCAAACTGGCACGTGCTGTGCTTACTAGCGGTTGGGCACCCTGCTGAACACAAACCACCTCGCACTCGCTATGAGGCCAACAAGGTTTATTATGAAACTTTTGGTGCCTAGGTCATACTCTAACCAATACCTGTTATTGATTAAAAAACGAAATCCGATGGCCAACCATCACTCGCCTTTATTGCGGTGATTCCATCCGCAATGGCCTCACAACCCACCGCGCGGATTGAACTCAGGTATTGGTAAGAAGGAGCAAATTCTTGAATTTAACTCCGATTCATGTTATTCTGAAAGCGGTCATCACCTTTAGGCACATGTTTTGCGGGGCATAAAAATGGTTTGGGAAAACTCAAATCGCAGCCTCACCAGCACACCGTCATGGGGGATAACTTGAGTTTCATCACTTAACTATCAAATATCCCAACCAAAACAAAGAAATTTCCGGCAGGCTTGTGCCTTTCGAGGCAACTGAGGGCTTGCTTTTTCGCGTTGGGCAGTCCCAAAATCTCCTCTCGCAGCCAACAGACTTTCCGTATCGTACGAGAGGTGATTGCTAGGGAACATCGCGGGGTTTTCTTTTGGTGGAACAACCGTGGCCTTTCAAGATAAATCGGCATTGACATTCAAGGATTTAACGAACCTGCGCATCTTCCTGTTGGGACCGCCCCGGGTAGAGAGTTCAAGCGGTTTATTGACAATTCCTCGCCGTCAAGCGCGAGCCTTGTTATATCGTTTAGCAACATCCATGCAACCCATTCCAAGGGAGCGGTTGTGTTATTTATTCTGGCCTGATGAATCAGAAGCCTCTGCTCGTCGTCACCTCAGCCACTTAATCACTCATCTTCATCTCGCTTTACCTGATCCAGAGCCTTTCATCTTTGTGGGCGATCAGATAGGGCTTGATCCTCAACGGGTGTGGTCAGATGTCGCAACCTTCGAGCACCTCTGCGCCAACCTAAGCCGGCAAGGTTTTGGGCCTCAACCCCAAGAAAAAGGCAGCCCGATCTCACAGGTGTTGATTACTGCTCTCGAACAAGGAGTGAGACTTTACCAGGGGGCTTTTTTAGAGGGATTTTCGCTCCCCACCCTGGCAGAATTTGAAGAATGGATGATTCAGCAACGATATTCGTTGGAACGTCTTTATCTTCTGGCGCTTGGTGAACTTATTGAACGCACCTCTGCACAAGGGAAAATCGAATCGGCCATTTTTTACGCCCAACGCTATCTGGACACCGATCCCCTTGCCGAAGATGTTCACCGCCGTTTGATCGAACTCTTTGCGGTTACCGGCAATCGGAATGCCGCAGTGCGCCAATTTGAAACCTGCACCCGCACGTTAGAACGGGAACTTGGCGTCAGCCCACTACCTGAAACACATGCGGCATATCAGGATGCCCTTGAAGGGCGCAAATCCCTCAAATGGGTAGAAAAAAAGACCTGGAAACCAGGGCCGGGGTTGGAGGTGCCCCTTGTTGGTCGTTCCCAAATCATGGAGGAGCTTGAGGAAGCGATTCAGAAAGCACGAGGAGGATCCGAAAAGGTGATCCTTATCTCAGGAGAAGCGGGTATTGGGAAATCACGTTTGGTTCATGAGCTTCTCGCTCGTTTGAGCACAGATGCCGCTATCCTAATGGGTTATGCTCGTCCAGAAGTGCGAACGCTGCCATACTTCCCTATTATCCAAGCCCTTCGCAGCCTTTGTGGTCTGACGGAAAAAGATACCCCAGCACCTTTTCTCCAATGGCTACCTCGAACTCTGGATCAAATCTGGTTAATAGAAGTGACTCGTATTCTTCCAGAACTACGCAGGTTTTATCCTGATCTTCCTCCACCCCTACCCGCTGCATCAGAAGAAGCCCGAAGTCGGCTGTTCGAAGCATTAACCCACTTTGTCATTGGGTTATCCACCTCGCCTGTGTTTTTACGTTCCTATGCTTACCTACTTATTTGTTTGGAAGATCTTCATTGGGCAGATAGTGCCACACTCGATTGGTTAATTCATTTGGGGCGTCAAATCCACGGACACCACGTATTGGTTTTGGGCACTTATCGCAGCGAAGAAGCAGAGACGGTTGTTCCACTTCGTCAGGGCTTACACGCTGCCCAGGCACTCTATGAACTTCAATTAACCGGCCTGGATACCTTTTCCATTCTTCAAATTCTTTCGCACTTAACTGGTGGTGTAACGGCTGGCTGGGAAGAGTTTGCAGAACATCTCCGGTTTGTTTCCGGGGGAAACCCATTTTTTCTCATCGAAGTTCTAAAAACCATGATGGAAAGAGGGTGGCTGCCGGAGAAATGGGGCACGGAAAAAGGGATCCCTCTGCCCGATACCGTTCGAGAAGCGGTTGAGGCTCGCATTCAACGATTGAGTTCGTTGGGCCGTCAGATCTTAGAAGCTGGAGCCATTGCTGGTCTCAGGTTCACTTTTGATCTTGTGCGCGGTATTGCTGGTCGTCGGGAAATGGAAGTGGCGAACGGATTAGATGAACTGGTGGCTCGAGAGTTGGTTATCGAGCAGGGTCCGGAGTATCGGTTTCACCATGAACTGGTTAGACGAGTCGTTTACGAAGCCCTTAGTCCATTACGCCGCCAGCTCCTTCATCGCCGTGCGGGTTGGATGCTTACACGGCTGACTCCCGAAGAACCGGGGTTGGTAGCCCACCATTTTGATCTGGGTGGGGAAACCAAACAAGCCTTATCCTGGTATGAGCGGACTATCCAACAAGCCGAAGCACTTTTCGCCTGGAAAGAAGCGGAGCAATACCAGAGCCGCATGCTGTCACTGTTAGACCTACTTGACCCTCAAAAAAACCAACCGGATAACATCTTGAAACGCGGTCTTGTCTTGCTCAAACATGCCTTTTATTGCTACCTTCAAGGGAGGCTTACCGACCGGGATGCCGACCTGAAAGCGGTACTGCTCCTGGCCGAAAAACTTCCAGAAAAGACGTTGTCTCTTCTCGCTTTGCTTCATCAGGTTCGCTATTTCAATCTGGGAGGTGAGTACGAAAAAGCCATCCTTCTGGCGGAAAAGGGAACCCGAACCCTCCCAATGGATGATTTATCTTCCTCTTCAATCTCAACCCTGGCACTTCTCTTCGTCGAGATAGCCTTCGCCCATTACCTTCTAGGACAACCCCAGGAGGGTTTTTCTGCCCTTCAAATGGCTCAAAGTTTCATCGGTCCCGATCCCGATCCTAAAGTGCGGGGACCCATTGAACATCATCTCGGATATATGTTGCTTCATCGAGGGGAATATGCCCAAGCCCTGGTTCATCAACAGGAGGCTTTGCATTGTCATCAAATGAATAAAGACTATAACGGCATGGCATGGGCAGAGCTGGATCTAGGTTTCCTACACTTGAAACTTGGCCATTTTCTGGAGGCCAAAACCCATTTGGAACAGAGCCTCCAATTGGCCCGCCGCATCAGTGCTCAACCAGCCGTGGTTTATGCCCGTACCTACTCGGGTTATTGGAAGTTGTATCAAGGCGATTACCTTTCGGCAATCGAATGTTTTCAAGAAACTGCTCCGTTGCATCGGGCTTTGCTCCAGGAACATGGTGCAATCGCAGCGGAAATCGGCTGGGGATTCGCACTTTATCACCTCGGCGAAATTCCTGAAGCCCGCGCTAGATTCCAGAATGCGGTTGACCATTCACGTGGGGTAGTTCATCGGCGTCGTTGGGCCGAGGCGTTGATCGGTTTGGGTTTGGTGGAACTCTCTGATTTACGCCTTGAACTGACCCGAGTTATATTAAACGAAGCCGTACAATTGGCGCGCATAAGTCAATGTAACGAGAATTTGGCGGCAGGATTGGCGGCACTGGCTCGGTTTGAACGAGTAGCAGAAAATTTTCAAAATTCGCTTGCTTACTCAGACGAGGCGTTAAGTATTGCTCAGCAATTTTCCCTCCCAATATGCGAAATCTGGGCAGAGTTGGAAACGGGTTTATCTCTTTTAGCCCGGGGAGAGCAGGAGTCTGCTTTAGAACACACCTCTCGCGCTGTTCATCTTCTTCCTCACGCCTACGAAGGGTGGCTACCAACTGAGGAAGTTTATATAACTCACGCCAAAGTGTTACAAGCCTTAGGCCGACTTGACGAAGCCCCCCAATACCTCGAGCAAGCCAAACATCTGATTGGGAAAAAATCTCAATTTATCTCCGACCCTTTTCAGCGCCAGAGATATCTTGTGCAAAGATTCTCACTAATTCAGTAAGGAAGCACTTTTTCCACTATTTGTAGCCATTTTGTGGATAGAGATAGGTTATCCTGCTTATTAGAAGGACGAAAAGCAGAGACTGGCGTGTTCCTTTTCCCTGTAACTATGATGAGATTTAGATATGTGGGTTGGGGGAAAAGTTTGATGAAGAGGAAAAAGTCATGAAATCGTAAGGGAACATAGGTCCATCTTCATAAAGCGAGGTTCCTTCGAAAACTACTGGAAAAGGAGGTGATTCTCGATGATCTTGTATGTTGTGAAGTGGAATATCCACCCTGAAAAAGAAGATGCCTACTTAAATTGGCTAAGCAACGCTATCCCCCGCACATTGGGGGTTCCAGGTGTTGTGGAATTCCGGGGCTACCGCGGATGGCTGGGTACACCTCAAATCGTGGCTACCTATGAGTTTGCCAGTCTACAGGATTGGTCAACATGGTTTACTCATGAAGAAAATCAAAAAGTGCTGAGCGAACTCTATGGAGTTACCCACAACGCATTTGGGGAACTTTGGGGACCCTCCCCAGCCGTGCCTGAACCAATTCGTCCTGGCAAATGATGTCCGGAAAACGGGATAGCCCGGATCAACTAAGGAAAATCATTTTGGGTTTTTTGTGTACTGGAAAGGATATGACCATGGCTCACATCAAGAAAAGCATTTACATTAATGCCCCTGTGGAGAAAGTGTATGCGATGGCGAGAGATCCAAACCGCTGGGCAACGTTTTACGCTGGCCTCAGCGAACCAGAAGAGATCAATGGACACGGAGAAGTTGGAACCGTGGTGAAACACTATTACCTGATGGCAGGAATGCGGTTCCCGGTCACCAGTCGGGTATTAGTGGATTCCATTGGCCCGAATGGCGGGCAGTGGAAGGGGAAAATTGAAGGCCCATTAGACGGCGAACAAACATGGGACTACGTCCCCAAGAATGATGGCACAGAAGTAAGCATCAACATCAGTTATACCCTTCCCGGTGCCGTGTTAGGTCGCATTGCCAATCGCCTTCTGGTTGAACGAATGCAGGAACGCGCCATTGAACAAACCCTAGAAAATCTCAAAATTCTGTGCGAGGAGGGAACGATTTAAAGCCATAAGCGAATGCCAGGTATTCAACCGGGCTGCCTGATCATTGGGTCAGACAGCCCAGTTTGATTGGGTAAGAATGCCTTATTCCAAGTTCGATGTGGATTCTCTTGCCAGGTCTTACTTCTTGTAAAAATAAAAAGGTTGCCCAATAAAAGGGCAACCTATCGGATGTTCAGGCTGGGGGCGATGGATTCGAACCACCACACGCAGATCCAGAGTCTGCTGTCCTGCCATTAGACGAGCCCCCAGCGTTTGACGTTTGCTATTTTATCACGACTCGGGGGGTGTGTCCAGAGGTCTTTGCGGCGACGCTTCCTCCTGCACCAGCGTCTCGAGTAAGCGCACGGCCTGAGCCATACGCTGTAACACCTTCTCACGCCCTATCACTTCCATGCTCTCAAATAGCGGGGGGCTAACCTTTTGCCCTGTGATCGCCACACGCATTAATCCAAACACCTGTCCTGCGGTTAGGCCGCTGGCGGCCACAAATTCGCGCATATAGGGTTCTGCCACCTCGGCCCGGATATCGGACAAGGCTTCCAAAGCCTTCAAAATTCGCCGGGCCAGGTCTAAGGACTCCGCAGCAGTTAGCCCTTTAACTACTAAATCTTCAGCCGGCGGGATAACGTCCTCTTTGAAGAAAAAACCTGCCATATCTGGCGCTTCATCCAACCCACCAATGCGTTCCTGAATGAGCGGAATAATGCGCAATAGACGTTCATCATCCACCTGATACCCCCGTTCAAGGAAGAAAGGCTTAACCCGCCGCGCCAGTTCTTCGGGGGGCAAAGCACGAATATGCAACCCGTTGAAGTGATCAAATTTTGAGAAGTTAATGGCTGCCGGGGCAGGATTAAGCCGTTCCAACGTAAATTTCTCAATCAAATCCTGCATCGTAAAGAACTCAGTATGGTCGTCATAGGACCATCCCATTAAAGCAATCCAATTAACCACCGCTTCAGGTAGATACCCTAGCCCCTTCAAGTCCTTGATAAATATCGAATAGCCATCTTTCATCAAATCGGCTGCTTCGCGCTTGCTCATTTTGCCTTTGCCACTGGGTTTAAGGAAAACCGAAAGGTGTACCCAAATCGGTTCCTCCCAGCCAAAGGCACGGTAGATCAGCCCGTGTAGAGGGAAAGTGGGTAACCATTCAGAACCGCGGATCACATGGGTGATCTTCATCAAATGGTCATCTACCACCACAGCCAAATGATAAACCGCATAACCATCCGATTTAACTAGGATGTAATCATCAATGGTGCGGTTTTCCACTGTGATATCGCCGCGCAGAAAATCATGTACCGTAGTTGTGCCCTCTTTGGGGGTTTTGAAGCGAATCACATGGGGTTCGCCAGCAGCCACACGGCGCGCTGCCTCTGCCGGATCCAATCGGCGGCATGTGCCATCATAATGCGGAGGTTCCTTGCGTCTCTGCTGTTCCTGGCGCATCGCTTCTAAACGCTGCGGGGAGCAAAAACAATAGTAGGCATGTCCTTGTTCAACCAACTGTTGAGCATATTGCTGATAGATATGCTTGCGCTCGGATTGGCGATAAGGGCCATAAGGGCCACCAATATCTGGGCCTTCATCCCATTCAATCCCCAGCCAGCGCAGCCCCTCCATAATCTCTTCTTCTGCACCAGGCACCAGCCGTTTGCGGTCGGTATCTTCAATCCGTAACAGGAATTGACCGCCAGTCTTACGCGCCAGTAAATAGGCATAAAGTGCAGTACGCGCCCCACCTAAGTGTAAATGACCGGTGGGCGAAGGGGCAAATCGGGTACGAGCCGGTTTGGAATAATCGTTCATACGCCTCCATTAAAAATCGAGTGTGGTGCGATGGACCGCCACGCTTTCCACCAATCCAATCGCCAGCACCAGAGAAAGCAGCGAGCTCCCCCCGTAACTGACAAAGGGAAGGGTTAAACCAGTGACTGGGATGACATTCAGATTGACGCCAATATTGACGGCAGTTTGGAAGAATAATAACGTGGCCACCCCATAGGCGATCAGCGCTCCAAAGCGGTCACTGGCGTGGCGAGCCACATATAAACAACGCCAAATGACAAACACCAATAGTGCAATGACAACCACCGTGCCAACAAAGCCGAACTCTTCGGCCATCGCAGAGAAAATGAAATCGGTATGTCGGACCTTGAGGAAACGCAATTGCACTTGGGTGCCATTGCCGTAACCCATCCCCAACAACCCCCCGGAGCCAATGGCAATGAGCGCTTGCTCCACGTTATAGACGTTACCATGGCGGGCGTTGGGATCAGGAAAGAGGAAACTTAAGATCCGTTCTTTCTGGTAATCAGCCAGGAATGGAAAAGCCGCCACACTTCCAATGAGGCCCAAAAGGATGAAAATGACCAGATAATGCAAGGGTAATCCACTGATCCATAACAAGGAAAACCAAATCACCATAATGACAATCGAGGTGCTCAGATTGGGCTGGAGCAGAATCCAGATCACAACACCAGCCGTCAAGAGGAAACTCCGCAGAATCCAGAGCAGGTTTTTTGGCGCGTCAGCGGAGCGGGCAAAATAATCGGCCAGGACCAGAATCATGATGATTTTGACCAGTTCAGAGGGTTGGATCAGAATCACCCCCGTGTCAAACCACCGCGCCGAACCGAAAAGCGCTCGTCCCAGAATATAAATGCCAATCAATGAGAGCAACGCCACAGCATAAAGAATGCGCGTCAAAGACCCCCATATGCGGTAATCTATCAAAGCCGTGCCCAGTAACACCACCAAACCGACTGAGACATAGATGATTTGGCGTGTAACCGATTCGGCTAATTGAGCATTCCCAGCAATGGCCGAACGGATCATGATGATGCCAAAAATGCACAGGATCAGCACTGCGCCGAAGAGCCAGAAATCAAAGCGGCGCCAGGTTTCGCGTCGTAGAATCATTGACTTAACCTACTTCATCCACTCCGTGGGCGGCGCGCCGGCCGTAACGGAATATCCGCAACCAGGCGCTGCTCCCGCCCATCCTGGGTTAAGTTTATCACCACCGCTCCGGGATCAATTTCCACATGTCTAGAGATTACCGCTAATAACTCGTTCTTCAGGCTCTCCAGCACTGCGGGTGAAAGATCCGTTCGATCATGAATCAGGACGAGCTTAAGGCGCTCTTTGGCTTGGTCAGCGCTTTTAGATTTCTTCCCTAACAACTGCTCCAACCAATTACTCATCCTGTAGATCCTCCGGAGCGGAATAACCGTGTCAGACGTTTGAGAAAACCATCCCCATCATCCAAATTTAGGAAAGGTACTGACTCACCCATCAATCGCCGGGCGATATTCTGAAAAGCCAACCCGGCCCGCGATTTTCCATCCAGGGCAACGGGCTGTCCTTTATTTGTGCTGATAATCACGCTCTCATCCTCAGGCACGATACCGATCAACTCCACCGCCAGCAATTCCAAGACATCATCCGCATTAAGCATATCCCCGCGGCGAGTCAGGGTAGGGTTAACGCGGTTGAGAATAAGCCGCACTGGCCCCTTTTCTTCCGCCTCCACAATCCCAATAATACGATCGGCATCACGAACTGCAGAAACCTCCGGATTTGTAACTACCAGCACCATATCCGCCGGCGCAAGTGCATTGCGAAAACCTCGCTCGATTCCTGCCGGGGAGTCAATCAGGATCCAATCCACCTCCTGGCGCAACTCATCGCACAAACGACTCATATCGCTGGGAGAAACGGCGTTTTTGTCGCGCGTTTGGGCAGCGGGAATCAGGTAGAGTTCGGGCAAGCGCTTATCCCGGATCATCGCCTGGCGCAAGCGGCATCGTCCTTCTACCACATCCACCAAATCATAGACAATGCGATTTTCTAAACCTAATACCACATCCAGATTGCGCAACCCGATATCGGCATCAATACACACGACTTTCTGACCCAAAGCAGCCAGGGCGACCGCCACATTTGCTGTGGTGGTCGTTTTACCCACCCCGCCTTTGCCAGATGTCACCGTTACCACCTTAGCGACCATTCCGCTTTCCTCTCCGCGCGATTATTTGTGTTTCCATGGTTCCAGGATGATTTGGCCGTTCTCTAAACGCGCCATCATAGGCTCACTTTTACGCCGCTTTCCGGTTTGGACAACGGCAACCTGATCGGCTATGCGTAATTGAACCGGTGCCATTTCCAAAGCACAGATCACAGCCTGGGTATTACCCTCGATGCCAGCATGAACGGTGCCCCGCAAGCGTCCCCACACCACGACGCTTCCCCCAGCGTAAATCTCAGCGCCGGGGTTCACCTCGCCAATAACGACGACATGACCTCGCGTACTCAAACGGTAACCCGAGCGAAGCGTCCGCTGGACGAGAACCGCATTTTCGCCCTCTAATTCTGTCTCCCCGCGGCGTGCCACACGCTCAGGGCGCGGTAACGGCAGACGCGTTGCTAAGCCCAAGACCTGCGCTGTACGTTCGGTGACTGGCGAATTGCTGATGACCGCCCACAGCGACACTTCTAAATCGCTCAACTTATCACGCAAGTAGCCTAACTCTGCCGCACGAAGGACATGATTGCCCACATCAATAGCCAGCCGTGCCCCTTTGAAGAACACCGCTTGTTCTTGAATGTGGGCCAACAATGCAGATTGGAGGTCTGACCACTCGCCTTCGCCAAACGTCACCAACAGACCTTCGCGGATGCCCTTGATTTGAACCCGACGGTCTGCCGCAGTTGAGGGTGAGGATACCTTCGTATCACTTGGGGCCATACCGCCTACCATTATAGCAGAGGTAACCTATTCCTCCAACTGCCATCTTAAGGTTGGCTACTTCCTACCGTTTCGGTATCCACCTCTTTCAGGTTGAAATAGGCCTCCATGACCTTACGTACGACTGGCGCTGCCAAACGAGCACCTTCATCCCCATTATAGACAAAGGCTACGACCGCAATCTCAGGATTATCAAATGGTGCATACCCCACATACCAGGCATGTGCCGGCCAATTACCCGGTTGGCACAGATTCTTCTTTTGAGCCACGTTATCACAATATTCCGCTGTGCCCGTCTTTCCTGCCGAAGGAATAGGAAAGCCCTCGAAAATGGTTGAAGCCGTTCCGCTAACAACCACCTCGCGCAACCCTTCCTGCACTTTTTTAACCACCCAGGGCGCAACGGTCTTCATTTCCCCGGTTTGCAGGAAATTCTCGTCATAAACATGGATCACCGGGTCTTGGGTAATGTCCCACAGCATTTTCGGTTCAAAAGGTTGTACCACATTACCTTCACTGTCCAGAACTTCACGCACAATGGTGGGCTTCATTAATTTGCCATCATTGGCGATGGTCGCCATGGAAACCAAGACTTGCAATGGCGTGGACAGCACATAACCCTGGCCAATGGTCGCAATATAAGTATCACCCGTCGACCAGTTTTCGCCTACGTTGATGCGCTTCCAGTCTGGATCCGGGATCAAACCATCTTGCTCACCGGGAAGTTCAATACCCAGTACCCGTCCATACCCGATGGCTTTAGCGTACTCCCCCAAGCGCCAAATATTCAATCCTTTGGGAACCTCGTTTTTATATCCACCTCCTACCTTGTAAAAGTAAACGTCACAAGATTGAGCCAAACCATGGATGAAATCCAAATCACCGTGTCCCCCACCGGTCGTTTTATAAATGTAGCACACATAGTCCCGCGTGCGCGGATTCGGATCATTCTCAAAAAAACGTTCTTCGACGGTGATCTTCCCCGGATCATTGATTTTTTGCTCCGGGGTGACCACACCTTCATTCAAAATTCCCAGCGCTGCGGCCAATTTGAAAACCGAACCCGGTGGGTGTTCAGCAGAAATGGCATGATTGAGCAAAGGACGATAAGGATCACGTTGGAGTTGTTCATAATAGTACGCCGGAATGAAGCGTGCCATGCGGTTATTTTCATAACTGGGGTATGAGACCATCGCCAAAATCTCGCCCGTTTTCGGGTTCATGGCGATCACTACCCCGCTGGTGTAGCGTTGTTCACCAAAGTAGCGGTTCCAGCGATCCATCCAATTGACCAACGCCGCCTCTGCCGCTGCCTGCAAGCGTGTGTCAATGGTTAGTTTGACCGAATATCCCGGCACAGGTTGTACTGGAGGCTCCAAATCGCGTAAAATCTGACCCGCTGCATCTACCTCAACCACGCGCTTGCCATTTTGACCGATCAAAAGGTCATTCAGTGAATACTCCACCCCGGCAAATCCCACTTTATCACGATTGGGCAGAAACCCTCGCGCCCGATAATCCGCTTCTTCACTGGCTGGTATCGGACCAAGAAAGCCCACAATGGTTGAAGTTAACGAACCGGTAGGATATTCACGCACCGATTCAACCTCAATACCAACGCCAGGCAAGTCCGCCGCACGTTCACGTATGATCATCGCGGTTTGTTGATCTATATTGCACTTGATGCGAATCGGACTGTAAGGGGCATTTGTATCACCAATATAAACGATTTGCGCAATTCCCAAGTCCGTGGCACACGGGGTGAAGTTTCGTACCGTTTCTTCATTTATCTCGCCATTGTTTACCGGCACGCCGATAAGTTGGGAAAGTTGGCGGTAAACCTCTTGGATCCCCCCTTCATCGGTTGGAAGTTCGGCGGGCGTAATCACCACATTGTAAGAAGGCACGTTCTTGGCCAGTAGATAACCGTTTCGGTCGTAGATCAAACCGCGTTGGGTAGGCGTACTGATCTCCATCGTGCGGTTATCTTCGGCCCGCACCCGATAGTTCGTTCCCTGAAGAATCTGCAAGTTGAACAGTCGCAAGATGTAGAAACCAATTACCAACCCAACCAACACGTAAAAAACGGTCAACCGCCAATGCTCAAAAGGCTGGGGATGTTCAATAGGTTCATGCATGTCTCACCACCGTCTCTGGATACAACCAATTTGCCAGATCGTTCATCAAAGCATACACCGGAAAGGCAAAAATAAGATTAAGAAATAGACTGGGCAGCGTAACATGGGTGAGTGCATCTGCCCATGGAATAGGTGTGCCATTAAACTGCAATGTGACGATTGTCAAGGCATGGTAGAACAAGGTGCCCCAGAATGTGACAAAAAGCATCGCCAAGAGAGGAATTTGCCAGACCTGACGGCGAATAACCCTAGCCAGAACCATGACAATCCCATACCCAACCAAAGGCACAAATAAAGGGAGTCCGGAAACCCACCCCACCAGCAGACCACCTACCAGTACCCAGACCAGGGTGGATGGAACCCGCTCATGCAACGCCCAAGCAATGAGCGCCAGCAAGATAAGGTCACCGCTCCCATTCAATAAGGTGAGACGGCTAATGATCGCACTTTGGATCATTAATATCCCCCCTAATAGCGGAAAAGCCAACCAATCGGCTAACATCCTTTACCTCACGGGATGGGGGTCGGGATCAGAGGCGCAATTTGAACCGGACGGAAATTCGTAATCACCAGAACGGCTTGAAGTGCAGTGAAGTCAACCACAGGCTGTACAACCGCGGTCTGAAACAGTTGATTTGGTTGTTTGCGCACATCGCTGACTTGCCCAACCAAGATGTCAGGGGGATATGTTCCGCCCAATCCTGAGGTTAACACCAGATCTCCGACCTGAATCACCGTATCCTGAGGGATCATTTCCAGGCTGATCTCACCGGTCACCGAACCATGAGTTTGCCCTTCTACTTTGCTACTCTGAAGACGCACGTTGACGACAGCACTTGGATCCGTGATTAACTGCACCCGCGCTGCGCCTGCGGTGACGGCATCAATACGTCCTACCAGCCCTAGATTCGTCACCACCGGCATCCCATGGCGAATCCCATCATCGGAGCCGCGATCAATAATAATGTAATGAAGGAAAGGGCTTGGATCACGGCCAATGACATTGGCAGCGACATATTGATTCTGGGGATGAGAACGGGCAAAATCAAGCAAGGCATAAATGACCTGAGCCTCGCGGAGTTGCTGCTGTAATTCAATCACCTGAGCCTGCAGCTCAGCCACTTGTTGTTCCAGTTCAAAATTCCGTTGCTGCAGCGCGGCCATATCCCGCGGAGCCGTCAAGAACTGATAAGCCGCGATATAGCGGCTTGAAATCCATTGCTGTACCCCTACCAACGGTGACATCACACTACGTAAGAGGGGCTGCAGGTAGCCGCTTAATGCCAGAAGAATCAACCCACCGGCAACAATCAGCACAAAGGCGGTTTGCCAAAACCGCGACACCAGCGCTTTCATGGGTTTAGGATACCGTCAAATTGCCTTCCTGCCAACCCCGATGCTCCAAGCGAATTAGCCGCGACTATTGCGGTCAAGATCCACCAGGAAGTCTGCGAAACGATCCAGGTCTTCCAGGATGATCCCTGTACCACGGGCAACACAGGTCATTGGATCCTCAGCCACCCAAACGCGGAGGTTGAGTTCATCGGTCAAGCGCTCCGCCAACCCTTGCAGTTGAGACCCACCGCCAGCTAAACATACGCCCGTCTCCATGAGGTCGGAAACAATCTCCGGCGGAGCTTCGTCCAAGGCGTCCTTTATCGTATCCACGATAACCTGCACTGAGCCGGCAATGGCTTCGCGGATTTCTACCGAAGAGATTTCAACCGATTCGGGAAGACCATTGATCAGGTTGCGCCCACGCACCACCATTGTTTTTTCGGTGGGCAGTGGATATGCCGATCCGATATTGATTTTGACCTGTTCGGCCATGCGCTCACCAATAAGCAAATTGTACTTGTTGCGGATATACTGAATGATATCCTGATCCATCTCATCCCCTGCCACCCGCAAGGAACGAGATACGACCACCCCACCCATCGAGAGCACCGCCACTTCGGTCGTCCCACCCCCAATATCCACAATCATGCTACCCCGCACGTCGGCCACAGGCAAACCCGCCCCGAGCGCAGCTGCCTTAGGCTCCTCAATCAGATAAGCCTCTCGCGCGCCCGCCGCCATTGCAGCATCATACACCGCACGTTTTTCCACCTCGGTGGCGCCTGAGGGAATACCCACCACCACACGCGGGCGTGGCATTGGAACAATGGTTTGTTGGTGCGCCTTGCCGATGAAGTAGCCCAACATGGCTTGGGTGATCTCGAATTCCGAAATTACCCCATCGCGCAGGGGGCGTATAGCAATGACATTGGTGGGCGTGCGTCCCACCATCTCTTTGGCTTGCAAGCCAATCGCGAGCGGTTTTTTGGTACGTTTATCAACGGCTACCCACGAGGGCTCGTTGATGATAATCCCCTTACCACGTACGTTAACGAGCGTGTTGGCCGTCCCCAGATCAATTCCAATATCCAGGGAAAACAAGCCCAAAAGCCAATTCAGGGGGTTAATCGCCAACCTTCCTACTCCTTAGACGCCAAAAGTTTCAAATATCACGATTTGACGTTCCGCGCAAATTATACCCTATAAAAGGAACGGCTAGCGAGTTGCGGTGTGGCTCTCATGATCAACGAACTCGACCGTTATCAGAACTATTGGGTATCCGCTTGTCAAGTATGTCAGGAACCAGTATAAGGTCATCCTATTTGGTCGCGATTCCTTGACCGCAGCGCAGGCGCCGATTAGAATTATTAGTGTAATTGCGGGCGTGGCCAAGGGGTAAGGCATCAGCCTTCCAAGCTGAGATTCGCGGGTTCGAATCCCGTCGCCCGCTCTCAAGAGTGAATGCCACTATCTATTTCATTAGGTAGTGGCTTTTCTTCTTCCCCTTTCACTTCAACAAGCCCTGGCACAAACTTTGCATAGGATGCTCTTGTTTGGTTAGAAACACTTTGCGATTACATTACAGTTTCGCAAGGATGGCTGTTTTATCTCCAAAATCTCACTATAATTTTATGGAAAACACAAATCCATTGATTACAGGGGCAGGGGCTTTTTTACCCCATAACCACCCTCCTCCATTCTGCAGGCAGGTCACTATGCAAACGGGAAAAACCATCCTCTATGTTGAAGATAATCTGGATAACCGCACCCTGGTACGGCGATTGTTGCAAGCCAGTGGCTATAACGTCCTTGAAGCCGCCAATGCCACCGAAGCGCTCAGCATCCTCAACAACCATCGCCCCGACCTGATCCTGATGGACATCAACATGCCTGACATCGACGGCTATACGCTTACCCGGACAATCAAAACCCAGGAACACCTGCGCGGAGTGCCAATTGTGGCTTTAACCGCTAATGTCATGCGCGGGGATAAGGAACGCACTCTCCAAGCCGGTTGTGATGGTTACATTGAAAAACCGATTGACGTAGATCGCTTCACCGACCAGATTGCTGAATTCCTAACCAATGGACACCGGGAGTAACGCCATGATGGCCAACCCTCAATCCCCTACCCCACCCGAGAGCCCGACCCCAACACCGCTTTCCATCCGCCAAACTCATGGCACCCGCCCCCTGACCAAAGATACCGTGGTATTGGTGGTCGAAGATAATGTCTCCAATTTTGTCCTCATCGCACGTCTCCTGGGCTACTTGGGGGTCCATTGCGAGTGGAAAACCTCCGGTTATGAGGTGGTTGAATTTGCCGATTCGCTGCCCAAAGTGGATCTCATCCTGATGGACATCCGCCTGCCTTATGAGGATGGGTACGGCGCCCTACGCAAGATTCGCCAATCACCCCGCTTTCGCAATGTTCCAGTAATCGCCGTTACTGCTGAAGCCAGCCTAGAACAAATGAATAAAGCCCGTCAAGCCGGTTTTGACGGTTTTTTAGGTAAACCCCTTGATCCTGATCGTTTTCCTGATCAGATCAAACGTATTCTCAACGGCGAATCGGTTTGGGAATTGAGCTGAACCCTTCGGAGAAGATTGCACATGAGCGGCGAAAAAGCCTCAGATGATGTCTTGCATACCCCCTTACCCTACACGCAAGTGATCTCCGAGATCACGCGAGCTATAGGTGTCGTCAGCCATCATGAAGAATTTCTAAACAGTGCTGTGCATAAAATTGCCCAAGGGCTAAATATTCCCCATGTGGCGATCTATATTTTCGATGCAGATGACACGTTAGTGGTGCTTAAGGCCATTCACTCACCCACTCCCCAAGCCTTTCCCATCAACCAGATCACTGTTCCTGTCAACTCCGGTACAATCTTTGGGTGGACCATTGCTAATCAACGCTCCTATTACCTTCCCCAATTGGAACGTGACCAAATCCAAAATCGTGCCCCCTACATATGGAAAGACGCCCAATCTCTTCTTGCCGTGCCCGTCATTGCCGGCACCAAAGTGTATGGCGTGTTGGACCTGCAATCCGGGCAAAAAAACGCCTTTCCCCCCACCCTTCATAGCGTCTTATGCACTCTTGCCGATCAAATTGCCCTGAGTTTCTTGGTGCACAATCCCAAGCCACTAGCAGAATCACTACAACCTTCAGGATCCCCGCAAAGCGAGATACCACCATCGGTTTCATCTCTACCAGATGCATTTCTCCATGCTTGTCTGGCGAAGTTGCCCGATATTTCTGAAATCTATGCCGAACTTACTGCGTTGATTCACCAAACCTATGGTTTGGACATCTCCTTTGGGGTGGCACTTTACGACAACACCCAACACCAGATCACTTTCCCCCTACTGCTGGAACACGGCCAACCCATTCATGTAGAGCCATTGCCTTTGGGACAAGGGCTTACTTCGTATGTGATCACCCAAAAGACGCCTTTGTTGATCCAACACGGTGTAGAAGCAATGGCGCAAACACTAGGAGTGAACCTAATCGGCACGCCAGCCAAATCCTGGCTGGGAGTTCCTTTACGTCTTGGAGAAGAGATACTGGGGGCGATCGTTCTTCAAGATTTACATCACGAAGCCCGGTTTAACGAAAATGATTTACATACCTTAGAGGTCCTTGCCACTTTCCTCGCTTGGATATTTCACACTCATCGCCTATCCGAAAAGGCAGAGGCGGCTCAGCGTCAGGTTGTTCGAGAACAAACTCTCCTGACAACCCTCTTGGAGGCGTTGCCTGAGCGCATCGCAATCAAGGATGAGAATGGCCGCGTCTTATACGCCAACCAAGCCCTTCTCCAGCATTATGGGGTGAGTTCGCTCGCCGATCTTATAGGCAAAACCGAGGTAGATCTTTTTGGTGAGGCGGGGAACCTGGACTTAATCCAAGATTTAGAAGTCATCCATTCAGATGAAGCCCGGATCAAAACCCCCAATTACTACTTCAGCCCACAAGGTGAAAATACCTGGGAACTGGTTTCGCGCATTCCAATCAATTCAAATGAAAACGGCGGACCTCGGTTAATCCGCATCGCCCAAGATATCAGTGAATTTATTCGCACCGAGCAAGTCGCGCAGCGCCGAGCGGAACAATTATTGGCCTCCGCCGAAATCGCACGAGAAGCGATTAGCGCGCGAGATATAGATACCATGCTCCAAAATGCGACTAACCAGATTCGAGAACGGTTGGGATATTATCACGCCTCCGTCTTCCTCCTTGACCCATTGGGGCGTTATGGTGTCCTGCGCGAAGCCTCTGGTGACGTCGGGCAAATCATGAAGCAATCCGGTCACCGACTTGCGGTGGGTTCGCGTTCACTGGTAGGACAAGCCATGGCGTTAGGACGCACTATTGTCGCCAATAACGTGCAAGGCAACCCGGATTATTATCCTAATCCATTATTGCCCGAAACCCGTTCTGAGATCGTTGTCCCACTGCGGGTTGGTGACCGTTTATTCGGCGCGTTAGATGTACAAAGCCGTTCGTATGATGCATTTCAGGCCGAAGATGTACAAATTCTAGAAACATTGGCGGGACTGCTCGCTATTGCCCTGGATAATATCCTGCTCTATACACGCACACAGCAAAACCTCACCCAGCACCGTCACTTCTACCGCATTATTAGTGAGGCATCGGTTCAATTGACTCCCGAGGAAATCATTGAGAAAACACTGCAAGGTTTGCACGAAATATTGCCTCAAGATCGGTTGGCAATTTTTCTGCTCAACCGCGATCAAGTCCTAGAACTGAAAGCCTACACCGGTTTTGAAGCCGAAAGCCTGGAACGAAGCACCTGGCAAACGGAAGAAAGCGTACCGGGTTGGGTGATTGCCCACCGTCAGGCGCTCCGCATCAGCGAATTCACCTCCGAAATCGCTTTTCATCCACTAATAGCCGGAGCGCATTCCGCCTTGGCCCTCCCCCTTGACTACCAAAACGAAATACTGGGTGTGCTCTACATTGAATCCGAATGGCCTGCCGCTTTTGATGAAAGCGATCAAGAATTATTTACCTCGCTGACCACAAACCTCGCCGCCATTCTCACCAATGCTCGCCTGATCCACCAGATCCAAATCCAGGCCGAGCGCCAGCGACGCCTTTACGAGATCACCAGCAAGATTCGTGCTCTGACCGACGTGGGTAATATCCTTCAAACCTCAGCCGCAGAGATTGGGCGGGCCTTAGGCGCTCAGCGGGTTAGTATCCGCATCTCACCACCTGCACCATCTTCTGATGACCTTCCTTTCCCCAATGGTTTGCCAAGCGACTCTAACGGACACGATCGCTAGGGAGGGCTTATAAACCCATGAACATCTGGCAGCGCATCCACCCCCGCAACATCCCTCCTGAAGTCGTAGAGCGTGGTGAACTAACCACTCTCCGCGAGTACTTGCTCCAACAGAGCCTTCTGCTCCAGATCCCTGTCATTGGATGGTTCGCCGCGCCTCACATCGTGCAGACCATCCAGGGCAGGTCAGAGTCGGGCGTGGGCTTATGGGTGTTTCTACTTGCTTTCGCCCTGCTCTTGCCTTTTTTGCGTCATTGGCCATTCAGCATCCGCGCTATTGCATTAGGTTTATTCCCTTATTTATTAGGGACACAGATCACCCTCACCTACGGGCCTCAAGCCACTGCCATCATGGCATATGCCTGTGCCATCCTGATCGGCGCATTACTCTTTGACCTCTCAACTGTTCTGCCCTGGGAGGGCGTCGTCTTTCTCACCCCCTTGATGCTTACTCTCGCCGTTCATCTTAATATTTTGCCTACCCCCACCCCTGAAAATATCCTGACCTTCAATTCCCTTCCAAACTGGTATAACGGACTTGTTCTGCTGGCCTACCTAGCCGCTTTAGGCATCCTTTCCCTTCCATTCTTAGGGGAACGGATCAATCAATTGGGAATTGAGAAAGGCACGTTGGAACGCCAACTCCGTTCAACCCGTACCGAATTTGAACGCGAACTAGCGGAACGCACCGGCCACCTACAACGACGTATCCGTGAGCTCTATACGGCTTCGACTATTGCCCGCACCGTGAACACCGCCAGCGACCAAGCCACCCTCTTACAGCAAGTGGCCGATCTTATCCAGCAAGAGTTCAATCTATATTATGTGGGCATTTTCCTGATTGATGAGAGTGGAAAATTTGCCGTCTTGCGTGCGGGCACCGGTGAGGCCGGACGGCGCATGCTCGCCGAGGGGCATCGTCTAGCCGTCGGTGGCAACTCGATGATCGGTTGGGCAACGGCACGCAAAGAACCTCGTATTTCTCAAGACGTGAGTTTGGAACTAGTGCGGTTCAGCAACCCGCATCTGCCGCTGACTCGCTCAGAACTCGCCCTCCCCATCCTACGCCGTGGTCAATGTCTAGGCGCTATCAGCATTCAATCCACCCAGGTGCGCGCCTTTGAGGAAGATGACATCCTGGTGCTTCAGGGGATCGCCGATAGCCTCGGTCTGGCTCTCGAGAATCATGATCTTTTCCAGCGCATCCAGCAATTGCGCGAGGAAGTACGTACCCTAGCCCGCGCCCACGTCACCGAAGAATGGGGGAATTTCCTGAAAGGGCACGACGTCCTGGAAGCAACCTATCAAAGCCCATCGGCCCCACCGACCGCGGGCTCATCCACTCACCTGGCCCAGTTTCCGCTAATACTGCGCGATCAGGTCATCGGTACCATCTCGTTGGAAATGACCCAGCCCGAACTTACCAGCGAAGAAATTGCCTGGTTGGATGCCGTTGCTATGCAAACGGCAACGGCGCTTGAAAACGCCCGCCTGTTCCAGGAAACACAGCGTCAAGCCCTGCTGGAACAGCGTCTGAATGAGATCAGTTCAACCCTCTCGCGGGTTGAGACCGTAGATGACATCTTAAGGGTGGCCGTGCAGGCCCTGGCTCAAC
This sequence comes from Thermanaerothrix solaris, assembly GCF_032334255.1. Lineage (NCBI taxonomy): Bacteria > Bacillati > Chloroflexota > Anaerolineae > Anaerolineales > Anaerolineaceae > Thermanaerothrix > Thermanaerothrix solaris. Next base: position 1,005,302 of record NZ_JAUHMF010000002.1, on the reverse strand, counting down.
TTCCCAACGTCACTGAAACCAGCATCCACCTTATTCCTCCCGAACCCCAAACCGCAAAGGACAATGGGCGATGAGTCTTCCAACCCCCGTTTCATCCCCCTCCCCTGTAACTGCAACAGGTATCGCCTCCCTGCGCGAAAGGATTTTGCAACGAGCGCTCTATCTCGTCTTGGCGGCGGCCGCTCTGGGCTATCTGTGGGTAGCATTCACGTTGTTCCGCAGTCGGCAATACCTGCCCTTGATCGGTTTAACGTTCGTCTTGTTATGGCTGGGTGCCAGCGTTCTGATTCAACGCCAACCCCAAGGCTTGCGCGTTGCCGCCTTGCTGATCACCCTTGGCGCCCTCGGTGGGCTTGAATTGCTCTACCGCGGACCACTCAGTACCGCTTGGTTGTGGCTGTTGGCACTCGTCCTGATGGCTTACGCATTCCTTGGCCAACGAAATGCATATGTCATCTTCGGGCTGGCACTTGCGGGGGCGGGGGGAATCGCTGTGCTTCATATGACAGATGGGATAACACGCCTGAGTATTAATGCAACTCCGGCCCCTCCCTTCAGTTGGATGGTGGCAATGATTGCTTGGCTTTTTGTGGTTGGACTTCTTACTGCCTCTTACGGTGTGGCTCAGCGAGAACTTTACCGCGCCTTGCAGGAAGAAACGGCCCTTACACATGCCCTGGAAGCCGAGCGAGCCGCGTTGGAGCTGCGCATTGAACAACGCACCCGTGACCTGCGCCGCCATCGCACTTATCTCGAAGTAGCCAGCCTGATGGCACGTGAGATCTCATTGGAAGCCGATGAAGATACCCTCTTCCGCACCGCGCTTGCAGTTATCCAGCGTTACCTTGGTTTTTATCATGCCGGTATTTTCATCCTTGACGAGGCCAAAGAATATGCCGTACTGCGCGCAGCCAGCAGTGAGGCTGGACAGCGCATGATTGCCGCCGGACACCGTCTTAAAAAGGGAGTTGAGGGTATTGTTGGTTATGTGGTCGAAAAAGGAGAAGCCCGCATCGCCCTTGATGTCGGTAAAGATGCTGTTCACTTTAAGAACCCCTATTTGCCTGATACACGCTCCGAAATTGCCCTTCCGATCCGCGTCGGGCAAGATATTATTGGCGCTTTGGATATCCAAAGCACAGAGGTCAATGCGTTCAGCGAGGAAGATATTCAGGTTCTACAGGCTATTGCTGATCAGCTAGGAGTTGCCTTAGAACGGCATCAGCTCATTGAGCGCCTGCAGCACTATGCTGCCGAGTTAGAAACCCGTTACCGCCAAGTCGTACGCCAGCAGTGGCGTGATTATTTACGCTCAACCCATATGCCACGCGGGTATCGCTGGCGCGCCAATCGCTTGGAGGCGATCAGAACCCCCCCATCGGAGATAGAACAGTTTTCACGCCAAGCGCAACCTCTGCTTAAAACCTCCCCCTCCGAGGAACAACACACCCTCCTCCTCCCCATACAGGCGCGCGGCGAATCGGTGGGTGTTATTTCAATCAAAGTGCGGGGGCCAGGTGTACCCGAAGAGACGTTGCGTTTTCTCAATAGCATCACCGAACGCATTGGGCTGGCATTAGAAAACGCCCGCTTGCTAGAAATGATGCGTGCCCGGGCTGAACGCGAACATCTAGTTAGTGAATTAGGTAGCCGTGTGCAGGCCGCAACCGATGTTGAGGGCATCTTGCGTGCCGCTGCGCTCGAAATCGGTCGTACCCTGGGTGTGTCTGAAGTGCTGGTGCAGTTACGTGATGCGACAAATCTACCCATTGAGGGGCAGTCTGGAGGCGCTGGATGATTTCCACAGCGGCTTTCTCAACCTATGACCCTGCTCAAATTCCGATCGAAGAGAAACAACGTCAATTAGCCACTGCAGTGACTTTTAGCACGGCGCTGGCATTGGCTCTGCTGGCGGCTCTCTTCCTCATCGGAATGTTCTATCAGCCCCAATTCTGGCAACTATACGTCTTAGCCATTACCTTTGGGTTGGCCTCGCTGGTAGCTCTCTCTGTCATTGCCAATGACTCCGGCCAGACAGATTACCGACAAGCCATGCCCCGGCTTGCACCCACCTTTCAATTCGCTCTACTTGTCCTGGCAGCGCTAAGCCAATCCACAGGGGTTTACCTCGCTCTGCTTTCTTTCCTCTATGGTATTCTCGTCGCCACTGGCGTGCTTGAAGAAGAAAGCCGTGAACCGGCCATTACCCGCGCCTTCTTTATAGCGGTTCTTACTGCCCTCGTCGGTTCATTATTCCCCCGGTACCAAGTGTCCATCCCGGTTATTAATGATATCCTGCCCATCGTTTTGGGTGCTCTCATCATGGCCTATCTGGTTTTACTTAGCCTGGACTATGTTACCGTCACGCTACGCGTGCGATTGGTCACCAGTGCTTTGGGAATGGCTATTGCGCCTCTGATCCTGCTCTCACTAGTAGATACACGCTTCATCTTTACAAGCCTACAGAACCAAAGCAACCAGGCATTACGTCTGGCCGCCGAGCAGGTCGCCCAAGAGATAGAGTCTTTTCTCACCTCAAACCGTGACACCCTGATTAATGAGGCCAATCTCCCCGTATTTTACGATTACTTGACCATGGATCCAGCCAAGCGCCCCGGTAGCCCCCAGGAAGAACAACTACGTGCTACCATTAACTCCCTGCTTCTCAAACACGAGACTCACTTGGTCTCATATGGTCTGCTCAACCTGCGCGGACAAAATATCTACGATAGCAATCCTGCCGCCATCGGCCAGGATGAAAGCAAGCGCGATTACTTCATGCAAGTCACCCGCACCGGACGGGTATATATTTCCCCTATCCAATTCAATCCTGATAATAAGGTGGCGTATATCTACTTTGCGGTGCCGATTCGCGATCAGCGTCAGCAAGTGCTTGGAGTTTTACGTCTGGAATACGACGCGCAAGTGTTTCAACGTTTGCTAGAGCCGAAACTCAACCTCTTGGGACGGCATTCCTATCCCATTCTGCTGGATGAAAACTTCATGCGCATTGCAGATACACTTACGCCAACCCATCTATATCGTTTCTTACTCCCACCCACCTATTCTCAAACCCTTGAATTGGCACAGCACAACCGCCTCCCTTATCACCCTTATCTCAATTACACCAACCAATCTGACTTGGCTAACGTCTTGAAACAGGGAGGGAATGTCATTTACTTTACCTTGGATGTACATCCCGAAAAACCTGGACACCTTGAGAGCGGTGTTGCCGTACGCTTGCAAACCAAACCCTGGTACGTACTCTTTGTACGGGAACAAAGCACTCTGGTAGCCCTGCTACAAGCCCAAGGTCGTTTAGCCGTGATCATTGCAGCGCTGTTTGCGGCTGCAGTGGGTTTGGTGGCATCGTGGGTTTCAGGGGCGTTAAGTGCACCGGTCGTCCAACTGAAACAAACCGCGGAACAGATCACCGCAGGCAACCTGGAAGCCCATGCCAGCGTAGAAAGTCGCGATGAGATCGGGGCGCTGGGCCACGCTTTCAACGTCATGACTTCGCAGTTGCGCAGTCTCATCAATGAATTGGAAGACCGTGTTCGCGAGCGTACACGCGAACTTGCCCAGCAGAACGAAGCACTGCGCTATCGCACCCGCCAACTCCAGACCGTCGCCGATGTGGCGCGGAGCATCGTCTCGGCTCAGGCACTGGAAAGCCTGCTCAATCAAGTCACCACCCTCATCAGCGAGCGTTTTGGCTTCTATCATGTTGGGGTCTTCCTTCTTGATGAGAAAGGCGAATATGCGGTTCTCCGTGCTGCCAACAGCGAGGGAGGAAAGCGTATGCTCGCCCGCCAGCACAAGTTACCGGTAGGTAAGGTCGGTATCGTGGGCTATGTCACTGCAACTGGCCAGCCCCGCATTGCAACGGACGTTGGTGAAGATGCCGTTCACTTCAAGAACCCCGACCTGCCCGAAACACGCTCAGAAATGGCGTTGCCCCTTATCGCCAATAACCGTATCATCGGTGCACTAGATGTTCAGAGCACCCAACCCAATGCCTTCACCCCTGAGGATATTGAGCTCTTCAGCACCCTGGCCGATCAAATTGCTATCGCGATTGTCAACAATCAATTGTTGGAAGAGACTATGCGTGCATTAGATGAAGCACGCCGCGTTAACCGGCGCTATCTCCAACAGGAGTGGGAGAAAGAAGTGCGCTCACGTCGTCATCGTGCCTATATTTACACGTCCCAAGGGTTGTTTGCTCAACCTCCCATCTCTCGCCCCGAAATTGAAGCCGCTATACGCCGTGGAGAAGTCACTGCCATCCCCGCCAAGGATGAACAAGCAGCAGTGCTAACCGTACCGATCCAACTCCGTGATGAGATTTTGGGCGTCATCCGCGTGCAAGACATAGGGGTTCCCGAACGCACCTGGACTGAAGAGGAAATCGAGACTCTCAAAGCCGTGGCCGCCCAGGTTGCATTGGCTTTAGAAAATGCGCGTTTGCTCGAAACCACCCTGCGCCGCGCCGAACGCGAACGCAAGGCTTTGGAGATCACCGGGCGCATCCGCGCCGCTACGGATCCACAAACCATGCTGGGTATTGCGATGGAGGAGCTCAAACGCGCCTTAGGTGCCTCACATGTTCAGGTTATCTTTAATTCACCTGCGACCTCAACCTCAGCCGATGAAGCGCCCGGAAATGGAAAAAACGCAGGGTTAAGCACATAAAGCGTGGGAGGGCTAGATGAAGTGTATAGCGGTTACCAATGAAAAAGGTGGTGTGGCGAAAACAACAACAGCGGTAAACCTCGGTGCTGCGCTGGCCGAGATGGGGCATCGTGTGCTTCTGATAGATATGGATGCCCAGGCTAACCTTACCCTTGCGGTTGGGGCAGATCCACAGCAAATCCACGCCACGATTCTGGATATTATTCTGGATAACGTCCTCTCAACGGAAGAGATATTAAAACCAACTGGCATAGAGCGTTTACATCTATTGGGTAGTAACTCGGGATTGAACTTAGCCGAACGGCTACTCCCCCGCCAATCCGGTTATGAAACGTTGTTGCAGAAGAAACTGCCGTTTATCGGGGCTAAGTTTGAGTATGTCATCCTCGATTGCCCTCCCTTTCTAGGCGCCATGATGAGCAACGCCCTGGCTGTAGCGGAGATTGCCCTAATTCCTACCCAGGCAGAATTCTTTTCCATTTATGCACTGAAAAACATATTGGCATTGATTCGTCGCATTCGTGAACAACATAATCCTTCCCTCGCCTATCGTTTGCTTCTCACCATGTTTGACCAGCGCAACCGCATCCACCGCACATTGTATCAATACCTGCATGAACACTTTGCGGATGGGCTATTGGAAACCGTGATCCCCACGGACACCCGACTGCGTGAAAGCGCCATTGCTGGCGTTCCTGTTCTCCATCACGCGCCTAAAAGTCGAGCCGCTCTTCAATATCGTGCCCTAGCCCAGGAGATCATCCACTATGTCCAAGAAACCCTTGCACAGCCGGCTTGATACCCTCTTCCAACAACTTAATTCCCCTCAGGATACAGGAAACATTCCCGATCAATCGGTGTCGGATGAAGGCATTGCGCAGGGGTGGGGATTTACCTGCCAGATGGACGGAACTTGCGTGGCATGCAGTCCGGAGATAACCCATTGGCTGGGTCTAACCCCGGGACAGGTCATCGGAAACAACGTATTTAAATTTTTTCTCCCCGTGGAGTTATCCGGCCGCATCCAGGCCTGGCTGGCTTCCGACACCCCATCTTTCGAGGAAGAATTTACATACCCCGGACAGAAAAACCAAGCGCTCATATTACGGTTAACTGCTCACCGTTTAGGTGCAACCAGTCAACCCGACCCACATTGGCGTGGCTATATCCAGGTACTAAACAGCGCCCCGATCTCTTCTACCTCATCCCTCAATCAGCCCCTATCTCCCTATAGTCCATCCTCGCCTTCCCACCGACCAAACCATCTGGAAATACCAACCCAGCCCGTGGCTCGCGCAGCCAAAACCGCTCTCCCTACCACCTCATCCCTAGGGCAAAGGGCTTCAGAGGTCAAAACCCCGCTCAAACAACGTCCCCACGTTCAACCGGCTCGCCTAACCGCGCCGCTTACACTTCCCGGATTCGGTGAGGGCTTATTAGAAGTAATAGACGAGGTACCAGATCGAATTTGGACCGAGGATGAGATCCTCCTGGTTGAAGAAGTACTGCGGCAACTCAGCCTGGCAATTGAAAACGCCCAACTCTACGCTGCGGTGCAACAAGAACTGGCCGAGCGTACACGCGCCGAACAAGAACTTCTGCGCCGCAATCAGCAGTTAGCCTTGCTCAACGAAATTGGGCAACAGATTTCCCGCCTGACTGAAGCCGATGAAATTCTGGATCTCGTCCCACATGCGGTGGGCCAAATTGCCGATAGCACGAATCTCATTTTGGCACTTTACGATGAGAAGAGCAATTTGGTCCGCTTCCCGCTTGTGATCCAAGATGGCAAATTCCAGGAATGGCCAGCATGCCCGCTCAGTCGTAAGGATGTAATCGGTCACGTCATCCTGGAACGGCGCCCTCTTTGGCTCAGCCGCGATCTAGAACAAGAAATCCAATCATTAGGTCTTCTGCTCCCCGAACCTCACCCCAAAGCCTTAATCGCCCTACCCATGAGCACGGGTGAACGGGTACTGGGGGCATTGGTCGTTCAATCGTTTGCTTCGGATAAGGCCTATACCCGGGTGCAATATGAATTGCTCTCCACCCTGGTGACGCAATTGAGCATCTCCCTTCAGAACGCAAATCTATTCCAAGAAGTCATGGCCGGTTTGCGGGCGATTGAAACCCGCGAGCGCTATCAGGCTGGCGTTGCTCGGGCAGTTGCACTATTGAGTGAATCGGGTCTCAAAGTCCTACGCGATGTGCTGGGCCTATTGGGTGAAGCGGCACAATGTGATCACGTTTTCTATGCTACGGTAAAAGAAGACGAGCAAGGGCTTTACTGGTCTGCCGTTGCGGATTGGTCTAAGCAAGAAACGGAATTTCAACTGGAGCGCAATAAACTCCAGCACATGCCGGTTGCGCTTTTCCCTTCGTGGGGACGGCCATTGCGTGATCGCGGTTGGTTTGCAGCAACCTTGGAAGATCTGGAACCCTTCGAGCAGAATTTTCTGCGCAATTTGAATACAGCATCCATTTTACTCTTGGCTGTACCCGGTAAAGCAGCGGTACCCGGCTTCTTAGCCTTTGAACAGGCTACGCCACGGTATTGGCAAAACGACGAGATCAATATCCTGCGCCTTGCCGCGGATGCTGTTGCCAATACCCTGGTACGCCAGGATCTGCTCGAGCAATTACAAGCCTCGCTCGATGAAACCGAGAACCTGTACCATCTTAGCACACGCATGTCCACTGCCGCCACTTTACAGGAAATGGTGGCCGTTATTCCTCAGGGGATGCGCATTCCGGCCATCAACCGTGCTGTGCTGCTTCTCAAAGAAAGAGATACTTCATTGGGGAAAGAATTCCTGCGTGTGGTAGCCAATTGGCATAGTGGCCGCGGTACCCCACCGCCGCCTCTGGATACGGTCTATGGGCCCGAGCACCCTTATTACCATCTGATCCGTACCCGAACACCCCAATTTTACGAGGATATTCTCGAACAAATTACTGATCCCGCTATACGCCAACAACTGCTGGATCTTTCAATACGGGCACTGGCCGCCTTACCCTTATGGGCTTCGCGAGAACAATTGGGAGCACTTTTGTTACTGTGCGATGAACCCCACCACTTCAGTGGGCGTGAATTGCGCACCTACCCGCCCCTGGCTGGCCAAATGGCGACTGAGGTGGAAAACCTGCGCCTCTTCGAACAAACGCAGAAAGCCCTGGCGCATACCGAATTGCTCTACACCATCAGCAATGGCATTGCCCAGGCGCGTGAGATTCAAGAGTTGGCCGATTTACTCTTCCAGCATGCCCTGCCCGCAAGCGCGGAAAACCTGGCCATCATTCTGATCAACCGCACCCCCGAAGGTGAAGCCACTACCCTCGAGGTGGCCGGCTTTTGCTCCAAGGATACTGCTTTACAGCGACAGGGGATGGTGTTATCGGTACAAGCCCTCCCAGCCTTGACGCAATTGCGCTCTGAACCCTGGATTCTCACTCATCTTGAGCAAAGTGGATTAGACTCAACCTCGCGCAACACCTTGCAATCTCTGGGGTTTATCTCGGGCTGTATTGTGCCCTTATCCAGTGGTGAGCGCTTGCTCGGTTTACTGACGGTCTCCGCCTCCCGTCCAATGACTCTTTCAAGTGAGGATCTCCAAATCCTGCAGGCAGCAGGTAACGGCATCACTGTCGCGATTGAACGCTTCAACCTCTTGCGCGAAGCCCAGCGCCGCGCTTTGCAACTCGAAACGGCGGCACAGATTGCCCGCGACACCCTTAGCACCCTGGATCTCAACACCCTGCTCGGACGTATGGTACAACTGGTGGCCCAGCGCTTCAATTACTACCATGTAGGTATCTACCTGAGCAACGAGGAGAATAGCCATCTGGTTCTACGCGAGGCGGCCGGTGCAGGACGCGATGATCTGCTGGACAACCCGCTCCGTTATGCCAGGGGCTCGCGCACGCTGATTGGGCGCGTGGCAACTGTGGGTGAGCCTCTTGTGCTCAATCGGGTTTTAGAAGATCCCTTCTATCAGCCCAACCCTTACCTTCCCCACACCCGTTCCGAGGTCATCCTGCCGCTCAAGACTGGCGACAACGTCATGGGGGTACTGGATATCCACGCCCGCAATGAGAACGCCTTTTCTTCCGAAGATTTGCACGTACTCCAAATTTTGGCCGATCAAATCGCTGTCGCGATTGAGAATGCGCGCGCCTATGAACTAGCCCAGCAAGCGGTGGAAGAGATGCGCCGCGCCGACCGGCTTAAGAGTCAATTCCTTGCTAACATGAGCCATGAATTACGTACCCCGCTGAATTCCATCATCGGTTTCTCCAAAGTCATCCTTAAGGGAATTGATGGCCCTATCACCGAATTGCAACGCCAAGATCTGACTTCAATCTATAACTCCGGTCAACATCTGTTAGGGCTAATCAACGACATCCTTGATCTTTCCAAGATCGAAGCCGGGAAGATGGAATTGCAGTTTAGCGAAGTGAATCTGGTGGACTTGATCAATAGCGTGATGTCTACCGCTGTGGGTTTGGTCAAGGACAAACCCATCGTCCTTTATCACCACATCCCCCCGGATTTGCCCACCGTCATCGCCGATGCCACCCGCATTCGCCAGGTCTTGCTCAATTTTCTCTCGAACGCAGCCAAGTTTACTGAAGAGGGTTCGATTACGGTAGAAGCAAAGGTTGTCGAAAGCCCTAAGGGCACCCCCGAGGTCATGATCACCGTTACCGACACGGGCATCGGAGTGGCAGAAGAAGATCGTCACAAACTATTCCAGCCCTTCTCCCAGGTAGATGACTCACCTACACGCCGCACTGGTGGCACGGGGTTGGGGCTTTCCATTTGCCGCTCATTTGTAGAAATGCATGGAGGACGGATTGGGCTATTATGGAGCGAAGTGGGTAAGGGGAGCACCTTCTTCTTCACCCTGCCCGTTCCGACGCCGACGACGGTTCAAAGTGGCGAGCCAATGTCCGCCTTACCAGATGGCGCCCCGGTCATCTTGGCCATTGATGATGATCACCAAGTTACCCAACTCTACCAGCGCTACTTGGAGAACAACGGCTATCGCATTGTGCCGCTTCACGATCCGCACCAGGCCGTCGCTACTGCCAAACGCCTGAAACCTTTTGCCATCACCCTTGATCTTATGATGCCCGACAAGGATGGCTGGCAAGTGCTCTTTGACCTCAAGAATGATTCCGAAACGAGAGATATTCCGGTGATCATTTGTAGCATCCTGGAAGAAGAGGAAAAGGGCTTTAGCCTAGGTGCAGCTGACTACCTGGTGAAACCTTTCCTGCCGGAGGATTTAATCCATGCCCTTTACCGCCTGAAGAATGGGGGTAGTGAACCCAAGATCCTAATCGTAGATGACTCGGCTGAAGATGTTCGCCTGCTTCAGAAAATCTTAGATACCGATGGCCGCTTCCAGATCCAGGTAGCCCGCGATGGGCAAGCGGCTTTAGAGTACTTGGCCCAATCTTCGCCTGACGTTATTCTCTTAGATCTATTCATGCCTGGAACGGACGGTTTCCAAGTTCTGGAAGCACTGCGCACTCACCCCACTTGGAGCCGTATTCCCGTCATCATTATTACCGGGGGTGATCTGACCCCAGAGCAGCGTGAGCAACTGGCTGAGTTCAGCAAGCGTATGCTCCATAAGAGCCAGTTCCATGAGAAAGACTTGTTCGCCCTGCTAGAATCCGCCCTTGAAAAGTGGTCCAAAGGCAATTCACCATCGCATTGAGGAAACATGATGCTCAACGAACACTGCCAGATTGAGTGCCTTGATTGTGGTTTTCGGACGCCCTATCACCCTCTTGTAACAACGTGCTCTCATTGTGGAGGTACATGGCTCAAAGCTGTTTATGACTACGCCCATCTCTCTCATGCTCTACCATCCCGGCTAAAGGAACGCCCCTTCGACCTCTGGCGCTACCGCGAATTATTGCCGGTAATGCAACCAGCCCCCGAATTACGTCTTTCCGAAGGGGGCACGCCACTCATTCGCGCGCTTAACCTGGGCATGATGTTGGGGTTAGCCAACCTCTTCATGAAGGACGAACGCCAGGGGCCCACTTCCTCGTTTAAGGATCGTCAGGCGGCGCTCAGCATCTCTGCCCTCAAGACCGTGGGAGTGCGTGAAGTTGTCTTGGCTTCGACTGGGAACGTCGCTATCGCCTATTCGGCGTATGCAGCACGTGCCGGGATCAAACTCTGGGCTTTTCTCACCAGCCTCGTCCCTGCGGCAAAAATGCGAGAGGTGGCGCTTTACGGAACCCAGGTTATCAAAGTCACCGGATCCTATGATCAAGCCAAGCAGGTTGCTGCCGAATTTGCCCGGCAACGCGGAATCTACCTTGACGCTGGGGCGCGAAGCATTGCCAATATTGAGTCCATGAAAACCATCGCTTACGAAATTGCCGAACAACTGGGGGAGGTACTTAACGAATCCGCCGAGACTATGGAAGGTGGACAGCCGCGTTGGCAAGCACCGGACTGGTATATCCAAGCAGTTAGCGGCGGTATGGGCCCCTTGGGTGTGCTGAAGGGCTTCCGCGAAATGTATGAGATGGGCTGGATTGATAAAATCCCCAAAATTGGGGTCATCCAGGTAGAGGGTTGCGCCCCAATGGTGAATGCTTGGAAGCAAGGACGTGATACGGCCATTCCGGTCCAATCCCCTCGCACCAACATCGCCACGCTGGCGACCGGCGATCCAGGGCGAACCTATACCCTGTTACGCAATTGGATGTTGGAAGGATCAGGTGGGGCGTTTGAAAGCGTTAGCGACGAGGAAGCCTATCGAGCAATCCACTTCCTGGCCAAAATGGAAGGAATGTCTGTGGAGCCAGCAGCAGCGGTGGCGTGCGCTGGATTGATCAAATTAGTGCGCAGTGGGCAAATCAAGCCCCACGAGGTAGTCGTCATGAATATTTCGGGGCACACGTTACCGGTTGAGCGGGCAATCCTCGGCGAAGGTTGGTCGCGCAACGTCGTGGTTTCTGAGGCCATCCATGCCGGCGCCGAAGAAGGATTGTTGGCAGCCTTGAGCAAGATCACCATTGATCGCTTCCCACGCATCGCTATCGTAGATGACCATCCCGAAGCACGGCGCCTGATCCGCCGCATTCTCCAATCTCAAGGTGAGTACACTCTCTACGAAGCCGCCAGTGGCCGCGAAGCCATTGAACTGGCCCAACGCGAACGCCCTGATCTCATCATTTTAGATTTGATGATGCCAGAGATTGATGGTTTTGGCGTCATCGAAGCCTTACAAGCCCAGCCCGAAACAGCGGAAATTCCAATTATCGTCGTGACTGCCAAGGAATTAACCCCGGCTGAGAAAGATCGCCTGCGCGGACACATCCAATCCCTGATGCAGAAAGGAGATTTTATGAGCGATGATCTATTGGATGAAGTTCGCGCATTACTGAAGTGATGGCACCTCAACGAGGTTGGATATGTGGGCAAATCGGCGTTCCCAGGGGGTGATCGCAGCGCTGGCGTCAGCGCTGTTCATGGGCACCATGCCCATCCTTGGCAAGCAAGCCTTTGGGGCCGGCTTCTCACCTCTAGCGGTGGTCGCCCTGCGGAGCACTATTGCCGCCCTTCTGATGTTTGGAGCCATGAGTTTTCAGCGCCATTTCTTCTATATCTATCCGGTAGGACTGATAGGTTGCCTGATCGCCGGAGTGATCAACGGCATTGGCTCCATCTTTTACTATACGGCCCTAGTCCGTCTGGACGCCAGCGTAGGACATCTGATTTACTCGTTCTACCCCCTTTTTGTGGCCTTATGGCTTTGGCTAGACCGCCAGAAAATCGGCCCGATTACCCTACTGCGCCTCATTCTGGCGTTGCCCGGTATATATCTCTTAATCCGCACGGGTCACACCCCAGTTGATCTGGTAGGAGCCCTGATGATGTTGCTATCGGCACTCTTCTATGCCTTTCACCTCATTATCAATCAGCGCATCTTATACGAAGCCCCGGCGCCAACCGTGACGTTCTACACCCTTATGGCTATGGCGGTTACCGTAGGTATTGCCTTTGGTGTTGCTCATCCAACGCTTCCCCCCTTTACCCTGGCGTGGTGGCCGGTACTCGGAATGGCCGGTATCACCTTTCTTTCCCGTCTCACCCTATTCCTCGGCGTTAAAAACCTGGGCGGGCTTCAGACCGCCCTTCTAGGAATAAGTGAACTTCTGGTTACGGTTCTATTGGCACAAGTTTGGTTGAACGAACGCCTCAGCCCTGCGCAGTGGATAGGGGCATTATTAATCGCCGGAAGCATGACCCTAGTCGCACTCGACCCGTCCACGCCGGAGCGACGCACCAGCGGTGGCTGGTTGCGATGGTTGAATCCACCCCAATTGCCGGAAATTGATCTTCCCTGGCAACGTTAAACCTTAGATTACTCAATCAACGGGCCGGGGGTGGCAACAATCCGAAGGCAGTAGCCCAACTGCCGTTGATTGCGTAGCCAATGACTTCCTCCAACCCGGTCGAGTTTACGTCGTAACCGGCTTGCCACAGGACTCAAGAGGCGAGCCGCTTCAGAGCGTTGGATGGCCCAGCCATAGACTAGGCCTCCAAGGTCTTCGTACGATAGGGTGATGCCATGATTTGCCAATAGTGCTTCCATCAGCCGGGCTTCAGTCAATGAGAGGCGCACAACCTGCTCCGCCGTCCGCAGTACTCGGTTCTGTACATCCAAAATGACCCCGTTGTCAAGATAAACTGAGAGGCGCTCAAACTGCAACGAGAACGAGGTCATGTAGAGGGCGTTTGAGGCATGAACAGCATGATCGGATTTGGTAACCTCTGCGCCCCGGGTTTGCAGATCAACAATGGCTTCCACAAGGTTGCGTGGGGGTAAAGGTTTTTGTAAAACCACAGTTGGTGTATGCAAATTTTCGGCTGGGGCTTTAATTCCAGGGGGTACAAGCAAGATGGTCTTAATACGCTCCTTATACGCTTCTAATGCCTTGTTGAGATCAATCCTCTCGCCTTCGTGGCGAATATCCGCAAGCAGTACATCAAAAGCCTCGTTCGCTAGCAAGGTTTCGGCTGTTTTAAGGGATGGCACGGTCGTTATCGTCAGGCCAAGAGGCGCTATTAAAGAAACCAACCACAAGCGAAGCGCCTGGTCGGGCTCCAGGATCAAGAGATTACAAGAAAGACCCATTTTAGAATGGCCTTTAGCAAGGTCACGAACCGGGGTTACGGGGTAATTTGATTTTAACCGAAAACAAACGAAAAGCAAAATGTTTTTGCCTTTCAAAAATTCAATATTGATGGCTAACTAGAGGTTAGTCGCGCAGTATACTCAATCTAAGATTGTATGCCTTCAGGAGGTAACTGTGCTAGACCATCTCTGGCATTTGATCGTAGGTTCTCCCCTTCCCACTCAAAGTTTATCCCGCGAGCGCTTAAACAAAATTCGGGCGCTGGCTGCTTTTTCTCCTGATGCGCTTTCCTCGATTGCCTACGCTAATCAAGAAATCTATCTTGGTTTAGCACTCGCCGGAAGCGCTGGCCTGGCCTTTTTATGGCCAATTGGACTGGCGATCACCGGTTTACTACTCATCGTAGCCCTATCATATTTTCAAACCATCCATGGCTATCCTTCAGGAGGGGGCTCTTATGTTGTTGCCCGTGAGAATCTAGGAACAATACCGGGGTTAATTGCCGCCGCTGCCTTAATTGTGGATTACATCCTCACAGCCGCCGTGAGTCTTACCGCAGGTGTAGCTGCATTGGCTTCGGCTTTTCCGGTGCTCTGGGCTTATAAAGTTGAACTAGCAATCGTGTTGTTAATTGTCATCACAGTGGTTAACCTCCGCGGTTTGCAGGAATCGGGAACCGTTATGGCGATTCCTGTGTATCTTTTCCTAGGCGTTTTTTTGTCAATGCTCGGAGTTGGTGTCATACACTTGATGGTGGGAGGCGTGAGATATGTTCCTCAAGCCACCTTACCCGTACTCCAGCCCATAACCCCATTTTTGGTACTGCATACCTTTGCCACCGGATGCACGGCATTGACTGGCATTGAAGCCATTAGCAACGGTGTACCTGCTTTTCGTCCCCCCGAAGCGCGCAATGCAGGAAAAACTCTCATCATTATGGCTGGTCTCATGGGAACTCTCTTCCTTGGCAGCATTGGTCTGACCCAATTCCTGGCCGTAATTCCACGGGCGGACGAAACCATCCTTTCAGCCCTGGCCCATTGGATTTTCGGGAACACGCCACTGTATTTCCTGGTACAGATCAGCACACTACTTATCCTGGCCGTTGCCGCCAATACCAGTTTTGCCGGCTTTCCGCGTCTGGCCGCTATTTTGGCTAAGGATGGCTTCCTACCGCATCAATTGGCCGGGTTGGGAGATCGGTTAGTCTATTCCAATGGGATCCTAACCTTAGCTGCCATTACCGGGCTGCTTATCATTCTGTTTAATGGAAATACTCACGCCTTGATCCCTTTGTTCGCTGTTGGGGCCTTCCTGGCCTTTACCCTTTCGCAGATTGGAATGGTCAACCATTGGCAGCGAACCCGCGGTAGGCATTGGAAAATAAAAGCCTTCTTAAACGGCTTGGGGGGATTGACCACAGGCATTACCATGGTCATCGTTGGGGTCAGCAAGTTCGTGGAAGGGGCTTGGATCGTACCCATCGCGATCGCATTAATGACATTGGGGTTCCTGCGCATCCGCGACCATTATCAAGATGTTGCCCAGGAGCTATCCCTATCTGAACTTTTAGAGCTCCCTGCTTTAACGCCACCTCACCCCCGCATTGTCATCCCCATCTCAGGCATCCACAAAGGGATCGTTAATGCCATCACGTTTGCCCGAGCCATAAGCACAGAGATCACCGCCGTTTATGTAGAATTGGAACCCGGAAGCGGTGAGCAGATCCAGCAAAAGTGGACAACCCTTTGGCCGAACGTCCCCCTTGTAGTCTTACCTTCCCCCTACCGCTCCCTGGTAGGGCCTTTGCTAGATTTTTTAGACCAAACCGATCGGGAACATAACGATGGACAACTGGCTGTAGTCATGCTACCAGAGTTTGTCCCAGCCCGCTGGTGGCACTTTTTCCTTCACAACCAATCTGCTTGGCTGATTAAAACCGCATTACTATATCGGCGCCGTCGCATGGGCTTTCAACGTGTGATCATTGACGTGCCTTATCACCTGAGACGCTAACTATCAATCACATGAGGTGAAGTTGGTTTAAGGAATATCCGTATAAAGGGGCATTAAAAAAAGGGGTGGCTGATGGGGGTCGAACCCACAACCACCTGATCCACAGTCAGGTGCTCTGCCTTTGAGCTACAGCCACCGTATTGCAATTCTGATTTTAACACAACCCCCAACGTTCGACAAGGAGGGCGCGGCTAAACTCATTTTCACCCCCGCCTCTCAAATCTTTCATTAACATAACAGTGGTAGAATTAGCGCTTGCAAAGCCCCTGCTACAATGGGGAGGACGCTATGACGAACGTCATTACCTGGGAAGCGTTACTTACCCTGCTCAAAGTGCTTTACGCCTTGTGTATGTTGGCAGTGGTGATCCCCGGGCTTAATAGCCTGTTTCTCGCCTACACATATCTCCGAAATCGCCAACGTCTCCCCCGATTCTCCGATTTTTCACCTCCCCTGTCATGGCCGCGAGTCACCATACAACTTCCGATCTACAATGAAGGACAACTGGTTACCCGCTTATTACGTGCCATTATTCGCCTGGACTACCCCCGTGATCGCCTGGAAATCCAGGTTCTGGATGATTCTACCGATGAAACCAGCAAACTCGCCCGTGCACTGGTCGAACGTTATCAACGCGAAGGCTTTCAAATCATCTACCGCCATCGCACCAATCGCCAGGGTTACAAAGCCGGCAACCTGGCCTCAGGCCTCTCAATCGCACGGGGCGAGTTAATCGCCATCTTCGACGCCGATTTTCTCCCCCCACGTGATTGGCTGAAACGGGTTGTACCAGCATTTCAAAACCCGCAAGTGGGTTTCGTACAGACTCGTTGGGTTCACTACAACGCGCACGCCAACCTCCTCACCCGCCTGGTTAATTTAGCCATGGATGGTCATGCCATTGTGGAACAGGGTGGTCGTGCTGCGGGGGGATTCTTTATCGGGTTTGACGGCTCAGGTGGCATTTGGCGCCGAGAGTGCATCGAGGCCGCCGGTGGTTGGCAATGGGATACCCTAACCGAAGATCTCGACCTGGCGTACCGTGCTCAACTTTTGGGATGGAAAGGACTTTACCTGACTGACGTTACCGTCTTGGCAGAGTTGCCCGAAACCTTAGCCGCCCTCCGACGGCAACAATATCGCTGGGCTAAAGGTAGCCTCCAAACCTTGCGTAAACTCGGGGCACGGCTTTGGCGTGCCCCACTACCCTGGAAGGTGCGTCTGGAGGGCTTGCTCCACCTCGCCATGTACGTTCCTTTCCCCTTTGCGGTTTTGGCATTTCTATTGATCCTACCGCTAGGCTTATGGGCACCCTCGTATTTCAACCTCTTCCTCTGGAGTGTTTTGGGGGGTGTGGGGCTAGCTGCAGAATACCTTACTGCTCAAACAGAAATTAATCCTCGTTGGACATCGCGGCTTAAGTTACTACCCGGAATGGCCTTGCTTGGGATCGGCATCAGCCTGACCTGCGCTTTTGGTGCCCTTGATGGCTGGCTCCACAATGGCGGCGTATTTGAGCGCACACCGAAAAGTGCGACTTCGAAATCAAAGATAATGGCCAACACCCCAAGAACTATCTATAATTATCTTGAATGGGGTGAAGGGCTATTGAGCCTTTATCTTTTGCTCTCGGCGTTATTGTTGGCAAGCCACGCGCAAGCCAGTATGCTGCCATGGCTCTTTATCAGTTTCACCGGTTTCTTTCTAATGTCCCAGGGCGCTTTCTTAGAGGAACCATTAACCAGTTCATCCCCCCTCTCTACCACCAATCGCCACCTTTCATCATTGACCAAATAAAATTCAATCCCCTTCAGGAGAGACCACCATGCGTAAACCTTTCGTTGCCGGAAATTGGAAGATGAATAAAACGGTTGAACAGGCCCGCGTCCTGGTTTCAGAAATGCTGCCAGGGCTGCAAGCTGTGAAAGCGGTAGAACGGGTGCTATGCCCGCCCTTTACCAGCCTGATGGCGATAGCGGCTATGTTGAGCGGCACCGATATCGGCTTGGGTGCACAAAACATGCACTGGGAAACCGCCGGTGCATTCACCGGCGAGATCGCACCTGCTATGGTCAAAGAGTTTTGCCAATATGTTATCCTCGGCCACTCAGAGCGACGCACCTACTTTGGTGAAACCGATGAAACGGTTAATCGCAAGGTACGTGCCGCGTTGGCCCACGGGCTCACCCCCATCGTCTGCATCGGCGAAACACTGGCCGAAAACGAGGCCGGCCGTACAGCCGAAGTCGTCTCCCGCCAAATTGAACAGGGACTGAAAGACCTGACGCCCGAACAAGCCAGCGGATTGGTCATTGCCTATGAACCGGTTTGGGCTATCGGCACTGGGCGCGCCGCCAGCGGTGAAGACGCAAACCGCGTGGTGGGAGATGTCATCCGCCCCACTCTGGCCAAGATGTTCGGGAACACCGTTGCCGAGGGAGTGCGCGTGCTTTATGGCGGATCGGTAACTGCCGCTAACGCCGCCGAGTTCTTCACTCAACCCCAGATTGACGGGGCATTAGTTGGCGGTGCCAGCCTAAAAGCCGCAGAGTTCGTAAAAATCGTCGAAGCCGCGGCCAAGTGAGAGCGGTTTGGCGTTTGAAGGCCTAATTGCATTTGGTCTAACTCTGCTTTCCTTCCTCGTGATTCAGCGCTGGCTGCATCACGAATTGCAGATGTTTTTCTATCTCCTAACCCGACGCTCCAACCTAGCGGTGATACTGTTTTCCATTCTCCTCTTACCAGGAGTGGTGTTGCACGAATTTAGCCACGTTCTGTTCGCCAAGTTGCTGCGCGTTCCGTTGCGGGGCTTCTCGCTTCTCCCCCGGATGTTGCCCAACGGTCAACTGCAATTGGGGAGCGTGCAGACATCTAAAACTGATTTCCTCCGTGATGCCCTGATTGGGGTAGCCCCTTTTTTCATTGGCACGCTGGTGGTTTCCCACCTCGGTTCAAACTACTTAGGCCTCAAAACTTTGCTTCCATTTTTGCTTCAGGCTAACTGGCAAGGCCTCCTGCCCCAGGCACTCGTCCTAACCCAACAACCCGATTTCTGGCTCTGGTTCTATCTCACGTTTACCATTAGCAGTACCATGATCCCCTCCGCGGCTGACCGCCGCGCCTGGTGGGCTGTGGCCGTAGCCTTGGGTATTTTTTCCGTGGTAGCCTTTTTAGCCGGGATCGGGCAATGGTTAGCCCTTACCCTGTGGCCTTTGCTTAACCGGGCTCTCTTGACATTAGGATTAATTTTGGGGATGGCTTTAACTATCCATTTGGTTTTAGCCATCCCCATTTGGGGCATTAACCGATTATTGTTCCGCGCGCAACGCGCTCTCGCCCCCTGAACCACGCGTATTTGCAAAAGATCGTGTTGGGCTCAACCCGTGCCGAACTGACGATCTCCGGCGTCCCCCAGCCCGGGCACAATATAGCCTTGATTATTCAGGCGCTCGTCAATGGCCGCCAGGTAGATCGCCACATCCGGATGATGAATCTCTAGTCGCTGAATGCCCTCGGGCGATCCGATCAGCCCCACGAACTTGATGCGTTTTACACCCCACTGCTTAAGTATGTCCACGGCTGCAATAGCCGACCCACCTGTGGCCAGCATCGGATCCAAGATCAAACACACGCTGACTCGAGGCTCGGTCGGGAGTTTGTTGTAGTATTGCACTGGCTTAAGCGTCTTTTCATCCCGATAGATGCCCAAGTGCCAGACCTCTGCCGAGGGCATGAGTTCCCACACCCCTTCAACCATGCCCAAGCCGGCGCGCAGAATGGGCACCAGCCCGATTTTTTCCACTAACTCAGCCCCTTGGGCAATTCCCATGGGAGTCTGCACCGTCACCGGGCGCGTCGCCAGGTCCGCAGTCGCCTCATAGGCCAATAGCGCACTTAACTCACGGACTAATTCGCGGAATCGCTTGGGTTCGGTCTCCACCGAGCGCAATTTGGCTAACTTATGAGCCACGAGGGGATGTTTTGAGACATGGACGAGCGACATATGCGACGGGCTCCTTTGCTCAAATTTCGCTTATTATAATTCAATCCCCAGGCAGAAAGCAGTTATAATCAAACCGATATGAACGACTCCAAGCAGCGCCTCGTACAACCCGAAAGCCGGCCAGACGACCGACTTGATCAGGCTCTGCGCCCGCGCCGCCTGGCTGACATTATTGGGCAAGATAGCCTAAAGGAAAATCTCTCCATCCTAATAGCCGCGGCCCGCCAGCGCGGGGAACCTCTGGAACATGTCCTCTTCTACGGCCCGCCAGGGCTGGGTAAAACCACCCTCTCCCATGTTCTGGCCAATGAAATGGGCGTTGAAATCAAGGTGACCGCAGGCCCGGCCATCGAACGAGCCGGAGACTTGGCTGCAATTTTAACCAACCTTCGCGCTGGTGACATCCTCTTTATTGATGAGATCCATCGCCTGGGCAAAGCCATCGAAGAGATTCTCTACCCGGCCATGGAAGATTTTGCGCTCGACATTGTCATCGGAAAAGGACCGGCAGCGCGTTCGATCCGCCTTAAACTCCCCCGCTTTACCCTGATCGGCGCCACTACTCGCTTGGCTCTGGTCAGTGCACCGCTGCGGGCACGTTTTGGCGCCGTCTATCGCCTGGATTATTACAGTCGCGAGGCGATCGAGCAAATTCTGAGCCGCGCCACGCTACTCCTCGGCGTTCATGCCGATGCGGAAGGGATTGCGGAGATTGCCCGCCGTTCACGAGGCACTCCCCGCGTGGCTCTGCGTCTCCTACGTCGCGTGCGCGATTACGCTCAAGTCCGCGGAGCCGGTCAAATCACAGCCGAAATTGCCCGCGAGGCATTAAACCTTCTCAACGTGGACCCTCTTGGATTGGACGACGTAGATCAACGTGTCTTGCGCACCGTCATTGAGAAGTACAACGGCGGCCCGGTAGGACTCAATACCATTGCCGCCTCCATCGGCGAAGAACCCGATACCATTATGGACGTGGTTGAGCCCTACTTGCTCCAACTGGGCTTTCTGGATCGTACCCCGCAAGGCCGCGTTGCCACCCCTTTAGCCTATGCCCACTTGGGCCTCCCATATACCAAAAATAACCAACAGCCGTCTCTTTTTTCGCGAAATGATGACGAACTAAAATAAAGGTTTCGGTGGATCTTCATTCTTTTATGTCTAGCGCATCTTATAAGACTTCCGATTTCGATTATGAACTTCCACCCGACCGCATCGCCCAAACCCCGGTCGAGCCGCGCCATAATGCACGCTTGCTGGTCATGTGGCGGGATCGTCCTGACCTTGAGCATACCATTTTCTGGGAGATTGGACGCTATCTTAACCCCGGCGACTTGTTGGTGGTCAATGAGACCCGCGTCATCCCGGCACGTCTATGGGCGCGCAAACCCTCCGGCGGACGGGTGGAGTTGCTTTTGCTTAAAAAAATCGCCGACCACACCTGGGAAAGTTTGGTGGGTGGCAAACGGGTCCGACCTCCAATGCGCCTTCAAGTCGAAGGTGGACCTCCTGCCGAAGTCGTCGCCGAGTTGGGAGGTTCGCGTCGCCTGATCCGATTCACCGAGCCCATAGAACCTTACTTGCCTCAGGTTGGGCAGATGCCCCTCCCCCCCTATATCCACGAACCATTGCGCGACCCCGAACGGTACCAAACCGTCTTCGCCCGTGAACCGGGATCGGCTGCTGCCCCAACCGCTGGCTTACACTTCACCCCCGAACTTATCGAACGCCTTAAGGCCCAGGGGCTCAGCTTCGCCGGCTTGGTGCTCCATATTGGCCTGGACACCTTCGCCCCAGTAACCGAGGAAGACCCAACTCAGCATCGCATCCATACCGAATGGTGCGAACTTCCTCCCGAAACAGCAGAGCGTATCAATGCCACGAAAAGGGCAGGAAAGCGCGTGGTCGCCGTTGGTACCACCAGTGTGCGAACTCTGGAAACGGCTGCCCGCGTTGCCGCCCCTGGAGAATGGGTTGCACCATTTGTTGGACCGACCGATCTTTATATACTACCCGGCTTTGAATTTCGTGTGGTGGATGCTTTGGTGACCAACTTTCATCTCCCTCGTTCTACTTTGCTGATGTTGGTCAGCGCTTTCGCCGGACGCGAACGCATCCTTGAAGCATACCGTGAAGCCATTCGTCTCAATTATCGTTTCTACTCGTTTGGCGATGCGATGCTAATTCTCTGATCTCAGAATTGCTTTTTCAGCCCATATGCCCGCGCCAAAGGAATTACCGCCATAACGCCAGTATTAGGTTGATTAAGGCTACCCACCACCCGCTCCGTGGCTTTGAGTAGACGTTCTACGGTGGCTTCATCTTCAACAATGGAAAACAAGGTACGATTGGTATTTTCGATATGCTCGCGAAAATTTTCTAAAGAGGGAAACAGCGGAAAATCCTCACGCCACGCCCCACCGCTTTCGCGGAATCGCACCAAACCTTTGCTCAAGAGAATCGTCACCCCACTCACCCCCACACCTTCCCACGCATCAAGTAGGGCATCCAAATTTTCAGGATCATTGAGGACGAACAAAACTAGAAACATAAACGTCAATCACCTCATTCAAGATTTGGACTCAAAAGGTTCCACCGAGGCTTCGGGGGTGGACACCGCTTCGATCATCTCGGCTCTGTCCTTTTTTTCCTGATGAGCAAATGTAGCTCGTAATAAGGGGGGTGTGACCAGGGTAGTTACCAGCACCATCGCCACAATAGCCGGAAAGACCTGCGGTGAAAGCCAGCCGTTATCCAGCCCAACTGTCGCCACAATCAATCCTACCTCCCCGCGTGAGACCATCCCTATTCCTAATTGTAGCGCTTCCAACCAGGAGTAACCCGAAGCCCGCGCCCCCAATCCTGCACCCAGGATCTTCCCAATGATGGCAACCAGAATCACCCCCAACATGATCCAAAAGGTATCGAGTCGAATTAGGTGGAGATCAACCGCGAGACCGACATTGACAAAAAACATTGGGATAAAGAAACCGTACCCCAGGGCACGCAAGCCACTTTCAATCTGTCCTTTTTCTGGCGTGCGCGCAAACATCAAGCCAGCCAGAAACGTGCCAGTAATGGCAGCCATACCTCCAAGTACCTCGGCCGCTAAGCCATAAAGCAGCATGATGACGATAGCAAAACTTAAAGCGGCCTGACTGACCGGTAGCCGGACTACGCGTTGGCTGAGCCGTGGAAGAATCCACAACCCGAACCCCATCGAAAGTGCTAGGAAAATCGCCATCCGTAACACAACCGGCAGAACGGTTGTCGGTGTTAATCCACCATCGCCGAGAGCCAGAAAGATTGATAGGAATAAGATAACCAAAATATCATCGAAAACGGCTGCCCCCAGCAATCCTAGTCCAACCCGGGTGCGTAAGACATTCAGTTCCATTAAAGTTTGAGCCGAGATACTAACGCTGGTTGCTCCCAGGGTTAGGCCTAAAAAGAGCGCGCTATCTAAGGGCATGTGAGCCAATAGCCCCACCCCTGTCCCTAACGCTACCGGGACAATAACACCCAGGGAGCCACTTAACAGCGAAACGCGCGTATTACGCACAAAATCGCGAATGTGGAGTTCCATCCCCGCCAGGAACATCAGGATGAGAACTCCCAACTCGCCA
Source organism: Thermanaerothrix solaris (assembly GCF_032334255.1). Classification (NCBI taxonomy): domain Bacteria; kingdom Bacillati; phylum Chloroflexota; class Anaerolineae; order Anaerolineales; family Anaerolineaceae; genus Thermanaerothrix; species Thermanaerothrix solaris. The sequence goes on along the minus strand of NZ_JAUHMF010000002.1, from coordinate 981,791 downwards.
ATTTCATACACAAACTCCCCCAAATGGGCATCAGTAAAAATGTGCAGATGGACCAGGTCAATCAGCGAAGGACCAAGCAGTAACCCAACCAGTAACTCCCCGAGAACCGAGGGCTGTCCCAGGCGTGTGCTTATATAACCCGCGGCTTTTGCCGCAAATAAAATAATGGCAGAAATAAAGACAAATTGTAAAAACGGTGTCATGGCAGCTATGCTCTCAGGAAGTTTGTCCAAAGTTTACCATGAAATTGTTATCTTTTCTGAGACGAGGGATACGATATACTAAACAATGCAGGCTAGCAAGGAGATGATCTATGAGCGACCTTGAGAAGGAAAAACAACGTTGGGAAACCCAAACGTTACGCCCCTTAATTGAAAAATATCCCGAGCGCAAACCCGAATTCTTTACCTCATCCCAAATTCCGCTTCCGCGGGTAGCCCTTCCATCAAAACACTTCGATTACATGGAAAAACTGGGCTTTCCGGGTGAATATCCTTTTACCCGCGGCGTCCAACCCACCATGTACCGAGGTCGCCTGTGGACCATGCGGCAATATGCCGGCTATGCCACCGCGGAGGAATCTAATCAGCGCTATCGTTATTTACTCGCTCAGGGCCAAACCGGCCTTTCGGTCGCTTTCGACTTACCCACTCAAATTGGTTACGACGCCGATGACCCCATGGCAACCGGTGAAGTGGGAAAAGTAGGGGTGTCGGTATCATCCCTGCGAGATATGGAAATCCTGTTTAAGGACATTCCTCTGGACAAAGTTTCCACCAGCATGACCATCAACGCTCCAGCGGCCATACTGCTGGCGATGTATATTGCGGTGGCTAAGCGGCAAGGTGTAGATCCTAAGTGGTTGCGCGGCACCATTCAAAACGACATCCTCAAGGAGTATGTAGCCCGGGGTACTTATATCTTCCCGCCTGGACCTTCCATGCGTTTGATCACCGATGTCTTTAAGTACTGTGCCAAACATGTGCCACGCTGGAACACCATTAGTATCTCCGGTTATCACATCCGGGAAGCTGGCGCCAACGCCGTTCAAGAGGTAGCCTTCACCCTGGCCAATGCCATCGCTTACGTGCAGGCTGCGATTGACTCTGGCCTCCAAGTGGATGAGTTTGCCGCCCAACTTTCTTTCTTCTTCGCTGCCCATAATCAATTCCTGGAAGAGGTCGCCAAATTCCGTGCTGCTCGCCGTCTATGGGCCCAAATTATGCGGGATCGCTTTAAGGCTCAGGATCCTAAATCCTGGATGCTGCGCTTCCACACCCAGACGGCTGGCTCTACCCTGACAGCGCAACAACCAGAAAACAACATCGTTCGTGTGACCATTCAGGCGCTGGCGGCGGTGCTTGGGGGAACCCAATCGTTACACACCAATTCCATGGATGAAGCGCTCTGGTTGCCAACTGAAAAATCGGTTCGAATAGCCCTGCGTACCCAACAGATTATTGGATACGAATCCGGGGTAGCAGATACCGTGGATCCGCTCGCCGGTTCTTACGTGATTGAATACCTGACTGATGAAATTAGCCAGCGCGCTATGGAGTACATTCACAAAATTGATGCCATGGGGGGTGCCCTAGCCGCCATCGAAAACGGATACATGCAGCAGGAAATCCAGGAATCAGCCTATCGCTATCAACAGGCCGTTGAAAGCAAAGAACAAATCATCGTGGGTGTCAATGCCTTTCAAATTGAAGAGCAGTTGGATCTGGAGCGCCTGAAAGTAGATCCGGCCATTGAGGCTGCCCAGCGGGCACGGTTGGCCGAGCTGCGCGCCCAACGGGATAACGCCAAGGTTGGCGAACTGCTCACCCGCCTTGAACAGGCAGCCCGCGGGAGTGAAAACCTGATGCCGCTTTTTATCGAATGCGTAGAGAACGACATAACTCTGGGAGAAATTTGCCGCGTTTTGCGTCAGGTATGGGGTGAGTATCAACCCCCCACCTGGATCTGATCCGGAACGAGGTAATACTATGGCCAAAATCACAAAAATCAACCACATTGCTATTGCCGTGCCCGACGTTGACGCGGCACTTGCCTTCTGGCAGGATGCTTTAGGTCTAACGGTAGATCATATTGAGGATGTACCCAGTCAACAGGCCACGGTGGTGTTTATCCCAGTGGGTGACAGCGAAGTTGAACTGGTCAAACCGACCAGCGGGGACACCGGGGTCGCGCGCTTTATTGCCGAACGCGGGGGTGGTATGCACCATCTCTGCTTTGAGGTAGACAACATCGAAGAGATGCTCGCGCAATTAAAAGAAAAGGGGATTCGATTGATCAACGAATCCCCTCTCGAATTGCCGGGCCGTAAAATGGCGTTTATCCACCCCAAAAGCACCGGCGGTGTGTTGGTCGAACTCTACCAAATCACCCGCTAGTGCGCTTTAACTCAAGCAATGCGACGCGCTTCCATATAAAAGCGCTTCTCAATGGCTTCGCCCATCGAGAAAGTCTTTCGCGGTAGGACGCCATCCAGGATCACGGTGCGGAACAATTCAGTCTTGGGCATAGCCGGCAAATAAAAGCCGTAATTTCCCTGCTGGCGTCCTAAGGTGGCCACCACCTCGCGACCGTGAATATAGTCAATCTTAGCGCCACTCGCTTGCTTGAGCCAGGCATCCAGAAAAGTTTGCAGGGTCCCCACCGGCAGATTTGAGTCAGGCTGATGAACCTGCGCCAACCAGTACCCCTGCGGCGAGATCACACCAAAACAATGTTCGTTTTGAGTCGGTGGACAATGAACGCGATCAACCATCTCCTCTTCACTGACACAAGGTTGGAGGGTCAAGCGCTCCCCAAACCATGCTTTTAGGTCTGTTAGCATATCACGTTGGGCGTTGAAGACCACACGGTGAATCGGCTCAAATTCCAGACCTTCGTCATAGAGATTTTCAATCTCAACCAGCGCATATCGCGCAGGATGGTCAGGGCTAACCTGGGCCTTGATCTTTTCCCACACCGATTTCGCCGTCGCGAGAGAGTGGTTGCCATCACCAACAGCAAAGAGTAGCACGCCCTTGTCATGATTGACGCCGTATTTGGTATAAAAAACCTCAGGTGAAGCCAAGCGCTCCAGCGCCCGTACCACCTGTTGCTCCAAAGACGGGTCATCCACCCAACGCCCCCGTAAGTGACCACTTCCAAGCATCAAATCAAAATCGTAGAGTAAAGGTAAGCGCTCAGATTGTTCTGCTACCGGTTCGATCACCGTACGTTCCGGGTCGTCTATCAACACTAAGATATGCGGAAGTTCTAGCAAGGCACCCTCACGAATGCGCATGCGGGGTGGAATTCGCTCCAGAATGGTCCCTTCGGTGGCTCGAATGAGTGATTGCGCACCCGGAGTGAACTCGTACTTCTCGAGGTCCAGAGCCATGATTAAGCCACGCCGTGTCTTCTCACCGACGGTTCGTTCCACATAAATTAAGCCGGTATATGCTTCAAATAAATTAGCCTCAAGATAGCGCCGCATGGTTTCCTGAGCACTCTGAATACGCCGGGTTTCTTCCGGTGTTCCGAGGTAAACCTCCGGCAAGATCAAATGAAACGTTGAAGGGGCATCACCGACCAGAGCAGCCACCTTTTCCCAATAGTCCGGTTGCGAGGTGAATTGATCACAGGCAATGACCGCCCATTTTTGGAGATCAATTCCCGGCCTGGGAAGAAGAACATCTGCAACCTGAACACCAATTTGAGGATAGTTTCGCATCGCAAACCTCGCGCAGTGAGATGATGAAACAGGCAATGTAATTCTATCAAACTTTACCTCTTGCCAGCAAATTTATACCCGGCCGCCCTCAATCAAAAAAGGCCGCACCGAGTAGGTGCAGCCCTGTTCAATAACCTTTTTCTTGGGTTCTTACATACCCGCCATGTAGGCAATGCCTACGGTGCCCGGGCCGGTATGGGTGCCGATTACCGGGCTGACCTCCGCTAGCACCAATTCCACCAGCCGCTCTTGGGGATAACGCTGGCGCACCCGCTCCATCAGATCTTCGGCTTCTTGTGGTGCATTGGCGTGCAAGCAAGCAAAGCGCAGCGGTGACTGACCACCAACCCGCTCATCCAAAAGGTCTAGCAAACGATCAATGGCCTTGCGTTGAGTGCGAACCCGTTCAACCGCCTCCACTCGCCCATCACGCAGTTCCAGCAAGGGTTTGAGATTGAGCGCTGTTCCCAAGAAGGCGGCTGCTCCACCAATACGCCCTCCACGATGGAGAAACTCCAGGGTGCTGACCACAAACACCGCGCCAGTGTGATTTACCGCCTGGTGCGCCAATGCTTTACACTCCTCAAAGGACGCACCCTGAGCCGCCGCACGGGCTACACTGAGCACGTGATATCCCAATGCCATAGCCGTAACTTTTGAATCCACCAATTCAATCCGTTCACCTTTGAGCATCTCACGGGCTTGCGTCGCCGAATCCAATGTTCCCGATAACTTGGCCGAAATATGAATGCTCACAATATCATAGCCTTCTTCGAGCAGGGTTGCATACACCTGGCGAAAGGCCTCCGGTGAAGGTTGTGAGGTTGTTGGCATAACCTTGGCGGTCTTCAGCCGGGTATAGAACTCCAGGGGTTGAATATCTACGCCGTCGCGGTAAGTTTCTTCGCCCCAAACCACCTGCAAAGGGACCACATAAATGGGCAATCCCTTACTCAACGCCTTGGGGATGTAAGCCGTGCTGTCAGTAACCACGGCAACCTTGGACATAGAACGCTCCTCCTTTGACTAATCCAGTGTTATCCGTTCTGGCATAGTTTAACACGGTTGGAGCAAAAAAGTTGCAGGATATCGAATGTCTTGAAGATGGAAAAAAGCAGTCAAGCCACCCGGTTGACACTTGGCTCGATTTTGTATTACTATAAGTAATGCTCCAGGTCGGTCGGATGATCGCGGCCTCGCCAGGCGCGAGGCTGAGGAAAGTCCGCACTCCACAGAGCACGGTGCCGGGTAACACCCGGGGCGGGGTAACCCGCCGGACAGGGCCACAGAAACAGGTAGCCCTCGTGCTTTCGGGCACGGGTGGTGATAGTGAAAAGGTGGTGTAAGAGACCACCAGCACCGGTAGTAATACCGGTGGCTAGGTAACCCCCACCGGGAGCAAGGCCAAGCAGGGGCAAAGTCCGCATCTGCGGACGGGAAGTTGCTCGCTTCCCTTGAGCCCCGGGTAGGCCGCTAGAGCGGGTCGGTAACGGCTCGCCCAGAGAGATGATCATCCCGGCCGGTGCCGTCTCTGGTACGACCAGAGATACCCACCGGACGGACAGAATGCGGCTTACAGACCGACCTGGGGTGTCTTTTTTTCATCTCTCGTCCTTTTCAAGGAGGTATACTCGATGACGTACGAACCAACCGCTTCGCCCCCTTCTGCTGCTCCGCCACCCACCACCCCAAATCGCCCGGGACTGGCTATTGCCTCCCTGGTGCTCGGCCTGATCACACTTATCGCCTGGTGTCTGCCGATTTGTGGCGCCCCGCTGGCAATTGCCGGGATCATCACAGGTATTTTAGGCTTAAGCAGCACCAACCGCGGTATGGCCATCGCCGGCCTGATCATCGCCAGCCTGGGATTGATCCTCTCAATTGTCAATTCCGTAGTGGGGATGCTGTTCGCGCCCCAATTCAGCCAGATGTTTGAAGAAATCCTGCGCGAACTTCCGGTGCAACCCTAATCTTTTTCCACGGTTTTGCTAGCGCGACACAGCGGGTAGGAAAACAGCATAGGGTAAGTCTTCCACCACCGTCAGTGTCACGGCAACATCAAAGGGCGAACCACGAACATTTTCCCCTCCCTCCACCGCCACTCGAATCACATCGGAATAGGTGCTGGGCGAAGTGGGGATATTAGACCCTTCGAGATTGATGAGCACAGAATTGCTTGGGGTTGTGCCATTTGTCGGTGTGATTCGAATCCAATCTGGTGCAGAGAGGATCCGCCAGGATATAACCTGGTCATTCCCGCTGTTCGTTATTTGAAGGGTGGCTTGTGCAGGAAAGGCCTGACTTTTCGCTCGGTTGAACAGAAAAGATAATCGTGATGGTTGCACCGAAAGAACAGGCCCGCCTGTGCTCAGTTCAATTGAATCACAAGCCGTGTAAATTTGAGCGTCCTTTTTCAACTCGGCACAGACCGTGTGGATTCCCTGGGTCCATTTCAAGCGCCACGACACTGTAGGCGAAAAGGGCTGCCATTCGCCCCACGGATCATCATCATTACGCAAGCGCATTTGTGTCCATACACCCATCCCGTAAATGTAAAGTTCCACGTTCGGATCTGAGGTTTGAGCATATTCGCGATTAATGACTAGGGGGTAAATTCCATCGCGCCGCCCAAAATCCTGCACCCAGTAACGAAAGTATGAGCCACTTCCCTCGTCATAGCCCACTCCGATTTCCCAATAACTTTGAGATTCAATATTCGCGCGATGACCATCAGAGCTCAGCCACCCTTGCATGACACTATCAGGGGACGCATACCCCGCAGCAATATTCTCGCCCAGGTTTCGCCAATTCTTGTAAAAAGCCGTGATCCGCGTGTTCCACTCGCAAACCGGAGTATTTCCATTGCGATCAAACGAGTTATGGTCAAAATAATCATCCTGGCGCATATCGCGGGCATGGTAGCGAGCCGCGTTGTCCAGTTCCGCCACGCGCTTAAGCGGAGGCAAGCCTTTTGAAGCCCGATAATCGTTGACCAGTTCAACAACGCGCTGTTCGAAATCAGCCCGAACCGGGCTGATGGTTTCACTACCAGTAGCACACCCTGTAAACAGAACCTCGAAATCCCCAGACTCTAACGAAACCGATGAGCCAACGGTTGGGAAAGGCTCTTGAGCCAAGGCGGCCCCAGTGGAAGCGAAGAACAACACCAGGCTCAAAAGTGCAAGGAACATCCGCTCTAATCGGGAACCCATAAGTCCTTTTTTCATCCTACCTGTTCCTCATAATAATAGATTTGCCCTTAGGCATTGCTTTACAATTCCTTTGCAATTCCTCAACTCTGTCTGTCATTGGGCAAATTGTTGACGAATTATAAGGGCTGAATTATCCTTAGGTGTGGGGATGGGAGAGCTCCGGTGAGCTCCCCGGTCTTCAAAACCGGTGACGGGTCGCGTGGCGAGCCGTGGTGGGTTCGACTCCCATTCATCCCCGCCTGAATGCCATCCAGGCATTACGCCTTTGCATTGCAAATGAGATCAGGTGATGATTATGGATTTTTCTTTTGACCTCCAACGTCAGGACCTCATTGAGACCTATATCCGCCGCATCTTTTACATTGAGGACGTCACGCTAGGGAGTGAACGCACTCCTTACCTGATACGTTACCGCGGGCGATTGATTGCCCCCGATTCGGCCAGTGCTTATGATACCTTGAACACTCAACTCAAGCCCCTTGGCTTGACGCCGCTCTTCCGCAGCGAAGAAGGTCGTCATACGATTTACATCATCCGTGGTTTGCCTTCGGCGCGACCTTCCAACCCCACGATTAATCTGATTTTCTTCATCCTGACTTTGCTCAGCGTTTGGTTTACCGGGGGTGTTCTGAGTAGCGAGGGAGAACTTACCGGCTCGGCATCACAGATCATCCTACAACTTCTCAAAAATGGATGGTCATTTGCGCTCAGCATGATGGCCATTCTGGCTGCGCATGAGTTTGGGCACTACTTGATGGGACGCCATCATGGCGTACATGTCACCTTACCCTATTTTCTACCCTTACCTTTTCCCATCAGTCCATTCGGGACCATGGGCGCCTTTATCAACATGAAAGAAGTGCCCAAGAACCGGCGCATTCTGATGGACATCGGCATTGCAGGCCCGCTTAGCGGTTTGATCGTGGCCATTCCGGTCCTGCTCATCGGCTTGTCCCTCTCCCGACTAGAGCCCCTACCGGCCTTTCCCCAACCCGGCGCGTTGGGACAGGCACAACTTGAGGGCAACTCGATTCTTTACCTTTTGCTTAAGTTCGTGGTCTTCGGCCGCTTGTTACCTGAACCGGCCACCTACCAGGGTTTGCCACCTTTGCTTTACTGGCTTCGCTACATTTTCACCGGACAACCCTTGCCGTATGGCGGTGTGGATGTGATCTTGCATCCGGTGGCATGGGCCGGCTGGGGTGGCTTGTTGATCACGGCCTTAAACCTAATCCCGGCCGGGCAACTGGATGGTGGGCACATCCTTTACACCCTATTCGGGCGCAAGCGTGCCCAGGCGCTCTTTCCGGTCATTTTGGCTGTGCTCATCCTGATGGGTTTTATCTGGAGTGGTTGGTGGCTGTGGGCACTGCTGATCTTCTTCTTCGGTCGCACCTATGCCGAACCTTTGGATCAGATCACCGAATTGGATGGGCGGCGACGCCTGATCGGTGCAGTCATGTTGATCATCTTTGTGCTGATCTTCACCCCCGTCCCGCTGGTTTTAATGCCATGAGACGATAATCCTATGACCAATGAAGAATTGGCAGCCGTTTTTGAACACATAGCTAACCTCTTAGAAATCAAGGGTGAAAATGTCTACCGCGTGCTATCCTATCGGCGCGTGGCCGAATCACTGCGCACGCTAGGGCAAGACGTCCATGTCTTAAGAGCGCAGGGACGATTGCAAGAGATACCTGGTGTGGGCAAAGCCATTGCGGAGAAAATTGAAGAATTGCTGGACACTGGAGAACTGGGTTTCTTGAAGCGTCTCGAAGCCGAGGTGCCCCCTTCGCTCATTGATTTGCTCCAAATTCCCGATGTGGGCCCTAAACGCGCCGCTTTGTTTTGGAAACAAGCCGGTATTACCACGCTCGAAGCCTTGGAAGAAGCTGCTCGCGCCGGACGCTTACGCCACTTACCTGGCATGGGGGAAAAGAGTGAGGCCCGCATCCTGGAAGGCATTGAGGCACTGCGCCGCCGTTCTCACCGCCTGCCGTTAGGGGTAGCCCGCCCCATGGCCTTGCGTTGGTTGGATTGGCTGCGCCAACAGCCAGGTGTCGTGCGGGCCGAATTGGCTGGAAGTCTGCGCCGTTGGCGTTCAACGGTGGGCGACCTTGACCTGGTAGCCGCCTCTCATCAACCCAAAGCCCTGATGGATGCATTTGTGCTCCATCCTGAAGTTTACCGTATCATTGCCCAAGGCGAAAACAAGGCTAGCATTGAAACCAGAAACGGCACTCGCCTGCAATTATGGTGTCAGCCCCCGGAGAAGTTTGGCAGCCTCTGGCAATACGCCACTGGCTCCAAAGATCATAACGTTCGCCTGCGCGGGCTGGCCCAGAAACGCGGTCTTTCCCTTTCCGAACACGGGCTCAGCGATGAAGATGGGCATGAGATACACTTTACTACCGAGGAAGACCTGTACCATGCATTAGGGTTGCCCTGGATCCCACCTGAATTACGAGAGGATCGCGGGGAGATTGAAGCGGCGCTCAATGGCACATTACCTCCCATGCTGCAACGAGAAGACCTTAAGGCCGAATTACACACCCATTCCAACTGGAGCGACGGTGCCGCAACCCTGGATGAGATGGTCTCGGCGGCTTACCAGCGCGGGTTGCGGGTAATTGCCATTACGGATCATTCGGCGGGACTGGGCATTGCTAATGGCCTCACCCCCGAACGCCTACGTGAGCAACGCGCTGAGATTGAAACCCTACACCAGCGCTGGGGGGATAAAATTGTCATACTTCAAGGGGCTGAAGTTGAAATACGCGCGGATGGTCATCTGGATTACCCCGATGAGGTGTTGGCGGAATTAGATATCGTCATCGCCTCGCTTCATGTCAGTTTACGGCAACCGCGGGCAGAAGTTACACAGCGCCTGCTCAATGCCATTCGCAACCCCCAGGTAGATATTATTGGTCATCCCAGTGGACGCCTACTCCCGAACCGCGAGGGGGCCGACCTGGATTGGGAAATGGTATTAACTACCGCCCAACAATATGGAGTTGCCCTGGAAATCAACGCTAATCCAGCCCGGCTGGATTTGGACGATGTTTACGCCCGCCGCGCAGCCGAGATGGGCATCCCGCTGGCCCTTAACACTGATTCCCATACCCCTACGGATTTTGATTTGATCGAGTATGGTATTGGCATCGCACGACGCGCCTGGGTCGAGCCGTCTCAAATCATCAACACCTGGTCCCCCGAACGCTTACTGGCCTGGCTACGCGCCCGCGGTTAACCTCAGGGCAACCTGGCGCTATAAAGCATATTGCCAAATGCCATAACGATATTACGCCCGGGCGTAACCGTGAAAGCCGTAGCTGCTTGTTGCGGCAAACGTTCGCCATCAACCAGCGAGGGACGAAATTGTTGTTGCACACTAAGCATCAGGCTGACGTAATAAACCGATTGTCCAGAGGATTCCAAAAGATAGATAGCCGGATCGGGTGGTGGTGTTAACACCCAATCGGAAAACGTTACGTCCAAGCGTGGCACTTCCTGGACTTGCCCATCCTGGGAAAGACGGAAGGGGAAAGGATCCTGGCATTCGACACTACTGACCCCACTACAGCGGCTGACGTGACCATCATCATAGAGGATAAAAATGTCTTCCTGGAACGCCACCAAGGACTTGGCATTACTTAGAGGAATGACCTGTGAGCCAAAAAGCGGTTTAGGCCGATCCACAAAATCCCATTGACTGCCCCGGTATTCGTATAAGCCGTTCTGCATGGCATCCATAACTACCAGATTGCCCTGACGCACAGTAATGCTTTTGACGACGCCCCACCCCTGATCAGGGGGCTGCAGTGCCACCGCATCTAAGACAGGCTCACCGCCCTTAAAGCCGCAATAAACCAAGTTTCCATTAGCATCAATGGCCATCACTTGGGCGCCGTGGAGATTGGACACCGGCAAGGCCATCATATCTACAAACGGCCCCACGATCAATGAACCAATCTGTCCGGGACGGCAGGTAAATTGGGAATCAAGTGCATAACCACTTTCCGTAGCCACCAGGCGCAGAATACTTCCCTGATTGCGATCCAGCACGTAGAGATCCTCGCTTTGGGTTGCCACAATTTTACCGATCTGGAAGTTTCCTCCAATCCCTCCCGGCAATAAGGCCTGAAAGACCAACCGCTGAATCCCGGCGAGGGCATCCAAGTTTTGGTAGATGGTCATGCGCAGAGACTTTGAATCTGTGGTCTGGCCATATTGCTCCGCCTTATCCACCCAGGTTAGGGCGGCTTCCAGGTTGACACGTTTCAGCGCTGGATCAGACTGCCCCAGTGCCTGGCTAACCACCTGCTGTGCTTGCTGAAGGTAAAGGCGATGCTGCTCCATGCGCCCTTGTTGCCAATACACAATCACGGCTATTGTTACCACCATCAGCGGGATTGCCACAGCCAGGAAGGCTAACGTTCCGGGAGAAATACGGAACGGCGTGCTTTCAGTCGGAAGCACGCGCGAAAACACATTATCTATCCCTCGTTTCAAGGGTACAGCAACCCGCTTCCATCCCTGCCATAGTTTCCAAAGAACACCCGCCAGCGCATGCCCCCACCCTGCCGGTGACCCAACTTTGGAATGTGTGGCTGATGTCGTTTGAGCACGCGGCGGAAGTGTGGCAGTAGTAGTTTCATGTCGGCCTGCCATAGAGGGTGTCGGCGCCGCTCTAGATACAGCGGGTGAGGTACGAGTTGCAGGGCGAGAAGACCCAACGATATCCCCCCCAAGTAAGCGCGCTTCTCCCGGTTGAAACGAAGGCGCAGGCCCGGGCTCTGCTTCGCGGACGGGAGCGGGAGGTGAGGTTTCCAAAGACATATCGGAAAGGACAGGTTGGCTTTCGGCCAGGCGAATTTGTCCACTGCCTGCTTTAACCTCAACCCAAACACCCTCAGCCGCCTCTAAATTAACCCCCTTGAATAAACCCTGGCCTTCGGATGACAATGGCATCAAAGTTAACCATCCCCCTGCACCGGGTTGTGCCGCCCAAAGATAGAAACGCATCCCCCACGTCTGACCAATCCCCAGTCCGCGTCCGGCTTGTTCGGGTAATAACGCATCTCGCATCTCTTGACCCGCAAAGAGATAAGCATGCACCGGGCCACTTAACGCCAAGTAAGCCTGCTTTCCCCGCAAAACAATCGCCGCACCTAGGAAAGGTGAAGAGGTTTTCTGAGCCTGATTGAAAGTGAGGGCTTGCCGGTTGAGATATTCAAACGCTTGGCGTAATGCCAAGCTCACCGACCCACGGGTGCGGTAATAGTGAAGGGCTGCTTGCGCTAACCAGCCCTTGAGGGGGTTCTCATCTGCGACTTTGCTTGCGGATGCCCATAATGCCAGCCAAATCTGCTCATGTTCCCGTCCACGGGCAAGGCGCCGCGGCGGCACGGCAAGATAGTGAACAAGCCGCACGCGCTCATCAGATCGCGAACTGGGTTTTAGGATCAGATCCACCACTCAAAACACCTCTTCCAGATCAGTTCATGGCATCGTATGCAATTTACGTGCCAGGTCCGACATGGCTCAAGCATCCCGTTGCGCTAAAATGGCCTGTAACATGGCCTCATCTTGACGTAGTAGACCCGCTGCCGGCAGCCGCGTCAGCAACTCCGCCCAATCGGAGTTACGAGCAAACACCTGTTTAAAAATGGGAAGCGCCTCATCCAGCCGTCCCAGCTCCGCCAGGGTTACGGCATGCCAAAATGGCAATTCGTCAATCTCGGGCGCCATGAGAGCCGCTTGGCGATAAGCCTCCAAAGCCGCCTCTACCCTGCCCTCAGCCAGATGGGCATCTCCCGCATTCATTTGTTGATACGCGCGGTGTAATGTGACCAATCGGCGCAACTCTGCAATGGGCTGAGGGTGATCCTCTACACGCAAATCCATCACCACGCCTTCCCAAGGTTGGGTTGTTCGCTCTCCTTTGACGATCAAAATACAGGCAGATTGCTGTCCGCGAATGTCACCCCCGACAGCCTGTGCGGCCTCCAACGCCGCCAAAAGACGCTCAGCCAAATCGCCGCGTTTTTCCTGGTAAGCCTGGGCCATCGCCGGCCATACTCGCGCATCTTTCATCATATTGGCTTGCGCCGAAAAGCCATCCCCCTGATAATGCCCGGCGGCCTCGATACACCGCGCGCCGGTATGCACCGCAACCCGCCCCTGAGCATCCACCATCGCGACCTGGCGCACCTCGCGCCCCTCATCCATTTGCAAAAGGGCTTGCAATGCTACCGGTGCCGAAAGACCAGATCGCATAAGCGCCAGGCCGCGTGGGCCATAACTGATCTCCACCATGGACTGCGTGGCTACAACCCCAACCCCGGCTTCGCCCCAAGCCACAATGGAGCCCACCGAAAACCAGTGTGACTGAACTGCCACGCCCATCCAACCCGTCTGAGGATCACGGGCAACGATGGAGAACGTATGCGCCAACGGAAAGCGCAGACTTGATGTGAAGGGTTTTATCATCATTCACCTCCCATAAGGATGACACCAGAGGTAGAAGAACGGGCACCGGATCGCCCACGCGCCAAGCGTTCCAACCACCACACCACAACAAACCCCACTCCCATCAAGCCAAATAAGCCCCAGGTTTCTATTTCTGCGAATGACGGCCAGGTATTATTGACCATCTCGACAAACGCCATCGTTTCTTCCCGTACCTCTTCCCATACTTTCCACGGCCACAAACGGCGCAAGGATCCAGCCATCAGTCCACAGAGAAAGGCCAACGTAGCATCGTGGTAACGCCGCAATAACCGCGTTAGCAGACGTGCCATTAGGCTCAACCCCAAGACCGCTCCCAACCCGAATACCGCCAAAGGAACGACCTGAAAATTGGTTACAGCAGTGAGGACATCTTGATACTTCCCCAATAAAACCAGCACCAACGCTCCAGAGACCCCCGGTAAGATCATCGCGCAAATGGCTGCAAACCCGCTTAGGAAGAATGCCCACAGCGCCCTTGGCGTTGAAAGCGCCATTGCACCGGCCAGGGCAAAGGCTACCACACCTCCTACCAGAAACAGGCCTGCATAGTGAAGTTTCCAGCGCTGAACGCGACGGCTGACGAGAACGGTGGAAGCCAACACAAAACCAAAAAATAACGCCCAAACCACCTGCGGATAATGGATCAACGCCCATTCCAACGTATGGGCAAGAGTAAAGGCACCCCCTAAAATCCCCAGGGCCACAGCCAACAAAAACCGCCAAGGAGTCTGCGACCACAAATACCCCCATTCTCGCGGTCTGACCAATTGCTGAATCACCTTCAAGTCTGCCATTGAACGAATTGACTGGATCAATTCCTCGTATAGTCCGAGCAATAACGCCACCGTTCCCCCCGAAACGCCCGGCACAGCATCCACGGTACCAATCAGAAAGCCTTGGGCCACCAAATTTAGGTAATCGCGCCATGAGCGTAATGAAGGATGTGAAGGCCTAGGAGACATCAGAACCCCTTGTTTGGAAGATATACGAGAACATTGTTCTTGATTTTACCATTAGTACTGACCGACTCACTCGGCCCCTGAACCTACATCTGGGAGGAAGAATTGACAAATGTCACTTGAATCGCCGTAAACAATCTACTAGACTTATAAACAGGAGAACTTTCCTGCTCAATCGCGCATTTCGCTTTCGCTCCCGCCGGTTCCACCATAACGGAAAATAACGTTCAGCCGTTCCATCGTGGCCTCTTCCCAGCCTTGTTTAGAAGGAAAGGAGGTGAGAGAGAGTATTCTGCATTTGACTAAAAGGCGGTTATCTTTGAATCCAGGTTTTGCCAATTAGGAGGGGAGTATGGCACTCGGAGGTTATGCCAATCGAATTGCCCATGTGGATCTAAGCACAGGCCAAGTAACCTATGAGCCCATCCGTGAAGATTGGGCCCTGAAATACATCGGCGGGCGCGGTTTAGGGGACAAATATGTCTTTGAGAACGGCTATCAGGTTGATCCCCTATCGCCCGAAAATATTTTATGTTTCATGACCGGCCCACTCACCGGCACCGAGGTCACCATGAGTGGCCGCATGGCGATTTGCACGAAATCACCCTTAACCGGCACCATTACCGACAGCCATCACGGCGGCTGGTCCGGTGCACGTCTCAAGTGGGCAGGGCTAGATGGGATCATCGTCAAGGGTAAAGCGGCCAAACCCGTTTATCTCTATGTTGAAGATGGCAAGGTTGAGATCCATGATGCCTCCGAAATGTGGGGTAAGACCGTTCATGAGACCATTAAAGCCCTGCAAGAGAAGTATGGCGAGAAAGACCTGAGCGTGCTGGCCATCGGCCCGGCGGGTGAGCGTTTAGTCAAATTTGCGAACTGGATCAATGAAGATGACCGTGCCAGCGGTCGCGGTGGTACCGGCTGTGTGGGCGGGAGCAAATTACTTAAGGCCATTGTGATCAAGGCCGAGAAGAAGATGCCCAAGGCAATGGATCGCGAACTTTGGAAAACCGCGCACCAGCAGGCCCTGGCAAAAATCATGGATCCGGCTAACGTCACCAGCCCACGCAAGGGTGGCCTCTCGGTTTATGGCACCAACGTCCTGATGAACATCACCAGCACCATGGGCGCCTTACCTGCACGCAACGCCCAACGCGCCTCGTTTGTGCCCAGATCCGAGAAAATCAGTGGTGAGTGGGTCAAAGAGCACATTCTGGTAGATGATCCCACCTGCCACGCCTGCCCAGTGGCTTGCAAGAAAGAAGTAGAGATCAAAGAAGGTCCCTTCGCTGGCTTGCGCATGGAGTCATTAGAGTATGAGCCGGCTTGGTCCCTTGGCGCCATGTGCGATAATGACGATGCTGCCGCCATCGCCAAGATGATTGACCTTTCCAACGACTATGGCTACGACGCGATCGAAATTGGTGATGTGCTGGCCATGTATATGGAAGCCACCCAGCGCGGCTATGTCAACGGAAGCGGTGGCCTGCAATGGGGCGATGTGTTTGGCATGATCGAGGTCATGCGCAAGATTGCCTATCGCGAAGGCATAGGCGACATCCTGGCTGAGGGCACCGAAAAAGCGGCGAAACAATTTGGTCACCCTGAAATTGCTATGACGGTCAAGGGCATGGGCATCCCGGCCTATGACCCACGTGGTCTGAAGGGAATGGGGTTGGGTTATGCAACCAGCAACCGCGGCGCCTGCCACCTGCGTGGCTATAGCCCTGCCTCCGAACTGGGTCTGATCCCGCTCAAGACCGATCCGCTAGCCTGGGAGGGCAAAGGCAAATTGCTCAAACTGCTCCAGGACCTGCACGCCTTCTCGGATAGCCTGGATCTATGCAAATTCAGCGCCTTCGCCGAGGCAGCCGAGGACTACGCCGCCCAATTCTCAGCTGTCGTGGGCGTTCCCTTTACTGCCGATGATGTCCTGAAGACTGGTGAGCGCATTTACAACCTGGAACGCTACTACAACAACCTGTGCGGCTTCCGCGAGGGAAGCGACACGTTGCCTAAGCGCTTCCTTGAAGAACCATCCCAAGAGCAGGGCTCATTTGGCCACGTCTGTGAATTAGACAAGATGCTCGAGGAATACTACCGCGAGCGCGGCTGGGTCAACGGCGTGGTGCCGGAGAGCAAACTCAAAGAACTGGAGATTATCTAGTCCCCCGTTTTTCCCTTTTCCTGGCGAGAGCGTATGGTCAGTCATACGCTCTCGCCCCATTTTGTTAATCCTACCCACCACCTACAGGCGGGAAAATATCCACGCGATCCTCGGGTTTTAGCGGAGTCTGCAGTCCTTCGGGCAGATAATGCACATCCCGGCCATTGACAAAGCAGTGAACATAGGGAAAGAGGTTACCCTGTTCATCTACCATTTGCGCGCGTAAGTCCGGAAAGCGCTCAAACAAGTGCTCCAACACCTTTTGAATGGTGACCCCATCGTCCAGTGGCACCTCTACCGTCTTTCCTCCCACAATTGGGCGGAAGGTCGCATAAAAATGAACTACCATCCCTTTCTCCCTCCATACTTTAATCCTCTCATTTGATTTTATCAATTTTCCACCGCGTTATTCAACCACCATTTTTGGGGTCTTGTGCTTGCAATTTTCGACCGCCCAACCTACAATAAGCGAAGAAAGAGCAACCTGTTCATAAAAAAGGGTTTTGTATGGTTTTCAAAGCCACACCTTCCACCTTAAAAATCCTGATCATTGATGATGATCGAGATACCTGTGATTTGGTGCGTAGCGTGTTGGAAAAGGAAAATTATCAAGTCTTGACGACTACGCAACCCCAATCAGCACTGCGCCTGTTGCAGCACGAAGCTGTGGATATCGTCATTCTGGATATTATGATGCCAGATTTAGACGGTCTGAGCTTGCTCGAAGCATTACGGCAGGAAACGGGGGCCCCCATCCTGATGTTGACAGCGCTTTCCGACCCCCGCATCATGCAGCAGTGTTATCACCTGGGCGCAAGCGATTATCTGGTTAAACCCTTTGCAATGTCTCAATTAAAAGAAAGGGTGCGGCGCCTGGCGGAGAAGGTTCCCCCTCGCATGGTACCCGACACCTCCTGGAAAGCCAATTTTCGGCTGGATCCACAACAAAATCTGCTCCTATATAAAGATATGCCCGTTCTCCTCAGCCCAACGGAAACTCGACTGTTCCAGTTTTTGATGGACAACGCCTTTCACGAAGTCACCTGGGACACCCTCTATCATGCCGGATGGGGGAATGAAATTCTGCCCGAAGCAACCGCCCGGGCCCTGGTCGAGAATACAATACGCAGTCTTCAGTATAAATTACAGTCCGACTCTGGCGAAACGCCCATTATTCAGAGTACAATGGGGGGGTATATCTTCCTACCTGAATAAAGGACAACATCCTCGTTATGGCCTCTTCACGTCCTACATCACAACACTGGCTGACGCTTCTAGGGGTCGGCAGCGGGGTCCTAATGGCCACGCTCGACTCTAGTATTGTCAACATCTCCCTCCCCACCCTGGTCGAAAACCTCCACACCGATTTTGCGACCGTGGAGTGGGTCGTTTTAGCCTATGTACTGGTGCTGACCGCCCTAATGCTGGGCGCTGCCCGGTTGGGTGATCTTTACAACAAGAAGCGTCTTTACCAGATCGGGTTAATCATTTTCACCCTGGGTTCTTTGCTGTGTGGCCTGGCGCCCACGATCACAGCCTTGATCATCTTCCGTGCCATTCAAGGCATCGGCGCTGCGTTTACCCAGGCCCTCGGCACCGCCATTGTCACTGAAGTCTTTCCTCCCGAATCGCGCGGACGCGCCCTGGGCACCATCGGGAGCATCGTTTCCATTGGCATTGCCGCCGGTCCACCGCTGGGTGGAATGATCATCGCTTGGGCAGGGTGGCACTGGGTGTTCCTGGTCAACCTGCCAATTGGTATCATTGCCTCGTTCATTGTGCATCGGGTTGTACCCGACCTGCGCCCCGAAAAACGCGAGGGTGGCTTTGATATGCTGGGAGCCGCGATTCTGTTCATGACCATGGGATGCTATGCCCTGGGTATGACCATGGGGCAAGACTTGGGATTCGATACCCAATGGCCAAGAATTCTCCTCGGGATCGCACTTGTCGGGTTAATTGCCTTTGTCATTGTTGAGCGCCGTCAACCATACCCCATGGTGGATCTGACCCTATTTCGCAACACACTCTTCTCGATCAACCTGTTAATGGCGTTCCTGGTTTTCATTGTCATGGCCGGGATGTTTCTAATGCCGTTTTTCTTAGAACTGGTGCAGGGTTACCCAGCACAACTGGTAGGGCTGTTGATGATGGCGCATCCGGTAGTGATGGGTATAGTCGCCCCCCTGGCCGGCGCCCTTTCCGATCGCTATGGGTCACGCGGGATTAGCCTGATCGGGTTGATTGTGGTGATCCTCGGTTGCCTTTCTGTCGCTTCCATCCAGCCCGGGCTCAGCCCTCTGGGATTTGTCCTGCACTTGATCCCCTTTGGGATTGGGCTAGGCATGTTCCAATCGCCCAACAACAACGCCATTATGGGATCTGTGCCGCGCAACCGCCTTGGCATCGCCTCCGGACTCCTCGCGCTGATGCGAACGCTGGGTCAAACTTCAGGGCTTCCTCTAATGGGCACCTTGTTTGCCCTACAAGTGCGCGCAGCGGCAAACCTACCTCCCAATTTTGAGGTGACCCAAGCCGACCCTCAAGCCCTGCTTGCCGGCTTACGGGGCACTTATCAGATTGCGGCATTTGTCATCCTTGTTGCCACCTTACTGGCCGTGCTGGCACTATGGCTGGATACCCAGAGTCGCAAGCAAGCTGCTTACTCCGTTGTTAGCGGTGAGCAAAAAACGTATCACTAAGCAACCAAAGAAAGGAACTGTTTTCATGGACGAGGAAACCATCCGCCACGACATCCGCAAGTTATTAAAAACCTTTGGCGTACAGGCCGATGAGGCCATTATGCGTTATTTGGAACAGACTCCTGGCGCTTTTCCGCTCCGACTGCGCATTACCCTGGAAGACATCACGGATTACGGTTCTATTCCCCCTGCCACGCCTCTGCACCTCACCGTAGAGGGCGAAATCCGCCGCCATTCTTGATTCAAATACGCGGCGACATTGAGGCAAACTTCGCTATGATCGCAGATCAAAGCCTAAGCACTGAGAAATTTCAGAGTGAACAGGTTAGCACAATTGCGTTGGGGCATGCCGTTCACGACACGTATTCGGCGTTTCTTCCCTCCTTTCTACCTTTGCTAATAGAGCGCTATGCGCTCTCTAAAACCGAGGCGGGCCTGCTCCCTTTTCTGACCCAAGCGCCTTCAATTTTGCAACCCTTCATCGGCTATTTGGGAGATCGGATTGGGTTGCGTTTGTTGCTCTTCCTCGGCCCGGCGGTTACCGCGATTATGATGTCCCTGGTTGGGGCTGCACCGACCTATCCCATGGCCATGGTGTTCCTGCTTGTCGTTGGGTTTTCTTCGGCTGGGTTTCACGCCATCGGCCCGGCTATTGCCGGGCGGCTCTCCGCCACGCGGCTCGGTCTGGGCATGAGCCTGTGGATGGCAGCCGGTGAACTCGGACGCACCCTCGGCCCCCTCATTGCGGTCGCGGCAGTCCAGGGCTTGGGACAGCAACGCCTACCCTGGTTGATGGTCATCGGAGTCGTGGTCTCGCTTGCCGTTTATTGGAACCTGCGCGATGTACCTGCTCAACCCCAACAAGCGCCCGATCCACTGCCCTGGCACGAAGCCTGGCATTTGCTACGCCCTGTGTTGCTGCCAGTCAGTTTGCTTCTTATGACTCGCGCGTTAGCCCAGGTGGCTTTTTCTACCTTCCTGCCCACATTTCTGACCGAAGAAGGAGCAACGTTGTGGCTGGCAGGAGGCTCGCTCACGATCATGGAATTTGCCGGCATTGGTGGCGCCTTCCTGGGTGGATCACTGAGTGACCGCTTCGGGCGTAAATCCGTTCTCCTCATCGCCGGTATTGGTGCAGCGGTCTTCACTGTGGCATTTCTCGCCACGACCAACCTCATTCTTCGCCTAGTTACCCTGCTGGGACTGGGAGCCACCATGCTCTCAATGACTCCCATCCTGATGGCATTAATTCAAGATCATTATCCCGAGCAACGCGCCCTTGCCAATGGGGCATTCATGGCTGTAAATTTTGTCGTTGGCTCGTTGGCCATGTTAGGCGTTGGGTGGCTGGGTGACCATTTGGGATTGCACACGACCTACTGGCTGAGCGCCGGAATTATGATGCTCGGCCTGCCCATTATCCTGGGCTTGCCGGAGAATCACCACCCACGCTCACGGCAGTAAAGCAAATACGCCACCCGAGAATGCAGGTGGCGTGTTAGTTTTAGATTGGGAAGTTACTGCGCCAATCGGAGCAAGAAATCTGGTACCCAGAATTTGCCGAACCCCCACAGTGAAAACGCAATACAAACCAACAGCATCGCCACACCAAACGCGATCAGGGCCCGATCACGCGGACGGTAATGCAGTTCATCCACCCAAGTGCGTGGGCCAACCCCAAAGGCACGCAAATCCATGGCATCAATAATATCCTCGCTTGCCACGATAGCGTGAATGGTGACCGGTACAATCAAAGGCGCCAGTTTGCGCACCTGAGCGAATAGGCCCCCGGAAATTTTTTCCAATTCATAGCCCCGCGCACGCTGGGCATCCATGGTCAACTGAAAATCACGCCCAAATGAGGGGATAAAACGCATGGTCAAATCCATGCCATACGCCACCTTGTCCGGTAAGCCCAGGCCGCGGAACGTGACACCATACAGAGCAGGATTGAGCGAATAGGGGATGAGAATGGTCATGCTGGCCAGGCTGAACACACGCACCATCATCGCCACCGCATAGGCAATGCGCTCAGTGCTTAAGACCAGCGTGGGGCGCCAACCCAAAAGCGTGAAACCTGCGGTCAGGCGACGGATGATATGCTCCTCTTTGTAAAGTTCAATCCCGCCCCGCCCGGTGAGTAAGGTAAGAAAGGAAAAGAACAAGATAAAGCCGCCAATGAACAGCCAGGCCCGCCGCATTTCATGCCATTTAATTCCTGAGGTAAAGACGGCCACCAAGGCCATCGCAAAGAGCACCAAGAGGTAACGCAAATCCCAAAAGAGTACCGTGCAGGCAATATAACAAAGGAAGAAGATGATCCAGGCTCGAGGATCAAAACTCTGAATTAGGGATTTACGCGGTCGGTAGCGCCAGGTAACCAGCATAGAGGCTCACTTTCTCCTTGTTTGGGGGGCAGACTGGTGAATCTCAGTCTGCCCCCCGACCTAAAATTCACCGTCCGGTTTGGCGTTGCACCGAAGCAAACGCTACGACCAGCAAAGGCACCAAAATAGCGGCAAAGATTGCATTCGGCCCCGCTGCAGGCAGGAATTCACCAACGATGGCTACAGCCGGCGGATAGCCATTAATCCAGATATCCGAAATGGCCGCAAAGCCAATGCCCAGGAAATTGCCCAGAAGGCTCCAGGTCACTGCCGCCACCACATCCAGATTCTGGCCAAATAGGAAACGCACCAACAACACCAGCACAAACCCAACCACCGCCGAGAGACCCGCAAAGAGGCTGATCGTCGCATCGCCAAAAATGCCGGCTTCACTATCATAAAACATCTTGTTAGGCACATTGCGGTTGATAAAGAATAACACCGTCGCCAGGGCAGCCAGCAAAGCGCTGGCAATCAAAACCGCATCCACGCTGCGCTTCTTATCTTTGAAAAGGTGTACCAGGCCAGCGACGAAACCAACCAGACCATTACCGATGCTCCACTGCGGTGAAAGGCCAAAGCCGGTCAGGGCATCGCCGAACATATTCCCTACCGCACCGCTAAAGAACCCCACCACCGGACCAAAGGCATAGCCGAAGAACATCGGGATGGCAATCGCTGGGCGCAGGGCCACCTGGCTGACCGAGGGCACCGCGAACACCGTCCCATTGAAGAGGAAAGAGAGCACCGCATAAAGTGCCGCCCCAATAGCCATGTAAACGACCTCGCGGGTGCCCACTTCCCAGACCGGGCTTTGACGGGTCAGGGCGTAAATGATGAAAACGATCAAGAGGCCAATCCCAACAAAAACAAAGCGCAACACGCCGGTCTCATCCAGTTGCAGGTTGGGGTTAATCAACCCACCAATCCAGACAATCAACAGGAAGAAGACCAACACACCGATCAGCGAGAAAAGAATTGATCGCAAACGCTTATCCATCTTTGCTCCTCCTTATCGAGCCAGTGAAAAATGGGCCAGCGCTTCTGCGCTGAGAAAACGATGGGTTGCAGGTAGATATTCCAGATTCAGGCGCAACAACGACGTTGGAACCAGGCGGCAGGCTTCCAACCGCTCCAGGTCACTTAACACCTCTTCGGGCGCGCCATCCGCCACCACCTGTCCATTGCTGACCAGAAGGACACGATTGGCATAACGGATGGCCACATCAATGTCATGTGTGATGAAAAGGATCGCCTCAAAGCCAGGCATTTGAAGAATGGAATCCATAAAATTGATGTAATTTTTGTAATCCTGCCCGGCGGTGGGTTCATCCATGACCAGGATACGCGAGCGCATCGAAAGGATGGCGGCGATACTGACACGTTTCTGCTGCCCAAAGGACATCGAGAGCGGTGGAGTCTGCTCATAACCTGCCAAGTTCACAATCTGGATCGCCTCCATCACCTCCTTTCGAATGGTTTCGGGATCATGATTAAGGTTTTTCGGCCCAAATGCCAGTTCTTCATAGACGGTAGGGGCAAAAAGCATGTGGCTTGGGCTCTGGAAAACATACCCCAGAGTACTGGCAATTTCAGCGACGCTCATCTGACGGGTATCCCGTCCACGGATCAGCACTCGTCCCCGCTTGGGTTTGAGCAAACCGATCGCATGCTTGACCAGCGTCGTCTTGCCGGCACCGTTAGGGCCTAATACCGCAATCACATCACCGCGGTAAATCGCCAAATTAATCCCATGTAAGACCTCGGTCTCGGTCTCATATCCAAAATGCACATCCTGGAATTCTACCAACGGCTCCCGCGGCCCTTCACGCCCGCTGGGCAACCACTGCGGCATAGACGGAGGAGTGGTGCGTGCCGCCAAATCTAAGACCATGCGCGCAGGGAGTTTGATCTCACGGAAGTCCACATAATCCACCAACTGCTCGGCCGTGCCATCAAATTTAATCTCACCATCACTCATGTAAAGCACGCGCTCAGGATGAATGGTTAATACGTCTTCAACGCGGTGCTCGATCAGGATAATGGTCATTCCTTCATCCGCCAATTGGCGAATCATACTCAGCGCATCCTGAGCACTAGCCGGATCCAGGCTGGCCAGGGGTTCATCCAAGAGCAAAATCCCCGGGCGCATCGCCAACACCCCAGCCAAAGCCACCTTCTGTTTCTCCCCGCCCGAGAGGTTGAACGTTTCACGGTCGCGTAAATGGGCAATTTTCAACCGTTCCAAGGCCTCATGGGCGCGTTGGAGGATTTCCTCGCGGGGTAAACCCAGATTTTCCAGACCAAACGCCACTTCATTGATCACCCGTGAGCCCAGAATCTGGCGTTCAGGGTCTTGCAGCACAGTTCCCACCATTTGAGAGATGCGCGCGAGTGATAGTCCGCGCGTATCCTGCCCAAAAATGCGAATGCTCCCTGTCAGCTCCCCTTTATAACTGCGCGGGATCAAGCCATTAATACAGCGGATCAAGGTTGTCTTGCCACACCCGCTGGCGCCAGCGATCAGCACGACTTGGCCTGGTTGTACGCTCAGGTTAATATTGCGGATCGCCGGTTCACTACGGCTGCGATAACGGAAGGTGAGGTTTTCAATGACCAGCGGTAAATCAGACATTCGACTCCGTCCCAAAATTGCATTTGCACTACGTTCAGAAAACCACTTTCAAGAATTGACGTTTGCCCACCTGCAAGACACCAGGATGCGGGATCGGCGCGTTAGGTTCAGTCAAAACCTGGCCATCCAGGCGCACCCCTTTTTGCTCAATCAGGCGACGGCCCTCACTCTTGCTTTTGACCAATTGGGCATTCACTAAAACATCTAACACGCTTTGCCCCGCTTCGGCGTGGAATTCGGGAATCTCTTCGGGCAAATCGCGTTTCTGGAACAGGCGCACAAACGCCTCTTGAGCACGCTGCGCCGCTTCTTCGCCATAGAAGTTGGCCGTAATTTCAAAGGCCAGTTTCATCTTGGCATCACGCGGATGCAAAGTGCCATCGGCCAATGCCTTCTCGAACGCCGCTACTTCATCCGGCAACCAGCGCGTGACCAGTTTGGCATAGGTGGGCATCACAAAATCGGGAATGCTCATCACTTTGCCATACATGTCCTCAGCCGTGGTGTTAATAGGAATATGATTCCCCAAAGACTTACTCATCTTAACCACGCCATCGGTTCCGGGCAAAATCCCCATGATGATGGCAATATTGGGTTTGGCGCCGAGGAAGGTCATTATTTTGCGCGCTGCCGTGACGATATTGAATAATTGATCGGTGCCGCCAACCTGCACATCGGCCTTGAGCATATAGGCATCATAGCCTTGCATAATGGCGTAAAAGGTCTCATGCAGGTAAATTGGATCGCCGCGCTCCCAGCGCAGGCGGAAGTTTTCACGGGTCAAGAACTGCTGGAGGGTAAAATTAGCGGCAAGTGGGATCATATCCGCCAGGCAGAGTTTTGAGAGCCACTCCGCGTTATAGCGAATCTTAGTCTTGGTCGGATCCAGGATGCGGAAGGCTTGCTCTGCATAGGTGCGCGCATTTTCTTCAATCTCTTCCGGGGTGAGGCGAGGGCGCAATTTGTCTTTGTCGGAAGGATCGCCGATGAGCGAGGTAAAATTTCCGATCAAAAAAGTGACCTCATGCCCCAGATCCTGAAACTGGCGTAACTTGCGCATGGTGACTGTATGACCAAGATGTAAATCCGCCTTGCGTGGGTCATAACCACAATAGACCCGCAACGGTCGGCCTTCCTGCTGCGCCTCGATCAGCCGTTCGCGCAATTCCGCCGCCATGGCCTGTTTGAGGGCCTCGTCGCCGTATTCAGTACCTTGCATCAAAAGTGCAACCTGCTCATCAATGTTCATAGCCACGTCCTCCAGGAGTTGGTTAATTATACCTAAATCTCAGAGGACATCACGAAGCCAGCAGGTCACGCAGCGCTGATTCCAAATTTTCAAACCTAAAACGGTACCCCAACTCTAAAAGTCGGCGCGGGACAGCTCGTTGCCCATCCAACACCATGGTGCTCATTTCTCCTAAAAGCAATCTCAAGATCAACGCCGGAACCGGGAGCCAGAAAGGCCGGCGCATGACTCGAGCCAGTGTGCGCCCAAAATCTACATTGCGCACCGGGTTTGGCGCTGTAAGGTTATACGGTCCCCGGGCCTGTTCGTGCTGAAGTAGGAAGAGCATCGCCTCGATTTGATCGGCAAGATGAATCCAGGGCATCCACTGCTTGCCACTCCCCAGCGGTCCTCCTACGCCCCAGCGAATGGGCAGAACCAGACGCTTCAGCGCCAGGCTGTCCTTCGCCAGAACAATTCCGGTGCGCAAGAGCACTCGCCGAACCCCCCAAGCCTCAACAGGCTGGGTACTGGTCTCCCACTGCACGCAGAGCTGACCAAGAAAATCCTTGCCCGGGGGCGCGTCTTCGGTAATGATCTCATTGCCGCAGGGCCCATAATACCCCACCGCCGAGGCTTGCAGCAAGACTGAAGGTTTGCGGGCGGCTAAAGAGAAGGCTTCCACGACTGCTTCACCACTCCAAACGCGACTGGTGAGAAACTCGTGCTTGCGTTGCGGTGTCCAGCGGCCAGCCCCTAAATTTGCCCCGGCCAAATTGACCACCGCGTTCATCTCAGCCAGCACATCCGCCCATGGAGCGCCGCGGCGTCCATCCCAGGGATACACGGTTACCGCAGACGGCAAGCGCACCGCCTGAGGACGGCGGCTCAAAACACTGACCTCGTGCCCCATTTCCAGCAAGCGCCCGATCAACGCCCGCCCGATAAAACCACTACCGCCAATAATCAGAATCCTCATGAGATCAGCCTCACTTCCTCATAGAAACTTATATCTATACGAAAAATAAAAGGGATGTGGAGCATGGTTCTTTTTGATTATACTTTGATCCCCTCACCCCGAAACCCTGTCGGCGGCGTGTCAAGCCAAAAGATAATGTTACCGAACGGCTATTGTTCTGCCAAAAGATAATGTTACCCAAGCGGCCACTCCTTTCAGGGAAGGTGGGATGGAAAAGCTGAATGTCAAAGAACAATCTGGCCAGTTGGCCTTCGGGGGTGCCACACAAGCGCTGATAGCCAACGACCAGCCGATCAGACATGTGAATGCTCTGGCTGTTGTAAGGTCAGGCGGACATCCTCCACCTGACCCTCTGGAGCACAGGGCAGGTGGGCGAGGCGGTCAACCAGCGCCTGGATCTCTTCACGCAAGCGCATGGGATTGGTTTGCTCACGCAGGGCCAGGCAGGCCGCCTGTTTCTCCGGGGAGAGTGCACCGGCCTGGATGAGCCGTTCGAGAGGCGGGATGGCAGGGGCGTACATGCGTTTGACTTTGGCAGGCGTCTGTTCGGAGCGGATACGTTTTTCTTGCAGGCGCAGGACGGGCTGGAAGAAGTTATGGTATAGCCAGAGTTTGTCATAGAGTTGGTTGAGCAAATGGGTCTGTTCCACCGTGTCCAGCCGACCATAGCCGACATAGGCGCGCACCAGCGAGAAGTTGTTTTCTTCCACAAAGCGATTGTCGTTCTTGTGAAAGGGACGGCTGCGCGAAACGTCTGCTTTCACTTTGTCCTTCCAGTAACGCAGGAGATGGGCGTTCAGGAACTCGCTGCCGTTATCCGGGTGCAATTCGCGGATTGCGAAGGGTAAACGCTGGCGAATGCGCTCAAAGCCGTCTTGCATGACCAGCCAGGAGCGTCCCAGCACTGCCACACACTCACTCCAGCCACTGGCCACGTCCACCAGTTGCAGGGTGTGGACGTATTGTCCCTGGGAGCTTAAGCCGCAGTGGTGCACCAGGTCGACTTCCAGGTGCCCGGGCTGACGTTCCTCCCAGGCAATGCGCCGCATCGGGATGAACGACCTCACGCTGGAAGTCGGGGCCGGGCGTCCCACCCGATGCGCCAGGCGCTGGGCAGCCCGTTGCGAAGCCGGCAAGCGCCGCCGCACACTGGAAATGCTGATCTTTCCCAGCAATTCCAGCGTTGTCTCGCTCAGGAGCAATTCACCGTGCGCTTGCAAGTGCCTGGCCATCCAGACCAGGTTCGGTTGCAGACGTTCGGCACAGGGATAATCCAGACTGCGAGCGATCACCGCAATCGCCGCATCTACCTCCGGCCCATACCTCTTGCCGCGCTCCCGCTTACGCCGCTTGCGTCCTAGCTCCCCATTCAGCAAACGGATCAGCGATTTGCGGTGCAGCCCGGTCACGGCCTGGGCTTCATCCAGCAGACGGCTGCGCTCTTTGCGCCCTTCCGCCCGCCAGTACCGCAGCCGTATCTTGTGTAAGTACTTGCGACGCTCATCTACGGTCATTGGATCGGTTTCGGCCATCTCGTTCACTCCGGTAACATTTTCTTTTGAGTGAACGATCATATCTCGGTAACATTTTATTTGATAGAACGCGGGCGGTTGATTTTTTGCCCACTTCGTGGCATAATTGGCGCATCTGAAAAGCGATGATGGAAACGAGTAGGCTCATGCGAGGCTGTCAGCGAACCCGGGAGAGTGTGAGCCGGGGCAGATCGGTGAGCCGAAAATCCTTCCGGAGCTGCAAACTGAACGCGGACCAGAGGGTTCGCCAGTAGGGGCGCCGGCCTCGCCAGCCGTTACCCAGGGCGCAGGTATCAACGGGTAAACCGGGCGTACCTGGCAGAGTGCCTGCCTGTGGGCAGGAATCAGGGTGGTACCGCGAGAACCCCCTCTCGTCCCTGAAGTGGAGAGAGGGTTTTTATTTAGATATCATCTCATTTTCGGAGAGATCAAACCCAAGGTGATTAGAGGAGTAGCGTATGTTCCGACCCATCTCACCGAAACTCGATATCGTCGCGCTTGAGGAGTCCATCCTACGTTTTTGGAAAACGCATGATATTTTCCACGAAACCCTGCGCCAACGAGAAGGCCAGCCGGAATATGTTTTCTACGAAGGACCCCCCACTGCCAATGGCAAGCCTGGCGTACATCACGTCCTGGCACGCGCGTTCAAGGATGTCTTTCCCCGCTATAAAACCATGCGCGGCTTTCACGTCATTCGCCGCGGAGGATGGGACACTCATGGGCTCCCGGTCGAGATTGAAGTGGAAAAACAACTGGGGTTTAACACCAAGCGGGAAATTGAAGCCTATGGGATTGCCCGCTTCAATGAACTCTGCCGCAAATCAGCCTTCACCTACATTCGCGAGTGGGAGAAACTCACCGAACGTATCGCCTTTTGGGTTGACCTGGACACTGCATACATCACCTACACCAACGATTACATCGAATCGGTGTGGTGGATTCTGAAAAACTTCTGGGAACGCAATCTACTCTATCAGGGTTTCAAGGTTGTCCCCTATTGCCCGCGCTGTGGCACGCCGCTTTCGGATCATGAGGTTGCTCTCGGTTACGATGAAGCCACCGATCCCTCGGTTTATGTGCGCTTACCTCTGGTGGACGAACCCGGGACGTCCTTGTTGATCTGGACAACCACGCCCTGGACACTGCCCGCCAACGTAGCTGTAGCCGCTCACCCGGACGTAGACTACGTGGTCATTGAACGCAAAACTCCAGAAAACGGGAAAGAACGCCTGATCCTGGCCGAACCGCTGGTTTCACGCGTCTTCGGAGATGAGCCGATTACCGTGATTGCCAAAATGAAAGGGCGCCAGTTGAAGGGTAAACGCTATCACCCGTTGTTCACCTTCCTGCCGGTGGATAAACCCGCCCATTACGTCGTTTTGGGTGATTTCGTAACCACCGAAGAGGGCACCGGCCTCGTGCATATGGCACCTGCCTTTGGCGCAGAGGATATGAGCGCAGCGCTGGAATACGACTTGCCTATCCTGATGACCGTCAATGAAGAAGGTGCTTTCATCCCCGAAGTGCGCCCATGGGCCGGTAAATTCGTCAAAGATGCCGACCCCGAAATTACCGAGGACTTACGCCGCCGTGGGCTATTGTTACGCGCCGAAACCTACACGCATACCTACCCCTTCTGCTGGCGTTGTTCTACCCCCTTGCTGTATTATGCTCGCCCCACCTGGTACATCCGCACCAGCCAGTTCAAAGAGCAAATGGTTGCTCTGAACGAGAAAATTAACTGGTATCCTGAACACATTAAATATGGGCGTTTTGGCAATTGGCTGGCTAATAACATTGATTGGGCTTTAGGGCGCGAGCGCTATTGGGGCACGCCTCTGCCCATCTGGGAATGCCAGCAGTGTCACCATCAGGAGTGCATCGGATCAGTCGCCGAACTCTCGCAAAAAGCCGGGCGAGACCTCTCAGGGCTCGACCTGCACCGCCCTCATGTGGATGAAATCCGCTGGAAATGCCCGGATTGCGGTGGCACCATGACCCGCGTCCCGGAGTTGATTGATGTCTGGTTTGATTCGGGAGCGATGCCGGTTGCCCAATGGCATTATCCCTTTGAGAACCAAGAGATGTTCAAACGCCAATTCCCGGCGGACTACATCTGCGAGGCTGTTGACCAAACGCGCGGTTGGTTCTACTCCCTCCACGCCATCAGCACGCTGCTATTCAATGAAGTTGCTTACAAGAATGTGATCTGCCTCGGGTTGATCTTGGACGCTCAAGGGCAAAAGATGTCCAAGTCACGCGGAAACGTAGTAGACCCCTGGGACGTGATCAATCGCACCGGTGCTGATGCCATGCGTTGGTACCTCTACACCGCCAGCCCGCCCGGCCAGGAACGTCGTTTCTCAAGTGATTTGGTGGCCGAGGTGCTGCGCAATTTTGTGCTCACCTTGTGGAACACCTATGCCTTCTTCGTGACATACGCCAATCTGGATAAGTGGCAACCCTCAGATGAGGAACCTGAATATACCCCCTTGGATCGCTGGCTACGCTCATCATTGCATGCGCTGGTACGAGATGTCACCGACGCGTTAGAACATTACGATGTGTTAGACGCAACCCGCCCCATTGAGACCTTTGTGGATCAACTTTCCAATTGGTATCTGCGTCGTTCACGGCGGCGCTTCTGGAAGAGCGAATCGGATGCCGACAAACGCGCCGCCTACGCCACTCTCTACGAGGCACTGGTCACGCTGAGCAAATTGCTGGCACCCACCATGCCCTTCCTGGCCGAGGCGCTTTACCAAAACCTGGTGCGCTCGGTAGATCAAGAGGCGCCCCTCTCGGTGCATTTAGCCGAGTGGCCGGCGTATGATGAGCAGGTCATTGACGAACGGCTCAACCGTGAAATGGCGCTGGTCATGCGCCTGGCATCCCTCGGACACGCCGCGCGCAACAAAGCCAATCGCAAGGTACGCCAACCCCTGGCCGAAGTTGCCTTTGCCGTGGGCAATGCTGAGGAAATTCCAGTGGTGCAAGCCTATGCTGACCTCCTGGCCGATGAGTTAAACGTCAAGCGGGTACGAGTCCTGGATGCTACCAGCGAAGCCGTGGCCTACAGCCTCAACCCACTGCCCAAGCAATTGGGGCAAAAGTATGCCAGCCGCTTCCCGGCTATCCGCAAGGCCATTCTCGATTTGGATCCTGAACCGGCGGCCAAACGTTTGCTCAACAATCAACCGATTGAGGTTAATGTGAATGGTGAGACATTCACCATCCTGCCCGAAGAAGTTGAAGTGCGTGTCCAGGCGCGCGAAGGTTTTGCTGTGGCTTCCGAAGGACCTTATCTGGCTGCCTTGGTCACTGATTTAACCCCCGAATTGATCCAGGAGGGATTGGCCCGCGAGTTTGTACGGCGGGTACAGGAACTGCGTAAACAAGCCGACCTCGATATCGCCGACCGTATCCGCCTCTATTACCAGGCCACACCCGGTTTGGAAGCCGCCGTTGCCACTTTCAGGGAGTACATCATGGGCGAAACCTTGACTGTTGAGATGCTCAACCAGCCACTACCGCCTAACCTTCCCGCCGCCGAAGATACGTTCGACGGCGAGAGGCTGCAAATCGCCCTGGAACGGATCAGCCGGTAACGTTTGCCATTTCTGGTCGCAGAAACTCGGGCGGGCTTTAGGCTCGCCCGAGTTTTTACATCGCCCCACAACCCTTCCAATTGTTGATAAAATACATATAAATTATTAGATTTTGCATCCCAAAACTCTAGTGGATGCACGTCCCAGGTCAAATTGAATGACCCTCGTCATCTCCAAGAACACGGCGGCCTTTGCAACCGGAGTCACATGTGAACCAAAAATCTACTCAACCGTTGCGAACTTTTGCCCTCATCTTATTGCCCCTGGCCACGGCCGTCATCCACATTTCTCTGCGCTTTCCCGATCTTGTCTTCATCCTCAACGGCATAGGCTATGTGACCTTTCTCGGCGCCTATCTACTTGGCCGGGAACGCCTCGGCAAACGCTTTCGTTGGGTGCGCTACGGCTTCATTGCTTACACCGGGGTAACCATCTTGCTGTGGGTGCTGTTTGGCGCCCGTACACCTTTGGGCTACCTCACCAAAGTTATTGAGGCTCTTTTGGTTGGTTTATTGGTTACCGACCGAACTTAATCTGACACCATCCCATACAAAACGGTTATGATAGGTGATCGAATGCGCAATTTAGAAGTAAAACGTGAAGTCAGCACGATGCTCCCCACTGTGTGGGGTGAATTCCGCTTGTATCTTTATACGGACTCGATAGAGCACCGCGAACACCTGGCGCTGGTGCGAGGACATCTCGACCCCCTCACTGCCGTTCTCACCCGTGTTCATTCCGAATGTTTTACCGGGGATGTGCTGGGATCGCGTCGCTGCGATTGCGGCGAGCAATTGCATCACGCCCTGGATCACATTGCTGCTCATGGGCAAGGAATCTTGATCTATCTTCGCCAGGAAGGGAGGGGCATTGGCCTGCGCGAAAAACTACGCGCTTACAACTTGCAGGATCAAGGACTGGACACCGTAGAGGCCAATCTAGCTCTCGGCCATCCGGCAGACGCTCGCCGTTATGATATTGCCGCCCTTATCCTCAAAGATTTAGGGGTATTGCGGGTGCGTCTTATGACGAACAACCCCCAAAAAATTCGTGATCTGGAAGCTTTGGGCATTCATGTGGTGGAACGCGTGCCACTCCTGCCCACAGTGTATCCTGAAAATGCAGCCTATTTGAGCAGCAAAGCCTTACGCTTAAACCATTGGCTTGATTTGGGAGATCTACCCCATGTCGGCCTGGAGCAACCTGGTGGAAATGGCCAGAAGCCGCATCCGTGAGTGGCAGGCCGAAGGCGCCCAACGTTGTGAAACGAAACAGCATCCCTGGGTGACTTTGGCCTTTGCCCAAAGCCTGGATGGGTGCTTGACATTTGCCCAAGGACATCCTAGTGCTCTCAGTGGTGAAGCCGCTCTTCAGCTGACCCATGCCCTACGGGCCGAACATCAGGCCATCTTGGTGGGTGTGGGCACGGTACTGGCCGACAATCCCCGCCTGACCGTGCGTCTTGTTCCAGGGCAGCATCCTCAACCACTGGTTCTGGATACTCACCTGCGCACCCCGCTCGAAAGTCACATATTACACCATCCCACTCAACCCCCATGGATTTTCACCGCAGCCAAAGCCCCCGCTGATCGTCGAAGTGCACTGGAAGCCTTGGGGGCGCGCATTGTACCTTTGGTGAACGAACCAGGCGACCCCATCCCTCTCCACCTCATGCTGAGTTACCTATGGGAGCATGGAATCCGTTCAGTGATGGTCGAAGGAGGCGCCAGAGTCCTCACGGCGTTTTTAGAAGCCCGATTGCTCGATGCCGTTATCATTACCCTTGCCCCAATCTGGATCGGCGGTTATCATTATATAAACAAGTTGCTGGTCAGCCCTGAACGCGAGGCTCCCGGCGTGACACTCTGGCAATGGGAAATGTGGGATCGAGACCTTATTCTATGGGGGAGGCCTAAAACGTATCACATATGAAACGCCAGTCGCTCATCTTCAAAGCACCGCTTGCGGTAGAAATTCGAGAGGAGGATTGCCCCGATCCTCAAAATGGTGAGGTGTTGGTGAGAACGATCGCCAGTGCGATCAGCGCTGGTACGGAAGTATTGGCCTATACCGGGCAAATTCCCAGTTGGATGAGCCTGGATGAAACCCTTCCTACCCTTAAGGGGGCATTTACGTTTCCCTTCAAGTACGGTTATGCCTGCGTGGGAGAAGTCATCGCCATCGGCGCAGGGGTGGAAGAAACCTGGCTTGGGCGCAAGGTGTTCGCTTTTAATCCTCACGAAAGCGCTTTTATTGCGCCATTGGACTCACTAATCCCACTCCCCGAGGGATTGAGCGAGGAGGATCTTTTGTTTCTGCCCAACACGGAGACGGCGATTAACCTCATTCAAGATGGTCATCCGATCTTGGGAGAGCAAGTCGTTGTCTTTGGTCTGGGTATGGTGGGGTTGCTCACCACGGCTTTACTGACCCGCTTTCCACTCCATCGCATTGTCGCACTGGATCGTTATCCCCTGCGGCGCAAGGCCGCACTGGAACTGGGAATCACCGCAGCGTATGACCCTCTCAGCGAAGACGTGCTACGCGGATTGCGATCCATCTTGGAGTCACTTGGCTATCACTCGGGTGCCGATTTGGTATTTGAAATCTCAGGAGCACCCGGTGCCCTCAACCAAGCCGTTGAGATTACCGCCTACACCGGTCGCATTGTCGTTGGTTCTTGGTATGGACGTAAACCGGTTGCCCTAGACCTAGGAGGGCGCTTCCATCGCAACCGCATCCACATCATCTCGAGTCAGGTGAGCACAATTGCCCCCGAACTCAGCGGGCGCTGGACCAAAGCGCGCCGCCTTGAGATGGCCGTCGAAGCTCTCAAGTGGTTGCGCCCCTCGTTTTGGATCACTCACCGTTTTCCCCTTGAGCACGCAGCCGAAGCCTACCGGTTGCTCAGCGAGTATCCCGAAGAGGCGTTGCAGGTCATCCTGACCTACACCTAAAAGGGAAAACTGGCTTTGATATGGGCAATCACGGCCTGGGTGATAGCATGCACCTCGTGATATGAGACGAAACGACCGGCCTCCAACAGTGGCAGGACGTGTACGGTCACCCTCACCGGCCACTGGCTGGGCCGGTGCAATTTTACGAGCAACCACAGCGTCGCTGCCAAACGTTCTCGTTCGCGTGCCGAGCGGCGTAAATGCGTCAAGGGATGATGCAAAGCGGCAGAGGATAACACGCCGCTGACGATCATCGGTACTACGATCGCTTCCGGCACTGCGCGCACAAAGACCCCGATACTCTCCGACCACGTATTAAGGGAGTCATAGGCACGTGGTATGACTGCCGGATCCGGCTCAATCCGCCCGGCGGGAAAGTTAAGCAGCGCACCCCCCGACCGCAGGTGTTGAATGGCCTGACGGATCACGCCCATACGGGTGTTCTCATCCATAGGTACGCTGATGAGGTGTTTTTTGATCGCCGGCAGGGCATCCAAGAAGGGGCGTTCAGCCGCCAAAACGCGCAGATCATCACGACGTATAGCGGTGAAAAGCGCCAGCGCATCGCTCAAGCCTGGATGGTTCGCCAGTACCAATAGCGGCCCGGTGCGAGGGATGAAACCTTCGCCCAGGATTTCGAGGCGCTGAACATAGAGAGAGACAAATCGAGAGGCCGCCTGGTGCAGTCCGATGTTCGCCACCTCATGGTCAAAGGATAGGATCTGGCGCGCAAATCTACGAGCCGAGGGGCGCAGGAGGCCAGCTAAGCCCCTTCCCAATAAGGTGTAGCGTTTTACCCCCAGCGCTTCCAGCGCATCATCCAGGTTAATTTCCGTCAAAGTATGTTCACGCACGTCGTTCAACTTCAGGCTCATGCTATGATTATAAAAGACGAATCTAAATTATGTCTTTTTGCGCCTAAATGATCAGATTCAGAAAGGAGCCTTTCCATGTATTATGTCGCCGTCTTGCGCTCTTTCATTGCCCAACATTATTTAATTGGCGGAGACTGGGGTAGCGAGAACCTGCCTCATTCTCATCCCTATCGTCTTGAGGTTGAGGTTAGCGGTGAACATTTGGACCCACATAACTATCTGATAGATATTACAATGTTGGAAGCCGCATTAGAGGAACAAATCTCGCGCTATCGGGATCGGCTTCTCAACGACCTGCCCGAATTTGCCGGTGTCAACCCCTCACTGGAATACTTTGCCCGTTTAATATGCGAAAGAATGGCTCAAAAACTGCCCACTACGGGCCTGAGGCGCCTGTACGTGCGATTGTGGGAGCATGAAAACGCCTGGGCAGCTTATGAAATGATATTCTAACCATGCAGGTAGGACTGATTATTTACGGTAACCTGAATACGCTCTCCGGCGGTTATCTTTATGACCGTTATTTGGTGCATTACCTGCAAAATCAAGGGGATACGGTCACTGTGATCTCACAAACCTGGCCGGGATACGGCCTAGCCTTAGCACACAATTTCGACTTCAAACAAAAACGGCGCCTTAAGGCTCTCCCCCTGGAGATACTGCTACAAGACGAATTAAACCACCCCTCGCTCTTTTGGCTTAATCATCAATTGCGCTCAACAGTACATTATCCGATTGTCGCTATTGTGCATCATTTACGAAGCAGCGAGCCTTATCATCCCCGTATAATGCGTTATCTGTACGGATGGATCGAACG
Source organism: Thermanaerothrix solaris (assembly GCF_032334255.1). NCBI lineage: Bacteria > Bacillati > Chloroflexota > Anaerolineae > Anaerolineales > Anaerolineaceae > Thermanaerothrix > Thermanaerothrix solaris. The sequence continues at coordinate 945,487 of NZ_JAUHMF010000002.1, read as the reverse complement.
GGCTTATTTGAACAGCGTGGATGGCTTTATCTTTAATAGCCGCACCACGCAACAAAGTGTGTATAACACCTCTCGTTCCGCTCAAGAAAAGCCGCATTGTATTGTTTACCCCGGAGGAAACGCCCAAGGCGAAGGAATCGCCGATCCCAACTACCTTGTGGAGCGCAGCCATCAGAACGGCCCCTTGCGTATCCTCTTCTTGGGCAATCTTATTCGGCGCAAGCGCTTGGATGTGCTCCTATCTGCTCTTATGACACTTCCCTGCACAACCTGGGTTCTAGACATCGTGGGACGCACCGATTTGGAACCCCAGACTACTCGCGCCATTCATGCGTTTATCCATCGGCATAACCTCTGGCCAAATATCCGCCTGTGGGGCGCTTGTGGCAACGAGACCTTACGAGAACTATTGACCCACCACCAGGTGTTAGCTGTGCCTTCAGATTATGAGGGCTTTGGTATCGCCTATCTTGAAGCCATGGCTTATGGGCTCGTGCCAATCGCTACAACCTCTGGTGGCGCGGTTGAAATCATCTCCCATGGTCAGAATGGGTTCCTTATCCCAACTGGTCACTCTGAGACTCTGGCCCAAGTATTGGCGCTTCTTCATAAGCAGCGTGACATATTGGCACAGATGAGCCTTGCCGCGCGTGCTCGGTATGAGGCGTTTCCCACCTGGGAACAAAGCATGGCCAAAGCGCGACACTTTATACATACCCTGGTCACCGCATGGGCCCAACAGGCGTAATCGTATGGACGCTTTCGAGTTTAACTTTCAGCATTATCTAGAAGTCAAACGCAGCGTGGATGACCTCGCTCTCAACCGTCAGGTTTGGAATGTCCTCGTCAATCACACCAGGCGCACTGCTCACCTCCCGCTGAAACTTCTAGAAGTTGGAGCCGGTATCGGTACCATGATTCAACGCGCCTGGGAATGGGGACTGGTGGATAATGCCATCTATACGGCCCTGGACCTTGACCCTGCCAACTTGTTTTATGCACAAAGTGCGCTTGTAAGATGGGCCCACCAGAATCGCACCCATCTCGAAAAGAAAGCCGGGCGTTACCACCTCCAGAAGGGACAGCGTCTCTTTGGGTGGAATTCCTCGCCGCCGACGCCTTTGCACCCGGCCAATCCCCCTTCCAACGCGGCGTCTTTGACGGCATCATCGCCCACGCGGTGATGGACCTGGTCAACCTGGAAGCGGGGCTGAGCACACTGATAACTTATGTGCGCCCGGGCGGATGGCTCTATCTCACCCTTAACTTCGATGGCTTGACTCAGTTCTTGCCCCCTCTGACTCCCGATCTGGACGCCCAGATCATTGCACTTTATCATCAAAGCATGGATGAGCGCCGTTTCCACGGCTTGCCCACCGGAGGGAGCACCACCGGTCGAGCACTATTTGTCCTTGGCCCTGCGTTGGGATTAGACCTCATGGCCGTTGGGGCATCGGATTGGGTGGTCTCGCCGCGGCACGGGAAATACCAGCCCGACGAAGCCGATTTTCTGCGTAGCATTCTTTACTTTGTCGAAGACAGCTTGAGCCGGCAAGCATTAATCTCACCGACCACGCTGGCGGATTGGCTGGCTATCCGAAAGGAGCAAATTGCACACTGCGAATTAGTTTTCATAGCCCACCAGTTAGACTTTCTCTTCCGCGTGCCCGGATGACCTTGACCTTGCCCACCATTCCCGGCATCTATGGGCTTGTCTTATGGCTGCCCTACAAGACCCGCGCCCGTATTGGACAGTTGGGCACGTTTGATTTCCCCGCTGGTTGGTACACCTATTGGGGGAGTGCTCACGGGCCGGGTGGAATCGCCGCGCGTATTCGCCATCACCTCAATCTCGCCGTCCGGCCTCACTGGCACTTCGATTTTTTGCGCCCACACGGACAAATCCAAGCCGTGTTATTCACCATCAGCCCAGATCACTCGGAATGTTCATGGGTTAAACAAGCGCTCACCTTTCCGAACGCCATCATTCCGGTGCAGGGTTTTGGCAGTCGGGATTGCCGGCAAAGGTGTCCCTCCCACCTGCTCTACTTCGGCACTACCCTGGATATAAATGACCTGGCTGCACACGTCAAAGCCTCTGGTTGCATTTACCTGGATTAAGCCCTAAGGGTATTTTCCGGCTCAACCCCATACCATGGATTAAAATAAGGGGGACAATTCTGGGAGGCTCACGTGAAACTCTGGACGCGTTATCGCTGGCTCATTTTTATTGCCGGAGGGGTTATCCTCCTCGATCAGGTGACAAAAGCCCTGATCCGCCAAAACTTGGCGCTTTATGAAACCTGGGTACCCTGGCCATGGCTGGCACCCTATGCCCGCATTGTTCACTGGTACAATACCGGCGTCGCCTTTGGGTTGTTACAGGAACGGGGGCAGTTCTTCGCCATCCTGGCTGTGGTGGTTGCTCTCGCTATTCTGTACTACTATCCGCGCATACCCGCGCAGGAAACTTGGCTGCGTTTGGCGTTGAGCCTTCAACTGGGCGGCGCAATTGGCAATCTGATTGACCGCCTGACCATTGGGCATGTCACCGATTTTATCTCTGTGGGCACTTTTCCCGTCTTCAATGTCGCCGATGCCAGCATTACGATTGGCACCGCGCTGTTAATCTTAAGCGTGTGGCTGCAAGAACGCCGCGAACAAGCAGCACGCAAAGCGACACCCTCCCATACTTCCGAAGAAAGTCTCTCGGCCCCGACAACCGACCGGCAATGAACGAACTTGAGCAGGTGATCACCTTTGCTTTCGAGAGCGCTCGTGAAGAACGCCTGGATAAGGTATTGGTACAGTACCTGCCCGATTTTTCGCGCGCTCGGTTGCAAAACCTCATCAAGGAAGGGAAGGTAAGTCTCAACGGGCGGGTGATCACGAAGACCGGATTTCCCGTCCAACCCGGCCAACAGATCCAGGTTATCCTGCCGCCCCCTCAGCCCAGCCGTCTTCAACCGGAAGATATCCCTTTGGATATCCTTTTTGAGAATGATGACTTGATGATCATTAACAAACCCGCTGGCATGGTGGTTCACCCCTCACCGGGACATGCTCAAGGCACCCTGGTGCACGGCATTTTAGCCTATCGCCCTGACCTCGAAGGGGTGGGCGGAGAACGCCGCCCTGGAATCGTTCATCGCCTCGATAAAGAAACTTCGGGGTTGCTTCTGGTGGCGAAAAATGACCGCGCCCATCGCTGGCTACAGGATCAGTTTCGTCATCGCCAGGTTCAAAAGACCTATTTGGCTTTGGTAGATGGTCGCCCTCCCACACCGCACGGGCGAATTGAGGCGCCTATTGGCCGTGATCCGCTTCATCGCCAGAAAATGAGCGTGCTTCCCCCGGGTAAAGGACGGGAAGCCATCACCGAGTACCATACCCGCGAAGCCTTCCGCCAACACACACTTTTGGAAGTGCATCCGCTCACCGGGCGCACGCATCAGATTCGCGTGCATATGGCTTTTTTAGGGTGCCCGATCGTGGGTGACACCCTCTATGGTCACCGTCATCCCAGCCTGCCTCTGCAACGTCACTTCCTGCACGCCGCGCGGATAACCTTGCGCTTGCCCGGCGAAAAAGAACCACGCACTTTTGAAGCCCCTCTTCCAGCTGACCTAGAGCACCTCCTGGCGTGGTTACGCCAGTATCAACCAGCCTGATATCTCGCCTGAAAGGGGTCTAATCCACAATGATTGATTTGCGCTCCGATACCGTAACCCACCCCACTCCTGCCATGCGCGAAGCCATGGCCCGCGCCGAGGTTGGGGATGACGTTTATCGTGAAGATCCCACGGTTAACCACCTCGAAGCCATGGCTGCCGAACTGTTGGGAAAAGAGTCCGCCCTTTTCGTACCCTCCGGCACTATGGGAAACCTGATCGGAGTCTTAGGCCATTGCCAGCGAGGCGATGAGGTTATCATGGGCCACCTGGGTCATACTTTCTTGTTTGAAGGTGGTGGGGTCTCAGCCCTGGGAGGGGTTTTTGTCCATACGTTGCCCAACCAGCCGGATGGCACTTTACGCCTGGACGATATTTTGGCCGCCATCCGCCCGCCGGATGTGCATCATCCAATCACCCGCCTGGTGGTTTTAGAGAACACCCACAACCGCTGCGGGGGCGTGCCGCTAAGTGTGGCCTATACCCGCCAGGTCGGAGACGCGATCCACGCCCGCGGTTTAGCGCTCCACCTAGATGGTGCCCGCATCTTTAATGCCGCGGTGGCTCTAGGAGTAACCGCGAAAGCACTTGCCGAGCCGGCCGATACGGTGACCTTCTGCCTGAGCAAGGGATTGTGCGCGCCAGTCGGCTCTGTGCTTTGTGGATCACGGGAATTTATCGAACGTGCGCGACGCATCCGCAAACAACTGGGGGGAGGTATGCGTCAGGCCGGGATTCTGGCCGCTGCCGGCATTGTAGCGCTGGAAACCATGATTGACCGCCTCGCCGAGGATCACCGCCGCGCCCGGATGCTAGCCGAGGGTCTGGTGCGCCTACCGGGGATCAGCCTGCCAATGGGTATGCCAGCAACCAACATGGTCTTCATCTCCCTGGATGAAAGCCTCCCCATAGATGCACCGGCTTTTGCAGCTCGTTTGGCCAATTATGGAGTACGTGTGGGTGTGGTGGGAGTGCGGCAATTCCGCCTGGTCACTCATTATTGGATCGGCGATGCCGAAGTTGCTCAGACCTTGGAGGCTTTTAGGGCCGTGCTTAGTGCGCTAGGTTAACCCTCGGTTTGCAGGTAAGTCGTTTGCTCCGCGGAGAGCGCTTCATCGCCCGAATCGGTTTTTCGCTCCCAAAAGGCGGCATCAGGTTCAACCTGATCGCGTCCGCGGCTTTTCGCCTTATAGAGCCGTTGATCGGCTAAATCAATGAGCGCATACGCCTCATCGGCTTCATCGGGAAAGACGGCAATTCCCTGACTAACCGTCGGTGGTTTGACCGAGTTGCCCATTCGATCGGTAAACGTAGCCTGACCCAAGGTCTCACGGATACGTTGCGCCACGCGATAGGCTTGAGCGCCAGTGGCGTTGGGTAGTGCGATGGCAAATTCTTCGCCACCCCAACGCCCCACCCAATCGGTACGCTTGATGTGCTGACGGATGGTCTCAATAATCAGTTTGAGCACCTGATCCCCGATCAGGTGTCCAAAGGAATCGTTAAATTCCTTAAAGTAATCCACATCCAACATAATCAGGCTAACGGGTGAGCCTGTGCTCCGGGCTTGGGCCAGAGCACGCTCCAGGGCTTCAAGAAAGGCATTGTGATTGAGCACCTGAGTAAGGCTATCCAACTGAGATCGCTCTTCCACTTGTTGGTGATGGCGAGCATTGTCAATTGCCATGGCTACCAGTTGGGCCAGGTTTTCCAACAACCATATATCCTTATTCGAGAAGGCATTTTTTCGGTAAGAAGCAACTACAATGACCCCAATGACCTTACCTCCCACTGACATGGGCACCCCTAACCAGGATTGCGACATCCGCTGTAGCCCCACATATTCCACACCCTGCTTTTGCTTATATTTATACCGCTCCGATTCCATATCCCTAATTAGCAAAGGTTGCGCGTGGCGTATGACATGGGCAGACAGCCGATTATCAAGGGTCACCTCAGTCGGTGGAAAATACTCACCGAGATCATAGATCAACTCAATGCGCAGTTTGTCTTGGTATAGTAACCCGAGGAAGTAGGAATCGGCTGGGAGCGATTCTAGCACCAAACTACAAGCCAAGTTGATAACCTGACGATACTCAATGGTGGAAGCCAGTGCCCGTGCCGCGCGATTGAGAATATTTAGATGATTCATTTGTTGGAGATACGACTGACGTAGCCGCAGTGTCGTTTCAGCCAGCAAGGCACTGGTGAGAAAGAAAAGTGTTGCTTCTTGCCACAGAGTGTGGGCTTCAAGCCATCCTAAAAGGTACAACCCCGTTGCCGCCAGGGTGACCGCAGCAAACAACCCATAAGTCGCTTTACGCCCGTGCACCACTGCGGTCAGGGTGATTAGAATGATCCCCAACACCGTGGTGTACCCCGGCATGAGGTAGTTGTGAAGCCCAAATGCCAATAGGATCGCCACGCCGCTACCGATCAAGCCCAGATAATTTATCAAACGCTTTGGCTTCGATTGAGGGGAGCGAAGAAAATAGAATAAAGCCCAGGTTGTTATGGCTATACCAATCAAGCCAAATAAGAGACTGATTTGGCGCGACAACCAGGGTAATGGCGTAAAAAGCGCATACCCCACCAACACCGCATTAAGCATCAACGCTGTCGCCACTGCCGGCCAAACCGGGTAGGCCTCTTGTGAGTTGGGGAACCTATCCAAGAATTTCAAAATGAAAGGCAACCGGGGTGCCATATCGGCATTTCTACGTGGTATGTGATTTTCCTCTCATTATATACCTTTTTCTATCCAAAACGCTTTTTATTTTCGTAAGCCGCCATAGCAACGGTGCTTCCCATTCCCCCAATAGAGGCATTGGGCTTTCTGATATAATCAAACCTGTCAGGGAGCGCTCAATCCCACTGCAGAAAGCCACTGTGGCAGGTTATTATTCTCTATAAGGACAGGAATTGAAAGCCCATGGAAACGCATACACTGGAAAGGATTTATCAGGCCCGTGATTACCTTCGCTCCAAACTTCCCCTTCAACCTCGGGTCGCTTTGATCTTGGGATCAGGCTTAGGCAGCCTGGCCGAACACATCGCCAACCCCACGATCGTGGATTATCGCGATATTCCACACTGGCCGGTCTCAACTGTTCCAGGGCATAGCGGGCGGTTAATTGTGGGGGAATTGGAAGGTCAGGTGGTGATGGCCATGCAGGGGCGGGCGCATTACTACGAAGGTTACACCATGGCCCAGGTCACCTTCCCTATCCGAGTGATGCAAAGCCTGGGTATCTCCACATTGATCGTCACCAATGCTGCCGGTGCAGTCAACCCGACCTTTGAACCCGGTGATGTGATGCTGATCACCGACCACATTAACCTCATCGGTATGGCTGGTTTAAACCCCTTGCGTGGCCCAAACCTAGATGAGTTCGGCGAGCGTTTCCCGGACATGAGCCAGGCTTATGATCGCGAATTGATGACCTACTGCCGTGCCGCAGCGGTTGAAGCCAACCTCACCCTACGTGAAGGCGTTTACATTTGCTTGGCTGGCCCTTCCTTTGAAACCCCCGCCGACCTGCGATTCTTGCGCCTGATCGGAGCAGATGCGGTGGGCATGTCCACCGTTCCAGAGGTGACCGTTGCCCGCCACGGCAAAATGCGCGTCCTGGGCCTTTCGGGCATCAGCAATAAAGCCAACCTGGATGGAAACACGATCACCACTCACGAAGAAGTGCTGCAAGCCGGGAAAGTACTGGTGCCAAAACTGACCACGCTAATCCGCGGTGTGCTCAAACGGCTTCCGGCTTAGCCCAATCCCCTTGTCCCCACCGCAGCACAAAACCAGGAGCCATGGACGACCTGCTGCGTTTTCTGAAAATCTACGAAACCTGGATCTACGTGGTTCTGGGGATTGCGGCCCTGGTTGGACTACGCAATCTGATTCGCGCCTGGGAGGATTGGCGCGGTGCCGTCTTTGGGCTTGAACGGGAGAGCGCACTGATGCGTTTGCGCGGGGCACTAACGTTGCTGGTATTCGTCATCGGCCTGGCACTACTGGAATTTATCACCGTTTCATTTGTCTACCCTGCGGCGACCACTCTGCAACCGTTACCGACCCCCACCGTTGCCCTGCTCGAAACGCCGCTTGCCGCTCCTCTTACCGCGCCGACCGCTCCCACTCCCGCGATCACCGCAACCCTTTTGCCCGCCACACCGGCTGCTGAAGGATGTGTCCCGGGTCAGATTGAATGGACCAACCCTAAAAACGGAGGTACCTTGCAGGGGAAAGTGGTCTTACGCGGGTCGGTCAACGTTCCCAATCTGGGGTTTTACAAATACGAATATCGCGCTATCGGTTCTGAAGATTGGTTGACGATTGCCGCCGGTAACCGTCCCATCATAGACCAACCTCTTGGTGGGGAGGGCAGTGGTGAATGGGATACCGAAATGGTCACCCCCGGCGACTATGAATTGCGTCTGGTTGTTTATGATAACACCAACCAGCCCTTTCCGGCTTGCGTGATCTCTGTGCGCATTCTCGCTCCTGATGGAGGATGACTCTACATGCCTCAAATTGAAATTCGCCCTGTACTTTCTGCCGATTTACAATATCTAGTCGCCATGGACCACGCCGTTGAAATCCATTACGTGTGGCAAATGGAACGCTTGTTGGAAGAAGGTCAGGTTACGATTGGCTTCCGCGAAGTGCGCCTGCCTCGGACCGCTCGCTTGCAGTACCCGCGCTCGCCAACGCTCCTTTTGCAGGAATGGTCTGAGCGCAGCGGTGGGCTGGTCGCCCTATTAGGCGGGAAACCAGTGGGTTACCTGACCTTGAGTGATTCGCGCGCGCCGGCCACTGCCTGGGTGCTTGACCTGGTGGTTGATACGCCCTTCCGCCGCCAGGGGATTGCCAGCGCGTTGTTGCTGGCTGCCGAATCCTGGGCATTGCCCCGTGGCCTGCGCAAAATCGTGCTGGAGATGAGTTCCAAAAACACGCCGGCCATTCACCTCGCCCTCAAGGCTGGCTACGAGTTCAGCGGTTTCCATGATCGCTACTATGCCAACCAGGATATCGCCCTTTTCTTCAGTCGCCTCTTGCGTTAGTATTGTAAAGACAGGTCAGATCATGGGTTGGGTATGTTAACTGTACTGATCACCCTCAACCAGATTCTGGTCGCCGGGGTCGCCATTACCGCCTTTGCGTTGTTGTTATATGCATTGGCCTTCAATCTGCGCGATCGGGTTGCCCGTTCATTTGCATTGATCTTGGTGGCGGTGGTCATCGTCTATACGGCTGAAGCCCTAGCCAGCGTGGCTAACCAACCGGTTCAGCAGGCTTTTTGGCTACGTACCCAATGGATTGGGATCATCTTACTCCCCGCTGCCTATCTGCACTTCTCAGATGCGCTGTTGGAAACTACCGGCAAACCCAGCCGTGGCCGGCGGCGCTTTTTCGTTCGCCTGGCCTACCTGATCTCGGTGGTCTTTTTGATGCTACTCCCAACACCCTGGTTGGTAGGTCCACTGGTCCAGAACGGCGCACCCGCCCCGCACCTGCGCCCAACCCCCCTCACGGATCTTTTCACGCTCTGCTATGCCCTGGCCATGGGTATCAGCGGCTACAACCTGGTACGTGCCTTCCGACGTTCTACCACCTCAACCGGCCGCCGTCGTATGTTCTACTTGTTGATCGGTTCCATTGCGCCAGCATTAGGCTCTTTTCCCTATCTGCTCTTTGGTTCAGCCCTAGCGGCGCGCCATGTTACACTTTTCTGGCTTTTTTCCGTAATCAACACCTTCCTGGTGGGGGGATTGGTTGTGGTCATGGCTTACGCAGTGGCGTTCTTTGGGGTGGGCTGGCCAGATCGCACCGTGAAGAGCCGTTTGCTCAAGTGGATCCTGCGCGGCCCTGTAACCGCCAGCCTTACCCTGGCTGCAGTCACCATTGTACGCCGCACCGGCGAGCAGTTTGGCACTCCTTACTCCGCTTTGGTGCCAATGACCATGGTCGCCACCATATTACTGAGCGAATATCTGATCACTTTATTCTTCCCTTTGCTAGAACAATGGTTGTTTGACGGTAAAGACAAAAATGACCTCGAACTGCTGCGCCGGCTGGAAACCCGCTTGCTAACCCGCAACGACCTGCGTCAATTCCTGGAAGCCCTTTTGGCAGCCGTCTGTGATCGGTTGCAAGCACCGGGGGCATATGTTGCGGCTCTGGACGCGCAAGGTCTTGAACTTCTGGTGTGGGTGGGAAAAACCGGGCTGGAAAATAACCACACTAACGCCTCCCTCAATCAAATTTTGGCTCAAAATGGCGGTCTAAGCGGGCGTTTTCGCTGGGGCAACGATGTGCTGATCCCTCTCATGGATGAAGATGCAGAAGGTGAGCCTCAAATACTGGGTGTTTTAGGTATTAGTAATGTGGATAACCTGGAATTGGATAGCGAACAAGAGCAGGCCCTGGCTACGCTAACCGCCCGCATGGTCCTGGCGCTGCAAGACTACCGTTTGCAGCGCGAAGTATTCGAATCCCTGCGTACCTTGACCTCACAGACCGAACTTATCCAGCGTTTGCGCGCCAGTGGCCGTTATCATCAGAATGCAGCCTTACAAAATGTACCGCCCGAACCCACTGATCTGGCCCAATGGGTGCGCGAGGCACTATCCCACTATTGGGGTGGCCCAAAACTGACGCAAAGCCCCCTCCTACGACTAAGTATTGTCCAACGCGCGGTTGAAGCCTACGATGGAAACGTCTCCAATGCGCTGCGAGCCGTACTAAAAGAAGCCATTGAAAGGGTGCGTCCTGAGGGGGAAAGGCGATTCACAGCCGAATGGGTGTTGTATAATATACTAGAATTAAAGTTCGTCCAAGGTAAAAAGGTACGCGAGGTTGCCGCGCGCCTAGCAATGTCGGAAGCCGATCTTTATCGGAAGCAGAAGGTTGCCATAGAAGCCGTAGCCAGAGCCCTCCTGGAAATGGAAGAACAAAATCAACGCCAGTCTCAAATACCGTCAACGCGGGGGTAACCCGATCCCTCAGGGATCGGATTTCATTTTATCTGTGTTTATCGGGGAGGAATTTATGGTCACCAAACGAATGACCACCATGACCGAGACCTCATCACCCGAACCACTCGACGAGGGGTGGTGGGCGTCTGTGCTCGCCAATGAGGCCGCCATCATGCCCGACTGCCGCACGTATGAAATCCGTCCCATGCTTCAGGCGGATTTATGCGAAACCGATTGGAAATATGTGCGGCAGGTCTTTGAAAATGATGAGGTGCTCACCTTACGTGTGTATGGGTTCAATCGGGGGGGATTGTTGGTACAGGGCGAACGGATCCAGGGATTTGTGCCCATCTCTCACTTGGTGGATATTAGCGGCAACCTGGAAGGAGAAAAACGTCGCGCCGCCCTTTCAGCCTATTTAAACCGCACCCTGCGCCTCAAGGTCATCGAATGTGAACCGGCTCAAAATCGCATCGTCCTTTCAGAACGCGCGGCCCTGGCTGGTGAAGGGAAGCGCCGCGCCCTCTTTGATACGTTGAAAGAAGGCACGGTGATGACTGGGCGGGTGACAAACATCACTGATTTCGGCGTCTTTGTGGATCTGGGAGGCGTAGAAGGGCTCATCCACGTCTCTGAACTTTCATGGGGGCGCGTGCAACACCCCCGCGATATTGTCCAAGTTGGCGACGAAGTGCGCGTGCTGGTTTTGCAGGTCTCTGAAGAAAATGCCCGTATTGCGCTGAGCATCAAACGCTTGATGCCCAACCCCTGGCTCACCCTGGCTGCGCGGTATAAACCCGGTGACATTGTTCCCGCCTGGATCACGGCTGTAGCCCCTTACGGCGCGTTTGCCCGTCTTGAAGAAGGGGTGGAAGGCTTGATTCACGTCTCCTCAATGAACCTACCACCCGGAACAAAAGGCCCGGATCATGTTCTCCAGGTTGGCCAGGCGGTGCAGGTGCGCATTCTTCATATTGATGTGGAACGTCGCCGCTTGGGATTAGGCTTTGTGTGTGCTGAATGCGTGTAAGCCCTCGATCAGCATCTGACCGCCGCTCAGAAGCAACACCGTCTCCGGTTGCCGGATCTGAACCTTCGAGTTCCTGGCTGGGCAACGTCGTTAAGGCGTGGATGCTGGTTGAGCGTTTCGGACGAGATGCAGCAGGGTTAAGCCTGCTCATTCTGGCAGTACTTAGCCTACTGGGAATGACCTCACTCAGCCAGGGCAGCCTTATTTCTCCCTGGGGCTTATTGCTCAAGCGCGGCTTTGGCTTAGGGGGATATGGTCTGATCATACTCTTGGCTTATCTAGGGGCACAGATTCTATGGGGACATGGCGGAAGTGCCCCGATTCATTTCCTCAAACGCTTCCTCAGCCTGGAAGGGGCGCTTTTCGCCTGGATGGCCTGGTTGAGCATAATGGAAGGGTTGGATCTGGAACGCGCTGAATCCGGGCTTGATGGCGGTATCATCGGCTGGGCATTGGGTACTCTCAGCGCCCGTATTCTGCTCCCCCCGCTCAATATATTGTTATGGTTTACCCTTTGGGTGGGGCTGACGTTGATCGGTCTTGGTCTGTGGGAACGTGCCCTTGCAGCGGTAAAGCGTTGGGTGGAGCAGGAACGTCAGCGCCTGGTCACGTCCTCCCCCACCGAGGCGGTCACGCAAGCACCATCACCTTCAGCACCACCTTCCCCTTCACCCCATCCCGCTCCCGGCGCTGTTCCGGTTACCATCGTCAACCCCGGGCGTGATCCGCGCTTGCCGCCATTGAATCTGCTGATCCAAGAGGAAACCAACGGGGTGGATGAAGAACGTATTCTCGCTGTTGCCCGAAAAATCGAACAGACATTAGCCGAGTTTGGCCTACCGGCTCAGGTTGTGGGCTATCGGCGTGGTCCTACCGTTACCCAATTCGCGGTTGAACCGGGTTTCATCGAGCGCCTTGGCCCAGATGGTCAGCCCACGCGCCAGAAAGTCCGCGTTTCGCAGATCTCGAGCCTGAACCGCGATTTGGCACTAGCGTTGGCGGCTGAACGCCTGCGCATCGAGGCTCCGGTACCCGGCCATTCCTACGTAGGTATTGAAGTGCCTAACAGCACAACCACACCCGTGCGTCTACGACCCATACTCGAGTCAGAAACCTTTCAACGTCTGCGTTCTCCCTTGGCGCTGGCCTTAGGGCGGGATGTTTCCGGCCAGCCCGTGGTTGCCGACTTAGAACGTATGCCCCATCTATTGATTGCAGGGACAACGGGGTCAGGAAAATCCGTCTGCCTGGCCAGCCTGATCACCTGCCTGGTGATGAACAATACCCCAGAGCAACTGCGCCTCGCCATCATGGATCCTAAGATGGTGGAACTGGCGCGGTTCGATGGTCTGCCACACCTTTTGGGACGAGTTGAAACCGAGATTGAACGCATGTTAGCGGTATTGCGCTGGGCACTGACCGAGATGGACCAGCGCTATCGTTTGTTTGAGGCTGCCCGCGCCCGTGACCTGAACGCTTATAACGCCAAACAAGCGCGCAAGAATCAGCCCGGCCTACCGCGCATTGTCATCATCATTGATGAACTGGCTGACCTAATGATGTCAGCACCGGATCAAACCGAACACAGTCTGGTGCGCCTGGCGCAACTTGCCCGCGCTACTGGCATTCACCTGGTCATCGCCACCCAACGCCCCAGCACCGATGTCTTAACCGGATTGATCAAGGCCAACTTCCCGGCCCGGATCGCCTTTGCCGTGGCCTCATCCGTAGATTCGCGGGTTATCCTCGATACCAACGGTGCCGAAGCCTTACTAGGGCGGGGCGATATGTTGTTCCTGAACCCCGAGGTTGGTACCCCCATCCGCGCCCAGGGGGTGATCATGAAAGATTCGGAAATCAATCGTGTCGTTGCTTACTGGCACCAACAAGCCACCGAACCTCAAGAAGCACCCTGGGAAGCCCTCTTGCAAGAAGATGACAACGAGGCCGATGATTTGCTAGAACAAGCCATTGCCCTAGTACGACGCACCCAGCGCGCCAGCGCTTCGCTCTTGCAGCGCCGCCTACGCATCGGTTACCCCCGCGCCGCGCGGCTTCTAGATGAACTGGAAGCCATGGGGATTGTGGGGCCGGCGCAAGGAGGGGGGCGAGAACGCGAGGTATTGCTTCCCCCCGAAGAGGACGACCAAGACACCGATCCCGATGAAGAAACAGCCTGATCTTGCGCCGGACTCGACATTTAACGATCAAACTTGACTTTTTTACCACGCTGGGATAGCATACGTCAAAATGGCCGCAAGGAAGGAGAACTATATTGAAGCCTCACGTCCCGAAACAATCTCCTCAAACATTGACCGCCTTTTTGCGCCAGCGCTTTAAACCTCTCCTTGAACGCATAGCGCTTGGATTGGCCCGTTTAGGGGTCACCCCCAACGCCGTCACCCTGGCCGGGCTGGCCGGAAACATTTTGGCCGCCTTCTGGCTGGCACAAGGGCGAATCACCTGGGCGGGATGGCTATTGCTCGTCATTTGGCCGCTCGATGCCCTGGATGGGGCATTAGCACGTCTGCGCGGTTCACCCTCCCCTTTTGGTGGTGTGTTGGACTCGGTGACCGACCGCTACGCTGAACTGCTGGTATGGGGCGGACTGTTGGTTTATTATCTCTCCCGGGCTGATCCAATCTCTGTTATCCTGATTTATTTGGCGGCGGGCGGTTCACTGATGGTTTCCTACACCAAAGCGCGTGGTGAGGCGCAGGGCTTTCGGGTAGAGGGAGGACTGCTGACCCGCGTTGAGCGGTTTTTAGTTTTGGTGCCTTGCCTCATTCTCAATCGTCCCCTCATCGCCATTTGGGCTATTGCCTTGCTGGCCAATTTCACCGCACTCCAGCGCTTGTGGTTGATCTTTCGCCAGTCATCCATGCCGGCCCAGCCTGGCCGGCCTACTTTGCCTAAGGAGTAAACATCTATGCCTTCTGGTTTCAATATCGGCCCATTAACCATTCGATTTTACGGTTTATTGATCGTAGGGGGTGCAATGCTGGCCACCTGGATCTCCAGCCGACGCGCCCGCCGCTATGGCGAAAATCCCGATGCCGCCTGGGATATGTTGTTCTGGGTGTTCATCGCCGGGGTCATCGGAGCACGCCTGTGGCATATTCTGACTCCCCCGGCCTCTCTAGTCAAACAGGGTATTACTACCTGGTATTACCTAACCCACCCGCTGGATGCCATCGCCATCTGGCACGGTGGTTTGGGTATACCCGGCGCCGTTATCGGTGGGGTCATTGCGCTTTACCTCTACACCCGCAAACATGGCATGTCCTTCGCTACCTGGACCGATATTATCGCGCCCGGATTGGCGCTGGCACAGATCATCGGCCGTCTGGGAAACTTTTTCAACCAGGAACTCTATGGTATGCCCACAAATCTGCCCTGGGCAATTTACATTGACCCGGCTCATCGCTTGCCCGAGTTTATGGATCAGGCTTACTATCACCCTCTTTTCGCTTATGAGGGGTTGTGGAATCTGATGAACATCGGCATTATCCTGTGGGTTGAGAAACGATTTTCCACCCAGCGCAAGCCCGGTGATTTATTCCTGGTTTATCTAATCGTCTACCCGATCGGGCGCTTCCTATTGGAATTTCTACGCCTAGATCCATCCCCGGTAGCCGGATTAAACATTAATCAAACCCTGATGGCCATCGTAGCCCTTGCCTCTGCCTTGACCCTCTACCTGCGTCATCGCCCACGCCCACAATCCTCCCAATCCGCGTCCTAGATGAAAGAGAGCAGGGGGATGATCCAGACCGAGGATCTGAGCAAAGCCTTTGGCGATTTCGTTGCTGTGGATGGCCTCAACCTCCACGTTGGGGCGGGCGAGGTACTGGCGCTACTTGGACCCAACGGGGCTGGCAAAACCACCACGGTGCGCCTATTGACCTCTGTCCTACGCCCTACCCGCGGATGGGCTACCGTAGCCGGGTACGATGTGGTGCACCAGCCCCAAAAAGTGCGCGCCAACGTTGGGGTACTGACCGAACAACATGGTCTTTATGCTCGCATGACGGGTGAGGAATATCTCTACTTCTTTGCCGAACTTTATGGCTTAAAGGGGAACGCCGCACACCATCGCGTGCATACCCTGTTAGAACAATTTGGATTAGCCGACGTAGCCCGCCGACGCATCGGGGAATACTCGAAAGGAATGCGCCAAAAACTGGCTTTGGTGCGGGCTTTACTGCATGCACCCCCAGTATTGCTTCTGGACGAACCCACCTCGGCCATGGATCCTGAAAATGCGCGTATAGTGCGCGAGACGATCCGCGAATTGCGCCGTGCCAACCATACCATCATCCTATGCACCCACAATCTCACCGAAGCCGAAATGCTGGCCAACCGCATCGCCATCATTCGCCGTGGGCGCATACTTTTCAACGATACCCCCGACGCGCTGAAACGACACCTGCTGGGAGCGCCCGTGTTTGAACTTCGTTTTGCCCAGGCTTGGGAAGGTGATCTACCTTTCCTTCCCGATGGTGTCACACTTATCGCTCGGGGCGTGGACTGGATTCACCTCCGTATCGAGAACCCGCACCAGAGCAATCCTTATCTTCTTGCCTCGTTTGCCCAACTCAACGCCCCCTTGCTTTATTTCTCCGAACTGCCGCGTTCCCTTGAAGACGCCTACCTGCGGGCTGTAAGCATGGATCTGGAGGAAGCCCATGCTACATCGTGAAGACTTACACCCCATTTGGGTCATTGCACGCCGCGAGGTTCGCGATCAATTCCGCGATTGGCGCATTCTGACCCCTATCCTTTTCTTAACCGCGTTCTTTCCCTTTCTGATGAACTTCTTTGCTCAGCAGATGCTTGATTTTGTGCGCCGGTACGGAGCAGAATTAATCGGGGAACGCCTGGTGCCCTTCCTGATGCTGGTGGTTGGCTTCTTCCCTATTTCTATCTCGCTGGTCATCGCCCTGGAAAGTTTTGTGGGCGAAAAGGAACGCGGAAGCATTGAACCCTTGCTCAGCACGCCGCTTGAGGACTGGCAACTTTACACCGGGAAATTACTTTCTTCTACGGTTTTACCATTACTGGCCAGTTTCCTGGGCATGGGGGTGTATATCCTGGGATTAGCGCTCAATCGCGTCACGCTGCCGCCCTTTGAAGTGGTGCTTCAAGTGTTTTGCCTGACCATTTTCCACGCTTTGGTGATGGTTAGCGGAGCGGTGGTCGCCTCCAGCCAGGCCACATCAGTACGGGCAGCTAACCTACTGGCCAGTTTTATCGTCATCCCAATGGCTCTGCTCATACAGGGCGAAACGGCAATTATGTTCTGGGGGCGTCAAAATGGGATCCTGTGGTGGGCTGTTTTGGGTTTGTTTGTGCTCGCCATTCTTTTGGTCAGAGTGGGATTAGCACACTTCCAGCGCGAAGAACTGTTAGGGCGCGAACTGGATGCCCTGGATATATCCTGGATCTGGCGCACGTTTTTACACCACCTGCGAGGTGAGGCACGTCACTTAAGCACCTGGTATCGGATCGAAATACCTCGCACACTGGCCCGCATGCGGTGGTCTCTGCTCATTGCCGCCATCCTGGGAGCGGTGGGCATCGGTTTGGGCATGCATTACGCAACCCTTTTTCCCCTCCAACTGGATCTTGGACAATCTGAAGTCAACCAGAGCCTGGCCCAACTGACCACGCTTTGGCCGTTAGGCTCCCCCTATCCGGCAACGGCCATCTTATGGCAGAATCTCCGGGCTTTGTTATTGGGCGCAGTTCTGGGGGTATTTTCTTTCGGTGTATTAGGCGTCCTCCCCATGTTAGCCACGATGGGTGCATTGGGTTTCCTGACCCAGGCGTTGAGCGCAAATGGATTCGCCGTTGGGGTTTTTATCTTTGGCGCGATCCTTCCTCATGGTCTCTTCGAGATTCCAGCGCTGTGGCTGGCTACCGCCGCCACCCTGGAAATCGGCCTGGGAATGATCACCCCTCAAAGGGGCAAGACCTTTAGCGCCGCTTTATTGGAAAGCCTCGCACAGTGGTTTAAAGTCATGATCGGAATGGTCATCCCCTTGCTGATTATCGCCGCATGCATCGAAGCCTGGGTTACACCGCGCATTCTGTTTCAATTGCTTTTCCGATGAGTGTCCTTTACCAGTTCTGAAAATCGTCTTGCATAAAAGGGAGAGATCACCCATGGCACGCATTGTTATTCTCGGTTCGGCTTATGCCATCGCTGATGAGCATCGTGAAAACACCCATCTGGCCATCGTCGAGGAGGATCAGATTTTGCTAATTGACGCACCAGGCAATCCTATTGCCCGCCTGACCCGCGCTGGTCTCTCTTGGCACCAGATCAATGCCCTCATCATTACTCACTTTCACCCCGATCATGTTTCCGGTGCCCCCTTGCTCCTGATGGATCTTTGGCTGTTGGGGCGTAAAGAGCCACTCAAGGTTTTCGGGCCAACCCATGCTATCGAACGTTTGCAAGGCATGATGCGTCTTTATGAATGGGAAAAATGGCCGGGGTTTTACCCGGTTGAGTTTATTGCCTTGCCCGAAAATGAGAAGATCCGTTTCATAGACACCCCCCTATGGCGGGTGTATTCGGCGCCCGTAAAGCACTTTTTGCCCACCCTGGGGTTACGCATCGAACTGGCTACCGGTAGCATCGCTTACTCTAGCGATACCGAACCATGTGAGAACGTTATCCACCTGGCTCAGGGGGTCAATGTGCTTTTACACGAGGCCACTGGCGAAGGACCAGGACACACCTCACCCGAACAAGCCGGACGCATCGCCGCCCAGGCTGGCGCAGGTGCGCTCTATCTTATCCACACCCCTCCCTTGAGCCAGCCGGAAGCCTGGATCGCCCAGGCGCGGCAGGCGTTTGGCGGTCCCGTTTATCTGGCTCACGACTTACTCCAGATCGTGGTGTAGAGCAACAAAAATCACCACCCCGACAGGAACGGCGCCCACTCAGCATACTCATTGAGGTGGCGACCAAAGATATAAAGCGCTGTATTGGGTGGCTCCGTCGGTTGGCGTAAAAGTTTCATCCCGGCCTCAGCCAAAGTTCGCCCCCCTTTACGGTGATTGCAAGCCGCACAAGCCGTGACCACATTTGTCCAGGTATGCTGCCCACCCAAATGACGCGGGATCACATGATCCACGGTTAAATCATTGGTATGCCGACCGCAGTATTGACACGTATAGTTATCACGCCGAAAGATTTCGCGCCGGGTCAGTTTGACTTTAGGACGCGGGCGATGAACCATATGCTGCAAGCGAATGATCGAGGGGCGCGGAAAGACACGATTGACCGTGTGGATTTCACCGCGACCATTCAGCACCAGTGTTGCCCGGTTGGTCAGGATGAGACCAATCGCCCGCTGCAAATTGCACACGTTAATCGGCTCAAAATTCGCATTTAAAACCAAAACGCTCTCCGCCATGGCACAACCACAAGCCTGCAGATATCATGTTTCCATTATAGCACGCAAATCTTAAGAAAAGCAGGGAATGCGTCAAGCCCGGGCTGCGGGTATAATTGGTTAAAAGTCATTTGCGGGGGTAGGGTCTTTTCTTATCGAGGAGGCTGAGGTATGCCACTGGATATCGTCATCGGAACCCAATGGGGGGACGAAGGTAAAGGTCGTATTGTGGATTTGCTAGCCGCCCAGGCTGACCTGGTTGCACGCTACAACGGAGGCGACAACGCCGGGCACACGGTCAATGTGGGAGGGCATACTTTTCGCCTTCACCTGATCCCTTCTGGAATTATTCATCCTCATACAATTGGGATCTTGGGAAACGGGATGGTGATCAACCCGGCCACCCTGGTTCAGGAGATAGAAAACCTCAAAGCCGCCGGCGTCAGCATCACCCCCGAGAGGTTGCGCATCTCTTTTGCCGCCCACCTGATCACCCCTGCCCATCGGGCCCTGGATCAAGCCCAAGAACAAGCACGGGGAAGCGGACAAATTGGTACCACCGGGCGGGGTATTGGCCCTGCCTACACCGATAAAGCCGCCCGCCATGGCTTACGGATGGAGGACTTGTTAGATCTGGACACGTTTCGCGAGAAACTCGAGCATCATGTGGCTACGATCAACACTTGGCTCATGCGCATTTATGAGGCTGAGCCCTTGGATGTTCAAGCCGTAGTGCGTGAATATACCCATTACGCCACCCAGTTACAGCCCTTCATTGCGGATGTAGGGATGGAACTCCACCAAGCCTTACGCCTGGGCAAACAGGTGTTGGCGGAAGGGGCGCAGGGTACGCTGTTGGATCTCGATCTAGGCACTTACCCATATGTAACCAGTTCGACCCCCACAGCGGCCGGTGCTCTCCTGGGCTTAGGATTGGGCATTGTCCCGGTGCGCGCGGTGATCGGCGTCACCAAAGCCTTCCAAACCCGCGTTGGCGCTGGCCCCTTCCCAACCGAGGTCTTCGGCAAGACCGCCGAGCGCTTGCGTGGGACGGGCAAGAATCCCTGGGATGAATTTGGCACCACCACCGGACGCCCGCGCCGGGTAGGATGGTTAGACGGCGTTCTGTTGCGTTACGCCGTGCGCGTCAATGGGGTTACCGAACTCATGATCACCAAAATGGACATCCTGAGCGGACTCCCTACGCTGCGTCTATGTATTGCCTATCGCTACAACGGTCACACCCTTCAGGACTTACCGTTGGGTCCCGCCCACCTTGAACCTTTTGAGCCGGTTTATGAAGAACTGCCGGGCTGGATGGAAGATGTCACCACCGTGCGCCGATGGGATGACCTGCCTGCCGCTGCCCGCGCTTACGTGCGCCGCATCGAAGAACTCTGCGGCGTGCCTGTGCGGCGGGTTTCGGTTGGTCCTGAACGCAGTCAGGTGGTCGAAGTAACCCCATGAGATTATGGGCGCGCTCCCTCTTCGTCGTGACCTTGTTGCTTGTAATTGGCGCCGGGTGTAGCCCTCCCTCAGTCAACCGCCCTGAAACACCGACATCCTTACCTCCCACAACCACACCAAGCCCCTCACCAGTGTGGTTTCCTCCAACCGCGACTTTCACGCCAATACCTACCCGCCTCATCTCTCCAACCCCAACACCCGCTCTGGCGTTAGGTGATCTGGTGTTGAGCGATGATTTTGAATCTCCCGGTACCTGGCAAACTTATCGCAATGCCACTGGCAGTGCCGCTTATGAACAACGCCAACTGACTCTGGCCGTCAATGCCGCTAAAGGGTATCTGACCAGTTTGCGAAACGCGCCTGAAATCGGTAATGCCTATCTCGAATTAAGCCTACAGCCCAACTTATGTCAGGGGCAGGATACGTTTGGCCTCTTACTTCGCGCTGCCGATGAATTCAACGCCTATCGCTGGGTGATCACTTGCCAGGGACAAATGCGCCTAGAACGCTTGCAAAGTGGGCGCAATCTACCCCTAAGTGATTGGATCGAACTGAGCGAGATTCAGGTCAACCCCCTGGTCGAAACACGTTTAGCCGCTTGGTTGTATCAGGATCACCTCCGCTTGTTTGTCAACGGTTTCGAAGAAATCAACCTACGTGACCCGGTGTTTACCAGCGGACGGATTGGCGTTTTTGCTCGTGCTGCAGGTGATTCTGCCCTCTCCGTCAGTTTTCGCCGCTTGCGCATTTATGCCATTAACCCAATGCTCTTGCCCACTGCCACCCCGACCGTTTTGGTTATCCCTACCCCTCAGCGCTAAGTTATCCGTTCTTCGGCGCCCGTTTACGCCAAGGACGTGTCACCGTCGCCAGCCAGGCATAAGCCTCATAATAAGCCTTGCGGGGATGAAAGAGCGCAAAAGCCAGCCACCCCAATGCGCGTGACCGTAAGTAGATAAGCGGGAAAATTTCAACCTCGCGCCAGAACTTTAGCCACGAAAGCGGGGCACGCCGCAAGCCATCCATCGTGAGCACATGGGTGGCATCAATAAGGTTGAAGATCGTGCGTCGCCCACCCCCTAGACGAACATTCTCGTCTGTCTCAGGAAGGCGATAGTGAGGTTGGCCCCCCGGTAAATGACGATAGTCATGGTTTTGATGTACGATAAAAATGAAAGATGAAGCATCCACCACCGGCCAACCCTGGCGGCGGGCATAGTAAATCATCCAGTTGTCCCATCCCGCCCGACCAACTGCCAACGGGGGCAAATTGCGAAAACAATCGCGTGGGAAGATGAAATAATCGCTTCCCCGCGGGGGATGCCGCCGCCCGCGTTCTTGTACGCGCTGGCGCAATTCTGCTTCCCAACCCAGACCAAACAACAGGTCTTCTTGCACGTCTAAATCCCAGCGCTGCCCCACCATAAGGAACCGCGGCATTTTCTGAGATACAAGTTGCGCCCCCTCAACAAAACTCGGGGTCAGTATAATATCCGCGTTGATGTATGCCAGCAGAGGGCTGGTGCTGTTTCGACGCGCTTGCTCAAAGAGCGCCGGTATCAACGGTGTCCCGTAAGCATTGCGCGCCACTTCAGAGATATGTCGGATACCCAACTCACGGGCCACCTCGGCCATGCCCACCTCATCCCCAATTAGGAGAATTTCAACTTCAGTTCCGAGCGCCTGCCACGAGCGCAGGGCGTTGCGTTGAATTCGCGCAATGTGAGGATCGGTAAATGGCTTTGGGGTAGTAAAAAGGGTAAGCAAGGTCACGCTGAGGCTCCCAATTCGGGGATATCTCCACCCCCAAAACGCTCATCCACATCGGTATAGGTGTGATGAGGAATCTGGGCATTGAGCGCTGCCAGTTCAGGGTGAGCCTGCCATACGGCTAAGGCTTCGCGCCAGTTAAAGTCATCCCGTTCTCCCAGCAAGGCAACCAATTTTCGCACCACCTCCAAATCTTGTGGTGTATCCACCGTCCATCGTACCTGCCCATAATCCGCTTCGGCATTAAGGATCACCGTGTGGAACCGCCCTTCCACCTCATAAAGGTAGGGCATGACGTGCTCACGTTGATGAGGTGCCGTGGCTTCACGCCAGGCTCGTTCTAAGGCATTAAAGGTGCATACCTCAACGTCCAAACCTATTGGATACGTACGCCGCCAGGGAGGGGGCAAGCGGTTAGCAGCGAAATCGGCACCCTGCTGAAGCAAAGCTTCCACCGTCGCATCAATTAATTCCGGGTCAATCAATGGGCAATCCGCCGTGAGCCGCACAATGATATCCGCCTGAAAATGGCGCGCTGCCTGATAGAAGCGATCTAGCACATCATAAGGATGACCGCGCCACCAAGGGTAACCGCGCGCCTGACAAAATGCCACAATTGGATCATCTGCGGCTTCGGTTGTCGTCGCCACAATCACGCGGTCAACGAAGCGCGAACGGCGGGCCCGCTCAACACCCCAAGCCAGAACAGGACGCCCGGCCAGATCGAGCAGCACCTTGCCGGGCAAACGGCTTGAACTCATCCGCGCTTGAAGAATAGCGACAATGTTAGGGTTGGAACCCAGCATGCTCTCTCACCTTGCGGCAATCTGCCAGGCCAGGTCATAGGCTTGCAGTAACCGCGCAAAATTCTTCTCCCAGTTTGCCCGTTCTTCAGCCAGAAAACGCGCTTGGCGTCGCATTTCCGTCAACACATCGCGCCGGTTATATGCTTCCCGAATGCGCTCCGCCAGCGCATGCGCATCGCCATCCGGAAACAACCACCCATGTACCCCCGGCACTACCCATTCGCGGTTGCCAGGGATGTCCGAGACCACTGCCGGTAAGCCACAAGCCAGGGCTTCCATCAACGACACTGAAGACCCATCGCTGTGCGAAGCGCTGAGATAGAGGTCTGCAGCGCGATAAAAAGAGGGCAACCGCTCATACCCCACCTGTCCGCCTAGATATACGCGATCCAATAGATCATTTTCATACAGTAATCTTTGGATCAGCGGGGCCTGGGAACCACTGCCAAGGAGGAAAAGGCGGATTTCGGGTAGATTACGTGCAACCTCAGCAAATGCCCGCACCACCACATCCACGCCATAAATAGGTTCCCACGAACGCAATGAGAGCAAGACAAAAGCGTCCTGCCAGCCGCGGCGCGCGCGCAAACCACTATCCTCGCCGGGGCTGAAGTGGCGTAAATCCACCCCCCAGGGGAAAAGGATAATCCGCTCCGACGCCATTCCGAAGGAAAGCGCGACATCTTGCACTGCGCGACAATCGCCGACCAGCACCGTTGCCCGGCGCAGGGTCAGCGCAGTGATCCAACGCCACCAGCGGTTGCGATAGGCGTCACGGAGCAAATCCGAACCCCAGGACATGACCACCAACGGATGGAAACCGCTCAATGCCGCCAGAAACGCAGCGGTTTGCACTGGCCCAGCGTGGATCAAATCGGGCTTAATCTCGTTTATCACACGCTGAAAGTCCCGCAGCAGAGTCGGCACAGCCGCCCAGGTAAAGGGTTTCACCCCACCCGCCCAAGGCACGTAGGTTACCCCTGCGGGCAAGGGACGGTCTTCTAACTGCCGCGCGCCACGCTCCAAGCGCAGGTAGTAGATCTGATGGGGCGTTGCTGCCAGCGCGGAAAGAAAACGATGGTCGTGCGGCGTATAGTCGCGGCTGAAATAAAGAACGCGGGCCACCTAACTTCCCAAATCCGTCCAGCGTAGTTCTTTGCCGTATGGAATATCCACTAATGCGCGGGTGCCGATGACGCGTTCAATTTCGGGTGGCAAGATGGCGCCGGGTGTCGCCGGACGCAGGACGTCAATCATCTCCCGCGTCAAGACCTCACCCGCTTTGATATCACGGGCGGCACGCAAGCAACGGCGCTGCAAAATCACCGTTTCTTGTTCGTTTTCGGTAACGACCTTGTCGGCCGAACCCAATGCCCACTCTAACTCCCGGGTTCGTTCGACCATTTCGCGCCACGCCGCCGGGGTGAGCGAGAAGGGGTGATCAGGGCCTTCGCGGGTATTATCATCGGTAAAGTGCTTCTCGATAACCCGTGCGCCTAATGCCACCGCACCCAAAACGGCGGCATGCCCAGGGGTATGATCTGAGAGACCCAAGACCACATCCGGGAACATCACCCGATAGGTCTTGAGGACATTCAGGTTAACATATTTGAAATTCTCACGGCTGCCGGTGTAATTGGTGTTACACTGCATCAGCACCAATTGTGAGTTATATTTGAGAATCGTATGGACAGCTCGTTGCACCTCACCAATATTGGCTGCGCCGGTAGCCAACAACACCGGCTTTCCCTTCTTAGCGATGCGCTCCAAGGCTTCTAGCCAATCAATTTCCCCGGAACCGATCTTGTAAGCCGGCATGAAAGGCTCTAAAAAATCAATGGACTCAAAATCGTAAGGTGCTGAAAAATAATCAATCCCTACCTCGTCGCACACCGCTTTTAACTCATAGGTCCATTCCAGGGGGATAGAGGCATCCTGATACACCTCAAAAACCGATTTCTTCCATTTGGCTTGATGAGACCGTTGCGATCCTAAAGCACGAAAACCATAATCCGAGACGATTTTAGGCGCGTGAAAATTTTGGAATTTGGCCGCATCGGCGCCTGCTTCTTTAGCCAAACGGATCAGATCTTTCGCTCGTTCCAGGCTACCATCATGGTTAGCGGCGATATCTGCCACAAAATAGGTGGGGTGATTCTCCCCAATCCAGCGCTGACCAATCTGAATATCCATAGCGATCCTCCTCGGTTAGACTTCAGACTCGTGGGTTTTCAACCTCGAGGGCTAAAGCGCGCAGGTAGGCGGCACGTCCCTCGCGATAGTGATGATAGAACCGGTCTAAACCTTCCTGTTGCCCTGGTACCTCGCCTAAAACGGCCTGTAATTTCGCCGTTGATAAGGTCAGGTTAGGAGCGCGTGGAGCTCGCAACTGCCCTTGCTGGACCGAAATTGGTGTAATCAGACCTGCATCCAAGCCAAAGCGTTCCGCCAAAGCACATCCAAAGGCGTATTTACTCAAACATTCGCGACTAACGACATGATAGAGCCCCTGGCATTCATGCTCCACCAAAGTCACAAGAATCTCGCTCAATTGGGTCACTTCCAAAGGACAGAAGATCACATCCATAAACCCGTTGACCCGATGTCCCTGACTCAAATTATAAAAGAAAAACTCTGCCAGGCTGCGTCGCCCTTGCAGGCTCCACCCATAGAAGTTCACCCTGGCGATTAAAGCCTGCGGATAAAGTTCCTGCACATAGCGTTCGGCAGCTAACTTACTCCGCGCATACGTGCTCAGAGGATTGGGGGAATCTTCCTCGGTATAATTGCCTCGTTGACCATCAAAAACTGCATCGGTTGAAATGTGCACCAACCGGATGCCCTTTTGAGCACACAAACGGGCTAATTCTGCCGGCACCTCCGTGTTCAGACGCCAAGCCAGATCGGGCTGCTGCTCACACACATCCAGATTGGCCAATGCGGCTGCATGTAAGATCACCTCGGGCTTGAATTTCTCGATCAAATTAGGCAGTGCTTCTAGGCGCGTAAGGTCCACCGAAACGGCTTCAAAGGGCGGGTTACGCAAGGGGTGGTGGTTGACCACACCGATGATCTCCAGGCGCGAGGCAAAGTGCACCGCGAAATTCAAGCCCAGCAATCCACTTGCGCCGGTAACCAGCCAGCGTTTCATAGCAGTTTCCCTTGCAAATACTCCGCTTCGAGCGGTGCGATCATTTGGCGCAGCTCCTCAAGCGTAAGCCAAGCCTCATTGGTGTTGCTGGCGTAACGAAATCCATCGGGAAGAGGTTTACCGCGCCCTTCCCACTTGCGCCCAAACCAGAACGCTTCAACCGGTTGCACAACATACATGTTCTCGAGTTCCACAGTTGAGCGGGCTTCATCCTCGGAAATCAACACCTCGTGCAATTTTTCCCCTGGACGGATACCGATGACCTCTAAACGCGCCTCGGGCGCAATCGCCCGTGCCAAATCCAGCACGCGCATGCTGGGGATCTTGGGGACAAAAACTTCTCCCCCCATCATTTGCTCTAGGCAATGGATCACAAAGCGCACCCCCTGATCCAGTGAAATCCAGAAGCGGGTCATGCGTTCATCGGTAATCGTCAGCACCCCACTCTCACGCTGACGCAGGAAAACCGGCACCACGCTCCCACGGCTTCCAACCACATTTCCATAACGTACACAACTGAACCGCGTCGCTTTTCCACCGGCATAGGCATTGCTCTGAACAAAAAGTTTCTCGGCGGCCAATTTGGTGGCACCATAGAGATTAACCGGGTTGACGGCTTTGTCGGTGCTCAAGGCAATTACGCGCTCTACCCCGGCATCCAGTGCCGCCTCGATGACGTTGCTGCTCCCCAAAATGTTGGTTTTAATCGCTTCCATGGGGTTGTACTCACATGCCGGCACTTGCTTTAACGCCGCGGCATGCACAACAATATCCACCCCATCGAAGGCACGCCGCAAACGCTGCAAGTCACGCACGTCGCCGATAAAATAGCGCAAAGAGGGGTGATCAAACCCGCTTACGCGCATCTCGTGCTGTTTGAGTTCGTCCCGACTGAATACGATGATCTTGGCCGGATGGTATTCTTCCAGCATCACCTGGACGAACTTTCTGCCAAACGACCCGGTACCTCCGGTTACCAGAACCACTTTCTCCGACCAGTTCATGTACGCTCCTTATTGTGGTTTACGTAGGATGATCATAGGGTATTGGCCATTCTCACCAAAGTAGTGAGGAAAACGTTCTTCCAAGGCAAAAATTAAACGCAGCCAAACGCGCCCCAGCAAGCCTTCGTGGATCATCGCACGCAGGAACCTCACACTCACACTGCGCCATACCCGGATTTCGAGAGGGATGTGAGCACCGATGCGTGCTTTGAGCCAAGCCGGGGTCATTTTTTCCACAAACGTTCCGCTCGGGGATGGCACAGCGGCCTTCATGTTATTCTGGGCATGAGATGGGGCCGGCGACCGTCCCCAACGGGCTTTTATTCGTTCCATTAAGCGCAACAGGGGTTCAAAACGACGCATTATAGGAGAATCCGTCCAGCCGTTGACCACAACGCCTGTCGCGCCCGGTTTCAAAACCCGGTAGAGCTCATGATAAGCCTGTTCCTGCTCCTCAAGTGGAAGGTGATGAAAGGTGTGTAAAGAAACCGCTCCTTCAAACACCTCGCTTCGGAAGGGCAAGTTAGCCACATCAGCCACCACATAAAGTCCATGCGAGCCCAAGCGCGCCCGCGCCTCCTTAAGAGCAACCAGCGAAAGGTCAGCACATACCCGATAGGTATAGCCGTGAGAATAAGTTAAATATTCAGGATACTGCACCGGGCCAGAGCCAGCATCTAACAAGAAGCGACCTTGTGGCGCCAGATAACGCCCGACTCGGAGGTGGCAGCGATGACGATATTCCTCTGAGACCGGGCGCAGGTCTTCGTAGCGCATATTCTGATAAACGCCCTCGGCGACCTGCTGCCAACCCACTTGATCGTAGAATTGTTGTACCTGCTGCTTAACCGAGCCAGGTCCACTCATGCATTGGCACCCTCACGCGCGTTGTAAGCCACCATCTGGGGTGAAACGGTCCACTCAATGGGCTCACCAACCAGGTACTGAAAGGTTGGAGCATAGAGGTCACGTTCATCGCCTTCCAGCACTTCAGCCAACGGTCGCGCCTGGTAATCTTCCCACATGCGCACCAGATGCCAGGGGAAGGGTTGCGGATACTCGAAGAAGAAGCGATAGGCGTATTGCCAGGCACGTTGAATCTGCTCGCGGCTCAAGCGATAGGCCGCCGGATTCTCGAGAATTTGCCCCAGCAACTTGAAGTAACTGACCCAGGAATCGGGATCATACGTGAAGCCGCGTTGACGATAGTGGGTTTGTCCAGCCACAATGACTGGCAGGCCATGCATGGCCATCTCCAACCCCACCGTGGTGGTATATACCAACCCTAAATCCGCCACCTCCACCAAATCATACGTGTTGATCGGATCTTTGGGGCGGATCAAACGAATATGCTCCGGCAAGCGCGGCAAAACATGGTGGAGAATATCCACCATAGACTGGCCGCGGGTCAATACCTCGCCGGGGTGCACCCGAATGACCAACTGTACATCCGGGCGTCCCATAAAATACTGCACGGTGCGGCTGATCCACTCGGTCATCGTTTTACTAAACACCTGGCGCCCTAAGGTCAGGCTATCACCCAACACATTGGTTGCCAGCAGTACCACCGGACGCTCATCCAACCCCAACGCGGCACGCGCCTGCGTACCCCCTTGCGCCGGTACCCCTTGCCATAAGCGGGCAAAGTTTTCCCACCGCGTGGCCCGTCGTCGTGCCATCAATAACGCCCGCATCCGCTCCAGTTCTTCCTCGGTCAGGGGGATATCCTTGCGTGCTTGCCACAGAGCATCTGTTTCTTGGCGCATGACCTCGGCATTCTGCGCTAACCAGATACGTTGACGTTGATCACCAAATTCGTAGGTTACTGTTGGAATCTTCAGGTAACGCGCTACGCGATAAACGACGCCTAATTCCTGGATGGTACCATTGGGAATAATGGCCACATCAGGACGATGCTGTTTGAGCCAGGTCAGTGCCGCCTGAGCCACATCCTTATTGCGCAAGTAGCGCAAACGATAAAGATCGCTCTGAGGATCAATATCTTCGACTTGTAAGGTGTACTGCGTGTCAAAAACCGACACCTGCCGCACCGCTTCTTCGAGTTCGTGCGCCAGATGGGTGTAGGGCGCCCGCAAGGTAACAAACGAAACGATGTTGATCAGCCCCTCAGCCACCGAGAGCACTTTGCGCGCATAGGCATTTTGGCGGCGCAGATCAAAGCGGTTGATCGGCGTATACCAGTCGCCATAAGGCAAGAACGCCAGGGTCACCCGATGTCCCTGGGCTGCCAACGAAACTGCTAACAAGGTAGCATGTTCAATCCAATAGTGGAGAGTGGCGAAAATAAACACCTCGCGCCCTGGAGAGGCTTTGGCTCGTAGAGTTTGCGCCTGGGCAACGATTTGGGGCAGAGTGCTTTGTAAGTTACGCAACACAAAACGACTTTGAATCGGCTTGTTGCCGCCCTGCCGCACCATCCAATACAATTCTGCCGCAAATGGCAGACTGCCCAACACCTCTTTTAGTAATTCTTTGCCATTGGTTTTCATCTCAAACAACCTCAACCTGCCATTCCAGACGGGGACGCACCGCCCCCAAACGCGGCTCAGGCCATTGGGTGCCTGGTGCACCGGTGGCATCCACCGTAAAGGTCAACGCTTGTTCATCTTGAAAATAACGTCGCACTCGATAGGCGCTGGCATTGACGCCCACGACAAAACGCCCCTCGTTGAGGAGATTGGCGGGTAACAAACACCGACTAATATAGCGCCCTGCCGGGCGAACCGAGAAGCGTTCGAACCGCTCCGGGTCATCGGTATCGAAGGATGTAAACACATACTCACCGCGCGTGCTCATCAAGTAAAAACCCACCCGCAGGCCGGCAATCGGCGCACTGAGTTCATATTCAATCTCGATCACGCTGGGTTCTACCGAACGCACGGTGTCTACCACTTGACCCTGTGCATTGCGTATGCGTAAGGCAATTGGGCGAAACGGCGCCGCCGATGCCGGTACCTCTTCTGCATGCCATACCCGCTCCCCGGTCTGCGAGAAACCCTGCGAGAGATAATAATCCACTGCCTCGGGAGTCGGAGCCCGCATGACCAGACGCCCTTTTTCCAGCACCAAGGTTTCCTCAGTGAGGCGCAAGATGGCTGACATGTTGTGGCTCACAAAGAGCACCGTGCGCCCCTCGCGCGCAACCTCTCCCATCTTACCCAGGCACTTACGCTGGAATTCCGCATCGCCCACTGCCAGCACCTCATCCACCACCAGGATTTCAGGCTCCAGGTGAGCCGCCACCGCAAACGCCAGACGCAGGTACATGCCACTCGAATAGCGCTTGACCGGGGTATCAATGAAGGGCTCTACCTCGGCAAAGGCCACAATCTCATCAAATTTACGGTCTATTTCAGACCGCTTCATGCCTAGGATGGCACCGTTGAGATAGATATTCTCCCGTCCGGTCAACTCCGGGTGAAAGCCCGTGCCGACCTCTAACAACGATCCCACGCGCCCACGGATCTCGGCTTCACCTTCAGTAGGCTCGGTAACCCGGGATAGAATCTTGAGCAGAGTGCTCTTTCCCGCGCCGTTACGCCCGATCACCCCCAACACCTTGCCATGCTCAACCTCAAAGGACACATGCCGTAACGCCCAAATGGTTTCATCGGCCCGATGATTGCGGTGAAAGAGCGCCTGTACCCGATCCGCCAACGCTTCGCGCAGGGTAGGATAACGGGTGACTACTGCGCCAATGCGATATTGCTTACCCAGGTCTCGAACTTGAATGGCGTAACGACTCATAAATCCTCTTCCCGCCGATTCATCAAACGCGGTCGGCAAAAAGGCGTTCCATCCGCCGAAAATAGAACAAACCGCTGATCAACATCACAATGGCCGTGGCGCTCGAGATCGCCAGAATCAGCCCTAATTGATCGGTTTGACTACCCAAAAGTGCCCACCGAAATCCCTGCACTACGCCGGTCATGGGGTTAAGTGCATACACCAACCGCCACTGTTCCGGAACGGTATTGATGGAGTAAATGATTGGGGAAACGAACATCCACAACTGGGTCAGGAACGGTAAGGCATACCCCACATCACGATACAAGACATTCAGGGCAGAGAGCCACAACCCCACCCCCAACGCCGTGACCAGTGCCAGGAGAAGAAGTAAGGGAAGCAGCAAGATTCCCCACGTAGGATAGAGGCCATAAAACGCCATCATTCCTAACAAGAACAGAAAGGCAATCCCAAAATCCACCACCCCGCTCAACACCGAGGACAGGGGAAGGATTAAGCGCGGAAAGTAGATTTTGGTGATCATATGACTATTGCCCACCAGAGACCGACTGGCATCGTTGAGGGCTTTCGAGAACAACCCCCAGGGCAGCAACGCGGCATACGAGAACACCGGATAAGGAAACCCTTCCGATGAAACCTTAGCAAAGTTTCCGAAAAAAATGGTGAAAACCACCATGGTCAAGAAAGGTTGTAAAATGGCCCAGGCTGCGCCCAGCAGGGTTTGTTTATAGCGCACTTTGAGATCACGCCATGTAAGGAAATAAATCAATTCACGATACAACCACAGATCACGCAGGTCAAGCGCAGCCCACCCGCGCGAGGGGCGAATGATCGTCACCGCAGTTTGTTCTCTTAAGGCCATACCTCAACCCGTCTCAGGCGCTGGCTACAATGCCGCGCACACGTTCACGATTCTGACGATACCACTCGATGGTTCGTCGCAACCCTTCCTCAAAAGGCGTTTGGGCTTTGAAACCAAAGTATTTTTCCGCCCGGCTGGTATCCAGGGCTCGCCGCGGCTGGCCGTTAGGACGGTTGGTATCCCACACCAGACGTCCCTCGAAACCGGTCAAGCGACGAATCATCTCCGCCAGGTCGCGAATACTGATCTCCATTCCAGAACCCAGATTCACCGGCTCGGGGCCGTTGTATTTTTCGGTGGCCAGCAGGATGCCTTCAGCGGCATCTTCCACAAAGAGGAACTCACGCGTCGGTGAACCATCCCCCCAAACCACCACCTCGGGTAATCCTTGCTCTTGGGCTTCAATGCACTTGCGTATCAAGGCTGGGATGACGTGGGAAGTCTCAAGGTCAAAGTTATCCCGTGGGCCATAGAGGTTGACCGGTAACAGGTAAATTGCATTGAATCCATATTGCTGACGGTAAGCCTGTGCCTGCACGAGCAACATCTTTTTCGCTAAGCCATAAGGGGCATTGGTCTCTTCCGGATAACCATTCCACAAGTCATCTTCTTTGAAGGGCACCGGGGTATATTTGGGATAGGCACACACGGTTCCAATGGCGACAAACTTCTCCACCCCGCGCTGCCATGCCTGGTGCATCAACTGGACGCCCATCATCAGATTATCGTAAAAGAACTCCGCCGGATGCATGCGGTTGGCGCCAATCCCCCCCACATGGGCAGCCAGGTGAATAATCACATCCGGGCGGGCGTCATCTAACATCCGTCGGATGGCTTGCGGATCCACCAAATCATATTCACGCTTGCGAGGGACAAAAATTTCGGTTGCCCCACGTTGGCGCAATTTATCCACGACAAATGAGCCCAGAAAGCCGGCACCCCCTGTTACGCAGAAACGCTTCCTCCAAAACGAATCAGTACTCATCAGCGGCCTCATTCGGAAAATCAAGTTGAATGGTCAAATTGTGCACCCGGATGACCGGCGCGCGACCATTATCTACCAAAGTTAGACCTTGTTCGAGGCAGGTAAGGCGACACACCTCGGCCACCTCACCCTCACCCTCTAGACGTACCGCCCGATAGCCACTCTCACGCACCTTTTCAATCACCGTTAGGGCGCGCTCACGCACTTGGCGGTAAAGTTGAAATGAATCGCGGATGTAATCCAGGGTCAAGCGAGTGCGCAGTGCTACCCCTTCCGGCGTGATCAAATAACGTAATTTGCGGCGCTCTACACGCCGCACTTTGATATACCCTTTAGCAATCAGACGTTTGAGGTGCCAGTTAACCGTCCCTACCGCAACGCCTAAACGCGTGGCCAGCGAGGCTTGAGTCGCATCTGGATCTTGCTCAATGTGCTCCAGGATAATCAAATCGCGCGTTGATTCAGAAGAAAGCGGCATAATCACCTGCTAATATTCAACGGTTGAATTATAAAACAGCCCTTCTGATCGGTCAAGCCTTGGTTTCTTAACCTCTTTTGTACTTACCCTTGCAATTAATGCGATATATTTTATAATTATTATCGTGATTTATCGCCTCGCTTTTACCATGGTCATGTGTCCGTGTAAGGCGCGGAGGTGGCAACCGCCGGCGTAGGTTTGTGTGTTGTCCATGTGGCTATCCCGAGCGGTTGCTCTCCCCTATCCAGAGCAACCGCTTGTTTTATCTGATCGCTTTCTGGAGGTGTCTTAACATGACCAATCTAAAACCTGTTGATCATACCGCATTACGCACCAACCAAGCCACCATCATTCTACTGCTGGTATTGGGATACGTCTTCAACCAACCCTTATGGGTTGTATTCGTAGCGTTGTTTATGCTCGGTGGCACCTTGATCGGTCGTCCAGGTTTTGGCTGGATTTATCAAGGTGTGTTCAAACCTCTGGGAATTCTCAAACCCGAGGTCCTTCAAGACAATCCCGCCCCCCATCGATTTGCCCAGGGATTTGGGGGCAGCGTCGTGGCAATGGCAGCAATCGCCCATTTTGCCGGTGCCCCAACGTTAGGGTGGATCCTGGCCTGGGTTGTGGTTGGCCTGGCTGCGCTCAATCTTTTTCTGGGATTTTGCGCCGGTTGCGCAGTTTATTACTTCCTTAACCGCCTAGGCGTACCCGGCTTCACTCAAGCCCCACCTCCCGGCACTCGCCCCGGTTTCCGCCCACCACGGCAGGCATGATGAACACAGACGTTCTATTGCGGCTTCTCACAGCCCTGCTTATCCTGGGAGCAGGGATTGTCGCGTTCACCCTGGTCAACCGGTGGTTGCTATGGCGAGCACGACGCGGGTTTTTAATGCCACCGGGATTTCACCTTGGAAAACCCGCCATTCTGTATTTCACTACCCCGGAGTGCGCGCCGTGTAAAACCTTGCAACGTCCTGCCCTACAGCGCGTTCGTGAACAACTGGGTGAAGCCTTTCAAATTATCGAAATCAATGCTTATGATCATCCCCAACTGGCTGACCAATGGGGCGTTTTCAGCATCCCGACCACATTTGTGTTGGACGCCCAGGGTCATCCTCGCTTCGTCAACCGCGGTGTGGCACGGGCAGAACAATTACTTCATCAAATTGCCCAGGTGACTCAAGAACGCAGTTGAGAGGATCCAGGATTGATGCCTGGCACAGGCAAGGAAGGCCACTCCAGTTCGGGGGTACGGTTGATGAACAGCACCTGCGGTCCCTTCTCCCCCAAAAGAATTGCGGAAAGGGATGCAGGCGCAACAATTAAACGGTGAAGGTCATCCAGCGTCATGTTGAGAAAATGTAACAATGCCAAGCGGATCACATCGGCATGAGTGACACAAGCAATTATTCCTTCAACCGCCAGGCTTTCCAGTTCGGCCACAACCCGCTGCTGAGCCTCGGATAACGCTTCGCCTTCTGGAAAACGCACCCGCGATGGCGTGGCTTGCAACACCCGCCAGAGTTGTGTTCGCTGCAATTGTTTATACGACCGTCCTTGCCATCGGCCAAAATCTATCTCATTCAGACCCGGACGGATCTCCACCCCTAATCCCAACGCCCGAGCCAATGGTTGGGCAGTTTCCACCGCCCGTTCCAGAGGGCTGGTATAAAGTGCCTGCACCGGCATCCCTAACAGCATCCGGGCAAGCCCCAGGGCTTGCTGCTGCCCACGTCGGTTCAGGTGCACCCCCGGCAAACGACCTGCCAGACGGCGGTACATGACATCATTCTCGGCGTGGCGAATCAGGAGCACAATCTTGGTCATCGGCATCTGTGGGAAGCAATTGGGATTTATCTGCGGTGGCCTGTGCTGCTCGCCAGCGCGCCAGACGCGCAGCGATTTCGGCCTCATAACCTTGATCTGAAGGTTGGTAGAAAATCCGCCCCACCAACCGATCCGGCAGGTATTGCTGAGGAATAAAATGCCCAGGAAAAGCATGAGGATATTGGTAGCCTTCGCCATGCCCGAACCCCTTGGCATCCCGGCTACTATCCATCAAATGGCGGGGCACTGGACCAGGCCCTTCTTCCTGCACCAAACGCTGCACCTCAAAGAATGTGGTAGCCGTGTTGGACTTCGGCGCTGTGGCCAGGTAGAGGGTAGCCTCAACAATGGGATAGATACCCTCTGGCATACCTACATACTCAAACGCATAAGCAGCAGCGGCCGCTACCAGCAGCCCGTGCGGATCGGCCAGTCCAATATCCTCCCCCGCCAGGATAAGCAGCCGACGCAGGATAAAGCGTGGATCCTCACCTGCCGTAATCATGGTAGCCAACCAGTAAAGAGCCGCATCCGGGTCAGAACCGCGCACCGATTTTATAAAAGCCGAGATTGTGTCATAGTGGGCGTCGCCCTCACGCCCATAATGGATAGCACGCTGCTGAATCGCTTCCTCAGCAATCTCGCGGGTAATGTGGATCACTCCATTCGCGTCCGGTGGGGTAGTTTCAACAGCCAATTCCAGCGCATTCAACAAATTGCGCGCGTCGCCGCCCGCGGTGCGCAGCCATAAAGCCCTCGCTTCCGGGTCAATGAGGACCTTACGCCGACCATATCCTCGCTCAGGATCGTGCAATGCGCGCTCCAGCACTTGCTCCAAATCCGCCTCGCTCAAGGGCCGCAGTTCAAAGATGCGAGAACGCGAAACCAGCGCCGGAATGACATCAAAGTACGGATTTTGGGTGGTTGCGCCAATCAGAGTGATTAAGCCGCTTTCAACGTGCGGGAGCAGGGCATCTTGTTGCGCTTTATTCCAGCGGTGTACTTCATCAATAAAGAGGATCGTGCGGCGACGGTAGAGTTTGCGCCGTTCAGTGGCCTCTTCAATCACCCTCCGTAAGTCGGCCACACCAGCCAGTACCGCCGAAATACGCTCAAAGTGGGCTTTGGTATGATGAGCAATGACCTGCGCCAGGGTGGTTTTACCGCTTCCTGGCGGCCCGTAGAGAATGATAGATGTCATCAAGTGATCAGCCTCGATGGCACGGCGCAACAATCGCCCCGGCCCAATGATATGGTCTTGCCCTACGATTTCGTCCAGGGTACGGGGGCGCATCCGCACGGCTAGCGGTGCTTCGGTGCTCATATCTTGTTCCATGGCATGATCAAACAAATCCATGTTTTCATTTTAACATAACCAGCCTCAGAGGCTATCCTTGAACCCCTTTTGGGAATAGAATTGAAGGGCAGATAACAAGGCCGGTGATGAACGATTACTCCACGCATCCCCATCCCCGTGATAACTCCACAGGGGGAGAGTATAATCTCACCTTT
Organism: Thermanaerothrix solaris; assembly: GCF_032334255.1. Lineage (NCBI taxonomy): Bacteria > Bacillati > Chloroflexota > Anaerolineae > Anaerolineales > Anaerolineaceae > Thermanaerothrix > Thermanaerothrix solaris. Next base: position 908,763 of record NZ_JAUHMF010000002.1, on the reverse strand, counting down.
GCTGTACCATCACCACATCCGAGGCACGATTGGATTAACCGATGGACGACCTATCTCTCCTCTTGCCTATCTCGACCTATTATGCGCTTTACGCGTTCCCTTCGATCATCTATAACATAGCGGGGACACCGCACCCAATTACTAACGTGATGATTCATCACATCATCAACCTGACCCTGCCCGATTGGCGACAATTACAGCCTTATGTTTTCGCCGCCGGGCTGCTGGCTGTTTTATTATTGCTCAGCTTGGTCGCTTTATTGTATTTGCGTCACCGCCTGAACCAGCGCACAAATGCACTACGCCACAGCGAATCCCGTTATCGCACGTTGGTAGAAAACGCCACAGAAGGAATTCTCGTTATTGCGGGTGCAGAGGGGCGAATCGTTTTCGCCAACCCCATGGCTGCCGAGATTCTGGGACAACCCCTGGTTACGCTGGAAGGATTATCCGTCGCTAATCTGATTCATCCTGAAGATCGCGAGCCTGTTATGGCGCGTTATTCCGCCCGCCTGCAAGGGGAGAATCCACCCCCGCGTTATATCCTCCGCGTGATAACTGCGCGTGGCGCCACCCGTTGGTTGTTGCTCCACGCCGAGCGCATAAACTGGGAAGACCAACCCGCCGTTCTTGTCATGTTCTCCGATATTACCGAACGCCAGGAAGCCGAGTTTTACGTCAACGAAAAACTACGCCAAATGGCAGCCCTGCGGGCTATTGACACCGCCATCATCAACCACACCGAGATGACCACCGTCCTGACCACCATCCTCCGGGAAGCGCGTACCGCCATTCCCATGGATGCAGCGGCACTCTGGCTTCTAGATCCAGAAGAACAGCACCTGAATTTGGTTGTGGCGGAGGGCTTTCAACATCTTAAACCCCAATTCCGCCGCTCACTGAGCCAGGATCCATGGGCTCGTGAGGTGATCACCACTCGTAGAGCGTTTCAACATTTAAAATTAGACGTGCACGCTCTTCCTTCTGAGATTCAGAACCTGTTCCAGATGGAAGATTTCCAGGCCTATCTGGCTGCCCCGTTGGTTGCACACGGCGAGATTTACGGTCTCTTTGAGCTCTTCTACCGTTCGCCACTGGAGAACCCTCCCGATTGGCTTTCCTTCTTTGAGAATCTAAGCACCCAAACCGCCGTGGCAGTCGAGCATGTACGCTGGTTTCAAGCCCTACAAGACGCCAACCGCCGCCTCACCCAAGCCTATGAAGCCACCATCGAGGGCTGGGCTGCCGCATTGGAATTACGCGATGGCAGTCTGAGCGGGCACTCCCGCCGTGTTGCCGAATGGAGCGTGTCTCTGGCCAAAGCCCTTGGACTGGAAGGGGAGACCTTGTCTCATATCTGGTATGGGGCCCTGCTCCACGATATTGGGAAGATGGGTATTCCGGATGCTATCCTACAAAAAGAAGATGATCTCACCCCCGAAGAATGGGATCTCATGAAACGCCATCCGGAATACGCGTTACGTTTTCTGGAGGGGGTCGAGTTCCTAAGACCTGCCCTGGACATCCCTTATTACCATCACGAACGGTGGGATGGGAGCGGTTACCCTAAAGGTTTACGTGAAGAACAGATCCCTCTTGCCGCGCGCATCTTTGCCGTGGTAGATGTTTGGGATGCCTTACGCACACCCCGCGTCTATCGTCCTGCCTGGGATGACCACACCATCGCCGAATATTTGCGTCGCGAGAGCGGGCGTCTATTCGACCCCTACATAGTAAGCAAGTTCCTCTCTCTGTTGGAAAACCAGGGCTATATTACACGTTCGCAATGGTCAAAAAACTAGTCCAATGTCTGACGCGAGGGATCCTGGGCCTGGGATGGCTGGGAATGATCACGTCATGCCAGTCCATCCTTCCCCCACCCCCGCCTGATGAGGTCTTAACGACAACCTCTTTCCCTGCCACTCTCGAGCCTAACGCTTTTTACACACCCTCTCCCACCCCTCTTTCCACCCCAACGTCCGGCATAACGCCCACTTCTTGTACCGTAGGGCGGGTAGAAACCTACACCATTGAACCCACCCCTATTGGTAAGCCCTTACGGTTCCGGGTTTATCTTCCGCCTTGTTATGACTCCCACGCCACGCCGGGTTACCCCGTGCTTTACCTTCTCCACGGCCAAGGTAGCGATGAAACTCTTTGGATGGATTTAGGCCTCCCCCAACTCGCAGATCAGTTGATGGGACGTGGTCAGATCCCTCCGTTCCTCATCGTGATGCCCTACGAGGAATATGCACTCCGTGACCCTCAACAATCAACTTTTGGCCAGACGATTATTGAGAACCTTATCCCCTGGGTAGAAGGTCATTTCGCCGTCTGTCCCGGCCCAAGTTGCCGTGCATTGGGCGGCATCTCCCGCGGCGCCGGATGGGCAATCCATATTACCATTCAACATCCAGATTTATTCGCTGCCATCGGTGCGCATAGTGCAGCGCCCTTCTGGGGTGATGATTTACGCCTCTATTACCGCACCACCGACTATCCTCCCGAGCAATGGCCGCGCTTCTACTTCGACAGCGGTGCGCAAGATCGCTATCTCGAACCGGCCCAGGCATTCGTCAATCGTCTGTCCGAACTAGGCATATCCCATGAATGGCATCTCAATCCCGGGGCACATGATTTTACGTACTGGCAGAATCACCTTGAGGATTATCTCAGGTGGTATGCCATGCAGTGGCAGATGTCTAGTCCCTAATCATTCACCAAGGGCTAAAAAGCGGGGTTAAGGTTGTGCTATAATCTCCCCCTAGCAAGTCTTTTTAAGGAAACTGAGGGCATATGTTCAAGAATTTGATTCGGGTGCTAAGCGGCGATCCAACGCGGCGAGAACTCAATCGTCTCACTCGCCTGGTGGAACGCATTAACGAACTGGAAAAAACGTTTGAATCTTACAGTGATGACGCACTACGTGACCAAACCGAGGTGTTTCGCCGCCGATTGCGCGAAGCCACCTCCGGTATTGAAGATGCGCAGGAACGCTTTCAGGCCGAGCAGGTCGCACTGAATGAGATTCTGCCTGAAGCCTTCGCGGTTGTTCGCGAAGCCTCCAAGCGCACGCTGGGGTTGCGCCATTACGATGTGCAACTTATGGGTGGCATCGTCCTCCATGAGGGCAAAATCGCCGAGATGCGCACCGGCGAAGGTAAAACGTTGGTGGCGACCCTACCACTTTACCTCAACGCACTCACCGGGCGCGGCGTGCACCTCGTCACCGTCAACGATTACTTGGCACGACGTGATGCGCGCTGGATGGCGCCCATTTATGATTTACTGGGACTCAAGGTCGGCGTCTTGCAAATGGCCGCGCGCACCGAAAACGGTAAAAAAGCCTTCCTGGTTGATTTGGAAAAATCCTCGCCTTTTGAGGACCAGCACCAGTTGCGCCTGGTGGATCGGGCTGAAGCCTATCGCGCCGATATCGTTTACGGCACCAACAGCGAGTTCGGGTTTGACTACCTGCGTGATAACCTTGCCATGCGCCTGGAAGATCGGGTACAACGCGGACATTATTACGCCATCGTAGATGAGGTGGATAACATCCTCATTGATGAAGCCCGCACGCCGCTAATCATTTCTGGCCCAGCGGCTGAAGAGACCGAGTGGTATGTGCGCATGGCGCAAGTGGTGCGCCAGTTGCGCGAAGAAGATTATGAGATCAATGAACGCGATCGCACCGTTACCCTGACCGAGGTCGGTAAAGCCCATGTGGAAGCCCTTTTAGATATGGCGCTGGGGGATCCCGACCGCCCTGAAGACATCACGCCAGAGCAAGCTCGCATCCTGGGCTACCTGGAACAAGCTCTTAAGGCGCAATTCTTGTTCAAACGCAATAAAGATTACATTGTCCAGGGCGGCAAGGTCATCATCGTGGATGAATTTACCGGACGTCTGATGCCCGGGCGACGCTGGTCTGAGGGTCTGCACCAGGCGGTTGAAGCCAAAGAGGGCGTTCGGGTCGAGCCCGAGAACGTCACCTACGCCACCATTACGATTCAGAACTACTTCCGCATGTACCAGAAACTGGCCGGTATGAGCGGCACGGCGGTCACCGAGGCCGAAGAATTCAGCAAAATCTACAAATTAGAGGTCGTGCCCATCCCGACCAACCTGGAATACCTGGCCATGCAGCCCGACTCGCCGCTGGTGGAAATTACCGCTAAGGACGAAGACGGTTATAAATTCACGTATTATGCGCGCCGTGATGATCCGCTCAAGCATCCCGTCTATTGGAAGCGCAAAGACTATCCTGATGTCGTCTATCGCACCGAGGAAGCCAAACTGCGTGCCATAACCCTGGAAATTCTGCGTTATCATGTGTTAGGGCGTCCACTTCTAGTTGGGACAACCTCGGTCGAGCATTCCGAACGGCTTTCACAGCGCCTGCAACCCGAACTACTACGTCGCCTGATGCAGGTTCTACTGGTGCGCCAGGCCTGGTTGGAAAAACATAACCGCCAGGAAAGCGAAACAGCAATTCCGGAATTGCAGTTCCTCAACAAACCCCTCCCGGAACTCAACGTTGGGGAGTTGCGTCAGTTTGCGCGGAGCGTGGGAATCACCTCCCTCAATCCTGAGGATGCAGGTAACTTGGAGCGCCTAATATCATGGTTGGGCGTGCGCGAAGAAGATCGCCCCCGCCTGATTCGGGTTTTGCAGGGTGGCATCCCTCATCAGGTACTCAATGCCCGTAAACACGATGAGGAATCCCAGATCATTGCCCGCGCCGGTGCCTACGGTGCTGTAACCATTGCCACCAACATGGCCGGCCGCGGTGTGGATATCAAACTGGGTGGTGAACTACGCGAGGAAGTTATCCGTGATGTCGTGCGTGTCTTGCGTCGCAATGGATTCGCCAACGCCTACGAGATGAGCAACGAGGAACGCCGGCAAGCCTTACAAGGGTTGCGCGAAGAACAATACGGTATTTACGCCGAGGCTGTCCACGCCTTTCTGAAGTACATGGATGAGATGGAAAAAGTGCGCGCTCTGGGAGGCTTGCATGTCATCGGTTCGGAGCGCCACGAAGCGCGGCGCATTGACAATCAGTTGCGCGGGCGCGCTGCACGTCAGGGCGATCCGGGTTCATCGCGCTTTTATCTTTCTCTCGAGGATGACCTGATGCGCCTCTTCGGCGGTGAGCAAGTTGAAGCCATGTTGCGCCGCTTCAACTTTGACGAAAGCCTGCCCATTGAGCACGGCTTGGTTTCACGCATCGTTGAGCAATCGCAAACCCGAGTCGAGGGTATGAACTTCGACGTACGCAAGCATTTGCTGGAATACGATGACGTATTGAACCTGCAGCGCAAACGTATCTATGCCCAACGCGATCGCGTCTTCACCAAGGAAGACCTCAGTGAAGACGTCACCGAGATGCTACGGAGCGAAATTCAGGCACGTGTCCCTGCCGCTCTGCGTGATGCCGAGGGCCCCTGGCGCTTGCTCGCTTATCTTGAAGAGATTCAGCCCCCCATTGACGCCAACGGCCTCTATCACCCCTCCTATACCTTGCGCCTCGTATTAAACCAATTACGCCAACGCCTACCCGAGGGCGCCGTCAGCCGCGAGCATTTGATCACCGCATTGCTAGAGATTGCTCAGCAAGCCCTGGAAGCCGAACACGAGCATCTCTATCACATTGTGGAAAACCTGCTGGAACGGGCCGAGGAAACCTTTGAGGCACAATTAAATGAGCGCCTCGAGGCACTCTCTACCTTTTTTGAAGGATTGGAAGATCGCCTGGCTGAAAGTGAAACCCCGCCTCGCCCACAGTCATTGCTGGAGGAATTACAATCGCTGGTGCGCACTCCAATCCGCCTCACCCCCGAACAGCAGCGCCGCCTAGTCGGCGATGAGGATGGTCGTGAAGATCTCGAGTCCGTGCTGCGCGAACAAATCGAAACCCACCTTCAGAGCACCGCGCTCAACCGCCTTCTAGGGGCGTTGCAACAACGGGTGGAGAACTGGACCTTGCGCCCGGTGGACGTGTTAGGCCTCACCTGGAACGACGTTCGACGCCAAGTGTTGGACGCCCTGGAAACGGCGTTTGACCTGCGCCTGAACCAACTCATCGGCGAGGAAGGGCAAATCCGGCGCGACCTGAATACGGCTCTTGAGAAAGCCAATGGCAACCTTCTCATTGATGAACGGGGGCTAATGGGGTTGCTGCTGCTTATGATGCAAGGCACACGTCTGGCGTTTGATCGTCGTACCCATCGCCGCGGTCAAATGCGCTACTTGCGCCTTACTTACATCTACTACGCAGCACGATTGCTGGCCGATCAATCCTCTCAGGCACTCACCGCTGACATCCTGGACCATCTTGAAACAGCCCAAGAGGTATTGCGCCATATTTACGGACGATTTGAATTCAACCGCCTGGCTCAAACTCAAACCACCGTGGGCCAGTTGCACCCCAAAATCCTGGAACGCTTGAGCGCCGAGTACGGCGAAGACTACGTTGAAGTGCTCCGTAGTCGGCTCTTGGAAGAGTTGGGGGATGCCGATCGCGAAAACATCATTGAAATCCTGGGTTGGCGCTTGCAAAACGAAATTTATCGTGATCTTTTGCTCGGCGTCATCTCTCAGATGTGGGTAGACTATTTGACACGCATTGAAGCCTTACGCGTCTCGATTGGTTTAGAGGCCTATGCCCAACGTGACCCCCTGGTTCAATATAAGAGCCGCGCTTCTGAGATGTTTGAAGAACTACTAGGCGAAATTCGCGCCGGTGTGGTGACCCGGATGTTCACCGCCCAACCCACCCGCAGCATGACCGCCACCGTAGAACGCGAACGAGTAGAACTCACTTCCGACACCACGGTATCGGTGCCTGTCAATCAACCTGAATCGGCAGCCACGCGCAAGAAACGGCGCCGCCACTAATCTCTTTGAATCTTATCGGCGAGGGTTGCCAATCACGTTATTCACCTTTATAATGAGAACAATCTTTTCAGGCGGAGTATTTGAATCGTATGGACTATCATGAGACCTCATCGGAGCAGGGGGTGTTCCCCGAAAACCATGCCAATGACAACAACATGGCCTCCCTCTTGGAGCAGAGTCTGGGTATTGATTTCCCCAAACGGGGGGAGATTCGCGAAGGCGTAATCGCCAGTATTAATCCCGAACAAAAACAGATTTTGGTCAGTATAGGCACAAAATCTGAGGGTGTTATCAGTGGGCGTGAATTTGAGCAAATTCCCCACGACGAACTGGCACACCTTGAAGTCGGCCAACGCATTCCCGTGTACGTCCTCGACCCAGAAGATCAGAATGGGAACGTGGTGCTTTCCTACACCCGTGCCCGCGATGAAGTCGCCTGGCGCGAGGTAGAAGAATTGCTCCGTTCCAAAAAACCGGTGCACTCCAAGATTGTGGGCTACAACAAGGGTGGCCTGATCGTGCCCGTGAGCGGCCTGCGTGGCTTCTTGCCAGCCTCTCAGGTCAGTCTCACTCGCCGCGCTATGGCGACAGGCGATTCCCCTGAGGAACGCTGGGGCAAGATGATTGGGCAGGAAATTGATGTGGTTGTCATTGAGGTGGATCGGGAACGCCGCCGCCTGATCGTCTCAGAACGCGCCGCTAGCACCGAGACGCGCGAATCCATCAAGGAACGCGTGATCGAAGAATTACAAGAAGGGCAAGTTGTCACAGGGCGAGTTACCAGCTTGGCCGACTTTGGTGCCTTTGTCAATATCAGTGGCGCCGATGGTCTGGTCCATCTCTCTGAAATCTCCTGGGATAAAATCAACCACCCGAGTGAGGTGCTCAAAGTTGGAGATGAGGTTCAGGTCAAGGTCATTTCCATTGACCGCGATAAAAAGCGCATTGGCCTATCCATCCGCCAACTTCAGGAGGATCCCTGGTTACAGCGGGTCTCAAAGTACAAAGTGGGTCAACTGGTCGAAGCAAAAATCACCCGCCTGACCAAGTTCGGTGCCTTCGCGCAAATTGAAGGCCAGGAGGATCTGGAAGGCCTGATTCATATCTCCGAATTGAGCGAGAAACGCGTGGAACACCCCAAAGAGGTGCTGAAAGAAGGTGAAATTGTCACCTTGCGCATTATCCGTATTGATCCCGAAAATCATCGCATAGGGTTGAGCCTACGACGAGTGGATTCGATGGCATACGCGGATATTGATTGGTCTGCTTTAGAAGAAGTTATCGAAGAGGTTGACACCTCAAGCGAAGAAGACGAGTCATCATCAACCGCTAAGTCCACAGCAGCCTGAACGACAACGCCAAAATGGGGGAGCGCACACGCTTTGTGTGCGCTCCTTGCATCCAGGCACCTCCCCATGACATTAATCATTGACGGTCATCAAGATATTGCCTACAACGCCCTGACGTTTGGGCGGGATGTCCGCCGCTCCGCCCTGGAAACCCGCCAGCGCGAGGCCAACACCTGGATTCCCGCTGCAACTGGTGAGACATTATTGGGTTGGCCTGAATACCAACAAGCCCAGGTAGGGCTGATTCTTGCCACGATCTTCCTCACCCCAGCCCGCTACAAAGCCGGCAATTGGGAAACCCAGGCTTATGAGACCCCAGACGAAGGGCGCCGCTTAGCCCAGGCCCAACTGGCCTGGTACCGAGATTTGTTTGAGCGCGACCCGGACCTTTTCCGTCCGGTAACCAGCCGCAGTGATCTTGAGACCGTGCTACGTCCTTGGCAGCAGAACCCTGCCCGCTACCCCGACCTCACCCATCCGGTAGGACTGATGCTCACCTTGGAGGGTATCGAGTGGATGCAAACACCGGATGAATTAGCCCAATGGTACGATCATGGGGTTCGCCTGGTGGGCATGGTCTGGGCGGGGGATGAACGCTGTGGTGGAATGTATTACCGCAGTGGGTTAAGCCGGGAAGGTCAGCGTTGGCTGGCTGCACTGGCAGAACTGGGCTTTATCCTGGATATCACTCACATGAGTGAAGCCGCTGCGCTGGCTGCGCTGGAACGTTACGAGGGGGTTGTGGTCGCCTCACACAGCAATGTGCGTGCCTTACTCTCCGAAGATCCCTATGAGCGGCATCTCTCTCCACACCAAATTCGTGAACTGATCCAGCGGGATGGTCTAATCGGTGTCCTCCCCTTCAATCGCTACCTGCGCCCCGAATGGAAAAACGGCGATCCACGCGAGCAGGTGCGGTTAGAGCACTTAATCGCCCACATTGATGCCATCTGTCAAGCCGCTGGTGATGCCTATCATGTAGCGTTGGGAAGCGACTTTGACGGTGGTTTTGGTTATCCGGCTGTCCCGCTGGAGATCAACACCATCGCCGACCTGCCCAAACTGGCCGAGGGTCTGGCCCAGCGTGGTTATACTTCCACCGACATAGCGGCCATCTTTCACGCCAACTGGCAACGCATTTTGGAACGTGCCTTGCCGGAGTAAGCCCACCCATGACCGAAAGCCCTATCTCACAACTTGAAACCCAAGCCGGCCAAGAACCCCCTACCAGTCCCTTACCGTATTCGCGGCGGCGGATTCGCCTAGGATTATCCCTAACCCTGGTGGGCTTTGTGATCTTCTTGATAGGGGCACGCCCTAGCCTGTTCGGCCTGGACCGCAGCCCCGTGATCGGCTTTGTCCAGATTGCCGTCTTCTTAATTGGGCTGGCCATCATTTGCCTCGGCGGATACATCGCTCTGATGGCACTTTGGAAAAACCGCCAACCCAGCATCGCCGCCGATATTGGATTACGCTTGGTAAGCACAGGATACGTTATCGCCGTTTTCTCCGGAATGGCAGATGTGTTCGGTGCCGGGAGTCATCCCTTACCCGGCGTGCCCTACTTCGGCCCCTGGCAAGCCCGGGGCGTAGAGATCGGTCAGGCGATTATCGCGCTGGGATTTCTGCTCCTTATCCCTTACCGGCAGTCAAACCCTGAATCATCCTCCCCAACCCATAGCGCTTGACGTTGCGCCAAATCTTGTGATATATTGACACTGTGAGGTGCAAAGCATGCATCCTTTACATGCAGAAAAAGAAACAACCAACTCTGACTTAAACGGGGCAGATGCTCCGAAATCTTCCGACCCAATAAAATATTTTCCCGATTGGTGGGATCACCTGACCCGCATGGGGTTGGGTGAGATAACGTTGCGCATCGCCTCAGGATTGGCATCACTGGTTCTGATCCTCATTGTGGTCGCGGTGATGGGAAATTTATCCCCCCAGAGCACACCTCTGGCCGCAGGGGGAGCAGCACAAGCCGCAGCCTTGCCCACTGCTACGCCCACGATAACCATGCCTGCCTTCACCCTTCCCGATACCGAGGTTGCCATCAACGGTGTGGTGCGTCGGACGCAACTAAAGACCATCCTCCCCAGCCGTCCGCGCTTTGAGATCACACAATATGAGGTTCAGAAAGGCGATACGATCTTTGGGATTGCCGAGAAGTTCGGCCTAAAACCCGAGACAATCTTGTGGGGTAACTATGATATCCTCTACGATAATCCCCACTTTTTACAACCCGGCCAGGTGCTCAACATCCTGCCAACCGATGGCCTGCTTTACACATGGCATGAGGGCGATAGTCTCAATAAAGTAGCCGAATTTTTTAAGGTCAAACCCGAAGATATCATCAACTGGCCGGGCAATCACCTTGACCCAGCCAAGCTGGGTGATCTTTCTCATCCCAACATTGAAGCCGGCACAAAGATCTTTGTCCCCGGCGGTCGGCGCGAGTTTGTCACCTGGAGTGCTCCCCGCATCACCCGCCAGAACCCTGGTGTAGCCAAGATCATGGGTCCCGGGGCCTGTGGAGTCATCACCGAGGGTGCAGTGGGCACGGGTTCCTTCATCTGGCCCACTCCCTCCAAATGGATCTCAGGCTATGATTACTCGCCCTCAACCAACCACTATGGGATTGATATTGGTGGCGCGATCGGAGTTGCTATTTATGCCGCCGATAACGGCGTTATCGTCTACGCCGGATGGAACGACTGGGGCTACGGCAACGTCATTGTGATTGATCATGGTAACGGTTGGCAAACGCTCTACGCCCACCTCAGCCAGATTAACGTCGTATGTGGCCAAAGCGTTTATCAGGGTGACCTGATCGGTCTAATGGGAAGCACCGGGCGCTCCAGTGGGCCACACTTGCACTTTGAAATGCGCCATGATGTTTACGGCAAAGTCAACCCCCACGACTTCCTGCCCTAAACCGTTGCGCCCAATCTAGGAGGAGAAGCCGTCAGGCGCCTGGGTTCCGAAACCCACGGCGCCTGACCGGTTAATCACAAACTTACAATTGACCGATCCTCAACGCCCTTCGGTGATATCCTCTTGGGCCCGGGCCACGAAGGCATCCAACGACATTGGACCGGGATTCTCGCCGTTGCGCAGACGCAACGCCACTTTTCCTTCTGCGGCCTCTTTATCGCCTACGACCAGCATATACGGGATCTTTTGCAACTGCGCATCGCGAATCTTGGCGTTCATCCGTTCTGGACGCTCATCCACCTCCACGCGTAGCCCTTGTGCACGCAATTTTTCGGCCACCTGGTAAGCGTAATCCAGATGGCGATCTGCAATAGGAATTAGCACCGCCTGCACCGGGGCCAGCCAAACCGGAAAGGCGCCGGCGTAGTGCTCGATCAGCACGCCCATGAACCGTTCCATTGAGCCCAGAAGGGCGCGGTGGATCATAAACGGACGGTGCGGTTGACCATCCTCACCGATGTATTCCAGTTCAAAGCGTTCGGGCAGATTGAAGTCAAATTGAATGGTACTTAGCTGCCATTCGCGCCCCAAAGCGTCAATCATTTTCAGGTCAATCTTCGGCCCATAGAACGCCGCACCGCCTTCGTCAATGTCATAGTCAATGCCGGCGCGCTCAAGTGCTTGGCGCAGGGCCTCAGTTGCTTTTTCCCAATCCTCAACCCGCCCGGCAAACTTTTGGGGATCGCGGGTGGAGAGATAGGCATGGAAGTTGGTCATTCCGAAACGGCGCAGGATATGCAAGCAGAACTGTAAGGTGCTGTCAATCTCTTGCGGCATCTGGTCGGGACGGCAGAAGATGTGCGCATCATCCTGAGTAAAGCCGCGCACCCGCAACAGGCCATGCAGGACCCCACTCCGCTCATAGCGATAAACCGTGCCCCATTCCGCCATCCGAATCGGTAACTCGCGGTAACTGCGGATCTGGCTCTTGTAAATCATGATATGGAAGGGGCAATTCATCGGTTTGAGCAGATACTCCTCGTTTTCCACCTGCATCGCCGGATACATGTTCTCGCGGTACCAATGCAGGTGACCGCTGGTCTCCCACAATGTACTCCGCCCGATATGCGGGGTATAGACCGGTACATAGCCATGTTTGAGATGTTCTTCTTTGCAATACTGCTCCGCCAAATGACGGATCATCCCGCCTTTAGGATGCCACAGGATTAAGCCCGCACCAACTTCCGGATTGATGCTGAAGAGATCGAGGTCTTTGCCCAGTTTACGGTGATCGCGTTTTTTGGCTTCTTCCAGTTTCCACAAGTAATGTTGAAGTTGCTCCGGTGTCTCCCAGGCAGTGCCGTAGATGCGCTGAAGCATGGGACGGCGTTCATCGCCGCGCCAATAAGCCCCAGCCACATTGAGCAACTTGATCGCATCGGGGTTAATCTGCCCAGTGCGTTCGACATGCGGCCCACGGCATAAATCCACAAACTTATCATGGGCATAGATGGAGATCTCAGGCTTTTCCGTAAGGGGATTGCCATCCTCGTCCATTCCGCCAGCTTCTAACCCATCAATCAACTCCAGTTTATAGGGCTGATCACGGAAAATCTGGCGCGCCTCGTCGGCCGTGATTACCTTTTTAACGAAGGGGTAATCCCCTTTGATGATCTCGCGCATCCTCTGCTCAATCTTCTCTAAATCTTCCGGAGTTAGCGGACGGGGCAGATCAAAATCATAGTAAAACCCGTCCTCGATGGGCGGCCCAATGGCAATTTTGCCATTTGGGAACATCTCCAGCACGGCTTGGGCCATAATATGCGCCGCCGAATGACGAATGCGATATAGCCATGAGTCTTCGTAGCGTTCCTTTTGTTTTTCCTGCGGCATGATTAACCTCCTTTTATCTGTACACCTCTCAAAAATAACGAAGAACGCCTGCCCATTCTGGGGCAAGCGTTCGGCGCTCGCGGTTCCACCCAGATTAGCCGGTTTTATCACCGACCATCTCGTTAGGACCGATAACGGGGTCAACCGTTCACCTTACTTGGGATTAACTCCCGTTCAGGCTTCCGCTCGCAGGTGGTTTTCGCCGCCGCCTGTCCGCAGGGCATTCTCAGCCTATGATGCCCCTTCTCTGTCGGCGCGCACTGCGGCTACTCGTCCTGGTCAGCGCGTTTTGGATATGAAGTACCTCACATTATATAGGCGAAAGCGCAGAAAGGCAAGAGAAAACCCGATATTGGGTATAAACGAGCGAATATGAGATTGAAATGCCGATCAACACATGAAGTCAAAGATAACTGGCGTTCACCCCCTTCCTTCCGAAAAAAACATCCCCTGTAAAAATTCCTCGCGATGACAAGAACGTGAATGAGAAAATTCCTTTACCCGCTCAATATATAATTAGTCGCAGCGCTTATTAATTCGGGATGTTTGCCTTATGTATCGCTTACGCCGTGCTGAAGCCAAGGATGCCAAAGCCATCCGCCGCTTAATATACGCTGAGCGGCTCAACCCATTTGGGCTGGATTGGCGACGTTTTTGGCTGGCCATAGACGAGGATGAACATATCATCGGCTGCGGACAGGTAAAACCCCATTTCGACGGTTCGCGCGAACTGGCTTCAATTGCCGTGCAGCGCAAATGGCGCAGGCGCGGGGTCGCCAGTGCCATTATCCGTCAATTGTTGGCAGAAAACCCACCTCCGTTGTACCTGACCTGCCGAACCGAACTGACAGATTTTTACAACCGCTTTGGATTCGACGAGATAGAGTTCGCCGAACTGCCACCTTATTTCCGATGGATGGGCCAATGGGTTAGAATTCTGCATTGGTTCACCCTGGGTCAGGTGAAAATCTCCATCCTTGGGCTAAAATGACGCCTCAATGGCCAGTCGGGGGCAAGGGAATGATCTTATCCTGGCTCTTGCGACCAAAGATGTTTCACCAGTTAGCAGAACCGTTAACCTTTATGGTAAACTATGCGCTGAAAAGGTGCGAAACAAGTGCCAGGCTCCAATCTGGCAACCATGAAACCGAACAAATGGAGTAACAACCACTATCATGCGGTGGGTGCGCGATTATAAACCTCAACCTCAAGTGCAAGCGTGGTATCGCCAGGCGCTTTGGATTACCTTAGGGGGCAATATTTTCTTAGTAAGTGTAAAAGCACTGGCAGCCTACCTCTCGGGCAGCGTTGCGCTGTACGCTGACGCAGCAAACTCTGCCTCGGACGTCGTCTATTCATTGCTGATGGTCTTTGGTTTGTGGCTGGCCCAGCGCCCACCGGATCTCACTCATCCTCAGGGTCACAGCCGGTTTGAACCTCTGGTCGGCCTGATGGTCACCCTCTCGATGACCTTTGCCGGATTCGAGGCTGCACGTGCCTCACTGCAACGCTTTCTGGCCGGAGGGCTGGCCATCGAACCCGGGTTACCCACTTTAGTGCTGCTCTTCAGCGCAGGTATGAAAGCGGGCATGTACTTCACAATCACCCGCTTGGCGATTAAACTCCATAGTCCAACGCTTCGCACCACCGCCCAGGATAATCTTAGTGATGTCTTGACCTCTACCGCCGCCTTTATCGGTGCGGCAGGATCGAAGTTCGTCCATCCCTTACTTGATCCCATCGCCGGCTTCCTGGTCGCCATGTGGATCTTTCGCGCTGCCTACCGGGCCGGACGCGAGAATCTGAACTACTTGACCGGCGCCGGGGCTTCTGAAGAACTGCGGCACAAAATCGTTGAGGCAGCCCAATCGGTACCGGGTGTCCTGCGCGTTCATCACCTGATGACTGATTACGCCGGCCCGCGCCTGGTAGCCGACCTGCACATCAATGTGGACGGCTCCACTCCCTTGGTTGAGACCCACCGCATCTGCGACGAAGTGATTGCCCGCGTCGAATCCATCCCGGAAGTGGATCGGGCTTACGTCCATATCGAACCTGACGATTGGATAGACTGACTCGAAGTAGCCACCATGCGTCTCTCTCACCTCTTTCCTCCTACCCTCCGCGAAGCACCAGCCAATTGTCCTACGGAGGGTCTAGCCTGGTTGATTCGCGCCGGTTATCTCCGGCTGTTTGAGGCAGGATGGGCTTATCTCCCGTTAGGAAAGCGCATTTTAGAGCATGTATTGCGCCTTCTTGAATCCGAAATGGACCACCTGGAAGCCCAGCGGATATATTTACCCCCACCTACAACTCTATCCTCTCCCACTCCCTGGGATACCCTGGCACAAGCATGGAATGAGTCCGCACCCGCCTCGCCCCTGGTAGCAACCCAACTTGAAGCGGTTCGTACACTCGCCCAGCGCGATCTCCAAACCTATCGCCAATTGCCCCTTATCTTCTACCACGTATCACCATTGGCATCTGCGCCTTGGGAAGGTGTTTCTCCGCTCCATCTAACCCAGGGCTTGGTGCTGGAATCCTTTGCCTTGGTAAGTGCACCCACCGCTTTGGAAAGTTTCCAACGGCGCTACCTCCAAGCCATTGGGAATACTTTGCAACGCCTGGGTTTGCCGGTGCGCTTAGCCCATGCTGGCCTTCCAAGCGCCCTTTCGCCTCAATTAATTTGGGCACCATATCCCCAAAGTCATTCGTCCATACTGCATTGTCCTCAATGCCCTTATGCCGCCATAGAAGCCTTTGCAACCTTCAAAAAACCCGAGTTATCTCCCGAACCCGTTCTCCCTATTGAACTTATCTCCACACCAGGGATACAAACCATCCGTGACCTTTCCGTTTTTCTTGGCCTTCCGGCCTCCCGTTTGGCCAAAGCCGTCTTTTATCTGGCCCAGACCGAAAATGAGAGTCCCGAGCATCTGGTCCTGGCAGTTGTGCGTGGCGACCGCACCCTCAGCGAAGCCAAACTTGCCAGCGTGCTTGGCGCGCGCCACCTGCGGCCTGCTCCCTCCGAAGCCATCACAGCAGTTGGGGCAGTTCCTGGTTATGCCTCACCCATCGGACTGAAACCAGGGGTAAAGGTTATCGTAGATGATCTGATCCCGCGTTCCCCCAACCTTGTGGCTGGCGCCAATCAACCTGACGCCCACCTACGCCATGTTAATTTCGGGCGTGATTTCAACGCCGACTTAATCAGCGACATAACCCTGGCCGAGCCAGGTGACCCTTGCCCTTATTGTGCTGCTCCTTTGGTCAAGGCAAGCGGTTTGCCCTTGGCCTGGGTAACAGCCCCGGGTGCACTGGAAGGGGCAACTTTCCTGGATGAAAACGGGCAGAGCCGACCCATCTTTTTCGCGTATTTCCGGCTTAGTTTCGAAGCCCTTATCCTAGCCCTGGCCGAACAGTACCATGACGAACACGGTTTGATCTGGCCAGTACCTCTTGCACCATATGCCGTTCACCTGGTTGCCTTGGGTGGGCGCAAAGCCCCGCACGTGATCGAGGAATCCGAGCGCCTGTACGGACTGCTCCAAACTGCCGGGATCAGCGTCCTCTACGATGACCGCGAGGCCAGCCCAGGGGTCAAATTTAACGACGCTGACTTGATCGGGTCACCGCTGCGCCTCACCCTCAGCCCGCGCACATTAGAGACAGCCACTATAGAGGTTAAATGGCGCCATAGTGGCGATACCCAGATGATCTCCCTGGCCGAGGTGATCCCTCAAATCACGCGTTGGTTGAAAGAACATCAAACGCTGCCACCACGCCACGAATACATTATTTAGGTTGGCGCCAATCTTCTTCCAGCAGGTCAGCCAGGGTCACGGCTTGGCCGGGATGACGAATAACCAAAATCCGCGCCGGTGCCCAGCGCGCTGCATGTGAGAGCAGGGATGGTCGCAACACGACCACCCCCAAACGATAGGCGCGGGAGGCCAATGCCGCGAGAGCAGCCACCCAACCTTCTCCTCGTTCGAGTTCCAACGGCCCAATCTCATCTGCTACCAGAAAATCACACGGCGCAGCCACCTCAAATACGTTATTTCCCCATTGCAGGGTGTCGGGGTCAAAACGCCATTCTTGGGTGTGAATAACCTCACCTTCCACGATCTCCCCGCTGTTTATCCGCCACGCTAAAGTACGGCGCTCTCCGCTGCGTAAATTTACGGCCTCGATGGCCACCTTTTGCCCACCCTGATAGAGGCCAGGACTCAGGATCCCAGCAACATCCCAACCCAGGCTACGAGCCTCATTAACCAATCGTTGGCAAACGCTTGTTTTTCCAATGCCGATATCGCCGGTGAAAATCCACAAAAGGGATGAAAAAGACGTCATTCACGACTCCCACGTCACATAGCGATGCCCGTTGAACGTCCAAACCCGCAAGGGCACATTATAAGTCTCGCTTAACGCCTCAGGTGTCCATAACGCATCCAAAGGCCCGCTGTGCAGGACCCGCCCCTCGCGCATCAAGATGACATGCTGTGCCAAAGCAGAGACCACTTCTGGCTCATGCGAGGTCATGAGAATAGTAACTCCAGCACTGACCAGGCTTCTAAGACACTCAACCAGGCGTTTTTTATTGGCCAGGTCAAGGTGTGAGGTGGGCTCATCTAAGAGCAAGAGTCGTGGCTGCTGTGCCAGTGCCCGCGCTACCAGCAACAATTGGTATTCCCCCCCACTCAAAGCCTGCACTGAACGACGCGCCAGATGGTGTAATCCCACTCGTTCCAATGCCTCCCAAGCAATGGCCACATCAGATGCTGCAGGCATTTGCAAAGGCAATAGATAAGGGGCACGTCCCAAAAGCACATATTCCAGCAGGGAATAGGCAAAGGGATTGGCTTCACGTTGAGGTACCAACGCCACCATCCGCCCGATTTGCTGCCGCGTGTACGCCCCCAGGAGGCGACCCTCAAGCCAGATTTGCCCTCGCGTTGGAACATAACGCCCATAAGCCAGGCGTAAAAGGGTGGTTTTTCCCGCGCCATTCGGTCCCAAAATGGCTGTGACCTTGCCACGGGGCACATCTAGGTTAAGCCCCTGCAATGCTTCGGTTAGGGTTTCGGGATAACGAAAGGTGACGTTTTCGAATCGCAGAATGATGTCTGTCATGACTCACACCTTCACCGACGGCCAGGTCATGAGCAGCAGGAACCCCATTGCACCCAAAAGCGAGGTCAACACACCCAGGGGGATTTCACCTGCACTCAAGATCCGGGCTAAATCGTCACAAATCACAACAAACGCGCTACCTAAAAGCAGTGCCGTGGGTAAGGCGAAGCGTGCATCCGCGCCACTCAAACGCCGCGCCAATTGCGGCACCAGCAACCCCACCCAGCCGATCAATCCGCCGATGGAAATTGACGCTGCCGTAACCATCACGGCTGCTAAAAGAACCAAGAGTCGCTCACGATGCACCGCAACACCCAATGAAAAAGCCACTTCATCTTCCAGGGCAAGCAAGTTTAAGCGCCACCGCATCAAGACCAAAATTGTTAATCCCACCACCATCAGGGGTAGAGCCGTCACAAACGGACGCCAAGTTACACTTGATAACCCGCCTAACAACCAGAAAGTGATCTCCGGCAACTGGCGCAAGGGGTCAGCCAGGTATTTGACCAGCCCCACCCCCGAGGCAAAAAACGCCGAAACCGCGATTCCCGAGAGCAAAAGGCGCAACACCCAACCGCCATAACGCACCCGTCGCGCCAGTAAATAAGAAAGTGCCAACCCACCTAACCCAAAAATCACG
Source organism: Thermanaerothrix solaris (assembly GCF_032334255.1). Lineage (NCBI taxonomy): Bacteria > Bacillati > Chloroflexota > Anaerolineae > Anaerolineales > Anaerolineaceae > Thermanaerothrix > Thermanaerothrix solaris. The sequence continues at coordinate 889,911 of NZ_JAUHMF010000002.1, read as the reverse complement.
GCACTGACCTGAACACCCCAGGCAGCCCCACCGAAAAAGATGATGCTCAGTGCAGCGCCAAATGCCGCGGCTTGCGAAACACCCAGAAACCCTGGCTCAACCAGCGGGTTGCTGAACACCATTTGAAGCACCAAACCCGCCCCAGCCAGGCTCATCCCTATCATGGCCGCAGCCAGCAGGCGCGGTAGGCGTAAATTTAAAATCAAGCGCTGGGCAAGCGAATCTTCACGGAGTTGAGCCGGAGTCAAGAAGCCCACTTGGGGATAGCGTCCCAGGAAGAGTGAGACCCCCAACACAACCACCAGAAGCAACCCCAGCCACAGTAGGCGTTGTTGGGCGCGCGCCCGGCTTTCCGACCAGGGTGAGGCACGTGGAGTCAAACCTAGGGATCGTGTGGAGGAGGTTAGGCTCACTTTAAATCCCCTTTTAAGAGAGGCAGAAGGCGGGATTCGAACGTGTTTGCATCAATCCTATATAATTGTTCGAAGAAGGTGCGGGTTTCCTGCATCATATCCAGCCCAGGGTAGGCATCGGGATGCAGGCGCCAGGCCAGCCAGCGCAAACCCAACACCCAGCGCACGTCCGGCTGATCCCAGGAGTAGAAATCCTTGGGAAACGCATACAGTTGTCCTTCCTGCACTGCTCGCATCGCCTGCCATTGGGGGTCGGCCTTCAGGCGCGTTACAACCTCATCGGGGTTAGCCGTATAAGCGATGATGGCGATCACGTCCGCATCCCATGCCGCAATTTGCTCCAAATTCACCTTGGTCCAACCACTTCCCAACTCAATATCCGTCCAAACCGGGCGCCCACCCGCTAGTTCGGTCATGATCGTTTGCATCCAGGTTTTGGGGGCGACATTAAACGCCACCTGACCATCGCGATCGGAATAATAGAGCAACAGCGTGCGCGGCTTTTGCTCCGATGCGAATCCTTGCAGAGGCTGTGTTACGTTTTGAACCCGAGCATCAAAATAACCGACCAATTCCTCAGCCCGCTGTGGATTCTGGAAAATTTGTCCAAGGATGCGTAAGTCACGCTGATATTCCTCGGGGGTCTCCAGCGAGAGATAAACCACCGGAATGCCCAATGACTCCAGGGGTTTTCCCAGGGTTTCGGCCATGTATGTTTTCATGATCACCACATCCGGCTGCGCTGTGACCACTTGCTCAGCTCCGACATTGGTCTCAAAAGCAATCTTTTTTTCTAGATTGGGATCCACCAGTGTGAGGAAATCGCCCTCGGCGCTTTGGCTGGTGCGAGAAAGGGCAACCACCCGCTCAATGGCTTCAGGGAAGAGGTATGCTGCATCGGCTAACATGGCGACAGCGCGGCCTGCAATAACGACTCGTTTCGGCGGGTGTGATAGGGTCACTGCGCGTCCCAAAGCATCCGTAATGGTGATGGTACTTGAGGTAGGCGTGGGCACTTCTGTGACCGCAACCGTCGCTTCTGACGTAGGGCCTCCAGAAAGAGTGGTCGTCGGGGTCAAGGTTGGCGGGGTGGCCGTGCAGGATATAACCACGAGCGCCATTAGTAGCAGAGCGAACAAGGCAACCCGAGTTTTCATAACGATCCTCCGATGTCAGAAAAAGTTTGATCAAACCAGGCCAAAAGGGATTCCACCTGGTGAATTCGCAACGAACACGCCATGCGATTATAGGGTTGGTGATCGGGGATGTCTTGACATTGCGCACGTAAGCGCTCTAGACCGCGCACAATTTCAGTGCGCTGGCGGGCCAGGAAGTCGGGGATGGCCTGGGGCGCCAGGCGTTTCAACAGATAAAGGCGGGTTGGTAACTCCAAACGAATGATCTGCACGCTACAACGGCTGGGTTGATAAAGCCATTCCTCAGCGGCACCCCGTCCCTGTGCGGTCAGCGCAAACACGCGCCGCGGCAACCCACGTTCAGCGGCTTCTTCGTGGCCCTTTACCCAGCCCCGCGCTTCCAGACGTGCCAATGAGGCATATAACTGACTCTGGCTAAGATGCCAGATACCCCCCAAATCCTGGCTAAAGACCCGATGCAGTTCATACCCATGCATTGGGCGTTCCAGCAAGAGGGCTAACAGCGGGTATTCAGGAGTAGGTGAACGGCGCATGGGATTAAAACCCACATTACGATCAATACTCACTGAGTGAGTATATCTACTGAAAAGTGTACTTCATCCCTCAATCCCCGTCAAGTGATGATTGTCATACAATTATGAAGATCGTCACCGCTCAGTTACGCATATCCTACCCCATTTACCGCGTGAAGCAGAGAACCCAGAAAATCTGCCGCGGCTTCTGCGGGTCGGACTGACTTTGCCACGGCCTGGATCAGTGCGGAACCCACAATTACCCCGTCCGCCAGCGGATACAGGGTTTGGACCTGGTCGGGTGAGGCAATTCCAAATCCCACCGCCAAAGGCAATGGGGTGATCTGGCGCACACGGCGGATAAAAGCACCCAGATCAGGTGGCAACGAATCGCGTGCCCCGGTCACGCCGGTTACCGAAACCAAATAAAGAAACCCTGTTGCGCCCTGGGCTATTTGCGCAATCCGGGCTTCAGCGAGGTTGGGCGGAATAAGTGGCACGAAAGCCAGATCATGCGCCTGACACATCCGTCGTACCGGGAGGGATTCTTCGAGCGGAAGGTCCGGGATGATCAAACCGTCCACGCCAACACGACCAGCGTCCCGGATAAAGGCTTCCAGGCCATAGGCTAACAACGGATTGAGATAGCTCATGAAAAGGAAGGGCTGTTCCAGGCCTTGTTCCCGCAACCGCACCACCAACTCCAAAGCCGCGGAAACATTCATCCCTTGGGCCAGAGCAAGTTGACTGGCGTGCTGAATGGTCGGACCATCCGCTAGCGGATCTGAAAAAGGAATCCCCAGTTCAATCAGGTCAGCGCCAGCCTGGGCCAGAGCCTTAATCACCTCCAAGGAATCCTCTAAGGAAGGATACCCAAGCGGAAAGTAAGGTATGACCGCCGGGCGGTGTCTCCCCCGGGCTTTGTCAAAAGCATTGGCAACACGTTCTCTACCCGCAGGCAATGCCCGCTGCGATATCAAGGACGGGATAGAAAGACTAATTCGTGTTAAGGGTTGCCCAAGATCCGGAACAGAAGTGGGCGAGTTCAACGCATGGGCAACACTCTCCAAATCTTTATCCCCCCGCCCAGAGAGATTGACCAGGATGATGGACTCTACAGGCAACTGAGGGGCCAGACGAATGGCTTCAGCCAGCGCATGAGCCGATTCTAACGCCGGTAGAATCCCCTCCAGGCGGGCCAGCGTTTGAAAGGCATCTAAGGCTTCACGATCCGTCGCCGTCGTGTAAGTAACCCGGCCCTGTTCATGCAACCAGGCATGTTGCGGACCGACCGCCGGATAATCCAGCCCCGCTGAAATGGAATGCGTCCCTAAAACCTGACCATCGTCATCTTGAAGCAGGTAAGTCAGGTTACCGTGTAGCACACCAGGGCGGGCACCCGCTCCTTTAGCCAATCGCGCAGCGTGCCGTCCGCTCGCCAAGCCCAGACCACCCGCCTCAACTCCGATTAGACGTACCTCTTCATCCTCGAGAAAGGCAGAGAAAAGTCCAATGGCGTTCGAGCCGCCTCCCACACAGGCAATACACACATCCGGAAGGCGTCCGCATGCGGCCAAAATTTGCGCCCGCGCTTCCTGACCAATGACAGCCTGGAACTCGCGCACAATATGCGGATAAGGGTAAGGTCCCAGCGCGGATCCAATCAAATAGTAGGTGTCTTTTACATGCGTCACCCAATCCCGAATCGCCTCATTGACGGCATCTTTGAGCGTGCGACTGCCACTTGTCACCGGACATACTTCGGCGCCGAGTAGATGCATGCGCAACACGTTTGGTTGTTGGCGCGCCATGTCCACCTCACCCATGTAAATCACGCATTCCAATCCTAAAAGCGCGCACGCTGTGGCCGTCGCCACCCCATGCTGTCCAGCGCCTGTTTCGGCCACGACCCGCCGCTTCCCCATCCGGTGCGCCAATAAGGCTTGTCCCAACGCATTGTTGATCTTATGAGCGCCTGAATGCGCCAGGTCTTCACGCTTGAGGTAGATTTGAGCCCCACCCAGAGCCGCACTTAAGCGGCGCGCATAGGTCAAGGGTGTCGGGCGCCCCACGTACGTCTTCAGCAGAGTGTCCAGTGTGACTTTAAATTCCGCATCCTCCAATGCAGCCATGAAAGCCTGCGTGAGTTCTTGGAGCGGCGGGATCAATGTCTCAGGAACGTACTGGCCGCCATAAGGTCCAAAGCGGGGCGAAAAGCGGGTTGTCATCATTCACCTCTTATGTGAAAGGGATAGCATCGTGTAAGTATCACGCACTTGGCGAAGGAACTCCTCCAGGCGGACTTTATCCTTGTGTCCAGGGGTAGCTTCCACTCCCGAGGCCACATCCACCCCCCAAGGCTGAACCTGGGTAATGGCCGTTGCCACATTTTCAGGGGTTAAGCCACCCGCCAATAGTAACGGGATCCGGTGGGCCGCCCAGGCCGCGATTTGCCAATTGGCCACCTGCCCACTCCCACCATAGACACCGGGTCTTGCCGCATCCACCAGACAGGCCGGGGGATCAGGACGTAACGGATAGGCGTTAAGAAGCGCCTCCATCTCATCCTGGGAGTGAGGGCGGAAAGCCTTGAAGGCACGGTATCCCATACGCTTGACCTCTGCGGGCGATTCATCACCGCTCAATTGCGCCAAATCCAATTGGCACTCGTCCAAAATTCGCAACACTTCATCCGCAGGCGTATTAACAAACACACCTACCAGCGTGGCCTCGGGATAAAGGGAACGAATCACCTCCACGATCGAGCGACATTTTTCAGGTAAAAGATAGCGCGGGCTGCGCGGATAAAAATTGAACCCCAACAAGGCCGCACCGGCCGCTAAGGCGATCAACGCATCTTCCAGCGTCGTGATTCCGCAAATCTTAGCCACCATGATTACTCCCTTCCCCACGCAACTCGCGGAGCAAAGCAACGGGATTAGAAGCCAGTACCAAGACCTCACCGATCAAAAAAGCATCCACTCCTACCGAACGCAACCTCTGGATGTCCTCTCGGGTGTGAATGCCGCTCTCGGCAATCACCCGAATACCCGCCGGGATCAAATGGCGCAACGTAATCGTCGTGTCCAGGCTGACGGAAAAATCGTGCAAATTACGGTTATTAATTCCGATGAGGCGCGGTAGGCCAGCGTGCAATGACTTTTCCAAATCTTCCACGGTGTGAATCTCCACCAATGCCGTCATACCCAGGGTCTGAGTTAAGGCCATCAGGTCCTGAAGAAGCACCCTATCCAGGTAGGATGCAATAAGCAAAACCGCACTCGCCCCCGCCGCCCGTGCTTCGTAAAGTTGATAGGGATCGAAAATAAAATCCTTACGTAACACCGGGAGAGGAATTGTGCGCGCCACTAAGGATAGGTCTTCCAGGTCGCCCTGAAAGAAGCGTGGTTCGGTGAGCACACTCACTGCCACCGCTCCTCCCGCCTCATAAAGCCGTGCCTGGTCCACGACATCTAAATCTGCCCGCAGTATGCCACGTGATGGGGAGGCTCGTTTGATCTCGGCGACAATAGCCACCCTTCCATCCTGGGGGTGTAACGCGGTCAGAAAATCGCGCGGCGGAGGGCTCTGTTCGGCCAAACGACGTACCTCAGTCAGGGGGTGTTGGTGCTTAACTCGATCCAGATCCTCAACCCGGGCAGCAAAGATATCCCGCAACCGGCTCATAAGACCACCTCGTGGGAGAAAGCGATCAAGGCTTCTAAGCGGTGTAAAGCCGCACCGCTTTCTAAAGACTCTTCGGCTTCGCGCAAGGCTGCCGCCATATCTCCCCCCTCAACGGCTAAGGCTGCCGCCGCATTGAGCAAAACGACATCCCGGCGCGGTGAACGATCCTCGCCGGCAAGTAGTGAGCGTAGAATCCGGGCATTTTCCTCGGGAGACCCACCCCGCAGGTCATTCAGGCTCGCCGGGCGCAAACCCAGATCGCGCCCATCCAGGTCATAGGTCTCAACTCGCCCATCCTTCAGATGGCTGACCCGATTGGGCCCTGCCGTCGTTAATTCATCCACCCCACCGTAACCATGTACAACCAGTGCTGCTTTTCCACCCAGCGCACTTAAAACTTCGGCCATGACGTGGGTCCATTGAGGCTCGGCCACACCGATCAATTGATGCGTAGCTCCCGCCGGATTGGTCAGCGGGCCCAACAAGTTGAACACAGTGCGCTGGCCGATTTCACGGCGTGGGCCCACAGCATGCTTCATCGCCGGATGAAACCGGGGGGCGAAGAGAAAGCCAATACCAACTTCTTCAATGCACCGCGCCACCTGCTCTGGTGTAAGGTCCAGGTTAACCCCCAGCGCTGCCAGCACGTCAGCACTCCCACATTGAGACGACGCGGCGCGATTGCCATGCTTGGCTACTTTGCGCCCTGTACCGGCAATCACAAAAGCGGCTGCGGTAGAAATGTTGAAGGTGTGTTGCCCATCTCCTCCGGTGCCGGCCGTATCCACCACCGGACCGGAAAAAACCAGTGGCACCGGCGTAGCGTGAGCACGCATGGCACGCGCACTGCCCAAAATTTCCTCTGGTGTCTCACCTTTCATGCGTAGAGCGATCAGATAGGCTCCAATTTGAGCTGGCGTTGCCTCACCACGCATGATCAGGTTCATCGCCTCTTCGGCTTGGGCTTCGTTTAGATGCTGATATTTGACCAATTGGGCAATATACGATTGAAGCATTTTTCCACCTCCTTACGCGAGCTTTATTTCAAGGAAATTCTGCAAAAGTCGCTGTCCCTCCTGAGTCAAGATGGACTCGGGATGAAACTGTACCCCAAAGATAGGGAACTTGGCATGACGCACACCCATAATCTCACCCTCGTCAGTCCATGCGGTGATCTCAATTTCGGGGGGAAGGGATGGCTCAACCAAGAGAGAGTGATAACGGGTCGCCTCAAAGGGGTTGGGCAACCCGGCAAATAACACATTGCCATTATGATGGACTAAAGACGTCTTTCCATGCATGACTCGCGCAGCGCGTACAACGCGTCCCCCAAATGCCGCCGCAATGCACTGATGCCCAAGACACACGCCTAAAATCGGTATGTGCGAGCCCAATTCGCGGATGACCGCAATAGAGATCCCTGCATCATCCGGGTCACCGGGCCCCGGCGAGATTACGATGTGAGAAGGGTAAAGTTGCCGGAGATCCGCACAAGTGAGCGCATCGTTGCGAAACACCTGGATCTCAGCCCCCAAGGCTCCCAGATACTGCACCAGGTTATAGGTAAATGAATCATAGTTATCAATGACCACAATCATCGCTAACCCTCCATCTCACCGCGATTCGGCCTCGGCCAGGTCTACAGCCACCAATAGAGCACGGGCTTTATTAAGCGTTTCTTCGTACTCCCGTTCGGGCACCGAATCAGCGACGATGCCCGCGCCGGCTTGAACAAATAAGCGTTCCCCTTGATAGACCAGGGTGCGAATGGTGATACAGGTATCCATGTTTCCCTCCCAACCCACGTATCCGGTAACACCGGCATATGGACCCCGGGGATGAGGTTCGAGATCACGAATAATTTGCATCGCCCGGATCTTGGGGGCTCCACTCACTGTGCCGGCAGGAAACGTAGCGCGCAATAAATCAAGGGCGTTGACCTCAGGACGCAAGTGTCCCTCAACCTGCGAGACAATGTGCATCACATGAGAATAGCGCTCCACAACCATGCGCTCTGGCACCTCAATGCTTCCGTACTCGCATACCCGCCCCAAATCATTGCGAGCCAGGTCTACCAGCATGATATGCTCCGCCCGTTCTTTGGGATCTGCCAGCAAATCCGCCTCATGAGCGAGGTCCTCGGCTGCAGTAGCGCCACGAGGCCGCGTGCCGGCAATCGGGCGCATCAGGGCATGCCTCCCTTCCAGCCGAACATGCAACTCAGGTGATGCGCCGATCAAATAAAACGGCTCCCCTGCCACCTCCCCAAAGTCGAAATAAAACATATACGGTGAAGGATTAAGGCGGCGCAGTGCGCGGTAAACCTGGAAAGGATGTACCTGCGCTGGCCGGACCAAACGCTGAGAGAGAACCGCCTGGAAAATCTCACCCGCGGTAATGTAATCCTTGGTTTGCGCTACCGCGGCAAGGAACTGGTCACGTTGAAAGGTTGAGCATGTTTCAGCCGTACTGCGCCTCTTATGAAAAGAAGGCAGCGCGGGTAAACGGGACTGGCGCAAGCGTGCCATAACCTCAGTTAGACGTTCCTCCGCCTCCACGGTGCCCCTTACCCCCGGACGTGCGATCAACAACATCTTGTTATAGGCATGATCAAAGACGATCAAGATCCCGGTCTCTAACAGCACAGATTCAGGTAGCGAAGGATCGGGGGTTAACCCGAGCACCGGCTCGAAATAACGCGCCAGTTCGTATCCGAGGTAGCCGACCCAGCCGCCGGTAAAACGCGGTAAATGGCAGGCTAAAGACATTTCAGGGGTTGCAACCTGGAGATAGGGCTGCAGAACCGCCAAGGGGTCGCTACTTACTGGCACGACCATACGGGTCTGTTCCCATTGATCTTGAACTTCCCAGCCATTGGAACGTAACACCCAGACCCGCTCAGGAAACAGACCAATAAAGGAGTATCGTCCTAATCGCTCACCCCCCACTACACTCTCCAGCAGAAACGTTGGCCCCGAATGGGCGATCTTGAGGTAGGCAGATACCGGGGTCTCGGTATCGGCGGGTAACTCATACACCCGCGTGCCATCTGCCAGGACATTAATATTGGCATGCTGTAGGGAGACCATGTTCATCACCTCCAACGGTTAAAACGCAGTCCCCTCCGCCATCAGGGACGGGAGGGGACTGTTTCCCGCGGTGCCACCCTGCTTAGACCAGCCGTTTACAAAAAATCCCGTCGGTGATGCGACGGGATGAACAAGGCCAGCCTCACTCTTCCGAGTACGCCGGATTTAACCGGATATACTCTTTGCCCTGATAACGGTGGCAACTCCGGCACAGGCTACTAGGCATTCCTTTCCGTTCGCCCTGCGGCTCAGGGAACCATTCAGCATCAGCGTACAGACAGGGCTCGCACCTGTTCCCTGCTCTCTGGACTGCCGTTTTGATGCTTACTCTTTCCCTTCAACGCCTTTACAAGCGGTCAGGCTATTCAAATGGGGAGGTTCAGATTGGTGGCAATTTTACAACGAACTTAAGTTTTGTCAAGGCATTGCCATCCCCTCAATTTGCGATTAAAATAAAGGGCGCTCTTATGCAAGCACTGGGGCGTGGTGCAATGGCAGCACACCGGACTTTGGATCCGTGGATCTTGGTTCGAATCCAGGCGCCCCAGCCTAGTGGTCGGCAATGAACGAAGCCCAAGACCCACCTTTATCTTCGTCATCACGCCGCACATCCTACCCCGTGAGTCTTGCCGCTAGGGCAATGCCTGGCAAGACTCGTTTGTTTTTTGGAGGACAGTCCCATCTATGAGTCAACGTATCACCCCTGTCATCCTGGCCGCCGGCTACGGCAAGCGGATGAAATCCACTCTGCCCAAAGTTCTTCATCCTTTGGCTGGCTTACCGATCATTCATCACATTCTGCGCGCTGTGCGTGTCGTGACTACTGAGCCGCCGGTTGTCGTGATTGGACATGGGGCTGATCAAGTGCGTCAAGCCATCGGTGATGGGGTGCGCTTTGCTTACCAGGCCGAACAACTGGGAACGGCACACGCCCTAAAAATGGCAGAGCCGCTTCTGGTCGGTCAGACAGATCTCATTCTGGTGGTTACCGGGGATATGCCCTTATTAACACCAACCACGTTTCGCCGCCTGATCGCGCTCCAAGCCACTAATTCCGGGCCACTGAGCCTGGTTACTCTGATCAACGAGAACTCCTATGGCTTCGGGCGGATCTTGCGCGGGCCCAATGGTCAGGTGCAAGGGATCGTGGAAGAAGCCCAGGCAACACCGGAGCAATTGGCCATCCGTGAACTCAATGCCAGTGTTTACTGCTTCAGGGCTGATTGGATTTGGGACGCCCTGCGCCGTGTGCCGCTTTCGCCCAAAGGGGAGTATTACCTTACTGATGTCGTCGGGATCGCCGCTCAAGACGGTCTGAACGTGCAGGCATTGGTGCTTGAAGATCCGCAGGAAGCCTTGGGGATCAATACCCGCGCTCACTTAGCCGAGGCCGAGGCCATCATGCGGCAGCGCATCATTTCCGCCTGGATGGACCAGGGCGTCACCTTTGTGGATCCGAGCAGCACGTATATCGAAGTTGACGTGAAAATCGGAATGGACACCGTCATTTATCCTTTTACCTCCCTGCGTGGTAAAACCCAAATCGGAGAAAACTGCCGTATCGGCCCCTTTACGTTGTTGCAAGATGTCACGGTGGGTGAAAATTGCCATCTGGTCGGGTGCGCATTGCAAAATCAGCAGATATCACCCGGCACATCCATCTTTCCCTCCCAGGGAACACTCTTTGTTGGAAGCGCCGATTCAAGGCAATCGCTATCGGCCATCTCCGCCACAGAAGATTTGTCTCCTCACTATGAGTAATTTTCTCAATATCGGGTTGATTGTCTTACTGCTTTTAGATTGGGGGGTAACGCTACTACGTGCCGCGTTGCTTGGCGCTCAGCGTGGACGTCTTATTTTGCGGGCTGAGGGACGAGAACAGGAAGTCGAACGCGCCATCCGCCTTTTGGAAGATCCCCACTTGCGGATAGGGTTACGATTCCTCCTCTCCCTTTTGCACTTGCTCTTGGGCTGGGCCTTGTGGCAAACACTGCTATGGCTAGGTCCTACCCTGGTCACCAGCTGGCTGGGAGTGGCGCTGGCGGGTAGTGTCATTCTAGCCATAGAACATCTATTGGAAGGTTCCATTGCACCCCATGCCGAAACATGGGTCTTACGCCTTTATGGCTTCTATCGTTTATTGGGTTTTCTGGTCCGTCCTGCAACAGTTCTATTGATCGCCCTGCGCAGGGGGCGGGTAACCGTGGAAGCCTCGCCGCACGCCGTCACCGAAGATGAACTCCGCGCCTGGGTTGAAAACGAGGATACGCCAGGCAGTCTGGAAAAGGGTGAGCGCGAGATGATCTATTCGATCTTCCAGTTCGGCGATACCCTGGCACGCGAAATCATGGTGCCCCGTATTGACATCCTGGCGCTAGAAGCCAGCACTACCGTGGAAGAGGCGATCCGCGCCTTTACCCAATCCGGACATTCCCGCGTCCCGGTTTACGAGGAAACCATAGATAACATTATTGGCTTGCTCTATGCAAAAGACCTTCTCCGCATTCAACTCGAACCCGAGAAGCCATCAAACATCCGTCCTTTCCTGCGCCAGGCCTATTTCGTGCCCGAATCCAAAAAGGTGGATGATCTCTTGCGCGAGATGCAGATGCGCAGTATTCACATGGCTATTGTGGTGGATGAATATGGAGGCACCGCCGGCCTGGTCACCCTTGAAGACATTGTCGAAGAAATCGTGGGTGAAATTCGGGATGAGTATGATCAGAGCGAAGAATTGCCCTACCAAAAACTCGGCCCGGATGAGTACGTCTTGCATGGACGGCTCTCCCTGGATGACGTGAACGATTTGCTCGACTTAAATCTAGATACCGATATTGCGGACACCCTGGGAGGGTACATTTATAGCGTCGTGGGCAAGGTACCGCTAGGCGGCGAGCAGATCCAAGTAGATGATTGGACGTTTATTGTAGAGCAGGTCAGTGGTCGCCGTATCCGCCGCGTTCATGCCATCCGTCAACCCACCCAAACCCCAACCGAGGAGGAAGCAAATGATGCTCGACAGCACAACACGCCAGCAGTTAGTAGCCACAGCGCTTGAAGCCCGCCAGTGGGCATATGCCCCTTACTCAGGCTATGCTGTTGGCGCCGCCCTGTTAACGGCCTCAGGGAAGATTTATGACGGCGTCAATGTCGAGAACGCGGCCTACCCGGATGGCATTTGCGCCGAACGGGTCGCTGTCTTCAAGGCCATCTCCGAAGGGGAACGTGAGTTTATCGCCATTGCCGTGGTTAGCCAGGATGGCGGATTTCCGTGTGGCTCATGTCGCCAGGTTTTGAGCGAATTTGGCTTAAATACCCTGGTCATTATCGCCAATCCTCAGGGTGAAATCCTCCAGGAAGCCACCGTAAGCGATCTCCTACCCCACGCCTTTGGACCGCAAAACTTACGGGATCGGTAGCCTCATCATCAATCGAGATCAATGGCGGTCATGAATTTAGCCCAGGAACGCGTGCTTAAGGTTGAAGCCGTGGTGCTCGAGCACCAGGAATGGGGAGAAGCCGATCGTTTGCTCACCCTCTTCACCCGCGAGTACGGACGAATGCGGGCAATAGCCAAGGGGGTGCGCCGCATCCGCTCGCGCAAGGCTGGTCACCTGGAGCCCTTTACCCGCGTTGCCCTGGTGCTGGCGCGTGGACGTGATCTGTGGATCATCACCCAAGCTGAAACCCTGGAAGCCAATCTAGCCCTGCACGGAGACCTTGAAGGTATTGGCTATGCCAGTTATGTGGCGGAATTATTAGAACGCTTGACTTACGAAGAAGGTCCCAACCCCAACCTCTACCGTTTGCTGGTGGATACTCTGCGCCGACTGGACGAAAACCTGGATCCGCCCGCGCTCATTTTGCGTTATTTCGAATTGCATATCCTGGATCTGGCCGGCTTCCGTCCCGAACTGACCGAATGCGTCACCTGCCGCCGGTTAATACAACCTGAAGATCAGTATTTTTCGTCCTCGTTGGGGGGTGTACTGTGCCCAACCTGTGGCAAGGTTGAGCCCTCGGCGCGGCCAGTATCCATGAATGCCTTGCGCTATCTGCGTCACTTGCAGCGTAGCACCTACCCCGAAGCCCGCCGAGCCCGCCCCAACCCTGCGATCACCACGGAAATGGAGCGGATTCTTCGAGATTATCTCACCTACATTTTGGAAGCACGGCTCAATAGCCCCGAATTCATAAGGCAAGTGCGCCAGAACCTCTCAACTACCGAGAGTTCTTCTCGCCCACCCGAAGAGAACGCTTCAGCCACCATTTCAGATACTGTAATTGACCTATAATAAAAAGAGAATTTACCTTGGGGGACGCCAATGCCACAGCTCCTTGCTTTAATTCCTGTTGCTTTGTTGTTTCTCCTCGCCATCATGCTCATACGTACGGCGCGCTTTGTCCGCCCGCCGCTTAGCCTGCCCCCTCTTCTCTTACCCGAGTGTGACGCCGATATCGCCGCCGAACACTTAGCTGAGGCACTCCGCTTCCCCACCATCACGCTCACCAATCAACCGCCCCCCAAACCTGACGCCTTTGTTGCCTTTCAGGCCTGGTTGGAACAATGTTATCCCCGCGTCCATGCCATCCTGGAACGTCTTCACTTTGGCCGAGATAGCCGACTCTATATTTGGCATGGGCGTCAACCGGACCTTGCGCCAGTGCTCTTCTCAGCACATGTTGATGTGGTTCCCGCCGAGGAAGGGCTTGCCAGTGGCTGGCGCTACCCGCCCTTCGAGGGAGTTATTGCCGAAGGTGCCGTTTGGGGGCGCGGCGCCTTGGATATGAAAGGCCCACTTATTGCTATTTTTGAAGCCATTGAGTTACTGTTGCGAGAAGGCTATCAGCCCGAACGCACCATCTACGTGGCACTAGGGGAGGATGAAGAGAGTGGAGGGCAACACGGGGCAGCCCAAATCGCTACCTGGCTGGCCGAACAGGGCATTCACCCTATGGCCGTGCTGGACGAGGGCGGTGCAGTGACCGAGGGTGTCGTGCATGGCATCGAAAGCCCGCTGGCTCTGATCGGCGTCGCCGAAAAGGGTTTTACTGTCCTGCACCTGAAGGTCATAGGCGAAGGTGGTCATGCAGCGCTTCCACCCCGCGAGACTGCAATCTCAAGCCTGGCTCGAGCCCTCACCCGTTTGAATGACGAACCGTTCCCGGCTCGTCTTGATCACATAAGGGATCTCTATGGCGCCGCGGGTAGTGCTGCCTCACCCACTCTGCAATTTCTGCTGGCCAATACCTGGCTGTTTGGATCATGGCTAACCCACCGCCTGAGCCAAGATCCACGCACCAACGCGCTAATCCGTACTACGCTTACCCCGACCTTGATTCGCGGGGGCATAAAAGAAAACGTGCTCCCGCCTCAAGCTGAAGCCTGGCTTAATGCCCGCATCCTGCCGGGCGAGAGCCCCTTTACCGTTTTAGAACACGTGCGCCGTGTTGTAAACGATCCTAACGTTCAAATCGAGATTGTTCCTGGTGCCGCCTGGGCACCATCGCCCATTTCACCCTCCCACACCCCTGCCTATAAGGTTCTCCATCAGGTTATTACCAGCGTGTACCCCCAGGCTTTGGTTGCCCCTTATTTGATGGTCATGGCCTCTGATGCGCGCTATTACGCTCAGATAAGCCCCCAAGTGTATCGCTTTACCCCTTATGCCCTAACTTCCACTGATCTCGAAGGAATTCATGGTATTAATGAACACCTCTCCATCGAGAACTTAGGCAAAATGATCCAATTTTACGCCTTACTCATGCGCGTATGGGGACAATCTCGCTTGGAGAATGAACTGGGAAAAGCAACCTAGCCCCAAGGGGTATGGTAGACTTAACTTATGAGAGACCCGAGGGTCGGGAAGCCGCGAATGAGGTCAGGTATGGCTCGAAAAATCGCCGCATTAGGGGGAATTTTGGCCCTGGTCCTGATCGGGCTGAGTTCATCATCAATCCCGATTGCTCGGGCTGAAGAATCCACCCCCACAGAGGAACCCTACGCCCGCCGAACCACATTGACCTTTGAGTATACAGCCTACCAGTGGTGGGTGGTTGAGTGGCGCACGAACTGGATCGCCTGCGAGTTGGTCATCGAACACGAAGGGTTGCCATACGCGGATGAAATCCGCACCTGGTGCGAACCTCACGTCTATAACCTCTGGCGCAACACCCAACCCTGTGTCCTTTCCACCCCTGATCAGCCTTTAACGTCGTGCCCAGGGTACTATCTTCACTTGGCTGAACAATGGCAAGCCTCTCGTGAAATCGAGGTTGAACTCCCCTTGCCGACGGTTTGGTTAAATCTGGAAGGCTGCAGCCCTGAGTTACCACCAGGGCAATGTGATAGGCTACCTCTACTGCGACTGGAAGCCGAAGAACCACTCCCCAATGAAATCATTATCGCCGTAAATGGTAGTTTAGGTGGCGAACCCTTTACTTGCCGCGGTGCCACCTGTTCTATTCCCTTACGCCCGACCGGCCTGAACGGGGAAACGCTGGAATTTTGGGCTGACTCTTCTTATGGGGATTCTAGCCCTCACTACACGGCACTGGTACGCGTGCTGCCACGAGGCGACTTCATGGCGCCGGAGGGAAACACCGATCAACAACCTTACTATTACGTAGACATCCTGAGTTCTCAATGGCGCGGTAGCGCACCAGCCAGTTGCGCCGAAACTTGGCAAGCCTTTCCTGAACCTGGCGGACCGCCGCCCTGGCTCAGCACCCCAGACGATCCTCAAGCCTTGTACTCCTCGCTCACGCTTTATTATTTAGCCGGCATCTTGATCAGCCGGGGTGAGATAGATGCCACAGACTGCCCCTCCGGTGGATTACAAGCTCCCTTGATCGCCAACGCCTGTGGGGTACAACGCGCTTATGATCTCGTTCTAGAATGGCAAAATCGTTTTGATGAAGAGATTTGGCGGGTTGCCCAGGAAAGTGGTGTCCCGGCCCAATTGCTCAAGAACATCTTCAGTCGCGAAAGTCAGTTTTGGCCGGGCATCTACCAATCTTACCGCGAAGCAGGGTTAGGACAACTCACCGAGAACGGCGCCGACACACTTTTGCTCTGGAATCCTGGTTTCTTTGCCCAGTTTTGCCCCCTGGTATTGCATCAATCGCGCTGTGACTTGGGATTTGGTAACCTCAAAGCAGAAGAACAGGCAATGTTGCGCGGTGCGCTGGTGCGCCAGGTCAACGCCAGTTGCCCGGAGTGCCCGGCCGGAATTGACCTGACCCAGGCACAATTCAGCGTGCGTGTTTTCGCCGAAGGGCTCAAAGCCAATTGTGAGCAGGTCGGACGCCTGATCAGCAACCTGACTGGTCGCAGGGCTGGCGAGATCAGTTCTTACACCGACCTGTGGCGCTTTACTCTGGTGAATTACAACGCTGGTCCGGGATGTTTATTGCGTGCTCTCCGCGGGGCTTACGCTGCCGGCGAGCCGCTCGATTGGGAACACGTGGCCGCACATCTAGAACCTGTCTGTCAAAGCGCGATTGACTACGTGCGTGATATCAGCGAGCGCCTGAGTGGTATCCAACCCACCCCCACGTCATGGGTTTATCCGGGACAAACACCCCCCTCGCCTCCGCTGGTGATTCCACCAACTCCCACCCCGCGCCCTACATCTGCTACCCCAGTTCCTGGTGGACCTACGCCCACACCCGGCCCAGGCTATTATCCACCTGGTACCCTCTTTCCTACCCAGCCCGGTGGATATCCCGAACCCGGCGCTACGGCTACTCCGGGCGGAAATTATCCCGGCCCATAATACCATAATGAGGAATACGACGATGGCCTTAAAAGACTTGTTTCTCGAGGTCCAGGGATTAACTACGCACCTGTTTTGCATGGGCGAAGGCGAACAAGCAATTCTGCTCTTACATGGTGGTGGGGTGGACTCAGCGCGCCTCTCTTGGGAACCCATCATCCCCGCATTGGCTAAAACCCACCGTGTTTATGCACCCGATTTACCCGGTTATGGCGACAGCGCCCATCCGGATATCCCTTACACCATGGCTTTTTATATTGACTTTGTTACGGCCCTCCTGGACACCCTTAATTTAACACGAGTCACCGTGGCTGGAGTATCAATGGGTGGGGGAATTGCGATTGGGCTGACCCTCACCCACCCCGAGCGCGTTCAACGCCTGATACCAGTGGACAGTTATGGGTTACAGCGTTTTGCCCCAGCGCATCGCTGGTCGTACTGGCTGGTCCAACTGGATTGGCTTAACCGCCTAACCTGGTGGATTATCACACGCCACCCTGCGCTGGCTAAAGCCTCACTCCAGCAAGTCTTTTACGACCCGCGAAAAATTGACTTCGACTTGATGAACGCCGTGTGGGAAGAGGTGCGCAAACCCCATGCCGGGCGTGCCTTTCGCGCCTTCCAGCGCCATGAGGTGCTTAAGAATGGTTTACGCACCGTCTACTTGGATCGCTTGAATGAGATTAAAGTCCCCACGTTATTTGTTCACGGGGAACATGATCGCTTGGTACCGCTCGAATGCGCTTATGAAGCTCACCGGCGATTGTCCGGTTCACAACTGACCATCTTGCCTCAATGCGGACATTGGCCACAGCGTGAAAACCCGTCAGCCTTTATCCAGGCATTGATGGCCTTCCTTAGCACTATATCATAGGGTTATTATTCCTCATCGGCGACGCGCACTCCTAAATCTTCGGGCATTACTTTTACCCCGCTAAATGCCTCAAACGTCAGGTGGGGGGATTCAATGCGAAGAGCACGCTTAACCGTTTCAAATAACGCCAGGTAACTCTGGCGAACACGGGTATCCCAGTTCAAACCCAAACGCCGCGCCGTCGTTTCAATCGTTGCGGCATCTGGCCCTTCGATCTCACAGAAAATCCCATAGGGCATTTCGTCAATAACCACTTCTGCCGCGCCTAAGCGATAAGTGGTACGCCATTTTTCATAAATAACACTTACCTCCAGCCCCAATGCCTCTAACAGATGGCGCGCCACGTCAAAGTCATCCACTTCTACCTCAATCTCACGCCTTGTGCTCACTGGTAGGTCGGGTTGGGCAGGGCCTTTATAGGTGAGCATAGCCTTGACATCGCGACGCAAGCGCAGCACGCGGTGCTCGCGCGTCAGGCGGCGGTCGGGATAATCAAAACGCAGGTTGAGTTCATAACCGCGGGGTCGGACTTCCTCCGCCCCTAATACCAACAACCGCTGATGCAACCGCTGCGGGGATCGGATATAAAACTTAACTTCAATCTCCTCTTCGTTATTCGTCTTTGACACCGTAGTCATCCTTTCTTTCGGCATGGATTAACAAGAAAACACTTATCAACATGATAAGGTTAACCGCCAAGGCAAACGGCCAGTTCCACAGCCCGGTGGGAGAAGACGAAACCCAAAGCCGATCCGCCCAATTCCACGCACTCCAGGCCACCAAGGTCGTCTCGCACAAACGTAGCCCCCAACCTCGGCGTCTCCATAACCCTACAATACCTACCGCCCCGGCCAGCGCCCAGATAAAACCCGTCACAGCCAGATAGGTCGGACCAGGCCATAACTGAATCCCCATTAGCCACGGCCATAATGCGACGGCCTGGACCAAGCGCATTGCTTGGGTCAGGGTAAACCAAGCCATTCCCACGAGCAACGCCCAATTGCGCCAACTGCGTCGCGCGCGTTGGCCCGATCCATTCACCGCCACTGCACCTCCCACAAATGCACATGCGCTGGCTCGCCATCGCGCACGTTTAAAACCTCAATCTCCATCCGGAGTACCTCTTGCGGCGCCGGTAGGCTCAAGGTCACCTCACGCGGGAGTGGCGTTTCTCCCACTTCTTGGCTCACGACCATCGCCTCGGCTGTATCCGGCGCCCACAACTGCACGGTCACCCGAGTGGGCACACCGCCAACCCGAAACGTAAACGTATGAATTAACTTTGGGTCAGAGAACGTTAACTGAATTCGCAGCGGGTTCGCTTCATAAGTGCGGATCATTGTCGTGGGATCACCGTCAAAGGCATGCTGAATTTCTCCCATATCAAGGTAAGAGTACGCCACCTGGGCTTGACTGCCATCCAGCAAGGTAATTTTTCCTTCAACCAAAAGGCGACGCTGTTGGCGCTCCGCTTCAAGGATAGCCTCAATGTTGTCCACGTAGCGCAGGCGGACAAAGTAAAACCCTGGCCGACCATCGGGATACGGCAAAATTTGCTCAATTTGGAGCCCGGTAAACTTGGGACTATTGCGGGCACGCTCATATTCCTCCGGGGTCATCACTAATACCAGGGTTTCTAATTCGGGACGGTACTCATTTACAAAACCATCAATGTTTCCCAGTTCAAATGGCAGAGGATCGCCGGCAAAGAAGCGCGCCAGGGCGTCAGTGCCGTTGGCCCAGGTCGGTGAAACCAGGATTTTAGTCCCCGGGTGATCCTGCAGGTAGTCTTGTACAGCCGCAAAAATTTGCTGTGCACCGTACTGCATGCCGTTTAGCCCATAATTACGATACCACAGGGGCGCATTGTGCAACGAATCATGGAGCATCTCCAGCCCATATAGGCTCAACCCGGCAAAGGTAATGCCGGCGAGCACATTTAGGGTAATTGAGGGTATTAGCCATTTCGCCAGGCTTTGCCCTATGCGCCGGATCACCCATTCCAGCCCTAATGCGGTAAGCAGTGCCGCCGGAATCACCATAAACAGCGCCCGTGTCACCCCCATCTCTACCATGGCCGCTCCACTCGGTGCTGCCAATACTGCCACCAACAAGGTACGATAGGCCGGTTGTCGCAGGTGACGCATTACCAAAATAATACCAATGAGGGTGAAGAGCAACCCGGGGCGCCACAAATGCCCGTAATTTTTCATGACATGACGGATCAAATCCGGTGGATCAGGACGAAACCAGTAGAGCAGATTTAGCCCTTGCAGATATTCCTGCCCCCACAGGTGTAATTTCTCCTCTAACGGCAGAGGCTGCAGCCAGTACGAGCGCAAGATTTCAAGATGACGCAGCGTTTCCCCAGGATAAGTGAGTTGAAAACGAACATAAGGCAGAAGCAGAAGCACCCCTAACCCCAGTGCCTGTCCCGCCTCGCGGCGGTGCTGTAAGTGATAGCGAGCGTCGAGTACCGCCAGCAGAACGACACTCACCGCCACCACGACCTGGGCCGGGCTGTAACTATAAAAGGTTAGCGCAGCCATAAGGGCGGCAGAGAGCAAATAACGCGGCTGCTCCAAGCGATAACGCGAGTAATAGTAAAGAAAGCCAGCGTAAAAACTGGTTGCCAAAGCCGTTTCAAACGCCGTGCGCGAATGCAAAAACCAAGCCGGTGTGACGGTCAAAATTAACGTCGCTAACCAGGGAAAACGACTTCCAAAGGCTCGGCGCATGATTAACGCTACCCACAGCGCTGCCAAACAGGTAATCAAGGCAGACGTTGCCCGCGTGACGATCACCGAGCGGCCAAAGAGCAGATAAGGCAACACCTGGAGATACACCGACAGGCTCAGGTTGTACTGACCGCCGTTCTCGAAGTAGGTAGGGAGAAACTCGCCGTCATAATTGCGTAAACCATCGCGCAGGAAATCGGCAGCTAAAAGTGTTTGCACAGCCTCATCGCTGAAGAAATAGATCGGGAAACGGTCTAAACCTACCAGACGCGTGAATGCATAAAAGGCTATGGCCAGCACGGTCAAAGCGCCCACCCACGGCAGGGCTTGCACGCGCGACCAAAGACGCTGCCAGAACCTTGCGCCCGCCGAGGGTACCGCCTCAGTTACCC
The DNA here is from genome assembly GCF_032334255.1 of Thermanaerothrix solaris. NCBI lineage: Bacteria > Bacillati > Chloroflexota > Anaerolineae > Anaerolineales > Anaerolineaceae > Thermanaerothrix > Thermanaerothrix solaris. The sequence continues at coordinate 869,271 of NZ_JAUHMF010000002.1, read as the reverse complement.
AAGATGGCAAAGGAAGTGATTCAGCATTCTGCGGTGGGTTACTCAGCGCCAGGGTATGGGTTTCCAGGGGTTCACCCTCAGGGGTTAGGGTGGTGACATTCAGGTGATAATGTTCGCCCGGCTGCAAGATCAGGCGCAAATTTACCTGGCGCAAAGCCGAGCGCCGCAGCGGTGAGGAAGAGGACTCGGTAGGGGTTTTAGACTCAGCCATGGCTCAGGGGAGATTATAGCACGAGGAAAAAGAGGGTAAATTGGGCCCGACACTCAACTCACACCACAACAGTGAGGCAACCCACAGGCGTTCATGACGTTATGTAACTATAGCCACTCTTGCCAAAACTCACTTCATGGAAATAATTTATAGATCATCATGATGCTATAATGAAACTAAGACTTCAAAAAACAGGATATCCACATGAGCAGTGAAAGACCAACTGGTTTTTATCTTGGCCGGATTTTCGATCCCGCCAAAAATGAGGTCTCCGAAAAACCGCTCATTTACGATCCTGCCGACTTGACCACCCATGCGGTGATCACCGGTATGACCGGTTCAGGTAAAACGGGGTTGTGCATCTCTCTGCTTGAAGAGGCTGCATTACAGGGCATCCCCGCCATCATCATTGATCCCAAGGGTGATCTGACCAATCTGGTGCTCCATTTTCCCGAATTACGCCCTGAGGATTTCGAACCCTGGCTAGATCCGGAGAGCGCCCGTCGGAGCGGTAAATCACTAAGTGAACTCGCAGCTGAAACGGCTCAAATGTGGCGTGAGGGCCTGGCCAAATGGGGGTTAGGTCCTGAACAACTGAGGGCTCTTCAGGAAGCGGTTGATTACACCATTTATACCCCCGGTTCCTCGGCCGGGGTACCCGTAAATATCCTAACCTCGTTTGCTGCACCTAATGTGCCCTGGGAGGAGAACCGCGAAATCCTGCGTGAAAAAATTAGCAGCACCGTTACGGCTTTGCTCGGTCTGGTGGGTCTGGATAATATTGATCCACTTCGTTCGCGGGAACACATCCTCATTTCAAACATCATTGAAACCGCTTGGAGTCAGGGATACGCCTTAGACCTCACTGAATTGATTATGCAAACCCAGAGCCCGCCTTTTGACCGCTTGGGGGCTTTTGCGCTGGATAATTTTTTCCCTCCCAAGGAGCGAGCCGAATTGGCGATGCTGCTCAACAACTTCTTGGCTTCTCCGTCTTTTCAGACCTGGCTTGAGGGAGATCCCTTGGATGTGGCGGCCTTCCTCTACACCCCAGAAGGAAAGCCTCGCCACTCTATATTTTATCTTGCCCACTTGAACGACAATGAACGCATGTTCTTCGTGACGTTGCTTTTCACCGCCATTGAGGCTTGGATGCGAAACCAGCGTGGCACCAGCGGCTTGCGCGCCATTGTCTACTTTGACGAAATTCTGGGTTACCTCCCACCTGTTGCTAATCCGCCTTCCCGCCCGGTGATGCTCCGCATGCTCAAACAAGCCCGGGCGTTTGGCGTCGGGTTGCTTCTGGCTACTCAAAACCCGGTAGATCTGGATTACAAAGGTCTCTCAAACGCTGGAACCTGGGCCATCGGGCGTTTACAGACCCAGCGAGATAAAGACCGCTTGCTTGATGGATTAGAAACCATCACCGGTGCGTTAGATCGGGGTCAAATGGATCGAATGATCTCGAGTTTGGGCAAACGGGTGTTCTTTCTTCACAATGTTCACTCAAAAGGACCAACGCTCTTCCAGACGCGTTGGGCGCTAAACTTCCTGGCCGGACCGCTCACTCGCTCCCAAATCCCGGCCCTAAATCGGCTGGCTAAGCGACAGGGTCAGCCTGTAACTCCTCCTGTGGAATCAACCATTTCCGCCCAGACCCCACCCCAACCCCCTTCTCAAAGCCCAATTAAGAGCGAGAAATCCGCTGCCTTCTCCAGCACACGCCCGGCTGTTCCAGCAGGAATTGATGAATTTTTCCTTCCCGGCAACCTTGACCTGCAACAAGCCATGACCATGGCAGGGCTATCTCCTGCCCGCGAGGTAACGACCCGGGGCATTCTGTATATCCCGGCATTGTTAGCTCAGGCCGAAATCCGTTACCTGGCACGCAAATATAACCTTGAATTCAGCCGTAAACTGACCGCCTTGGTAGACCGCGAACCCAGTGGGTTAATCCCCTGGGAGAAATTTGCCTGGCGCAATCTCGAGCCAGGTTCCCTTCACTCTCATCCCCTACCCCAGTCATTCTTTGCACCGCTTCCCGCATGGCTTAGCAACGTACGGCTGCTCAAAGACCTAGAAAAAGATTTCGTGGATTGGGTCTTCCGTAATGGAACCATTTATTTACGTGCTAACGAAGCGCTCAAAGTTTACGCCAGCCCCGCCGTTACGGAAGAGGACTTTCGAAAGCAATGTGAGCAAGCCGCTCAAGCGACCATTCGCGCCGAGAAAGCCAAACTGGAAGAGACCTATCAACGCAAGATAGATGCCTTGAAGGAGCGCATTGAGCGCCAAAAGGCTGAGGTTAAGCGGAAGGAAGATGAGTTTTCGCAACGGCGGATCGAAGAACTGGGCGCCGGGGGTGAGTTGCTCATGAGTCTGTTCGGAGGCCGAAAGCGCAGCGTTTCCAGTTCACTAACCAAAAGGCGACTGACAGCTCAAGCCAAAGCCGCGTGGGAGCAGGAGAAAAAAGACCTGGAAGCCCTAGAAAAGCAATTGGCAGCCTTAGAGCAAGATTACCAGAAAACCCTTTCAACCCTTCAGGAACGGTGGACCAAGATCATCACTGAGGAAACTCAGGTGCCGTTACCTCCGCAACGCAGCAATGTCTTTGTTGAATTATTTGGAGTTGTGTGGTGTCCGTACTTTTTGATCACCATTGAGGACCAAGAGCAAAAAGTACCGGCATTCAGCCTATAGATTTGTCGGAATAAATCCAGAAAAGGGCACGGTGGATATGGTCCGACCATTTAATTGGGATTTGATCGAGTAATCTATTCGGGCCCCTCATTGCATTTTGCTAAGTTTTCTTGCCAGCGTCTCAACCACTCGATCCGCAACTGATCCGTATCGCGGAGTAATTGAGCCATCCGCGCCAGCACCTCACAGCTTCGGGCATCCAGTTTTTCCGAGTCAATGCAGTAGGAGAGTTGATTCACATCACGGATCTTTTCTTCCAGGCGTTGTATCTCGCGTTCAATGTGAGCCAGAATCGTTGACTTGCTCATGAGGGTGGCAAACTGCATTTTGAGCAAAAAAGATCGAAAATACATATCCGGTTCTATCGGGGCTTCGAGCCAGGTGTGTAAGACCTGCTCACCTAAGGGCGTGATACGATACACCTTTTTATCTGGACGATTAGGGATCGGCATAGCCGCATAGGTCACCCAACCCCGCTGATACAAACGCTTGAGCACCGGATAAATGTAAGCCAGGGACACAGAGATGAAGTAGCGATTTGAATCGCGAATAATCCGGTTTAATTCATAGCCGGTTACCTCTTTGTACAACTTGATCAGTCCAAGCAGGATATAGTCAATTTCCATGATGGTCATTTCTTCCTACGGACATTTCTCCCTTACGGAGATTGTCTCACCACCGATATATCTCAACCTTTACACCCAAGACCTGACCTCGGCATAAAGCAAGCAAGGGTTAGCGCAGATCACCCAACCCTCGCTCCTATGTTAACCACTATCCGTCCTTCGCGTTTAACCCAGAGTCGCCGCATGGCGACCAGCGATCATCCCAAAGACCATCGCCGGGCCAAGGGTGGCACCGGGGCCAGGATAGGTACGCCCCATCACCGAAGCCGTCGTATTGCCGGCAGCATACAATCCCTCGATAGGCTGGCCATCCTCACGTATGACCCGCGCCCATTCATCGGTCAACAAACCACCTTTAGTCCCCAGGTCACCGGGCCACACCCGTACCGCATAAAAGGGCGGCCGCTCTACTGGTCCAAGGTTGGGGTTGGGCTTGACCGTTGGATCGCTATAAACACGGTCATAGGCGCTATCCCCACGGTGAAAATCCAGGTCTTTGCCGGTCTTGGCAAAGCGATTGAAGCGCTCTGCCGTTTTTACGAGGTTATCCGCATCTATTCCACAAGCCTGGGCCAACTCGGGTAGCGAATTTGCCCTAACCATCATGCCTGATTCGAACCATTCTTTGGGTGTGATACCCGGCAGCATCATCCCAAAGGGATAATATTTTCGATGCCGCGAGTCCATAATTAAAAATGCCGGGATCGCTGGCACCTGTTTATGGCGTTCGTATTGCCAATGCCCACAATCCACATATGACGCGGACTCATTCATAAACCGCTGACCGGAACTGTCCACAATAAACCCAAACGGTGCTGAACGTTCCCAAAGCATGAACTGTGCTTTGCCCTTGTGATCAATAAACACCGGCCCCCACCAGGCTTCATCCATCAAGGCCGTAGCGGCGCCGATGGCCATCCCGGCTTGGATAGCTACTCCCAAATCGCCAGGACTGGCTACTGTCCAATTGGTGGTGATCGGGTGAGGATGATAGGTCTGCCGCATCTCATTGTTATGGGCAAAACCACCCGCAGCCAGAATTACCGCCCTGGCATAAATAGCACTGCGCTTACCCTCTTTTTCCACTACCACGCCCTTGACCTTTCCAGATTCGTAGATCAACTCCACCATAGGGCTATTAGTCCAAATGGGGATAGCGCGCTGCAACGCGAGGTACACGAGTTGACCAATCAAGGCACCACCGAGGCCGGTCAACGACTTGCCGATCAGCCGGCTGCCAATGCTGCGAATCCCGATCACGTAGGCAGTATGGAGAAAAGCGGAAAAAAGGCGAAACGAAAGTGAGATTTTAGAGGCATCTAAGGTATGCAGTGCCAGGGGAAGGGCGCCGTTGATCTTGTTTTTGTAAGCACCCAACTTGTTGAGGTCAAAGAAATCGGGTTCGACGCATCGTCCTTTGACGCTCCCCCCAGGCTGTTCAGGATAATAATCGGCATAGCCCGGGGTATAGAAAAAGCGAAATCCTAAGCGCGAGAGCCATTCCACCATCCGCGGACCTTCGCGCAAATAGGCCTCGCGGCGCTCGGGTGAACTGGCCGGACCGACATCGCCGATTACGGTATCCATATACAAGCGGGCTTGCTCATAGGAATCGGGCACCCCGGCCTTAAGCATGAGGGGATTATTGGGAATCCACATTCCCCCGCCCGACATCCCTGAGGACCCACCGATGGTGTCCATGCTTTCAACAATGATAGGCTTAAGGCCGGCTTCCTTTGCCGCCAGCGCTGCCGTCATACCTGCAGCACCCGATCCAACAACCACCACCGTTTTTGAAGCATCACCGTTCATAGGCTCCCCTTTATGTAAATGAAAGATTGGATCTCCATCCTTGCCCTCACGGCAGCGAGCATGCCTCCGGAGCGCATTTACTGACTACCCTTCACACGAATTAACCCGGATACCATAATTGTTATATATTACTGCTTATATATTAGAATTAGAACACAAGTATGTCAAGAATCTCGACACTATTTTCGGGTTAGGGTTTCCTGCCAGTTAAAGGCAAAATCCGCCTCTGAAGGCGGATTTTATTTTACAGGTAGCGGGGGGTGGATTCGAACCACCGACCTCCGGGTTATGAGCCCGACGAGCTGCCACTGCTCTACCCCGCAGCGCGATCATTATTATAATGAGAATAAACCAAGTCGTCAAGCATTCCGCATTCACGTTCAGTGGCTTGTTTTTGCTTATGATTGAGTCTGGACTTTCTCGCCCTCATTTTTATATTGGTACGTCAGGTTGGATTTACCCCCATTGGCAGGGGCGCTTTTATCCTTCAGATCTACCAGCCAGTCAGCGTTTTGGTTATTATGCGCAACATTTCAATACTGTGGAGATTAACGCTACGTTTTACCGCACCTTCAAAGATCAGACCTACCTGAAATGGGCAACTCAGGCGCCACCGGGTTTTCGTTACGTGCTCAAAGCCCCTAAGACCATTACCCATCGGAAATACCTGGTAGAAGTTGAAGAGGATATTCGCGCCTTCTGGGCATCGGCTAATTTACTTGGTGAGAAACTAGGGCTGATCTTGTTGCAATTAGCGCCTAGCACTCCCTACGATCTCTCGCGCCTGCGCAATGCCCTCCTGGCGTTCGAGGATCCCTCGCGGGTGGCCGTGGAATTCCGTCACCCGCGTTGGCTCACCGAGGATACCAGGTCATTGCTCACCGAACTCGGTGTCACCTTTTGCGAAGCCGATTCACCCAAGAGTCGCCCCTTAGGTTGGGTTACGGCCACATCAGCCTATTTTCGCCTGCATGGCCGCAGTCATTGGTATTATCACAACTACACGCATGATGAACTTAACGAAATCGCCCATTGGATACAACAGGCCGTGGATCAAGGAGCAGACACGGTGTACGTCTTCTTCAATAACGATTTTGAAGCCTTTGCCCCATTCAATGCCCTCACCCTTCTAAAGATCCTAAATGGTGAGGAAACGCCATGATGATCATTCAACCAGGGTTGTAGAGATACCATCATATATTCCCCGTCCTTTGAGATGGGGTTCAACCGGCCAGTTTTTATTACCAGGGTTTTTATTCCGAACTGAAGATGGTTTGCGATTTGTCGTTTAGATCACAAACTGCCGCAAGCCTATTCCCTCGTCGGCCAGCGCTCGCAGATCCTCGTTCAATGTATCCATGAATGACCCAAAGACACCTTTATCATACAAGTTGGGAAAACTGGCCTCGACCACCAGATCAAAATCTTTATCTAGATATCCTCGACAGACCCGCGCCAACCGATTATACGCATTCACCGCCTGATAAACCTCATTGCGATGCGATAGCCCCTTATCATTGACCTTAAAAAACGTGGTAAACAGGACCCCAAAGGCGTAATCCTTCACGATCAGGTTAAAATGACGCGGATGGCGGGCAAACAGAACGCGATCCTCACCCCACGAGGTCTCATAACCCAAGAAATCAAGGTGGGCGGCAATCTGATCCATAAGCGTAGTGGCAAACATAAACTCTCCTTTTTTCAGTTAATCTCTGTCTGGATTTTCAGCCTTCATTCCCCCTGTGATTTATAATAACACAGAACTTTGGGCACAAGCCGCAGATTCCTAACTAAATTAATCCCTTTATTGGGATAAGCCTAAAAAAGCCTCAATCCCCCGCCTCACTCAAAACCTGACCCCTACAAATTCAACCACCGTGCCGCAGCAGCGGGTAATTCCTGCATCGAAGCCACGCGCATTGTGCACTGGGGCAGGGATTCTAAAAAGGCTTTTCCGTAACTCTTAGAGAGGACACGCCGATCTAAAATAACCACAACGCCGCGGTCGGTCTGGGTACGAATCAGGCGACCAAACCCCTGCCGAAAGCGCAAAATCGCCTCGGGCAAGTGATACTCATTGAAGGGATCCTCAAATGTCTCAGCGCGGGCCGCGACAATCGGATCGGAGGGTACATCAAAAGGCAAACGCACAATGACCAGCACCGAAAGCGCTTGGCCGGGGATATCCACGCCCTCCCAAAACGCGCGCGTTCCTAGCAGAACTGCACGTTCGCTCTCACGGAATGATTCTAAAAGCAAATTGGATGACACCCCCTCTCCCTGCTCATAGACCTGAATATCCGCTTCCAGCAGACGAGCGGTAATCGCTTCAGAGGTGCGGCGCAATTGAGCATACGACGTGAAGAGTACCAGCATGCGCCCACCGGTAGCCTTCGCCAATTGCACCAACACCTGCTCAACCTTGCGCTGATAATCTCCGCCCCCATTGGGTTCGGGAATGTCGTTGACGATATACAACAGAGTTGAGTTCTGGTAATCAAAGGGCGAATCTAACGCCAGTTCATCGGCGGTAAAAGCATTTAAGCGATTGCGCAGATAATCAAAATTTCCCTGAGTCGTTAGGGTGGCCGAGGTAAGCACAATACTGCGCTTTTCATTCCACAGGTATTTTTCCATCAGCGCACCGATGTGCACCGGTGCAACCTGCAACGCAATGCGGTTAGCCCCACCGCTGGTTTCAACCCAGTAAACAAAATCCGGATTGGGTTGACTTACCAGCGCGGTAATTTGGTGATCTGCTTCGCTTAGGCGGCGTAACACCCCATTGAGAGACCCCAGTACATCATCTAATTCCTCAGGCGCCAGCCCCAATACATCACCCAAGGCTTGTACGAACTGCTCGCCGCGCGCCACAAGCGCCACCAAGCGTTCATGTACTGCCTGCCAAGCCAGTTCCACCGCCTCCCAGGTCGGCTGATGGCGATTGCCGGGCAGTAAACGCACCTGTTGCCCATACATACCTAACGGCTGCCCTTCCCGTTCATAGTCAAGAAAGGTGTCAAGCGCAGTAAAAAATTGCCCTAGATCTTGCTCAACTTGAAACGCCAAATCAGTAAGGTGTTGAACTTCGCGATTCGCCGCGGCGAAATCCGAGGGGCGCAGGACGTTACGCAACTGGGTGAGCACATGCCCCAGAATCCCGCTCGAAGTTCCCCCTAACTCCCGCAACATGCGCGCCAAATCTTCGCGAGTGACGCGATAACTGAGGGCATTGGTGGTCGCCTCCTCTAGGTGATGGGCTTCATCTACAATCAGCGCCTCATACTCGGGGATAACACGATTGCCGGCCACAACATCCGCCAGCAAGAGCGCATGGTTGACCACTACCAAATGCGAGCTCAGCGCAGCCTGCCGGGATCGGTAAAACGGACAGGCCCCACCAGTGCGTTTAAGGCAAGTCTCGGCCTTACATTCCTCATCCTCAGCCGAAAGGCGTTGCCACACTTCACGCTCTGCCGCTCCGTGGAGTGTAATTTCACTGCGGTCTCCGCTCCCCCCTTCCCACAACCAGACTAAGACTTTGCCTAAAACGCGCAACTCATCCACGCTTTGTGGTCCCCGCTGACGCAGCGCCTCCAAACGGCGCGGACATAGGTAATTAATGCGCCCCTTCATCACTGTGGCACGCAGTTCCAACCCCAACGCTTTCACTAAATCGGGGATATCTTTTTTGATTAACTGTTCCTGCAAGGTGATGGTATTGGTAGAGATCACCACGCGGCGCCCGTTTTGCCACGCCCATAACGCCGCCGGGATTAAGTAGGCGAACGACTTTCCTGTACCGGTGCCGGCCTCCACCAGCAGATGATACCCTTCCGAAAGCGCTTGTGCCACAGCTCGCAGCATGGCGACCTGTTCAGAACGGTGCTCAAACCCGGGCATAAGACGTGAAAAGACGCCCCCTGGTTCTAATAAAGCCGCCGCTTCCTCGACATCTAATGGGACGGGTGACTCACGAGGTTCCAAAGGACGCGCCAACCACTCCGCATTAAGCGGTTGAAACCATCCACGCCCATCATCAGGTATCACCTTCGCCCGGATACCCTCACGCGCGCGCTGCTGAAGCACCTCGCTGAAGAACCAGTATCCTTTCCAGTCCAACCTTTCACTTAACCGCACCAATTCCTGCACAATGTCATCAGGAAGAGAGAGCGCCTTCTCATACAAACGATGATAAACCGCATGGGTCAGGCGTGCATCGTCCAGCGCTCGGTGTGAATTGGGCAGAGGAATGCCGAGCAACTGTCCTAATGATCCTAGGTTATACCGGCTGGCAGAGGGCATGAGAATCGCCGCCAGTTCATAGGTGTCCACCGCTTCGACCAGCATCAAGGCCCCCTGCCGCTGTAAGAATCCAAGATCAAACCCAATATTATGCCCCACAACGATGGCATCCCCCACAAACCGTTCCAGGCGCGGCAATACCGCATGCAACGGCGGCGCATCACGCACCATTAGGTCATTGATTCCGGTCAGTTGGGTGATAGCGGGAGGAATCGGTCGCCCGGGATTGACCAGAGTGCTCCAGGTCTCCTCCACCCGCGGACCGTTAAACCGCACGACGCCAATCTCAATAATGGCGTCGCGCGCCGGATCGGTGCCGGTCGTTTCCAAATCTAAAGCAACTAGTGCGGCCATCGCTTGGGATTATACCATCCCCCTTACGTGATGATCTCTTAAGCCATGGGTAGATTTTTCAAACATAAATTTTACATCTATTTTATGTCTATCTAACAGTGTTTTTATTTAAAGAGCAGAAACGTCATTTAATACTAAAAAGCAGATAAGAGATAGAGGCAAATATGGAGCTGAGACGTATCTCTTCTCCATCCTTATGGCGTCTTTTGCGTTGGGTTGACTGGTACTTCTGGATTCCCCTTTTCGTGAGCGCCTACATGATTTTCTACCTTGCCTGGCGTGCCATCGAAACCATCAATCCCGAGGTGCCTTTCCTTTCCTGGTTACTGTGGGGAGCCGAGGCGTTTAGCGTGGTCAATTACCTTCTCTTCTCCTGGATGACCCGCCGCATTGATCCCCCTGTCCCTTACCGCCCACCGCGTCCGGGGTTAAAAGTAGATGTCTTTATCCCTACTTACAATGAAGACGTGGAGATTTTAGAGGCAACCCTCACCGGTTGCCGTCTGATGACCTATCCTCATCGCACCTACCTGCTCGATGATGGGCGGCGCGAGGAAGTGCGTCAACTGGCAGAGCGGTTTGGCGTAGGCTACATCACCCGCCCGGATAACCGCCATGCCAAGGCTGGCAATCTTAACCACGCCCTCAAGCACACCGATGGAGATTTCATCGTCGTGCTGGATGCCGACATGGTACCACAGCCGGACTTCTTGGAACGCACGCTGGGTTATTTCGAGGATGAACGGCTGGCTTTTGTCCAACTGCCGCAGGAATTTTATAACCTCGACTCGATACAACACGACCAGAGCAAACCCACCTGGCACGAACAATCGCTTTTCTTCCACGTCATCCAGCCGGGTAAAAATTACACCAACAGCGCCTTTTGGTGCGGCAGTCCCTCGGTCATCCGTCGCAAGGCGTTGGAAGAGGTGGGTGGTGTCGCGACCGAAACGATCACCGAAGATATCCATACCTCAGTCCGCCTACATAGCCGCGGCTGGAAATCCCTGTTTGTTAACGAGTTCCTGGCTTTTGGCATTGCCCCACAGACCATCACCGCCTACTTGCTCCAACGCTTACGCTGGGCGCAAGGCACCATGCAACTTTACCGCAGTAAAGAGAGCCCGCTTTGGATCCCCGGGTTAACGCTTAAACAACGCCTTTCCTATTTGGCCAGTTTTTTGGCGTACATTGAATCGGTGCAGAAATTCATCTTCCTGATGATGCCGGTCGTGATCCTGCTCTTTAATGTGCTTCCAATGCGGGTTGAACTGCCGCGCTTTCTGCTCTTCTGGACGCCCTATTTCATCCTGAATATCGTTGCCAACCAGTTGGGAGGACGAGGCTATTTCCGTTATTTCAAGAGCGAAATCTACGCCTTTTTACGCATGGTCGTTTTTATTCAGTCCCTTCTGGTGCTGCTGGTCAACAAACCACTCAAATTCCAGGTCACACCCAAGTCGGTAGACCGCTCGGTGTACGAAAAAGAACGCAATGCCCTGCGCTGGCACTTTGCCCTGCTGGGCGCCATGATCGGGGCGCTTTTGTTCGGCAGTTTTCGCCTCCTGTTTTCAGGAATCACCGGCCTGAGTCGCGAGGCTTTCTGGATTGTGGTGTTCTGGGGGGGTTACAACGCCACCGTGGTTTATCTGGGGGTACGAGAAATACTCAGCCGCCGGCACGAACGCCGTCATTATCGCTTCTCAGTAAATCTTCAGGGGTGCCTGGAGCATGATAGCCACAAGTATCCTGCGAAAATCTACAATCTTTCCCTCAGCGGAGCAGGCTTTCGGGTTCAAGCGCCTTTTACTGCCCAAACAACCCTGTCAAGCGGCCGCTTGACCTTTAGCACCCCATACCATCGCCGCATTGATGTCATCCTGAAATCGGTGATGTTGCGCCGTGCCGATAAACAAGGATGGCTCGAAGGCGGCGCCGCATTTGATACCTTGGAACCCAAAGCGCGAGATTCCCTCTTGGAGTACCTCTTTGTTTATCGCCCGGGCGAACTTTTGCGAAAAGAGTTCAGCGCAGCCCAATCCGTTCGCACGCCCTCATTCCGGTCGCAAGGTTTCCCTGCTCCATCTCAAGAGGCCCAGTGAGTATCAAAGGATTAGAAAGGTTTCAACCATCTCGACGTTCAAGGTATAATACAGCCCGTCTCGATGGAAGGGAAACCCTCACTCACAAACGCTTCCTGGCACGCCTGGGTTTTGGCCAGCCGTCCAAGGACGCTCCCTGCCGCGGCGTCGCCGGTCATTGCCGCCACCGCACTGGCATGGGCGGAAGGGCACTTTCATTGGGGAGCAGCGTTGGCCGCGCTAGCAGGTGCGTTATTGCTACAAATTGGCGCTAACTTGGCGAATGATTACTTCGATTACCAAAAAGGCGCCGATACCGCGGAGCGCCTGGGGCCATTGCGCGTTACCCAAGCCGGGTTACTAAAACCACGCCATGTCCTGGCCGGCACCATGGTCGTGTTTGGCCTGGCGAGTCTGGTAGGTATTTACCTGATCGCGCTGGCTGGTTGGCCGGTACTGCTGATCGGTTTAGCGTCCATCCTGGCCGCCCTGGCCTATACCGGTGGGCCGCGCCCTTATGGTTACAGCGGATGGGGAGAGGTGGCCGTCTTCGTCTTCTTTGGCTTGGCCGCAGTTATAGGCACTTACTACGTTCAAGCGCGGCAGGTGAGCGCTGGGGCCGTAGCGTTGTCTATTCCCATCGGGCTCTTGATTGTCAACATCCTCGTCGTTAACAATCTCCGTGATATCCCCACCGACCGCGCCAGCGGTAAACATACCTTAGCCGTTCGCTTCGGTGAAGCCTGGACGCGGCGGGAATATCTCGTTTTATTGATCTTCACGTACCTGGTTACCATTGCTGCAAGTATAACCGGGGTCCTCCCTCTGGGTGCACTGCTTGCTCTGGCTTCACTGCCGCTAGCCGTTCGGGTCACCCGCGGGGTCTGGTCAAACCGGGGACGGGCACTCAATCATTCTCTGGCCGGGAGTGCACAGTTGGTACTGGTATTTAGCCTGCTGTTTTCCCTTGGAATCGTGCTCGAAAAAATCCTGTTTCTCTAGCATTTGTGAAGCAGATCAAGCGGCCGTCTGCCAGCGGCACCAGCGTTTCTCCATCCCATCCACCAAAAAATACAACCCTAACCCCAACACGCTCATGGCCACCACACCCGCATACATAGCGGGGTAGTTCAAAAGCGCGCTGCCGTTGAGGTAGATGTAATATCCCAGACCCTTCTGCGTCGCAAAGAGCTCAGCAACATAAAGCACGGCCACCGCTGTGCCAATGGATTGGCGCAAAGCCGTTAGAATTGCGGGCAAACTGGCCGGAAGATAGACAAAGCGAAACAGTGCTAGACGGCCTGCCCCCAGGCTGCGCACACTCAAAATTAGTTCCGGGCGTAAACCTGCCGCCTGATCGCGTACCAGCACCAAAATCTGGAAAAATAAAATTAAAAAGATCACCACGATCTTGGAAAGATCCCCAATACCGAGGAAAAGCAATACCACCGGAACAAAGACCACTTTTGGAATGGGGTAGAGAAGGTAAATAACCGGCGCAAAAAAAGCATTTAAGCGCCGCGACTGCCCCAAAATCAAGCCCACTGGCGCCGCGGTAAAAATGGCCAGCAGTGTACTGGCTACCACCCGCCATAGGCTGGCTAAAAAATGCCCGCCCAGCGAACCGTTCCGAATTTCTTGCCATAACGCCACTCCGACCTCTGTCGGGGGTGGCAAAACGGGTTGACGAACTAACATCGCCACTCCCTGCCAAAGCGCCAGCAACGCTAATCCGGCCAGAAGTAGATGACGCCGGCTCATACTTCCTCCAACCGGGCACGCAATTGACGGCAGAGGTCTTGATATGCCGATGAATCCCGGTAGCCAGACTGAAGCACTCCGGGATTTTCAATCACCCGGGCTGAGTGGTTAGGCATCCTCCCCAAAAGCAAGATGTTCTGCCCCATCAGCGCCGCCTCTTCGATGGAATGGGTAACCAAGACCAATGTTAAACCACGTTCTTGCCACAGATCCAGTACCAGTCGCTGTAGATTTTCGCGCGTTGGTGCATCCAATGAGGCAAAGGGTTCATCCATCAGCAAGATATCCGGATTCAAGACCAGGGTGCGAGCAATTGCCGTGCGCTGGCGTTGACCACCAGAAATCTGGCCAGGATAGTGCTCAGCGACCGAAAGCAACCTCAAACGTTCCAGCCAGGGTTCCACATCCAGCGTTGGGCGATAATCGCGGGGAGCGTGAACACCATCGGCACCATAGAAATTACGAATGCGTAAACCCAACCGCACGTTTTCGCGCACCGTTGCCCAGGGTAGTAATCCATAATCTTGGATGATTAACCCGGTCTGCGGACGTGGGCGGGTCAGTACTTGGCCATCAATGCGAACCACACCCCGCTGGGGGCGGAGTAAACCGGCTAGCAAGGAAAGCAAGGTGCTCTTGCCACAGCCCGATGGCCCCAGAATGACCCAGGATTCATTGCGCCCGGCGCGCCAGGTAAAATCCTCAAAGATAGGCGTACCGGGAGTATAGCCAAACGTGATGGATTCGACCTCGATCATCCTCTCAGGGCAGCAATTTTGGATTGACGCAATCGCTATAGGTCAGGTCTTTATCCAGATAGCCCTTCGCCTTCGCCCATGCCAGCGCATCGGTAAATTGCGCTTCGGTTGGCACCCCCTTCAAGGGGTAGGTGGGCACGCGAAAACTCTCGGCCAGGGGGGCGGGCACCATCTTTTGTTCGACCATCAGCCCACTGTATTTCTGGGGATCGGCATTGATGTGTTGGGTGGCTTCTTCTATGGCCGCCAAGAACCCTTTTACCGCTTGCGGATGCTGATCAATGAGTGCCTTGCGTACAGAAATCACACTGAAGGAATACCCCGGGGCAAGCCTATCATCAAAGAGCGGAACTGCACCTTGCTGCTCCGCCAGGGTAGCAAACGGTTCCGGCAACATAGCAGCTTTCAGTTCCCCACTGGCCAAAAGCGCCATGCGATCGGGAATTTTCGGCACCGAAATCGTCTGGATCTCGTCTGGCTGGAAGCCTTGAACTTCTAACAGGCGCTGGGTCAGATATTCGATGACTGTCGCTTGCGATACCCCAATCGGAACGCCCTTCAGATCCGCTGCCTTTTGAATATTAGCCCCCTTAGCCGCCAAAACACGAAAGAGAGCTTGCTCTGCTGTTGCCGTACGGGCAAACCGTACCGCCTGCACCTGTGGGGTTTCCTTATTGAAGAACATCACCGACGTTAACTCATTGATCATTGCATCTGCCTGCCCAGCAGCCACCAATTGATCCCGCTCAGGCCCCGAACTGACCGGAAGAATCTCAACTTTGACGTTGTATTTCTCAAACAAACCCTCTTGTTGAGCGACCACAATGGGCAGTCCATCCAAAATGGGAAGAAGAGCAACCCGAATGGTCACCGCCTCGGCTGGTTTAGTCGGTGCGCATGCGCTTAGGAAGAATAAGACAAATAAGAATAAACCCATCCACTTTTTCATACTTGATCTCTCCACAGAAGATTCCGCGCCTAAAGTATAACCCAAATGTCAGCCCTAACCATCGGTCAGGCAAAAAATAGTCGCCTGCCCGATAGACCGAACAGGCGACCAGAAGGATTAACCAGCCAGACCTAGGAAGAAAACTGGCGCAACATCCGTGAGATAGGTTTTTGCTGGAATAACCATGTATCCGTTCCGCGATAAGCCAAGAGGCGCAACCCATTTAGGACCACAATCACCGTGCTCCCCTCATGGCCCAGAACCCCTAAAGGCAATGGCAGGGTAGCACCAAACGTGCTCACCACCAGCACGACGATCATGACCAACGCAAACGAGAGATTTTGCCAAACCACCTGTTGCGCGCGCCGCGCCAATCCCAACGCATAGGGGATCTTGCGCAAATCATCCGACATCAGGATTACATCAGCCGTTTCAATCGCTACATCAGTACCTGCGCCCCCCATCGCAATCCCCAAATCGGCAGCCGCCAATGAAGGCGCATCATTGACACCATCCCCTACCATCGCCACCGAGCCATAAGTCTCACGTAATTCTCGCAAGACACGCACCTTGTCCTGCGGCAAGAGATTGGCATAATATGCATCCACACCAGTACGCGCCGCGATCCGCGCAGCAACGCGCTCATTATCTCCGGTCAGCATGACCACACGCTCAATGCCAACTTTCTTAAGCGCCTGGACGACCAAGGCTGCCTCAGGACGAAGGGCGTCGGCTACGGTCAAAAGCCCGACAAAACGGCCCACCCCGGCCTCGGGCCCGGAAAGGTTACTGGTGTAAGCCAGCATCACTGTCTGCCCCTCAGCCTCGAGTTGCTGAATCCGGGTTTGGAGTTCCGTAGGGATGGGAAGATTACGTTCGGCAAAAAAGCGGACATTTCCCACCAGCCAGTGACGTTCTTCAACCTGGGCTTCGACACCTCGCCCCGGAAAAGCACGGAAATTCAATGCCGTGGGCAAGGACAAGCCACGTTCCTGAGCCGCGCGCACAATGGCGGCCCCAAGGGGATGCTCTGAACGGGCTTCTACAGCGGCCACCTGTTTTAAGAGGGTATTTTCATCCAGGTTCTCCAAAGGATAAACACCTGTTAACTGAGGCACCCCATGGGTCAGCGTACCGGTTTTATCAAAGGCCACCACTTTGAGTCTGGCCGCTCGCTCCAAATGCACACCCCCTTTGAAAAGCACCCCGTTGCGCGCGCCGTTCGCAATGGCCGAAAGGATACTGGCAGGGGTCGAGATCACCAAGGCACAAGGCGATGCAACCACCAACCAGGTCATAGCTCGGTAGAACGTAGGGTAAAAGGGCTGCCCCAGGACAAAATAAGGGATCACAATCAACAGAACCGCAGCACCAAGCACGAAAAAGGCATAATACTGCTCAAACGTATCCAGCACCCGTTGCGTCTTAGCCTTATTGGCCTGTGCCTCTTCGACCATCTGGACAATGCGCGCCAAGGTGGTATCGTGTGCCAGGCGTGTTACCCGCACTTCCAGGCTGCCGTTGCCGTTAACAGTGCCGGCAAAGACCAAATCTCCTACCTGTTTGCTCACTGGCATGGATTCACCAGTAATGGTCGCCTGATTAACTTCTGACGCACCGCTGATGACCTCGCCGTCAATCGGGAAACGCTCCCCGGGGCGCACCACGATGATATCCCCGGGTACCAATTTTTCTACCGGTAGCGCGACTAAACGTGAACCCCGTCTCACGGTGGCTACTTTGGGACGCAAGTCCAGCAATTTCTCAATGGCCTTACGGCTGCGATCCATGGCATAGGCCTGAAGGGTATTAGAAAGCGAGAACAGGAAGAGAAGCGCGGCCCCCTCAGCGGGTGAACCAATAAATGCTGCCCCTAACGCCGCCAGGATCATGAGCAAATCCACATTGAGGGTTTTTTCCCGCAGAGCCTCCAAACTCGCCAACAGCCCAAACCAGCCCCCGGTGAGATATGCCAGAGCAAATAACCCGTTGACAATGGGTGCAGGCGTATCCCAACGTTGGAGCAACAACGCCGTTAATGTAAGAAATGCCGTGAGAATTGTGAATAGGCCCTGTATACGCCGCTCATCCAGGCGAGGGGGGGTGATCTCCCGCCCGGGTAAATGGGCCGAAAGTTCCTCTACCTCTGCCACAGGCTGAACCGCCTCAGTCCATGTCACCTCTAGGATACCGTTGCGAAATGCCACCCGTTCTGGATCTAACCCTAGCCCTTGTCCCAACTGCAGAGCACATAATGCACATGCCGCTGCGCCGTTTTCGCGGCGGGCAGCACATTGATTAGCACGCCCCGCCGCTAACCGGCCAGCTTCATTGACCAGGCTGAGGGCACGTTCGGGCGAGATCACCTCGGGGTCATAAATCAGACGCAGGCGCCCCTGGTTGTAGTCATAATGGACGGCTTTAACTCCAGCATATCCTCTCAAAGTATCGGCGAAAACATCGGTGCAACGCAAGCCCGAAGGGGGTACATTGGAGAAACGTTGCTCAGGCGTTGTCTCGGCGGTGATCATAATCGGTTTCCCTCCGTGCGATGGATGTCTTTTGCTGACATTCAGGGCAAAGCCCGTAGTACAACACGCGCGCTCCCAGCACCCGATAGCCCGAAGCGGCGCTGATCTCTTCGTCTAAAAACTGCACATATTGGCTTGGGAAATCCACAATCTTGTGGCAGGAGACACACGCCAGGTTAATGTGCGGATCGGTGTCGGCGTCATAATGCGCCATGCCATCCCCGGCATTTCCTAATACATTGACTGCACCGAGCCGCACCAAGACTTCTAAGGTGTTATAGACCGTTGCCAGGCTCAAGGATGGAAAGCGCGGCTTTAGGGTCTCATAGATCATGGTCGCGGTCGGATGGTCATGGCTGGTCGCCAGAAGTTCACAAATTGCCTGGCGTTGCGGGGTAATTCGCAAGCCTGCTTTACGTAGGGAGTCGAGAAGAATGGTTGTCTCCATTTTATTTTGTATTCACTCCAAAGTAATACTCTTTATAAATTTATAATCATTATAATTATCTGCCGCAAATTGTCAATCCCCCAACCCTCCCATCTCTTCATGAAATTGTCAATCATGCTAAAATAAGTCGAATTTTGCTGCCAAAGGAGGTATCCATCATGCTCAAACCCGGGTCTTTATGGGTTCTTCTTGTGGGATTGGTCGTGCTCGGATTACCTGCTCTGGCCTGTGGACTCCCAGGCCAAGTCGCTCCTACGGCTACGCGGCAGGTTGAGATCCTGTTCCAAGACGATTTCTCCGACCCGGATAGCGGATGGGATCGTCGCCAAGATAGCGACGGCGTGACCGATTACACTGGCGATGGGGCCTACCGCATTCGCGTGGACACCCCTAACCTGGAAGTATGGGCGAATCCCGGTCGGAATTTCAAAGATGTGCAAATTGAAGTGGATGCCACCAAGGTTGCCGGTCCGGATGACAACGACTTTGGGGTTCTCTGCCGGTATGTGGACACCCAGAACTTCTACTTCTTCCTTATCAGCAGCGATGGTTATTTTGGCATCGGCAAAAAGGTTAATGGTGAAACCCAGGTCATCGGGGCTGAAAACTTAGAATCACACACTGCTATTCGGCAGGGAACGACCACCAACCATATTCGAGCCGATTGCGTAGGCAATACCCTAAGCCTCCATGTTAACGGCACCTTGCTGCGCACCGTTAATGATGAGGCTTTAAAAGAAGGTGATGTCGGCCTGATAGCAGGTGCATATGCCGAGCCGGGGGTCGAGATCTTCTTTGATAACTTCATGGTGTATAAGCCTTAATTTGTCCTGCGCTTAACACCCAAATAAC
The DNA here is from genome assembly GCF_032334255.1 of Thermanaerothrix solaris. NCBI lineage: Bacteria > Bacillati > Chloroflexota > Anaerolineae > Anaerolineales > Anaerolineaceae > Thermanaerothrix > Thermanaerothrix solaris. The sequence goes on along the minus strand of NZ_JAUHMF010000002.1, from coordinate 849,883 downwards.
ACTTTTGATCCAATCCCCCATCCACAGATGGGGGTATTTTTATATTCAGCATCTTGACCATCAACGGAGGTGATTCATGACGACAAAAATCTCAACCACAACTTCCTCCACGCCTTCGCGCCGCCTTACTCTGCTAACCAATCGAGTGGTGGAATTAGCTCCCTTACTGGCGCGCAGCCAAACCACTCGTCATTGGATTGTGCGTACTATCGAGAGCCAAATTCATGAACAATTCAACGCCCAGCGGCTAGCCGGGAATGACTTGCCCGGCCTGATTGCTGATCAAGAAGCCTTTGCTCTGGCTCTATTACGGGTTGCAGAGCGTGCACTCACCGAGTACCACCTTTCCAAGCCCTGGCTGCAAGGGCTGTTCAACACGCTGATCCGGGATCTGTTTCTGGAAAAACAACGCCGTCGCGAAGCGGCAAAAGCCTTCCGCGCACAATATGGTTATGATCAACCCTCTTTCCTCACCATCAGCCCCTTCAAAGGATGCAACCTACGTTGTGTGGGATGTTATGCCGATTCTGGCGCCAATTCCCAAAAATTAGAGTGGGAAATCGTAGACCGCCTGGTCACCGAAGCTGAAACACTGTGGGGAGCACAGTTTATTGTCATCAGCGGCGGCGAGCCTTTAGCATATCGTTCCCAAGGTAAGACCATCCTGGATCTAGCCGCCGCTCACCCTGAAACCTTCTTTTTGATGTACACCAACGGCACATTGATCTCCGACAAAGTCGCCCAACGCCTAAGTGAATTGGGTAACCTCACCCCGGCCATCTCGCTCGAAGGCTGGCGTGAGCAGACCGATCAACGCCGTGGTCATGGGGTCTTCGACAACGTCATGGCGGCTATGGACCGCCTCTATCAGGCTGGCGTTCCGTTTGGGGTTTCGCTCACAGCAACGCGACATAATGCCGAGATCATCCTCTCAGAAGAATTCATTGATTACATCTTCTTTGAGCGACACGCCCTCTACGGCTGGATTTTCCAGTACATGCCCATTGGGCGTTCTTTCACTCTGGATTTGATGCCCACCCCTCAGCAACGGTTGTGGATGTGGCAACAATCCTGGCGTCTCATCCGCGAAAAGCGCATCCTCCTGGCCGATTTCTGGAACCACGGCACGCTAGTCGGAGGGTGCATCTCCGCAGGAGGCTACGGTAAAGGCGGGTACTTTTACGTGGATTGGAATGGCAACATTAGTCCGTGCGTGTTTGTGCCGTATGCCGCGGTCAACATCAAGGACGTTTACGCGCGGGGCGGTAATCTTAATGATGTTTACCGCGAACCGTTTTTTGCCGGCATACGACGGTGGCAAGCAAGTTACCAGCACCAGAACCTTCTCGCCCCGTGCTTGATTCGTGATCATCATGATGTCCTGCGTCGGCTCATCAAAGAACACGAGCCCGAACCCAGTGATGAGAATGCCCGTGCTGCTCTACTTGACCCATCCTATGCAGAGGGTTTAATGAATTACGCACGAACGTACCAGGAAATGGCTGATCGTGTTTGGCAGCACACCTATGTCGAAGGTCATGCGCCAGAAACTACGGATATCCAAAACGCTCAACCCCACGTTCCAGAGGTGATTTCAACCCCATGACGCCCGGTTTCCTGGGTTATCGCTGGTTACGCCGGTTATTTAGCACTTCATCCCCCTCCACCCGCGGGCGGTTGCGAAGCATTCGCCTGCGGGTGGAAAACCCGTCCATGCATCGCACCCTCTTCACCGAGGGATTGGGATTGCCGTTGGTCTCCACCCCTTCAGACCAACAGGTCGTATTTTCGGTTGGAGAAGGTCTGGATTTAATTCTGCAAGATGCTTCAGCCTCATCTCATACCGAAATCGAACTCACGTTTGAAGTCCCCGACCTTGAATTTGCTCGAACCCATCTGCGACACAACGGCTATAATAATTTAGAGGAGCCCGAAGGGGATGATTGCTGGTGCCACCCCCAAAGCAAAATTGCCGTGCGGTTGAAGCCCATGACTAATAAGTCCTTGGGTGAAGGAGAGGGACAATGACATGTGTGTGGGTGGTACTTACAGGCTACCTGATTGGCTCACTATCGGGGGCTATTTTGGTCAGCCGTTGGTGGAGCGGGCGGGATATCCGCACCTTAGGTGACGCCAACGCCGGTACCGCCAATGTTGCCCGTCACTTGGGGATTAAACCGGCGGCCTTCGTGGCGATTGTGGATATTGCCAAGGGAAGCCTTGCTATCCTGGTGGCACGCGCTTCGCTTGCACCCGAGGTTTGCACGGTTTTTGCCGGTGTTGCCGCTGTGTTGGGCCATCGTTTCCCTCTCTACTTCCGCTTCCGCGGCGGCCGCGGGTTGGCCACCACGTTAGGTGTATTGCTCGCCCTCACCCCCAGGCAAACGCTGATGGCCCTTCCACTTTATGGGATGATTTACCTGGGCAGCGGTGGCAGTGGCATCCTAGCCACCTTACTGGGGTTTCCGGTGCTCATGTTGCTCATTTATTGGGATGGCTATGATCCCTGGATCATCGCCGCGCCGATGATCCTCGCACTCACCACCGCCGTATGCTCCCTACCCGAGATCTTAGCACGTTGGCGTCAGACCCGCAATGCACGTCGCTTGCTCTATGAACTACTTCATCCCCGCATCACTCCCCTACCCAAACCCACCACAGTGGTGCTCACCGACAGCGTGGCGTCCTTGCCCCCCGACCTTTGCCAACGCGAAGGCATCCATATATTGCCTTTGGCGCTTATCTTGCCCCAGGGGGTTGCCCGCGATGGTCTCGATGTGGACACCCGTGATTATTACCAGCGTTTACGCAGCGACGGTCTACTGCCGAAGACTTCTGCCCCAGCACCCGGAGAATTTCTGCAAGCCATCCGCCAGGCGGTTGGCTCAGACCAAACGGCTCTGATTCTAACTCCCCCGGCAGAACTCACCCAATGTTTCTTCAGTGCCAGCCTGGCTGCCCAAATGGCAGCCGAAGAAGGTTTGCAGGCTCGCGTGGTGGATACGCGCCTGGCCGGACCGGCGCAAGGGCTGCTGGCACTCGCCGCAGCCAGGATGGCCGCTAGCGGTGCTAGTGCCGAGCAGATCATTGACACCTTGCCCGCCCTGATCCCCCGCATCGGCATCATTGGCGTCCTGGATACTCTCAACTTCATCGCTCACAGCGGTCGGGTAAATGTGATTACTCCTCTTTTAGAATCGGCGCTCCGCCTGTATCCGGTGCTCTCACTCTATCAGGGGCATATCCGCCTGGAAAGCGTTGAGCGCACCCGCCGCAGAGCCATTGAGCGGATGGTTGACTGGATGCAAAAACATTTGAGCGGAAAAATTGTGGCTCTTATCTGTTTTCACGCCGATGCCTTGGAAGAGGGCGAGACACTTTACCAACGCCTCGTTGAACTCCTCCAACCCCATGAGCACTACTTTACGGAATTGACGCCCGTGATTGGAGCCCACGCTGGTCCAGGTGTCCTGGGTGCCGCATGGTGGCAGGAGGACGAGTAAGGCAAATTAACCTCTGTTTTATGGAATGCGAACAGATTTTTAGGATAATTTATAAGTAAAGAGAGACGAATCAGGGAGAGCAAAATAATGTTTGAGTGGAACTCCATCTACAGTATTGGGGTAGCACAGTATGACGACCAGCACAAACGCCTGTTCGCCATTGCCCAGAAACTCTATGAGGCAATGAGTTCCGGCCAAGGTCGCGCCGTTCTCAACGACATCTTTGATGAATTGGTAGAGTATACCCGCACCCATTTTGCCTCTGAAGAAGCACTAATGGTGCGCTACGGCTATCCTGATTACGCCATCCACCGTCAGCAACATGAAGAATTGACCCAACAGGTACTGGAGTTACGGGAAAAGTACCGCAGTGGCCAAATCGCCCTCTCCATTACAGTCATGAATTTTCTCAAAGATTGGCTGAGAAACCATATCTACGATAGCGATAAGCGGTATGGACAATTTTTAAACACCAAAGGCGTGCGCTAATATCACACGCCTTTGGTTCATTCAGTTTCGGAATATCTACCGAGACCATCCTAAGGGGTGTTTCCGCGCTCACGTTCAAGCAAGAGGCGAGTGGCGCGGGTGTTTTCTTCCACCGCGATCAATAGATCCAGCACTTCTCCAATGCCATAGAGAAAGACCGCACTGATCGCGCCCCAAAGCAGGATCCACAAGCTGCCCAACACCCCCAAGCCACGCATCATGAAACGCCAATCGCCCGGACCAAGCATGCGGGCCGCCCCGCCAACCAAAGCCGCCACCGCCGCAATCAGGGCTATCAGGAAAACAATCACCCCCAAAACCTTAAAGATAATTCCAATCACACGCAAAGCCCCAAAACGCTTCTCCATAGGTTTGACACCTCCATAACTAGGGATAGACATTCGACGTTCAAATAACTATAATCCCTTCTAGTCATGGCTGCCAAGGGTTAATCATGCACATCTTCTACTCAGACCATTGCGAGTTTCCCCTTCCTCCAGGGCATCGCTTCCCGGCGGAAAAATACCGCCTTTTGCGCGAGGCCCTGCTTCAGCAAGACATTATCCCCCCCGCAAGGTTCCATCCGGCGGAACCGATTCCGCTGGATCTTCTGGCTTTGGCCCACACACCGGCCTATATCCAGGCGGTCTTAGAAGGCACTCTCCCATCCCAAATTGAACGCCAAATTGGATTGCCCTGGAGCCCCGAACTGGCCCAGCGCTCGTTATTGAGCGTCGGAGGCACCTGGCAAGCAGCTCAACACGCCTTACGCGATGGCCTTAGCGGAAACCTGGCCGGTGGAACTCACCACGCCCTGGCCGACCAGGGGATGGGATTTTGCGTGTTTAACGATGCGGCAGTTACAGCGATAGCCTTACTCGAACACGGGTGGGTACACCGGATTGCGGTGGTAGACCTGGATGTGCACCAAGGCAACGGCACTGCTGCCATCCTGGGGCCATACTCACAAATTTTCACCCTTAGCCTACACGGGGAAAAGAACTACCCTTTTCGCAAGGTGCCTTCTACCCTCGATATCGGTTTACCTGACCATTGCGATGACGCTACCTACTTGGCTGCACTGGACGAGGGCATAAAAGCCGTGCTGAACTTTCGCCCTCAAATCGTGCTTTACCTCGCCGGCGCAGATCCTCTTGCTGCGGATCGCTTAGGACGTTTGGATTTAACGCTGGAAGGATTAGCCCAACGCGACCGCATGGTGCTAGACGCCTGTTCGGCACACAACATCCCGGTGGTCTTGGTCATGGCCGGGGGTTATGCACAACCGATAGAGCTCACGGTTGAGGCCCACCTCCAAACCTATGTTCTGGCACAAAATATCGTGGGCATGGCGTAAGGTCACCTCAGTTGCCGTAGGGTCGGACGGTATAAGGCCACCAGCCCACTAAACAGCAGTGAAACCAACGCGCCTATCCCAATCGCGGCGGGAGCGCCGACACGGTCTGCCATCAATCCTGCCTGCAAGCCGCCCAAACGCATCATTCCTTGAACGGTCATCGAATAAACAGCCATTACCCGCCCACGGAAGGCATCTGGGGTATGCAATTGAAGCAGGGTATTCGCCAATGCGTTTTGGAGGACGAAGAACCACCCGACTAAAAACATCAGACTCAATGAGAGCACAAACGATCGTGAAAAGGAGAAGGCAATCAGCGCACTTGGGAAACCAAGGCTACCTAAAGTTAGCCACATTCCCCGGCGAGTACGCGCCGGGAACGACGAAACCGTTAGTGCCGCCAGCACCGCCCCCACACCCACAGCCGTCAACAGCAACCCCAGCGGCAATGCCTCAGGCGCACGGCACGAAAAGGCATCCAGAGGCCCTTCACACATGGCTGCTATGATTGGACGCGCGCTTTCCAACAATATTCGCTGGGCAAAAACTGGCATCAAGGTAGTATAAGGCATGGAAAGTAAAGCGCTTAAAGCCACGAGGGCGATGAGTAAGCGGGGAACTTCCTGCCCTAAGGCGAAGCGCAAACCCTGCCATAGGTACTTCCCATCTTGCGCGCCCGAAGGATCTGCTTCGGGGATAGGCAAATCCCGCATAGCCAACAAACTGGCGATAACCGCTACAAACGTCAATCCATTAATCAAAAATGCGGTTGCCTCACCCGTTGTCGCCACCAGGCCACCCGCCAACGCCGGACCAACGGCGCGGGCCAGGTTGAACATGGCTGAGTTTAGGCCAATAGCATTGGTAAGATCCTCTTTGCCTTCCACCAACTCCACCGTCATCGCTTGGCGCGCTGGCATATCCACGGCGTTAGCGGCTCCCAGGATAAAAGCCAACACATACACATACCCGATACGAATCCAACCGCTCCAAGTTAGTCCGGCCAGGATGAACGCCTGCACCATCATCACAATTTGTGCTATCAACACCACTTGGCGCTTGGGCAAACGATCCGCAACCGCCCCTCCCCAAAGCGAAAACGGCACCAATGGAATCAAGGCCACAAAATTAACCATGCCCAGCGCCACCGCTGAGCCGGTCAGACGATAGACCAACACCTGCTGGGCAACTGATTGCATCCAGGTGCCGATCAACGAGATGGACTGCCCTGTAAACCAGAGGCGATAATTCCGATGGCGTAAAGCCCGAAACGTGCGATAAAAAACCCGCTGCACGCGATCTCGGTGACGTAGTGCCGTTATGGTCATTGTGGTACCCCAGGTTCAAAGCAGGCTCAATTCACCCCAAAATATCACGGCGTTGCCAAGGTGTTCCTTCAGCGCACCCGCCGCTTCCATTCCTCTTTGAGCTGTAACTGGCGTGGGCTCTCCCCGGACGGAAGGGCCAAAAAATCATTGGTCAAGCGGTTAAATTTGCTACTATCATCCAACATCGGAAAATGCCCAGCATTCTCAAAGTAGACCAGGTGCATGTTCTCGGGCATTGAATTAATCTGCTCATTGGAAGCTGGCTCGATCAAAGGATCATCCAACCCATAGACCAGCAAGCAAGGCAAACGGAACTCCTGCCAGAGGCTCACCAGATTTAACTCCCTTAAGTCATCCAATGAGGTGAGCACGGCTTGGGGATCGGTCTTAATCGCATCCGTCAACACGGGCTCAGTGAGAGGAGAGCCGCTGAGCAACCAGTGCGCCAAATCATCCGGGCTGGTGTTCCGCAGCCGATGACTGACCTGATCCCGGCCCAATGGCAGGCTAACCGCCATTAGACGATCCACTGCCTCGGGATAGCGCGCCGCAAAGCGCATTCCGACTAAAGCCCCTAGTCCATGCCCAATAAGTGCAATTTTGAGAATCCCGATTTTCTCCATAAAAGCGACCAGGAGTTCAACCTGATCATCCAACCGATAGCACCGGTTCTTGGCCGTGTCCCCAAAACCCCATAAATCCAGCGCATAGGCGCGATAATTCAATGAAACTGCCTGCATCATCGGAATCCAATAACGCCATGAACCTACCCAGCCATGCAGAAAGATGACCGGGCGGCCTCGCCCAAGGACTTCATAATGGACAATAGCGTCTTCCAGCAGGATCGCGCTCATGTTCCCATCGTTGGTGGACGTTTCTCCAACAATTCGCGCACACGCCGGGTCAGTTCATCCGGAGCAAATGGTTTAAGCAGATAATCTGTTGCCCCAGCAGCCAGCCCGGCTTGAATCTCAGATTCTTGACCTTTGGCCGAGAGAAAAACCACCGGGATGTCTTTCAGCACCGGGTCGGCCTTGAGAGCCTGGCAGGCCTGATAGCCGTCCATGCGCGGCATGCGCACATCCATAAGAATTAAAGACGGATGAAGCTGCGCCGCCGCCTGCACGGCCTCCTCGCCGTTGCTCACGGTTGTAACCTCATACCCGGCAAAGCGCAGGGTAAATGCAATCAGTTCCCGGATATCACGTTCGTCTTCAGCCACTAGGATGTGGGTCATTGAACTCCCTCAACGCTCCGCAATCGGTAAAGTAAACGAGAAGGTGCTCCCCTCTCCCGGAATACCACTGCTGGTGAACCAGATTCGTCCGCCCTGCATCTCGACCAGGATTTTTGCCAGAGCTAACCCTAAGCCGGTGCCGGCTTTCGCCATCACCAAGGGGTTATTACCGCGGTAGAAACGTTCAAAAATGCGCGGCTGATCTTCAATGGGGATGCCAATCCCGGTATCTCGCACATCCACTTGCACCTCGTGTTCGCTTATTGGGTAAACTCTGAGCATGATGCGCCCCTGATCCGGGGTGTAATGATAACTGTTGGACAGCAGGCTTTCCACAATTTGGCGCACCCGTTCTCGGTCGCCATAAACTGGCGGTAAAGTAGGCGCCAGGTCGAGTTCAAAAATCAGGTTACGGGATTCTTCCCGAGCACGCGCTTGCATCGCCTGCAAACCCTCTCTCACCACTTCAGCCAAATCAAAAGCCGCCCGATTGAGTTCCACGCGCCCAGCCTCAATGCGCGAAACATCCAGCAGGTCATTCACCACTCGAATCAGTCGCTCTGCATTCTCTTTGACGATGCGCAGGAATCGCTGTTGAGATTCGGTAATGGTTCCCGCCGCGCCCATCAGCATGACATCCACATAGCCTTTGATCGCGGTGAGAGGAGTGCGCAATTCGTGACTAACATTAGCCAGGAATTCTGACTTTAGACGATCCACCTGTACCTGATACGTCACATCACGGAAAATCGAAACCGTGCCCAAGAAGTGATCACGCCAGAAGACCGGGGCAACGTGTATGGCCACCACCCGCTGGTCTTCCAGCACCATTTGACCGGCAAACGTTTCGCTGGCATCTGCCGCCTCAGCCTGCTCCGACCAACGTTGAATCGTCTGCACCCAGGCATGGCCAGCTTCACCAAAAAGGCCGCTAAAACGCTCCAGGGATTGATTGAGCACCAGGTTTGCCTGCAAGCCCAATATACGCTCCGCCGAAGCGTTAAACAGCGTAATACGCAGATCAGCATCAGTCACCATGACCCCATCAGCCACGGCTTCGAGAATTGCCCGCGAGCGACTGGCTTCAATTTGCTGTTCGCGCACCATCTGCCCCAAACTCTCTGCCTGATCGCGGATCAGCCCAAAGAGTTCAGCATTGCTCAGGGTGATGCTCATCTGGCGCGCAATGGCCTGAGCTAAATGGATGTGCATTTCCCGGAAGTGTCCTGGTTGGCGGTGAATCAGGAACAGTGAACCAAGCACCTCTTCACCCAAAATCAGAGGGACGCTCAAAACGGCCTGCACGCCAATAGCGCGTAAAACGTTGGTCTCCTCATCCTCGCGCGCGCCAAGATTATCCCAATACAGAGGCGAGCGTTGATTCACCACACGCTGGTGTAGCGGTTTGACGGCCTCAATTAGGGCCTTCGGCTCCAGGCCCAGGTCAGGCACCATGCGCAGGAAACCTTCACCTTGCATCAACTGAACCAGGCTGGCCTCCACATCGAGGGCTTGATTGAGCACCTCTAGGGCCCGGGTCAACACCTGATGGATATCCAGGCTGGCCGAGAGTTCTGTGATCACACGCAAGAGAGTTTGCGTCTCCAGGTTCGCCTGTTGCAGTTCGGCCGTACGCAAGGCGACTCGTTGCTCTAGATCCTCTTTGAGGGCACGTGTTTCGGCAAACAAGCGGGCGTTTTGCAAAGCCACCGCGGCTTGATTGCAAATCGTTCGCGCCAGTTCCAATTCTGGCGAGGCAAAGCGATGCTCCTGAGCATAAGTCAACACGACCCATCCCTGCATCACCTGAGCACTCGCCAGGGGCACCATGATAAGAGAACGCATTGTTGCCAGTGTCGGCCATGCGCGAATCAACTCAATCATCTCCATCTCGCCGTGAATGTCCCCCACAATATATATCCCACGCGTTTCCTGCAAGCGTTCAAAAAGCAGGAGGTTGGGTAAGGGTTGAGGTAATGTCGCTTCCTCCGGCGGGGTAAGTAGCGCCAAAGAGACTTTTCCCTCCTCCCAAGTCAGCACTGCCCCCATGTCGGCGCCCAACGCATCTCGTAAGCGTTGCATGGTAAGGCTCAGGATGTGCGCCGAATCCAGGGAAGCCCCTAATTCATTGGAGAGGTTATACAGCAGTGCCAAACGTTCTGAACGTTGGTCTAATTCCACGGCGCGCCGCCGGCTATCTTCTAGCAGGCGCGCCTTCGCCAACGCCAACGCCGCTTGGCTGGCAAAGGTTGCCCCCACCTGCACATCTTCAGAGGAGTAATAACCCGCTTCAGCCTTCTCCAAAGCCAATACACCGATAAAGTCGGCCTGAACCAGAAGAGGCAATCCCAACCAACATAAACGCTCCGGCTCCAGAAAGCGCGGAAAGCGTTCGTCTCGACGAATATCTGCCACTAAAATTGGCTGCCCCTGCTCGCGCATCGCCTGGAATAGACGGCTATCTTCCAGCCGCACTTCCAAACCCACGCGTTGCTCATGATCAGCAAAACCCTGTGCCGCGACCAAGCGCAAAACATCACCCTCGCGTAGCCAGAGAGCAGCAGTATCATATGTGATCACGTCTCCCAATGCGTTCATCAGAGCCGAGATTGCCTCTTCTTCATTGAGACTGGCCGAGAGACGTGCCGAAGCCTGAGTGAGCGCCTGAAGTTGCTCTAAACGCCGCCCCGCTGCCTGGAACAGACGGGCATTTTCCAAAGCCAGAAGCGTTTGCTGCGCCAGGGAATGAGCTAACGTCTGATGCTCCGGGGTAAAAACCGCATTTTGGCTGAAGTTCTCAACGACCAGTACCCCTAACACTCGCTCTCCGCTACCTAAAGGTAACACCAGCGTGGATAACGGCAGTTTTCCCTGGTTGGCATGCCGATAGAGTAACAAATCCTCCCCGCTCAAGGCATAATCTCGGACAAAGTTAACCTCATCAATACACACCGCTTGCCCCTGCTGAAAGGCTTGGGTCAGGATGGCATCATTTTGATATTCAACCGCAAAGCGAACCTGCCTTAAGGCGGTCTCATCGGCATAACCACACACTGCGCGAGGGATTAACACCTCTTCCCGCGGCTCCCATAGCGCCACCCAAGCCGCCTCGGCTTCTGGAATGACCTCCAATACGGTTGTACATAGTGCCTGCAGTAAATCGGTTTCGCTTAGACTCCCCAATTTTCGGCTGTAATCCAAGAGCAAGTTAACCTCATGCAGACGACGACGCGCCCCTTCCAATAGTTCAAGATTTTGCAACGTAATGCTAATCTGGCGCGAGAATTGGGTGTAAAAGCCAATATCCTCTCCCTCAAAGGATGGCAATGGATGATCTATCAACACCAACACCCCTATTCGTCGCCCCGCGCTAGGTTCAAATACCAGCGTTAGAAAGGCTTGTGCCCCCCACCCCTGCAATAGTGGACTATTTTGCCACGCCGGTTCCTCGTGAACATCTGCTACCATTAATGGTATTCCTTCGTTCAAAGCCTGAAGGAGGGGATTGCGCTGACCTAACAGGGCTTGCGGATTCAAATTTGGTGGCTGAGTGCCAATGACCTCCCATAAATGGGGGCCAGAAGGGCGCTGTTCGGCAATTAAGGCTGCCATTCCCTCTAAACGCTCCAACCACTGATGAGCAACGCTACGCAATACGCCCTCAACGCTACTCTGACGAGAGGCCTCTTCCATAACCGTAAAGCCCTCTCGCACACGCCGCCATCGCAGGCTCTCACGCCGACGCGTTTCTTCAATTTGCAATGCCTCATAATGGGCCAAGCGTTGTTGTAAATCTTGAAGATGACGATGACGTGCGATCACTAATGCAGCCTGGGCGGCGAAAAGGCTCAAGGTGTCCAGAGCGGCGCGATCCGGGCGGCGACCATCACTAGGGTCATCCACACTGATTAAGCCCAACGGCTGGCCTGTGTCATCATAGAGCGGCGCCAAAAGCAAATCATCCGGGTGCCACATATCTTCCGTTACGGGCAACTCATCCTCAGGGCGCATAACATTGACCCAGTGAATAGAGTCGGGCAAGACCGGGGTTCTATCTGCCGGGATGTAGTAAAGTGTATCTAAACGAAACTCAGGACGGAGCACTGCCTCCAACGCCGACCAGGGCAAGGTGCGCTGACGAACTTCTTCCCACTGCTCTGGGGTAAGTCCACGGCTAATCTTGCGCACCAAATGTGCTTTCTCAGGATCATAGACGCTGATCAACACCGCACGGAAAGGCGTGGCTTGCGTAATCGCCCGCGCAATTGCTGCCAATGCATCTTCCAGAGATTGATCGGGCCAGAGAAACGACGATACTCGATAAAGTTCGGCAAAGGTCTCCAATTGCCGTCGCACCAACTCACTGCGCTGCACCTGTTCTTCGTATTGCAAGGCATTTGAGAGAACCACGCTGGCCTGTGCGGCCAACGATTGCACAACCTCAGTGACGGCGGATCCAAAATGATTAACCTGGCGGGCATGTAAATGGATCAAACCGGCTGGATATTGGCGATAGAAGATGGGCACAATCAACAGTGAAGTTATTCCCTCATGAAGAAGAGCAACCGTATCTGAGGAGATTTCTTCCCCATTTACATTAACTGGAAGTCCAGTTTGCAGTGCTTGTCGCTCCAATGCCCCCAGTTCCGTTGGTATCGGTTCACCCAGGTTCAAGCGTAACGGCCATTTATTGCCCTGAGATGCCCGCTGTAAATCAAACAATATCAGACTACCACAGTCAGCGCGCGTAATGCGCAAGGCTTCCTCATAAACAATTTCCATCAAGTGCTCAAGGTCAAGTGATGTGCTCAGTTCGCGTGTAATGCGATTGAGAGCAGTCAACTGCTCCAGCCGCTGGCGTAGGGTCTCATCGGTTTGAGCCCGCAGAGTGGCCTGCTCAACGACACCGGCTAACTGCCCCGCTGCCGTAAACATCAGTTGAAGATCCGCATGATCAAACTGCTCAGGACGCCGACTACCCACCCAGATTTCACCAATCCCTTCATTGCGCACCACCAGGGGCACAACCACAACCGATTCGACCTCCCAAGTCTGGCGCAGATGTTGATAGTAAGGGATTAAGGTGGTTTCAAAGGATAAGCGACCGCTGTGGAGTGCATCTTGACTACCCGTTACGGTAAAAGGAAACTGCGGATCATCTACCAACAGGCGCGGGATCACCCCTCCATCCCGTACAACTTCGCCGAAATATGAAAAGCGGTGTAATTCGAGTGCTGTGCGGTTGGTATTGAGCAAAAAGATAGCAGCGCAATCGGCACGAAGTAGACGCACTAGTTCCTGCAAGGAATACTTTAAAATCTCATCCAGCGTCGCGGCAGAACTGGCCAAACTGGCAATCCGACGCAACGCCTCAGCCCGTTGTGCTCGTTGACGGCTCTGCTGAACGAGAGTGGCATTTTCAATAATTGGTGCCGCTTGATTGGCAATAATCATCATTAAACGAATTTCATCCTGGGTGAACATTCCTCCGTTGAGGCGGTTGGATGCCTGCATATATCCTAAGATCCGCCCCACCGAAGCCAACGGCACCAGCACGGTCTCACGCAACCCAGCCGCCACCGCCAAATGGTGTAATCCCAATTCGTGCCAGCGTGAATCCTCCACAGCATTTTCGGTAATCAGAACATCTTGCTCCAGCAAAGCCCTCTCCAGGGGGGAGTTCGCTCCGACCGGCACTCGATACATGTCCAGGAATTCAGGTGGTAGCCCAATAAACGGTGCCTGGGCTTCCAAACGCCGCGTATTTTCATTGAACACCAGAAATCCCAAGATGTTGACCGGAAGCAAGGGGAGAATGCTGTTGATCAACCGCTCGAAAAGTTCCCGGGGATCGCGCACCGACCCAAACGCTTGAGCGAACTGCGCCAGCCCGGCCAGCTCTGTCGCTCGCCGCTGTTCCTGGCGATAAAGCAAGGCATGATGAATGGCAATTGCCGCCTGCCCCGAAATTAACCGCAGTAATTCAAGATCCGGGGGTTGAAAATGATCTGGCGTGAGAGAACCCAGTTCCAACGTCCCAATTAGTTCTTTGCCGACAATCAGCGGCACTCCCATATAAGAACGTAGAGGGTAAGACTGCCGATCAATGGCCTGATGCAAGTCAGAACGTTCCTCAACCCGTGAGAGAAGAAGAGGACGCCGGGTGCGTGCCAAATAGCCAGAATAGCCCTCATCCAGAGCATAGCCGCGAGGTACCCGCTCCAATCGATGTCCTGCCAGGCGCCGATAAGGCCACAGCACGCCTGCTTCTGCATCCCACAGGGTAATTTCCCAAATATCGGCCGGTAACAAGCGTTCCAGGCTGTCCAGAACGGCTTGTAACGTCTCATTTAAGTCCAGGCTAGCCGCAATCGCCTGGGTGAGTTGTAAAAATGTTTGCAAAGTCTGCGCCGGCAGAGCCGATTCGCGCGCAAGTTCACTAGCCAAGTTGGCTTCTCGCAACCACACCAGACGGTAGGCCTGCCCATCCAGAGGGGTGGCCAAAACGCGCACCTCAACCGTGCGTCCCCCCAAGGTTACCAAATCTTGCCCACCATGGGCACACAAGCCGAGGAAAAGTTCCGGCGGGCGCACTTTGCGCGCCAGCATTTCCAAGTTAGGATGAGTGTCCGCAGGGAGATCAAATAACGTTCGGGCAGACTCATTCAACCAAGTTACCCGACCACCGGGTTGGATCACGATGACCGCCTCGCTTAGGCCGTCACCACGCTCGTTTTCTATCGCAACAACAGACCTTGAAGTGAGTCGCGCTCCCGGCAACGTCCGCATTAACCAACGCGTTGCCCCCCAGGCTACTGCGCCTACAAGGACGAAGAGCACACCCCAAAACAAAGTCGCTGGTGACATGATCCGCCAAACCGCCTATCCGGCGGCAAGCAGAGCATCGCGACGACGCTCTTCAGCCGCGACCTCAGTGATCTCGCGAATATCGGTAAATGAATGCGTTGCAGGGGTCACCACACCAATAGCCAGGCTCATAAAAGGGGTCTTGACCATTTCGCCCCCCCGACCTGGGGCCAAGATATACCCCTGTTGGCGATCAATAAAGTTGTAATGGCTGAGAACAGCCTCGCCAAAGCGTTGTTTCAAGGCTTCTTTCAAGCGTGGGGCGACTTGGCTGGCCGTGAAGATGACAAAGTTATCTCCGCCTGCGTGTCCGATGAAGTCATTGGGAGTCCCCACGGCATCTACCACTTCGCTCAGCAACATTGCCGTGAAACGCACCACATCGTTGGCCGCAATTAAGCCGTAAACATCGCGGAAGGCATCAAAGTAGTTGATGCGAATATCCATAAACGCCCAATCGGGTTGGCGAATGACCTTGCGCAGTTGATCCTCGATCAGACGCCCGGACGGCAAGCCCGACTGCGGGTCGGTAAGGCTTTCGCGCTCTGCCCGCGCCAGGGCGTTTTGTACCCGAAGTTTAAGTTCCTCGATATCAAACGGCTTGGTAATATAATCATCCGCTCCCAATTCCAGGCCCTTGAGTTTATCACTACGTTCGTCTTTTTGGGTCAGAAAGAGAATGGGAATGTGACTGGTGCGGATGTTGGTACGCAAAGCACGGCACACCTCATAACCGTCAATATCGGGCAACATAATATCCAACACCAGCAAATGCGGCAGGCCCTGGCGGGTTTTTTCTAACGCCTCACTGCCGCGCATCGCCACATCCACATCATACCCCTGGCTTTTGAAGAAGAGCCGGAGCATATTTGCAATATCTACATCATCTTCCACAATGAGTAATCGGGCTTTGCTCATTCCGCCTCCTTAACAGGTGCGTGCTTCAGGTTATTAACGCACCAGGGATCACGATTCCCGCCTGCTCTCCACAGCGCCTGAACCGGTTGCTTAAATCTTATGTGAAAGATGATATTCTGACAATAGTCTGCCTGCCGTTTTGCCCCGAATTTGAGTTTACAAAATGGTAAGCCCCATATGATATAATGCCGCTTACCTCGTCATTTCCTGCCACTCCGTGGCCTGGTTCTTGCAACCTGACAGATACATGATGCCGTCCTTTACGGAAAATCCGATCCAACGCTTGAGGGCGCTTGCCCTGATTGTCTTTTTACTCAGCCTTTTCGTGTTTGTGCCGCTGACTCAGCCCATCCCGTCTCAAGCCCAAAGTGCAAGCGCTACATCGCGCCTCTTTTTACCCGTGATCTACCGCGATTACCAACCCACACCGTTGTTTGCCACCAGTTACTACATTCAAGATGAAACACCCGCCCGCATGTATGACCTGGGGTGTGCCCTGGGCAATCGTGATCGTACCCTCCCCGGCGCCCAGGACAGCCTGGTGGTGTTGAATTTCGGTCAGGGGTGGTTTGACGGGGGAGATCTTAGCAAACCCGGCGCCGGCCTTTTCAGTCCCTATTGGCACTATGTGCCGATCAACGCCATCGAAGCTGCCGTCAAAGCCTACATCCAGGGCTATTGGGTTTGCAGTGCTGAGGATCAGGAATCGCAGGTTATGGTTGCCATTGGTACAAATAACTACGGCGGCTATGGTTCTAACACCACCAATCAGAACACCCGCCGCACCTATGCCTATGAACACGGCAAAACCTGGGCCCAAATGGTAGTACGCCTCATCCAATGGGTATGGGACAGTGGCTACAGCCGTCAGGTAAGAATCGCCGGTGCCATAGATATCGAATGGGACTCTCAACTCACCGGTTGGAACACCCCTTATGTTACGTATGGGTGGGTAAGCGGGTTTGACGACAATGATAATAAACAAGCCATTTATTACAACTTTGGTGCTTGCGTTGGTTGTCCCACGAGTGTTAATTCCAATTGGGTTTATTCTTCAACCAACAACTGGACGCAATTCGATGTTTATTACGTTTCGTACGGTGCACCGCCCGCCTGGCCGTTGCCCGAAATCTACGCGACCAGCGGGGTTAATGCTCGACAGTGGCAAGCCATCAGCCGCTACGGCGCGATTACGTTCAATTTGCCGATGGAATTCGCAGGAGTGATGACACAATACCAAGCCTGTCAACAGCGCGGTGGCTGTTCTGGGATCAATAACCCCCCTGAATCCGGATGGAAGCAACTTTTCGACGCCTTGAATGCCGATCCGCTCACCCGCCAACCCATCTTGCGTTGGATCACCGATATTCGCTGGCAGATCCGATAAAACCTAATCCATAAAAATGGCGTAAAAAACTGCTGTCTAGGCATTGCACTTGCGATTAAATTCGCTATAATGAAAAGTATGCGGGGAGTTACACGCTATGCCGCCGCTTTAGTCTTGCTACTCTACCTGGCGATACTGACCAGCAGTGGGTATGCCCAAACGCCGACGCCCGAGTTTGAGTATCTCAATGGGCATGTGGTACGGGGGGCGTTTCTGGCGCAATATCGCAGCGTCGCCGATCCCCTGCGCCTGTATGGGTATCCCATCACGGGCGAATTTCAGATGCTCACCGAGCACGGCTGGGGTACAGTACAGTATTTCCAGCGCGCCCGCTTTGATCTTGTCCTCGAACCTAACGGGGTAGAACGGGTTAAGGTTGCCAATCTAGGCAGTTTGCTCTATGCAGGGCCGGGTCCCCTGGCGCCTGTGCCCACCGATCCACTGGCTTGCCGCCGCTTTGAGAATGGCAAATCCGTTTGTTATGCCTTCCGTCAGTTCTATGATGCAAATGACGGCCTGACCAATTTCGGCTTGCCCATATCCGATTTGGAAATCGCCGAGCGCCGCTACGTGCAATACTTTGAACGGGCCCGCTTTGAGTGGTGGCCTGAAAACCCACCCGGCGAACGGGTTGTCCTGACCGACTTGGGTAAACGTCATTTCGATCTGATCGTCCGTGATCCCGAACTCACCCGCCCCGAACTCCCTCCCAGCGCTATAATCGCTCAACTGATCCCCCACGCCCAGGCCTTTGTGACGCAAGCGTTAATCCCTTCTGGCGACCAGCAGACACTTTACGTGATCGTGCGCGATCAGTATAACCGCCCCATCGCCAACGCCAGTGTTTCAGTGACCTTGATCGGGCCAGAGGGGCTACGATTGACCTACCGCGCCGCCGAGACCAATGCCGACGGCATCACTCAACTAACGTTCTTCGCCGGACGTTTTGAACCGCAAACCGTGATCACATTAAAAATCAACGTGCAGGCGTTGGGTCAGGAAACCGAAACCCAAACCTGGTATCGCATCTGGTACTGAACAACCCAAGGATCAAAACATCCCCCCACCCGCTAACACCGATGGGGGGATGTTCTATTTGTTTGCTCAAGAATTGGCTGTCGCGGCCCGCAGATCGGCAGCACGCGCATGGGCTTCTAATCCTTCGGCGCGCGCCAATTGTGCCGAGACCCGTCCCACCTCTGCGGCGGTACGTGGATCTAGTGCTACCAGGCTAATCAGGCGCACAAAATCCCACACATTTAACGGTGAAGCAAAACGCGCCGATCCTCCGGTCGGCATGACGTGGCTGGGACCGGCAGCATAATCGCCCAGAACCTCATACGAATGTTCACCCACAAAAATTCCCCCCGCGGACTCAATTTTCTCCACCCAGCGCCAGGGATCGGCCACTACCAGATTCAAGTGCTCAGGCGCATACGCATTAGAGAGTGCGATTGCTTCCTCCAAGTCGCGGGTTAGCACAATACCCGAACGCCCAACCAAAGAAAGCGCCAGAATGTCCTTCCGCGGCAGTTGGGCCACCTGGCGCGCTACTGCCTGCTGCACCTGATACGCCAGGGTTTCGCTGGGGGTTAACATAATGGCTGCCGCCAGTACATCATGCTCTGCTTGCGCCAGCAAGTCCGCCGCTACCCACTCGGGATTGGCGGTTTCATCCGCAATCACTACTGTTTCGGTTGGGCCGGCCAAACCATCAATCCCTACCACACCAAAAACCTGCTGTTTAGCCAAGGTAACAAATAGGTTGCCCGGGCCGACAATTTTATCCACCCGCGGGATGGTTTCGGTGCCATAGGCCAGCGCCGCAATCGCTTGTGCTCCACCTATTACATACACCTCGCTAACCCCGGCAAGTGCCGCTGCTGCCAGAATGATCTCCGCTGGGCGGTCGCTCCCGCGCTGAGGTGGAGTGACCAGCACAATTTCGCGCACCCCGGCCACCCGCGCCGGAATGGCGCTCATCAACACCGTAGAGGGTAGAGGTGCCGAGCCACCCGGGACATAAATTCCCACCCGTCGCAAAGGACGCACCAGTTGTCCTAATGTGCCGCCTAAATCCTGCGTGATCCACGAGGTCAGAGGTTGGCGGCGGTGAAATGCCTCGATTCGTTCTGCTGCGGATTCCAACGCCTCCCGGAGGTCAGAGGAAAGATGAGCAAGGGCTCTTTGAAGTTCCGTTGGTGGCAAACGAAAATCCGAGGCAGTCCACCCATCAAGGTGCTGGCTCCAACGCCGTAAAGCCGCATCACCACCTGTACGCACATCGGCCAGGATGCGCGCCACTGCCTGAGCCGGCGTCAACGGTTCTCCGAAAAGCGCCTGGATTCGTTCGCGCACTGCGGCAGGAACGTCCTGCACATCCGGCGGTTGGCGCTGTAACAGAGTCTTTCGTGCTGTCTCGGGATCATAGATGCGCAAATTCATGGCTCCTCCATCCAAGTAAAATAACAAAACCCCCGCCGGTGGCGGGGGTTGGTTCTCAGTCAACATCGTGGTCGTTCAGGAAAGGGGCAGTGCCACCCGCTCCGGCTAGGGAGATAGGATGCGATGATGACGATGATGGTTATAAGCACGTCGTGGGAGCATGCCCCAAGTGTAGCATGGGCCACCTCCACTCGTCAAGTTTCTAGGGTAAAATTCACATTGTCCAAGACTCCCATCCTGTGAGGACGACATGCAAATCGAAATTGCCCGTGCTGTAACCGATGATATGGTCGAAGCCTTTGCACGCCTGATTCCCCAACTCTCCAGTTCCAGCCTGCCCCCCACGCGTCAAGAACTCGAAGAGATGGTCAACTCGGACGCCAGCATCCTCTTCCTTGCCCGTGATGAGGACGGGCAAATCGTCGGCACCCTGACCCTCGTGGTTTTTCGCATCCCCACCGGGCGCCGTGCCTGGATTGAAGATGTGGTCGTAGATGAAGCCGCACGCGGTCGCGGCATTGGCGAAGCGCTGACACGGGCAGCCCTCGAACACGCGGCGCAGTTAGGGGTCAAAACCGTAGATTTAACCTCCCGCCCCTCGCGTGAAGCCGCCAACCGCCTCTACCAGAAAATCGGTTTCGTACGTCGTGAGACCAATTTATACCGCTACACGCTTTAAACCCGCTTCATTCGCGCGTAGTGACTTTACCGATATACCTGAATTGACCCGGTTCACGTCCACTGGCTTCGGCCAAAACAACCGAAAGGGCTTGAACCGGCAGGATCTCCACTAAGGGTAGCGCAAGTTCTGGTACCGATGGCAAGGGCACCCAGGTTAATCCTTCAACCGGTTGCGTGCCAACCCAAGCGACTTCGCCACCGTACTGCTTGATCTCCAGACCCAGCGTACGGTTGAGTTCCACAGTTGGCTGCGCACCACCGAAAAGCCATACCGCAATACCCGTCTCAACGATCTCCAATGGACCGTGACGGAACTGTGCCGCACCCATCCCTTCGGCGGCAAATTTAGCCGCTTCCTTGAGCACTAAGGCGCCTTCTTGAGCGCTGGCGAAGGAGGCTCCACGTCCCAAAAGGAAAAGATGGCGCAACCGGTCGGCCATTTCGCGAATCGTATCCAGATGGTGAGACCACGCCTTAAGATAATCCGCCATCGCCATCTGCCCTTGCCACAGCGCCTCTTTACAGGCGGAAACCGGTTCATCCCGCAACACTGCTGCTGCCATTAAGGTCACGGCGAGGGTATTGATATAAGTGCGGGTTGAAACCGTGTGCTCGGCCCCCGCATGTAACGGAAGGACTACCTCCGCTGCCTTTCCCAGAGTGCTGGACGGATTATTCGTGACCCCAATCAGCAGTTTAGGGCGTTTCGATGCCAGTCGTTCTAGCAAGCGATGAACTTCTGCGCTTTCCCCCGATTGTGAGATTACCCACACTAGGGTGCGTGAAGTCACTTGACCCAGGGCATAGTGCAGCAATTCCGCCGTATCCCATAATACCACCGGCAGATCTAAGCCACACAACCTCAGCCAGGCCGGGTAAGCCCCGTAATATGAGGCGCCCATACCGGTCAAGATAATGCGATCACATTGGCCGGCGGTGACCACTTGGTGAACGACCTCTAATGCCCGCGGGTCAAAATTTTCTAAAGCATCCCTCAACCCTTCCGATTGGGACAGAATATCCTTCACGTAAGGCACCATCATTCGTAACTATCCCTCCACAATCAGTTTCGAAGCCGCGTAGGCCGCTCCCACAACGCCGGCTTGCCCACCCAGGCGTGCCATCACCAAGCGCACCGATTGTAAGGGGGCGACTACGCTATGCTGCTGAATGACCTGATGAATATAAGGGGCAAAAACTGGGTAAGCCCGCATTACCCCACCCCCCAGGATGACTACATCGGGTAAGTAAGCGATCATGAGATTGACCATGCCCAATCCCAGGTAGAAGGCCGTTTCCTCGATAATCTGCTGTGCCAGGACATCACCCGCTTGAGCCGCAGCCACCACCACTCGCGCATCAATGGCTTCCAAATTTCCCTGAGCCAATTCCACCATCAGGGTGGACGTGTCACGGGCTAAGGACTGCGCGCGGCGCGCAATCGCCGGACCGGAAGCCAGACTTTCCCAACAACCATGCGCACCACAATAACACAACGGCCCCCTCGGATCCACCACGATATGCCCGGCCTCGGGATGGGCCCCTTCTATCCCACGATAAATCTCACCACGATACACAAACGCGGTACCAATCCCAGTGCCCACGGTCACCATGAGCACCCGCTCATGATCCCGCCCAGCTCCTACCCATGCCTCACCCAGAGCCGCCGCATCGGCGTCATTTTCCAGTGCTACCGGTACCCCAAACCGTTCCTGCAACAACTGGACGACCGGCACATCTTCCCAGGTAGGCAGGGTGTAGGGGTTTTGAATGCTACCACGTTGGCGATCTATCGGCCCGGTCGCCCCCATGCCAATCGCTAGAGGCATGACCATTCCAACCGTGCCCAGGACCTGCTCAATCAGGGCCCCTATTCGCGCCAACCCAACCTGTGGCCCCCGTGAGGCTTCGATGGGTGCTTCGGCCCAGGCTAAGACGTCACCCTGTAGGTTAACGGCGCCCACGCGAACATTCGTGCCCCCCAAATCAATGCCAACTAACACCCCGGTTTTCATCCCTTTACCGCTCCTGCAGAAAGCCCGCTGACGATATAACGTTGAAAGACGAGCGCCAGCAGCACCGGCGGTAGCGCCGCCAAAACCCCACCGGTCATCATTGCTGTAATATCTACGGCATAGCGCCCGGTAAATTCAGCAATGGCTACCGGCACGGTTTTTGCCGCAATCGTGCTGGTAAATATCAAGGCAAAGAAAAATTCGTCCCAAGCCAGCAGGAAAGTGAACAACGCCGTTGAAACAATGCCCGGCGCCGCTACCGGTAACACTACCCGAAACAGCGTGCCCAGGCGAGAACTGCCGTCAATCAAGGCAGCATCCTCTAATTCCCGCGGAACGCTTTCAAAAAAGGTGCTCAGCATCCAGATAGCAAAGGGAAGCGCAAAGGATAGATAGGTAATGATCAGAATAATTGGCTTATTGAGCAAAGCCAAGCGAGCAGCAATGATATACAATGGCACAACCAGCGAAATCTCGGGCACCATGCGCACCCCTAGGATGCTCATAAACAAGGCATTGCGAAAGGGTAACCGTAACCGGGCCAAGGCATAGCCAGCCAACGAGCCGGTCACCAGGCAGATCAGCGTGGTTGAACCAGCCACAATGAAAGAATTGCGCAACGTCACGCTGAAAGTTCGCGCCACTTCTGAGACGGCGGTGCCCGGGATCAGGATATCCCGATAATTTTTGAGCGTAGGATGCTCAGGGATCCAGTGCGGCGGCACCGCAAGCAATTCCGCCCGCGTAGATATTGAAGAAAGCACCAGCCAGGCAATCGGTGCATAGATGAATAGCAGCACCAATGCCATCAATCCCAGCAGAATTGCCGTTGACACCACACGTCGCCACCGCTTCATCCTTGCGCCTCCGGGCGATAGAGCAATCGAATATACGCCAATGCCATGACCAGGGTAAAAAGCGTAATCAGGAATGACAATGCCGCACCGCTTCCCAGGTGACCATAAGAGAAAGATTCCAAATAGGTCAAATAAGAGATCGTTACTGTACCGAAGGCCGGCCCGCCTTGCGTGATAACATAAATAATATCGAAGACACGGAAAGCTTCGACCGTGCGGATCACCAGGGCCACAAGGATGGCCGGGCGGAGCAGCGGCAGGCGGATGAACCAGAAACGCTGCCAGGCATTCGCCCCATCCACCGCCGCGGCCTCATCCAGTTCCAGGGGCAAGGTGGCCAACGCGGCCTGCAGAATCAGTGCAATGAAAGGTACACTATGCCAGATATCGGCCAAGATGACTAAATTGAGCGCCCGCATCGGCTCAGTGAGCCAGGGACGGTACTTCTCAATCAATCCCAGGCTATAAAGTAAACCGTTCAAAGCCCCGTAATCCGCATTGTAGATCCAGCGCCACAGCGCGCCATTGACAATCGTGGGCACAGCCCAGGGAATAATCAGACTGGTGCGTAAAAATGCCCAGCCCGGCGGACGGGCGTGAATGAGTAACGCAATGCCTAATCCCAATAACAACTCCACCCCCACCGAGACTACGGTAAAGTAAACCGTACGCCAGATGGCTTGCCAGAATTGGGCACTGCGCAGGAACGCCAGGTAATTACTTAGACCCACAAAATTCTGAGGGGAAGGATTTGAGAGCGGGGTATCGGTGAAACTCAGGACAAACGTGAACAGGATAGGAAATAATGTAATGCCAAAGATCAATATCATCGCCGGCAAGAGGAATAAAATCCCCTCGCGGATCTCATACTGCAAGAGCGAATAGGATTTAGGCGGACGCAAGGTTGCCTGAGCCATGAACTTTACACCATGTTATAAGTCTGGCAGGGGGAAACTCCCCCTGCCAGAGAAGAATATTCGGATGAACTTACTTGGACTGCAACTCCACCCACTTGGCAGCGGCATCATTGAGGGCCTGGGCAGCCGTCTTCTGTTTGGTCAGGGCTTCCTGAAGCGCTAGTTGGAGGGCCTTGGAACCTTCCAGGTAATACGGCACCTTGGGACGCACATGCGCGTATGGGAATTGCTCTTTGAACATCGGCACAGTCACCGGGGTGGCCGGGTTGAGCGCTTTCAGAGCTTCCAACGCCTCGCCCTCATAGTTGGCACTCCAAATCGGCAGCAGGTGGGCGGCATAGCGCTTCTGCACGTCTTCACTGGTCAGGTATTTAACGTACTCCCACGCCGCCTCGCGGTTAGGCGATTTGTCCACCACCGAGAAGCCCATTGAGCCATTGATGGTCGCACTCTTCAGGCCCTGTTGAGCCATGGATTGAAATACCGGTACCAGGCTCATCTTCACCTGGCCGACGACCTGGGATTCCTGTTCGTTCAACGCCGCCAGGTCATACATGTAGAGCCAGTTGAGGGCAAAGGCTGCCTTGCCCTGAGAGAAAACGTTGCGCACATCCTCTTCTACGTAGGATACCGAAGCCGGATTGGAGATACCTTCGTCAATTGTCTTGACCATCCACTCTAATACCTGGACGCCCTTCTCATCGTTGAACGCTGGTTTGCCCTGATCATCTACAAAGCGGCCACCGTTGCCATAGAGCAAGGCCACGAAATCACAGATGGCAGCCTCAGCCTGCGCCCACGACCAGGCAATGGGATACTCAACCAACCCCTTTTCTTTAATCACCCGTGCCTGCTCCACCAGTTCTTCCCAGGTTGCGGGCGGATGGTCAAACCCAGCCTCTTTGAGGATCTTCTCGTTGTAGTAGAAGTATTTCGCATCCAGCAGCCAGGGCATACCGTAAATGCGCCCATTTACCGTAGTGATATCCCAAGCTGTAGCGAAAACCTTTTCTTTGGTCTGAGCATCAATTTTATCGGTCACATCCCACAGATAACCCGCCTTGGCAAATTCCGCATACCAAATATCATCCACCAGGATCACATCATAGGAAGGTGGGGTTGTCGCCATGGCGGTGACAATCTTATCGTGCAACGCATCATAGGAGACATATTCAATTTCGACTTTGATGTTCGGGTTCTTCTGGTTGAATTCATTCACGATCGCGTTCATTTCTTCAGGGGTTGGGCCGGCTTGCTGCATGGCCAGCACCTTGACCACCTTCGGGCCGGTCGCGGCTTGCCCCCCACAGCCAGCCAACGCCAGCACCAGAGCGACCAGCACCATCAACATCAGAAAACGACTTGAACTACGCATAGAACACCTCCTGACAAAAATTTGGAATGGGTTGGATGAGATGAAGGCACTACCTGATTTCAATTGCCGATATACTGGCGGCCAACATAGAACGTGAACCGCTTGCCACAATAGATGGATTTCACAAACTCAATAATTTCAAAACGCTCAGTATAGGTTTGGCGATAAGCGACCAGCACCGGCTCGCCGATTTTCATCCCCAGATGATGGGCTACTTCAGGCGAGGCAGCGCTAGCCTCGATTTCCGCCTCAGCCCAAGTTGGAAAAACACGATAGTGCTCCCGTAACACCGCATAAAGTGACGCATTGCTGAAATCAAACCGTTCCAGATCCGGGCATAACCGCACCGGTAGATAAGCGATCTCAAACGCAACCGGTTGGTCATTCGCCAGGCGTACCCGCTGCAGACAGTAAACCGGCTCTCCCACCTCCACACCTAACCGTTGGGCAACCCCTTCATCCGCTGGCAGGCGGCTGAAATCCACCACCCGCGAACTCGGCGTTAATCCACGCGCCCGGATATCATCACTAAACGAACGAAAGCCCGAAATTTCGCGAATGCGCGCCTGAGCAACGAACGTCCCTTTCCCCTGACGCGAATAGATAATGCCTTGCTGGCTGAGATCCTTTAGAGCACGTCGGATCGTGATACGGCTGACGCCAAACCGGCGCGAGAGTTCCGGTTCCGAGGGCAAACGATCCCCTGGTTTCAAGCGGCCCTGATGGATTTCTTCCAGAATTTGTTGTTCAATTTGATAGTACAGGGGAGTAAATGGTTGTGGATGGGGAATGATCATCTTCACCCTCACAACAAGGGGTTTTAATCATTATAACGATATAACAAGTTAAATGCAATACCTCAAAGTCCGGAATTTTCGCGCCCGGCGCGGTAATTTTCCCCCACTGATCTATTCGTGGAATTCTTCAACCTGATAGACAAAAACGTCCAGTTTTTTGGTGCGCCATAGATTACGAGGTGCTCCCATCTTCATACACAAATTATCCAGAAAGCGCACCGGATCGGGCAATTTTTCCCACACTTGGGGTAAGAAGGTAGCCCGCCGAAAGCCATCTCGGATGACCACCCCATCCACCCCGGGGCGCAGTTTGCGCACGAGTTCCTCAGGAGTTTCGTACTCCAAGGGCCGTAATGGGGTTAGCCGCGAGATTTCGATCTTTAACTCAGGTACTTCCTCCGGGCGCACTGGGGGAAAGCGAAAATCTTCAAGCGCCGCGGCAATAGCATGCTCGCGCACATCTTCAGCCAGTGGTTGATAAGCCTCCAACGCCCCAATACAACCGCGTAACTGACCCCGCCGTGTCAGGGTCACAAAGGTCGCTCCAGGCTCGCGCAGGCGTGGCGGTAACGTCTCCCAATCCAGGGGCGGCAACGGACGACGGTTGACCGCCGCCTCGATGGCTTCGCGCGCCAACCGTAACAACAGACGCTTCTCTTCGTCACTCAATGGTGCATCGGTCATCGCCGCAACTGGTAATAAGCCCGATTGTGATAGACCAATGGCCATCCCGGTTCACCCGTTTGGATCGCCAGAACTTCAGCAATGTAGAGCACCGAATCCGGCATGGGGTACTCAAACACAACCCGGCAGTCCAATCCAACCAACCCCGCTTTAAGCAACGGCACGCCCGTCACCAAGCTAAAAGTTTCCAACCCTGCCAAGCGATTTTCGGCCTCGAACTGGCGACCCGCAAAGCGTTCGGAGATGGCTTCCTGCCCTTCAGATAATATTGTAACACCAAAAACTCGGGATTTTGCTACCAGAGCCTGGGTGCGTGTTTGCTTGTTAAGAGTAACAGTAACTAGCGGGGGTTCTAACGAAACCGAGGTAAACGAGTTTACAGTCATCCCATGGCAAATCCCATCGGCACAACTGGTCACCACGCTCACCCCGGTCGTCCAATGACGCATGGCTTGACGAAGTAAATCGGCTGTGACTGGCATTGTGATTGCAACCTCCATAATACCGCTAATCCCTGCCGGCGGCATCACCGGCAGGCTCGGTTATAATCACTTACCACCACCGCGTCAAGAGGATACAACCGGATAATGTTTCTATCCATAAACCCTCGCCTCAAAATCAGAGGTGAATGGCCCGATTGCAGATATAATCATCTTAACCATGGTTCCAGGTGATTTACTTTATGGATGAAAATGCATTTGACGAGATTCCAGAATCCTCTACCTCGCCATCTCAACCAGCCTTCCTTTCAATTATCTGGACGGTGGTCAGCGTCGGGTTGATTATGGCGACCCTGCTGACGTTGTTCACACCGACCGGTTTATTCTCCAACCGCTCCCTGGAAGCCATGTTCCAGGCGCTCCAGGCCAATCCGGGGGCAGCCTATCCCACACCTACCCCACGCCCCATGCCGCGGGTGGGAATTGTTGCCGGCCATGCCGGGAATGACTCGGGTGCCGTCTGCCCGGATGGCTTGACCGAAGCCCAGGTTAATTTGGAAATTGCGTTACGAGTGCAACAACGCCTGCTCGCCGTTGGCTATCAGGTAGATCTGCTCAACGAGTTTGATGAACGCCTGGCCGGCTACCAGGCCCAGGTTCTGGTCTCAATTCACAATGACTCCTGTAATTACATCAACGATGAAGCCACCGGGTTCAAAGTAGCCGCGGCGTCCTCGAGCCTTTTTCCAGAGAAGGCTGAACGCCTCACCGCCTGCCTGGTGGATCGCTACGCCAAAGCGACCGGATTGCGCTATCATCCTAACACTATTACCCGTGACATGACCGAATACCACACCTTTAGCGAGATTAACAGCGAGACCACCGCCGCCATAATTGAGACCGGTTTCCTCAACCTCGACCGTCGTATTCTCACCGAGGAACCCGACCGGGTGGCACAAGGGGTTGCCGACGGGATTTTGTGCTTCCTGCGTAACGAACCCATTGGACAGAACGGAACGTCACCATGACCTCTACCGCGCGCAGCCTGCCTTCGGATTGGTTGGAGCGGGTTCGTCAGGCCTTACACCAAGGCCGTGCCGACGAAGCCAAGTCACTAGCTGAAGCCGCTGCACGCGAGTATCCTGATTTAGAAACGCCCTGGTTAATTCTGGCCGCCCTGTCTGAGCCGCAACAGAGCATTGCCTACCTAGAACGTGCGCTGGCCATCAACCCTCACAGCCGCGCTGCACGCCAAGGAATGCATTGGGCGGTGCGTCGTCTGCGCCAGACTCAAATCAAGCCGTCTTCCGCCTCGACTTACACATTTAACGCCCCCATAGCCGAAGCGTTGGCGCAAACCCAACCCGTGCCGATACGTCGGCCACGCCCCGCCGTTCGGACTACACCAACCGCACAGGCACAACCCCGCATTGGCTCGCGCTGGCGTCCCTGGCTCTGGTTAGCCTTGTCGGTTTTTGTCATTTCCGGTCTGGCGTTGGCCGCGTGGTCAATAAGCCCCCAACTGCGCATCGTTTTTGCCCGCAGTCCCTCATTGGCACGCCCGGCGGCGGCTTTGCCCAAACCCACCCTCACCCCAACTGCAACGGCCACTCCCACCCCGACACCGACCGCCACCCCGACACCGACCGCAACCCCCAGCCCTACCCCAACCGATACGCCCACCCCACTCCCTACAGACACCCCCACCACGCCGCCCCGCGCAGATGTAGCCACCTGGCCTGAAGTTGAAGGTGATGAGCGCTGGATTGATGTGGATTTGAGCGAGCAAATGGTCTATGCTTACGAAGGGCAAACCCTGGTCAACCAGTTTCTGGTTTCCACTGGTACCTGGCGCTACCCTACCGTTACCGGCCAGTACCGTATCTACGTCAAATACCGCTACGCGGACATGCGTGGGCCGGGGTATTACCTGCCCGATGTCCCTTACGTGATGTACTTCTACAAAGGCTATGGACTTCACGGTACCTATTGGCACAACAACTTTGGCACCCCGATGAGCCACGGCTGCATCAACCTGCGCACCGAGGACGCCGCCTGGCTGTTCAACTGGGCTTCCGTAGGCACACTGGTCAATATTCATGATTGAGGCATGCCGCCGTTGGATCTGCCTTCCCTCACACGTCGCGAATTTCTGCGCTGGTGCGCGGCAGGCTTATTGGCGCTGATCGGCAGACCGACCCCATCTTTTTCTCTCCTGACCGGAAAAATTTCTGATCCCCACACCTTCGGGCTTTCACTGGGACGAATTATCCCACCTAAAACTGAGGGGTACGACCGTCCCTCGTTTTCCGCCAACATCCGCAAAACCTACTGGCGTGACCTCGTTCTACCGATCACCGGGGTCACTTTGGGAGATGAAAACCCCAATCATAACCGCGTCTGGTATCTTCTCAGCGACGAGGCCTTTGTGCATTCTGGTGAAGTCCAGCCGGTGGCGTTACAACCTCAACCGCCCCAGACCGAGATCTCCTCCCAGGGCCGTTTATTTGAGGTGACAGTGCCTTACACCGACGCTTTATGGCATCCACGCCTGACGTGGAGCGTAGCCTATCGCCTTTACTATGGCTCCACCTTTTGGGTCACCCAGGCCGTGCAAGACGAACAAGGAGAGTGGTGGTATCGCATCGCTGATGATAAATGGCCGGTAGTCTTCTTTGCACGGGCGATCCACTTGCGCCTTGTCCAACCGGAAGACGTTTCCCCGCTCTCTCCACAGGTGCCGGCGAATGAAAAATGGATCGAAGTGCGTTTGAATTCACAAGTGGTCATTGCATGGGAAAGCGATAAACCGGTCTTTGCCGCTCGTGCCGCCACCGGCGCACGCTTTCGCGACGGAGATTTTCGCACCCCGCCCGGACGTTACCAGACCAACCGCAAGCGCCCCTCGCGCCATATGGCAGCCGGCGACCGCGCTGCTCCCAATTCGTATGACTTGCCCGGCGTGCCTTGGGTCAGTTACCTGATGGACAACGGTATTTCTTTTCACGGCACTTATTGGCACAATGACTTTGGGCGCCCCCGCAGCCACGGATGCATCAACCTGAGCCCACAAGATGCATTATGGATTTACCGCTGGACGCATCCCACCGTACCGCTGGACGCCAACTATGTAACAGCCGAGCGCGGAACCGCCGTCATTGTTGTAGAATAGTAACAGAGGAGTGCTCATGATGGAGTCTATTTTTGGTTATACCCACTACTTGCTCAGGCGCCAGGTACTTGCCCTGACCGGGACTGTGCGCATTTACACTCCCCAGGGTGAGATGGCACTTTTTTGTCGCCAACGTATGTTCCGCCTCAAGGAAGACATCCGTGTTTATCGCGACGAGAGCATGGCCCAAGAGGTACTCCAGATACGCGCCCGCCAGGTATTGGATTTCTCCGCCGCGTATGATGTGGTAGAAAGCGCCAGCGGGATGAAAGTGGGTGCGTTGCGCCGCCGTGGGTGGCAATCGCTGGCAAGGGATGAGTGGCAAATCCTGAACGCCAGCGATGAAATCATTGGCACGGTACAAGAAGACTCCCTGGGGCGCGCCTTACTACGGCGTTTTCTGCTTGGCTCTTTATTGCCCCAGCACTACCTTGCCACCTTGGGAACCACCCTCGTAGCCGAATACCGTCAGCGGTTTCACCTCTTCGGTTACGTCATGGAGATTGACTTCTCTACCGATCCAGCGCGGCAGTTTGATCGCCGTTTGGGGTTAGCGGTGGCCATCCTGCTTGCCATCATTGAGGGCAAACAAAGCAGTTAGATTCGGGAGAAACACTATGCGTCAACCTTTGTTTGCGGGTTTAGTTGTAGATGAGAACGATCAACCGGTTGAAGTGGCGTACGTCGGGGACGAACCCTGCTATGTCGTCAACGACCGCGGCTTCCGGCGACATATTCCTTCGGAACAGGTGGATCGCCAAGTACTGGATATCATGCGTCAACAAATCGAAGGGCACGAGGACCTGCTCAGTGAGCAAACCGCCAAGATGCTGGGCCAGGAAGATCCCTTCTCGCGTGCCATGATCTATACCCAACTGCGTAACCTGGATAAGCAATTTGAGCAATTACTGCAAACCGGCATCCCTGAAGAGGGTCGGGCTTACCTGGGCATGATGGGCTTTCGCATTGTCATCAATTTGCACGGCGAGGTGGTACGAGTTGAGCAACCCGGTATCGCGAGTGATGAGGGAGACGATGAGGGATGAATCAACATATTCCGACAAAAAATTAACAAAGGATGGGTACAATTTTGGATGTAAGCCAAAGGTAAAAAAAAACCCTGGGTAAAAAAAATAAGGAGTAGCCGATGATGAGCCCAGATTACATTGTGGACGTTAGTGAAGCCGATTTCGAATATGAAGTATTGGCCTTTTCGCAGAATGTTCCGGTGGTGGTAGATTTTTGGGCGGCATGGTGCCGTCCCTGCCGCGACCTGGGAGCCCTATTGGTGCGTTTAGCCGACGAAGCACAAGGGCGCTTCCGCCTGGCACGGGTTAACGTGGACGAAAATCCCAACCTGGCGTTGCGCTATGGGGTGCGCAGCCTACCCACGGTTAAGGCTTTCGTCAACGGGCAGGTGGTAGCCGAGTTTGTGGGGGCCATTCCCGAACCCCGTCTACGCGAGTTTTTGGAGCGATTGCAGCCACCCAGCCCAACCGCGCTGAAACTGGAAAAAGCCGAAAGTCTGCTCAGCGAGGGTGAGTGGGCGGAAGCCGAGAACCTCTTCCGCGAGGTTCTGGACGATGAAGGTGAAGACCCACGCGCCCTGCTTGGCTTGGTCAAGGCCCTGCTGGCTCAAGGTAAAGGCTATGAAGGATTGGCCATCTTAGAGGCCTTCCCACCCAGCCGCCAGTACGCCCAAGCCATGTTGCTCAAACCCTATGCCGAGGCATTGGTTGAATTGCGCCAGCATCGGGGCATCGAAGATGAAGGGGATGAGTTAGCCGCTGCCTACTGGAATGCCATCCGCCTGGCCAGCCGTGGCAATATCCTGGCTGCATTAGACGGCTTGCTGGATATCTTGCGCCAGGATAAGCGCTACCGCGAGGATCAAGCCCGCCAGGTGGTATTGAGCCTGCTCGAGATATTAGGTGAAGAAAATCCGCTCACCCGCCAGTACCGCAACGAACTGGCGTTGATCCTGTTCTAACCCCATCCGTTGGGCGTAAAAACGCACCGGGAGGCCGGCATGACCTCCCGGTGTTTTGTTACCGCGTCAGGGTCAGGATGCCCCAGGTTGTGGGATCGGTCAGACGGCGGAACGGCGCGCTGGAGACCATGCTCTGCTGCACTTTCTCGCCCGGCTTATCATTATCCGAGGCCGAAACGGCAAACCCAAATTGCTGATTTGTCGCCGGCTTGACTCCAAAGAGGCCCCAAGGCACGGCCACTTCCACGCGATAGAGCCCTTCCTGGGCGGCTACGGCGACCTTCACATCATCGCGGCTACCAGCCTTGGCGCGCGGGAACCATAAATAAACATCCTTGGTGCCCTCTGGATCCGGGCGGCCTAGTGAGATGCCCAACTGATAATCATCCCCGCTGAGCACCTGGGAGTTCCAATCGCCGTAGAGGTCGGCATCCAAAAGGATCTCCACGCTATCCCCTTTATAGAGGTCGGCGCCGCTGGCTTCTTGGACATAGGTATCATCGTAAATCTTATAGGCTACATAGAGGTAGGTGCTATCCCAGCCCACTCGGAACGAGCAACCCAAATCTTCGCGATTCTTACGTTCTTTGGCCCCAAACACCACATTCTCACAAGAGTAGGCACTTCCCGGCCACTCATCCCACACCCCATCCAGTTTGGGCGGCGTGCTGAAATAGACGGCCTTGAAACTGCCGCCGGTGCGTAGGAGCGGGGTGGCAGTGAGGGTGGGTTGGGGCAGGGTTGCGGTAGGTGAAGCCACCGCAGTAGTGGGGGTCGGTGGAACCGCCGTGGGTGGGGCAGCAGTCGGACTGGCAATTACCGGGGGTGGCGTCGTGGCTACCGGGGTCAACAGGGCAAAGAGCGCGGTTAATGTGGCGTTCGGCGTGGGTTGGGCCGTGGGTTGGCCACCACCTACCGGCAGGTTGCATGCCAAAGCCACCAGGATCAGAACACTCATCCCCACCCATAAGGAAATTTTATGCTTCATAGTTTTCTCCTCCTCCACAAGAAAAATCCAGGCCCAAGCCTCCGGCTCTGCAAGCCTGAAATAAAGACGCTCTCTCTTTATTCAAAGTTCCTCACTTATCTTTGCGAGTGGCGTCGCAATAATCGTGCCAGAACAAGAGCACGGCAAGGCTCTGGATATATAATATCACAGGACGATCTGTATCCATCTGCCATGGGGCTATCGGATCATGAGCACCGAGGTTCGCCTTGAAGTTCTGCTCGTTATCTTTACCCTTAAGGACGAAACGCTCCAGGTTTGGCTGCAGCCACCAGCCCACATTGATCTGGGCGGTTGGGTGTTGCCCTCTGCGCCGATGGATGCGTCCTGCTCGCTGACGCAAGCGGCTTACAAATGCCTGGAAGCCTGTTTGGGACTGCGCGAGGCCTACTTAGAACAGTTATATACCTACGGCGAAAGCGGGCGACATCCCGCCGGGTGCGTGATCTCGGTGGCCTATTTTGCCCTCATTGCCATGGATGCGCTTGCACAAATCGCCCCCGACGCCCAACATGGAGCCTGGTTCCCCCTCAACGCCCTGCCGCCCCTCGCCCTGGATCACGCCGACATCCTCGCCTATGCCTTGCGCCGCTTACGCTATAAACTGGAATATACGGCGGTGGGCTTTGAATTGCTCCCCGAACTCTTTACCCTGAGTGAGATCCAGCACACCTACGAACTAATTCTGGGCGAACGCCTGGACAAGCGCAACTTCCGGCGCCGCCTGCTCCAGGCTGGGGTGATCGAACCCACGCCTTATGTGCGCAGCGGCGAAGGTCGCCCGGCCCGTCTTTACCGTTACCGTCCGGACGCTATCGCAGAGATTAAGGCACGGCGTCTATTCCCTTAAACCCTCTTAGCGTTGAGGAGACACCATGAGCGAGACCCCACCCCTGATCACCTGGGATGACTTTGCCAAAGTGGATATGCGTGTGGGTAAAGTCATCCGCGTGGAAGATCATCCCAAAGCGCGCAAACCGGCCTACAAATTGTGGATTGACTTTGGTCCCTTGGGGGTGAAGACCTCCAGCGCACAACTAACGCGGCGCTACCGCAAGGAAGATTTAGTAGGACGGCTGGTGGTGGCGGTGGTCAACTTTCCTCCCCGCCGCATCGCCGATTTTATCTCCGAAGTGCTGGTGCTGGGCGCCATAGGCCCTGATAACGACGTCATCCTGCTCCAGCCGGACCAACCTACCCCGCTGGGCTGGCCGATTGGATAACCACCGGATTAGACCATCCACAAAGAGAAAAACCGGTCTATGCACCTCGCACAGCCCCGGGGTATGGAAGGCTCAGGCCGCCGGTTGAGGCGCGGGCGCCAACACTTGCGCCAGGAGCGGCGCGAGTTCGGGCAGATCAACCTCTTCGATCCGCCCGGCATCCCCTAACAGGGTCAGGTCCGGGCGGATGGGCAGGCGTACGATCACCTCACACCCTGCTGCCGCGGCCACTTCTGCGGCGTGGCTGGGGCCAAAAATCTCATGTGGCTCACCCGTTTGCGGGCACGGGTAATAAGCCAGGTTCTCGACCACACCTAACACCGGCACGCTCAAGTTCTTGAGTAGGTTGACCGCCTTACGCACGACCAGCGCCGCCAATTGTTGGGGAGAAGTCACCAGCACTGCACCGCGCAAAGGCATTTGACGCACTACCGTGAGCAAGGGATCCGAGGTGCCCGGCGGCAGGTCCACCAGAAGGGTATCCAGTTGTCCCCACAACACTTGCCCCCAGAACTGCTGAATCAGCCCTGTAATCAACGGGCCACGCCACGCCACTGCCGCGTCCTCTTCCGGCAGCATCAGGTTCGCCGAAACAACACGGATGCCAGTGCGGGTAATGGCCGGCAAAATGCCCAGGTCATTCCCACGTAAACCGCCCGCCGGCAGCCCAAACAATTTTGGGATGCTCGGACCGGTTATATCAGCATCCAGGACACCCACCTTCTGACCCTGGCGACGCAACGCCACCGCCAGCAATGCCGTCAGCGAGGACTTCCCCACACCCCCCTTGCCGCTCACCACCGCAATCACCTGCCGAATGCGGTTAAGTCCAGCCAGTTTAGGCGGTTGCGAAACCCCTGACCCCAGCACAGCCCGGCGCTCCTCTTCACTCATAACGCCCAACGTCACTTCAACGTCCCGGATGCCCGGCAGGCGCAGCAGGGCCGCTCGCGCCTCTTCGACCAGGCGATGACGCAGAGGACACGCCGCCGTGGTCAGTGCCAGGGTGAAGCGCACTCGTTCTTCCTGCGGATCAAAGGTCAAATCGCGCACCATGCCCAGATCTATGATATTGCGCCCCAGTTCAGGGTCAATGACCTGGCGTAGCACCTCACGCAAGATTGCGTCGTCAATAGCCATGATTTACTCCTGTACCGCGATGGAGCCGGCACCAGAGACAGATGCTGTCAGCGGCTGACGAAGCAGGGTCGCCCGTACCACATAGCGGTTGATGGCCCCAAAACGATATTTATAGTCCTCATCCCCGCGCATAAAATCGAACTCCAGCCTCCGCTGGTGGTTAGCCCACTGCAAAAGGTAAGAGAGCAACACCCAGCCTGGCGAGATCTCATTGAAGCGACGGTTGAACCCGGTGTTATAGACATAAATGCGGTTACCATAGTCGAAGTTGAAATATGCCGCTGCTTTTTCACCCTCAACATCGAGAAACGCCAGTTGTAGATAACCATGAGCCGCCGCAGCCAGCGCGATACGGCGCAGGGTCTGGCGCATCAGGGGGGTCAGGAAGGCCGCTTTATCCTTATCTTGCGCCATCAGGTCGAGGAATGCATCCACCTCCGCCTCAACATTGTCCTGAGCACAGTACCAACAGACCATGGACGTATGTCCCTCCGCCCGACGCAATTTACGGCGGATTTCATGGCGCTGCTTTTTATCTAAACTGGCCAGATATGCTTCCCAATCGCCCGGTAGTGGGACGTAAGGTGAAGGCTGCAGGTGCTCAACCTGAAACGATAAGGAATATTCACTGGCCAGTGCTGCGAGCATCGTCAGTGTCGGCGAGGTTTCGATCAGGTTGTAGAGATCCAAGGCCTGCCACTCCCAGGTCACCCCTCGCCCTAGAAACGACCACAGCCCACGCCCAAAGCGATCTAAATCTGCAGGACGAACGATGAAATCCAGGTAGTCGGAGATTTCGATACTGCCCAAGAAGAGCAAAGCCGGTCGCCCGTGATGGTTTGGGGTAAAGAAGAGCGGCGCAATCCCCACCAGTCGGTCCCCTTCATGAGCGGTTATAAGGGTTAATTGGGCTTGCGGCCATTCCCCGCCACCGCGCGTTTCCCACCAGGCCTCCAGGTACTCATAACGCAAAAAAGGCACATTGGTGATAGCCTCATCCAGGAGGGCGTTCCAGGCCTCCTTCAGGTGATATGGGAACTCGGTATGTAAGGTCCACTTCATCCTCAGCACCTCAACGGTGCGGATTATACACCACATAACTCTTTTATGGCACGCTCTATATAAGGCTATAGTTTTTGGGCAAAGCGAACTTAAATATTTCTCACACGATATTACGATTTATTGAATACCACTTGACAAATTTAAAAGAGTGACTACAATAAAATTGTAACACCGTGTTCGCCCTGCTGTCTTACAGCCGGGAAATGCATTTACAGGAGTGCGTTATGAATCCAATGCTTGAGCGCTGCCCGGTTTGCCGCAGCGAATTAGTGGTCACTCGCCTCCACTGTCCCAACTGTCAAACAACTATCGAGGGGAATTTTTACCCCGCCAGCAATCCTTTTGCGGCGCTTACCCCCGAGCAGGTTCAGTTTTTACTCACTTTTATCCGTTGCGAGGGACGCTTTACGCGTATGGAAGAGGAACTCGACCTCTCATATCCCACCCTACGCAACCGTCTAAATGAGGTCATTCGCGCGTTGGGATTGGAACCCGGACGCGAAGAAACCCCGCCTCGCCCGGGGAGCGAAGAACGTTTACGCATCCTGGAAGAACTTGCCCAGGGGTTAATAACCCCCGAGGAAGCACGGCGCCGTCTGCTGGGTAAACGCGAAGAAACGCCTTAGGAGCAGCTAGCTTATGATCTCACGGGAAGAACGCCTTAAAGTGTTGGAGATGTTGCAAGAGGGCAAGATCACCGCTGAAGAAGCAGCCCGCTTACTCGAAGCCCTGGAAGCCGCCCCTGGTCCTAAAGCCCCACCCCCGCCCCCACCGCCCCCGCCCGGTGGAAGCGGGCGTTGGCTACGCGTGCGCATCACCGATACCGATACTGGTAAAGTGCGCGCCAACATCCGCCTGCCGCTAAACCTGGTTTCGGCCGGGATCAAGATGGGGATGCGGTTCACCCCCGAAGTGGAAGGTTTGGACGTTAATCGCCTGATGGAGTTTATTCGCTCCGGTGAAACCGGCACCCTGGTAGATGTCTTCGACGAAGAAGACGGCGAGCACGTCGAGGTCTTTATTGAGTAACCGCTGAGGCTCAGCGCCTCGTTCATTGCCAAAAGCCCGGCCATTTGTGTGGTGCGGGAGAGTGATCCTTTTGCTGAGTTGAGGTCCAATGAGTATTCCCTCTCCTTCCCCTGATGCAGATCGCTACTGGTTGCGTCGTTTTGCTCCCATCTGGATTGGGCAGGTCTTTTCTCTTTTTGGCAGCGGATTAGCGCACTTTGCGCTGATCTGGTGGCTCACCCAAACCACCGGTTCAGCCGTCGTGCTCGCAACCGCCTCCCTTTTCGGCTTGCTCCCTCAAGTCCTCTTAGGACCGTTCGCCGGGGCCTTGGTGGATCGCTGGAATCGCCGCCGGGTAATGATGCTCGCCGATAGCGCCATTGCCATGGCTACGCTGGGGCTGGTCATCCTGTTTGCTTTTGAGCGCGCCCAACCCTGGCATGTTTATGTCGTGTTGTTTTTACGCAGTCTAGGCAACGCATTCCACTGGCCGGCGATGCAGGCATCCACGTCGCTAATGGTACCGGAACGTCACCTCTCGCGCATCGCCGGTGCCAACCAGGCCCTCAACGGCCTGATCAACATCGCCGCCCCACCGATCGGTGCCTTCTTGTTAGCCCTGTGGCCCCTGCCACACATCCTTGCCATTGACATCCTCACGGCTTTGATTGCCGTCAACTTGCTCTGGCTAGTCCACATTCCCCAGCCTCAACGCACGGATGCGGAATCGGCCGTGACGCCACGCTTGGTAGTGCGAGATGTACGAGATGGCCTGCGTTATATCGCCGCCTGGCCCGGTTTACTGGCTATTTTGCTCATGGCCACCCTGATCAACTTCTTACTCAACCCCGCTTTTGCACTCTTGCCCTTGCTCGTAACCCGCCATTTTCGTGGGGAAGCCATCCATCTTGGTTGGCTCGAATCCGGATATGGTATCGGTGTGGTCCTAGGCGGGTTACTTCTTAGTGTGTGGGGTGGTTTCCGGCGCAAATTATGGACCTCAATGACGGGCCTGTTTGCCACCGGCTTAGGCGCGATGGGGATGGGGTTTTTGCCACCATCAGCCTATCCCATAGCGCTGGGGTTGATGTTCTGGTTAGGGATAGCCAACCCTATCACCAACGGGCCGCTCTTCGCACTGGTGCAGGCACGAGTCGCACCGGAAATGCAAGGGCGCGTATTTACCGTGATCCACAGCCTGGCTTCAGCCATGACACCCCTGGGAATGCTTTTTGCCGGCCCTATTGCCGATTGGTTGGGGTTACAAACATGGTATATCATCGGCGGCTTGGGATGCAGTGCGATGAGCCTTATCGCCTTATTCTGGCCGGTCACCGCTAACCTGGAAAGTCAGCCTCTCTCCAAGGTTGCGTCTGCCGAACCCTCTTCGTAATGATCTGCTTGTCCCTGACATGCCATAAATCTAAATCCGCCTTCTTCTCACCCCCCGGATGATGGGTTTTTCATCCCATTGTTAACCTGAATCAGGCTAGACAAAACCCTCTAATTCCATAAAATTCAAATAGTCAATTTTGACTATTTTGAACACCTTGGTGATCTGCCATGCCCCTGCCTGAAGATGAGGCCAATGAATTGCTCTTGCTTGGATTACTCCGTCGCGGCCCTACGCACGGCTATGCCCTCAATGTTCTCATCGCTCATGATTGGGATACCTGCGCAGCCCTAAAGAAACCAACCGCCTACTATTTACTAAAGCGCATGGCCCAAAAAGGTTGGGTCACTTGGAACAAAGATCACCCCGCCCGCGGTCTCCAGCGGCGCATCTACCGTCTAACCCCCGAGGGCGAACATGCCTTCTGGCAGTTGCTACGCAAGAACTTGAGCGATTACCACCCCATCTATTTCGCGGGGGACATAGGCCTGAGTTTCCTGGATGCCTTATCCCCTCACGAAGCTCGTGACCTGCTTCAAAAGCGCCTCGCCCAGATCCAGGCCCGGCGCCTGGCGTTGGAAAACGCCCCAGCACATGCCGGGGCAGCTGCACTGGCCCTGGAACACCAACGCTATCACCTGGCCGCCGAGGCGCACTGGTTAGAACACGTGTTGGAAACCTTAACCACTTACATCTCTTCTCAGGAGGACATTCATGGATACCCTCAACCTGATTCTATTGAGCCTGCATAACCTGACACGCTGGGCGGTTTTAATCCTGGGCGGTGTGGCTTTCGTCCGTTCCATGGGTGGTTGGATCGGTCACCGCCCCTTTACCCCTGGGGATGGACGCGCCGGGATGCTCTTCACCCTGGCATTCGATTTGCAAATATTACTCGGACTCATCCTGTATCTAACCCGCGGCTGGGGCAGTGTGTTGATTGGTGACCTTGGCGCCGCCATGCGGGAAGCAGCACTGCGCTTTTTCGCCGTGGAACACATTTTCCTCATGCTGATTGCGCTCGGGATCGCCCACATGGCACGCACCTTGAGCAAGAAAGCCCCAACTGATGCACAAAAGCACCGCCGAGCCGCACTTGGTTTCGGTCTGGCCTTACTATTAACCCTGGCCGCCATCCCCTGGCCCTTCCTGGCCCAAAATGCGCGCCCTTGGCTCAGGTTATTCGGGTTTCAGATATAAATCTCAGCCGGGCGTGATCAGCGTATAGCCGCCATCCACCACAATCACCTGGCCGCGTATCATTGCCGCTTCCGGTGAGCACAGGAACCCCACCACCCCGGCCACATCCTCCGGTGTCACCAAGCGGCCGGCGGGGGTGTTGACAATTGCCCGCTCGATAACCTGGGGGTCACTGAGAGCGGCAAAATGCTTGAGCGCATCGGTCAGTACAATGCCAGGGGCGACAGCGTTGACGATAATATTCTTGGGTGCCAGTTCTACTGCCAAGTAACGGGTAAGTGCCTCAAGGGCGGCTTTGCTGGCCCCTACGGCAATGTAATCGGGCAGAACTCGTTGCGAGCCGGGGCTGGTGATCGCCACCATGTGCCCACCGCCGCGTTTTTCCATCAAGGGAACCGCTTTTTGGGCTGCAAAGAGGAAGGCGCGCGCGTTGACGTTCATGGTGTAATCCCACCCGCTCACCTTCTGCTGCATCCCAGGACGGTTAAAGCCGGTGGCAGCATTGCTGATAAAGATATCCAGAACCTCGAACGTTTCAGCAATGCGGGCAAACAGTTTTTCGATTTCCTCCGGATATCCGACGTTGGCTCGTACCATCAGCGCCCGCTGTCCCAGTGCTTCAACCTGAGCTGCCACCTCTTCGGCATGTTCCTGGTTGCGCACAAAGTTGATCACCACATCGGCACCTCGCGCGGCAAAATAAAGGGCGATGGCTCGCCCAATCCCGCGCCCTCCGCCAGTAACCAGAACAACCTTACCCGCAAACGGCTTAGATTCCATGTTATGTTCTCTCCCGCGCTACTCAGAGCTGATCATCGGAACAGGCTTGAGCAATTTACGATCCAGTTCATGGATGCGTGCCTCACCCAGTGCCCGTAACGCCACTTCTACCCGCCGCGCATCTTCCCGTAACTGTGGCACATCCACCCCCGAACACGGGCGCTC
The DNA here is from genome assembly GCF_032334255.1 of Thermanaerothrix solaris. NCBI lineage: Bacteria > Bacillati > Chloroflexota > Anaerolineae > Anaerolineales > Anaerolineaceae > Thermanaerothrix > Thermanaerothrix solaris. Next base: position 808,447 of record NZ_JAUHMF010000002.1, on the reverse strand, counting down.
AAACGCTTCCAAGTTCGCCTGCGCCCGGGCAAACATTTTCAGCGCACCGGTGTAATTTCCCTGAAGGATGTGATAATAAGCCACCCCCACCTGTAAGATCCCCTGATAGAGCGCTCGCTGCGGGCCCTGGCTTTCACGCCAGGCTTCTTCCAAAGCCTCGTGGGCCTCAAAATACCGTCCCTCGGCAAAAAGCGCCAATCCCACGCGAGCCTGAGGGTGCAATTCTTGCTGACAAGGATCTGAGAAATTCTCTAGCGAAAAGGCAGAGAAATCAAAACACATTGTGCACTCCGTAAGCCAAGGTCGAGGGGATTATAGCATACCCACAACTTTTCTTAACAATTCTTTGGTAAAACGTTTACCTAAACTTAAGCCAATTTTGACCCTTAGGGTAACGTTTTTAATCCTGTTTTTAGTATAAAATAAAAATATCCCCCAAATTCAACCCTAAATAAGGAGGAAAAGAATTATGAAAGCCCTCACGTTGTCCCGCCTTTTCCGCTGGGTGAGTTTGCTTGTCCTGGTAGCCTTTCTGGCCGCCTGTGCGGGCACACCTACCGCGGCTCCCACCCAACCGCCAGCCTCATCCGGGGGTGAGAGCGGTGCGCTGGCCGACCTGATCGCTGCCGCCAAGCAAGAGGGCATGCTTACCACCATCGCGTTACCGCACGATTGGTGCAATTACGGTGAAGCCATTGAGACCTTTAAGCAAAAGTACGGGATCCAGGTCAATGAACTCAATCCCGATGCCAGTTCTGCCGAGGAAATTGAAGCCATTAAAGCCAATAAAGACAGCAAGGGCCCCCAAGCCCCGGATGTAATTGACGTGGGATATGCCTTTGGTCCGCAATTGGTGGACGAAAAACTGGCTATGCCTTACAAGGTGTCTACCTGGGACACCATCCCCGACAACCTCAAGCATCCAGATGGCTATTGGTATGGGGATTACTACGGCGTCATGGCCTTTGAAGTCAACAAAGACGTCGTTAAAAACGTGCCCCAAGATTGGGCTGACCTGCTGAAGCCGGAATACAAGAATCAGGTTGCCTTGGCCGGCGACCCGCGTCTCTCCGCTCAGGCGCAGATGAGCGTGTATGCCGCCGCCCTTGCTAACGGTGGTTCGCTGGATAACGTCCAACCCGGCCTGGAATACTTCAAGAAACTGAACGAAGTCGGTAATTTCGTTCCGGTGATCGCGAAGCAGTCCACCATTGCCAAAGGCGAAACCCCAGTGGTCTTCCGCTGGGACTACAACGCCCTGGCCGATAAGAAAGCCCTGGAAGGCAACCCCGAGATTGAGGTGGTCATCCCCAAGAGCGGTATCATCGCGGGCGTATACATCCAGGCGATCAGTGCCTATGCTCCCCATCCCAACGCTGCCAAGTTGTGGATGGAGTTCCTCTATTCCGACGAGGGACAATTGATCTGGCTCAAGGGCGGTTGCCACCCCATCCGCTTTGATGATTTGGTCAAACGCAACGCCATCCCGGCAGACCTCTTGGCTGAACTACCCCCGGCGGAATTGTATGCCAAGGCCGTTTTCCCCACCATTGAGCAACTGAACGCGGCCAAAGCCTACATTGCCGAAAATTGGGATAAGGTCGTCGGCGCCGAAGTCAAGTAAAATTAACCCAATGAGCGAAATCCGCCCCCCCGTCTCGACAATTCAATCACCTTCAGGAGGGAGGGCTGCCACAGTGCAGCCCTCCCCAGAATCACCTTTGCGCCGCACTCGTACTGGCACCGGATGGATGGTGTGGATCGGCGTAGCCCCTTTTTTCATCTTTGCGGCTTTGTTCATGCTATTGCCCTCATTGTCACTCTTGGTGGGCTCATTCCGAGATACCCAAGGGCATTTCACCCTCGATAACATCCGCAGTTTATTTACTCCCTCAATCCTGAGCGCTTATTCCATTAGCATTCGCATCAGCCTAGCCACGGCTCTGGGTGGCGGGCTGTTTGGCTTCCTGTTGGCTTATGCGGTTACCCTGGGCGGTCTGCCCCGTTGGGCGCGGGATGCCCTGCTCACCTTCTCCGGTGTGGCTTCGAACTTTGCCGGTGTGCCCTTAGCGTTTGCCTTTGTGGCCACGCTCGGGCGCCTGGGCATGGTCACGGTGTTGCTCAAAACCTTGGGGGTAGATATCTACGAGATTGGTTTTAACCTGTATTCGTTCTGGGGCTTAAGCCTGACTTACATGTATTTCCAGTTCCCGCTGATGGTCTTGATCATTGCCCCGGCCCTGGAAGGGCTTAAACGCGAGTGGCGCGAAGCTGCCGAGAACTTGGGCGCCAGCACCTGGGACTATTGGCGTATGGTTGCCCTGCCCATCCTGACCCCCTCAATCCTAGGTGCGATCATCTTGCTTTTTGGGAACGCCTTCGGCGCTTACGCCACCGCGCTTTCACTCACCGGTGGATTGATTAACCTGATCACCATTCTCATCGGCGCTCAAATCATGGGAGACGTGCTATACAATCCCGGGTTGGGATATGCCCTTTCGTTCGGGATGATTGTGATCATGGCGATCAATATGGCTATTTATTATGTGTTGCGACGGCGCAGTGAGCGCTGGTTACGCCGCTAAACCCTCTGGAGGCTGATATGGACCGCAATGCCCACGCCCCCCTGCGCCAGCGCTTGCTCTCCTGGTTCATCCTCTTTTTAGGAGGACTCTACTTTTTCGTCCCCCTTATCGCGACCATAGACTTCTCACTGCGAGCGCGCAAGGGTGTACTAAGTGCACTGGCATACCAGCGCGTGCTCAGCGATCCTCGTTTCGCTAGCGCCTTTACCTTTTCGCTTGAGATGGCATTACTCACGGTGGTGGTAGGAGTCGTTTTAGTTGTTCCCACTGCCTATTGGATCCGCCTCCGCCTGCCTCAACTGCGCCCGGTGGTGGAATTCATCACCCTGATGCCATTTGTTGTCCCAGCCATTGTGTTGGTCTTTGGGCTGATCCGCGTTTTCAGCCGCCCTCCTTTCTTGCTGACCAACTCATTCACCGGTACACAGATCCTGTTAGTGGCGGGGTACGTGGTACTGGTGCTCCCCTATCTTTATCGTGCCGTGGATACTGGCCTTCAAGCCATAGATATCCGCACCTTGACCGAAGCTGCCCAAAGCCTGGGTGCCGGTTGGTGGGTGATTATCACTCAAATCATCTTCCCCAACCTGCGCAGTGCTATTCTCAGTGGTGCCTTTTTGACCATTACCATTGTGATGGGAGAATTAACCATGGCCAGTTTCCTGGTCGGGCTGAAGGCTTTTGGGCCTTACATGTCACAGGTGGGACAAAATCGCGCCTATGAGGGTGCGGCGTTAGCCGTCATCAGTTTCGCCCTTACCTGGGCGTTCACGATGCTCTTCCAATTTGTGGGACGGCGCGCCCTGGGTGGTGATCAAGCGTTCGGTGCACGCTAAACTCATTCGCGGTGAAAGGACATATGGCCTATCTGAGTCTGCAAAACCTCTCCAAACGCTTCGGGCCGACTCTGGCCGTTCGGGACTTCAATTTGGAAGTAGAGCGGGGGGAATTTGTATCCTTCTTGGGTCCAAGCGGCTGCGGTAAAACGACCACCCTGCGCATGATCGCCGGATTTGAATTGCCTACTAGTGGCAAGATCATCCTGGATGGCAACGACATTACCACCCTACCCCCTAACCGCCGCCACATCGGCATGGTGTTCCAATCCTATGCTCTTTTTCCCAACCTCACCGTGGCTGACAACATCGCCTTCGGGCTCAAGGTAGCCAAGCGCCCGCCGGAAGAGATTCGCAAGACCATCAGCGAGATGCTCGATTTGATTCGCCTAACCGGTTTTGAAAACCGCTACCCCTATCAACTTTCGGGCGGGCAACAACAGCGGGTTGCATTAGCACGGGCACTGGCCATCCGCCCGCGCGTCTTACTGCTGGATGAACCCCTTTCAGCCCTGGATGCTAAAATTCGCGTCGAACTGCGCGCTGAAATCCGCCGCATTCAGCAAACTTTGGGCATTACTGCCATCTACGTTACTCATGACCAGGAAGAGGCGCTCTCGCTTTCGGACCGCGTCGTAGTCATGTACGAAGGACGAATCGAGCAGGTTGGAACCCCCTTTGAGGTTTACAACTACCCCAAGACCCGCTTCGTGGCCTCGTTCATCGGCCAACTCAATCTCATTCCAGTGATCGTTGAGGACCCCCAGCAGGGTAAAGTGCGTTTTGATAACAACGTGTTACAGGTTGAACCGCTACCTCACTTAAATCGCGGTCAAGTCGTTACCCTGGCTCTACGCCCGGAGGAGATGAACCTCGGCACGGTGGAAGGCCGCAATCATTTACAGGGACGCGTCCTGGATGTGATGTTCCTTGGCGCCATTGTGCGGGTGCGGGTGGATTTGCAGGGACGCGAAGTTTTGGCTGATCTCTTCAACGAGCGTCAGTTGACCTTGCCTCGCCCTGGGGATCAAGTCATCATCAACTTTCCCCCTCATGCCTGTTGGGTGATCAACGAAGCCTGATCAAATCCGTTCGTTACCCTTTAATCAACGCCCCGGGGTTTTCTCACACCGGGGCGTTGGTTTTTATGTCACGATTCATATAGAACGCTGATATTTTGTTTGCCAAATTCCTATACACCGCGCCTAAGATAAAAGCATCCAACATCCAAAGAGGCAGAATAGCCCAACGATTACAGGAGGTTGATTATGATGATGTACATGCGCATGCCCTACGGTCGCTGGATGATGCGGCGCTGGTTGGATCGTGCTCTCAACGAGGAATGGCCCGAAGAATCACCCACGGTCTGGGTGCCGGTGGACGTTCGCGTTAATGACGAAGGCTATGAGATCACGGCGTTAGTGCCCGGTGTGAAACCCGAAGAACTTCAAATCCAGATCCAGGACAATACGGTGACTCTCCAGGGCGAGCTCAAACCCGAGCATGACGAAAAAGCCACTTACATCCTCCAAGAACTCCCGCGCGGTCGCTTCATGCGGGTGATTCACCTGCCAGATGAACTGGACTCCGCGGCAGCCGACGCCAGCCTCAAGGACGGTGTGTTGACTCTACGGGTACCCAAAGCCGCTGCAGCCCGTCCGCGCACGATCAAAGTTGTAGCGCGCTAATCTAAACGCTACGTCCCCTACCCCTCCCACAGTTACCTGTGGGAGTTTTTTATTTTTCACCTAAACCCAACCTCTGCACCCACGGCTTGGGGGTAACAAGTATAATTACCTCATGATGGAATCTGCTGCACTTGAACATTGGTTGCGCGACCTAAATCTGCCTGCCTGGCAGTATTATGAAGAGGTGGGATCAACCAACGATATCGCTTTAGCCTGGTTGGATCAGGGTGCACCGGATGGGGCTTTGGTGGTGGCGGGTCACCAAACTCAAGGGCGGGGGCGGTTAGGCCGCACCTGGATCACCGTGCCTGAAGCAGGGTTAGCGTTTACCCTCATTGTGCGGCCTAATGCGCAGTTGCCGTTCCCGGTTGAACGTCTAACAGCGTTGGGTGCACTGGCCGTTGCCCAGGCTTTCAAGGTTGGTTTTGGAGTGGACGCCCACATCAAATGGCCTAACGACGTATTAATTGACAAACGCAAAGTGTGCGGCATTTTGGTCGAACTGGCCTGGCAGGAAGAGCAGTTGCAAGGGGCCGTGGTGGGCATCGGAATCAACGTGGGACGCGCCGCCGTACCCCCAGCCGAAGGGCTACACTATCCGGCAATCAGCCTGGAAGAGGTCCTGGGACACCCCATAAACCGTTGGGATGTGCTCCGGCGCGTCCTTGAGGCCTTTTTTGCCTGGCGCCATCGCCTGACCAGCCCTGAATTTATGATCGCCTGGGAAGACCACCTGGCGTTTCGCGGTGAATGGGTTCAGGCCAGCGATGGACACAATCCCCCCCTGATCGGACGCGTGAAGGGATTAAGTCCAGAAGGACATTTACGCTTGCGGTTAGAAGACGGCACTGAATATCGGCTAAACGCAGGGGAGATTCGCCCTCTCGCTGCGCCGTTTGCCGGATCCTCAGGAGGTGAGGATGCTTGACGATTTACGCAGTTCGATTGACGTATCGTTTTCCGAAGAAGAACCTAAGCCTTCCGCGACGCGCCGGCGACGTCGGCGACGGGAGTTTCTGGGGATGACGGCTGCCCAGCGGTTTGTGCTCTCGTTATTGCTGTTCTTGATGACCGTCGTCCTGGGGATGCTGTGCTTGGTGGTCACCGGGCGGATGATGTTGTTCTAATCACCCGCCTACACGTAGATCGGCGGCAGCGATACGCGCCACCGAGGCTACGGTATCACCTTTATCCAGTTCCATCAAGCGCACCCCGCGGGCTACGCGCGTCATGCGCCGAATATCCTTCACCTTGAGCCGCAGCATCACGCCACCGGCGGAAATGAGCGTGATCTCGTCATCTTCCTGCACTACCCGCGCCGCCGCCACCACGCCGCTGGTCTTCAATGAAGTTGCCGGCAATGCTGCCACGCCAGATTTGGCGCGCGAGTGGCGTGGAAAATCTTTGAGCGCGGTGCGCTTTCCATACCCCTGTTCGGTGACGATCAGCAAATCGGCGTTGGGATGTACCACATCCATGGAAGCCACGCGGTCACCAGCCTGTAATTTGATCGCAATCACTCCCGCCGCCTGGCGTCCCATTGGTCGGACTTCTTCCTCTTTGAAGCGCAAGGCCTGACCTTTCGCCGTCACCAGGATTAACTCATCCTTGCCGCTGGTTAGATGCACCCAGCCAAGTTCATCACCTTCTTCCAAGGTAATCGCTATCAGTCCCGAGGCGCGAACGTTGGAAAATTCTTCCAAAGCCACCCGCTTAATCTTGCCGCGCACCGTGGTCATGGTGCAGTACTGTGCCGCCGTAAAATCGGGTACGGCCACTGCCGCCGTGATGCGTTCACCGCTGTCCAATGAAAGCACATTGGTGATCGGCAAGCCGCGATCGGTGCGTCCAGCATCCGGGATTTGATAGACCTTCTCGGCATAGACCTTACCCCGGTCGGAGAAGAAAAGGATGGTGTGCAACGTGCGGGCAGCCAACAACATCAGCGTCTCATCTTCATCCTTTAAAGACTGACCGGTAACACCGCGCCCGCCACGGTTCTGGGTGCGAAACACCGAGGGTGACACCCGCTTGATGTAATTTTTCTGCGTCAGGATGATCAACACCGGCTCATCCTGTACCAGATCCTCTTCCTCAAAGTCCTCTTTTTCACCGACCACAATGCGTGTGCGGCGCTGATCACCATATTTCTCGGTCAGTTCTTGTAAATCGGATTTGATGGCTTTGAGCACTTTCTTGGGTGAGGCGAGCAAATCTTCCAAAGCCGCAATCTGCTTGAGCAGGGATTTATGCTCATCCTCAATTTTCTTGCGTTCCAGCGCAGCCAATCGCCGCAAGGGCATTTCCAAGATCGCCTGGGCCTGGGCTTCGCTGAGTTTGAAACGGTTTATCAGGCGCTTACGCGCCACATCGGCATCCGAGGACTGGCGGATCAGTTGTATGACTTCATCCAGGTTCGCCAGAGCAATCAGCAACCCTTCCAAAATATGGGCTCGCTGGCGCGCTTTTTCCAATTCAAAGCGCGATCGGCGGACGATCACCTCGCGACGGTGCTCAATGTAGATTTGCAGGGCACGCTTGAGCGAAAGCACTCGCGGCTCGTTGTCCACCAGCGCCAGAAGGTGCGCCCCAAAGGTGATTTGCAAAGGCGTGAACTTGTACAACTGGTTGAGCACCTTGCGGGGTTGTGCACCGCGTTTTAATTCGATGACAATGCTCATGCCACGCCGGTCTGATTCATCGCGTAAATCGGCGATGGCGTCAATACGTCCCTCACGCACCAATTCGGCAATACGTTCGATTAAACTGGCTTTATTCACCTGGAAGGGGATCTCGGTGATGATGATGGCGTAACGCCCACCGCGAATCTCTTCGATATGCGCCTGTCCGCGCACCGTCAGCCGCGCCCGCCCGGTTGAATACATCTGGCGGATGGCTTCTTGCCCCACGATCACCCCACCGGTAGGAAAATCCGGGCCTGGGAGATGTTTCATCAAGTCGTCTACGGTAATTTCGTCAATCTGATCGTAGTGGTCAATGACATAGGCAATCGCCGCACTTAACTCATTCAGGTTGTGCGGGGGAATGTTGGTCGCCATGCCCACAGCGATCCCTGACGCGCCGTTGAGTAGTAAATTGGGTAGGCGCGCAGGCAAGACCACCGGCTCTTTGAGCGAGCCATCGAAGTTATCGGTGAAATCCACCGTGTCTTTGTCAATATCGGCCAGCATCTCTTCGGCCAGGGCGTTCAGGCGCGCCTCGGTATAACGCATGGCCGCCGGGGCATCGCCATCCACTGAGCCAAAGTTACCCTGACCATCAACCAAAGGATAGCGCATCGAGAAATCTTGTGCCATGCGCGCCATGGCATCATACACTGCCATATCGCCATGAGGGTGATACTTACCTAAAACCTCGCCCACGATGCGGGCAGATTTCTTATACGGGGCATTCGAACGCAAGCCCAATTCATGCATGGCGTAGAGGATGCGACGGTGAACCGGCTTGAGGCCATCCCGCGCATCGGGCAGTGCCCGCGCCACAATAACGCTCATGGCGTAATCGAGATATGCCGAGCGCATTTGTTCATCAATATCTACCGGAAAAACAGTACCAACTTCCATGACCTTTTCTCATTCCAAAAAGTGAACCCAGTTTCAGGCAACGTTAGGATTATACCGCACCCTGGCCCAAAGCCGGAGCGGCAAAAAGATCTCCCGCGGACAAATGTCCACGAGAGATCTTCGCCTCAATGTCCGAATACGGCTAGGATGTGATCAACTTTCCAGCACCCGCCGGAAGAACTCCGGCAAGGCAAAGGCCGCGCGGTGCACGTCGGGGTTGAGGTAATTCATCTGCCCTGGCGGATAGGGTTTATTCAAACCATTCGTCCAGGGCACATCTGACATATACATGAACCCAATTCCGCCGCCGGGGTAGGTCGGCACCAGGGTATAGTAATATGCTGGGGCGCGGAAAAGCGTCTTGGCAAAGCGATAAATGTCACGAATCAAAGCCTGATCGAAGAACATCTGCTCGCTTTGGATTGCAATCGCGCCGCCCGGGTTGAGCGCTGCCGCCAGGCGACGGAAGAAATCAGGGCTAAAGAGTTTCTCCGCCGGCCCAATGGGATCAGTGGTATCTGAGACGATGACATCGAACTTGAGAGGCGGGTTTTCTAGATAGGTAAAGGCATCCTGGAAGACCACCTCTGCCCGCGGGTCACGATAAGGATCGCCAAAGGCCGGGAAGTGTTCGCGGCACACTTCCACCACACGCCGATCCAATTCGCAAACCACGGCCCGTTCCACCGAGGGGTAACGCAAGACCTGTTGCAGGCTACCACCATCACCGCCACCCACGATCAGAACTGTACGCGGGTTTTCTACCGCCAGCATGGGGATATGGGTGATCATCTCGTGGTAGCCGGCGTTATCATACTCGGTGAGCTGGATGATTCCATCCAGGATAAGCACCTTGCCGAAAAACTCGGCTTCCACCACCTGAAGGTGCTGGTAAGGCGTTTGCTCGTCCACCAGCACCTTCTTCACCCGCAGTGACTGGCGATAAAACGAATGTAGTTGCTCGGTAACCCAGGTCTCAGCCACGGTTAATGAACACTCCACTGAATTTTTTCGCGCGGAAGGTTTCCACGCAAAAACGGGTGGCAACTTCTGGATCAAATTCTTTGCACGAGAAAATATCCAGATAGGCCGCGTTGGACTGATTGGCAAAGTGCCCGGTGATGTTGCTGGTCTCGATGAGTTGCACCAGAGAATAACCGGTGACGCGCGGATCTTCACCAAAGTTGACGATCAGAGGCTCACCAAAGCGGCGCATGTGGATCAAATCACACAGGTCAATGACGAACTGCCGGATAACCTCCGCCGAAGTGATGCGCTCTGGATCGCACTCATACAGGTTCAACACCAGATGCCAGCCCCACGGCTTTTCACCCGTGGCGGGCACGCCGGGTTCTTCCATGATGTAACGCACCAGAGTGGGGGATTCCAATGAGGCGTTCATGCTGGGCACTCCTCCCGGCAAACCGCAGTGCGGCTGACTACGCGAATTTGGGCGTCTTGCGCCCCAAACAGGCTAATCAGTTTGTCCACCAATGGCTTGATATCAAGGTCCAGGTTACAGGTGAACAGGTCGATAGCGCAGTAACCATATTCCGGCCACGCATGCAAACTCGCATGGGACTCGGCCAACAAGAGGAAACAAGTGAAACCATGCGGGCTGAAAGGATAGTAGCCCTCGCTGACAATGGTTAACCCACTATCTCTCACTGCCTGGAAGAACAAATCGCGGGAACGCTCGCTATCGTAGAGCAGTTCTCGGTTGCAGTTTGAGAGATCACAAATATAGTGTTCCCCCAAGCGCAGCTGCCCGTCCAACTGTCCATAAACCTCCTTCTTTTTGGGATAGATGTGCTGCAACGTTCGGGGTGGTCAGCCAGCAGGTACCTCCACGCTCCCGGCAAGGCGGATAAAAGATAGAGGGGGCCTCAGCAGGTCAAGAACCCACCAAAACCCCTTCCCCTTGCCCCGCCGCTGCCCGAGCGGGGAGTGGGCAGCAGTGAGGTGAAATCACCCCTTATCGTCTGCAGTCAGTGGTTTATTTTCAACGATTTTGCCCAAAATGTCAATATTTTGGGGGCATTTTTTCACGGATTTAACCTTACCCTAACCCATTGTTTGATTTTTCTTAATTTAAACTGGTTAAAATCAAACTAGATCACGATAGAATTAAGATGATGACCAAAAGACGTGTTCTCTTCTTATGCACCGGCAATTCCGCCCGTAGCCAAATGGCCGAAGCGCTTTTACGCCACTATGGCGGCGATTGGTTCGAGGTTCACAGCGCTGGCATTGAACCTAAGGGGGTCAACCCGTTTGCCCTTCAAGTCCTGGCCGAAATTGGCATTGACGCCAGCCATCAGACCTCCAAGTCCTTAGATGTATACCGGGGTAAGATGACGTTCGACTACCTGATCACAGTATGCGCCGATGCCGAAAAGAACTGTCCCTTCTTCCCCGGCCAGGGTATCCGACTGCATTGGCCGTTTGAGGACCCGGCGGCATTTGAAGGCGAGGATGAGGCCAAACGAGCAAAATTCCGCCAGGTTCGGGATCAAATTTCCGCGCGTATCCGGGCCTGGTTGGATGAATTAGGGCTCCCGTCTCACCACCTCTGATTCCCTCCTAACCCAAATTCGCGTTGCCACAGGCTCGACAGCCCCACGCTCACTGCTCCAAATCGTGGTAAACTTACCCTGCGAGAATCTAGTGGTAGTGAGAGAGGCAGATCAATATGCCGGTGATTTATCCCTTTACAGCCATTGTGGGTCAGGAGCAGATGAAACGCGCCCTGATCCTGAATGCCATTGACCCGCGCATCGGCGGGGTTTTGATCCGCGGCGAGCGTGGCACCGCCAAATCCACAGCGGCGCGCGCCCTGGCGGCGTTGTTACCGCATATCAAGGTCATTGCGGACTGCCGCTTTGGCTGCGATCCCGATACGCCTGCCACCTGGTGCACCGAATGCCGCGAACGGGCCGCCCGAGGTGAGAATCTCCCGGTCACCACCCGCCCAATCCCGTTTGTCAACCTGCCCATCTCGGCGACTGAGGACCGCGTGGTGGGCACCCTGGATATCGAAAAGGCCATTCAGAAAGGGGAACGTCACTTCGAGCCGGGCGTGTTGGCTTCCGCCAACCGCGGTTTGCTTTATATTGACGAAGTAAACTTGCTTGATGACCATGTAGTGGATATTTTGCTCGATTCCGCCGCCATGGGTGTGAACATCATCGAGCGCGAGGGCATCTCATTCAGCCACCCGGCGCGCTTCATCTTGGTTGGCACCATGAACCCCGAGGAAGGTGAACTACGCCCGCAATTGCTCGACCGTTTTGCCCTCTCGGTTGAAATTCGGGGCATTCGCGATCCCCGCGAACGGGTGCTGATCATCGAACGCAATCTGGCCTTTGAAGCCAATCCCGAAGCCTTTCGCCAGGAATGGTTACCTAAGGAGCAAGAACTTTCACGCCAGATTGAGCAGGCGCGTCAGTTGCTGCCCCAGGTGACTTATACCTCGCGCGATTTACTCTCCATTGCCTCCCTAACCGCTTCTTTGAATGTGGATGGTCACCGCGCCGACATGGTCATCCTCAAAGCTGCGCGTGCCCACGCCGCTTTTGAGGGCCGCACCAGCGTAACCGGGCGCGATATCGCATTGGCCGCCGAACTCGCGTTGCCGCATCGGCTCAAACGCGCTCCCTTCCAGCAAGCCGAGATGACCATGGAAGAATTGCAGGACCGCATTGAGCAATTGCAAGGCGCCAGCAGCACCGGCAAACACACCGAACCGGTGCCCACCCGCGAGGAAGAAGCCGCCCGGCAAAAAAAAATTTAACTGATCAGACCCTCAGCCAAGAGACGCAAGAGCAGGCCCCACCTCAACCCACCCAACGCGAGGATATCTTCCGTCAAGATGGTGCTATGTGGTGGGACGGCGGTCAGGTGGTCCAAGCCACACAGCCTTTTGAACCGCGTCGCCTGGATACGCCGCTGGATAAGATGATGCGCCGCTTCGCCGGTCGCCGCTCACGCACCCACACCGAACGCAAACGCGGGCGTTACATACAGGCTCGACCTGCCCAGGGGCCAACAGATGATTTGGCTTTTGATGCTACCCTGCGCGCAGCAGCGCCTTTCCAGAAGGAACGTAGTGAAGAACGGCGCCATCTGGCCTTCGCCATTCATCGTAGTGATCTTATGCGCAAAGTGCGGGTGCGTCGTGCTGCCAACCTGATCCTCTTCGTGGTAGATGCTTCCTGGTCTATGGCTGTGGCCGAACGCATGCAGGCCACCAAGGGCGCCATCCTCTCCCTGCTCAACGACGCCTATCAGCGGCGCGACCGCGTCGGTCTGATCGTCTTCCAAAAAGACCGTGCCTCACTCGTGCTACCTCCAACGAACTCAGTCACCTTGGCCCAGACGGCGCTGGCCGATATCCCGGTTGGGGGTAAAACCCCCCTTTCTGCCGGGCTCAAGTTGGCTTTAGAGGTGCTCCAGCGCGAACGCCTCCGTCATCCCGACGTAATGCCGTTATTGATCGTGCTCACTGACGGTGCGGGCAACGTCTCGATTAGCCACCTCCCCCCCTTGGAAGAAGCCTATCTCTATGCCGATGAAATTGCCCGGGAAGGGGTACACAGCATTGTCATCAACATGGAACACATAGCCTTTGATCAGGGATTGGCCCAGGCTTTAGCCGATCACCTCAAAGCACCGTGCTACACCGCAGGCGACATTCGCGCTGAAAGTTTATATTACACGGTACGCCGGGAACTGAACGCGCGCACTCCACCCGCAACCCTGGAGGATCGCCGCTAAACGGCGCGCCCAACCCGGCATTTGACATTCGGGGTAGAATTGAAGGTATGAAGACCACAACAACCCTTCACATTCCCATGTCGTCGCCGGATCTAACCAACCTGGAACGCGAAGCCGTTGCCCAGGTCCTGCGCACCCCCCACTTAAGCATGGGGGATCAAATCGAAGCCTTTGAAGCCGCTTTTTGCCGTTATCTTGGTGTCAAACACGCGATTGGCGTTAACTCCGGCACTGCGGCCTTGCATTTATGTGTTTTAGCCGCCGGCGTTGAAGCGGGTGATTGGGTGCTTACCACACCCTTCTCTTTCGTGGCATCCACTAACGTGATCCTCTACGCCGGTGCCATACCGGTGTTTGTTGATGTGGATCCCCAAACCGGCAACCTGGATCTCCAACAGGCCATGCAGGCAGTCCATGACCTGACCACAGGTGGAAAAGCGGCTCAACGCTGGCTGCCACGCCGCGGTCAAGGGCAGCATCGCGGGCAATTGAAAGCCATTCTTGCTGTGGACGTCTTCGGTCAACCGGCGGATTGGGACGCCCTGCGTGAACTGGCCGACCAATACCATCTGAAACTAATCGAAGATTCTTGTGAAGCCCTGGGTGCCGAATACAAAGGGCGTAAAGCCGGTGTTTTAGGCGACTACGGGACGTTTGGCTTCTACCCCAACAAACAGATCACAACGGGTGAAGGGGGAATGATCGTCACCGATGATGATGCAGCCGCAGCATTCATGCGGGCCCTGCGCAATCAGGGACGTGCGCCGGGCGATACCTGGTTGCAGCATACCTACCTGGGTTATAACTATCGCCTGGATGAACTCAGCGCCGCGCTGGGGCTGGCCCAAATGCAACGGCTTGAGGAACTTCTGCGCCGGCGTGAACAGGTCGCTGCCTGGTATAACCAGCGCCTCAAAGTCCTCGATGGGGTTGAAATTCCCTATATCGCTCCAACAACCACACGTATGTCCTGGTTTGTCTATGTCATCCGCCTGGCGGCGGGCATAGATCGCGGACAGGTGGCAGCCCGCCTGGCCGAATTTGGGGTGCCGGTGCGCCCGTATTTCTTACCTATCCACCTCCAGCCGTATATGCAAGAGCGGTTTGGCTACCGCCGCGGTGACTACCCGGTCACCGAAGACCTGGGAGAACGCGGCTTAGCACTGCCCTTCTCCGGGGTCATGTCCGAAGAGCAGGTAGATTACGTTTGCCACGCCTTGCAAATGGTCTTGAAATCACTCTGATGGAAGAAAGTTCTCTCTGGATCTTTCATCCCCCGCGGCAGCGCGGAATCTGGATCAACGGAGCAGCCCTGATCGTAAGCCTGGCCGTGCTGGGGATAGCGCTGGTCCAATTAACCGAGCAGCGCCCTGGCCCGCGTTGGTTGTTATGGCTGGTCTTGGCGCTCCTGGGAGGTATCGCCAGCCTAGGGAGCGGTTACCGCCTGGCAGCACTTTGGCGCGCTACCTATACCATAGACCGTGATGGCTTACGCCTACGCTGGGGATTGCGTGTAGAGCACCTGCCCCTGGAATCCATCGAATGGATTCGCCCCGGCAATGAGGCGGGATTCCCCTTACCTCTTCCCCCTTTCGCCTGGCCAGGGGCCATCCTTGGCAGTCGCAAGGTACCCGAATTGGGCGATATCGAATTTCTGGCGGCGGAAACCACCACGCTGCTCCTTATTGCCACCCCCCAACGCGTGTTTGCCATCTCACCGGAAGATCCATCCGCCTTTTCGCGTGCCTTTCGCCAAGCCCTGGAATTGGGCAGTCTAAACCCGCTCCCCCCTTATTCAGCCCGCCCGGTAGCCTTCGTCGCCCATCTATGGCAAGACAGGATCGCTCGCGCCATGGTGATCGGCGGTATCCTTCTCCTGTTGGGGTTACTCAGCCTTGGCAGTCTACTGGCAGCCTCTCGTGCAACCATTGTCTTGGGTTATTCCCCCCCTGTTCAACCCACGTCCCCCTTACCAGCCCAACGCTTAATGCTCCTTCCTATTTTAGGCGCGCTAACTTATGGCAGCGGCTTGATCCTGGGTCTCTATTTTTACCGCCAGAAAGAAGGACAAGCCAAATCCTACTTGCTTTGGGGCGGAGGAGACTTGGCGTTGATTTTACTCACCATTGCCTGCGTACTGGCCGGTTTGAGATAAAAAACCAAACGTAAGATTTAGAACACGGTTTTTCCTAAGGAAACGAATATCATGGCAACGCCAGTGATAAATTCTTTACAAATTGGGCTGGGATTGGGCTTGGCTCTGATCATTAGCCTGCTGGCCTACCGCTTAGGCAGCCTGAGTGGGAGCGGCGCCATCGCTGCAACCTGCTTGGGCGGGCTCGTCTTTGGTCTGGGGGGCTTGCCCTGGGCAACCTTACTCCTGGGTTTCTTCATTACCTCAACCTTTTTCTCACGCCTGGCAAAAACACGTAAGACGAGCCCGGGAGAGAAGTATGCCAAAGATGATCGCCGGGATGCCTGGCAGGTGCTGGCCAATGGTGGGGTAGCCGCGCTGGCGGTTATCTGGCAGGCCACACAGCCAACCTCCCTGCTGCCTTGGCTGGTCGGTGCCGCTGCCTTGGCAGCGGCCAACGCCGATACGTGGGCAACCGAATTGGGCGTTCTGTCATCTCAATCCCCCCGGCGTATCTTGGGAGGGGAGCGCGTTGAGCCGGGTAGCGCTGGCGGTATCACCGCACTAGGTACCCTAGCTGCCCTGTGTGGGGCAATGTGGATTGCGTTGCTAGCCGCACTATTTCCACCCCCTCTGTTGCGGCCCCACTTTTCGGCGCTGGCAGTCTTGCTCGTGGTCACCCTGAGCGGGTTCGTGGGTAGCCTGGTTGATTCACTCCTGGGCGCCAGCGCTCAAGTGATGTATTACTGTCCCTCCTGTCACAAAGAAACGGAGCGCCACCCGCAACACCGCTGCGGTGGTACCACTACCTACCTGCGAGGCTATCGCTGGTTGAACAATGACGGCGTGAACGCTTTATGCACTCTCAGCGCAGCACTGCTGGCCGGGATCGCGGGGAACTTCCTTATCCCAACGCCACCCTTGCGCTCGGTATCACTGGTCACCCCCCAACCGGTAGGGTTCTCCCTCACCAGTCCGGCCTTCTCAGCGGGCGAAATGATCCCCTCCCAATACACCTGTGAGGGCGCTGACCGTTCCCCGGCGTTGGCCTGGGAAACAACTGCGCCCGAAGTAACCAGTTATGCGCTGATCATGGACGATCCGGATGCCCCCTTAGGCACATTCACCCATTGGGTGCTCTATAACATTCCCGCCGAACGGCGAGATTTACCCGAGGGGATACCCAATCAAGAGAACGTGCCAGGAATCGGTACGCAGGGACGGAACGACTTCGGGCGCGTGGGTTATGGTGGCCCGTGTCCCCCGCCGGGTAAGGCTCATCGCTACCGCTTTACCCTCTATGCATTAAACCTGCCCCCAACCTTACCCGCTGGGCTGGACAAAACCGCCTTACTCCAGGCCATCCACGACCATGTGCTTTTTGCGATGTCGCTGGAGGGACAATACGGACGCTGAGGAGAAAGCGTGACGAACCTCACGCTGCTCATAGTCGTTTGTCACCCCATAACACCCACAGAATCCTTATAAACGTCACCCGGTGCAGGGGCGATCACTCTATCTTTTTCACTATCGAGGAGCCAGCCTTGCCCCGTATAATAATCTTGCCAACCTTGTAATGGGAGAGAGGACTACCATGCCGGAAGAAGATCCTCGGATTTTGGAATTGCGCGCCATGCGGGAAAAGGTGCGCCTGGCTGGGGGCGAAGAGCGGATTGCCCGCCAGCATGCACGGGGAAAACTTACTGCGCGGGAACGAATTGAATTGTTATTTGACCCCGGTACCTTCCATGAACTAGAACCCTACGTTCAGCAACGGGACGACGTTCTGACTGGTCAGGCCGACAAGACCTATGGCGATGGTGTCATCACCGGCTTTGGGCAAATTGGAGGCCGGGTAGTTTATGCCTACGCCCAGGATTTCACGGTTCAAGGTGGTTCATTGGGCGAGATGCACGGGCATAAAATTGCGCGGGTGATGGATTTGGCTGCCGCCGCCGGCGCACCCATCGTGGGGCTGATTGACTCTGGTGGTGCGCGCATTCAGGAGGGGGTGCGCAGTTTAGGGGGCTATGCCCAGGTTTTTTTGCGCAATGCCCGTTACTCCGGCGTCATCCCCCAAATCAGCCTGATCATGGGGCCATGTGCCGGCGGCGCTTCTTACTCTCCCGCCGTCACCGACCTGATTATTATGGTCGAAAAACAATCCTACATGTTCCTTACTGGGCCAGATGTTATTAAAGCCGTGACCGGTGAAGTTGTGGATTTTGAAACTCTCGGCGGCGCCGACGTGCACCTGGGCATCAGTGGATTGGCCCATCTCAAGGCCGCTCATGATCAAGAGGCCATCGCCCTCTGCCGCCGCGTGCTATCTTATTTGCCCGCCAACAGCCTGGAAAACCCACCCTACGTTCCGCCCGAAGATGACCCTAACCGCATGGATGAAGCCCTCAACAGTATGGTGCCACTGGATCCCACCGTACCTTACAGCATGCATGAGGTCATTGCCCGCATCGTGGACCACGGCACCTTCATCGAACTACAACCGACCTTCGCTCAAAATGCCATCATTGGCTTAGCCCGTTTGGGTGGGAATGTGATCGGAATCGTAGCTCAGGAACCCGCAGTCATGGCAGGCGTGCTAGACATTGACTCTTCCGACAAAATCGCCCGCTTTGTCCGTTTCTGCGACGCCTTCAACATCCCCCTGATTACATTTGTGGATTCTCCCGGCTTCTTACCCGGCACCGACCAAGAGCACCGCGGTGTTATTCGCCATGGCGCCAAGGTTCTTTATGCGTATTCGGTCGCCACGGTTCCCAAAATCAGCGTCATTACCCGCAAAGCTTATGGCGGTGCTTATGTGGTGTTGAGCAGCAAATTTATGGGTGGAGATCTGGCCTTTGCCTGGCCTAGCGCCGAAATTGCTGTGATGGGTCCTGAAGGTGCAGTGAATATCCTTTTCCGTAAGCAAATCGAATCCGCCGACGATCCGGCTCAGGAACGTGCGCGCTTGGTGGAAGAGTATCGGCAGCGCTTTCTCACGCCCTACGCCGCAGCCAGCGCCGGTTATGTGGATGATGTGATTGAGCCGCGTGAAACCCGCCCTAAATTGATCGCTGCCCTTCAGGCACTACGTGAAAAGAGCACATCCCCGCTGCGCAAGCACGGCAATCTCCCGCTCTAAAGGAAAGGTTTCGTCGCTATGGAGACCCCGTTGAGCCAAGGATTACTGATCACGCTGGTCGGCATGGGATTAGTCTTTTTAGCCTTGATCATGCTATGGCTACTGATAGACGTTATGGTGCGCCTGTTTACTACAAAACACCACCCTACCAACAGCGAAACCCCCGAAATCACATCGCCATCCCCTTCCTTACCCTCGGAAGAAAGCGAGAATTTAGGCCGCCGCCGACGCGCCGCGGCTGCCGCCGTGGCGATAGCGCTGGGCTTGCAATCTCACCGCATTACACCGATTAAACCGCCCTCAAGCGCCCCAACCCCTTGGCAAATGGCTGACCGTTTAAACCGCTTTACCCTCATTGATGATGCGCGTGTGCGCAAACTACGAGGTGCTGCCCGATGAAATTCCGCATCAAGATAGAGGATCAAATCTTCACCGTCACAATAGACGACCTCACCTCCCGCCCGATCCGCGTTCAGGTGGACGGAGAGCTGTTTGAGGTTTGGCCAGAGGGTGAAACCGAATCACCCACCGTTCCAGTCGCCTTGCCGGTACCTCCCCCGCCCCCCATTACCACACCCTGCACATCGCCCCCCTCTCGCCCCACCGTTTCGACCAACCAAGGAGGTAGGCATTGTGTCAAAGCGCCACTCCCCGGGGTCATTACCGCTATCGCGGTACGCCCTGGCGACCAGGTGGAATACGGACAAGACCTGCTTACCCTAGAAGCGATGAAGATGAAAAATGCAATCCGCGCCACCCGCGCCGGCACCATTGCCGCCGTTCACGTCAATGTGGGGGACCAGGTTCAGCACGGGCAAGTGTTGCTGGAATTTACGGACTGAGGGAAAATTATGGACTTCAGCGAAATAGTTGCCCAGATTACGCGCGGATTTGCCGGGTTCACCTGGGGCAATGCGATCATGATCGCCGCTGGCCTGGGTTTGATGACCCTGGCGGTCGTCAAAGAATACGAGCCGGTCCTGCTACTACCCATTGGTTTTGGGTGCGTGCTGGCCAATGTGGGAATGTCCACCCAGCATGGCATCTTCAAGGTACTATATGACGCCGGTATTGCGTCTGAACTTTTTCCGCTGTTAATTTTTATCGGGGTTGGCGCCATGATTGACTTTCGCCCCCTCTTGGCAATGCCCCAAATGGCTTTGCTTGGCGCCGCCGGGCAGTTTGGCATTTATGGCACGCTGTTGCTGGCCTTGGCATTGGGTTTCCCGCTAAATCAGGCGGCTTCAATCGGTGTCATTGGGGCCATTGATGGACCAACCGCGATTTTTGTCACCACCAAATTGGCGCCCGAAATTCTCGCCCCGGTAGCAGTGGCAGCGTATTCCTACATGAGCCTGATCCCGATCATTCAAGTCCCGGTAATGAAATGGCTCACCACGCGCAAAGAGCGACTGATCCGCATGGAGTATGCCCCGCGCCCGGTTCCGCGCAGTGTGGTTATCGTTTTCCCCATTGCGGTGACTGTTGCCGTGAGTCTCATCGCCCCAGACGCGGCCCCACTCATTGCAACCTTGATGCTGGGCAACCTATTGCGGGAAAGCGGTGTGGTTGAACGGCTGAGTAAAGCCGCCCAAAATGAAATAATCAATGTAGCAACGCTCTTCTTGGGGTTGACCATTGGCGCCACGATGACAGCGCAATCCTTTCTCAATGCCCGCACGTTGATGATCTTGGGATTGGGTTTCATGGCCTTCGTTTTAGACACGGTTGCCGGATTGCTCTTCGGAAAGTTAATGGCTTTTATCACCCGCGGTAAGGTTAACCCCTTGATCGGGGCGTGTGGCATTAGCGCGTTTCCCATGGCCGGGCGCCTGGCCGCTCAGGTAGCCAAAGAAGAAGATTTCGACAATTTCATCCTGATGCACGCCATGGGCGCCAACACCGCTGGGCAACTAGGCAGTGTCATCGCCGGTGGGTTGTTATTGGCGCTGACGCTGGGCTTTTTACACTAAGAGAGCGCTTCATCTAAGGGCGCCCATTAGGGTCTTGGCCGTTTAATTGCACTGGATGAAGCACTTCAAGCGGGCGCGTATCCGGTTCGATATCCAGGCGATAGCCGATGCCGCGAATTGTCTTCAGGTAGCGTGGATTACGCGGATCGGCTTCAATGGCGCGGCGTAACCACGAGATGTGCACGTCCAGGGTGCGAGTGTCGCCCATATACTGGGTGTCCCAGGCCTGGGTGAAGAGCGTCTCGCGATCCACCACCTGACCGGGGCGCTCCATAAGCAAACGCAGCAAGGTCACTAACCGCGGGGTCAAGGGCGATTGGCGATCCTCACACCGCACAACCCGTTTTTCCAAATCCAGCGAAATCGGTCCCGCACGCAGAACCTTGCGTGGTTCGTGAGGCAAAAAAGGCCGAATCCGGTTGATTAGTTTTTGAAGCGTAAAGGGTAACTTGAGGACCACATTTGCGTCCGGAATCGGCTCATCGGATGCGTTTTCTTCCGCGATCAGGATAATTGGAATATCGGGGGCACTCTTGCGCAATGTTGCACAAATGCGCCGCCCACTGGTACGCATAGAAGCCGCATCCACGATGATCAAATGCGGCAAACTCTTGGCTAGGTAGGAAAGCGCTGCCGATCCATTGGCGACGCACTCGACCAGGAACTTCTTTTTCGTCAACCCCCCCGCAAATGAGGTCCGGTCGGAGCGTTTGCCTTCAATTAATAAGATCTTGACTTCGCTTGACGACATCACCACCGTAATCTCTCAAGCGCAGGAATTTTAACCCGTTAAGATACCTGGGAAAACACTAATCCGGATTGCCGGCATACATCTTCGGCCCGCATCTCTGGGTCGGGGAATCCGCCGCGACCATCCACACCTTGCTCCGCGATAGATGGTTCAATAAAGTAAAGAATAAAAAATAAATCCTCAGAACAGCGCCTCATCGCATTCCAGGCATTACCTAACGGCTTTATGGCATTGAACCGGCTTAACCTGCAGAGCACCCACCTTATCGCCGGCGTTAATACCCAATTCTATGCTGTAGGTGGGAGTCTAACCCTCGGTGCGAGATTTATTATACCAAGAGTCAGCCATCGCGCCACTTTTTAAGGGGATGAGTTTTTTAAGTTTTTATCCCGTTTTTATTCTCATAAGCGTGCCAGAGCCTGGTCAAAATCCGCGATGAGATCTTCCACTTCTTCAATACCCACCGAGAGGCGCACCAACCCATCACTGATCCCGCTCTTGCGACGATCTTCCGGCGACATGGCCGCATGGGTCATGCTGGCCGGATGCTGTATCAAGGTATCTACACTGCCCAGGCTAACCGCTAGGGTCATCACCCGCACATTGTTCAGCAACGCCTTACCCGCTTCCAGCCCGCCCGCCAATTCAAACGCGATCATGCCACCAAATGCACTCATTTGTTTCTGCGCCAACGCATAATCTGGATGCGAAGGCAGTCCCGGATAGTAAACCCGTGCCACCTTGGGGTGCGCTTCGAGGTAACGTGCTAGCGCCAATGCATTTTGGCAGTGTCGTTCCATACGCAACGCAAACGTCCGCAATCCTAAATCGGCCAGCCAGGCATCAAAAGGCGACGGGCTTGGGCCTAACCAGGTATAGAGGCGGTGCAAATCACCCCGCACCCAATTCACATGCCGGCTCACCACCACACCCCCCACGATGACTCCGTGCCCACCCAAATATTTAGTCGTGGAATGGATAACGACATCGGCTCCCAAGGTAAGCGGACGCTGACAATAGGGGGTGGCAAAGGTGTTATCCACAAAGAGCCAAGCCCCAAAACGATGGGCAATCTCGGCCAAAGCCTGTAAATCCACTAAGTTAAGCGTCGGATTAGCGGGAGACTCGGCATAAGCTACACGCGCCTGAGGATGGGCCTGAAACGCCTTTTCCCATTCCTCTGGGCGCAGATCATCCACCCAAACAATGCGAACGCCCCATTGCGTCGCAAACTGTTGCAAAAAAACGTAGGAAGCCGCATACAGCGTCCGCTGGGCAATCACCGTATCCCCCGGATGCACATAGGCTAAGAGAGCAGTAGTGACCGCCGCCATGCCTGAGGCGAAAATTTGCGCGGCTACAATGTCCTCCGGCGAAGAATCAGAAGCCTCCCTCAGGAGATCAAACCCCTCCAAGGCAGCATATTTCTGCGCCAGTAATTCGTGATTGGGGTTGCTCAAACGGGTGTAAATGTGGCCCTGGGCCTCACCTTTGAACAACGCCGCACCGGTGTCCACATCCGGAAAGCGGAAGGTTGAAGTCTGGTAAATGGGAAGCACATGCGCACCATAAGGATCATCATGCTCCCCCCAATGATTGACCAGCGTATTGAGACCCCAGGTGAAATCTTGAGTAGTCATTGTCACACCTCTTTGTGAAATTCATCTCGATTATAAACGGTTTTGGGACACCCTTATCTCCGATATAAAATTGACACAACTTCCATAAAATGAAATTATCAGGCTATTGTACAATTAGGAAAATTGAAAGGAGGTTAGCAATGTTAGTAGGCGAACGCATGTCTCACCCTGTCATTACCATTCCCCCCACCATGCCCGTCCAAGATGCTCTTGCCCAGATGCGCCGTGACCGCGTTAGCCGCTATCCGGTGGTCAATTCACGGGGCAAATTGGTTGGCATCGTGTCCAAATTGGACTTAATGAATGCCTCACCTTCTAAGGCCACCACGCTGAGTGTTTGGGAGATCAATTACTTACTGAGCAAAATCACAGTTGAACAGGTCATGACCACCAAAGTCATCACCGTCACTGAAGACACACCACTTGAAGAAGCCGCGCGCATTATGGCCGATAATAAGATTGGAGGGCTACCAGTCATGCGCGGCGATCGGCTGGTGGGGATCATCACCGAAACGGACCTCTTCCGTATTTTCCTGGAAATGCTTGGGGCACGGATCCCGGGAGTTCGCCTGACAGTAGAATTACGTGAAATGCCAGGCAAACTGCATGAATTAACCGGCGCCATCCAAAACACCGGAGGCAATATCATTGCCCTGGGCACATTTTTAGGGGAATCCACCGAAACACGCCGTGTGACGGTCAAGGTCAGCGGGGTGGGTTTGGAGGATCTCCAAAAAGCGGTGCAACCTGTGGTCGAAAAAGTCGTGGATATTCGCGAAATGAAGCCCGTATAAGTGTGATAGGCTACACCCGGTGCCTTGCAGTTTCCTTACAGGTGCCGGGCAATCTTTCACTTTTAGGGTATATTTTCAAGTGGTGCGTCAGTCCGAGTTTCCTTACCTCGCCGATTGGATTGCCATTCTACTGCGATGGGTGATGCTCATTGCCGCCACGTTAATGCTGGCCTTCAGCATTGGCGGCAATTGGGCCTTTGTCGTGCTGATCGCCCTGGGCGTGGGTTGGAATCTGGCCTCATCCTCACTGGCTATTAACAATCGCCGCCTGGTCTTTCACCGCCCCATCAATGTAACGGTAGATCTCTTAATCAGTTTGGGCATGTTCCTGGCTAGTGGGGGCGAACGTGGGCCTTTATTCTGGATCGGCCTCTATGCCCTGCTCTCAGGGGCGATTTATTATGAATGGCGGGGTAGCCTGGGAGTGGCGCTGCTGTTGAGCTTGCTTCAAGGCGGCGCATATTACTCTCACAGCGGTGGAAACCTGGAGGGTCTGCTGCTTTTGGGGCGCACGGTAGCCTTTAACCTTCTCACTGGCGCGCTGCTGGGGATGTTGAGCACACGCTTGATTGGAGCAGTGCGTAAACGCTATCAAGCCCAACTTGCGATCCGCCGTGAGGCTGAACGCAAAGCCCAACAGCGCGAACGGCGCCGTATCCAAACGTTTTATGATATGGTAGAAACCTTGGGAGGCACGCTGAATCACCAGGTGGTCCTGGATGCCGCGCTGGATCTGAGCCTAGCCGCCCTCAGTGAAGAAGCCGACATCCTATCATTAGTCAGCGTGGTTTTAATGTTTCGCGAGGAAGGGTTAGCCATCGCCACCGCCCGTGGGTTACCCCCGGTTGATCAGAATCTTGTCCTGCAAGCACGCGAGGGAACCCTGGCAGAGATTCTGCAGCGCGGCGAACCCCAGATTTTAACTCAGCCGGCGCAAGACCCGCAGTTGGGTCGCCTGGTCGCCCTGCAAAATTGTCGTTCCGCCTTCTGTCTGCCCCTGGTACGCGGGATGCAGGTCTTCGGCGCCATGCTCTTTGCTCACCCTGATCCTAACTTCTTCACCCCAGACCGTTGCGAACTCCTGGAAATCATCAGCCACCAAGTGACCATCGCGCTCCAAAATGCGCGCCTATTCCAACAACTGGAAGAGGAACGCCAGCGTCTAATTGAAACCACCGAAGAAGCCCACAAAAAACTCGCGCGTGACCTGCACGATGGCCCCACGCAATCCATTTCGGCCATCGCGATGCGCCTGAGTATTTTGCGCAAAACCCTGGAAAAAAGCCATATCAACGGCCAGGTTGCCGAAGAACTTCAACAGATTGAAGCCCTGGCCCGCCGCACCACAGAAGAGATTCGGCACATGCTGTTTACTCTACGCCCACTCATCCTGGAATCCGAGGGACTCATCCCGGCCCTGAAAGTCATGTGTGAAAAAATGTGGGCGTTGTATCAGCAGAAAGTGACCCTC
This sequence comes from Thermanaerothrix solaris, assembly GCF_032334255.1. Lineage (NCBI taxonomy): Bacteria > Bacillati > Chloroflexota > Anaerolineae > Anaerolineales > Anaerolineaceae > Thermanaerothrix > Thermanaerothrix solaris. Next base: position 783,070 of record NZ_JAUHMF010000002.1, on the reverse strand, counting down.
GATGCCGACCCCGACGTAGTTAAGCACCTGGATCCTAATCGTCAGACCATTGTGTTTTACATCATCGAAGAGGCGGTTAACAACGCACGTAAACACGCTGAAGCGAGTGAGATCCGTGTGCGCATCCGTTTCTTGCCCCGTGAACAAGAGATCGCCTTTGTGGAGATCGCCGACAACGGCAAAGGCTTCGATCCCAAAGAGGTTAGCACGAATTACGAGCACCGCGGCAGTCTGGGCATGGTTAACCTGCGCGAACGCACCGAACTCCTCAACGGTTTGCTCTATATTGACTCTGCCCCGGGTAAAGGCACACGGGTCTATGTTGTCATTCCACTGACCGAAACCGCGGCCGAACGGCTTCACCGCGGGCTCATCGGCACCCGCGAGAAAGTTTAGAATCTCTTACATTGGAAGGAGGCATGCCCCTGACGAACACACTCCACTTCCTGTACTTTGAAGGGGGCGACCATCTCCATCCTATTCCAGTGCTTCTCATCCACGGTATCGGTCAAGAGGCCAGCATCTGGCCACCGGCACTACGCCGGCTGGTGGGTTTCCGCGTGATGGCCATTGACCTGCCCGGACATGGTCGTTCTGCCGGCACAGGGTTGCAGATGGTGGAGGCTTACGCCCAACAAATCATCGAATTCATGGCTAGCCTGAAAATACCGCGCGCAATCCTGGTCGGCACCTCATTGGGGGGAGCCATCGCCCTACACCTTGGCCTGGAATACCCAGACCTGGTGCGAGCCTTGGGCCTTATCAGTTGCTTCCCTTCCATCACCCTCCCGCCAATCTGGCTTGACGGTCTGGAAAATCCACAAACGCGGCCAAGCGTCTTGGAAAGCCTGGAACAACACCTTTTACCCCCGAGCACACCTCGCACGATCGCCGAAACGGTAAAGAAAACCTTAGCCCGTCAGCGCCCCGAAGTGCGCTACGCAGATTGGAAAGCACTTTCCCGCTTTGATGCCCGTGAGCGCTTGAAAAGCCTACAGGTGCCGGCGTTGTGGATCTGCGGCGCCAAAGACCCACTACTAACCCCTTCATCACTGCGCCTTTTGCGTCATCTAGCCTCTGACCGGCTCAGTGTCATGATTATGCCGGATGTCGGCCACTGGGCAATTTTGGAAAAGCCGATCGAAATCTGTACACATCTGCAAGCATTTCTTGCCCAAACCCTGGCCCCGGAACCCCCAACGGTAAAAACCCCCTGGCCCCAAAACGCCATTGCGCCCGATCACAATAACACAAACCCCTGAAGCCTTATAGGTATTCCTTCAATTGGCGAGAGCGTCGCGGATGACGCAGGCGGTGTAGGGCTTTACTCTCTATCTGACGAATGCGCTCGCGGGTCAGACCAAATTTTTGCCCTACCTCTTCCAGGGTGTAGGTGTGCCCATTTTCAAGGCCAAAACGCAAACGCAAAATACGTGCTTCACGCGGCGGCAGGGTGTCTAATACCGCTTCCACTTTCTCGCGCAAGAGTTTATCATATGCGCTCTGCATCGGCGAAGGGGTGTTTTGATCTTCCACGAACATCGCCAATTCGGTATCTTCTTCATCTTCCTCTACCGGGCTGTCCAGAGAGAGCGGAAGCCACGAGACACGCAGCATCCAATCCACCTTCTCCGGTGGGACGTTGAGCTCTTCGGCCAGTTCGGCCTGTGTAGGCGCCCGTCCGAGACGCTGTTCCAACTCATGTGCCACGCGATATAAATTGCGAATACGGTCTACCATGTGGACGGGGACGCGAATCGTGCGCCCCTGATCAGCAATGGCACGTGTAATGGTCTGGCGGATCCACCAGGTCGCATAGGTAGAGAAGCGGAAACCACGTTGATACTCGTACTTTTCCACGGCCTTCATCAGGCCCAAATTCCCCTCTTGAATCAGATCCAAAAATGGCACCCCTCGCCCAATGTAGCGTTTAGCAATAGAGACCACCAGACGTGTATTGGCCTTAATGAGATGCTCACGTGCCTGGATACCTTCTAAAACTTGCTGTTCGAGTTCCTGGCGCTGTTGAGGAGTAGCCTGGCCGTTCAGGTGCTCCAGAACACGCCGCGCTTGCCGTCCTCGCTCGATCCGCTGGGCCAGTTCTCGCTCTTCCTCGGCCGTCAGCAACGGCACGCGCGCCATTTCCTTGAGGTAAAGCCCCACCGTATCATCGCTGGTGATCCAGTCCACATCCAAAGGAATATCAGCGGCTTCAGGGGCGTCAAAGAGCGTTTCACTGTCCAGGGGCTCGCTCTCGCGATCAAAGAATTCAATTCCCTGACGTCGTAAAAGCCCCATAAGATTTTCCAGGCGTTCGGCATCCTGTTCCAGTTCAGGGCACACCTCGAGCATATCTTCGATGGTTAAGTACCCCTGGACCTCGGCCTTCTCCAGCAATAAATCCAGAATCTCTGCACTACGCTTGGGCCTGCCCGAATTAATCACACTTTCCCTCCTGCCTTTGCCTGGGCTGAGGTGAATTCCACGCTAATGTCAAGAACCCCCTTCGCCAAATCGCCATTTATCCATCTAACATGACCTGCATCTGATGCTCACACGTAGCCAGGTTAAGGTTCGTACCGCAATACATACATAGCCCGCGACAATCTGGGCGACAAATCGGTTTGATCGGCAGTTCCAAGATCAAATAATCTCGCACCAGAGGGGCAAGGTCAATATACCCATCATCGGGAACATAAAGATCGGTCGGGGCATTACGCCGATGGCGAAACGAGTAAAGTTCGGAAAAATGGGTCGTCAACGGCTGAGCATAGGTTTCCAGGCAGCGCACACACTCCAACGTCACAAACCCACTAAATTCGGATTCCACCAGAAGACCCTGTTGGGTACGGCTGATGTGCGCCGTGCCCTGAAAGGTCGTTAGTTCAAAATCCGCACCAAGTTGAATCAGTGGGAAATCAAACGTAAAATCGCGATTTGCCCCCACCGTTTGATGAACGAGGAAACCGACGTTAATGCGGAGCGGGAAACGTGGATGGGTCACAGTGGCTTCTTAACAATGCTATAATTTCAAGACAACTTGATTATAGCATCCTCAAATGGACAAGTCAAGTTATCTTCATTAATATGATATATTTGATAAAAACTATGCCCACATCGCTCTTAATCGCCACCAATAATCCCGGTAAGCGCCTTGAAATTCAGGCCATTCTGGCCGATTTGCCCCTCAAACTCGTCCTACCGGTTGAACTTGGGCTTAATCTCGAGGTCGAAGAAACCGGGCACACCTACCAGGAAAATGCTGTGCTGAAGGCAGTGGCGTTCTCTCGCGCCAGTGGTCTACCTAGTTTGGCCGATGATTCTGGGCTGGAAGTTGATGTGCTCGGGGGAGAGCCCGGCGTGCATTCCGCGCGCTACGCCCCTATTCCAAACGCCACTGATGCCGACCGCCGCCACTACTTGCTCGAACGCCTACGTCCCCATCCTGTGCCCGATGGCCTTCCGGGTTGGCCGGCGCGTTTTCGCTGCGTGGTTGCGTTAGCCCTGCCCGCGGGAGAAATTTATCTTGCTGAAGGCACTTGCCCTGGCTTTATCATTACCCATGAACGCGGACAGCACGGGTTTGGCTATGACCCAATTTTCTACCTGCCGGATTACAATAAAACCATGGCCGAATTACCACCTGAGGTCAAAAACCGCATCAGTCACCGTGCCCGCGCCCTTCAGGCAGCGCGTCCTTTCCTCCAGCGAGTCCTAAACCTCGCTCCCGACGATCCTCTTCCTTAACCATTCCGAACCGTGTCACCATCCTATCAAGCGAGGAAAAAAGAATGCGCATCTATATTACCGGCATCAGTGGCTTTTTGGGGATCAATCTGGTGCGCTACTTGTTGCAACAGGGTTACACCGAAATCGCAGGGATTGACCTGGTGGATTTCACTTACCCCGAACGTCCATTGATTCAATTCTTCCAGGGGGATATTCGCGATCCTGAGGCAGTGCGTCAAAGTATGGCTGGGGCGCAAATCGTGATTCACACTGCCGCCGCACTTCCCCTTTACACACCCGCCGACATTTTCAGCACCGATGTGGAAGGCACGCGACTGTTGCTTGAACATGCTCAACGCTTTGGGGTCGAACGGTTTATCCACATTTCCAGTACCGCGGTCTATGGCGTTCCGGACCATCACCCCATCTACGAAGACGACCCTCTGAGCGGTGTTGGGCCTTACGGGCAGGCAAAGGTTCAAGCCGAAGCCGTTTGCCTCGAATTTCGCCAGCGCGGCATGTGCGTGCCCATCCTGCGCCCCAAATCCTTCGTTGGCCCGGAACGATTAGGGGTCTTTGCTATTCTATACGAATGGGCTAGCGAAGGCCGCAATTTTCCGCTGATCGGTTCAGGCAAGAACCGCTACCAGTTACTGGATGTGGAAGATTTATGTCAAGCCATATTGGCCTGCATGACTCTGGACAAAGAAATCGTTAACGACACCTTCAACATCGGAGCCGCGGAATTCGGCACCATGCGTGAGGACTTTCAAGCCGTCCTGGATGAAGCCGGTTTTGGCAAACGGATTGTTCTCTTCCCGGCTGGCCCGGCCATCTTGGCATTGAAAGTGCTCGAAGCGCTCAAACTCTCCCCGCTCTATCCCTGGATCTATGAAACAGCCGCACGGGATTCGTTTGTTGCCATTGAAAAGGCCCAACAGCGCTTGGGGTTCCAGCCGCGCTATTCCAACCGCGAAGCCCTGATACGCAACTACCGCTGGTATCTGGCCAACAAAGCGCGCTTCAGCGGGAAAGCGGGAGTGACGCATCGCGTTCCCTGGCATCAGAAGGCGCTAAGATGGGTGAAGTGGCTCTTCTAGCAAGTAAACATTGTTTTGACAATCTTGATATTGTATGCTAAAATTCAATCAATGAATTTTGAGAAATTCGCCGGATTTCCGGCCACGTCTGGGGGTAGGCTGGTTGTGGTTGCCCATGGTAATTCAGCTTGCCCTCATGCGGCCCCGGTGAAAGGATAACCGGGGTTTTCGCTTGAATCTTAGACGCTTTGATTAGCGTTTGGAAAATTTTTAGGAAATTGGAGTAAGGTTTAGCAATGAAACATTCAAAGTTGCGCATCATTCCTCTCGGCGGTCTCGGTGAGGTCGGGCGGAATATGATGGTGTACGAGTACGAGCGCTCGATCCTCATCGTGGATACGGGGCTAATGTTCCCCAACGACGATATGTTGGGGATTGACTACATTATCCCGGACATCACCTACCTGCTGGACAAGCGGGATTGGGTTAAAGGGATTATTATCACCCATGGTCACGAAGACCATACCGGCGCCATTCGCCACGTTTTAGAGAACATACAAGCCCCCGTCTACGCCACCCCACTCACCAGAGGGTTGATCGAGGTCAAACTGGCCAAAGGCGGGCTGTTGCAACGCAGCGACTTGCACACCGTTCAGGCCGGCGAGACGATTCACATTGGGCCGTTTAAGGTTAAGTTCTACCACGTCTGCCATTCCATTCCCGATGCCGTAGGATTGGGCATCGAGACACCGGTTGGGTTGATTGTGCATGCCAGCGACTATAAATTCGATCAGACGCCGGTGGATAACTGGCCCACCGATTACGCCACCCTGGCCGAGTTCTCCCAGCGGGGTGTTTTAGCACTCCTGGCCGATTCGACCAACGTCGAACGCCCGGGCTGGACACCTTCGGAACGGGTGGTAGATGCGGCACTGGATCAAGTCTTCGCTGAAGCTCCGGGACGCATCATCCTGGCCAGTTTCGCCTCCCTGATCTCGCGCATGCAACAGGTAGCCAATGCTGCACAACGCCATAATCGTAAACTAGCCTTTGTGGGTACCAGTATGGTGGACAATATGCGCATGGCGCGGAAACTTGGTTACCTGGACTTGCCCGATGACCTTGTCGTCCCATTAGAGCAAGCCCTAGCCTTGCCACCGGAGCGCGTGGTTATCATGTGCACCGGGTCGCAAGGTGAGCCTACCTCAATCATGGGACGGCTTTCGCGTGGTACGAACCGCCAATTCGACATCATTCCCGGCGATACGGTGGTGCTCTCTTCCCATCCCATCCCGGGCAACGAGGAAAACGTCTATCAGACCATTAACCGCCTCTTCCAGTTAGGGGCGAATGTGATCTACGAGGCCATTGCCCCGGTGCATGTCTCCGGGCATGCCAGCCAGGAAGAAATGAAATTGCTCATCCACCTGACGCGCCCCAAGTACCTGGTACCGATACACGGCGAACCGCGCCACCTTTATCGGCATGCCATCCTGGCCCAGCAAATGGGCATTCCACGCGAGAACGTTGCCATCCTTGAAAACGGTCAGGTGCTCGAATTCGTCAATGGGCAAATGCGTCTGGGTGAGCGGGTACCCACGTCCTACGTCTTTGTGGATGGCTCCGGTGTGGGTGAAGTTGATGAAGAGGTGCTGCGCGAACGCGAAGCTCTCGCTCGCGATGGGATTGTCATGGTGCACTTGGTGTTGGACCGCTTCAGCGGCAGTCTGCGCCGTGAACCGGTGATCACCAGCCGCGGTTTCCTGACCGCCGGTGATGCAGATGAGGTCCTGGCGCGCGCCCGTAAGCGCGTGGCCGAGGTGGCAGCACGTGCCAACGGGAACCTCAATCGCGATGTTGAGCAGGCGCTCAGCAACTTCCTTTACAATGAAACCCGCCGCCGCCCGCTGATTTACGTCACCTCCGCCCGTGAGTAATCCCCAGGTGGATCTACGGCTTGACGCATAATTAAAAGCGGCTCTTCCACCCCGGCGTTCACCAGGGTCGTCACCTCAGGGCGGAAGAGCCGCCTTAAACTACGGGCGCTGAGCGGTGAGCCCATCCCGATCAGATCATATTCCCCGTTCCGGATCTCAGATCGAATCTCACGTACAACTGGCCCATAGCGCACCTTCAACTCACATGGCACGCCCAATTGGGCGGCTCTGTCTAATAACGCCTCAAAATGACGCGCTTGTGGGGTGTGAGTCTCAAGCAAGCGCAATTGGTGACGCTGGACATCCTGAGCCAAGGGATAATTCAATGTAATCGGCTCAACGACATGCAACACCGTCAGATGCGCGCCCAGGATTAGGCCCAGATCCAGCATGAAACGTTCCAACGGCACAGTATAATCCAGCCCCCCACTACAAACAAGCAAGTGCCGCCACGGCCAATTTACTCGCCGTACCCGTAGCAATGGGCCCGGCCAGGCCGCTTGCAATTGGCGAAAGCGCCCCGAATGCGCCCACCGCCGCCAGCGTGGACGATGGGTATCGCTGAAAATGAGGAGGATATCCACTTGAGGACGAGCCTGACCCAGAACGGCTTCCACAAACGGCTCCCGCCCCCAGATAAGATTCCCCATCAGTCCCGCCGCACTCAAATCGTTCGTATTACGATCCAAGTGCGCAACGAATGTCTTTTCAGAAGTGGGGTGGCCAATACACAAAATATCCACCGGCCAGCGGAGAGATTCGGCCAGGAGAACACCCAAATCTAACGCTGGAAAACTCGGCGTTTGTACTTCAATTGCAATCAGGATGCGTGCCTGGTCCATTCAACCGGGTATCCTGCTACTATAATAGCGCAGATACCCCACCCCCACAATATACTTGAAGCCACAACCGACACCTATGGGGCCACTTTTTGTCCCGCGCATTCACCCTCTCGGTGGAGGGGTGAAATCCGCTTCCAGACGCAAAAAAATTTCAACCACATGGGGGTCAAAGAGCTTGCCTGCCTGTTCACGGATATAATCACGGACCCGCTCCCGCGGCCAAGGGGGACGGTAGGGGCGCTGCGAGAGCAGTGCATCCCAGACATCCACAACTGCAAAGATGCGCGCCGCCAATGGAATCTGCTCCCCCTTTAGCCCGCGAGGATAACCACTGCCATCCCAGCGCTCGTGGTGGCAATAGGGGATGTCCAAAGCCGGACGCAGGAAGGGGATTTTGGAAAGAATGTCAAACGCCATAACCGGGTGCCGTTGCATGACTGCCCATTCTTCCGCGGTAAGGGGGCCCTTTTTGAGCAGGATAGCATCTGGCACACCTACCTTGCCGATATCGTGCAGCAAGGCCCCACGCCGGATGTGCACCAATTGTTCCTCACTCATCCCCATCTCGCGGGCAATCCGCAGGGTGAACTCCGCCACGCGGCGGCTGTGTCCTTCGGTTTCATCATCGCGCAACTCTAATAAACCGATCAGGCTTTCCAGAGTCTGGTCATAGGCTTGACGAAGTTGCCGGTTTACCGCGTGCAGTTCGCGTAAGATATGGACATTCTCGACCGCAATCGCCCCTTGTTGCGCCAGCATCACTAAAAATTCACTCTGGTCGCCGGTGAGGGTCAGCGGCGCACGGTGATAGATCTCTAACACACCACGCGGCTCACCTTGTACCAGTAAAGGCAAACCATAATAAGCCACAAACCCTTCTTCTTGCGCTGGGAAGGGGCAAGCCATCCCACGCAGCCTCTTGCTCAGATCTGCGTCAATGCGGAGCGGTTCACGCCGTTCAACGACCGCACCGGCCAGCCCTTCTCCTGGGCGACAGGTTAATTCCACCGGTAGGGGAGCCTGAAAGCCACTCCCGGCGCTCAAGCGCAGGACCTGCTCCTCGGGCCAGTAAATCCACACGCTGACCGCATCCACGGCAATGTGCTCGCGCGTCTCACGCGCCAGGACTTGCATAGATTCCGGGTTAAGGCCCTGGGAAAGAATGGCCAGGTCAATCTGACGCAGGGCATTCAACCGCCCTAATGCCTGCTGTAAGGCATGATAATGTAACCCCCGGTGCAAAGCGCTAGCAGCAAATTCGCTCAGGCTGATCAACATCATTTGATCAGCGGGCCTAAAACGCCGTTCTCTTCCTACCGTGATCGCACCAATGCGGTGCTCTCCTGCTACCAACGGCACGACCGCCATGCAAGAGGGATAACGTATCCGCGGATCTGGAAGGCGGTGGGGATCATCTAGAACATGGTCTAAATAAAAAGGTTCGCCATGAATGAACGCGTGACCCGTGATACCCTCGCCGGAACGAATGTCTCGCCCGGCCAGATCCTGCCATAAGCCAAAGGCATAACGCACCACCAGGACATCACGGTCAGCGTCATAGAGCGAAAGAGTCACGGCCGAGGCTTCCAGGGCATGCACAATTGTCTCACCGATGATCGGGAGCATGGTCTCCAGCACCTCGGTCCCGCGCAGGGCATTTGCCAAACTCAAGAGAGCCTCGCGTTGCTGTTCGTGATGTTTTTGCTCCGTGATCTCCCAAGCAACGACGGCGATATGACTGATCTCGCCCTGGGGACCCTCCACCGGTGAGATACTCACTCGGGCGATAAAGGGTTCGCCGCCTTTACGTAGCCCGCTACATTCGCCTTCCCAAGCCTCACCACGCTCTCTGACTTGCGTAAAAGCCAGTCCAATTTGCTGGGGTTGCCCACAGTAACGCAATAACGGCGTGCCCATTGCTTCTGACAAGGTATATCCGGTCAGACGGGTGAACGCCGGGTTCGCCCAGGTTAACCGACCGTCCAAATCGGCCAGCATGAGCACCACATCGGCTTGCTCCAACGCCCGAGTGAGCAAGCGCTGCATTTGTTCTGCTTGTACCCGGGCCGAAATATCGCTGAAAAACGTAGCAAATTGCCCCCGCCGCGGACTGATGACCGTGACCTCAAACCAACGCCCCAGATCACGGCTGAATTCTTCGAAATGGGCCGGCTGCCCTGTGAGCGCCACTCGACCATAGACCTGAATCCAATTAGGCTCCAGGTTTGGCAGAAGTTCACGCGCTGTGCGGCCGATCACCTGCCCTGCGCTCAGCCCGGTCAAACGCTCAAACGCCGGATTGACCTGCAAAAAGCGATAGTCATAAGGGTCACCCTGTTCATCCAGGATGATCTCATGCAGGGCAAAACCATCCAGCATCGTTTCAAAGAGCGTGCGGTAGCGTTCTTCACTAACGCGCAACTGCTGCTCCCACCGTTTACGCTCGGTAATGTCGCGATGAATAGCAATGATATGAGGACGCCCCGCAAAAGGCACGGTGAGGAAGGTGCTCTCGGTGGTCTTGTGCTGACCATCCGGGCGCAAGAACGTCAATTCCAACCGCCGACTGGAGTCAAGTTCAGCCCGGCCGGGAGGGATTTCTGTCTCCACCAGGGCGCGCGATTCAGGGCTAAGGTATGCCTGCCAATCTTTGCCTATCAGGGCCTGCGGCGCAGCCAACCCCAGCAGATGAGCCATCGCTGCGTTGGCTACAATGATCCGTCCATAACGGAGAATGGTCACTCCATCCTCCAGGCTGGTCATCAAACTCTCGAAAGTGGCTTCGCTATGGCGCAGGGCTTCGGCTAAGACGTGGGGCTCGGTATTTTCTTCGATATAAGCCAAAAAAGTAGTCGCCGAATCGAGTAAGGGCATCAATGACCAAGTCGTCCATACGATGCGCCCCAACTTGCTACGGCAGGCCAGAGCCAGCGTCGCAGGATCGCCCGACTCACGTGGCTGGTGAACAACCTCGCGCAGGCGTGCGACATCATCCTCTGAGGCTAGCAAAAGAGAATACACAGACTGCCCCTGGATGGCTTCGCGTTCCCATCCAAAGAGACGCTCCGCGGCGCGATTCCAGGCGATAACCTCAGCCCCCGCTTCCCCTTCCCGCCATACCACAACCGCCAGCGGTGAGGCATCCCACAGCGCTTCAGCCCATCCCATGAGGGCATTTCCCATTTTGATTCGGTCTGCTCTTGCCACAACCACCCCTAATCAACAATGAATCAACCCACCTACCAATATGTCTCTGATTGTACATGAATGCATAAAATACCGACCTTACAATCTCCCGAGTTTACAAAATTGTAAGGTTAAAAGATGCGCCTAGGGGGACAATGTTCGTTCCCCCGGGCTATTTTTTACCCCAGTTTAAGCCAGCGATACTGATAGGGTTCCAGGCAAACCGGAAATCCCGTGACGGGAACTTGACCGCTGCCGCTTTCGTTGAGCACCCCTTCCCAGTGCCAACCCTGGAAATCAGATAAAGGCAAGGTAAAGGCCAAGGGTCTTCCACTCAGGTTGTGCAAAGCCAAAATGGTTTCCTTCCCGTTCTGACGCAGCACACCCAGGAAAGACGGCAATGTCTCCCATTGGATCAGACGATAATCCCCTTGTCCCAGCGTGGGGTGGGCTTTGCGCACCGCAATCATGCGGCGCAGTGTGTGCCACAACGAGTCGGGATCTGCCTTTTGCGCTGCCAGGTTAACGCGGCGATAGTCAAACGGCCCTTCCTGGATCAACGGGGCATAAAAACGTTCTGGTGGCGCAGTAGAAAATCCCGCCCCGAGACCGGCGTCCCATTGCATGGGAGTGCGTACGCCATTGCGATCCGGTAGCCAGATGTTATCCCCCATCCCGATCTCATCCCCGTAATAAAGCACTGGCGAGCCAGGTAGGCTGAATAAGAGAGAGTGGAGCAAAGTAATCTTACGAATGTCGCCATCCAACAATGGGGCCAAACGCCGTCGAATACCCAAATTTAGGCGCATGCGGGGATGAGGGGCATAATAATTCCACAAAAACTCCCGCTCTTCAGGAGTAACCATCTCCAAGGTTAATTCGTCGTGGTTGCGCAGGAAGGTGCACCACTGGCAATTATCGGGAATGGGAGGGGTCTGAGCCAGAATGTTGACAATCGGCGTCGCATCCTCTTTGGCAAGCGCCAGATAAAGGCGTGGCATTAGGGGGAAATGAAACGCTAGGTGGAATTCATCCCCTTCACCAAAATACGGACGCAAGTCCCACGGCCACTGATTGGCCTCGGCGAGCAGAATCGCGCCTGGAAAATTCTCTTCCACAAAGTGGCGCATTCGTTTGAGGTAGGCGTGCGTTTCCGGTAAGTTTTCACAATTGGTTCCCTCGCGCTCAAAGAGATAGGGCACCGCGTCCACGCGAAAGCCATCCAACCCCATCTCCAACCAAAAGCGCATTACATTGAGCATCTCCTCCTGCACCGCCGGGTTGTCATAATTCAAATCCGGCTGATGAGAATAAAAGCGGTGCCAGTAGTACTGACCAGCCTGTTCATCCCACGCCCAGTTTGAGCGCTCGGTGTCCAGGAAGATAATGCGGGTGCCCTGATATTTTTGATCGGTATCGCTCCAAACGTAATAATCGCGATACGGTGAATTGCGATCCGAGCGCGCCGCTTGGAACCAGGGATGCTGATCAGAAGTATGGTTAATGACCAGATCGGCGATCACGCGTAAACCCCGCGCGTGGGCTTCGCGCAAAAAGACCTTGAAATCCTCTAAGGTGCCGTAATCCGGGTGGATGTTGTAATAGTCGGCAATATCATAGCCATCGTCTTTCAACGGGGAGGGATACATCGGTAACAGCCACAGACAATCCACCCCCAGTTCTTGGAAATAATCCAGCCGTTGCGTCAGGCCAATAAAATCGCCATGCCCATCCCCATTACCATCGGCGAAGGCACGGATATAAACCTCGTAAAAGATCGCGTTTTTATACCAATAGGATTCGCTCATGCAACCCTCGATGATAAATTTAGCCTTTGATCGCGCCTGCCAGCATCCCCCGCACAAAATAGCGCTGGAAGGCAAAGAATACCAGCATTGGTAGGATCATGGAAATGAACGCTGCTGCGGTGAGCAAATGCCAACCGCCACCCAACGAGGTCACCAAGTTACTTATCTGATAGGTTAACACCGGCTTGGTGCCTCCTAAAAACACCAAGGCCACTAAAAGGTCATTCCATACCCACAGGAATTGGAAAATAGCGAGCGAGGCAATGGCCGGCACGGTTAGCGGGATCGCTAGGCGGGTGAAGACCGTCCAATGCGAAGCACCATCGAGAAACGCCGATTCGAAAAGTTCTCGCGGAAGCGAGCCCATGAAGTTACGGGTCAGGAAAATGGCATAAGGCAGTCCGAAACCAGTGTGGAACATCCAGATGCCCGGGAAGGTGCCATTGAGGCCTAATTGAGCATACAAGCGTGAGACAGGAATCAAAGCCATCTGTAAAGGCACAATCTGTACTCCCACCAGCAAAGCAAACAGCCACTGCCGCCCGGGAAATTCCATCCATGAGAAGGCGTAGGCCGCAAAGGCCGCCACCAAAATAGGCAGGATGGTAGCCGGAATGGTCACAATTAGGCTGTTGATCAAAGCCCGTCCCATCCCGCGCGGGTTGCCCAAATCGCGCCAGTCACAGTAAAGATCCACCGATTGCACCCCTTCAGCACAGTCGGTGCGATAATTGCGCGTGCCACGATAACCTACAATCGCATCAATGTAGTTATCCAGGGTGAAGCGCGGGCGTACCTCAATCCCGGAGAGACGGCGCAGGTAAGTGGCGATCAGGGCAGCTTGGTTCTCGTTTGGGAGCGGCTTTTCGCCCAGGTGAGGTTGGCCGTTAATGTCCTGGTTCAAGACCGCCATCAGGGTAAACGAACGTCGGTAGCGCTGCACCAGATCGGGGTTGCTTAAGTCGGCATTAGGTAGGGCATCGCCGTGGGCCCCGTGGCAAGCGGCACAAAATTGCTGATACTCGCGGGCCCCTTTCGGTGGATCAAATACCTGCCACCACCCGGTTTCGTTAACATCCTGAAAGGGACGAAATGAGGTTACCAGCAACCCCAGCGTGGGCAATAGCCAGATGAAACACAGGCCCAACAGGACCACATGCACGGGAAGACTTCCCAGCCAGTGCTTGAAGCGTTCCAGGTTCATCGCATCGCCTCCTGTGCCCGAAAGCGGCGAATGTTGAAAACGATGGCCGGGATGATGATCACCGTGAGTACCATTGCAATGGCCGCTGCACGTCCGGTGTTGTAACTGGTGTACATTTCGATATATAGGCGATTGGCGATGACCTCGGTACCGTAGTTGCCCCCGGTCATCACGTACACAATATCGAAAATCTTGAGTACGTTGATGATCATCGTCGTGATCACCACTGCAATGGTGGGTAGGATGAGCGGCACCCGTATCTTCCAAAAGACCGTCCACTCATTAGCGCCATCCACTCGCGCCGCCTCAAGCAACTCAGCCGGAACGCCTTTGATCGCCGCCGAGAGCACGGTCATGCAGAACCCCGTCCACATCCAGATGCCAACTACGATCAGGGCTAAGGTATTAATCTGCGGTTCGGTCAACCAGGAAACTGGCCGCCCACCCAGGGCAGTGATAAGCGCATTCAGTAAGCCGATTTGCACCTGGCTGGAGCCGTAATCGTAGACAAACTTCCAGATCACGCCAGCGCCAACAAATGAGATTGCCATGGGCATAAAGATGATGGCTTTTGCCAGCGCTTCATAGCGCACCCGATCCGCCAGGGTTGCGATGAGCAATCCCAACAGGACAGTGCCGCTGACCATGAAGACAATCCATTTAAGATTATTCCCGAATGCCGTGCGCATGATGGAGGAGGTCAGCGCATAGCGATAATTTTCAAAGATGCCCCAGCACGGCTGGCCAGCCAGGCAAGTGGTATAGGCCCAGTCACTCCCGTTCTGATTCCGAAAACTGAGGTAAAGGGTATTCAGGCCGGGGTAAAGGATGAATATGCTCATCAGCACCAGGGCTGGCCCAAGATATAGCCAGGGCACCCAACGCCCCTGGCGGAGAATATTGGGAACGTAAGCCGCTTCCTTTGCCATGTCCACCTCTCGCGGGCAACTTCCCCGTGCCCCCCACTCGCGTGAGGGGCAACGGGGAAAAGCAAACGGTCAACGGTTAGGTTCGGCCCACATTACTTCCCGAGGGCTTCAGCCTGCACTTTGGCAATATCTGCCAGAACAGTGTCCAGGTCTTTGGTGCCGTTGATAAACTCAATGATCCCGGTCCACTCGGCTTTACCGAAACCGCCGGGGATGGTATCCCCGATATCGGGGGTGAAGCCCTGGGTATTCGCCAGCATCTCGCCCTTCTTCAGCAGCGCCGGATCGGTGTAGTTACCGGTCGCGCCCTTATTGGGTGAGAGATCAAAGCCAGCCTTCGCCCAGTTCGCTCCACCCAGCTCCGAAGAGAGGTAAGCCACCAACGCGCGCACGGCAGGAGTATCGCGGAACGCCATCATCCAGTCCGCACCACCCTGCAAGCCCTGAGCGCCCGGGACCATGAAGAAGTCATAATCTTCGCCATAGACAAGGTCGGGGTACTTGCGAGCAATCTCACCGCCGGCAAAACCGGATTGGCGCACCATCATGGCCTCGGGCGGATCCGAGAAGACCTTGTAAATGGCATCCAGGAAGCCGGTAGAGAGCGTACCCTGGGCACCACCCACGGTGTACTTCGGGTCCTTTGCCCATTTACCGTAAATCTCATAGGCCTCTTTTACGCCTGCATCATTGTAGGGCACCTTGCCATCAATGATATCCAGTACGTACTGAGGACCTCGTTTGACCAGCAAGATATCCTGAATGAAGTCAGATCCGGTCCAGCCGGTGGCATCGCCAGATTCGAAGCCCATGCTCCAGGGCACATCCCCATTGGCGACCATCTTCTCTACCAGGGCATCCAACTCCTCCCAGGTGGTGGGAACGGTGTAACCCTTGGCCTTGAAGACAGCCGGGCTGTACCAAATGATGGTCTTGATATCCGCTTTGACCGGCAGGCCCAGCCATTTGCCGTTGATGGTGCCGGGCTGGACGAAGAAATCGGCATAATTTTCACGATGCGCACCCAGTACGTCCATGGGTACCAGTTTGTCCTGGTACTGCACCAACTGGGCGACATTCCAGAACGCCACATCTGGGGGTGTGCCGGCCTGTACCTTGGTATCCAGGAGCGCCTGATCGCGGGTGGATTCGGGCTTGATCACAATACCGCAGGCATCCACCAAAGGCTTGAGAATCTCATTCAGGCGTGCTTCCTCTTGCCCTGACCATTGATAGAGCATGGTCAGTTCGTCACCGGGTTTTGCACCCATGCAGTCAATCCCACCCGTTGGCGCCTGGGTGGGTTCCGCCGGGGGTTGGGTAGGTTGCGCCGGCGGTTGAGTCGGTTCTGCAGGGGGTTGGGTGGGCGCCTGAGTGGGCGTTGACGCTGGCGCGCAAGCGGCAATCAGCAGCGCCAGACCCACCAGGACGACCATAACTTTCCAGATACGCTTTGACATCTCTTCCTCCTAGGTGTTGTTAGGATAGACAGACGAATCGAACAGCGACAAGCGAAAGAGCCACGATACTCATCAACCTGCACATCACCTCCTTTCAGAGTTGTACCTAGGATTTCCTGGGCGGAGCGCACGATTCGCGTTCCACCAGGTGGGTCGCCAATAGCCGATAAGGTGGGGTTGCCTCCTCGGCACTCAAACGTTGTAGAAGCATCTCAGCTGCTTCCCAGCCCAGGTTGAACGCCGGTAAGTGGATGGTGGTCAGTGGTGGATCCAAAAAGCCGGCCAGGGGGATATCATCAAAACCGATCAGAGAGATATCGGAGGGAATGCGTAATCCTGCATGGCGGATGGCCTGCAGTGCTCCCAGGGCAACCGTATCCGAAGCCACGAAGACCGCTGTGGGTAAGGGACGCACCTGAAGCAGCGCTGCCATAGCTTGATAACCGCTGTGAGGGGTGAAATTCCCGTAACGCACCAGAGTTTCATCAAAAGCTAACCCTGCCGCTTCCAGCGCCTGGCGATAACCGGAGAGGCGTTCCGCGCTTGCGGTGTAGGACAAAGGCGCGTTGGTGATCAGTCCGATGCGACGGTGCCCTTTTTGGATTAAATACTCGGTGGCCATACGGGCGCCGCCGATGTTGTCTACATCCACGTAGGGAATCTCCACATCTGGCAGTCGTCCAATCAGCACTAACGGTGCCCCTTCGCGATGCAGGCGCAATAAATCCTCATCATCAAAGCGCGGACCAGAAAGGATGATCCCATCTACATGGCGCTCATTGACCAAGCGAGAATACATCGTATTGGGTTGGTCGGGGGGAATGGGCTCAAACAGGACTTGGTAACCCTGGCGCGCTGCTGCTTGACTGAGACCGTTCAGTACCTGAGGCAGAAAGAGGTCAGCAAAGGCTTGCTCAGGGCTTTGGCGCAGTACAAACCCCACCACGCGCGTCCGTCCGGTAACCATGCGCCGCGCCACGGCATCGGGGTGATAGTTCAGCAAGCGCGCCGCCTCGAGCACTTTCTGGCGCGTTTCTTCGCTGATGCGCATGTCGGTCACGTTGTTTAATACGAAGGAAACGGTCGTTCGTGATACCCCCGCTAACCTGGCTACATCTTGCGCTGTCACCCGTTTTCGCGTGGCCATCGCACCTCCAGACGCTTGCTAACACGTGTTAGCAATTTCATCATACAGAAATTTCTTTCCGAAGTCAAGAGCCACTTTCGGAAATAAATGTTGCCGATTATTGCATCACGGCCTTTGTTAACCTCTTGTTAAACTCTGCTATAATCAATCCACATCGTCCGCACACCCAATCTGCGAATTCACCCCTCAGGACGCGAGCACATGAATCTGCGCAAGATTTTCACCCCCAAACCCGATAAATTCTTGCAATTATTGATGACTCAAACCGAACTGACGGTCAAAGGACTCCAATTACTGCGCAATTACATGGAGAAGCGCAACACCGAATTGGCGCGTAAGGTGGCTGAAGTTGAAAAAGAGGCCGATGAAGTGCGCCGCATTCTGATTGAAGAATTAATGCGCACCTTTATCACCCCCTTTGATCGCGAGGACATCTTTGCTCTTTCGCGCGAAATTGACGACGTCCTGGATTATGCTTACACCACCGTGGACGAAATGGAAATCCTGGATGTCCCCACCACCCCCTATATGATCCGCATGGTGTCATTGCTGCATGATGCGGCCCAGGAAATTGATCTGGCCATGCAGCGCCTGGGCACACGCCACTACGGCGTCGCCAGTGACCATGCCCAGCGCGCCAAAGCCCTGGAAAATCGGGTGGAAACCGTTTACCGCGAAGCCCTGGCCAGTTTATTCCGCGAGCCCAAGAACCTCAAACAGATGATGACCATTCTCAAGGTGCGCGAAATTTACCGCCACCTGAGTAATGCCGCTGACCGCGAGGATGCTGCAGCGAACGTTATCGCCGATGTCATCATGAAGATCTCCTAACTCCCATGGACTGGCTTACCCTTCTCATCGTCCTGGCGCTGGTCTTTGGCTTCCTGAATGGCTTCCACGACTCGAGCAACGTTGTGGCGACCATCATCTTTTCGCGGGTGATGAACCCACGCTGGGTACTTCTGCTCACCGCTCTGGCCGAATTTGCAGGACCGTTCCTTTTTGGGTATGCTGTTGCGAAAACTATTGGCGCCGATGTCATCCAAGCAGAAGCCATTCGCCCCCAAGTTCTTGCTGCCGCCCTGCTAGCAGGTATTGTGTGGAATGTGTTTACTTGGTATTTTGGCCTCCCCAGCAGCTCCTCCCACGCCCTGGTCGGCGGTTTGATCGGCGCCACCCTGCTTGCTGCAGGAGCCTCCGCGATCCGCGGCGTTGGCTTGATTAAAATCCTGGTAGCGTTATTCCTTTCCCCTTTAGTCGGGCTGGTTGTGGGGTTTTTAATCACCCGCCTGGTGTTTTACCTTGCCCGAAACGCCACCCTACGCATCAACTGGTTCTTCAAGAACGCCCAAATTCTGACCGGGGTTGCACTGGCACTCAGCCATGGCACGAATGATGCCCAGAAGACCATGGGAGTGATCGTCTTAGGATTGCTGGCGCAAGGTAGCCTGGCGCGTTTTGAGGTGCCGCTGTGGGTCGTCGCAGCTAGTGCGGGGGTCATGGCGTTGGGCACCTCAATTGGTGGATGGCGTCTGATTCGCACCCTGGGGCGGCGGTTCTACAAAATTCGCCCGGTGGATGGGTTTTGCACCCAGGTAGCTTCCGCCCTGGTCATCCTGGGCGCTGCGCTGTGGGGCGGGCCATTGAGCACCACCCAGGTGGTCAGCGCAACCATTCTGGGCGTTGGCTCAGCCCACCGCGTGAGCAAGGTTCGCTGGAACGTGGCGGGACAAATCGCCCTCGCCTGGGTGCTGACCATTCCGGTTACCGCGCTGCTCGCCGCAGTACTCTATATGGCATTTGGGCGAATTTAAACCAACGCGACCGCCGATGAGGCGGTCTTTATTAGCTTCTGGTGCCCCCAGGGGAATTCGAATCCCCGTTTTGGCCTTGAGAGGGCCACGTCCTAGGCCGCTAGACGATGGGGGCCTATTGGAATTCCGAGCGTGGCAAATTTTATCATGGGTGGAGGGGGTTGTCAACGAAAATTGAATCTGACCCTCAGCCAAACCCTTTTACAACCCGAAGGTTATGACCACCCACATAGAAAATGAAGGATCTCGATTTACCCCTTTAGGAAGTTTGGGGAACCAGAGCGACTGGTTCCCCAAACTCTTATAAGATTATTTTGTCCCACCCCATGCTTCGGGATATGTGGGCATTTCTTCGCATCCGCACATCGAGTAATGCTGGGGTGGCATATTATAGCGGATGTACTTATCCAGCGTTTCAGCAGTGATCGTAGGTTGAGGCAACACCCAGCGGTGAGGCACTTTTTCGCCCTTGAGGATCTTCAGGGCAGCGATAATGGCCGTTCGCCACTGGAAGGTGGGATAAGTGGGCGCAATAGCTTTCATGCCGGTTTCCTTCCACTTCACCAGGAAGTCCTGCTGATCTTCACCGGTGATGATCGGGATAGGCAACCCGCGCTCCTCAAAGGCTTCAATGACGGCCACCGACGTCGCACCCGCATCCATCCACACCGCGTCAATCGAGCCATAGCGATCGAGATAGTCGTTGACAATGCTTTTGGCCTTGGCGCGGTCATCTCCGGTGAACTCCACACCGATTACATTGATATTGTTAGCCTTGAAGATTTGTTCCGCGGCCGCCCAACGGGTTTCCAACACATCCACACCTGGAGAAATGCGCAGAGCCAAAACCTTCCCGTCTTTTGGCAGGTTTTGGACGATAAAATTCGCCGCCTGAGCACCAAAGGCATAACCACCAATGGGCGCAATGAAGGTAATGGGAGCATCCGTTGCTACACCCCGATCAAAGACAATGGTCGGAACCTGCTTGCTAGCCTTTTCCACAATCGGGGTCAAGGCTTCGGTTGTCATCGGGGACACGATTAAAATATCGCACTTCCCAGAGGCCAGCGCGTCTTCGATGTCGGCGATTTGCTTTTCATCTTTGCCGCCTGCATCATAAACGATAAAGTCCTTTATATCGCTATGCAGCTTGACCTCTTCCTTCATGGTAGTGAAACCCACCACGCGCCAAGGGTTAAACAAACCCGCGTTCGAGAAACATATGGTGTATGGACCATCCTTTTTGTAGGCCGAGGTGTCTACCCAATCCGGTGCAATGGCCTGTTCCCATGGTTTGTCGGCGGGACCTTCAGGCGGGATCGTTAGCAATTCCATTTGTCGCCGAAATTCATCCGCATTGAAGAAAGAGGATGTAGATGGGAAAATCGTGGGAATGGTAAAAACCGATTCCGTCGCTGCGGGTGCTGCTGGTTCTGTTGCGGCGGGCGCTGCCGGTTCGGTCGCAGCAGGAGCGGCGGCCTCAGTCGCTGCTGGAGCCGCAGGTTCTGTGACTGCCGGCGTATTGGTACCAGCCTGACTACAAGCGCTAAGGAGCAGACTGGCAGTCAAAACAACAAACAAAAATGTGTACAGTGACTTCCGAAACATATTTCCTCCCAATTCTGGAAAATTTGTGGTCACGATCTTGGCATTGTTCATTTCAAAAAAGTATCTATCTTTGCCGCAAACCACCTCCTTCCAGAGATAGATTTACTGATTACTGCTGCCTCATGAATTGTCGGATTGACGACTACGGAAAGCAGAATAAGTTGCGGCCCCAATAATGATTAATCCCTCCACGGCATCACGCAACGGTTTAGGCAAACCAAGCAAGTTCAGCAAGGTGAACAAGGCCTGCAATGATAAAGCGCCGGCCATAACCGCCGGAACGGACCCCTGCCCTCCCCCTAAACGCGCTCCACCCAGCACAACCGCTGCGATTGCCTGCAACTCATATCCCTGCCCAGCATCGCGAGAAGTGCCGGAAAAGCCCCCATAGAGAATGCCGGCAATCACGGCTGCTATTGCTGATAGGATAAAGGCTAAGATTCGCACTTGGGGGACACGTACGCCTGACAATGCCGCTGCTCGCGGATTATCCCCCACGGCTAATATTTGCTTTCCTAAATTAGACCGTTGCATCAGAAAAATATCCCCCGCCGCCACAATAACCAATACAATAAGCGCCCATGGAATTTGAACTTCCCCAACCCCCAAGATATTTCCACGCCCAAAAACGCGGAAATTATCTGGTAGATATCCGCTAGGAGCACCACCCGAAGCCAATAAAATAGCACCACGAACCACCAGTTGCATACCAAGTGTAGTGATAAATGAGGGAATTCTGAGAAAACTGGTAATCGCGCCGTTCAAGAAACCAATTATGCTTCCCAGACCAAGCAACGTCAGGATGGACCACCACGTTCGATTAGGATCGTTGTTAGTCAAAAGGGCACCACCTAGAACTACCATCAGGATAATTGCGCCCATGGATAGATCAAAACCCCCAGTGGCGATCACGAATAGTTGACCCGCAGCTAAAATCATGACCGGGGCTGAGCGTTTGAGGAAACCCAAAAAAACATTTGGATCAAAAAAGTTAGGGTTAACCACTCTGACCAAGAGCAGTAAAACAATCAGCACAATGTATATCGGGGCAGTATTGACCACGGTTTTTATCAGAACGTTATTTTGAAATCCCGATTTTGAGGGACGGGTTTTGGAACCTGGTTCTGCCATGGGCATGCTCCTAAGCAACTTCGTGTTTCGATCGAATTGCGTAACTGGCTACTGCAACAATGATGATGACGCCCCGTAGTACTAACTTTAGAAAAGCTCCTACACCCAATAAATTGAACATAGTGTCCAGAACACCGAAAATCAGCACCCCCGCAACTGTCCCAGCCACATTACCCCGGCCTCCAGAAAGTGCTGTACCACCAACCACAACAGCGGCGATGGATTCCAGATCATAGGCCCCATCTGGTCCCACCCAGGGCGCTCCGGAGCCCAAACGGCTAACAATAAAAATCCCGCTCAATACCGCTGTAAGGCTGACCAAAACATGAACACCCATTAGGATGCGGGTAGTGCGAATTCCAGAAAGTCGGGCCACTTCTCGATTGCCACCCACCGCATAAACGTGAGAACCGAAACGAGTGCGCCGCAAGATGAATTCACCCACAACTGCCACAGCCAGGAATAGAAGCACCGAATAAGGAATAGGCCCCCACCCGTCATATGCCAAGGCTTGAAAACTTTTTGGCACTGAACCAGCGAAATTCTGGAATCCGGTATCCAATAACCCCTTCATCATCAGGCTGGTACTAAGCGTTGCAATGAAGGGATGGATTTTCAAACGCGTGATGATAAAACCATTTATCAAGCCGACTAGGATACCAATGCATAAAACCACCATTAATGCAAGGGGCACAAGCTGCGAATTACCCTGCATAATAAAAGAAGACATCACCGCAGTCACCGAGATGAGGTAAGCCACCGATAGATCCAAAGATCCAGAGAGAATAGCAAAGGTTTGTCCAACCGCAACAATACCAAGAGCCACCGAACGGACCAGGATGTTGGTAAGGGTATCGGGATTGGTAAAACTGCCCGTTCCGAACAGTTCCACAATCAACCAGGCCACTAGGAAAATGCCTAAAAGGATAGCGTATGCAGGAGGGATAATCCGAAGGCGAGCCAGATTAACTTTCACTGATGGCTTCGTTTTTCTCATATCTTTTCTTCCTCAAAATGGGTTTCTCTTCCTCCTGTGGCCGCCAGCATGATCTCGGTTTCGCTGGCTCCAGCCGGCAATTCGGTCACCAACCTCCCCTCATGCATGACCAAAATTCGATCGCTCATGCCAATAATTTCGGGCAACTCAGACGAAATCATCAGGATGGCCGCTCCGCTTTTAGCCAGGTCGCGAAGCAAATTATGAATACCGGCTTTAGCACTCACATCAATTCCACGAGTGGGCTCGTCAAAGATTAATATATTAGCCCCACTGGCCAACCAGCGAGCCAGAATCGCTTTTTGTTGGTTACCACCGCTAAGGTAGCGAATCTGTGTCTCATATGAGGGAGCACGAAGATCCACTCGCCTTCCGAGTTCTGTTACGTTAGGTGTTCCCCTCACCCCATCACGGTAATTGATGGAGAGCACACCCCGTAACGCGCGAAAGGCCAGCAATACATTATCACGAATAGATTGAGAAGGCAGGATACCCTCGCGCTTGCGGTCTTCGGTTAAAAACCCGATCCCACAGCGGATAGCATCTATTGGGCTATCCAGACGCACTTCCTTGCCATCCACCTCGACCTTTCCACTCGTAAATGGTTCTACACCAAAGAGTGCTTTGGCTAAGGCCGTACGACCAGATCCCTGTAACCCGGCCACACCCACGATTTCTCCGCGCCGAAGAACGAAATTTATCTTATTCAATCGCTCATTTGCACCATTAATCACCCTTAGTGCCACTTCCTTTACATCCGATGGTGTGGCTTTAGGGGGATAATATTCATTAAGTTCCCGCCCCACCATCATGCGGACAACATCACCGGTGGTCACATCCGCGGTCGGTAATGTCGCGACTACACTGCCATCCTTCAGCACAGTGATTCTCTGGGTTAAGTCAAAAATTTCGCGCAACCGATGAGAAATATAAATAACTGCTAAGCCTCGCTCGAGCGTGAGATTGCGGATCAGGTTGAAAAGGATTTCAACCTCGGTCTCAGAGAGAGCCGAAGTAGGTTCGTCCATAACCAATACTCGCGAATCGAGCGATAATGCCCGCACGATTTCAACCATCTGTTGCTGGGCAACCGAGAGATCTCGAATGTACATTTCGGGATGGATTATGTGATGGACATCGAGTTGCCGCAGCAATGCCATGGTTTGGGCGTTCATTTGGCGATAATCCACCAGACCACGGTGCAAGGGTTCTCGCCCCAGGAACACATTTTCAGCCACAGTTCGATCGGGAAGCAAATTAAACTCCTGATAGATGATGCTCAGACCTTTTTCCTGAGCTTCCCGTGGGTGACTGAAATTAACTTTTTCTCCGTCCAGATAAATTTCCCCTTCATCTGGCTGATAAGCACCCACCAGAACTTTCATTAAGGTGGACTTCCCCGCCCCATTTTCACCAACCAAACCATGGATTTCGCCCGGATAAACTTCCAGCGAGACCCGATTTAAAGCCACAACGCCGGGAAACCTCTTGGTAATTCCCAACATTCGGACAATAGGTTTCTGTTCGTTACGCATGTTCACCAGCGCGTTCATGGCACTATTCCATGCCTAAGCATCGGTCAAAAGGCGTTTGAGAAACTTAAGGCCATCCCGAGCAAGGGTGTCCTGGCTAGGAGCAATCTCGCGCCAAATGCAGACAGCTCGGGCAATCTCTTTAACCTGAGGGGTGAAGGACTCAATAACCACAGCCCCATCGTATTTAATATCCTTCAATGCCTTTGCAATATCCTCCCAACGAACCTGTCCTGTTCCTGGGATACCCCGATCGTTTTCACAGGCATGGAAGTGAAAAAGCCTTTTTCCCGCAGACCGAATGGCATCCCCACTGTTTTTTTCCTCAAGGTGCATATGAAAAGAATCCAGATGTAAGCCAACGTTTTCCATGCCTGTTTCTTCACAAAACTTCAGCCCCTGCGCAACCACGTTGATCATGTCGTTCTCAAAACGATTTAATGGCTCCAGGGCAAGTTTGATTCCCTTTTGTTTTGCATAGATTGCTTTTTCGCGGATTCCTTCAACGGCTTTCTTCCACTCGTTGTAACGTGCCGCTTCTTCTTCAAGGTGCTCTTTTCCCACTGCCGAATACATGGGCCCACAGACCACGGGCGAGCCAATCTCCGCTGCAGCATCAATCAACCAACGAAGGTACCTTTTTGCATTTTCCACAATAGCCGCATCCTGACTGCATATATTTCTATCCGGTCCAAACACTCCACAAATAATCCCCTGCAGACCATTCTCATCTAACACTTCTTTTACCTGCACGGGATCAATCAAGTCAGGGTTCTCACAAGCCACTTCTAAAACATCGAATCCCATGTCCCTCACTTTGGGTGCAAGTTCTTTAACCGCAGCTGTGGTACATGGGGAAACCCAAACGAAGGTATTAATTCCGAATCTCATTGTTCTTCCTCCTGTAGGTTATTGAAGTGGGTGCGGATTACCCTCGACGACGAAAAGATGCTCTAGCGCCAATGCTATAGCGCCGACAATACCCGCGTCTGCACCTGCGCGTGAAAAATTTATTGACAAGTTAGTGGTTGCCAGCGGTAAGGAGCGTTTTAATACAGTACGTCGAATTGCCACTAAGAGATGATTTCCAAAATTTGAGATCCCTCCACCGACAAAAATATGACTTGGATTGAAGAAATTGACCAGCCCAGCCAGGACCTCGCCAATCATCTGGCCGCTAGCACGAATAATTTCAAGCGCTGCCTCATCGCCTTCGCGACAGGCAATATTTACATCTTCAGGAGTCAGTAAACCACCTCTTTCATTCATCATCTTGCGCAACAATTCGCTTTTACCTTCTCGGGCGATTTGCATGGCTTTCTCTGCAATTGCAGGCCCAGCAGCCATGGCCTCCAAACAGCCTCGATTACCACAACGGCAGATTGGCCCTTGTTTATCGACACAGATATGGCCAACATCCCCGGCGCAGCCATCATTACCTCGATGAACCTTTCCACCCACTACAATGCCACACCCGATACCTGTGCCAATTTTTATAAACAAAAAATGCTCAATCCTGGCTGCATCTCCCGAGCGCTGTTCACCCAAAGCCATAATGTTGACATCATTGTCAACTACCACAACGGCGGCAGGGAACGTTTCTTCGAAAAAGATTCGAATTGGATAGTTTTCCCAATTCGGCATTAAAGGAGGAGCCACCAAAACGCCTCTTGAAAAATTCACTGGACCCGGCACCCCAACCCCAATCCCAATAATCTGCTCCGGTTGGATACCGTGTTCAGCCGCCATCTCAAGGATGAGCACATTGCATCGGCTTAATAATTCCTCAGGTGGACGACGGATATCGGTTGGTTCGGCTCTGCGGTTGAGGATAGTCCCGTTTGTATCAGCAAGGGCGATATCCAGGCTGGTGGCACCAAAATCAACCCCAACAACATAACCCAATTGGCTATTAAAGCGCAAAAGGCGTGGCTTTCGCCCGCCTTTTGACCGACCTACACCAGTCTCAACCAGATAACCCTTTTCAATCAATGAATTGATTTCTTGAGAAGTCTTGGCCCGCGACCAACCAGTTATGTCTGTGATCTCAGTCCGTGAGGCTTGTCCGGTTTGCCTAAGCACCTGGATCACTTCGGCCTGGGTTGCACTTAACAAAAAAGGAGCTTTATGAAGCATTGTTCCCTTGTAAGCAGAAACGATGTTTTTTTTTCATTTGTAAGTTAGCCAATAGGGGAATTCGTTCGAATTATTACATATTTTTATTATACAATAATTACTTTGTTAATTCAAGAGCATTCTTTTGCTATTTTTTAAATAAAGTTTCAGATATTCTCAGGCCAATTAGTTAAAATTGACAAATCCTTATGGCTCTTCATTTCAAAGGAGTATTCGATTTCATTCCGTTATGGACCGTCCGGCTTATATCCCAAACTCCCAATTCTCACAACACTCCCGCCATCCTCAATGTGGAACTATCATCAAAGGGTGTTCGTCTTAATATTGTCGAAAAGAGACCAGTAAAAGGAGGAGATCCCTATGTCTACCTGGAAATCCAGCCTGCTGATCATCATTTTGTTCGCTTTGCTCATCACCGCCTGCGCTCCATTGACCCCACAACCTACCCCCACCTCACCCTCACCTTCGGATGAGATCATCCCGGTACGTTCCGATAAACCCTATCGCAGCCCCGCCAACGTGCCAGAAACCGACCTGCAAACCCTGATTGAGGGTAATACCGCCTTTGCCCTTGATCTCTATCAGCATTTACGGGATGAAGCGGGAAACCTGTTTTACTCACCCTACAGCATTACCCTTGCCCTGGCCATGACTTATGCCGGCGCCGCTGGTCAAACGGCTGAAGCCATGGCCCAAACGCTTCATTTTACCCTACCCCCGGAGCAACTTCATTCCGCCTTAAATGCCCTTAACCAACGTCTGACAACGCCACCCACGCCCCCAAATCCCGAAGAACCCCCATTTGAACTTCACATTGCCAATGCGTTATGGGGCCAAAAAGATGAACCCTTCCGCAGTGCATTTCTCGACCTATTAGCCGAGAATTACAACGCCGGCTTGCAGACCTTGGATTTTACCGCCAATCCCGAGGGAGCACGTCAACGCATCAACGCCTGGGTGGCCGAACAAACCCGCGATAAAATTCGTGACCTGTTACAAAAAGGGGATATCACGCCCCAAACCCGCCTGGTTCTAACCAACGCCATCTACTTCAAAGCTGCCTGGCGCTATCCGTTCAAACCTGAGGAGACTCAGGAGGGAGAGTTTACCCTTCTAAACGGGCAGAAAGTGCGTGTTCCTATGATGCATCTCAACAAGGAACTCGCCTATGCCGAAGGCAAGGGGTACCAGGCGGCAGCCCTGCCCTATGCCGGTGGTGATTACGAAATGGTGCTGATCGTGCCTACCACAGGGCAATTCAAGGCGTTCGAACAAGCTCTCACTCCATCCTATCTGAACGAAATCCTAGCCCGTCTTGAACCCACCCAACTCGATTTATCCATGCCCCGCTTTACCTATGACGCCCGTCTAAGCCTCAGGACAACCCTCAAAGACATGGGGATGAAAATTGCCTTCGATCCCGAACAGGCCGATTTCACCGCCATGAGCGAATACCCTGGCCTCTATATTGGAAACGTGGTGCACAAGGGATTTGTGGCCGTGGATGAAGCCGGTACCGAAGCCGCTGCAGCCACAGCAGTCATCATGGAACGCACCTCCATGCCCGCGCGTTCGGCTACCCTGCGGGTTGATCGTCCTTTCATCTTCCTCATCCGCGATCACCAGAGCGGGAGCATCCTCTTTATCGGACGCGTGCTTCAACCCTAGGCACTTCCATCTTTCTCTATCCAAGGCGGTAAAATTCAACCGCCTTGGGTAGACGCCGGTGGAGGCCAAATAGTACCAGCGCGCACTACACCGCCGGGGGGCACATCCGCCTTGACCGTGGCGCCGTTTCCGATCCGCGCGCCACGGCCAACCGTGATGCCAATGTTAACCGTCGCCCCCATACCGATCTGCACAAAATCCTCCACCAGTACCCCGCCTGCAAGCAATGCTCCTGGTGAGAGATTAACACACTGCCCGAGCACACAGTCATGAGAAACCACTGCCCCCGCGTTAATAACCGTGCCAAACCCTATCTTGACCGCACTGCTGATATACGCTTGGGGCAGCACCTGCACACCACCTTCCAACCGAGCGCTCCGCTCAACATACGCCGCCGGATGCACCAATGTCGGGCAGGTCAAACCCGCTGAAAGAAGGGTCTCAAACACCCGCCACCGCACCTCAGGGTGACCAATTCCCCCAACCCCGTTTACAGCCAAGCGCACCCCTTGTTGATACAATTGCGGCAAAACCTCCGCCCCTCCCAGTACCGGCACACCCAACACGTGCTCGCCCGCGGTCAATCCATCATCTACGATTCCAACCAAACGATACAACCCCAAGGCTTGGATCAATTCAATCAAGACCTTGCCGTGGCCACCGCCACCGTAAAGCACCACCGCTGTTGGGTCAAAATCAGCCCTCAGATCAGGTAAAACCGGAACGCCCATCTCTCTTTTTATATCACAAAAGCCCACACCCTATGTTATATTTGAAACACCAAGCCCACTTTGCCCAATCAGGCCGATTAACCCGATATGTCGGTTATTGACGAGATTAAAGCCCGTATTGATATTGTGGATCTGGTCGGCGAGACGGTCAAATTGCGCCGCACAGGTAAAAATTATATTGGCTTCTGCCCGTTTCATCCTAATACCCGCACACCTTCATTTGTGGTCTTTCCCGAAACGGGCACTTGGCGGTGCTTTGGCCAATGCAACGAAGGGGGAGATATCTTCCGCTTCGTCATGAAGAAAGAGAACTGGGATTTTAGCGAAGCGCTACGTTACCTAGCCGAACGCGCCGGCGTAACATTGCGCCCAATAGAGGCCGCACCACCCGAGGAAGAACAGGCACTGGAACGCCTACGCGATTTGCTCGAAAACGCGGTCACCTTTTATCAACATCACCTTACCCAGACCCCCGAAGGACGGTTAGCCCTTGATTATCTCCACCAACGCGGCTTACGAGATGAGACAATCTTACAGTTTGGCCTTGGCTATGCACCCAATCGTTGGGATGCCGCCCTCAATTACTTCCTGGGCAAGGGATACGGCGTCGAGGATCTGCTTCAAGTCGGTTTGGTTGTGCAACGCGAAGATGGCCAGGGTGTTTATGATCGTTTTCGCCACCGCATCATGTTCCCCATCCGCGACCCCCAAGGACGCATGGCCGGTTTTGGCGCCCGCGTGCTCAATCCCGAGGATGTGCCTAAGTTTATTAACACCCCCCAGACACCACTCTTCGATAAAGGCAAATTGCTCTATGCCCTGGATCAGGCGCGCAAGGCGATTCGTGCTCAGGATCAGGCGGTCATCGTTGAAGGCTATCTTGATGTCATTGCTTTGCACCAAGCCGGCTTTACCAATGTCGTCTCACCCATGGGCACCGCTCTCACCGAGGATCAATTGCGCTTGCTCAAACGCTACACCCGCCATATTGTCCTGGCTCTGGATGCCGATGCCGCTGGCCAAAAAGCCACATTGCGGGGATTAGAGGTCGCCCGTCAAGCCATGGATCACGCGGATGAACTGGTTTTTGATGCCCGCGGTCTGTTGCACCATGAGGCTCGCCTACAGGCCGATTTGCGGGTAACCACCTTGCCCCCCGGTCAAGATCCGGATGAAGTCGTGCTGAGCAACCCTCAGGCCTGGGTGGACCTGGTTGCGCATGCCAAGCCCATCGTGATCCACGTCATGGAAACGCTGGCGGCCGAACGCGATCTAAATGACCCCAAAGCCAAACGTGAGATTGCCGCTCAGGTATTGCCGTTGATCGAAGACGTGCCCGATGCCGTTGAGCGCGAAGATTATCGTCAGCGTCTGGCACGCCTGCTGCGGGTGGATGAACGCGCCCTCTTACGGGCCACTCCCACCCGATTCGCCCCATCCCGGCCGCGCGGCACGACCCCCGCAGCCGCACGGATTGTCTCTCCACTGATCAACACCCAACCCCCACTCCATGATATGGAGACCCACTGCCTACGCCTGCTTCTGCGCCACCCCGAGAACCTTTACCTGCTCAATCGCATCTTACAACAAGCCGGGCTAAGCCGCTTTTCGCCGCAGGATTTTGAGCAAGCCCCACACCAGACTTTAGCCCAGGCGCTTCTTCAAGCTCTAGACCAGGATGACATGGAAGTACTACCTTACCTGCAACAACACACCGGGGAGGCACTTCAGGAATTTCTGCAAGCCCTTCTCGCCCCCCTCCCCCATGGCGAACCGACCCCCGAGCAGCAACTAGAAGACATTGCCCGCACCTTGATCAAAATGCGCCTTGCCCGGGTCAACGCTGCGCTTCAGCAATATCGCTTTTTCCATGAGAACCTATCGGAGGAGGACGCTCAGGTTGGCAATGAGATTGCACCCCTGATCCCTCAATTGATTCAACTGCGTGCCCTTCTTGAAAAAGCCTTAGCCCAACCCTTGCAACCGGATTGACCCATATGGACATCCTAAAAGCCCTTCTAGATTTTCTGCGTTCCCTCTTTGGCACCCCCACACCATCGCCTCCTCCCTCTCCCCCCTCTGAACCGGTTGGAGAAACTCCAACGCCCATCCGCCGCCGGGTTTTGACGATTGTCTTTAACCCTCAAATTCCCTCACAAGGTGGGCAGCGGCTCATCGAAGCCCTGGGCTGGAACTCGCCCGAAAATCTGATTGCAACCTTCATCGCAGATATTCAAGCGGTCAGTTATGGTTATCTCAATTACCAAATCGCTGAGCGCGTGACCGTGGACGGTATACCCGCCAAAGTGGATGGGTTTATCTATACCCCCGAGGCGTATTTGGACGCCTTACACCGCGGTCAGGGGCATCAGCCCGACACAGTGGACTATACCCGTCTGTTTTCAACCTACCGTATTTTAGAGAAGGTGCGCGATGGAATCATTGACGAGGTCTGGTGCTTTGGTGGACCTTTCTTTGGGTTTTACGAATCGGTTATGGCCGGTCCAAACCCCTTTTTTTGCAACGCTCCACCCTTAACGAACGGGCAAATCGCAGGACGGCGTTTTTTGATCATGGGGTTTAACTATCAGCGTGGCGTGGGCGAGATGTTAGAAGCCTTTGCTCATCGGGCAGAGTTTATCCTTCACCGCGTCTTCCAACGCACTAGCGGTGATGCCAACCTCTGGGAACGCTTTACTCGCTGTGAAAAAACCCATCCTGGCCAGGCTGAATGCGGCACCGTCCATTACGCGCCCAACAGTCGCACTGATTACGATTGGGGCAACCCCACCCCGGTGCTCAGTCGCTGTCGCAACTGGCGCAATTTTCCCGATCTGAGTGGCGCACCTCAATGGGTGGATTGCAGTGAATGGGGCAACGGCGATATGCGGTTGCATCACCTGTGGTGGCTAAGTTTGTTTCCTCATGTTACCGGTCAGCGCGATGGGATCGCCTTCAATTGGTGGCAGTATGTGGCCGATCCCAACCTAGCCCCTTAGGGTATAATGCCTGCACTCGGCATATCCGAACGGTAAAAACCTTGGAGGTGAATCCATGTTTCGCAAACCTTCCCCCCCACCTGCGGCTGGCATTACGCCCACCGAACGCATCACCTCTGTGCTTGGCCCTGGCCTGACCTGGACGGGCAGTTTACGCGGCAGTGGCGGCGTACGTATTGAGGGCATATTTGAGGGTGAAATTCACCTCCGCGGCCTCTTAGTGATTGGCGAAAGCGGTCGGGTTACATGTGAAGCATTGCGCGCTAATACCGTGGTCGTGGCCGGAACGCTTTATGGGAACGTGATTGCCGAAAAATTGGAAATCCGCTCCACCGGCCGCGTGTGGGGCGATGTCACGGTCGTGACGTTTACCACAGAAGAAGGTGCCTTTCTGCGCGGGCAGGTGCGCATGGAAGAGAAAGTAGATTTGCAACTCGAACCGCCCGAAGGTCAACCCACCCCCGACAAATCCACCGAAGGGACGGACAATTCATCAGCATGACCTGGCGCGAAGGGCTGTTGTTCCTGATCGAAGTAATGGGCGTGGTGGCCGTCACCTTGTTGCTCACCCTCAGCCCGCGCTTCCGCCACCCCCCGTTGGTCTTTCGTTACCCCCGCCGCGAAGGTGGCATCGCATCGGCATTGTTTGGGTTGACACTGGCCGGTACCTTTCTTTACCTCCGCACCGGTGGAATGGCAGTTTCCCCGCTCTCCGCCGCTCAAGTCAACATCATGGGGATGACGCTCTTGCTCTATCTCGGGGCGTTGGTAGCCCGCGGGCAACCCCTACGGAGTGCCGGTTGGGGGCGGGCAACCCTTCTGCCGGCACTCCAGTTAGGGTTAGGGCTGATTTTCATCACCCTTTTCCTGCGCGGGCAATTCATGCATCTCCTGAAGGGCATTTCCCACGAACAGGGGCAAGCCTTAATAATGAGCCTGATCTTGGCAGTGGGGGAAGAAAGCATCTTCCGTGGCTATTTACTGCCCCGCTGGTCAGCCTGGCTGGGTTCACGCACCGGGCTAGTCGTGAATGGCTTGGCCTTTGCGTTATGGCGGTTGCCCTGGGTACTCACCGCTCCCATCGCCACAATGATCACAACCTTAGGAATCGCCTTTGCCCAGGGTCTATTGCTCGGCTGGATCATGCAAAAGAGCCACCACGTTCTGGCCGGGGCACTTTACCGGGGCTTTTCTGACTGGTTGCGTGCTCTCTAAATGATGACATTTTCAGGCCGATTTTTATGACAAATGGCCCATACCCTCGGATTGACAGGGATCTTTTCTTTGTGCTATCCTTCACTCAGCAATTGGATACATTAATCGGATTAATTCAATCCCAAGGAGACTAACTATGGCGTATGTGATTAATGCGGATGATTGCATTGCCTGTGGTGCATGCGAAACCGAGTGCGAACACGGCGCAATTTTCGAGAAAGACGGCGTGTACGTGATTGATGCCGCGAAATGCCAGGACTGTGGCAACTGCGCTGAGGTCTGCCCTAACGGGGCTATTCACCAGGCTTAATGGTTTTTGCCCTCCGGCGCTAACGCACTCGCCCCTTTGCGGGGCGAGTGTTTTTTTCTTTCCATTTCGCTTCAGGCCTGGCGCGCGCGCCGTGTACTGCGCCCCCCTTTGCTCTCAGGGGACACCGGCATGACCCGATAGGCCGGCGCCAAGATGGCGTGAATACGGCACAATCGCAAATCCAGCATGCGGCTACGGATACGCGGATCCAAATCCTCTAACGTGCTGGACGTTGTGATCACCGTGGGAAGGCGGGCATTGTAACGATGATTAAAGATCTGATAAAGTTTTTCCCGGGCCCAAGGGGTGGCACTCTGGGTACCCAGATCGTCCAGAATCAACAGCGGGGCATTACGCACCTGCTCAAAGAGACGATCATACGAGATGGTACTGGCAGGGCCAAAGGTCGCCCGGAGATGATCCAGTAAATCGGGAACGACAACAAACAAGGGGGCTTCCCCCAAGCCCTTGCGGTAATTTCCAATTGCCGCCGCTAGATGTGTTTTTCCGCACCCATAATCGCCCATCAGCACCAGCCACCCCTGCGGGGATTCGGCAAAAGCCATGGCCGCTTCATAAGCCTTTTGCAAACTCTCCAACACCTCTCGAGAAAGGGGTTCATTTTCTCGTAGGCTGAAATTGCCAAAGGTGCGATCCGCCAGCAGATCCAGCGAGGAAAACGGCGAAGGCGCCTCTTCACTGAGTGGAACACGATAATCTGGCGCCTGAATTTCCACCCGTGTGACCAAATCGGCGTCCATCAAACGTGAACGTATGCGACCATCCAGGTCATCCAGGGTCAGGTTGGTGGTAATTACGGTGGGTAAGCGCAAGAGATAGCGATAATTGATGATCTGGTAAAGTTTTTCCGCCGCCCAAGGGGTGCTATTTTGAGTACCCAAATCATCCAGCACCAGCAAGCGGATGTGGCGAATCTCCTCAAAACGGGCCTCAAAGTTTTCATCCGTGCTTTCAAACGCGAAGCGTAGCCAATCCAGCAAGTCAGGTACGGTGAGAAAGAGTACCGGCACCCCTTGCTCAACCGCAAAATTTGCAATGGCCGCCGCCAAATGGGTCTTGCCACAGCCATAGCCGCCCATCAACAGCAGCCACCCCTGCAACGTTTGGGCAAAATGGCGACTGACTTGATAGGCTTGTTCCAGGGACTGAATTTGACGATCCCCCAATCCACGCCGTCCCTGAGTCTGAAAGGTTTCAAACCGCATATTGCGGAAGGCTTCCAGGTTACTCAGGCGATACAAGGCTTCCCGTTCACTCCGCACAACCTCGGTTTGCCGACAAACACACAACTGCAACTTGCCAAAATCCGGATGCCCCACCGGCAAGTCCTGCCGAACAAAGCCCACGCCGTGACAAATAGGGCAGTTGGGATCCCCGGGCAGATTCGACTGTCGTGGTGGCAAACTCTCAGTGCCGGACGTATTGTCCATACTCGCCTTCGATATATTTGCGGCGATTCGTTTCAGGGTCTCTCCAATCGGCTCCATGACCTTCTCGCTCCATCCGGGCTCGCAAAATGGCCTCAATATAGCGCCAACGACGCACGTTATTCTCAACCGCAATGCGGATCGCCTCTTCAATCCATGCCATAGGATACGTGCGCTCCGCATCGCGCAGGGCTTCTGCCAACATCGGCGTCAATGGCCCAATGTTCTGTTCATAAAGACGGAAGATGTTCGGTCGTTCAATTTCTAGGGCTACCTCGGGATGATTCAACTGTTCGGGTCGCCATTCACCTCGCTTCAATGCCTCGACCGCAGCGCGTCCTCGCGGTGTGTTAAGGAAATATAGCATGCTTTCGCGTTGCCCCTCTTTATAGTGGACACATAAGAAAGTTCCGCGTTGCACCGCCCGTTCCAGCGCTTCGCGCAGTGCTTCGCCGGCGCTGGCTTCGTCCGCGCCAAAGCACTGCAACAACCGCCGGTCGGTGGCAAAATCCTCATAAGAGAGATACCGCACTGCCCCTTCTAGATGCTCCAGAAACCAGAAAGCATATAAGGTCACTTTCAGTTCGCCCAAATGGTCAATCTCGGGCAATAAATCGGTGAAGAAAGGGTTAGGGATGCGCGTCAGTCCGACCTTTCCCGCCGGAAAACCCGTAAAACTCGCCATCGTCTCTCACCTCTATCCAAATTAGCCCGGCATACGAACGGTGGCGGCGTTATCGAAACGAGCCAGGTTGCTGAGGAACACCACTTCAATCCCACCATGGGTCGGGCCATTGCGATGCTTGGCCACAATGATCTCGGCCAGGTTCCGCCGCGGGCTCTCTTTTTCCAAGCCTTCCGGGCGATGAATAAACATGACCACATCCGCATCCTGTTCCAGGCTGCCCGACTCGCGCAAGTCAGAAAGCATGGGGCGCTTATCCGCACGCTGCTCCACGGCCCGCGAAAGTTGGGCAGCTGCCAGCACCGGCACATTTAGCTCACGGGCTAGAATTTTGAGATTGCGCGAAATATATGACACTTCCTGAACGCGATTTTCCGAGCGCGTATCTCCGGCCATCAATTGCAAGTAATCCACGATAATGAGATCCAATTCATACTCCAGGTGCAAGCGGCGGCACTTGGTGCGCAACTGCAATGGCGTGATCGCCGGCGTGTCATCCAGCCAGATATGGGTATCGCTGAGCACTTCAATAGCATGGGTAAAAAGCGGCCATTCCTCATCGGTCAACTTACCGGTACGCAGGCGTTGGGTGTCAATCCCGGTTTCCTGGGCAATTAGACGTTGCACTAACTGTTCCGCCGACATCTCTAACGAAAAGATGGCCACCCGCTTGCGATGACGCTGAGCAGCATTTTTGGCGACTGAGAGCAGAAAACCGGTCTTTCCTGAGCCGGGACGCCCGGCTACGATCAATAAATCCGAGCGCTGCATCCCGCCCAACAAGCGATCCAGGTCTATCAATCCAGTGGGTACGCCGTAGATTTCATCACTGCGTTGCGAGAGTTGATCAATGCGGTCATAATAGGCGCTAAGGACAGTTTGGATCGGCTGCACATCGCGCTGCAAGCGGCGTTCGCTCAGACCGAAAACCGCCTTCTCTGCTTCGTCTATGATGGTATCCACAGAGCGACGTGGGTCAAACGCCAGACGCGCCAGTTCATTCGCCGCGGCTAACATCCGCCGCCGGATCGCACTTTCCTGCACCAGACGAGCATAGGCTTCAGCATGGAGTGAGGTTGGTGTCTGGTTAATCAACGCCAGCAGGTAAGCCTGTCCCCCTACTTCGGTGAGGTGGCCCTTTTCTTCCAAGACCTGGCAAACCGTCAGGTAGTCAATGGGGATGCGATGCTCGGTTAAATGGACAAAGGCTTCCCAAACCCAGCGGTTGCGGGCGATGTAGAAATCCTCCGGGCGCAGGATCTGCGCCAAGTCGAAATATACCTCTGGGTTGATCAGCACCGCCCCTAATACCGCTTCTTCGGCTTCACGGTGATGAGGTTGAGCCTGCTCAAGCGCAGAAGACGTTTCTTCTACCAGTGGGGGAAATTCGCCCATCGTCCTTTGTTCTCCTTATCGGTCTCGCTGCCACACCAATATTTTTTATAATGATACCCTGAAAACCCTCTCTCGGTAAAATAAAAAACCGGGGTCATGCAGACCCCGGATTATTGATCCATCCATCAGGGTTTTTCGGGTGGCTCTTCATCGGGGTTCTCTTCATCTCCTTCCTCGTCGCTTTCGGAGTTATCGAGATCCCCAATGTTCAATTTCTGCAAGAAATCCTCAAATACTGAGAGGCGCTCGTCCGTCACCTCATCGAGATTCTCAGTCTTTGATGTGGGTTCGGTCGGTTCTTCAGAGACTTGGAGGTCTTTCTCGGGGGTGATGCTAGCGGCGTCCATCACTTCGCGTGCCACCAGAATGGGCACGTGCGCCCGAACAGCCAAAGCCAGCGCATCTGAGGGTCGCGAGTCAATATTAAGGACCTCGCCGTTGTGCTCCACCACCAGATTACCGTAGAACACGTCATCACGCAGAGCAACGACTTCCACCCGCAACAGCCGTGCATTCAGGGTATTCAATACGTTCTTGAGCAGATCATGTGTTTGAGGACGCGCCACTTCGATTTCTTGCAGGGCAATGGTAATCGCCTCGGCCTCATACGGGCCAATCCAGATCGGCAAATAGCGCTCGGCATTGATCTCACGTAAGACAACAATCCGCTGCTGGTTGGTGAGGCTGACGCGAACGCTATCAATAACAACTTCAACCATTTTGGGCATACCAGACCTCGACACGTGGGTAACCCGGATAAACCACCGTTGTTCATATTTTAACACGGTGAGAGTGAGGATGCAAATGCGACTTGGTCAGGGAGGCGCTCATTTCTCACCCCAACCGGGTAAACTCGCGGAGATGGATTGGACGCCATAATACCTGGAAGCACATTGGTTATACCAATATCCAGGATCAGGGGAGAGATCGCCGACATTAGGGATGATATGATCAATCTCAATCACCTGAACTTCATGGACATTTTGGCGAGCCAAGTCTCGTAGTTGAGCGTCCCGACGATCCCAAAATGCGGCCCACTTTTGATACCGAGGTAAATCATTATATATTTGTCTTGATTCCCAAACTGGAAACAGGCATAAAAACAGTAGAACTAGGAAGGAGAGGTTATAGAGAAAATTGGTTTTCCCTTTAAGATTGGATAATAGAACCTGTTTGAGCCATCCTCCAGTCCACCAACCTGACAGTGACACTATCACAGTGGCAATCCATTGCATAATGATCACAGCCCGAGGCTCAGGATAAGATTGCTGTACATAGGCAAAAGGAAGCATAGATAGAAAGGTGATCGCCGCACCTATAATCCACGCTAAAAATACATTCCTTATAGACAGCCAATTTTTATCCATTTGTGGAGCCCAAGACAATCCTAAAAACATAAACAATCCCAGATTGAGTAACATGGGCAGTGTCTTTCGTCGAAGCATTAGGTAATAAAACAAAAACGTATTCCACCCCGCCATTGAAAGGCTCTTTGATATTCGGCTCAAAACTGGGGAAGGCAAATTTCGATCTTGAAGCGTAGGAGAAAACGCCAATGTGATTGCCGCAATGATTGTTCCAACCAATACAGCAATTACTAAAGGCATTATTTGTGAAATATACCGCATGCGCCCTGCACGATTACGATTAAACCAAATAATGACAAATATAGCCCCCCAAAGCCCTGCTTGAAACATCACACCAGTCTCCGAAAAACCACCACTTAGCCATGAAAAGAAAAACGCTAAAATTCCAGCGCTCCATAGACTCCAAGATCGAAGCGCACTTTGAGACACCCCTAAGAGAAGCAATACATTCGCAACAACAGGAGCAAAATAGGGTAGCATCCCCGACCGCCAATATAATGACTGTGCAATGTCAGGAGTCTGATAAAGGGTAAAGAAAGCAAGGATTTCAGCCAACCAAAAAGCAAACACGGGCTTGGAAAGAACCCGAACTGAAAAGACCTCAAAACTTGTCTTCAGCAAAAAAGCTAGCCCCAACAGCCATAGGACAAGCATGATACCTGGCAAGAAGCCATTAAACCTTGGTCCAAGTAAATCAGCCAGGTTTGAGAAAAGAGTTAATGCATATCTATTACCGTTGTAGGTAAGAATTTGTGTATAAGATAACCACTGAGACTTCCAAAAACCAAACTGAATAAGCGAAGCTGCATAGCAATAATCATCCCCACTGTAACGCATAAAAGTTGAGGTTACAAAATAACCAAGTAGAGGAACAGAGAAAGCGCCTATCCCAACCAAACCCAAAGCTAACCATTTTCCTGAAAGAGAAGAATCTTCATTGATCCCCACAGTGTATCCCTCGAGCCAATGTATTTGAAGAAATTATAATCTACGCCTTAAAAGAGCCGTCAGGCATGGGGGGGACATGCCTGACGCCCTTCAGGGAGGGAATGCCACCATCTACCTTTTTCCCAGCGTGGGGGGGACACGCTGGCTTGCAGTTCTGGTGGGACACCAACTACCGTTAAATAACTTTTTCGGTGTCTGTGGATAATATACACCATTTTTGTCAACTTTGCATTAAAACAATTTAAGAATTTTAGGGCGATTCTTCTAGAAGACCACCGGCAACTCTAAGTGAATAGCTGTGCCACCGCCGGGAACCGAAACCGCCCAGACCCGTCCCTTATGCGCTTCTACAATGGCTTTAACAATCGCCAACCCCAGGCCACTCTCGCCGTCTTCGGTATGCCGTGACTTATCGGCGCGATAAAAGCGTTCAAAAATCTTGGGAATTTCCTCCGGCGGAATTCCTTCGCCACTATCACGTACAATGAATTCCACTCCGTGCTCCGAGGATTTCGCCTCTAAAATCACCTCACCCCCTTCCGGGGTATGCCGTAACGCATTACTCAATAAGTTGTCCATCACCTGCATCATACGATCTTCATCCACCCAAACAGGGGGTAAGTTCTCATTCCCGTTGACTCGTAACGTGATGCCTTTCTGTGTGGCCCGGTGTTGAAAAAGGCTTGCCGCTCGCTCCAGGATCACTCCAGGATGCACAGCCTGACAATTTAAACGTAATTCACCTGCATCGGCTTGGGAGAGAAGGCGCAAATCTTCCACCATCTTTTGCAACCGCTCAATCTCAGTATAAATCATAGCAAAGCGCTCCGGTGTAGGGGCTAAGATTCCATCCCGCATGGATTCGATATATCCGGCAATCACCGTCAGCGGCGTACGCAGGTCATGCGCAATATCGGCGGTCATCTGCCGCCGCATTTGGTTTGCCCGCGCCACTTCACGGCTCATTTGATTAAAGGCCTGCGCCAGTTGGCCGATTTCATCCCTCGAGGCAACTGTAACCTCCTGTTCCAGATTTCCTTGAGCAATTTCCTGGGCTGCCTCCGTCAAAGCCCTTAAGGGACGAGTAAGCCGGCGCGCCAGCCACACACCGATCAAGGCGGCTACGATTAAAGCCCCTCCTAATGCCAGGGCTAATGCTTGGTACGTCCGGCGCAAAAAGAGCGCTTCAGCCGGATTAAAGGCCGGCACACGTGCAGCCCTGAGCAGGTAACCAATTGGGGCGTTGCCCACGCTAAGTTTAATACCATCGCGTTGGAGACGCTCCAGCGGAATATAACTACCCGGCGGATAAGCCGGGTCTACACTTATAAGAACCTTTCCTTCAGCATCGGCCAGACCAAAGAGGTTTCGCCGGTCACGATCGAAGCCGAGGCGCTCCTGAGGTTCAACCGGTGTGACTGAAGCCTCATCCGTCCCTCGAATCACCGGTGTAGGGACCATCCTCGCTTCCAATCGCCACCACGCTTGCTCGATGCCCTCCCATGAGCCACGCGTCACGTAGTAGTTAACCAGTAATTGCTTAAGCGTCTCCTGTTGTTGTTCAATAATCAGACGGCTCAAGCGATCTGGACTACTTGCCCGTACGACCAGTGTCACCAATGCCGCCGAGATGAACGCCACCAAGATAAAGGCCAGGGTAATCTTCCAATACAATGATTGACGCATCATTTCACTCCGGTTTACGCAACCGATAACCCACCCCAAAAACGGTTTCAATCCATTCGGGGTGACCGGGGTCTTTCTCAATCTTGCACCGCAAGTTGCGGATATGAACATTTAGGGTGCTGCTCACACCCGCAAACCCGCTATCTGCGAGCCGGTTGGCCAGCTCATCACGCGTAAAGACACGTCCTGGCGCCCGCATCAATGTGACCAACAAGTCAAATTCCAAAGGGGTCAGATAGACCTCCTTCTCGCGCACCTTTACCGCATGGGCTTGCACGTCCACCCAAAGATCGCCCACATGGAGCGTTTTTGTTCGCTCGGCTTCCTCTGAAACCCGCCGCAGCGTAGCCCGAATGCGGGCTACCAGTTCGCGCAAACGAAAGGGCTTGACTACATAATCATCTGCACCTAATTCCAAACCCAAAACCGCATCCGATTCTTCTTCGCGTGCGGTGACGATAATGATTGGGGTTTGGCGCTCCTGACGAAACTGCTTAATAAACTGATAGCCGTCCATATGGGGCATCATCAGATCAAGAAGGATCAAATCCGGATTCTCGCGCCGCGCCGTATAAAGCGCACTTTGGCCGTCTGAGGCCGTAATAACACGAAACCCGTGTTCGCTCAGATACTCGTGCAGCAACTGCCGGACACTGGCCTGATCATCCACCACCAGGATTGTCGTTGGCATGATTCCGTTCCTCCATACCGGGTTACTTATAGCGTAACACAGAATGATTTAAATCTGATTTAGAAGGGGTTGAGAATTTGAACGACAAGATTGCAAAAAATTCATGCAATCTAAACGAAAACTGAATAGGGCGAGGTTAGGATATAGAGTGAATCCAAACTATATGTTCAGGGAGTGTCACATGGGAACAACCGTTAAATCCTTGTTCCAAGTTCCAAGGAAAATCTACCTTCCCTTGTTGGCCTTGCTTCTCATACTCATCATCAGCCTTGGTTTTGTAATCCAGAGCAAGGCTGCCCAAACCTCTGCTACCCCCACTCCCGGATTTAAAACGGCTGTTGTACGTCGGGGCAATATTGTGCTCTCTGCCACGGGCAGCGGCACGCTAGTTGCCGGTCAGGAAGCTCAACTTTCGTTTCCGGTTGCGGGCAAGGTTGCCAAAATCAACGTTCAAGTGGGGGATAAAGTAACTGCAGGACAGGTATTGGCCGAACTTGCCGATTTGACCTCACTCCAAGCAGCGGTGAAAGACGCTGAATTGCAAGTGACCTTGGCTGAAAATGATCTCCAGAGCCTTTATGATAACGCAGCCGCAAACCTGGCCAATGCCAAACTGGCATTGGCCGAGGCTCAAAAGGCCTATGACGATGCCAAGTCCAAAGTCAAACAAAAAGGTTACACCCGCTGCGATAAAGACACCATCCAAGCCTATTACGATCAATATGTGCGTCTGAAAGAGAAACTCGATGAATTCAGCGGACAATATGATTCGGATTTCTATCTAACGCGCATTTTGCCGCTAAAAAATCAAGTGGCAACAGCCTATGCCAACTATACCTATTGCCTGGGATATACCGATTATGAGATTGAGACCTCTCAAGCCAATCTGGCCATTGCCGAAGCCAACCTAAAGCAGGCTCAGGCTAAAGTGGATACCCTGGAGAAAAACAACGGCATTGATCCGGTAGAACTGGCTAAGGCTCAAAGCAACCTCGAAAACACTAAATTAGCCCTGGAAAAAGCGCGCCAGAACCTCGATGGGGCGGTGATGAAAGCGCCTTTTGATGGGGTGATCACGGCAATCAACGGGCAAGTGGGTGACTCGGTCAACGCTGGGGCCACGTTTATCACACTGGCCGACCTCTTCCATCCCATTGTGGAATTCGCAATTGACGAAACCGATATGGATAAAGCGGTGATCGGCGCCGAGGCCGAGATCACCTTCGATGCCCTTCCTGATCGGGTTTTCAAAGGTACCGTGATCCGCCTCAATCCAACCCTTGAGACGGTTAACGGCTATCAGGTGCTGAAAGGCGCTATCAGGCTGGAGATGGATGCCAACAACCAAGAAACCCTTCTAGAAGGCCTGAATGCAACCGTGACGATCATCACCGCACGCGCCGAGAATGTTCTGGTTGTTCCAATTGAGGCACTCCGAGATCTTGGAGACGGGCAATATGCCGTCTTCGTGGTTGGCGCCGACGGTCAACCTCGACTAACAGTTGTAGAAGTTGGGTTAAAAGACAGCACCTATGCCGAGATCAAATCCGGTCTCAATTTAGGAGATGTGGTCACAACCGGTAACGTGGAGACACAAGAATGAGTCAGGATCTCATGATTATCCGCACCGAAAATCTGAAAAAGGTTTACGGCACCGGTGAGGCACAAGTAATGGCCCTGGATAGCATTACCCTCACCATTCGTCAGGGCGAGTTTGTGGCCATCATGGGGCCAAGCGGTTCAGGAAAAAGCACCCTGCTCAACATCCTGGCCTGTCTGGATCGTCCCACTGAGGGCCGTTACTTCCTGGATGGTATTGAAGTGAGTCAGTACAGCCGCCGTGAATTAGCTTTAATCCGGGGGCGCAAGATTGGTATGGTTTTTCAATCCTACAATCTGTTGCCCCGTTTGACGGCTTTGGAAAATGTTCTCTTGCCCATCTTCTATCGCCGGGACCAACGCCTTTCTGCAGACCAGGCCCGTCGGCACGCCTTAGCCATGCTGGAAAGCGTTGGATTGGTTGACCGAGCCCATCACTACCCCAACCAACTCTCAGGTGGGCAGCAGCAACGCGTTGCCATCGCCCGCGCCTTGATCAACGACCCTGCGTTGATCCTAGCGGATGAGCCAACTGGCAATCTGGATTCCCACGCCTCTCAAGAGATTCTGGCTCTTTTGCAACGCCTTAACGAGCAAGGACGCACCATCGTCCTGGTTACCCATGACCCAGAGATTGCGGCATACACCGAACGCATCCTGCTGATACGCGACGGCCATCTGATATCCGATCAGTCCAATGGTCACAGGCGTCTATTAACCACCACGCCCCCTTCGGATTCACGCACCGAACTTGCTGTGGAGGCACACCATGATCAATGAAATCATAAAAGAAGCGTGGCGTAGCCTGCGCGCAAATAAATTG
This sequence comes from Thermanaerothrix solaris, assembly GCF_032334255.1. Classification (NCBI taxonomy): domain Bacteria; kingdom Bacillati; phylum Chloroflexota; class Anaerolineae; order Anaerolineales; family Anaerolineaceae; genus Thermanaerothrix; species Thermanaerothrix solaris. The sequence goes on along the minus strand of NZ_JAUHMF010000002.1, from coordinate 739,005 downwards.
CGGTCTTTGCTGACCACTCTGGGAGTTATTATCGGGGTAGCAGCGGTCATTGTCATGATGGCCATCAGCGCCGGCACCGAGGCTGCCATTTCCGAATCCATCTATAGCCTGGGCTCCAACTTGATTTTCATCTCATCTACCTTTAGCCGCGTGGGACCGGGTGAGCGCCCTCAGAACGCAGGCGGACTAGTGTACGATGACGTGACGGCTATCCGCGAGAAAATCAAAGGAGTGGCCGGGGTAACCGTGGATCAACAAGCCAGCGTCACTGTACGCCGAAGTGATGTGACCTTGGAGGGTGTAACTTTGCTGGGTACTACGTCGGACTATCCCGTCGTACGCGGGTTAAGTGTGGCCAATGGACGTTACTTCACGGCCACCGAGGTAGAACGAGCACAAAAGGTCGCCGTCTTGGGAAAGACCTTAGCCGAGAAGTTGTTCGGCGATGAAGATCCGATTGGTCAAGTAATTACGGTCAATAAAACACAACTGACGGTCATCGGCGTTCTGGCCGAAAAGGGGTTAGTTGCCGGCACTGACTTTGACCAGATCATTTACACCCCGATCAAGGTGGTCTTTCAGAAATTCACCCCCTCACAATTTGCCCGCTTCATGGGTAATCGAGTGCGCCAGATCACCGTGGCAGTGGAACCCACAGCCAACATTGATCAGGTTGTAGAGCAAATTACACTCCTCTTGGTCAATCGCCACAAGGTTAGCGCAGATAGCCCCGATTTCAATATTCGCACCCAAGCCGATATTATCAAAGCCCGCGAATCCACCACGGCCACCTTCCGCAATCTTCTCATCTGGGTGGCCAGCGTCTCCCTATTGGTTGGCGGTATCGGGATTATGAACATCATGTTGGTCAGCGTGACGGAACGAACCCGGGAGATCGGTTTGCGGCAGGCGGTTGGCGCCACTCCCGAGGACGTCCAGATTCAATTTCTGACCGAGGCTCTTTTGCTCAGCCTTCTGGGAGGAGTTATCGGCATTGGCATAGGAATCGCCGGATCTTACCTATTCGGCATGGTCAGTGGAATGCGCACCGTCATCGTGCCTTATGCTATCGGTGTTTCTTTCACTTCCGCGGCATTAGTGGGCATTCTCTTCGGTTACTTACCCGCCCGTAGAGCGGCTAACTTAGATCCAATCATCGCTTTACGTTACGAATAACCTCTGCCCAAGGAGTAGTCTATGAAGAAACAAACCTTCTGGTTAATCCTGATGTTGCTCATGACAATCGGGTTAGGCGCCTGCGCCAGCGGTAACGCCAATGCCAGCGCGCCAAGCACTGCTTCCTCAAATGTAGCCCGGCGAGGCACCCCCCAACCGTTTAACTTCGCTAACCTGCCTTTGGAAAGTAAATTGGCAATTGGTATCCTGAAACTAGAAGAGACCAATTTGGCCATTACCCCTGACCAAGCCAGGACCTTGCTCCCGTTTTGGAAAGCCGTCAAAACTCTCAGCACCAGCGCAACCACCTCTCCGGATGAACTCAATGCGGTTTACCGCCAAATCGAGGAAGCCTTGACCACTGAACAGCGCAATTACATCCAAACCTTGCAAATGACCCAAGAAGACCTCCAGAACCTGATGGATTCCCTTGGCATCCAAAGCACTTTTGAGGGTGGAAACGGGAACTTCGCCAACCTTAGCGAGTCGGAGCGTGCCACCCGGATCGCCCAGTTTCAGGCTCAGCGTTCTGCCGGAGGTGGTGAGCCTGTTGGACCCGGTGCTCCCGGCGGGGAATTCGGTTTTGGTCCCCCTGCTAATGCCACTACCACCACTCAACGCACCCCCAACCCCACTCAAGCCGCCATGCGTCGCAATTTTGGCCTGAATCGCCTGTTCCTCGACCCGTTGATTCAAATGCTGGAAAAGAAAGCCAGCGGATGATCCACACCGGAGGCTGAGACCACCACCAGGGGGTGACAATGATCACCCCTTGGTGATTTAAAAACCATTGATCACCAAAATTATCCACATATATATCAGGTCTAAACCCAATCTGAATGATGACCTTGCAAAATATGGAACGCAAGATTTGAAAATTATGGAGTGTCTCGTATGCACAAGACAAATCTGTTCCTGGATCTGACCCTGCTGACCGTATTTTTGGTGATTATGTCACCCCCGCTCACCGGGATTCCATGGCACGAGTGGCTGGCCATCGGGTTGAGCGCGGCAGTAATCATTCACCTTCTGCTCCATTGGGAGTGGATCACCCATGTCGGGGCATCCTTCTTCAAAAAAGTTTTTCACCGTTCTCGGCTGAAGTTCATTGTGGATGCCTTATTATTCGTGGCATTTACCCTGGCCATGTCTAGCGGGCTCCTAATCTCGCGCAGCGTCCTACCAACTCTGGGCTTGCATATCGCTCGCAATACCATCTGGCGTGGCCTGCACAATCTCACCGCCAATCTGACCTTGTTCCTGGTGAGCCTGCACTTCGCTCTCAATTGGGATTGGGTTACCGGAATGATAAGGCGCTATGTGCTCAAACCCCTCTTGAATCTCAGATCAGCGCGTAAGCCAGTTGTTTCGATTGAACCGAACCCACCACAGCAATCAACCCATTAAAGTTCAGGAGGTTCCACCATGCTCAAGATTATTTGGCGTACCTTACTGATCCTAGGAACGGCTATCGGCCTCTCCGTTCTTTTCTACCATGCCGTCAATGCCGGTTGGTTGCCAGGGATTGGCTTGCAACCCGTTTTTGAGGAGGATCGTCGGCTTAACTTTGTCTTCGCAGACCAGTCTGGCCTCCGCGATCCGGCTGGTACAAATCGCAATGTATTCCCTTTCAGGTCTGAATTCAACGGCCGAGATTTCAACCGACGTGACTTTGATCGCGACTTTCGCACAGAAGGCACTTTCATCCAGGGACTGGCCGAGGTGGTGCGCAACCTAGGGCTCATTGCCCTCACGGTTATTGGGGTCACACTGATCAACGCAATGTTCCGTCTTAGACAGCGGAAAGCCACACCCCAGACTTAAACGGGACTTTCGTTGGCATCCCCTTCTCCTCTTTGCTTGTCCTCGCTTCTACGTGCATTGGAAGCGAGGGCTTTTATTTGGGCTTAGACGACGAACGACGGTTGGTCTTTTTTTCTCCGAATAGACGCAGCCAGTAGTCCACTTCTTCCGGCGAAAGCGGCGCTTCTTTGGAACTCGGCTTTGCCGGTGCAGACGAGTCAGTCGCCTGAAGCCATCGGGCAAATTCTTCTGCGGATACCACGCGTGCGCCATGGGCTCGCGCTTCAGCCTGGACGCGGTGGTCGGAGGACACTACCGTCCAGTTACGCGCCTCTCCCCCCAGCGACCTAAGGCGGCGCGCAATCGCCTCATCCGCCGTCAAACCCTGGCGCACAAAATGCACCAAAACCCACCCTGAACGGTGTGAACCCGCCATGCCCGGTGGCGCTTGATCGAAGAAAACTTCTGCCCGCTTGCGCTGGTGCCGGCACAGGGCCTGCACCACCTCAACCAATCGCATCTCATCATCCGGATCTGCCAGGCTCAGTCCCGGAATCTTGGGGATCAGGTTGTGCCCATCAATCAGGTAAGCCATCGCACTCTCAACCCTCATTTTAGCCCAATTTATGCTATTATTCAGCACAGGATATCTATGCTCAAACGTCTACTTCCCTATATCCTGCTTAACATCCTGGTCTCAGCGCTGACGACCCTAATCGTACTCACTTTGTGGGATCGGGCACAGCGTCCGGCGCCGTTGGCAGGTCAATCCCTCTCTACCTCTCCGGCAATGCTTCTCGCGCCAACGCAGACACTGCTCTCGGCATCACCTTTTCTGCCCTCACCCACCCCTACCCTTCCCTCCTTAGACCAGGCTTGGATCACCATTGCTGAGGTGCTTGCCCCGGGCGATGTGGCGCACGAAGCCATCCTCCTCAAGCGATTAGGTGAAGGCGATTTATGGCTAAAAGGATGGCGTTTGGTTAACCCCCGTGGGCAAGCGTTTGAATTCCCTAACCTTACCCTGAGCCCTAATGGATCGGTGCGTATCTACACCCGGCGGGGCAATAATACCGTTATTGAACTCTATTGGGGTCTGGAAACCTCCGCCTGGCAACGTGGCGACAAAGTACGCCTGTTAGATCCCGAGGGCAACCTGCGGGCAGAGTACATCATTCCGTGAAGGAAGGACCCTATGGACGTGTTAGAACGTCTGGCTGAAGAAAAAATCCGTGCCGCGATGGAAGCCGGCGCATTCGATCATTTACCCGGGCGTGGTAAACCTCTCAACCTTAATGACAATCCTTACGAACCACCTGAATGGCGGCTGGCGTTCCATCTTCTCCGCACCCATGGCTTTACTTTACCTTGGATTGAGATTCGCCGCGAGATTGAGGCCGACCTGCAAGCCGCGCGGGCCGAATTAGCCCTGGCCGCTAACCAGCCCAATTGGGAAAAGGCTCAGGCACACTTTCGCGCCCGATTGACCATGCTAAATAAACGCATTTTCAATTACAATTTACACGTCCCGTTGGAGCAGTTTCAGTTACCGCTCTTGAACCTTGATGCGGAAATTGAGCGGGTTTTCCAGCAGGTCCGTCCGTGCCAATCCTCAGAAGAGGGAGAGCATGCCCCAAGCGCTTTATCGTAAATGGCGCCCCCGTCTATGGGAACAGGTAATCGGCCAGGAGCACGTGGTGCAGACCTTGCGCAATGCCGTGCGCAGTGGGCGCATTGCCCACGCTTACCTCTTTGCTGGGCCCCGTGGCACTGGTAAAACCACCACTGCGCGCCTGCTTGCCAAAGCCCTTAATTGTCTTGACCCCGATCCTGCCCACCGTCCTTGTGATCAATGTGGACCATGCCAGGCCATCAATGAGGGTCGTTTTTTGGATCTGATTGAGATTGATGCCGCTTCCAACACCAGCGTTGAGGATGTGCGCGACCTGCGCGACAAGATCAACCTGGCCCCGGGAGAAGGGCGGTATAAGGTCTACATTATAGACGAAGTGCATATGCTCTCCACCGCCGCCTTCAACGCGCTGCTCAAAACTCTGGAAGAACCACCCCCACACGCCATCTTCATCCTTGCTACCACCGAGATTCACAAAATTCCTCCCACCGTTCTCTCGCGCTGCCAACGGTTCGAATTCCGGCGCATTCCTTTGTTTCAAATCGTCGCGCATCTCAAATCATTGGCGCAACAAGAAGGGATCGAGGCCGAGGAGTCGGCCCTGGCACTGATTGCCCGCCAAGCGACTGGTAGTCTGCGCGATGCCATTTCTCTCTTCGATCAATTGGCCGCCAGTGACCAACCCCTGACACTGGCCGCGGCACAAGCCCTTTTAGGTACAGCGACCGATCAGCGCGTAGTGGATTTGACCGAAGCGATCCTGCAACGTGACGCTGCCCGAGGCCTGCATTGCATCCATCAAGCGCTAGAAAGCGGCGCTGATGCCCGCCAATTTGCCCGCCAGACGGTAGATTATCTGCGCAACCTGATGCTGATCCTGATGGGCAACGCCGATCACATCGAAGCCACCCCTGAACAACGCAGCCAAATGGCCGAACAAGCGCACCGCTTCACCCTGTCTTATTTGATAGAAGCAATTCAGCAGTTCAATCAGGCGGCTACTGAAGTCCGCTCTGCATGGCACCCCGCTTTACTGCTGGAATTAGCCCTGGCCCAAACCTTGGCCTTTGAACCTCAACCCCAACCAGAGGCCGTCCAAGTATCCTCCCCACACCCTGGACCTGTTGTGACTGCACCTGAGGTTAAATCTACGCTCACACCACCCTCTCCATCCAAAGCAACTTCCGCACCGGTGCACACAGCCAAAAGCGCCCCCTCCACACCGCATCCTACGCCTCCCCCTCCGACCCCGGTGGAAACTCCACCCTCAATCACCGCCGAGAGTGCCAGCACCTCTGCACCCACCGAAAACTTGCCGGATACAAAAAAAGTGCTTCAACATTGGGCGCGCATTCGTGCTCTTATCAAAGGACGTCGCACCCAAACCGAAGCCCTTTTAAACTCTTGCAAGGTCGTTCAAGTGCACAATGGCGCCTTAATTCTGGGATTCGCCACCGAAATCCTTAAATCAAAAATGGAGGCGGGTGAGAATATTGCGCTTACCCGGGCAGCCATTCGGCAAGTTCTGGGCGTGGATTTACCCATCGTTTGCACCGTGGTCGGCAATAAAGCCACCACGCTACCGGAAGAATTCGGCATCGAGCCTGATGGCATGGTCAGCACCGCCCTCAACTTGGGGGCAAAAATCGTTAAACGCGAACCAAATCCAACCCATGATCAGGAGTGAACAACACATGGCGAAAGGTAAAGGTATTCCGCGCGGTTTCGGCGGCCTCCCGACTCAAGGCGGGGGCATGATGGCCCAAATCAAGCGCTTACAAGAACAAATGGAAGCTCTGCAAGCCCAACTCGCCGAAGAAACGGTGACCGCTTCAGTTGGAGGTGGCGCCGTCAAAGTGACCATGACCGGCGCCCAGGTCTGTCGGGGCGTCGAAATTGACCCCGAGTTGCTCAAAGACCTGGATGTGGAGATGCTTCAGGATTTACTGGTAAGCGGGATTAATTTAGCCCTGGAACAATCGCGCAAGTTGGCCGAAGAGCGGTTGGGACCGCTCAGCGCTGCGTTGGGCAACCTGGGTCTCTAGCCCCAGGGATGAGCGGAGGATACCATGGCGGTCTTGCCCGAACCGGTGCAAAATCTCGCTCTGGCGTTTGAGCGTCTGCCGGGGATCGGCCCTAAAACGGCAGCACGGCTGACCTTCTATCTCCTACGTGCCCCGGAAGAGATTTCACGGCAATTGGCTGAAGCATTGCTCGCCCTCAAAAGCCAGACAGCGTTATGTGAAAATTGCTTCAATATTACCCGCGCCGGTCAGTCATTATGCGAGATATGCGCCGACCCAGAACGGGACGAAAGCCTGATTTGCGTCGTGGAGGAGCCGCTGGATGCCCTGGCCATCGAACGCACGGCCGCCTTCAAGGGCCGCTATCACGTTCTGCATGGTGTGCTCTCACCCATCGAGGGCATTGGCCCCGATGATCTGAAAATCCGTCCGCTGCTAGAACGGGTACAGCGCGGGGGTGTGCGTGAGATAATCCTGGCTACCAACCCCAGCCTGGAAGGGGATGCCACCGCGCTCTACCTTCGTCAGCAACTCCTGCCCCTGGGTGTGCGTGTCACCCGCCTGGCGCGCGGCTTGCCGGTGGGGGGCGATCTGGAATACGCCGACCAGAACACGCTGTTGCGCGCCCTGGCCGGGCGTCAGGAGATGGACTGACCCTCGCCCTTAGGGTTGCGTGGGCAAGCGATACAAGGCATGTGCGCCCCAGTCCTGCTCTAAGATCAACAAGGGAAGCGTTTGTTCCAGTCCATCCAAAATACTAAGCGGATAAGGGCGATTATTATCGTGTCGTAAAAAGTCCACCCCCGCCCGATAGACCAAGACATGCGTGAATCCCATCTCACGCCAAGTGCGCAGAATCGCCTCAGGGGAACTATAAGCCATCCAATCCAACGGCCAGCGATCTAACGACTCATCCGGTAAACACTGCGGCCAGCAATAGAACCCACGGGGTTCGTAGAGCGATAACACCCGACTCCCTTGAGGTAGGGTTGGCAGCGTCTGCATGGCAAGCCCGAAACTCCCCAAATTGGTGCGGAGATAGGCCTCGTTAGAAATTCTCCCGGTGACCGCCTCGACCACCCGGCTATCCAGAGTCACGATGACAGCTTGATAAACCCCCAGCGCCAAAACAACCCCAATCGCTGTCATGACCAGGCGCCGCACTCGCACCCCCAACCATACTTGAGTCCGACTACCCCATTCGCCCATTGCCGCCAACCCTGCCCAGGCCGGCAGTATCCCAAAGTAAAAGCGCGTCTGTTGAAGCAGGCTGGATATGCGTCCCCCGACCGCCCAGATAGCCCAGCCGCTTACAAATAAGACTGCCATAACCACGAATGCCAACCGCTGGGTTGGATTCGCCTGACGCCAGGCCAATCCGGCCAATCCGCTCAGCAGCAAGAGTAAGGGGCCGATGTCGGCACTGTAACCCTCTGCCCCTTCTAGCCCCAAGTAGGTCGCGCGCACCGGCAAAAACAACGTGTCCCCAACAGGGTGGCCGAAAACCTGAGCGTGCTGCAACAAACGGAGCCGAAACGACGTTACCACACCACTCGAAAAAAGCAAGGGATAAACAGGGTTACCGGTCAGGATGAGGTTCTTGAGCAACCACGGTAAAACGGCAATAACTGCCGGGAGAACAAAACGCACGAATGCCGCAAGAATAGGTTGTTTATGACGCCGAGCACGGATCAGAATAACGGCCATGCCCCCCACTCCCAACACGCCGGCGGTATATTTCACGCCCAAACCCAACCCCACCATGACTCCGGCCAGGCTCAACCAATGGGGATCGCGGTGCTGGCACCAGGCATGTAAGGCGATCAAAGTACCCACACCGTAAAGTAATACCAGCCAATCCACATAGCCCCAGGCCATCCCCTGCCACACGCTTTGCCCAATCAGCAAAGCGCTGATCCCCACCCACGCAGCACGTGCATCTAGAATGCGGCTCAGCCACCCCAAGAGACCAACCAGCGCCACTCCACTCAACACCCAACCAAGCGCTGTTGCCGCTTCCGTGCCCGCCCAGGCCATGGCCCAGGTGTAGAGCATCTCCCCATTCTGGGGCAGACCGCTACGCAAAATCCAGGGCACATCCCCAATTCGTCCCGCGCTGAGATAAACCCGGGGTAAGAGCAGATGATATATCAGGGCATCCCATTTCAAGGGCGGCGCTAGTGCAAACATTAAGGCGATGAACATCAAAGCGCCGCTGCTTAGAGCCAGCACCTGGCCAGCACGGGTGGCCGAAGCCCATAAAGGCTTAAGCGCACGCCATTCCCCTAACCAAGACCAGATGTCCCGCCGCAACACGATCAGAAGCGCCACCCCGCTCAACCTAAACAGCCAGGGACTTATCCCCAGTGTTACTCCTATCACCAAAGTCGCCAAGGCTAACAAACCCGCCCCTAGCGCAGCCTGGAGCGCTACTTGTTCCAGGGGGGAAAGTATGCTCAATGGAAATAAGCGCCGCCCCAGGCCTCCCATTAGCGCTACCAGCACCACTGCACAGCCCAACTGTCCTGCCGCCTGCAGTAGCCTCAACCCTTCGGACGAGGTAAAAGGCTTGTGCACGGCGTAATATAACCCCAGACTGAGGGATAACCACAAAAGAAGCAAGGTTAAACTCATTATCTGTCGACGTGACGGCATCGTCTCTAAACCATCCCTGAAAATGAGGTCATTTCAATTATAGGGGAAACGACAAAACCTTCGACCCAAGCAAGATCGAAGGTTTTATAGTAAATAAAACGAGGGTTAAATCGTAGCGAGCCGGAGACGCCGACTCCGGCTCGCTATTTAAGGAGGAGAAGAAGAGAAGTCGCCCTTGCCTGTATATTAGCACAAATCAGATCAGTTTTCTTGACGCAAAACCTACGCTTAACCTACGCACACCTTACAATTACCTGACAAATTCTCCTCACCACCTGGATTTAATGGGATTTCCTGTCCATCAGTTCTAGTGCAACCAAGGCCCCAAAAAGGCATTGACGATACGTGTCAAGCCAAAAGATAATGTTACCGAACGGCTATTGTTCTGCCAAAAGATAATGTTACCCAAGCGGCCACTCCTTTCAGGGAAGGTGGGATGGAAAAGCTGAATGTCAAAGAACAATCTGGCCAGTTGGCCTTCGGGGGTGCCACACAAGCGCTGATAGCCAACGACCAGCCGATCAGACATGTGAATGCTCTGGCTGTTGTAAGGTCAGGCGGACATCCTCCACCTGACCCTCTGGAGCACAGGGCAGGTGGGCGAGGCGGTCAACCAGCGCCTGGATCTCTTCACGCAAGCGCATGGGATTGGTTTGCTCACGCAGGGCCAGGCAGGCCGCCTGTTTCTCCGGGGAGAGTGCACCGGCCTGGATGAGCCGTTCGAGAGGCGGGATGGCAGGAGCGTACATACGTTTGACTTTGGCAGGCGTTTGTTCGGAGCGGATGCGTTTTTCTTGCAGGCGCAGGACGGGCTGGAAGAAGTTATGGTATAGCCAGAGTTTGTCATAGAGTTGGTTGAGCAAATGGGTCTGTTCCACCGTGTCCAGCCGACCATAGCCGACATAGGCGCGCACCAGCGAGAAGTTGTTTTCTTCCACAAAGCGATTGTCGTTCTTGTGAAAGGGACGGCTGCGCGAAACGTCTGCTTTCACTTTGTCCTTCCAGTAACGCAGGAGATGGGCGTTCAGGAACTCGCTGCCGTTATCCGGGTGCAATTCGCGGATTGCGAAGGGTAAACGCTGGCGAATGCGCTCAAAGCCGTCCTGCATGACCAGCCAGGAGCGTCCCAGCACTGCCACACACTCACTCCAGCCACTGGCCACGTCCACCAGTTGCAGGGTGTGGACGTATTGTCCCTGGGAGCTTAAGCCGCAGTGGTGCACCAGGTCGACTTCCAGGTGCCCGGGCTGACGTTCCTCCCAGGCAATGCGCCGCATCGGGATGAACGACTTCACGCTGGAAGTCGGGGCCGGGCGTCCCACCCGATGCGCCAGGCGCTGGGCAGCCCGTTGCGAAGCCGGCAAGCGCCGCCGCACACTGGAAATGCTGATCTTTCCCAGCAATTCCAGCGTTGTCTCGCTCAGGAGCAATTCACCGTGCGCTTGCAAGTGCCTGGCCATCCAGACCAGGTTCGGTTGCAGACGTTCGGCACAGGGATAATCCAGACTGCGAGCGATCACCGCAATCGCCGCATCTACCTCCGGCCCATACCTCTTGCCGCGCTCCCGCTTACGCCGCTTGCGTCCTAGCTCCCCATTCAGCAAACGGATCAGCGATTTGCGGTGCAGGCCGGTCACGGCCTGGGCTTCATCCAGCAGACGGCTGCGCTCTTTGCGCCCTTCCGCCCGCCAGTACCGCAGCCGTATCTTGTGTAAGTACTTGCGACGCTCATCTACGGTCATTGGATCGGTTTCGGCCATCTCGTTCACTCCGGTAACATTTTCTTTTGAGTGAACGATCATACCTCGGTAACATTTTATTTGATAGAATGCGCGATATTGAACATTCCTTCTACAATCAAACCCTGGAGGTCTGGATAAACGTGAACATCGAATCGCCCCTCAACACGCTTGCCATCAAAACCGAAGCATTAACCCGCATCTACAAGATTCGCGGGGCTAAAAAGGGTGAATTACGCGAACGTGTTGCCCTCGAAGAGGTTAACCTCAGCGTACCCCGAGGTGAACTCTTCGGGCTTTTAGGGCCAAACGGCGCCGGAAAAACCACCCTGATCAAAATATTAACCACCCTGCTTGCCCCAACCCGGGGTCAAGCCTGGGTCGCTGGCTACGATGTCGTGCGGGAAGCGGATAAGGTGCGTCCGCGCATCAATATGGTCTCTGGAGGCGAAACCTCCGGCTATGGGTTGCTCACCGTGCGTGAGAATCTCTGGATGTTTGCCCAGTTCTATGGCATTCCCAGCCGCCTTGCGCACCAACGCATTCAAATGCTATTGGAGATGATCGGCTTGGCCGACCGTGCCAACACCAAATCATCCGATCTTTCGACCGGGTTGCGCCAGAAGATGAACATCGTGCGCGGCTTTATGACCGATCCCGAGGTACTTTTCCTGGACGAACCCACGCTTGGCCTGGACGTTCAGGCTGCACGCGAGGTCCGCGCGTTCATCCGCCACTGGATGGACGAAAACCCCCAACGCACTATTCTACTCACCACCCATTACATGCAAGAAGCAGAGGAGTTGTGTGATCGTGTGGCCATCATCCACAACGGACGGATTCTGGCCTGCGATACCCCGGAACATCTCAAGCAACAGGTTCAACACGAGGCCATCTTCCAACTCGTGGTTGATCCTGATCAAGCCCTAAACCTTCCAGCCCTGGAAACTTTGCCGGGGGTTTTGCGACTGCACCAACAATGGCACAATGGCGGACTGGAGATTGAAATCTCCCTGGCCGAGGAAAGCGTGCTACCCCAGGTCATCGGCGAACTTGAACGCCAGCAGGCACACCTGCGCAGCCTGCAAAAACGCCAGCCTTCATTGGAAGACGTTTTCGTGCAACTGGTCGGGTTACGCATGGAGGAGGTAGAGCGTGAGCGCGGTAACGGTTACCACGCCGATCCGCAAGAATAGCGGCTGGCGTCTGTTTCTGCAAACGGTCATCGGCCGGGCTTACCCCCGAGTTATCGGGCAACAGCGCGAGAAATCCTGGCTGATCTTTGAGGTGCTTCTGCCCCTGATTAACGTGGCGGCTTACGTGTACGTCTATCGGGCGATCGGGGCCCCTGAAGACTATGTCGGCTTTGTCGTCATCGGCGGGGCGATGATTGCCTTTTGGATGAACGTACTGTGGAGCATGTCAAGCCAGTTGTACTGGGAAAAAGAGCAGGGCAACCTGGCACTTTACATTATTGCCCCAACCTCGCTGATGGCAATTTTGCTGGGCATGGCGATCGGGGGCATGATCGCTACCCTGCTCCGCGCCGGTGCCATTATTGCCTTAGGCACCCTGCTGTTTAACGTGCACTACGTAATCATCAACCCCTGGCAACTACTGGCCGTGTTTGCCCTTACCATGATTGCCCTTTACGGGCTAGGGATGATGACCGCTTCGGTCTTCTTGCTCTTCAGCCGCGAGGCCTGGCACTACGTGAATCTGGCCATGGAGCCGGTCTACTTACTCTCAGGGTTCTATTTCCCCCTGAAAAACCTGGGGTTTTGGGTGGCTTTAGGGGCTTCGGTTATTCCCCTCTCGCTCGGTCTGGATGCCATGCGCCAATTGGCCTTCCGCAGTGGCCCCAGTTTGGGCTTCTTAAGTGTGCCACTGGAAATTGCCATATTGGCAGTGCTCTCGGTCATTTTTCTGATTGCCGCCCGCTGGCTTCTGGCTACGCTGGAGCGCCTGGCGCGCGAGGAAGCCCGACTAACCGAAAATCGGCGTTAAAATACCCTCATAAGGTTTATTTATGCTCCGTTCCTCAGCACTACGTTCATTCCGAATGGCCGCCTGGTTGGGTTGGCAAATCGAATCCAACTGGACAGATCCTTTCTTATTTGCCATCTATTCAATCATCAAGCCCTTGGCCGCGGCGGGCATTTTGGTCATCATGTATCGCGTGGTCTCCCAACAAGCCTTTGACACCCCTATGTTTGCCTATCTCTATCTGGGCAATGCCTTCTATCAGTATGTCAGCGCGGTGACCACGGGTGTTTCCTGGGCAGTGATCGATGATCGCGAGCATTATCGCACCTTGAAATATATCTATGTTGCGCCCCTGAATATCCCACTTTATCTCTTTGGGCGCGGGATTGCCCGTTTTCTCACGACCACCTTCGCCGTTCTGATTATCATTGCCTTTGGGGTGTGGCTGCTCAAAATGCCCCTCTCGTTGGCCAGTATAGACTGGCCGTTATTTCTGGTCAGTTTACTACTGGGTACCGTCATGCTGGCACTGGTCGGCTTGCTCCTAGCCGGAGTAACGTTGCTCACAGCACGCCATTCCTATTACATTGGGGATGCCGTTGCCGGAGCGCTTTTTCTCTTCACCGGCGCCATCTTTCCCCTGGAGGTCTTGCCGGCTTATCTGCGTCCCATCGGCTACGCCCTTCCAATTACCTACTGGCTAGAACTGATGCGCCGCGCGCTGGTCGGTCAGGTCGCTCAAGCCTTTCCAACGTTTAGCAACGTCAGTAGTGCTCAATTGTTGGGTTGGCTGGCTCTGATGACCCTGGCATTGGGAGTCGTCAGTTGGGCCGTTTTTCGCTGGTGTGAACGGGTAGCTCGTGAACAAGGGCTCATTGACTATACCTCGAATTACTAACCTTCCCGAAAGCGAGGCTTATTCATGTCTAAAACTCGTTTGAGCACCTCTCAGTACCTCCTGGAAGATGGATTTCCCCTGGCAACAGGTTACCTAGAAACTTCTCCCATTGGACCTGTCAGTATCTGGACAAGCCCCCGCGGTGTCGTACGCCTGATCATTGGGCAGGTCCAAGTCACCACCCACCCCAACGACGACCGAACCGCGCCGACCATTCTTGATCAAGCCTTGAACGAGGTGGCCGCCTATCTGGCGGGCCAACTGCGCCAATTCACGGTGGCGATTGACTGGCAGGTGATCTCGCCCAAGTCTCGCCCGATTCTAGAATACACCTACACGATTCCCTACGGCGAAATACGCACCTACGGGGAGATTGCGTTACACCTGGGCCGCCCCAACGCCGCCCGCGCCGTCGGGAGCGCCATGGCTCATAACCCTATCCCGCTCATCATTCCTTGTCACCGTGTCATCGGCAGCGACCGTTCTCTACACGGCTACGGTGGTGGCGCAGGACTTCCCACCAAGGCATGGCTCTTACAATTGGAGGGACATACCATTGTCAATCAGAGAGTGGTTTAAGTTCATTTTACTGGGATTGATTTGGGGCTCTTCGTTTCTGTGGATCAAAATTGGGGTGCAGGAACTAGGACCATTTACCCTGGTCGCTCTGCGCGTATTTTTCGCGACTCTGGGATTGATGATCGTTGCTCGCCTACACCGGGCACACCTCCCTTGGCGTGAATTCCTACCTGCGTTCTTCATCCTGGGGTTGCTCAACATGGCTTTACCGTTTGTCCTGATCTCATGGAGCGAGCAATATATTTCTTCCGGCATGGCCGCCATCCTCAACAGCACCGTGCCTCTCTTTACCCTTTTAATCGCTCCACTTTTTCTGGCCGATGACCCATGGACGCTTCCCAAGGGATTGGGGTTGCTGGTCGGATTCTTGGGTGTGGTGGTGCTGATGGCCAATCAGGTCCAGGGCGATCTCACCCGCCCCAAACTGGGACAACTGACCATGCTATTGGCCGCCGTCTCTTATGCCACAGCCGCCGTCTATGCGCGCCGAAAAGTGCGCAACTTGACCCCCGAAGTGCAGTCGTTGGGGCAATCCTTTATGGCCACCCTGGTCATGCTCCCCCTGGCGCTTACCATCGAAGCGCCTTTTACCCTACCCCATCAACCCATCACCTGGGTGGCCGCCCTCTGGCTGGGCCTGATGGGCTCGTGCGTGGCAACCTTGCTTTATTATTCCCTCCTCCAATCCATCGGCCCTACCCGCACCACCCTGGTGACCTATATCTTTCCTCTGGTCGGGGTGATCCTGGGCGCCATCTTTCTCCACGAGCGCCCCGATTGGCATCTGCTGGCCGGGGGCTCCCTGATTATCAGTGGTGTGGCCGTCGTCAATTTTCTACGCCCAATGCCGCGTACTCTTCCCGAAATCAAAAAGGATTTTTGAACCATGGACCAAGACCTTTCAACCTACAAAGCCGGTTTTGTGGCCTTGATCGGGCGGCCAAACGTGGGCAAATCTACTCTGCTCAATGCCTACCTCGGGCAAAAAATCGCCGCCGTCTCACCCAAACCCCAGACCACGCGCCGCCGTCAGTTGGGCATCTTAACCCTGGAAAATGCCCAAATCATTTTTATGGATACCCCTGGGCTTCATATCCCCGTTCATAAACTGGGCGAATACATGAACCGCGTCGCTGAAGAGACCCTGGAGGATGCTGACGTCCTGGTTTGGCTGGTGGAAGCTCACCGCCTGCCCGGCGAAGAGGACCGCCTGATCGCCCAGCGCCTGCGCCAGTTACGCCATGCCCCACCTCTCATTCTCGCTCTCAATAAGGTGGACCTGGTCAGCGGTGAAGACTTACCCGCCCAACACGCCGCCTATGCCGAATTGGCCCCACAAGCGGTGCGCACCATCCTGCTTTCAGCCACCACCGGGCAAGGCCGGGATGACCTGCTCCAAGCCATCCTGGAATTCCTTCCCGTGCACCCGCCTTACTATGAACCTGATCAAATCACCGATTATTACGAGCGCGACATTGCCGCTGAATTGATCCGTGAAGCAGCGCTGCTGCACTTGCGCGACGAAGTTCCCCATGCGATTGCCGTCCGTATTGACGAGTACGAAGAACGGGATGAAAACACCGCTTACATTCACGCCACCCTCTTTGTGGAAAAAGAAAGCCAGAAACCCATTGTCATCGGCAAAGGGGGCGAGATGCTTAAAAAAATCGGCACCACCGCCCGCATGGAGATTGAAGCCATGAGCGGCCGCAAGATATTTTTGGATTTGCACGTCAAGGTCAATAAAAATTGGCGTAACCAGCCGGAAGCTCTGCGCTGGCTGGGTTATACCCTGAAACGATGAGGAAGCAACTATGATTTGGTTTGGGGTGATGGCCATCTTCGCTGTTATTGACTGGTGGGCCGTGAGCCGCCAACGCCTGGCGATTCGATATTGGGCGAAACCGGGGGCGTTGCTGGCGCTGATCCTGGCGTTTACCACCCTGGGGGGATGGCAAGAAGCCACCCGCTGGTTTGGAATCGGATTGCTGTTCGCTTTATTCGGTGACGTCGCCTTGCTGATGCCACGTCGCTATTTTCTGTTTGGTTTACTGGCTTTTTTGCTTGCCCATGTCGCCTATATCATCGGCTTCAACCCGACCCCGCCACCGGTGCGGGTTGAAACGCTGGTTGCCACCGCTATTCTGGGCGTTATTACCGCAATGGGCTTCCGCCAACTCGCCCGCGGCCTGAGCCAACGGCCCGAAACGACGGTGTTGCTCCCGGCGGTGATGATTTATACCTTAGCCATCGGGATCATGACTCTCTCGGCCTGGCTGACGTTATGGCGCCCCAACTGGCCGCTTTCGTCCGCCCTGCTGGTAGGCCTGGGGGCTACTCTCTTTTTCATTTCTGATTGGACCCTTGCCAATCACCGCTTAATTGCACCGGTCAAACTTGGCGGGATCATTGTCATTGTCACTTACCATCTTGGGCAAGCCCTGCTCATCGCAGGTGTCTTGCATCAGGCCGGCCTACTCTAACCTCATTGCACGAGTGGCCGAAAACCTTCACCCAAAGCATCATGCGCCTGCCCGATGACCATAAAGGCCCGCGGATCCACCTCGCGCACTAACTCTTTCAATTGATTGACCTCAGACCGGGTGATGACACAATACAACACCGGGCGGGGCGCACCGGTATAACCACCGGTGCCGGGTAAAATAGTGACCCCCCGCTCTAATACGCTCATGATGCGTTGGGTAATTGCTTCAGGGTGATTGGTAACGATCAGCGCCATGCGAAATACGCCCGAGCCTTCCGAAACGGCCTCAGCCGCCACCCCGCTGACGTAGATGACCAACAAGCCATACAGGGCGCGTTCCCAATTGAAAGCAAAGCCCCCTCCAAGCACCACTAAGGTATCGGTGATCAGGTAAGCCTGGGAAATTGAGATGCCCAGGCGATGGTTGAGGATACGCCCCAGGATATCGCTACCGCCACTGGTGCCCTGTCCGCGATAGACCATGCCCAAGCCAATGCCCAGCAAAATGCCGCCGTAAAGGCAATCCAGCACCAGGTCTTGAGTCACTCCCTGGGGAGGGATGAACAAGACTAGAAAATCGGTGAAAAACGAGAAGGTCACAATAGCCAGCGCCGTGCGCCAGGCAAAGCGCATGCCACCCAGGTAGCGCCAGCCCAGGATGAACAGTGGCACATTACCGATGAAGACCATTAACCCAATTGGCCATTGGGTAAAGTGGTTAATAATCTGGGCTGCGCCGCTCACCCCACCACTGACGAGTTGTGCTGGCACCAGGAACAGGCGCATCGCCAAGGCCTGCACCAACCCGCCCAGGATGACAAACCCATGTTCCTGAACCGTCTTCCATGAAAAGTCCAAACCTTTCACCCAGGACTGCAGGGACCAGTCCGGGGGCAAAGGTAGCCAGGGAGCCCGTTGAACACCCATCCCAAAACCTCCAACCGCAAGAATGCCAGCCTATTATACGGAACTCCCCCCAGTTTGGGTAGCCGTTCGGCCAGCGAACACGTGCCATTCAAAGGATTAATCAAATCTGATGAAATTCTTACAAATTTGTAAAGTAACTCTAAGCCGTGACAAACGACTTTACCTATAGACTAATAAAGTGCCGACATCCCATACATCGAGGTATGCTTTGACCCTCGGTCAGCGCGTCTTTCTCATCCTGGTCATCGTTTTATTTTTCACTACCGCGGTGGCTTTCGCCATTTCCCGCGCGATATTTCTCCCTCAGTTTGATCGCCTGGATCATGACTATTTGCATCATCGTATCGAACGTGTGCTCGCAGCATTAGCCGCGGAACAAAATCGCATCAGCGCCTCCACCGCCGATTGGGCCTATTGGAGCGATACCTACGAGTTCATCCAGGGCAGTTATCCCGAATATGTGAATGAGAATCTATCGCCTGAAACGTTCCAAGGACTTCAACTTAACCTGATGCTTTTCTATGATGCCCAGGGCCGTTTGGCTTTTGCCCGCGCCGTGGATCTGGCGAGCCTCACCGAGAGCCCCATCACCCCCAGCCTCGCGGAGCAAATCGGGAGTGTGCGCTACCGGCTCTCGCCCTCCGATCCGCTTTCGGAAGTACAGGGTATCGTGCTCACGGAGGCAGGAGCAATCTTGGTCTCGGCGCGCTACGTTCTACACAGTGACCGCAGCGGGCCCAGCGGCGGTGTTTATATCGCCGGGCGCTGGTTAGATGCCACCGAATGGGATCGGATCGCCGCCTGGAGCGGGCAGAATTTTAACGTCTGGACCCTGCGCGACAACCTCCCCGCCGAGGTCAGCCAGATCTTGACCGGAGTTAAAGACACCTCGCAACCTCATGTTCACCTTGCTCCCAGCCCGGCTCCGCTGGTTCCACCCGCCGAATTGTGGGCATATTTGCCCTTAAATGACCTGTGGGGCGAGCCGGCGTTGGTGCTCAAAATTGTGCATCCGCGCGATGTTTACCTTCAAGGGGTTACCAGCCTGCGCACATTGGGCTTCCTGCTGCTCATCCTCGAGATCCTGCTGGGTGGGGTTATTCTTGTATACCTTCAAACCCGTTACGGTCGCCGCCTGAACCGGTTGATGAACGACGTGGAAGCCATGCGCCGCGAAGGCGACCTCAATCGTCGTTTGGAAGTTACAGGTAGCGATGAACTGGCAACCTTAGCGAGTACCATCAACAACCTGGCCAAAGACCTGGCCGTCGCCCAGTTCTCCCTCCAGGAGAGTAACCGCAGTCTGCAGCAGAGCCTGGCTATCACCCAAACCAGCCTGGAGCGGCTCAATGTGCTGCGCCAGATTGATCAAACCATCGCCAGCGACATCCGTCTAAGGGACAAATTGGTCACCATCCTGAACCTGATTCGCGATGCGTTGCACGTGGGTGGTGTTGCTTTGCTACCAGGGCCCCATGGTTCGTTAGCCTTACCGGCGCCGGTGCTGTCCGAGGGTTTCCCCTTGCCTCATGTGCCCTGGCTTTACCACCTTCCCTCCGCTTGGCTCGAGGCTACAATAACCCAACGGCGTGTTCAGGTGATTCAAAGAGAAGACCTGCTGAGCCTTTCCCACCTCGCCGATTTGAATCCCCATTGGCTCGCTTTAGCGCCCTTGCAAGCGCGCGACCACGATTATGGAATGATGCTCGTCCTGGTCTCACGCCAGGATAAAAGCCCTGAGCCCGATGACGAGTGGTGCACTTTTCTTCAATCCCTGGCGTTGCAAACCGCTATTGCGCTAGAAAATGCCCAACTTTTGCTCACCACTGAGGGTCTCAATGCCGAACTTAAAGCCGCCATTGAAGCCACCCTGTTAGGATGGTCACGGGCACTCGAACTGCGCGACCGCGAAACTCAAGGGCATTCCGAACGGGTGGTACGCCTCTCCCTCGCCCTGGGACGGCGCTTGGGTTTACAAGGGCAGGCTTTGGATGACCTGCGCTACGGGGCTTTACTTCACGATATCGGTAAAATTGGCATTCCGGATAGTATTCTGCTCAAGCCCGGCCCACTTACTCCTGAGGAATGGGCGATCATGCGTCAGCATCCCCAAACCGCTTACGACTTACTTAAAGATATTCCCTTCTTGCGCCGGGCGGTTGAAATCCTGTATGCTCATCATGAGCGCTGGGAGGGTAGCGGCTACCCGCGGGGGCTAAAGGGGGAAGAAATCCCCCTGGGAGCACGCATCTTTGCCGTGGTGGATGTGTGGGATGCTCTCACCAGTGAACGTCCTTACCGCCCCGCCTGGCCGCCTCAACAAGCACGGGCTTATCTCCAAGAACAGGCCGGTGTGCTCTTCGACCCCCAAGTGGTAGCGGTTTTCCTGAGCCTGTTGGATGAAGAATTACCCCCTGAGGAACAACCCACAGTGACCACCCCGGCCTAAAATTATAGGGAGATGAACCCTATCCGCACTTTCAGCACCGATGGCGTGCCAGCACTTATAACACGTCAGGGAGGTGGAGGTTGGGTTACTTCATTAGGGCCAGGTGCGTGGCGCTTATCTTTGACCGCCACCTCTTCTAGCACCTATGCCCTGGCCCAACTGGATGATTACCTGCACCTCCCCCGATCTCGCTTTCGCTGGCAAGCCCCCCTCCAACTCAACTTGGAAGCCCGTGCCTCGGCCTCTGATCTCCCAGGCACCTGGGGATTCGGGCTGTGGAATGATCCGTTCGCCATGCCGTTAGGGGTGCGTGGCAGTGCACGGCGCTGGCCCGCCCTTCCCAACGCTGTCTGGTTCTTTTACGCCTCACCCCAGAATGCTCTGACTCTGTATGACGGATTACCGCCGAATGGTTTTCTGGCCGCCACATTTTCATCCCCCACATGGCCCAGTTTGGCCCTGCTGCCTGCCATGCCCATCCTTGCAGGCCTGCTCTGGCCACCCACGGCACGTTGGCTACGCCGTTTACTACGACATTTCATTCGTCAAGATACCCGGCGCCTGGATCACGATGTAACGACCTGGCACCACTATTCCATTCACTGGCAACCGAACCATGTCAGATTCAGTGCGGATGGCAACATTGTCTTTGAAACCACAATTGTCCCCCAGGGACGCTTGGGGCTGGTAATCTGGATAGACAACCAATATGCCGCTTACACCCCTCAGGGGCAGGTGCGCTTTGGGTTGGAAGCCATGCCGCCTGCTTGGCTGGAAATTCGCGGATTGCGCATCGCCGGCGAATAAAAAAGCCCTGCCAATGAAAGGCAGGGCTATCTTTTTCATGCACCGGTAGAAGGGTTTAGCGCACAATCAACTGCAGAATCAACCCCAGCATAAAGAACAAGCCATAGGCACGGCTCTGGTAGAACGAAGCCGCTACAAAATACAACGGCCAGGCACTGCGCGCCGGTTCTTCCTTGGGAGGCTCACTCGGACGCGGATGGCGATAAACCGTCAGTGCCGGACGCAGCCAATAGAGGGCACCTAACACCACCAGCATCACTGGCGAGAAGTACCCACTGACCACCAAAGCAATCACGCCCAGATACTGCAACGCCATCATCGTCAATACAACATAACGCGAGGCCGTCTCACCGAGAATGACCGGCAGGGTGCGAATCCCCTTGGCTGCATCTTCTGCCCGCTTATCAATGTGTTTTCCGAAAATCACCGTGGTCGGCCCTAAGGCATAGACCAAACCCGCCAGTGCCACATTCCAATCCCATTGGCCGGTGATCACATAATAACCCCCACCGATCATTAGCGGCCCCCATACCAGAAGCACCGCCAATTCGCCCAAACCGATGTATTTGAGCGGGTAGGTGTAAAAAAGGACAAAAAACGCACCGATCAGGAGTAACCCCAACGCCAGCCATCCGTTCACGGCTACCAGATACGCCCCAGCCGCCAGCGCAATCAAGCCGGTCACTGCCGCATAGGTCAAGTGCTCACGCTTGGTCATCAATCCCTGCTCCAAGGGCTGTGGGCCGTATTGGGTGCGGAAATAATTGTTGGCATCCACCCCACGTGAATAATCGGTGTAATCGTTGAGCAGGTTGTTGGTAGCGTGGGCAAGCACCAGCCCCAGCGCCAATAAAATCCAGCGCCAAAGATCAAATTTACCGGCATGGGCAGCCAGCAGCCCAGCAATACCAGCCGAGGTAAAAGTCATAATTAATACTGCGGCGCGGGTTGAAATCAACCACCGCGAGATGATATCCAGTTGCTGCCATTCCTCGCGGCTGATGCGGGGGATCACGCGCAGCGCTTGAATCCACATACGGACATTCATAGCCGACCAACCTCCACAACAAGAGTTATTAGGTCAAACAAGGCTTATTATACCGCTGACTTAATGAAAAGAGGCGCAGCGTGTCTATCGTCTGCGCCTTTTCCAAGAGAAGAAGACCCATGCCAATATCAATTAGTCAAATTTCTGCTTGAGCCGCGCGCTCTTGCCGGTGCGGTTGCGCAGGTAATACAGGCGGGCCCGACGCACCTTGCTGTGGCGCTCTACCACCACTTTCTCAATGCGCGGCGATGTGAAGAGGAACGTACGTTCCACCCCAATACCGTTGCTGGCAATTCGGCGTACCGTGAAAGTTGAGCCAGCCCCATTATTGTGAATGGCCAGCACGGTACCCTTAAATTCCTGCACCCGTTCACGGCCGCCTTCGACGATCTTCACATGCACCGAAACCTGGTCCCCCGGTCGCAGCGGCGGGATGTTCGGATTTGGCGCGGGCTCAATGGCTTTGAGCAATTCGTTCATCGTAACACCCTCAATTCACAGGCTCTGCCAGGCACCCCGTTATCCTGGTCAAGGCGAAGGCAAATTATACCACATTCTCTATATTGGGAAGGTGCCATTTTAAATTCCCTTCACCGCTACTGCCAGCGGTCAAATCAGGTAAAATGAGGATATCCGATTTTCTTGTGCTTATTTCTCAGGAGAAAACGTGCTTATTTTCCTTAGTCTTATCGGCGGTCTGATTATCGCTTTGGGTTTGTTCAGTGCCTATTTGTGTTGGCGAGCGTTACACCCTCGCGTTATCCCTCTATTAAAAACCTACCAGATTGAAGTTGAGCATGGACGGCTGGATGAGCACGCCTACCGCACTTGGCCCAAACAAGAGGTTAAAATCCGCTCGCCGTGGGGCTACTACTTGGCTGCCACCTACTTCCCCCAACCCGGCGCCAAACGCACCCTGATCTTCGCGCATGGACATGGCTATAGTCGCTTTGGTGGGGCCAAAGTAATCCCCTTCTTCCATCGCCATGGTTTTAATGTCTTGCTGTTTGATCAGCGTGGCCACGGGCTGAGCGGAGGAAGCACCTGCACCTACGGTTATTACGAACGCTACGACCTGAAAGCCCTTACCACATGGGCTCTGGCCCAATTGGGGCCGGGCGGAATTGTCGGTACATTGGGTGAGTCGCTGGGGGCTGCCACCTGCCTGCTCCACGCGGCCCTGGATCCACGGGTCGCCTTTGTCATCGCTGATAGCCCTTACGCTCGCCTGGATGATGTGTTCAAGCGACGCTTGCATGAAGATTATCATCTCCCCGAAATCCCCTTTTATTACACCACCACTTGGCTCTGCCGCTTGATCGCCGGGTTTATGCCCCACCAGGTTGCCCCCATTGACGTCATGCCTTCTGTGCAAGCCCCGGTGCTGCTGATCCATGGAAGTGCGGATACCTTAATCCCGGTAGAGACAGCCCAAGAACTCTATCACGCTGCACCCGAAGGGAAGTGCATCCTTTACATTGCCGAAAGTGCCGAGCATGTGGGAGTCTTTGACCTCAATCCCACGGCTTATTTTGATCACATCACGGCTTTTTTGCGCAGGTTTGGCTTCATCGAACCCTCGCCGGAACACACCGCCCCTGTGACGGCTCCTGCCCATCCCCGTCGGCGCCGCCGCAATGCTCAAACCTCAGGTCAAGAAGCCGTTTCTTCTAACGCCCAAAGATGGGAGCCCTCAGATCAACCTTTATCCTCGCCGATTCAAGAGCCACGCGCACAAGATGATGTTCCACCACCCTCTTCCGAACCGGAAAAATTAGAGACGCCCGCGGCTGCTCGTCGTAAGCGCGGGCGCCCCCCCAAGACAGCGTCAAATTTGCCCCATCCCCGTTAGGCTGGCGGCATGCCGTGCACCGTACCCCTCGCCGTTCCGGCACGCCGGGCAGTTTTGGTTTTGGCCCGGCGGCGTTCCTTGCGCGCGGCTGCCACAGCCTTTTTCTCGCGCGCCAAATCATCCTGACGCGCCAGTTCGGTTCCGGTTTGCACTGCTACAATGGCCGAGAAGACCAATAACAATGTGCCGACAAAGACCACAATTACATCATATAAGGTGAACAGGCCTAAGGGAGTCGTTAGAACGGGGTTACCGATAAAGAAGATGATCGCATTGGCCAAGATCGCCATAGCCCGCACCTCGGTTGGCCCAATCTTGGCAAACGAGATGCGAAAAACCCCCTTGGTGATCATCAGCAGGTAAACTACAATCGAGGTTTGGAGATAGGATATCGCCCCCAGCAAGGCAATGGTCAGGTTGACATAGGGTGAAAGCCCCAGACCGATAAAAATCAGCACCACACTAGCCGTGTCTACAAGGTGGTCAATAAAAAAGCCGTAATGAGGCCGCTCAATCTTACGGTAGCGCGCCAGCGTGCCATCCAGGCTATCCCCAAACCAGTTCAGGATAAATCCCACCGATGCCAGCCACAGAAACGCCGGATGCACTGAGGTTAATCCATAACTTACGGCGATCAAAATGCTGGAAAGGAAACCGATGGCCGTCAACATATCCGGGGTCACCCAGGCCGGCATCATGCGCGCCAGCCAAGCCAGTGCCGGACGCTCCAGGGGCCCCAGCAGAATATCATTGATGCGTTGATGGTCTTTCAAATTGGGTTGATCCATAGGCGAACTCCTGGACAGGTGGTCTACCCCCATTATAGAACGAAACCAGGGCAAAAACCAGTCCTCATTTTTGATGATTTGATGAAGGAATCCTTAGAGGGTCTTAGGTAAACCCCTTGCAATCTCATGACAAACAATACAACCCCATCGCCCTAGAAAGGTAACGCTGTTGCGACTTCCGGCCATACCGGGTAAAACATCGCCCACTGATGTGGCACCTGCCGGATGAGCACTTCGGCTTCACGCAAAACGGCCTCAGTATTCTGGATTAACGCCTGCTCTAAATCTTCGGCGGGCTGCATGATAACGGGTGGCCGAGAAACGACGGAATAACGCCCCTCCCCTACACTAATGCAAGCCACGACGATAACGGGAAGGTTGAGTTGTAGCGCTAAACGCACATGAAAGACCGGTAGGGGTGCCGGGCGACCGAAAAAGCGGGGATAATAACGCGTCTCACTCAGCGGGCGATCAATCCCGGTCAGCACAATCCCCCCTTTTTGTAAGCGTGCCCGTGCCTGTTGCAAGGCGCTCATGGAGATTGGGGTAACCTCAATACCGCTATCGCGGCGCAGGCGATTCTGCCAGCGATAAGCTCCCGGCGGCTGGGGGTAAGACAATACCTGGAAACGCAATCCACGTAAGGCCAGTGCGCGTCCAGCCAGGTCAAAATTACTCAGATGGGGAGTTACGAAAAACGCTGGACCACCCTCATGTAGCAAGTGATCAAAAAGGTCCTGAAACTCAGGGGAAAACGTTACCCGCTCCAAAACCTCTTGAGGCCGGTTGAGAGTATGGAAGTAAACGTAAAGGTTACGGGCGTGGGTGCGTAAAACCTCCCTGACGATTTGCCGCATTTGCTGGCGGGTCAGATTTTCGCCGCGAATGACCCATTGGTTGACGCAAATCGCCCGCACAATGGCCGACCGAGTGCGCGACGCAACCAACGCTGCACCCAGGTCAGCAATATGGTATCCCAACCAGGGAGGCGCGGCCTGGCTTATTCCCAGGCCAAGCGCAACAGCGAAGCGGCTGTAGAGCAAGGACTGCAGTAGGTTCATGGATGAATTCCTCCCGCTTTGATTTTAACGGGTTTGGCGGATGAGCCCAATTTTTAGTTTCTCGAAAATTCGTTCCAAGAATCACCCGATTACCCCTTGAAATAGAACAAATGTTCTGTTATACTAAAATGGCCATTCAAAAGAAAAGGCCAGAAAAATGAAAAAGGAGAGAAAATAATGGCCCTCTTAACTCAAAAATACCGATTGGATCTGGTCACAAAACCCATTTCCAACGCATCAGACCTGGATATTTCACCCCTCACCCTACAGTTTGCCCAACGCCCCACTCTGGAGGAGATCATCTCTGGGTTACCTTTGCTTACCCATGAAACAGCCGTTTTAGGGGTTTGTGAGGATGGTGTCCCATTGTTGCTAGACCTCCACAATCCTTCTCCGGGCGCTCTATTGGTCATTGGTCATGAACTCACAACCCCCCTCAACCTTCTTGAGGTTGTGCACCAGTCCCTATGGATGGCAAATGATCCACAATTTTTGCAACTCTTCCTGGTGAGCGACAAAGCCTTTTCCGCCTCCCACCCTGTTGAACGTTGGATCAACCCACACCACCGTGACCTTGAACAAACCCTGGTTCAATTATCCGACGTGACGAACGCAAGACAACAAGGTAAATTACGGGGGCCCTCTATTGTTCTCTTAATTGAAGATCTGGAATGGGTTTTACGGGCTGATCCCGAAGCGATTTGGGCTTTGGAATACCTACTCCACTACGGGCCGAACCAAAAAATCTGGCCAATTGTAGCAACGACCCTCAAGAATGAAACCATTCGCCTGCGTTGGTTGCGCCGATTCAAAACCCTGATCTGGGCGGCAGATTTAAGTTTAGAAACGAAACAAAAGTTCAGCCTCCCCACACACCCTTTCAGTACGACCTTACCCGCTTCCTCCTGTTTCAGTCTTAGGAGCCAGGGGCAATGGCTGCACATTTGGGTTCCTGAACGATAAGATCCTGAGGTGGAACAATGAAAATGGGAATGCTTTGGTATGATGATGACCCAAAAGCCGATTTACACGCTAAAGTTCACCGTGCGGCGGAATACTATCACAAGAAATACGGCGTTCGACCCAACCTTTGCTTTGTACATCCCAGCATGTTGGATCAAGAACGCCTACAACTCAACGGTATTGAAGTGCGTACGAACCGACGCATTCTACGCAACCATTTATGGCTTGGTTTGCTCGAACTCGGCGACCCAGCCCCTTCGTTGCAAGGAAGTTAACGGATCAACTCAAAGGACTTTTACCCCTTCGGTTCGGCCTCACGATCAGAATGCGCTATCAACCCTTGGAAGAGGCGGCGCAATATCCCGAGCAACGAAGATGACTTCACGCCGGCGAATTGTTCGCGAAAATGATTTGCCGCCTCTTCGGGGGTCACCTCACGCCGATACTGTTCGCGCAAGTACCATAGGTGCTCAATAATCCATAAATAAAGGTCGGCTACGGTTCGGCCTGGAAAATCCTTGAGCAAGTCACTGGCTTCAATGACCCGCGCCAGGGGTAGATAAACCTCATCATACCAGGACGTCACCGCCTCTTCATACGGCACTTCCTCCCCGCGCTCCAAACCCATAAAGTAACGATGCACATCAATGTGTTCCAGCAGTTTGGCGTACTGCCCTGGTAGCGTCAGGTCTATCTTCGCCCCAGGACGCAGTTGATCCAACCGCGTTTTAGCATAAAATTCACCTTTCTCATGCAATGTGATCAACTCGTCAATATCCGTGTGCTCATCAATCGGCACCGGGGTTTCAATTTCAATGACGTAGGCGTCAATGAATTTCTGCCCCCGTTCGCGCGCTACCGAGACGCGGTGATTGCCATCCTTCACAAAATACGCCTCGCCGATCTTGTAAAGTTCCACTGGCGGCAGGTCAATATCCTGCAAATGGGCCACGTCAATGCTGATCCAACGTGAGGCTGTACGAGAATGCCGGGGCAGAAAGGCGCGGTCAAAATCCTGATAACGTCCTACGCTCCCGATAATTTTCTCAATCGGCACCTCTTGCAGGCCAATATAGTGTTGTCCACGCATTGGGAGCCGCGCCTTCACCTCGTCGAAGGGTAAAAGGCGATTTGAGGACTGGGTAAACCACGAGAAAACCGAACGCCAGAAACCTTTGCGTAATGCCGCCTCAAAATCAGCCTTGGCAAGGCGTTCAAGAAAACTTTCATCCCGAGGGGAAATTTCGTTCACGCATAACCTCCCGTGCCTTGCGCCGTGGCCAGAAAGCCGGTCGCGATTCAGGCACTTCATACACAATTTCGCGGTAACCGTAAGTATTCATGACAATCGTCTTACCCACGCGGGTGATGGTTGGGATGTCATTGCGATAGACATGAACGTGCCCATGCAGATGGTAAGCGGGTTGAAACGTTTCAATCAACCAGCGAAATGCTTTAATCCCGCGATGGGGGCGGTCATCCAGATCATGGATTTTCCAGGGTGGCGCGTGGCTCACAAAGATATCCAGGTAGCGCCCATAGAACAGATGATTGAGCAGCAGACGGGGCACTAATCCCAGCACCATGAGCCACATCTCTGCCTGGGAGTACTGGTGCGGGCCGTAATTATACTGCAGGCACCCCTCCACGCCGGCCAGGAGTAAACCCTCCGGTGTACGCACCACCCGTCGGTGGAGGTTAACGGCTCCCCACGGGGCATGCGGATCACGTCCTGTCCCCAGTTCAACCTTATCCACATGATTCCCTTCCACATAATAAAGCGGGCGGTCTAGCATACTGATAATAAACTCAAGATAGTAATGGGGCAGATCACCACAACTGATCACCAGATCAATGTGGCGAAAGCGGTTAACAATGTTGGCGTCATAGATAAAACCCAATTCCACATCACTGACCGCCAGGATATTCATGTGCTCCATCCCACGCTCATCATAGCATCCTGAGCGGTCTTGTTCAAGCCCCGTTCTCTCCCTCTGAGGGACCTAACGCAACCACCATGGCCATGGCCAGCGTACGGGTATGGGTAATGCTCACCGACCATTCCCGCAGATGAAGTGCCGCCGCACGTTCCGCCGCCCGACCGTGAAGATGGAGCAAAGGTTGGCCTTCCGGGCCGCGCCGCACTTCAATCTCTTGCCAGGAAATGGGGCCAATACCGCACCCCAAGGCCTTCGCCACGGCTTCCTTGACCGCAAATCGCCCCGCTAACACCGCCAGATCCTCGTTCGCCTCCTCAAGCTCCAGGGGAGTAAAGACGCGGCGCAAAAACCGCTGACGAATTTGCGGATCGAGCCGCTCAAGGCGTTGAATCTCGACCAAATCAACCCCGCACTGCAGTGCCATGGCATTAACTTTCTAAAGGTGGGCCTGCGCTCACAACGATCAAGCGCTCGGGATCGAGGTAGCGACGCGCCACCTCA
The DNA here is from genome assembly GCF_032334255.1 of Thermanaerothrix solaris. NCBI lineage: Bacteria > Bacillati > Chloroflexota > Anaerolineae > Anaerolineales > Anaerolineaceae > Thermanaerothrix > Thermanaerothrix solaris. The sequence goes on along the minus strand of NZ_JAUHMF010000002.1, from coordinate 709,691 downwards.
AGAATTTGCTCCCGCGTCACCGCGAGCACCTGCTGAGGATAGCGTTGCAGATAGTCCAATCCAAGGTTAAACCGCTCCATATTCAGAATCGCGCCGGCCACCCCAGGATTGGATTCCAAAGAGAGAGGCAACCGTCCAATAAAATGGGATTGGCTATCGCTCAGTTCCTCTTCACTCACCGGCTCGCTGACGAAACGGCGAATCTCCTCCTGAATGAGTGCGATCGCCCGCTCCAAGTTGGCCGGGTTGACCCCCGCATTGACCTCCCAAGAACCTGCCACCATCCAGGCATTCAGGCTGCTCATGGCATAATAGGCCAGACCTGCTTTTTCTCGAACAACTTCGCCAATCCGTCCCATCATGCCAAATTGACCAAGGATATTATTGCCCAGCGAGGCCGGCAGATAATCGGGGTGATTCCGCTTTGGCCCCAGGGTGCCGATGATCAATTCGGTCTGGACTTTGTCGGGCAATGGCACATGTTGACGAACGCTCTGCGCTGGCGGCTTCACGGCTGGAAAATTTTCCTCATTTGTGAGAGGAGCGGCTAACCAATCGCCTAAGGCAGTGTTAACCTGAGCAATCACCTCCTCGGCAGTTACCGCTCCCACCACCACCAACACCATCCCCTGCGGACGGAAATGCTCCTGATGAAACGCCATCAAATCCTCACGGGTAATTTTCTGAATGGTTTCAGGATAGCCGTCTTCAGAACGCCCATAAGGATGGTCCGGGAAGAGCAACGCATCAAAGGTCAGTTCGGCCATTTCTGCCGGATCCTGGGCACGGATGGCCAGGCTTGTCAGCAGTTGCGCTCGCAGTCGTTCCACTTGTTCAGTGGGGAACGTGGGCTCACGGACACACGATGAAAGCAGATTCAGCAACAGCGGCAAATCTTCAGCCAAGGCGCGCCCGCCAAACGTAATAGTATGAACATTGGCGCTAAAACCCAGGCTTGCCCCGGCTGACTCCAACATATCGTGAAGAGTGTGAAAATCATAACGGGCGGTGCCGCGCATTAGCGCCCGCGCCGTGAAGCCGGCCAAACCCAATTTGTCCAAAGGATCATACTGGCTACCACAAGGTAAATAACCATTTAGGACCACCGAGGCACTGTTGAAATTACTCCGTGTTAAAACCACAATACCATTAGGGAGTTCTACCCGGGTGATATCCTCCGGCCCGGGGAGTGAGCGCCACATCTCAGATGAGGGGATTGCTGTCATGCCATTGCCTCCTCGCCAGTAGGTTGATATATGCCTACTACCCGCCGTTGGGGTTGGAGATAAGTTTGAGCAATGCGCTGAACATCCTCAGCCTGCACCGCCGAGAGCCGCTCAACGTAATGCGCAAACCACTCGTAGGTCGCAAACATTTCCGAGAACCCCAACCAGAAGCCCTGGTTGGTAATATTTTCGCTCCCATAAGCAAAGAGCGCGCGGGCTTGTTTGAGCGCGCGCTGGATCTCCTCCTCGCGCACCGGCTCTTCTTGCAAGTGCCGAATCTCCGCATCAACAGCGTTCAACACGGCTTCAGGTGTGCTTTTAGGGTGAACGGTGATTACCAAATCGTAGAGATAAGGGTCAATGGTGGCGTGCAAACCACCCCCAATGCTCACCGCCAATTCGCGTTCAACCAGGGCTTGGTAGAGGCGTGATGTCTTGTTGGAAATGCCCCCACCGCCGAACATATTCAGGCTACTCGGCCCCGATAACAAACTATCTAAAACCGTGAAGGCAAAGAAATCGGGATGGTTGGCCGCCGGAGCCCGATAGGCCAGATGCATAAACACCGTTGTTCCCGGCCCTTTCACCTCCACTCGTCGCTCCTGAGCCAGCGGCGGCTCTTGAGGGATCTCTTTGCGGATGACCTCACCGGGCGGCAAATGTCCGAAATTTTGCTCAATCTTCTTGAGCATCACGTCAGTCTCAAAATCGCCCGCCACGGCGATCAGGGCATTCGCCGGTGTGTAATAGCGGCGATAATGATGATACAAATCCTCACGGGTGATCTGGCGCAGATCCTCCTTAAGTCCGACCACCTCATAGCGATAAGGATGATGGTCAAACGCCGCCATTTGCACTGCCTCGCCCAAAAGGAAGAGCGGTTCGTTCTCGCTCCCCTCGCGTTCGGAAAGGATCACCGTGCGCTCCGCTTCCACATCTTCGGGATCAAAACGGCTGTTGACCATGCGGTCGGCTTCCAGGTCAAGCGCAAGGTCAATCTTATTCGCCGGAAGGGTTTCAAAGTAAGTTGTCCAATCCAGGTACGTGAAGGCGTTCCACATCCCGCCCTCGCGCGAAATCCAACGATCCAGCACGCCAGGCGGGAAGCGCGGCGTCCCCTTGAACTGCATGTGCTCAACCCAATGAGAGAGGCCAGTCTTTCCGCGCACTTCATCCCGCGAACCCACCCGATACCAAACCCAAAAACTGATCAGTGGCGCAGCGTGAATCTCTTTCAGTAGCACGGTCAACCCATTAGACAATTGGGTACGTGTTATAGGTATCTCATTAACCATGATGCTCAGAGCCTCCTTTTTTATAAATCATGCCTAAGTTACCCGGTATTATCAATTCGAAGTTCATTTATAATAAAATCGGAATGCCACAACTGACCCCCAGGAGAACGCGATGAGCCTCGAAAATCGCTATTGGGTTGCTATTGCTGGTGCCGGCCCAGCCGGCCTTTACGCCGCGCAGCATCTGGCCGAAAACGGGGTACAGGTCGTTTTGTTCAACCGTGATATCCGCCCCGGTGGATTGGCTGAATATGGCATCTACCCGGATAAATTGCGTCTCAAAAACGGCCTGCGCGCTCAATTTCAGCAGATCCTTTCGTTACCCGAAGTCCATTACTATGGCAACGTCCGCATCGGACGTGAGGGTGATTTTACACTAGATGACCTACGCCAGTTAGGCTTCCAGGCCATTTTGGTCGCCGTTGGCGCTCAAGGCACCAAATGGTTGGGGTTACCCGGCGAAACTCTGGAAGGGGTCTATCACGCCAAGGACATCGTGTATCATTATAACAAACTCCCCCCTTATAGCCAGCGCACTTATAAGATCGGTAAAAAAGTAGCCATTGTCGGGGGCGGCAACGTCATGGTAGATGTCGCCCACTACTTGATTGACGTTTGCCGCGTGGATGAGGTGGTCGCTATTGTACGGCGCGGGCCTAAAGAGGTGAAATTCGATCGTCGTGAGCTGGAAATGGTGGCCGCTAATCTGGATTGGGATGCGTTCGAAGCCGAACTGGAACGAGTTGCCCCCGTTATGCGTGCACTAGGGCAAGACCCTGAAACCTCACGAGAATTGGTACGCAATGCCATAACCAAAGCTGGCCCCAAGCGTTCGCCGACACGGTTATGGATTCGCTTCCTGGCTTCCCCCCGTCGCATTCTGGACAATGGCCAAGGCGCCGTGGGGGGGATCGAACTTGAAGATAACACCCTGGTGCTCCAAAACGGTGAGGTTGTCGCTAAGGGCCTGGGACATACCTGGGTTATGCCGGTGGATACGGTCATCTTTGCCATTGGGGATCGGGTAGATGAGACCCTGGGTCTTCCCGTCCACCGTTACGAGTACGATAAAAATCCCCATCCGCGTTTTCCAATTGAGGGCGAATCCTACGAGGCATATGACAGCGAACGCAATGAACCCATCAAAGGGGTTTTTGTAGCCGGCTGGTCGCGCAAGGCCAGTAGCGGATTGGTAGGCACGGCGCGCAAAGATGGTGTCAATGCCGCACGTGCCATTTTGAGCTATCTCGCCACCCTTTCCCCTTTATCCGAGTCCCTTCTGCCGCACATCGAACAAGCCATCCACATGCTATCTCACCCCGTGGTCACCAAAGAGCATCTCGAACGCCTTTATCAGGCCGAAGCCGAACGCGCGCGGGCACTGGGTCTAGACGACTATCGCTTTGCGACCAATGAGGAAATGCTTGAGGCTATGGGGCTGTTGGGTGTCGCCCACTAAACGCGCTTGATGCTATAATAAGTTTTAGCCCACCCCTTGCGAGGTTCAATGCGTTTTTTGGTTACTGGAGCCGCCGGTTTCCTGGGTTCAGCACTGGCTAACCGCTTGGTCGCAGAAGGTCATACCGTCGTCGGCCTGGACGATTGTTCCACCGGTGACCCAGCCACCTTATCCCCCGAGGTTCACTTCACCCGGGGCGATATCAATGACCGTCCCAAGTTATGGACATTGCTCCAAGAGGTGGACTGTGTCTATCACTTGGCAGCGCGGGTCCTGGTTCCAGAATCCATCCTTTACCCCCGCGAATACAATCACGTCAATGTTGGGGGGACGGTCACCTTAATGGAAGCCATGCGCGACGTGGGCGTGCGGCGGGTAGTATTCATTTCCTCAGGGGCGGTCTACGGTTATCAAGAACAACAGCCAGTGCGTGAGGATGCGGTTCCTAACCCTCGTTCACCTTACGCTGTTTCTAAACTGGCTGCAGAGTACTACGTGCGCACCATCGGCGCCCTGTGGGGAATCGAAACGGTGTGCCTGCGCGTCTTCAATGCTTACGGACCGGGTCAGCATCTCCCCCCGGTGCACGCCCCGGTGGTGCCGAACTTCCTGCGTCAAGCGGTTCAGGAAGGCACGTTGGTTGTCCATGGCGATGGCTCGCAAACGCGCGACTATGTCTATGTGGACGATGTGGTCGAAGCCATGCTCGCAGCAGCCACCGCTAATGGGGTAGATCAAACCATTATCAATGTGGGCAGTGGACGTGAGACCAGCGTACGCGAATTGGTGCGCCTGGTGCTTGAGATTACCGGTACACAGCCCGAGGTGGTCTATAATCCGCGTGCCGATAGCGGCCCCGCCCGCCTGTGTGCCGACATCCGCCTAGCGGCTGAAAAACTCGGCTACCGCCCACGAGTAAGCCTTGAAGAAGGGTTGCGCCTTACCCTAGAACGAGATCCCCGCCTGAAGCGACGCAATGGGAATGGGAAAGGGGGCGAACGGGAGGCGGCGCGATGATCCAGAAATCCTCTTCATCATTCCTGGGTTGAGTGGATAGGGGAGCAATGAGCGGGGAGAATCAACCAACAATTCGCATGAAGCGCGCGTTTCGTATGTTACCGTTTCTCGCTGTCCTGGTTTTGGTTGCCTGTGCTCCAACCCAACCTCAACCTACACCCCAACCCGGGGTATTTGAGGTTGACCCGGTGTTTCGCGAGTTTTACCGGATGCTGGGTGGCGAACCCTTACTTGGGCCGGCGATCACCCGCGCATTTCGCTTCGAGGCTAACCTGTGCCAATACACCCAAAATGTCCTGATGTGCTTTAACCCCTACGCCGAGGACCGCAAACGTTTTTACCTCTTTCCCTTGGGGCAAGTGCTCAATTTGCGCGAAGACCCCGGCCTGGTCTCCGGTGATGGCACCATTATCAACGGCTATTTGATCTATGAAGAGTTTGTGCCTTTATATGATCGTTTGGGCGGTTCGCTCTACGCCGGCCACCCTCTCACTCAACCCCGTTATAATGCCACCCACAATCGCATCGAGCAATACTTCGAGAATGTGGGCTTTTATCGCAATTTAGATGAGCCTCCCGGAAATGTGCACTTATTGGCGTATGGAGTATTTGCTTGTGATGCCCATTGCCGCTACCAAGCACCCCTCAACGGTATTGTAACTTCACAGGCGAACGAGGTTTCCCAGCCGTTCCTTTCGCGCTTAGCACGCCTGGGGGGAGTGGCCGCTTTCGGGCAACCGCTCAGCGAGCCTTATCAGGCGCCCGATGGTGCCATTGAGCAAATCTACGAAGCGGTCGTCCTCTACGCCCCCGCCGATAACCTGAACGCCATGCGCCTGCGCCCGCTCAGCCGCATGCTCGGGTTCCCGGATTATCCGCCCGGGCCACAAATTTACGGCGAAGTGGATGGTATGGTCTTCTACCCGGTTCATGAAGATCTGGGGTTTCATGTTCCAAAAGTGTTTGATGAGTTCATCGCCCTGCACGGTGGGCGGGAAATCTCCGGTAATCCACTGGAAGAGATCGCCGCCGTGGGGAATAACCGTTACCGCCAGTGTTTTGAGAATTATTGCCTGCTGTACGATCACACCGCCGCCCCTAGTCTGCGAGTGCGCTTGTTACCCTTGGGGTTGGAATACCTGCGCCGTCTCCAACCCGAAAGCAACGATCTCCCATTGGTTTATACGCCCCAGAGCATTCGCCTCCTTGTCAGCACCGCGGCAACTCGCCTGCCTGCTGATCAGCCGCAGTCGTTTGAGATCGTCGTTTTAGATGCACGCAATAACCATCCGTTAGCAGGGATCGAATCACGGCTGTGGCTCACCCTGGCCGATGGCACGCGGCTGGAATACCGCCTTCCGCCTACCGATGCACAAGGGCGTGCCCGTCTGAGCATTGCCCCGATCACCCCTGAACAACCTAACGGCAGTGTTATTGCCTATCAGGTCTGCCTCTCCCTCCCCTCCGACCAACCCATCTGCACCAGTGACAGTTATCTGATCTGGAACTATCAATAAGCCGGAGTGGAATGGGTTTAGTGGTAAAATCACGCGAAAGCCGGCTTCAGAAAGTCGGGATCAAGGTCATCCAGGGTGAGGAATAACATGGAATTCGAGCCTGTCATCGGATTGGAAGTTCATGCCGAACTTCAAACCCGTTCCAAGATGTTTTGCGCCTGTCCGGTCGTGGATGCCACCCAGGCTGAACCCAACACCGCGGTCTGTCCGGTGTGCGCCGGAATGCCGGGCGTCCTGCCAGTGATCAACCAGCGCGCGGTAGAATACGCCCTGCGGGTGGCGCTAGCCCTGGATTGTGAGATCGCGACCCACAGCCTTTTCGCGCGCAAAAATTATTTCTACCCCGATTTGCCCAAGGGCTACCAGATATCGCAATACGAATATCCCCTGGCTCAGCACGGTCGCTTACCCATCTTTACCAGCACCGGTGAACGGGTGGTGAGCATTCGGCGGGTGCATCTAGAAGAGGATACCGGCAAACTGACGCATGTCACCGCCACAGACGGCACAACCTATTCGCTGGTGGATCTCAACCGCGCCGGCGTGCCGCTCTTAGAAATCGTCTCCGAACCCGACCTGTTCAGTGTGGAAGAAGTGCGGGCTTATGCGATGGCATTGCGCACCCTCTTGCGCTACCTGGGAGTCAATTCCGGTGACATGGAAAAGGGCGTTATCCGCTTCGAAGCCAACGTCTCGGTGCGCCCCAAAGGAAGTCAGCAGTTGGGAACACGGGTCGAGATCAAGAACCTGAACAGTTTCCGCGCTTTGGAACGGGCTGTGGCATACGAGATTGAACGCCAAAGCCGCCTGCTCGACCAGGGAGAGCGTGTAGAGCAAGAAACCTTGGGATGGGATGAAACAAAAGGGTGCACCTATTCCCAACGGAGCAAAGAAGAAGCCCACGATTACCGCTACTTCCCCGAGCCAGATCTGCCGCCCCTGGTTATCGAAGAATCCTGGATCACCGAGGTGCGTGCTGCACTCCCCGAACTGCCCCACGTGCGCCGAAGGCGTTTTATCGAGATTTATGAACTACCCCCGGCGGATGCGGCACTTTTGGTCAACGAACGTGCTGTTGCAGACTATTTTGAAACCGCCGTCCGGGCCGCCCCTTCTCTCTCACCCCGTACGATTGCCAATTGGATCCTGGGCGAACTGTTTGCCTGGATGAACGAGAGCGGCGAGAGTATTGAGCAACTCAAGGTCACCCCAGAAGCACTGGTCGAATTAATCGGCCATCTCCAAGCGGGGGAGATAAATCAGACCACCGCAAAAGCCGTGTTGCTGGAGATGCTCCAAAGCGGAGCGCGAGCCGGCGCGATCATTGCCTCACGGGGTCTGCGCCAGGTTTCCGACGCCGACGCCTTGCGCGCCTTGGTGGCCCAGGTGCTGGCAGAAAATCCCACCGAAGTCCAATCCTATCTAAGGGGAAAAGAAACCCTGGTCAACTGGTTCTTTGGTCAGGTCATGCGCGCGGTAGGGGGCAAAGCCAACCCCCAGGTGCTGCGCGCCGAGTTGGAACGACAGTTAAGCGAGTTAAAGACACGCCAATCAAATTGAACGACAGGCCGGCCACAGAATTCTTAACCCTTTATAGCGCCACTACTTTTGGGGCCTGAGTGAGGGCTTCTATGATGTCGGCCATACTCCCGACCACACCCACCTGCACCTGGTCGAGTAGGCCAAAATAACTCAAGCAAGTATGGCAGAGCACCAGTTCAATTCCACGCTTTTCCAATTCGCGTAATTGATCTAACACCGGAGAACCGTGGCAGGCCAGGCGTACCCCTTCCGTGTAGAAGATCACCTTAGCCGGTAGTTTTCCACCCTCCAACGCCAAGGTGAGATACTTGACCGCCAGTTGCTGTTGTAATTCCGCCGGGCCCTCTCCCAAGCCAAAGCGGGTAAAGAGCCAAACCGTATCGCGTTCAGACATCGGTCACCTCCTGCCTAAAAGACTGGATTAATCTTTGTGTAGAGCAGCCCATCCTGGCACCACCGGGCTGCTCTACGGGCAGGAGGTTATAACCATCCAGATTTCACCCCAAGCCCACGGGCCGCCACGGAATGGACTGCACATAGGGCACGCTCCCGTGCCCATCCATTTGACATTCAGCGTTTCAATATGTTCACCGTGGCCGGCCTCCACAACGTGTGGGATGTCTTGATTATATCCAGATTTTCACCATCTGCCCCCAAGCACTCCAGTTTTCGGTATAATGGCGGCGCATGGAAAAGTTCGCCCAGGATGTCCAAAACCTGCTTGGGATCAAACTAACGCCGCGTCAAATCGCGGCCTTTGCCACATACGAGCGCGAACTATTGGCCTGGAACGCGCGCTTCAACCTCACTGCTATTCGTGATCCCGAAGGCATCCGCACCAAACATTTTTTGGACTCACTGACCTGCATCCTCGCCTGGCGCAATAGCCCCCCGCCCCAGACTCTGATTGATATCGGCACAGGCGCCGGCTTCCCAGGTCTTCCGCTAAAAATCCTGTTCCCTCATCTCGAAGTGACCCTGGTGGACTCGGTTGGTAAGAAATTGGCTTTCTGTCGTCATATTGTGGAGACGCTAAAACTGGAAAAAGTTACTCTTATTCAAGGGCGCGCTGAGGAATTGGGACAAAACTCTGCCCACCGCGAGCGTTACGATTGGGCGGTTGCCCGCGCCGTTGCCAACATGCCGGTTTTGGTGGAATACCTCTTACCTCTGGTGCGGGTCGGCGGGGCCATGCTGGCCCAAAAAGGTGCCAGCGGCCCGGCGGAAACCCAAAGTGCAGAACGCGCTATTCGCATCCTTGGCGGGCAACTCCACCAGGTGCTTCCGGTCTATCTTCCCGGCGTGGCCGAGGAACGGTATCTGATCGTTATTCGCAAACAAAGTGCGACACCACCCGGCTACCCTCGCCGCGTGGGGCTACCGGCAAAAAAACCTATTCAGTGACATCGCTCACGGACGCAATAGGCGTCATGCTCGCCGGTTGAGCCGCGCTTAGGGTGCGGCGCAACCATCCAGCCATCCCAACTGCCAGCAATAACACAATCCCCGGAATAACCACCATAAAAAAGCGAAACGCCGCATCCGGGTTGGGGCCGGGCTGTTCGCCGCTCACATAGCCGAACAACCAGGTCAGCAGGACAAAACTTTGGGCGTTGAGTAAGCCTGAAAGCCGCGCCAACACTGCCGCCAAGCCGTAGAACATGGCCTCTCGCGGCTGACCATGGCGGCGCGCATCGTCATCAATGATTTGCCCGAGCACAACATCCCCCAACACCATACCACCGCTCAATCCCAGGCCGATCACTGCCGCCGTCAAGAGACTCCCCCACAGTGAGCGAACCGCGCTCAGAGGCAGTAATGCCAGCATCAACCAGGCTAAGGCGATCTGCCAGGCTCGGGCGGCACGCCAACGCCTGGTGAGGTAAATCCAAAGCGCTACGCCAGGGATGGCCGTCACAAAGACGGCACCGAACAAAAGCGAGGTCTGCCCTTCGGCAAGATCCAGGGCATATTTGGCATAGAACGGCATCCCGGCCATCAGTAGGGTATTAGCCAGGGTCGAGAGCATAAAAATACCCAGATAGAGGCGGTAGGCAGGGTTTTTGAGCAAGTCCCCAACATTGCGCCAGAAATTTGGCACGGCTTCGGCAACAGGAACTTCTTGTTCCTCCCGAAAATCGAGTAGGAAAAGCAAGAAAGCCAGACTTCCAATCCCGGCCCACACCGCGCCCATACCGGCAAAGCCCCATCGGCTGTAGAGCAAGGGGCTAAGCGCAATTCCACCAATCAAAGCCACCTGACCTAGTGCTTTGCGAATCGCATTGGCACGTACCCGCTGTGCTTCGGTCGTAAAGACACGGGGAAAAAGGGCATTGTAATTGACCCAACTCATGGTCGCTACCGTCTCCGAGAACAACAGAAAGACCAAAAACCAGGCAAAAAGGGCCTGGGCATCCAAAGACCGGGGCGGTGCCCATATCGCCAGCCAGGCAATCAGGTTCAAAGGTAACACCACCCACAACCAGGGGCGGCGGCGCCCCCAGCGCGTGCGGGTGCGATCCGAAAGATGGGCAAAAATTGGGTCGTTAAGACCATCCCACACCGAGTTAATCGCCCGCGCAATCGCCACCAGGGTGACCGGCAACGCCAACACATCCGAATAGAAGAACACCAAATAGGTACCAATCGCAAAACCGGGCAGGCTTAACCCAAATTCCCCTAATGCATATCGCCAGGGATTGGCACGGGGTAAAACCGATGGGGTTTTCTGACTCATGAACACCTCCGGAGGGCATCGCGCACCTGGCGATAGGTGAGCAAGACAAACTCACCAATGACCTGGCGCACCGTAGAATCTTGCAAAGCCTCATAATCTGAACGACGGATCTCCCAATCGGGCAATGATTGGGCTTCGGGGGTGGGCAATGCAGCGTGGTGAATCAGGTGATAAACCCCAGGGCTGGCTTGGCGCAGCGTCTCGATGAACCAATCCCGCTTTTGGGCGGGTGGAACGGGATAACTATCCAGCCAACGTACCTTGGGCAAAGGTGCCCGCACCAGTAAACCTTCGATCGGTTGACGCAACCATTTTGGGATCTTTATTGCCTCCAATGATTCCGGGATAAAGGCGGGCAGGCGAAATTCCATTGCCAGTTTGACGTAAATCTCAGCAAGGTCCGGACGCAAAACGGCTCCCATATGGGTGTCTATGTGGGTTACGTCAAGGCCCATCGTCAAAGCAGCATGAATTTGCGCCCGCAGTTCGGCCTCCACCTCCTCGGTTTTGACATGTAGCCAGGCTTCTTCCACCGTGGGCCAGAAATAACCGCTTGGATCGCGCAGGCTAGCCCCGGACGTGAGTGGGCGTAGGCGCGGCGCCCGCCATTCGCTGGTCAGGGTCAGGTGCACCCCGAGGTCAGCCTGGGCATGCTTGGCCAGTTGTGGCGCCCAACTTCCCGGGATCATGACCGAGCCAGTTGGAAAGCCGAGCGCCTCATAGGCGGCGTTCTGCGCTTGCAACAGCCCCAAATCGTCGTGATGCAAAATCAACACCCTTTTTTCATTTAAACCCAAGGTGTCCCAAAGCGTGTCGCTCACCATGCACCCTCCATTGGCACGATAGGTGGTAGATAATGGATGTCTAACGTGCTTGTGGCCAGGAGCCTGTCATCTTCCCACACCTCACCAACCACACGATAATCCCCGGGGGTTAAGGCGCGTAAAAATTGCGCCACCTGTGCCAGCCATTCGCCCTCACCCGGGGGGGCTTCATAGCCTTCCATCAGGTTGAACAGGCAATGTGTCGCCTGTGCGTCTACATGTGCTTGCAAATCGCCCAGCACCCCATTGACCGGCCCTTCTAAGCGCAACGTTACCCGCACTCTTAATGAGCGTTCCAGGTCATTAATCAGCCAGACCTCACTGAGCGGCGGCTGCCCGATTTCAGTTACCTCACGATATGGCACCAACGATAGCAGTACCGGGCTCGAGGCTTCTTTCAAAGCATAGTAACCGGCTTTGGGCGTGCGGTCGGCCTCGACCACGGCCCATGTGATTCCCTCCCAGGGCTCGACGAACATAAATTGAAAGTACCCGGTGATTTTTCCCTTGGCGCGGCGGTAATTTTCAATGGCAAAGCGCAACAACCGCGCCTGATAGGCTTGTGAATTCGCCACAAATGTCTCCAGGCTGTTACCCATCTCCACCCCGGCCACGCGGAAGGTTTGCTCAGCCTGGAAATTATGATACGCCCACACCTCCCAGCGCGGTGGCCAGGCCGCCTCACCCAACACCCGCCGTAATGTCTCGGCGCGCGGCAATGCTTGTGCCCCAAATTCCGAAGGCAGCGGCGCCGCCGGCAGGGCTAGAAAATCACGCAGGTGCCCCCAATACCACCCTGGGTAGGTGTGCTCACGGAAATCTGACGCCTCTTTGATCAGGCGGGTTGGATCGCTCCCACGCAACGCGGCGGCAACCATTGGTACCGTGGTGTAACGGTTATGGGTTGGCTCATTGCTGGCACACCACAGGAAGATACTGGGATGATTACCCAACACCCAGGTCAGCGCCTCGGCCTGGCGCACCGCCTCTTGAGCAAAGGCGTCATCCAGGGCATAACCCCACTGCAGCGGCATATCCTGCCAGACCAGCACACCTTCGCGGTCACATACCTCATAAAATGCAGGATGAGTCACATGTGCATGCACCCGCACTGCATTTAGATGTGCCTCTTTGAGCAAACGCACATCGGCCTCGGCTTGGGCCAGTGAATAGCCCGCCAACCATTGCGTTGGGATAATGTTCGTGCCGCGCAGGAAGAGTTTACGTTCATTCAGACACACCCAATCGCCTTCGCGCGTTACAGTGCGAAAACCCAAGCGCGTAGAAAGTTCCTCATCCCCCACCTGCAAGGTTAAACGATAGAGATGAGGAAAACCCCGTTCCCACACTTCCCACAGCGACATCTCTGGCAACAGCCAATAGAAACGCACGCGCTGTCGTCCCGATGGGAGGTGAATGGGACGTTCCGCGCGCAGTTCTTCGCCTTCGAAATTTTCCGGGGTAAGGTTTAGGGCAACAACGGCTTCGCGTGACCGAGCACTATCGCACTCTATCTCGACCTGTAAGCGCCATCCACCGGCAACCCGCAGCGGGAGCGCACGCACTCCCAGCAAGGCCACATCGCCGCTGGTCCAAACTTCCATCCCGCCCCATAGTCCACCGGTACCCCGTTCCTGCCCACGTGGACTGGTGCTGCCAGGACGGCAATCATGTTGCCCAAAGACCCCTTTGATTTGACGCTTGAAACGCGGCCATACCTCGCCAAACGGCTCTTTAGGCGCCGCCACTCGCAGCCACAAGGTCTGCCCCGCAGTAGGCAGAGAGATAATCCAGGGCTCAAAGTACCCCTCATGGCGTCCCAAATATTCCCCCTCCAACCAAGCCTCGGCATAATAATCCGCCCACAGGCGTAACCAACGCCGCCGTTCAGACTCAGCCAAAGGGAGTGATAACCGATACCACCCCACCTCGGCCTCAAGCCCATCCAGAGTCCACTGGTGAGGTAAGTCAACTTCACGCCACCCCGTGGCCGGAAGGTCCTGGGGGTGCATTGCGGGATGAGGGATAAATTCAGCCCGGTTCATCTATTTACCTCCTGGGGGACAAATTTGACACCCTCAAATTATGCGATAATTCGAGTATAGCCAATCCAAATGTCGCTCGCAACTCGCCCGGTGAGAAAAATTTCATGCTTTCTTCACATCTTGCCCTTAAAATCATTGAGGTATGGAGATGAAGAAAATTCTGGTCGTAGATGATGAACCGCAGATTGTCCGCGTGATTCGGGTTTACCTGGAACGGGCTGGTTTTCAGGTTATTCCCGCTGCCAACGGCGAAGAAGCGCTGAGCCTCTTTCGTCGCGAGCGCCCTGATTTTGTCATCCTTGATCTAAATCTGCCAGGCATGGATGGGCTGGACGTGGCACGGGCAATCCGGCGCGAATCCAATGTGCCGATTCTCATGTTGACCGCTCGCGTAGAAGAAGTGGATCGCATCACCGGCCTGGAATTGGGCGCCGATGATTATGTGACGAAACCTTTCAGTCCCCGTGAGATTGTCGCTCGGGTGCGCGCCATTTTCCGCCGTGCCGCCGAAACGCCCACCGAGACCGAACGGCTACGCGTAGGAAACCTTGAGATTGATCTGGTGCAACATACCGTCACCGTGGATGGTAAGCCGGTGAACCTGACCCCCACCGAATTCGCCCTGCTGGTGACCTTAGCGCGTCATCCGCGGCGCGTGTTCACCCGCTTGCAGTTGCTGGAAAACGCCCTTGGCACCGATTACCCGGGTTATGAACGCACCATAGATGCCCACATTAAAAACCTGCGCGCCAAGATCGAGCCCAACCCGCGTCGTCCCACCTACATTCAGACCGTCTTCGGTGTCGGCTACAAACTGGAGGTCGCCGAGGATGCCTAGTCGTCTGTATTTGAAGTTAGTGGCCGCCTTTTTAGGGGTTTTGCTCTTGGTCGCGATACTTACCGTCGTGCTCACCCGCCGCGCCACCCGCCTGGCTTTCGGCACCTACACCGAACGCAGTGCACAGGCCTGGGCACAGCGGCTGGCGCCGGTCTTAGCCGATTACTACCAGCGCACCGGTTCCTGGGAGGGGATTGACATGTTTCTGCACATGGCCGAGATGTGGCCGCGAGGGCGCATGGGCCAGGGCATGATGGGCAACAATGGTGGTCACATGACACCTCTCCAAACCACCTTGCTCGGGCGTGTGTTAGCCCAGCGCCTGGTGCTGGTGGATGCTAACGGACGCGTGGTTCTCGACACCCAGGGGCTGTGGGAAGGCCAAACCGCTCCAGCCGAGGCAATGGGGCTGGGCGCGCCGATTCGCGTTGGGAACACTCAGGTCGGCACACTCCTGGTCTTACCGGCCGGTGTAGCGGGGGTGGTAACCCTGGAAAGCGAGTTCTTAAACGCAGTCAACCGTGCCGTGCTTGGAGCCGTGATTATCGCCAGTGTCGTGGCACTGATTCTGGTGGCACTCATTGTCTATCGCATCATTGCCCCCCTGCGCCGCCTTCAACAGGCCGCTCAAGCGATTGCCGAAGGTGATCTCTCCCAGCGCGTCCCGGTTGCTACCCAGGATGAGATCGGCGCAGTCTCGATGGCATTTAATGAGATGGCCACCAGTCTGGAACGGGCGGAAAAAGCCCGCCGCCAGATGGTTGCCGATGTGGCCCATGAACTGCGCACCCCTCTGGCTGTGCTCCAGGCTAATCTAGAAGCCATGCAAGACGGCGTTCTTCCGATGGATTTGGAGCAGGTTCAAGTGCTCTATGACCAGGTACAGTTGCTCAACCGCCTGGTGGCCGATCTGCGCCTGCTCTCGCTGGCCGAATCCGGTCACCTCACATTAGAAAAACAACTTACCGAATTGTTCCCCCTAGTGCAGAAAGTCGTCGGGCAGTTTGAGGCCGCCGCAGCCCAAAAAGCCGTTCGCCTGACGATAACCGCACCGGATAACCTGCCTGCCCTCCCCCTCGATGCACAGCGCATTCAACAGGTACTTGCTAACTTGCTCGATAATGCCCTGCGCTACACCCCGGAGGGTGGGGAAATCCGCATTGAAATCACCCCAGACCAAAACCAGCACAGGATTGTGGTCGCTGTTAGCGATACTGGCCCGGGCATCCCGCGTGAGGATTTGTCCCACGTGTTTGAGCGCTTCTACCGCGCCGATAAATCCCGCGCCCGCAGTAGCGGCGGTTCCGGCTTGGGATTGGCCATTGTTAAACAACTCGTCCAATTGCATGGGGGCGAGGTACACGCCGTCAGCCCTATTTACACCGACTCGCAGGGGCGGGGTTATGGCACGCGCCTGGAATTTACCTTGCCCTTTTAGTGCTCCGGGCACAAACGGCAAACTCAGATTCGTCTTGGTACCCAGGCATATCTTTAAGGCGGTTTCGGCGTCTAATCCATAGAAAAAAAATGGCTTCGCCAAGCGAACAAGAATGGTTGCAGTCAGCACAACGCTTTGACCCCGAGACGTTGGGGGCAATTTATGATTTTTACAGCCCCCGCCTCTATGCCTATGCCATGCGCCTTTTGGGCAACCGCGATTTGGCCGAAGAATGCGTTGCTGAAACATTCGCCCGCTTTCTGCACGCCCTTCATATCGGGCGTGGGCCGCAGCAGCACCTTCAGGCTTATCTTTACCGCACCGCCCACAACTGGATTACCGACCGTTATCGCCGCCAACCACCGCCGACCCTCAATGCCGATGACGTGGATCTGAGCACAAGCACGCCCAACCCCGAAGCCGACCTGGAAGCCGCCTGGATGCGCCAGCGTCTGCGCCGTGCCCTGTGGCAGTTAACACCCGACCAACGCCAGGTCATTCTGCTGCGCTTTGTTGAAGATCTGGATAACGAAACCGTGGCGGCCGCTCTGCAAAAACCGGTCGGCGCGGTTAAAGCCCTCCAACATCGTGCCCTGGCTGCCTTGCGGCGAATTTTAGAGCGAGAGGTGGAAAATGTCCCCAGTCCATCCTGATCCTCAACCTGATCCCGAAGTACGGGCTCATCTGGACACATTGCGCACCATCCCCCCACGCGATCCTGCAGTCGCCGCGCATGCCCGCCAGGCTTTTCTGGAACAAGCGCGCCAACTATCCGTATCTGCGCGCCCCGAACGGCGTCTGAATCGGTGGAATGTCTTTTGGAGTGGCTTACTCTATCCCAAAAAGGAGGTATCCCCGATGTTCAGCGCCTTAACCACTATCTTGCTCGTTGTGTCCTTGCTACTGGGCGGTAGCGGAATCACTGTGGCAGCAGCCCAAGCCAGTTTACCCGATGACCCGCTCTACCCGGTCAAAACCTGGAGCGAAGATTTGCGCAGCGAAATCACGCGTGATCCGCAGGCGCGCCTCAACCTCAGCCTGGAACTGGCCGAGCGCCGCACTGCCGAAATCGCCCAAATGGTGGCTCGGGATGAGGTTCCTCCCGAACCCGTCCTACTGCGGTTGCAAACCCACCTCCAAACAGCCCTGCAGTTAGCTGCTGCCCAGAACGATGCCCAAGCCATTCAGGCCCTGGAGCGCATCCGCCAACGCCTGGAAGTACAATATCAGCGTTTGTTGCAACAGGCCAATGTGACCAATCCTATGGCTCAAGCCGTGCTGGCACGCACCCGCGCCATGATTCAGACTCATTTGCAAGCCGTGCAAGAAGGCTTGCAAGATCCGCAAACCCTGCGCCAACGCCTGCGCCAGGGCATGCCCGAGACCGTGCCACCCCGAAATCAACGACCGGGCGGTAACCCCTGGACCCAGGATACCCCCACCCCCGGCAGCGGCTACGGCAGCGGGCAAGGTGGCAACCCCTGGACCCAGGACACCCCCACCCCCGGCAGTGGCTATGGCAGCGGACAGGGTGGCAACCCCTGGACGCAGGATACCCCCACCCCCAGCAGCGGTTATGGCGGTGGGCAAGGTGGCAACCCATGGACGCAATATACCCCCACTCCCGGTAGTGGGTATGGACCTGGCCCCGGTCCCGAGGCCACCTGCACTCCAGGCAGCGGGCCAATGATACCAACCGCTCAGCCACCGCGCCAGGGAAATGGCCCCGCACGCCCTTGATTTAACGGTTTAGTTTTCCCAAATCACCAACGCCGCCCCGTTTCTCCATGCCCGGGGCGGCGTTGACGTTGAATGCTATAATCTTTACGATGCTACGCGCGCGCTATCGTCGCATTTTGCGTTTCTTTGCCGGGGTCATCCTCCACATCCTGGCCTGGGATATCCTACTTCCCCGCTTGGGGCTGGGAAAACTGGCGCGCACGTCCCGCTCGCAACGTTTTCGCCACCTTGCCGCCACGTTCCGCCAATTGGCCATCCAATTGGGTGGGGTGATGATCAAAGTCGGGCAGTTTCTTTCTACCCGGATTGATGTCCTACCCCCCGAAATCACCGAAGAACTCAGTGGCCTGCAAGACGAAGTGGCGCCGGAACCTTTCGAGGCCATTCGCAAGATGGTTGAGGGCGAATTTGGGACGGCATTAGAAGCACAATTTCTGGCCTTCGAGGAGACCCCACTGGCTGCCGCGTCCATCGGGCAAGTGCACCGCGCTCTGCTTAACCCACCCGCTACAGCCCCTGATCCAACACCGCTGGCTGTGGTGGTCAAAGTGCAGCGCCCCAACATCCCAATGTTGGTCGAAACGGATCTACGAGCGCTTAAAGTGGTTGCACGCTGGGTCAATTGGTTTCCACCGGTCAGGCGGCGGGCCAATGTGCCTGCGTTGGTCGAGGAATTCAGCCGCATATTACATGAAGAAATAGATTATCTGAGTGAGGCACGCCATGCCGAAATTTTTGCGGCCAACTTTGCCGGACACACTGAGGTGCGCATTCCCAAGGTCTACTGGGAATATACCACCCGCCGCGTCTTGACCCTGGAAGATGTTGGGGACATCAAAATCACGGATTACATGGCCATTGAGGCGGCGGGGATTGATCGCGCCCAAGTCGCCAAGCGTCTGATCGCCACCTACCTCAAACAAATCTTTGAAGACGGCTTCTTCCATGCCGATCCGCATCCCGGTAATCTCTTCGTCCATCCCCTGCCGGTAGAGGCTGAGGATGGCGAGCCAACCCAACCGGCCTGGCAACTGGTGTTTGTTGATTTTGGCATGACCGGCACCGTCCCACCCGACCTGATGGACGCGCTGCGTGAGGTATTGATCGGGGTGGCCAGCCGAGACGCAGCCCGCCTGGTGCAAGCCTACCAAAGGATGGGGATTCTGCTCCCCTCCGCCGATCTAAGACTGATCGAAAAAGCCACCCAAGAGGTCTTTGACCGCTTTTGGGGCAAGACGCTGGCGGAAATCAGCATGAGCCAAGACGAGGTGTTAACCCTCCTGGTAGAATTCCGCCAATTACTCTACCAGATGCCGTTCCAGCTCCCTCAAAACCTGCTTCTCTTAGGACGCTGCCTCTCGATTTTAAACGGAATCTGCCTGGGGCTGGATCCGCAATTCAATGTGTGGGAAAGCGTTGTCCCCTATGCCGAACGGCTGATGCGCGCCGAGCAAGAGAGCTTGCTGCGCCCCCTACTCAAAACCTCGCTGCAAATGCTGCGCACCCTGGTCAGTTTGCCTCAGCGCGCCGATGCTGTCCTCACCCGACTTGCCCAGGGACGTCTGGAGGTCAGCGACCCCACCGCGCAAAGGCAGTTGGAGCGCCTGGAACGGTCAACTCGTCAGATCAGCACAGCATTAATCTTCATGGCCCTTATGCTCAGTGCGACCCAACTGGCACTCCATGACCGCTACCTCGTTGCAGCGCTAGCCGGATTGGGTGCTCTGATTGCCCTGGTTTTAGCCTTGCTTCCGCGCTAAGGGGATCCCCTTACGAACCAAACATGTCCTGCACCATGGGACGAATCACCTCCCAATTGGGCAAGAGCACGTTGGCACCACCGCTAGTGGTAAAGGGTGTCACCATTTCTCGCCCCAACACATGGGTTTCGATGCCGTCCGGACCAGCGCGTAATAGGGCCAGCGCCAGCCGCGGCCATAACCAGGTCGGGACGTTCGTATCCACCACCTGGGTTGCTGCCAATAACACCGCCGGGATGCGTGGCCAGGAGGACGGTTTGAGCATTTGGCGAAAAGCGGCTTTGAGCAACAACTGTCCATGTGCCATGCGGAAGAAATCATCACTGCCGGTGCGATTGCGCACAAAGGCCAACGCCTGTTCACCATTCAAGTGGTGCTGCCCGGCATCCAAGCCTGCCATGGGTTCCGGAAGGTCTAGCGTGATCCCGCCCATCGCATCCACCAGCGCCACAAAGCCCTCAAAACGCACTCGGGCATAAAAAGGAACGTTGAGGCCAAAGTTGTAACGCAGCGTTTCCTGTAATGCCCGAGGGCCACTGCCGGGCACTTTGGCCTCGGCAAAGAAATGCGCCGTATTGATGCGATTCTCGCCCTCACCGGGGATCGTGACCCACAAATCGCGCGGTATGGAAAGCAGGCGCACGCGTGGTTGCAACGGTTCAATTCCAACCAGGATAATCGTATCGGTGCGGGCGACCATGCTTCCTTCCGGAGCGCGATCAATGCCCATCAACAGGATGCGCGTCTGGAACGGGGTCAGGAAATAGGCCGCAAAAAAAGCCACCACCGGGATCAGAAGCAAAGCCAGACACCCCAACCCGCGTTGGCGGCGCTTTTTTAGCGGCACCGGCTGAAAACGTGCCATGGGTTCGGTCAGACGCGGCCGTGTTTTTTCACTCGCCGGCTCGCGCCCCGGAACCGGTTGAGTTAAGTCAGGGTCGTGCCAATTTTCTATCATAGCGGTGTGCAATTTTACCCCAAATTGTTTCTCGGCACAAACCTTATGTTTTGCCAGGACATCCACGTCATCCCCCCACACACCCCAAGTCCAGGGATGGCGGTCTATGTTTTCCTCCTCCTGCGAATTGTAATTTCTCTAAAATCCACCAGCATCGCGAGCCTTTTCCTAACCTGGTCATCCTTTCTTGGGCTATAATCGGCACGGAATTATTTCAACCCCAGGAACGTCGTATGACTACTTCCCGCATCATCAATGCCTTGCTGGCCGATTTGCCCGCTTCACCCATCCCGGTGCGCGGGGTATATGTCGGTGTGCACTGGACCATGGTCTGTTCACGGCGTTGCGGCTTAGCCGCCACGATGACCGCAACCGAGGCCCCGCACGGCAGTTATCGCGTGCGCGATGTCGGGCGGCTGCACACCAAGAGCGCCCAGGAACTAGCCACCTGGTTGACCTCTGCAAATCCCCTCGAGGCCAGCATCGGCCTGGCCGCCTATAATTCCCTCTTATCCCTGGAGGGACTGCCGTTTCAAGAGCTCAACGCTGCCGAGGTGCTCAAGCACCGCGGCGCCGGGCGTAATGTAGCCATCATCGGGCACTTTCCATTTGTCAATGACCTGCGCCCTTTAGCCCGCAACCTGTGGGTGCTGGAACGCCATCCTGCCCCCGGTGATTTGCCGGCCAGCGCAGCCCCCGAGGTCTTACCTCACGCCGAGGTGATCGCCATCACCGCCACTACCCTGATTAACCACACCCTGGAAGACTTGCTGGCATTATGCCCTCCCCAGGCCTGGATGATGCTGCTTGGTCCAAGTACCCCTTTGACCCCACGCCTGTTTGAATTCGGCTTCGCCATGCTTTCCGGCGCCCGCGTCGAGGATGAAGCCGCTGCCTTGCTCACCATTCAGCAAGGGGCCGCCTTCCCTCAGGTGCAGGGGGTACGCTTGCTCACCCTATCCAGCGAAAACGTGAATTCTGACCCCCATGGTTCTGGGGTAAAATCGGGGACGACACCTCCCTAGCCAAGGATTTTCTTTATGTCAACCCCCCTAGTGTTGAGCATTGACCTGGACGGCACGCTTCTAATTGAAGAGCGCGAGGTACACCCCAAGGATGCTGACTTGCTTCGCCGGCCTTTACCTGTCACCTTGGTGTTTGCGACCGGTCGCTCGCTGGAAAGCGCACGGCGGGTGTTAGAACGCGCCGGTCTCTACCGGGATGAACCCCTGCCCTTCCCCCTGGTATTGCAAAACGGGGCTGCCATCTACCGCCCCGGCGAAGTCCTGGAAGACTATTTCCCCATCCCTCCCGAGGCTGAGGCCTATTTACACGCGCTGGTGCCTCAATTCCCGGGGGCTGCTTTCCTGTGGCAAGGACTGGATGGGGCGTATCTGGAAGAGATTACGCCGTTTGGCTTGCAGGCCGCCGAGCGTTTTGGTTTCCTTCCTCGCCCGCTGAGCGAAGCGCCAAAAGGGCCGGGCTTCGGTAAACTGATGTGCCTCTCCGATCAGCCCGAGGTATTAGCCGCATTTGCCAAAGCCACCCGTGATCTGCCGGTTGAAGGTAGTTATAGTCTGGATGTCATCTACGAGGTCACCCGCCAGGGCGTCAATAAGGGTTTTGGGTTACGGGCTCTGTTACCCCGCCTGGGCCTGAAACAGGTCAAAATTGTGGCTGTCGGCGATGGTGACAATGACGTCCCCATGTTTGCCTGTGCCGACCTGGCTATTGCGCCTCTTAATGCTTCGCCCCTGGCCCGGGCTCATGCGCACCACCTTATAGATCGTCAACCCCAGGGTCTGCTTGCACCTATCTTTGACCTGCTACATGCTAAGGGATGGCTAAACGCTTAGCCTTCACGCTCTGTAGGCGATCTCCGGAGATGATCTAAACGGTGGCGTAAGGCGTCCAGGAATTGAGCAGGGGTACAAACCGTTTGCTCAAACCCCAACCGCATCCCCAAGCGGGTCAACTGGGGTGGCTCGACATAGGTTTGCGCCAGGACATCCACTTTTCCCAGCACGATTTCTTTGGGCCCATCGGCCAGCACCCGCCCTTGCCCCATCACCACCACTCGCTCAAAGTTCTCGGCACAGAAATCAATATCATGGGTGATAGTGATAATCGTCTTCTGGCGCTGGACAAGGGCCTCAAGAATATGTTCTATCCGGTGGATGGTTCGCGCATCCTGCCCAGTGGTCGGCTCATCAAAGATGACAATCGGGGTATCCATCGCGATCACCGAAGCCAAAGCAACCATCTTACGCCAGGAAGGTGAAAGATCATAGGGATTCACCTCGGCCTTGTCGGTTAATTCAGCCAAGCGCAATGCATCCTCCACCAACTGCTTGACCCGCTCCAAGGGATACCCCAAGTTACGTGGGCCAAACGCCACCTCCTCGGCTACGGTGCGGCAAAAGAGTTGATCGTCCGGATTTTGAAAGACATAACCCACTCGTTGGGCTAAACGATGTACCTCCACCTGAGAAGTATCCCAATCTCCGATCAGCACGCGCCCCTGAGTAGGACGTAGCAAGCCGTTGAGATGCTTGACCAGAGTCGTCTTACCAGCACCATTCTGCCCCACGATCGCCACCCGTTCGCCGGGTTCAATGGTCAAAGAGACCCCGCGCAGCGCTTCGACCCCGCTGGGATAGGTGAAATGCAGATCCTCAACGCTGATGCGCATGGGCTTCCTCCAAAGCGCTAAAACCGACTGCGGCTTCTTCCAGCGTTACCGGCAGGCGTCGTTGCGGCGGCCAGAGCCCTTCCTCGGCGGCGCGGCGAGCGACAGCGGTATAACGTGAGATCCCTATCCCATATTCCGGTAAACGCGGATCGGTAAGTACCTCCGTCGGTTTGCCACTGGCGATCACCTCGCCGTCAGCAAGCGCGATGACCCGATCGGCATACTCCGCAATCCATTCCACCTTGTGTTCCGCCATCACGATGGTCACACCCTGGTGTGCTAAGCGACGAATGACCTGAAAAACCTCGCGGGAACCGATGGGATCCA
Organism: Thermanaerothrix solaris; assembly: GCF_032334255.1. Taxonomy (NCBI): domain Bacteria; kingdom Bacillati; phylum Chloroflexota; class Anaerolineae; order Anaerolineales; family Anaerolineaceae; genus Thermanaerothrix; species Thermanaerothrix solaris. The sequence goes on along the minus strand of NZ_JAUHMF010000002.1, from coordinate 686,276 downwards.
GTTGAGAGGTGGGTTCGTCTAGGACCAGCACCTCCGGCTGCATCACCAGGATCGAAGCCAAGGCCACCCGTTGTTGTTGCCCGCCCGAAAGGGCATAGGGCGAACGATTGGCTAAATCGGTGATGCCAGTCAGTGCCATCACTTCCTCCACCCGCCGCCGCATTTCTTCGCGAGGCACGCCGATGTTTTCCAAGCCAAAAGCAATTTCCTCATAAACCGTAAATTTTGCCCCCGAAATCTGGTTGAACGGATTCTGGAACACCAATCCTACCTTGAGCACCCAATCTTCCAATCGTACCTGACGGATATCCTGTCCGGTCACCCGAACCTCACCTTGTAAATCGCCCTTAAAAAAGTGAGGCACAAATCCGGCCAGGGTGTAACAGAGGGTGGATTTACCCGCCCCATTCGGCCCTATGAGTGCTACGAACTCCCCGGCTTCGACGTCCAGGCTGACCCCGCGCAAGGCAGGATGATCACTGGCCGGGTAGGTATAGGTCAGGTGATGGATTTCAATTACGGCCATAGCCACTGACTCCCAACTGCCAGGATAAGCGCGACCAGGCATAACCAGCGCAACGCCCGCTCCAACGGGCGGTCTTCGATCTCGACCAAACTGGTCTTAGGACGCGAGGAACGGAAACCCCGTGCCTCAATCGCAATGGCACGTTCCTCGACATCCACCAGGGAACCGAAGACCAGCGGTCCCACAAGGGGTAAAAGCGCTCGAATACGCCGCCCCAAACTACCGCTGGTATCCAGCCCACGCGAGCGCTGGGCATCAAGTATGGTCGCGGCCTTGGCCTGCATTTGCGGGATGATCTGCAGAGTCGAGGCCAGGATATAGGCTACCGAAGCCGGTAACCCGCGCTGGGTAAGATCTAGTAGCAGCACTCCGGGATGGGTGGTGAGAAGGAGCAAGAGGAACGAAGAGACCATCACCAAAACCCGTGTCGCGGTGAGAAAGGCAAAGCGTACCCCCTCTAATTTGACGGCAAAGATCCAGAAGCCAAAGAGCACTGTTTTGCCTCCGGGGTAAAACAGGCTTTGCATGACAAAGAGGAACGCAAACAGTGGCAAGAGCAGATTCAGCGTCGTGCGCAGAAACTCCCGCCCCACCTGCCCTAAAAAGGACAACGGCAATAAGATAAGCACGAAGATTAAACTGGGGAGGAATAGCCCGCGCCCTAGAAAGGCCACCAGAATCAGCGTGAATGCCACCACCAGTTTGGTGGTTGGATTCAAACGATGGAGCGGGCTATTCCGTTCCAAATAAAACGAGAGGCGCTCAACCATGCTTCAGCCAGGCCTTGAAAACGTAAATGATGAAGCCCAAGGTAAACACTAGGGCTTCGCTTAGGCTTGTTTGGGCATGACGTTCTCAGCCCGCGGAAAGCGCATCAGGTAACGGCGAGACAGGCCACGGATGATGGCATAGGCGAGCAGCGCCGTCGCAATCTTATCCACCGGTTCCACCAGGAAGTTGGTGCTTAACACCGCGCTGACTAAATCGCGCCCGGTCTGGAGTAAGAACGCGGTAATAAACGAGGAGCCGCTGGCTGTGATCCCACCATAAAGATATACCGCGATAGGCGTTGAGACGATCGCAGCCGTGATCGCAACCAGAAAGCCCGTGATCACCACGCCCCACCAGGTGCGGAAAAGTCCAAAATGGGCACACCAACCTGAAACAAATCCGATGAACAGGGCTACCGGGAACCAGGGGAACGCATTGGGATCAATAAGCAAGCCCCAGATGATGTTGGAAAGCGTCCCTGTCAGTGCACCAGCCCACGGCCCGCAAATCGCCCCGACCAGCACTGTGCCAATGGAATCCAGATAAACCGGTAGTCGGAGCAGGACCACAATTTGCCCAATGACCACATTGATGGCGATCGCGACCGGGATAAGAACCAGGGTCATGGTATTGAAATCCTTCTTGATCGAATCAATCAGTTTCATCGTGTCCTCCTTGGGGGATGGTAAGACCAGGATTAAGCCGGGATGGACCGACAAAGGTAGGCCATCCGCTCTACAAACAGATTGATAAAGCGCGCATGATCAACAGTTAGTGCCACCTCCATATTGGATGATTTGCCGGTCATGCGGTAAAAGTCAGCAAAGGTCTTGCCCATGCTGACCCCACCGCTGATGTCCACATCCACAAAATGAGCCTCCGTACCGACCAGATCCGGCGCAAAGGCTACTGCCAGCGCCAGCGGATCATTAATCACACACCCCTCAATCTGCTGATAGGCGTCATGAAATTCCATGTAGAACCGCGTCGCATCCGCAATGAACTGCGCGACCGGAGACTCAAACGACAGCAAATAATTCACATGTTCTGGTTTGAGCACCACCTGATAAGTGACGTCCAGTGGCACCAGGGTGATGGGCAGGCCGGAGTGATACACAATGTGAGCCGCGTGCGGATCACAATAGACGTTAAACTCAGCCAGAGGAGTAGTATTGCCCTGGTGGCGAATCGCACCCCCCATGATGATCACGCGCCGTAACCAGTGTACGAGGCGTGGCTCCCGCCGCAATGCCATCGCCAGATTGGTCAACGGCCCCAAGGCCACCAACGTGATCTCACCCGGTGCAGAGCGCGCCGTCTCGATGATTAAATCCATGCCATGGCGCGGGTCGGGTTGCCGGGTTGGTTCTGGCAAGCGGGCATAACCCAGCCCAGTGTCGCCGTGTGTTTCTGGGGCTAAAAGTAGGGGCTGCACCAGCGGGCGTTCCATGCCGCGCGCCACCGGGATCTGCGGTGCGTGCACCAGATCCAGCACAGCCAGAGCATTGCGTACTCCTTGATCCACAGCACAGTTACCAAACACCACACTGATACCCTCAACCTGCACCTCGGGGGAAGCCAGCGCCAATAAAATTGCCAGCGCATCATCAATGCCAGGGTCGGTATCTATCAGAATGCGCACGGGTTCAGCCATTGTCTCAATCTCCCTCGCTCACCACAAAGAGTTCGTCATAGCCGCTCTCAGGGTCAAAACGGCGCTCAAACCTTACCCCTGGTAAGATACCCAGGGCAATTTCCGCGGTGGTGTACACCAGACTGCCCTCCATGAGGTGACCGCCCAGGGTTTGACCTAAGGAATCGGAAATTGCAATATGATAATGTGACCCATGAACGGAAAGGGTGCCGGTCAGGGAAACAATCTCAAATTTACCTTCGTACACCGTGGGACCGGGCTGGTTGGCCAGACGCAGTGCGGCGCGCTGTAAACTCCCCACACACGTCAAGACCACAGCCGCCTGAATGGCGTTTTCATGCGCCCAGGAATCAAGGGACTGTTTGAGATCCTGGCCCGGGCGTAACCGCAAGGCGACGACTTGAAGCGGAACGGTATTCATGCTGGCAATGTCCAATCCACGGGGGTAATAAGAAAGGCAAAACCAGGAAAACCAACTGTGACTATAATTATACCAACGCTATCCATACGACCAGTTTTTAGGGAGTGAAATTCCCCCGGCGAGGATGTTCATGAAACGATTCGATCGGTCCGTATTGCAAGCTCTCTCCCCCACCCTGGTTCTCTTTATGTTTGCAATGATCCTGGCGAACATTGCCTCACGCATGGAATCCCCCATGCTGTCGCTCTATTTACGCAACCTCGGTGCCAGCGTGGAGCAGGTCGGGCTGTTCTTTACCATCGGCATGTTTGCCCCTCTCCTTTTGCAGGTCTTCGGCGGTTGGATCTCGGACTCGCTGGGTTACTTGCGCACCATCGCCATCGGAAGCCTGATCGGTTTGATTGGCTCACTGTGGCTGCCGTTTGTCCCCTCGTGGGAATGGGCTCTGGTGGCAATCATTGCAGCGGCCATCTCTAGTGCGCTGATCACCCCCACCTTCCGCGCCTTCATCGCCGAGCATACGAGCGAAAATAACCGCGGCAAGGTATATGGGTTATTCGATGGTGTTTTCGGCATTGTTAACATCCTCGGACCGTTCCTGGGGGGCTTTCTGGCGGACCGATTAAGTTTCCGCGGGATGCTGTTGGTTGCAGCGGGGTTTTACGTGGTGGCGACCATCATCCGCGTGAGCATGAGCCGCCGCGCCCGCGCCGCAGCCCAAGAGCCGGAGGGACGCCTTAACTTCAGCCAACTCAAGTCCAACCTGGCGCAGATGATCAGCCTGGCTACCGCCGGCACCCTGATGACCTGGATTCTCGTCTTCGACGGGCTGCAGGATTTCAGTTTTCGCCTCAGCGATCAGTTCTACCCGATCTACCTAAAAGATCTCTACGGCTATACAACCACCAGCGTCGGCTCGCTCTATACCATTATGGGCATCGCCGCGGCGTTATTTAATACCGCCGGTGGCTGGATTTCTGACCGCTTCGGCGAACGTTGGGGCCTGGTGGGTGGATTGGGTATCTTTGCCGCCGCGACCGTCCTCTTCCTGGGCGGGCCAGCGTTCCCCCTCCAAGCCTTGGTTTGGGGCATGTTTGGTTTAGGGCAAGCGCTCTATGCCCCGGCCTTCAATGCCCTGATCTCCAAAGTTGCCCCACGCCATCTACGCGGCCTGGCCTTCGGATTGCTCTCAACCACTTTAGGTCTCTTTTCCCTTCCGGCACCCTACCTCGGCGGCCTGATGTGGGAAAACTGGAGCCCTTACTGGCCATTCATCATCAACGCCGTTATGTTGGTGATCACCCTACCGATCATATGGATTACCGTCCGCCCGCAACGCATCCAACAGGAACAAAGCCGCGCTACGGCGTTGCTAAAAGAACGCGCTTGAGCCTAAACAAAAAGACCGCTTTCCAGCCCCTTGCTGATATGTGACATTTTGCACCGAGCAAGGGGATAAACCACACTTCATTCCTAGGGGGAGAATCACCTAAAATTAGGGCGATCTTGTTGCAAATCATTTGCAATAAAAGGCAACCCAATGGACTGGATCGCTCAAGTTACCGAACGTTTGCGCGCCACCGGCGGGCGTATGACCTCCCAGCGCCGCCTGATCCTGGAAACTCTGGCTCAGTGCACTGATCATCCCACGGCAGAAGAAGTCTACCGACGCGCCCGCCAGCGTGCCCCAGACCTAAATCTTTCAACCGTTTACCGCACGTTACGCTGGCTGGAAGAATTGGGCGTGGTCGGTTCTCAGCGCTTTGAAGGCGAACGCCCGCAGGACCGGTTTGATCCGGCCATTTCTGCTAATCCCGATCACCATCACTTTCGCTGTCGCCTGTGCAATACCATCATTGAATTTCCGGCGCCGCTATTAGAAATACTCAAGCGCGATTTCATCGCCCATTATGGGGGGAGTATTGAAAGCGCCTCGTTGATTTTTTATGGGTTGTGTCAATCTTGTTTACAAAAGGTGGAATCTTATGGCCCATTGTCATTCAACCCCGATGCCATCCTCGATCACACGCGATGACCATGCGCGCATTTTGCTGGTCGGTAACCCGAATGTTGGTAAGTCGGTTCTTTTCCACCAATTAACCGGGCAATATGTAACGGTTTCGAATTACCCCGGCACCACGGTTGAGGTTGCCCAGGGTAACTTGCGCCATCACCCCGAGTGGTTAGTCATAGATACCCCTGGAATCGTCACATTTCCGGCACGCAGTGAAGATGAAGAAGTTACCGTGCGCGCCCTACTGGATGAACACGTTGGTGCCGTGATCCAGGTGGGGGACGCCAAGAATCTACAGCGCACCCTGCACTTAACTTTACAACTGGCTGAACTCGGGTTGCCCCTCGTACTGGCGCTCAACATGCTGGACGAAGCTCAGGCGTTCGGGGTTAAGTTGGATTTGGAACCGCTCAGCCGTACTTTAGGCGTGCCAGTGGTAACCACCGTTGCTACCCGCGGTCAAGGGGTGGATGATCTGCTCCACGCCCTGGAGCGAGTTCAACCGGCATTAATTCATCTCACCTATTCCCCCGCGGTTGAAGAAGCCGTACAAGCCGTTATACCCCTTCTCCCCACCGCCCCCATCTCTGCCCGGGGATTAGCCCTGCTTTTCCTGAGCGGAGAAAACGGTGTCCTCGCCTGGTTGCGAGCCCACCTTGATCCTGCCTCATTTGAACGCCTGGAAGGCATCCGCCAGGATTTACAATCTCGCCTGTCAGAACCGGTTGCCAGTGTGCTCCAGAGGACGCGTGATCAGGTCATTCGCGGTTTGATCAATCAGGTTTGGCACCAGGACCAACCTCAACACGAGCCATTCAATGTGCGCCTGGGGCGCTTAGCCACCCACCCCCTGTGGGGCATCCCCATCCTGGCGCTGGTGCTCTACGGTCTCTACTGGTTTGTAGGCGTGTTCGGCGCCGGTACCCTGGTGGGGTTTTTGGAAGAAACGCTCTTTGGTCAGATCATCAACCCCTGGATCGTCAGCCATCTAACGCGTTGGATGCCCTGGCCGTTCTTACAACAAATGCTGATCGGTGAATACGGCCTATGGACCATGGGCGTAACCTATGCCCTGGCGCTGCTTTTGCCGATTGTGGTCACCTTTTTTATCGCGTTCGGAGTCCTTGAGGATTCAGGATATCTACCGCGCCTGGCAGTGCTGACCAATCAGTTTTTCAGCCGCATCGGCCTGAATGGCCAGGCTGTGCTCCCCATGGTACTCGGGCTGGGTTGCGTAACCATGGCAACCATGACTACGCGCATCCTCAGCCGCCCCCGTGAGCGCATCCTGGTGACCTTCTTGCTCGCTCTTGCCATCCCCTGCTCAGCCCAATTGGGCGTGGTGATGGGCATGCTGGCCGGCATCTCATTTGGTGCTACTCTGATCTGGGCAACGGTGGTGGTGATCGTCTTGCTCATTGTTGGCTGGCTGGCAGCACAGGTCTTACCCGGTGAACGCACTCCCTTGATCGTGGAACTCCCGCCTTTGCGCTGGCCGGTGCTCTCCAATGTGCTGATCAAAACCCTGGCACGTCTGGAATGGTATATCAAAGAGGCGGTGCCCCTGTTCCTGCTGGGAACTTTCCTGCTCTTCCTGTTGGACTGGTTCCACCTTTTACCCGGCATTATTCACCTCGCCGAACCGGTGGTAACCCACTGGTTGGGTCTTCCACCCGAAGCTGCTGCGGCCTTTTTGGTCGGATTTTTGCGCCGCGATTTTGCTGCCACCAATCTTTTCGTCATGGAATCCCGCGGTTTGCTCTCCCCGATTCAGGTCGTAGTCGCCATGGTAACAATTACCCTCTTTGTGCCCTGCATCGCCAGCGTGTTTATGATGATTAAAGAGCGCGGGTTAAAGACGGCGCTGGGGATGCTGGCTTTTATTTTTCCCTTCGCGTTATTCGTGGGCGGTGCGTTGTACCGCTTGCTTACCCTGGTAGGATGGCATGGCTGATCCTCTTCCCGCCCCACAGCTCACCGAAGAGACCTGGCTGACATGCCCGGTGTGCGGCACCCGCTTCACGGCCGGGGAACGCCCTGCATGCGCACAATGCCCTCTGCATGCTGGATGTCAAATGGCGTGTTGCCCGAATTGCGGCACCAGCGTGATCAATCCCCAAACGTCACGCTGGGCCCGTTGGGCCGAGCGCTTGCTAAAGCGCCCGCAGACCCCTTCTAAGGATAAGACTTCATGAAAAGGAGATTGCGCCCCATGCTTATTCCTCACCTCCGCTTCCACCGCGCCCGCTACCGTCACGGACAGGGCAAACATCCCCTTCGACCAACGTTGTGGCACGTGTCACCGGGTCAGGAGGTAACCATCCTGGGCTTCGAGGCGTTGCCCCTGGATTATCAACACTATCTACAAGCCTATGGTGTGATGCCCGGGCGAACCGTGCGCGTGCTTGCCCAACGTCCGGTCACCATCATCCAGGTCGAACATACGGAGTTAGCCTTTGAGCCACAGATTGCGCGATGTATTTTAGTGGGCATCGCGGGAGAGAATGGGTCGGCCAACCCGAACGAACGCCTCTCGTCCTAAACGATGACACGCGGGTAGAGCCGTGCCGCCACAGCCACCAGGATGAGCGTGGTCAGACTCATGATCGCGAAATCCAGCCCCAAAGGAAAACCAGGGGTAGCACCTGTGATCATCAGAGCGCGCAGGGCATCCACAATGTAGGTGAGAGGGTTAATTTTAGCCAATACCTGCAACCAAGACGGCATGATGGCAAGGGGGTAAATGGCATTACTGGCAAAAAAGAGTGGCATGGTAAGCACCTGCCCAATCCCCATAAAGCGCTCACGGGTCTTGACCAGGCAGGCAATGATGAGCGAGAAGAGAGAGAAATTGGCCGCGCCGAGGATCACCGCCACCACTACTCCTAATAACGCCTGGGGTTGCCAGTTTAAGTCCACCCCCAACAACGCCGCCAGGGCATAAATGATCACCGCTTGGGTCAGGCCACGGATGCCCGCCGAAAGGGCTTTACCGCTGACCAACGCCGCACGTGGTGCCGGGCTGGCCATAATTTTATGCAATACGCCTAAATCGCGTTCCCAAATCACTGAAATGCCGTAGAAGATGGCGATAAACAAAACGCTCTGGGCCAGAATGCCCGGCGCCATAAAATCCAGGTAGGAAAGATTCCCGGTCGGGATCGCGCGCACACGGGCAAATACCTGCCCGAAGATGAGCAGCCACAGCGCCGGCTGTACTGCACGGGTAAAGAGTTCAGTAGGATCATGGCGCAATTTGCGCGCTTCTAATTCCGCAATGACCCAGGTTTTAACAACCATCTCGCGTAGCATCGCCCAGGGCTGCCAAGCCTGCCGGGCCGAAGGCGAGGGAGAAGGTCTAGCCAAGACGGCGGGCGACACGCCGGGTTCGAGCGGTTTCACGGTAACCTCCCATAGTCGTTTGAAGTTGATTGCCGGTAAAGTGGATAAAAACCTCGTCTAAGGTAGCCTCGGGTTTTCCAATCGCCACCTTGAGGGCTTGCGGTGCATCACAGGCAACCAGGCGTCCCAGGTGCATAATACCGACCCGGTCACATAAGAGATCTGCCTCATCCATTAGGTGGGTGGTCAGTAGAATCGTTGTGCCCAGATTTTGGCGAATTTGGCGGATGTAATCCCATACCAGATGACGTGCTACCGGATCAAGACCAACCGTGGGTTCGTCCAGGAAAAGGACGCGCGGGCGGTGAAGGATAGCCTGGGCAATCTCCAGGCGCCGAATCATCCCGCCGGAATATTCTCGCACCAGACGATGCGCCACGTCACTCAGCCCCATGAAGTCCAACGCTGCGGCAATCCGTTGGTCGCGCTCTGTTCGTGGAATGTCGTAAAGTTTGGCTGCAATCAACAGGTTCTCATAACCGCTTAACGCCCCATCGGCCGAGATCAACTGGGGCACATAACCGATTACCCGGCGCACCTGGGCAGCTTGATGACGGATATCAAAGCCGGCCACTATTGCACTGCCTTCACTTGGTGGAAGCAACGTGGTAAGCATTTTCAAGGTAGTGGACTTTCCGGCACCGTTAGGCCCCAGCAAGCCGAATACCTCTCCCTCTTGCAGAGACAGATTCAGATGATCTACGGCAACTAATGAGCCATAACGTCGGGTAAGGTTGCTGGTTTGTAAGATCATTGTTCCGACCTTTCTTGAGATGATCCTTCGCTTGGAGTTCGCTCCAATATATGACAACGCAGGATGTACATGGCCTGACTCACGCATTCCCGTTCAGTAGGAGAGAGCCCGGCCAACAGCGCCCGGAAATGGGCCTGGGTTTGAGCCTGAGCAGATTCTAGGATCGCCTCACCCGCTGCTGTCAGGCGCAGACGCACACGGCGACGATCCTGGTCATCTCCGGTTCGCTCCACCCATCCCATACGTACCAGGTTGTCCACGAGGGTGGTGGTGCTCGAGCGCGTCAGCCCTAGATGCTCGGCCAATTCTGAGGCCGTGGCAGTGGCCTGGCGGCGAATGAAGATCAGCGCCCGAAACTGCGGCACGCTCATGCGCGGATCGCGGTGACGGCGCATCTGGCTGCGAATGGTGCGGCTTACCCCCATCACCACCTCTAAAACATCTTGTACACACGCATCAAGATCTTCGTTCATGATTCGAATCTCTAATTATTCGATAATCGAACTATATGACAAACCACCTATCGTGTCAAGGGTGACAGGCTTCCCCATAAACCTTAAAAAACTTTCCTCAATGCTGATTCACCACGCCGGCCTTAACGCATGCACCAAGCCCTACCCAAGACTATGAGAATCTTTTGATTTCCTGGTTAGGATGCCCCCAATGATTATTCACCCCCTATATATGGGGGTATATGTATAGGATCCAAGGAAGCATGGCAAGAACAAATGTTTCTATATTCCACTCAAATGCCGCAATTTTACCCAAGACTCTTTAAGGTGGCTCGACTTTAAAGATCGCCAATTTTTTAGGTCAGCGTAGGTTTTCCGACTTGTGAGTCAGGGTCAGATTTGCTAGAATAATTCACGCACCGATCATTCAGGGCGGACACCTGTCCCCCTTTTCCTGGTCAACACCCAAACGAAAACTGCTTTGGGTAAACCCTCTGCAAGTTGCAGGGGGTCATCTTGGCTATTGCGCCGCGGCGGGGTGTACGAATCCTATGCGGAGTGGAGGAGAAACCATGGACGCTGAACATGCCTGGCAGGTCGTCTTGGGCCAACTGCAAATGGAAATGTCCAAAGCCGCGTTCGATACCTGGGTGAAAAATGCAGAATTGGTCGGTTGGAAGGAAGGGTGTTTTACCATCGGGGTACGCAATGCCTACGCCCGCGATTGGCTAGAAAGTCGCCTATCCGGTACGGTTACCCGCCTTTTGAGCGGACTGATGGGCTCACCTCAGCAGGTGGAGTTTATCGTCTGGCACAAAGAAGCCCCGCTGAACCCCTCGCCCGATGTTCCAACCTTCCTGCCCTCCAACGGACGCAATGACTCCGCACAACCGCGTACCGTGATCCCGCGCTACCGCTTTGAAAATTTCGTCGTTGGCGCCAGCAATCGCCTTGCCCATGCCGCATCACAGGCTGTTGCTGAGAACCCCGCTCGCGCCTATAATCCCCTTTTCATTTACGGCGGGGTCGGATTAGGCAAGACCCACCTGCTCCACGCCATCGGCAATGCCACCCTGGAGCGCGGTTTGCACGTTCTCTATGTCTCCGCCGAAGAATTCACCAATGACCTCATCAACGCCATTCGCACCCACACCACCACCGCTTTCCGCGAACGCTACCGCAACATTGATGTGCTTTTGATTGACGATATCCAATTTATTGCCAGCAAGGAATCAACCCAGGAAGAATTTTTCCACACCTTCAACACCCTCTATGGCCAGGAAAAGCAACTGGTGATCTCCTCAGACCGCCCACCTAAAGCCATGATGACGCTAGAAGAGCGCCTGCGTTCCCGCTTTGAGTGGGGGCTTACCGTGGATATTCAACCACCCGACCTGGAAACGCGCATCGCCATTCTACGCTCCAAGGCCGAACGCGCCGGGCGGGATGTGCCTGTCGAAATCCTTTATGCCATCGCGCGTCAAATCCAATCTAACATCCGCGAACTGGAAGGGGCGTTGACCCGCGTGCTGGCTTACGCAGATTTGAGTGGGCGCCCGCTGACCCCAGCCCTGGTGGACATTGCCCTCGCCGATCTCATTCCTCAACGCAGCCGCGTTGAACCGGCTCAGGTGGTGAACGCCGTCGCTCAGGTGTTCGGTATCCCTCGCGAACGCTTGCTCGGCCGGGAACGCTCGCGAGAGGTAGCCCTTCCGCGCCAGGTCGCAATGTACTTGCTGCGCGAGGAAGCCAACGTCTCCCTACCTCAAATCGGTGAAGTGTTGGGAGGGCGTGATCACACCACCGTCCTTTATGCCTGCGAAAAAGTGGCCGATATGATCGAACGCGATGACCATCTGCGGCGTCGCGTCTCCCAGGTGCGCGAGGCGCTCTACGGGCGCAGCGTTGCCGCGTGAACGTGCACGTTCCACCTGGCCATGGCACCCGCCCGCAAAATTGGGGCGGGTTTTCTTTTGCTCAATTTATAGCCTCATGGTATGATTTTAAACATGCCACGCACAAAGAAGGCATCCCCCGAATCGGAAAACAAGATCACCAAGGCCAAAGGTACGCGCAAGTCCGCTGCCGGCACGCCTTCACCTCGGCACATCGCCCCACGAGACGAGTCCGACTTGCCTGAGACCCTCGCCGAAGGCGAAGAAGAAGGTCTCACTGCGGAATTGGAAGAACCCGTCGCCGCACCCTCCAGCGAGGACTGGTCTGATCTGGCGCTCGAAGATCCGCTGGAGATTTTAGAAGACCCGGCCCTGGCAGCCGAGCTCTCCGAAGACCCGGTGCGGCTTTACCTGCGTGAAATCGGGCAGATCAGCCTGTTGGATGCAGACAGTGAATTCCGCCTGGCGGCCTGTATTGAGGCGGATCGCCGCCTGGATGCTCTGCAAAAGCACATTGACTCACGGGGCAATGGCAACGGACGTTATAAAGCGTTATTCCTGGCCGTGTGTGAAGACCTGCTCACCTCATGGGAACGGGTCAAGCAGGACGCAGCGCGCCTGGAACACACTGCTCCTCCTGATTTGCAACTTGTGCTGGCCGAAGCACGCCTTTTACGCCAGACCTGGCAGAGCAAGTCCCCCTCATACGTCCGTTCGTATATGGATAGCGGTCCTTGGGGGCACGACACGTTCTGGGACGGACTGGTGCGGAACGTTTTCAACCTCTTCCTCGACCTTTACCTCCTGCCCGAAGCTGCCGCCCAGGCGTTAACCCAATGGACGGAAACAGAACTGGAGCTACCTGAACTGGCTTTCTTCACCCCTTATCTGAACGATGAAGAGGCATTGCGCAAAGAACGTGAGGACATCCACCAGCACGCCGAAGAGGCCAACAATGTGCTGATTCGCGCCAACTTGCGCCTCGTGGTCAGCATTGCCAAGCGCTATCTGGGGCGAGGGGTTTCCTTCCTCGATTTGATCCAGGAAGGCAACCTGGGATTGCTGCGCGCAGTGGCCAAATTCGATCCTACCCGCGGTTATAAGTTTAGCACCTACGCTACCTGGTGGATTCGTCAGTCCATTAGCCGTTATATTGCCGAACAAGCGCGCACCATCCGCATCCCCGTGCACCTCTTTGAGGCCATTACGCGCCTGTTGCGTGTCCAGCGTTCCTTAATGCAACAATTGGGACGCGAACCGACCTACGAGGAACTTGCTTTGGAGTCGGGTTTGCTCAGCGAAGAAGACGTCCAAGCCATCTTGCTGGCCCGCTCCCGCAATCAACCCCTGGATCCTGAACTACAACGGCGCTGGGAGGCCGCCACGGCCAAGGTGCAACGCATTCTCCAATCGGCGGAGGAGCCGGTCTCGTTAGAACGCCCGGTCGGCGATGAGGAAAGCAGCCAGTTAGGGGATTTCATCGAAGACGAGGAAGCCCTGGAACCGATGGACGCTGCGGCGCGTGAGATGTTGCGCCAGCAGGTGCAAAACGCCCTTGGTGCACTGACCGAACGTGAACGCCAGGTGTTGGAATTGCGCTTCGGGCTGATTGACGGCAAAGACCACACCCTGGAAGAGGTCAGCCGCTACTTCAATGTGACCCGAGAACGCATTCGCCAAATCGAAGCCAAAGCCTTGCGCAAACTGCGCCACCCCACCCGCAGCCGCCACCTACGCGAATACCTGACCTGAGCCCTTACCTTTCTTGGAGAAGCGTGTGCGCATCCTGCTCCTGCAAAGTGATCTCCGCACCTGTGAGGGGCTGATTCGCTACCTGCGCAGCCGCGGCCACCAGGTTTGGGAAAGTACCCAACCCACCGAGGTACGCGCACAGTGGGCAACTTTGAACCCCGATTTGGTTTTCCTAGATCTGCATCTTCCGGGCGAGGCATGGCTGGAAACACTGCGCTACCTGCGCCAGCAACATCCACAAGTGCGCGTTATTCTCACCAGTCGCTACCCCGACTTGCAGCGCGAGATGCAGGCACGGGCATTTGGTGTAAACAACTTTCTTCGCCACCCTTTCACGCCCCGCTGGATTGCCCTGGCGCTGCGCCGCGCCGAAGGGGTCGGGGCCGCCACTCAGCCTTCAACGCGTCTTGTTCAGACTCAACTGCACACCGGCATACGGATGCCGGTGCGCCTGAAAATTGTCCTTCCTTACCTCGTCCTGGCGTTCCTGTTCTCCCTGGCTGCCGCTTATATCGTGAGCCGGGTGGTCTTTGAATCGGTGCAGGAACGTTTCTATAATCAATTGATTAGCGTGGCCCAACAAGCCCAAAATTGGTTAGTCGGCGAGGAAGAACGACTATTGGGTACGCTGCGCCTGGTTGCCAATAGCGAAGGGATTGCCACCGCGTTAGAAAATCAAGACGCCGAAACACTTCGCCTGCGCCTGTTGCCCCTGGCAATCAACACCAATGAACAAATCATCGCCCTGATTGATCCCCAAGGACTGGCAACGCTTGTGCTTTACCGACCCGAAGGGAGCTCAGCAGGGCTGTATCAGGCCGTGCGCGAGGATCCCACCTTCCAACCGGCCAACTTTGTGCAGAAAGTTTTGCAAGGTGTAGTAGATGCCCAGGGCGATAAGTTTGCCGGCACCCTCGTCACCCCTTGGGGACACTATTTCTTCGTCAGCGGACCGATTTACAACGCCGCCAACCAACGGGTGGGCGCGGTGGTGGTCGGCAAATCTATCCCTACCCTGGCCCGCGAGATGCGCGAAGACCTTTTCGGCGAAATCACCTTTTACGATTTCAACGGCCAACCCCTCAGCACCACCTTATTCGATGCCCCTTCGGTCCAGCCGTTAACTCTGGAACAAGTCGCCCAGGTGCTGGTCAACCAGGATCAACAGACCCTGATCCGCACCTTGAATTTAGGGAATCTGACCTACGGCGAAATTTTGCGCCCATGGGAGGCGCGTGGCGGGGAGGATCAGGGACTGATCGGGATTGCCCTACCTCAGGCCTTTGTCATCCGTGCCAGTCAGGCCACGCGCCTCCAGGTGATGGGATTAGTCATCGCGGCCATCCTGCTGGTGATTCTGATCGGGTTTTACCTGGCTAACCGCATCACCCAACCCCTGGTGCAACTTGTACAGGCTTCGACGCAGGTCGCCCAGGGCAACCTGGAAGTCAAAGTCAATTTACCGGGGAACGATGAACTGGCGGTCTTGGGGCATGCATTCAACGCCATGGTCGCAGGTTTACAGGAAGGTTCCATCTACCGCGACTTACTTGGTCGCACCGTCTCGCCCGAAGTGCGGGAGCAGTTGCGCCAAACCTTCACCTCCGGCAGCCTGCGCCTGGAAGGTCAAGAAGCCATCGCCACCGTCTTGATGACCGATATTCGTGGTTTCACTACCCTTTCGGAACACGTTGAGCCGGCGCGTGTCCTGGCCTGGTTGAACGAATATTATGACCGCCTTGTGCCTATCATTGTCGAAGAAGGCGGTGTGGTTAACAAATTCGATGGGGACGCGCTGCTGGCCTTCTTTGGCATCCTGCCTCGTATCCTCAGTCCCAAAAAGAGCGCACTGGCCGCCTGCCGTGCCGCCGCGCGGATGCTCTTGGCGCTCGAAGCACTTAATACCGCCCGTATTGCGCGGGGTGATCCACCTTTGGTTACCGGCATCGGGATCAACACCGGTGGTGTGATCGCTGGCGGCCTGGGGGCGCGAGATCGCCTGCACTATACCATTATCGGCGATACCGTAAACACCGCTCAGCGCATTGAAGCCTTGACGCGGGATTTGATCGAAGGCAGTGGGGCCCTGGTCAGCCACACCACGTATGCCGCGCTAGCCGAGCAAGTGCGAGAATTCAACTTACAACCGCTGGGGCGGCACCACGTGCGAGGCAAGCAAGAGCCGATTGAGATCTATCGCCTGCTGCCAAAATCCCCCCTTCCCCCAACCCCAGATCTGACCTTATGAAGGTCCTCTCCCTGGCGAGATCAGGGGCGGGCGCGTATAATCGTGTCCATGACCCCAGCACGACCCGCTGATATACCCTCAAAGTCCCACCATCGCCCCTGGTTACCTTATTTAGCGCTTTTGAGCGGCATTCTTGCCCTTAGTTTATCTTCGCTCTTCGTGCGCTGGGCCAATGATGCACCAGGGCCAGTGACCGCCTTTTATCGTATGGCTGTGGCCACTGTGGCGTTCGCTCCGCTATTCATGCGCGAAGTGCGCCGGCATGGGTTAGGGAATACCCCCCGATGGTTGTTCCTGCCCCTCTTGGGTGGATGCTTCACCGCCCTCGATCACACCACCTGGAGCATCGCGCTCCACGAAACACGGATTGCCACTGCCACCTTGATGAACAACCTGGCCCCGCTGTGGGTGGGGCTCTTTGCCGCGTTGATCTGGCGTGAAAGCCTGCGCGGACGCTTCTGGCTGGGGCTTGCTCTAACCCTGAGCGGTGCTACATTGGTACTGGGAAGCGACTTCATCTACCGTCCACAACTCAACCGCGGCAATTTTTTGGCGTTGGGTTCCAGCCTCTTCTATGCCGCTTATTTTTTGACCACCCAGCGCGGGCGCGAGCGCTTCCCGGCCTTGGTTTATATCTTCATGGTAACCGCAACAGCCTCGCTGGTATTGCTGGGGATTAACCTGGCCAGTGCTCAGCCCCTGAGCGGTTTTGCCCCCAGCACCTACTTGGCCTTCCTGGGCGCTGGGCTGATCTCACAGGTAATTGGCTACTTTTCGGTCGCATACGCCCTCGGTCATCTGCCGGCCTCGGTTGTAGCCCCCACTATGGTCGCCCAACCGGTATTGACGGCGCTCATGGCCATCCCGCTAGCCGGCGAGCCGCTTAACCTAACCCAAATCCTAGGCGGGATCGTGGTATTGAGCGGAATCTATCTGGTCAATCTGAGCACCCCCCAAGCCAAACACCAGCCCGCCGCGGCGGAATCTCAACCCGAAATCCCGATCCACTCATCTAATCTGGAGCGTCAGCCCTAGCCCCTGCGTTTCCTTTTAGCCCTAAACGGGCACAAGCCTGCTCCAAAGAAGGCCTGTCTGTCAGCACCAACAGTGTATCACCACCCTGCAACACAGTACCACCGCTGGGGATAATAAACGCCTTGCCCCGCGCGATAAGAACAATCAGGA
This sequence comes from Thermanaerothrix solaris, assembly GCF_032334255.1. Taxonomy (NCBI): domain Bacteria; kingdom Bacillati; phylum Chloroflexota; class Anaerolineae; order Anaerolineales; family Anaerolineaceae; genus Thermanaerothrix; species Thermanaerothrix solaris. The sequence continues at coordinate 669,202 of NZ_JAUHMF010000002.1, read as the reverse complement.
ATTCCGGCGGCAAGCCCAATTCCACAATGGCTTTGCCTACTGCTGGTGAATCCGCGGGCAGGGTGAGTTCTTTGAGTTCTCCCTCAATACCATGCATAGGCGTGAATTCAATCGGATAGGCACGCCGAGGTTGGGCGGGAGTGTCTAACCCTAACCACCGTGCCACCATCGGAATGGACGTGCCCTGCAGTAAAACAGAGGTCAGGACAACAAAGAAAATAACGTTGAAGATCAAATCGGCGTGAGGCACGCGTGCTAAAAGCGGAAACGTCGCCAGGATGATTGGCACTGCACCGCGCAGTCCCACCCAGGAAACAAACATTTTCTCCCGCCAACTTAATCCGCTCGGTAACAGACTGATCAATACGCCCACCGGGCGGGCGAGAAACATCAGAATCAGCGCAATAACCATCCCAATCCCGGCGATTGGAACCAAACGCGAAGGGAAAACCAGCAAGCCCAGGGTGAGGAACATGGTGATCTGCATTAACCAGGCCAACCCATCGTGAAAGCGCATCAGACTGCGCTTATGGATAAAATCCTGTTGGCCCAGCACGATCCCTGCCAGATAGACGGCCAGGAAGCCACTCCCGCCCAACACCGAGGTCAATCCAAAGGTGAGAAAAACCGACGCCAGGGTCAGCACAGGATACAGCCCCTCATACCCCAATCGAAGGCGATTGATGAGGAACCCGATGGCTTTGCCCATGCCGTAGCCCAGAATGGCGCCAATGCCCATTTGCCGCACAAACAGCACAAGCCAATCACCGAGGGATGTGGATGGCTGGGTCAACCATTGGATCAACCCCAGGGTTAGGAAAATCGCCATGGGATCGTTACTACCCGATTCGAGTTCAAGCAAGGGCTTTAACTTTCCTTTTAGGCTTATCCCCCGTGAGCGCAGAACGCTAAACACCGCGGCGGCATCGGTAGAGGACACAATCGCACCCAGCAAAAGCCCTTCCTTCCAGGTGAGGTTTATGAGCGGCGTGGCACAGATCCCTAAGACCACTGCGGTCATCAAAACCCCAAGCGTCGCAAGAAGTATGCCTTCTTTCAGCACCGGTTTGACCTGCGTCCATTCGGTATCTAATCCTCCCGAAAAGAGGATCAACACCAATGCCACCACGCCGATGGTCTGAGCCAAAGCCGGGTCATCGAAGTAGATCCCGCCCGGCCCATCCGAACCCGCCAGCATGCCTAAGATCAAGAACAATAGCAGGGCCGGCACTCCGAAGCGATCTGAGATCTTGCTCACCAGAACACTGGTGAGCAACAACAGTGCAACCCCGATCATGATCCACTCATTCATGCTTCATCTCACGCCTAAAAATTTTTGGGGCCAATCTCACCCGTAACAAGGTGATACCCAAACCTTAATCCTTAGCCTAGTGGCCTCAGGCGGTTTATGCCAATTATATAGGTCAAAGGGAAAAAGGCATTAAGACGAATAAAACCGCGGTAACATTCGTTAATAGGGTGAATGGACTCTATAAGCCAAAAGGATCAGGCGTGGAGAGCGCTTTACTGGCTTCATCCGAGGCAGAACTGGTGCAACAGGCCCAGCGCGGCGATCGAAGTGCTTTTGCCGAACTGGTGCGCCGCTATCACCTTGGTGTGATTGGGGTCGTGTACCGCCTGTGCGGCGACCCTTACCTGGCCGAGGATGCTGCCCAAGAAGCCTTTGTGCGCGCCTGGCTGAACCTTAACACCTACCGCCCCCTCATGCCCTGGCGCAACTGGCTCTACCGCATCGCCGTCAATGCTGCTCTGGATATGCTTCGCCGCGAGCGCCCCACCCTTGCACTGGATGATGACTCATCTCTTCACGGCGACTCACCCGACCCGCACGCCACCTTGGAGCAGAAAGAACGCGAAGACCTGGTGCGCCGGGCGATTTTAACCCTTCCGTCAGCCACTCGCGCCGTGCTGGTACTGCGCGAATATGGCGGGCTTTCTTACCGTGAAATTGCCGAAGCACTCGATATTCCGCTCGGCACGGTGATGTCGCGTCTCAACGCCGCCCGTCAACACCTACGTGAGCAACTGACGCCCTGGCTCACCCCACAGGAGGTCAACTCATGAGCGATCACGTCACCCATTTACTAGACGCTTATCTGGATGACGAACTGGGCCCGACCGATCGCCAACGCGTAACGCAACACCTGGCTGTTTGCGCCGCCTGCCATAGCGATCTGCTGGCCCGCCAAACTCTCAGCACTTGGATTCGCAGCCTGCCGGAGGATCTCCCATTCACGCCCGGTGAGCGATTCACTGCACAAGTGATGCTCCGCCTCCCACCACGCCGAACTACGACTGCACAATCTGCTCACGCGTTGGTCTGGAGCGCACCTCTGGTGCTGCTGATCCTTTGGTCGGCGCTGCAAGTTGTGTGGGGGGTGATCACGTGGCTCCGGTTAGGCGCCCAAAGTGGTTTACTTGCCAACGGCGCACCGGACATGCTCACCACGGGCACCCGTAGTCTATGGCTATCATTGCTCACATTGCTGGGAAGCGCTGCACCATCCCCCAGCCTGCAGGTGATATTGCAATGGCTTCAGCAGGCCGACCGCTGGCTCGGGGAATGGCTGGGGGTGTTGATCTGGCAGGCGCAAATCGCATTGTTGTACTTGATCTGGTTGGTGCTTTGGGGATGGCGACAGTTTTGGGCGACCACCTCAACCCCAGAAAGAACCAACGCCATGAAATCGGCGTAGCCTATCTATCTCAAGGAGATTAACCATGATGATTGACCCCTTAAAAATCCTCAAACGTTCCTGGCATATCCTTTGGCATTACCGTACCCTCTGGCTCTTTGGTCTGATTCTGGCGCTGACGGCCTCCGGCGGGGGTGGGATGGGGAATGTGAATAACCTCTTCTCCTACCGTATGGAAGGGAATGGGGGTGCGCCCAGTGGCGTGTTTGAACGCTGGTTGGAAGAATTCTTCCGTCCCCTGGCACAGGTACCAGAGCACCAACTCCTGCCCACCCTGGTCGGCTTGGTGATCGTCCTGATCTGCATCTTCGGAATCGTAGGGATCACGTTGGCCATTGCACATTACGTGAGTCAGGTTGCCCTGATCCGCCTGGTGGATGATTATGAGGCACAAGGTGTTCGAGCCTCGTTTCGGCAAGGATGGCGACTGGGCTGGTCGCGTAAAGCCTGGCAACTCTTTCTCATTGACCTCTTGCTTGGCCTTCCCATCGTCATCCTGGTGCTACTGATCATCCCGCTCATCGGTTTGTTCATCGTCGGTGCCTCGGCGCAGACCCCGGCCATCACCGCCCCGGCCGTGATCATCGGAATTGGGTTGGCACTGCTGTGGTTCGTAGTGCTGATCCTGGTAAGTATCCTCATCGGCATCGTCGGTGAAATTGCCCGCCGCGCCTGTGTGTTGCAGGAGATGGGCGTCATTGAAGCCTTGCGTCATGCCCTAGGTCTACTCCGTCGTCAATGGAAAAACGCTGGCCTGATGTGGTTGGTGGTGTTGGGGATCGGAATCGGCTGGGGTATTGCAACGTTGATTCTTTTCTTCCTGCTTATTCCGCTTTACCTCTTTATGATTATCCCCGCCCTGGTTATCGTCGGTCTTCCCGGTCTGGTGATCTTCGGCTTGGCCTCACTCTTCCTGGCACAGCCGCTGGCCGTCCTGACCGCGCTGATCTTAGTTTTGCCGCCGTTCTTCTTGATCGTCTTTTCGCCTCTGGTGCTCTTGGGTGCTTGGGAACAGGTCTTCCTCTCTAGCCTGTGGACCCTGACCTACCGCGAGATTATGGCGCTCGAAAGCGTCAACCTTACAAATGATCTCACCCTAGCGGGTTAAGTGTGGTAATAATTAGAACAAACCTGGCTTCATGGAGCACAAGGGAGCATACCGATGAAACGCAAATGGATCCTTTATCTGGTCATCGCCATTTTGGTCATTGCCGCTTTTCTGGGCTTGCGTGCCTGGCAATCGGCCCGTGCCGCGCTCAACACGAACTTTCAAACTGAACCCCTTCAGCGCGGCACTTTGACGGCCACGGTTGGCGCCACCGGCACCGTTCGAGCTAATCAGACCGCCATATTGGCCTGGCAAACCAGCGGCCAAATCGGCAAGATCACAGTTGCCGTGGGAGATACGGTCAAAGCCGGGCAAGTGCTGGCCGAACTTGAGAAATCCTCGCTGGCCCAGAATATCATTTTGGCCGAGGCTGATCTGGTCACCGCCAAGCGCAATTTGGATAACCTGCTCCATTCTGATCTAGCCCGTGCCCAGGCCCAACTGGCGCTGGCGCAAGCTCAAAAGAACCTGAAAGAGGCACAAAAGCGCCGCCAGAGCAAGGATTACGCCCGCGCCAGCCAGGCGACAATTGACGAAGCCCGTGCCAATTACATCCTGGCCCAGAACGAATACGAACGACAAAAAGAGATATACGAGAGCGTGGCTGGCCTCCCCGAGGATGACCCGCGCCGCGCCCTGGCCCTTTCCAACCTAGCTAACGCCCAACGCGCGCGGGATCGCGCCCTGGCTAACCTGAACTACCTGTTAGGTAAACCGGATGAATTAGAAATCGCCGAGGCGGATGCCAATGTCGCACTGGCCGAAGCCCAACTCAAAGATGCCCAACGCGAATGGGAACGGCTCAAGAACGGTCCTGATCCACTGGATATCCAAGCCGCTCAAGCCCGCATTGCTGCCCTCGAAGCCACCCTCAAACTGGCACGCTTGGAAGCGCCCTTCAACGGCACCGTAACCGAGGTGCGTTCCAAAGTTGGGGATCAGGTGACGCCGGGTACCGTTTCTTTCCGCATTGACGACCTCAGCCGCTTGCTGGTGGACGTGCAAGTGCCCGAAGTGGATATCAACCGCATCCAGGTCGGCCAATCGGCTCGGCTAACGTTTGACGCCATCCCGGGCAAGGAATATATGGGCAAAGTGGTAGAAGTTGGTCGAGTAGGTACACCGGTCGGCGGTGTGGTCAACTTCACTGTCACCTTAGAATTGAGCGATGCCGATGAACAGGTCAAACCCGGCATGACCGCTGCCGTGACCATCCTGGTGCAACAGCTTGAAGATGTCCTGTTGGTGCCCAATCGCGCCGTGCGCTTGCGTGAAGGTCAACGGGTGGTCTATGTCCTGCGCAACGGCCTACCCGAGGCAGTCACCATTCGCCTGGGTGCCACCTCCGAGACTTATAGCCAGGTGTTGGAAGGTGACCTACGCGAAGGAGACCTGGTCATCTTAAACCCGCCTGCACAAATCACCTCGTTTACCGGGGGGCGTCCGCCCTTTGCGGGAGGTCGGTAGGTATGACCGAAGACAATGATTGGGTCATTGAAGCCCATGATCTGACCAAGGTTTACAAGATGGGGCAAGTTGAGGTACATGCCCTGCGCGGGGTCAGCGTGCGCATCCGCCGCGGGGAGGTCGTTGCCATCATGGGGCCGTCCGGTTCGGGTAAGTCTACCTTGATGAACATCCTGGGCTGTCTAGATAAACCCACCAGCGGAACCTATATTCTGGATGGTGAGGACGTCTCACGGCTCAAGGATGACGATTTGGCGCGCATTCGCAACCGCAAAGTGGGATTTGTCTTTCAGAATTTCAACCTGCTACCACGTGCGACAGCTCTGGCTAACGTGGAGTTACCTTTGCGTTACGCCGGCTACAATGGTGATCGCCGTGAACGCGCACGGCAGGCGCTGGAAGCCGTGGGGCTGGGCGACCGTCTGTACCATCGCCCGACCGAACTATCTGGCGGACAGCAGCAACGGGTCGCTATCGCACGGGCGCTGGTCAACAACCCGGCCATTATCCTGGCAGATGAGCCCACCGGCAACCTGGATTCCAAATCCGGTAAGGAAATTCTGGAATTGATTCTGCGCCTGAACCGCGATTTTGGCACCACGGTGATTATTGTGACTCACGACCCCACCGTAGCTCAACAGACTCAACGTATTATCCGGATTCAGGATGGCCTCGTCGTGGAGGATGGCCTATGAACCTAGGACAAGCCATTTTAGAAGCCCTGGAAAGCCTTAGCGCTAACAAACTCCGCTCGGGGTTGACCATCCTGGGCATTGTGATCGGCGTGGCAGCGGTGATCGCCATGTTGGCCGTGGGCACCGGCGCGCAAGATGTCATCACCGGCTCGATCAGCGGGCTGGGGAGCAACCTGCTCTTCATCTTCCCCGGCAACTTTACCGAGCAAGTGCGTAATCCCCAACCCCTCACGCTCGCCGACGCTCAAGCCCTGGCGGACCCGTTCCAGGCGCCTTCGCTGACCGCAGTCGCACCAGTGCTTAGTGCGACCCGCGAGGTGAGTTATGGGAGTGAGCGCACCAGCGTGCAAATCTCCGGTGTAACCCCGAATTACGCCGCCGTGCGCAACTACACCCTGCTGGAAGGCGAGTTTATTAGCGAAGAACACCTGCTGGGGCAGGCCTCAGTTGCCGTGATTGGCCCTGAGGTAGCCGATCGTCTTTTCGGGCGGCGCGAAGGCTTGATCGGTGAGGTCATCCGCATTGAGGGGCAACCCTTCCGCATTATCGGCGTGACGGCACCCAAGGGCGGGAGCAGTTTTGGCAGCCAGGATGATATTGTGCTCATTCCCCTCAGCACCGCCCAGGCGCGCATCATTCGCCGCGACCGCAACCGCGTGGACTTGATCTTGGCGCAGGTCAGCAGCCCGGAATTGGTTCCCCAGGCCATTGAAGAGGTTTCTCAGGTCCTGCGCACCCGCCACCGGACCGAACTGGGGGTAGATGACTTTACCATCTTCTCCCAGCAGGATTTCGTTGCCACTGCCCAGACCATTACCGGTGTGCTGACCATTTTCCTGGGTGGCATTGCCGCGATCTCGTTGCTGGTAGGCGGGATCGGGATCATGAACATCATGCTGGTCTCGGTCACTGAGCGCACACGGGAGATTGGTCTACGCAAGGCCATCGGCGCCCGCAAACGCGATATTTTGATCCAGTTCCTCACTGAATCATCCCTGCTCAGCCTCTTCGGTGGACTGATCGGGATCGGCTTCGGCTGGTTAATTGCCTTTGTGGTTGGGCAGATTGCCGCAGCCAGCAATACCCCACTCAATCCTAAAGTGGGCCTTGACGCTATCTTGCTGGCCACGCTGTTCTCAACCGCCGTGGGGTTATTCTTTGGCCTTTACCCCGCTAACCGCGCCGCCAACCTGGAACCGGTGGAAGCCCTACGCTACGAATGAGCAACCTACCCCCTTGAGGAATGCCCGGGGGAATCAACGCTCCCGGGCTTTTTTTGACCTCGCCTCAGGCCTAAGGAAGGCGGGAATTTCCCAGGTTGCATAAGCCTCAACCGGCAAGTGAGCGATAAACCGCCAGGGCATTGAACGCCAGGGCTCGGGGGCATAGGCAATGCCCACTCGCGCGCCCACCTGTATCCAATCCTGCGGGACATTAATGCCGGGTTCAATCACCAATGGGCTATCGGCGGCAGTGAGATCACACCCGTTCAGCCGACCATCAATCTGGAGGGCCTGACAGACTTTGGCTGGACCGTTTGTCCATTCTGCTGGTGGATGCCCAGCACGGTTCTGCGCAATTTGCTCCAGGCCTTCGCAGGGCAGGATCGCGCGGATCAACACTGCCGCGGGTTGACCCTCCGGTCCCACCACCGCGTTTAAGCACCAGTGCATCCCATAGGTGAAATACACATAAGCCCGTCCCGGCGGCCCGAACATGACGGCATTACGGGGCGTGCGCCCACGGCTAGCATGACAGGCCTTATCCTCTTCGCCATCATAGGCTTCGGTTTCGACAATGTAACCGGCCAGGCGTCGCCCATCTTCCAAACGGCGCACCAGACGCTGGCCCAATAGCGCCCTGGCCACGTGGGTAACGGGATCTAAATAAAATTCAGGGGGTAATGGGCGCATTTTTTTGGCCTCTTTGGGGTTGATATAGGTGGACGTATTATAATGAAAACGCCAAAAAATGCTTGTGAGGAACGTATGAATCTGCGGCCTGATCCCGGTTTAACCTTCGATGACGTTCTGTTGGTGCCCAAGTATTCCGATATTCGCAGCCGCAAAGATGTGGACACCAGCACCTGGCTGGCGCCAGGGATCCGCCTCCACATCCCCATTCTATCCGCCAATATGGATACGGTCACCGAGTCCAATATGGCCATCGCGATGGCGCAAGAGGGCGGTTTGGGGGTGTTGCACCGCTTTATGAGCATTGAACGCATGGTTGAAATGGTGCGCAAAGTCAAGCGCGCCGAGAGCATGGTGGTGCTTACCCCACTGACCATCCTCCCCTCTGCCACGGTCGCCGAAGCTCGTCGCATCATGGCCGAGGAAGAAATTGGCGGCTTGGTCGTCGTGGATGACACTCACCATCTTTTAGGCCTGGTAACCACACGCGATGTCTTGCTTGCCCCCGACGCCAATGCGCCGGTCAGCACCGTCATGACCCCACGCGAGCGCCTGATCGTCGCCAGCGAGAACGAATCGCTGGAAGCGGCGCGAGAAAAACTATATACTCACCGCATTGAAAAACTTCCCCTGGTGGATGGCGAGAATCGTCTGGCCGGCCTGATCACGGTCCAGGATATCGTCAAAATTCAACAGCACCCTCATGCCACCAAAGACGCCTTGGGGCGGCTACGGGTGGGGGTGGCCATCGGGGTAAAACCGGAAGAGATTGACCGCGCCGCTGCCTGTGTGGAGGCCGGGGCGGATATTTTGGTGCTGGATATTGCGCACGGCCATTCTGAAAATGCCCTGCGTATGGTTCGTGCGCTGAAACAGAAATTTCCCGCTATTCCCCTTATTGCCGGCAATGTCGCTACCTCTGAAGGTGTGCGCGATCTGGTCAAGGCCGGTGCGGATGCGGTGAAGGTCGGAGTCGGCGCAGGCTCAATCTGCACGACCCGTATTGTGACCGGGTGCGGCGTGCCACAACTGACCGCCATCGCGGAGTGCGCTGCTGAAGGCCGACGCCTGAATGTTCCGATCATCGCCGACGGCGGCATGCGCACCTCCGGGGATGTGACCAAGGCCCTGGCCGCAGGTGCCAGTGCGGTGATGTTGGGCAACATGCTCGCTGGCACCGAAGAGAGCCCAGGCCCTGAAGTCGTGCGCCAGGGACGCCGCTACAAGGTGGTGCGTGGCATGGCTTCACTCACCGCCAATGTGGAACGCCGCCGCCTAGAACGCCGCGACGATGACCTGGAAGAAGAAGAATGGAGTGAAGTCGTCCCAGAAGGTGTAGAAGCGCTGGTCCCTTACCGCGGCAAGGTCAAGGACATCTTGCATCAGATTGTAGGCGGATTGCGCTCCGGGATGAGTTATGTCGGTGCGCATAACCTGCCCGAATTATGGGAACGCGCCGAATTCATCCGCATCACCCCTGCCGGGAAAGCCGAATCTGGCGCGCATGATGTGGAATTAATCTAAATCTAAAAAGGAATTACCATGACCTTCTTGCGCCGTCTGCTACTCGTAGGTTGGGTTATTGGTACGACCGCCTGCCTGCCACAGGTCATCCCACCCACGCCCACGCCGTTACCTTCCACCCCCACTCCAACCTCTACCCCTACTTATGCCCCTCTGAGCGCCACCGATGTGCTAAACGCCGAATATCTACTGCTCGATTTCGGTGGCAACCTGCGCACCATCCGCCTAAGCGATGGCACTTATCAATCCGGCAATGATCCAACGCAGCCTGATTTTTGGTCGGTGCGCCTGGGTGAGATGATGGCATTTGGCGACCTGAACGGCGACGGCCTGGGAGATGCTGTGGCTACCATCGCCGAGAACTACGGTGGAACCGGCGTTTTTGTCAACCTGGTTGCGCTTCTGAATGAAAATGGCTTGCCGCGTCATGTGGCTTCGTACTTTATTGATGACCGCCCCATTCTCAATTCGTTAACCATTCAGGAAGAGGTTGTTCATCTGGCAGCCACGATTCACGGCCCGAATGACCCCGGCTGCTGTCCGACCCAACCGGTGACCCGTGACCTTCGCCTGGTGAACAACAACCTGATGCTGATTCGTGCCACCTCGCAAACGCCGGGCGGTCAAGAACGGCGAATTGATTTGGAGGAACCCACCGATAACTCGACCCTGAGCACAAAGACCCTCCGCTTGCGTGGTCGGGTAAGCATTGCGCCGTTTGAAAACACCCTGCGCTATCGCCTCACCACCGCTCAGGGCACCACCCTGTTGGTCGGACCGCTCATGGTCGAAGCGCCTGATCCAGGTGCACCAGGCACATTCGAGGCCACGCTGGACCTCCAAAATCTGCCTGGCGGTTTATACTATTTAGAGATTGCCGACCTGAGCGCTGCCGATGGCAGCATTCTGGCCCTGATCATGGTGCGTCTCAACCTTCCATAAAAATCACCCTGATTTAGATCAACGCCCTGCGGAGGATTACTCTATGCCTGTTCCTGTCATCGTGGATGCGATTCGCACCCCCATCGGCAACCTGGGGGGCGCCCTGGCTGCCGTGCGTCCAGATGATCTGGCCGCGCTAGTCATTCGCACCTTGGTTAACCGCAACCACCTCGACCCCACCATGATCGAAGAGGTCTATTTTGGCTGTGCCAATCAGGCTGGGGAAGATAACCGCAACGTCGCCCGCATGGCAGCACTCCTGGCCGGCCTGCCGGTCGAGGTAGCGGGAGTGACCTTTAACCGCCTGTGCGCCTCTGGCCTGACCGCCGTTAACATGGCGGCGCGTTCCATCCGTGTGGGCGAAGGTGAGGTGTTTATCGCCGGTGGCGTTGAAAGCATGTCCCGTGCCCCTTATTCCATCCCTAAGGCCGAAAAACCCTTTCCCTACGGCAACCTGACGGCGTGGGATACCGCGCTGGGGTGGCGCTATCCCCACCCCCGTATGATCGAGATGTACGGTATCGAGTCTATGGGCGAAACGGCAGAAAACATCGCCGAGATGACCGGAATCACCCGCGAGGACCAGGATCGCTTCGCCCTGCGCAGTCACCAGCGTGCCATCGCCGCCATGGATTCGGGACGTTTTGCCGAAGAAATCATCCCGGTGCCCGTGCCACAACCCAAAGGCGAGCCAATTTTCGTCACCTCGGATGAACGTCCGCGTCGCGACACCTCGCTGGAGGCGCTAGCACGGCTAAAACCGGCCTTCCGTCCCGGCGGGACGGTGACCGCCGGCAATTCCTCCGGGATGAACGACGGCGCCGCCGCCTTGCTGGTTATGAGCGAGGAGCGTGCCCGTGCTTTGGGATTGCGCCCGCTGGTGCGCATCCTTGCCAGCGCCGCCGCCGGCGTTGTGCCACGGCTGATGGGATTGGGACCAATTCCGGCCACACGTAAGGTCTTGGCCCGGGCCGGGTTAAGCCTGGAACAAATCGGCTTGATCGAGATCAATGAAGCCTTCGCCGTGCAAACCCTAGCCGTGATCCGTGAATTGGGATTAAACGAAGACATTGTCAATGTCAATGGGGGTGCAATTGCCTTGGGCCACCCACTGGGATGCTCGGGCGCGCGCATCCTGACCACCTTGATCCACGAAATGCGTCGCCGCGCGCCGCAGATGCCCCGTCCATTCTACGGCCTGGCGACCCTGTGCGTGGGAGTTGGTCAGGGTGAAGCCACCCTGGTGGAGTGGGTGGACTGAGGTATGTTGATCCTGGTCACTGGTGCCAGTGGGTTTATAGGCGGTCATCTCTGCCGCGCCCTTATCGCACAGGGGCACCGCGTGCGCGCTTTCCACCGCCCCACCAGTTCCTTGCGGGCTCTGACCGATTTGCCGGTTGAACACGCGCTGGGTGACCTGACACGGCCTGAGACGCTGGAAACGGCATTAGAAGGGGTAGACGTTGTTTTTCATGCCGCCGCTCTTCTAGGTGAGCGGGCTACCCCGGCTCAGCATTATGCCGTAACCGTAGAAGGCACTCGCGCCTTGCTCACCGCAGCATTGCGCGCCGGGGTACAGCGAGTAGTCCATACCAGTTCCGCGGTTGCGTTGGGCATCCCTCCCCTGCCCGGCGACATCAACGTCCCCTATATCATGGATGAAACCCACACCTGGAATTACCCCCCGGAACGGTGGCCCTACGCATATGCCAAATACCTGGCTGAACTGGAAGTGCAGCGGGCGGTGGCATTGGGGTTGGATGCGGTAATCGTCAACCCCACCCTGGTCATTGGGGCAGGCGATCACTACCGGCGGACGCGCTCGATCGTCGTCCAGGTGGCGAAGCGGCGCCTGCCGTTCATCACCGCTGGTGGGCTGAACGCCGTGCACATCGAGGACGTGGTGCAAGGGCATCTACTGACCCTGGAACGGGGACAATGCGGTGAACGCTACATTCTGGGTGGCGAAAACCTCACCCTGAGCGCCTTGGCAGAAAAGATCGCCGCGGTGTGCGGGGTACCTGGGCCGGGCCCGGAATGGCCGGCGGGGCTGGTGCGCGCTCTCAGCCGACCGCTATCCCTGCTCGAGGCCTATCTGAACCTGCCGGTAGATGCAAGCACCCTGGCATTGGCCGGATATTACTTTTACTACACGCACGCTAAAGCCCAGGCGTACCTGGGCTACACCCCACACCATACCGTAGAGGACGCCATCCGCGAAGCCTGGGAGTGGTTTAGCGGAGAGACACAAACGCCGGTTTCGGCTTGAACCGTTAGTGGCAACGGGTGATCTCGGTAATCGCGGGCCTCATCTGAAAACAGATATTAGGTTCCGTTTGACTCGCATCAATATGTACCACCTGAACATATCTGATGGGTTTCCTCTCTCCCTCGTCGAGATGTGCGGATATAGTAGGGCAAGTTCCTGTCACCCGGCTTAGGATAGGCAATGACCTCTTGCCAAAATCCGGGCGAAAATAATGCCTGGTGGGATAAAACCACAACCAACCCACGGCGTGTCACTTTATTAGGGATAATAGCTTCGGTAGAGACTACATCAACCTCGCTGAAATGGCCTGTTGTGCGCTCTGTTATCGTACCTGCGCTATTCCTTGTCACCACGTTTAACGGATATATTTTCCTGTAGAAAGTATCCTCAACCCTGAATTTTGCAAAGCGTTAGAGTTGCAAACGGAGATATAAAGATGAAACCCCAACTTCTTTCAATCGTGCTTCTGCTCGGGGCGGCTCTGATCACGGGGTGTCAATCCACTTAATCCCTTGCCGTCTCCGGCGGCATCACCAGCGAAGCTCCTGCCACCCTCTCCAACTTTGGCCCCAGCAGCTTTACCTTCTACCCCCATTCCCGAAACAACCTTTGATATCAAACCACCCCCAACTGAAACGGTTACCCCATCATCAACCCCGACCCCCATCCTGGGCCAGGTTGAACGGGTGACCTCGGGCCGCTATGCTGGTTGGAATCGCTACATCTACCCTAAATACAGCTTCGCCTTTTCCTTTCCACCCGATTGGAATATCAGCGTTGAGGATGCTCATTTCGTAGCTCTTGCCAGTCCCACGATACCGGAGCTTGAACTCCATATCGGGTTTAAGTTCACTTATGAAACGGAGGCCTCGATCACACGTACCGGGATCGGCGAGGGTGAGATGCTGGACCAGGGCTATATTAACTTTTTGGGCAAGATCATTCCTCGCCAAGTATTGGTCTACCAAAGCGAGGTCACCACGGTGCTCTATAACTGGGCTTGTGAAACCCGTGGAGGCGATATGATCTTCACCATTAGCTTGGATTCCCTAGATACCGTTCAGCGTGCCATACCGCCCAAGCTTCAGACCGTTGCTGATCAGATTGTAGAGTCATTTGAGTGGGTTAAACTGAGATGACCAGACTCCAGTCGGCCCAGCTGATCTGACAACAACAAGGGCAGGATAATGGGAGTAGTCCTCTCATCCAAATTCTTGAGGTAGAGACGCATAACTATTCACTGCGATAGATCAAAACATAATCTTAGATTCGGAAATCCACAATTGAAAATTCTCCATCGCTGGTTTTACCATACTCATTGAAAAGGAAGATCCAGAAAACCAATATGGAGGTAAAAAATTATGATAAGACGTCTCGTTTTTCTGTTGATGGTTTTAGCGTTATTGTTATCTCTAAACCTGGTGACTGCCAACGCAAACGGACTGGAGGCAAACACCCATAACTGGAAGCGATCACCCCAGGGCACCTATTACATTGCCATCCCGTTTGAGAGCGTCTCAGAGAGCCAGCCGCCTAAAGACATTTACACGATTTCTGCTGGTGGATGCAAAATATTCACCAAGGGCATTGATATTTACAATTCTCTACAAATCAAGGTGGCCACTTATGCTCAAGAGATTAGCTGGTGTTATGATGGTCAAAAGATCACCAGCCTGTCACACACGCGTTGGGGCACGGTTAATTTCCCCATATATCAGTTTAACGGGAACATTGGAAACACCGAGTCAGGCGGGAAGGGTCAAGCCCTATATCGTGCCTGGACTCAAGGTTCATTTTGCGAGATTGCACCCGGAATGGGCTGTGTATGGAATTTTTACCCCTGGGTGGATCAGTATGTTTTCTCAGATGGTTCCTATTGGGGAAACGCAGGATGGTAAAGAAGTCATTTTTCTCCCTACTTCAGCAACCATCATTTGCTTGGATTGGAGTAACACTCACGTTACTAATAACATTCGGCATAGTGTTCTTGATATCCAAGCAACCATGGCCGTTGGTCGTTATCTTTGGAGTCTTGGTATGGTCGAGTCTAGCCATGTATCTAACAACTAAACGCGGGTGGGCAAAAGGGCTTTCCTTGCTGATCCTCATCTTCAGCCTCTCTGGACTTTGCCTATCACCAGCTCTATTGATGACGGCTTCTCATGAGATGCCTTCGGACAATCTTCGCATCCTTCTAGAAAAACTGATCCAAACCAGACAATGGCTTGGCCAATAATGCATGAAATTGCCTTCGCCAGCCCCCGACTTTTGGTCACTTATACGCGTGCTAGAAATGGACTAAGAGTTGTTGTTTGTTAAGGGTTTTCCGAAAAAACTGTCTTGATAACGCAACAGTTAGTAATGCATTCCACACCCACGTTGCCAAAACAGCCATCACCAGATATCTAAGAGGAGGTAAACTTAAACCATGTATTGACATTAAGCACTGTGGTCCGGGCATAACAAGAGCTCATGGAACAATATCCTGATCCAATGTTTAGCAACCGCGAAATTGAAGTCTTGGCCTTACTGCTCCAGGGAAAAAGCAACAAAGAAATTGCCCACACCCTGGGTGTCTCAAATCGTACCATTGAAGCCCACTTGAGTTCCATATATTCCAAGCTGGCCGTAACCTCTCGAACCGAAGCGGTCATCAAATTAACCCAAATGGGATGGAGTAGCGCCACTGACAAAACACTGCCTAAAGAAGCCAGCAAGGCCCCTGCGCTCGACAACCGAACCGCGCAAGTTAAGGATACACTTGCAAAACCGTTACGATTTTCTGCCGGAAAGTGGGCGGTGATGACGCTCTTAACAGCTTTAGGACTTATTTGGATCTTCACAAAACAAAATTGGCTTCTGGTACCCGTGCTGGGTTTCATGGCGTGGATTGGTCTGGCGGAGTACCTCACAGCGACCAGTGTTTGGAAAAAATGGATATCACTTTTGATTTTTATACTGGGATTTTCTCTGCTGTGCATCTCCCCTGCTTGGTTGATTTCTGCAACTCCTTTAGCAAAGGATAATGCCGTTCTGGATTTACTCCAAAAGATCTTCCATGCCACATCGGGGCAATAATGCTCCACAAAGACATTACCCAATTGGTGAGTTTCTACGATACCCCACTTATATCTCCAATTTGCCCCTGTAAACCCAAGGAGGCGACCAGGTTCGGAAAGAGTATATCCAAAATGATGGTTTTTTGCTTTACTAGCAAAAAACCAGCGCATTTAGCAGCCATACTCATTCAACTGCCCGTGGTAGTAGCGGTTATAACCCGACGACCAATTTTGAGACCAACACAAAAATTCCTATTCTATTGACAGCGCCGCAACAAACTCATGTGACAAGACAATCGAGTTCGGAGTTCAGCACTGGATCATTCAATCTGATGGCGGTTAACCACGCCGATCATTAAAGCAGACCCACAAGAGGAGATTGAGTTTTAGCGGGATGATCTATTGTATTCCAACTTCACCACCCCCCGGCCACGTCCGCCAAGGTTACATCCAGTTCGGCCAGGATATCCGGCAAGGCCGTGCGCGGGGTGGTGCCCTGCAAGGCCTGCGCAAAGGCATCCTGCACTACCCATTGTGCCTGCCGCCAGGTCGGTACATTCGGCGGAATTTGGGCAATGGGAATAAAGGTCAGTGCTTCCCCCCATTGAGGATTTCCAGCACGATAGTCCTCAAGGCGCGCCAGCGTTGATGGCCCCATCGGGTAAGCCCCGCTGGCGCGCACCAGCGCAGCCTGCGGCTCGGGCTCTTGCAGCCAACGGATGAACAACCAGGTCGCCAGTTCTTGCGCGGGCGTACTGCGCAAGACACCATAGGAAAGACCGCTCACCAGTACTAAGGGCTTGCTTTTTCCCGGATATGGGCGCACCGTCCACACATCCTGGCTACGATTGCGCTGCATCGCCTCACGTTGAGCCATCAGATCCAGAACCTGCCCGCTGTAAAAGAGTGCCCGCCGTTGGGCAAAGTAATCGTAAGGCGTGGGTTCGCGTCCCACCCAGGCACATCCCTCATCCACCAAATCACGTAAAAAAGTCCAAGCCTCCAGCGCATCCGGCTGGTTGAAATGCCACCCCCCACCGGTTGGGTCAAATTCCTCCCGCAGGCCAAACGCGCGTAACCAAGCCAGGGCGGTCAGCGGATCGGTTGCCACCAGCCAACCGCCGGTGCCATCGTTGGTACGGTCGGCATCGCGGCGATTAGCCGCTGCCGCCGCGCAGACCTGGGTACGCCATTCCTCTAGGGTTTGGGGTGGGGCGCGAAAGCCCAATTCTGCCGCCCAGGTCAGGTTGTAGAAAAGCACCGTGGCGCTGCGCAGCACCGGCAAGCCAATTTGCCAGCCATCCACCTGATCACTTTGCCAGAAAACCAGCGGAATCTCGGCCCGGCGCGCTTCGCTCAAACCCCACTCACCGTCATTCAGCCAATCGTTGAGCGGGCGCATGCGTCCATCGCGCACGTGCCAGGTCAGCAGGGTTGCCGGTGGCGCCACTACGCCCTGAGCTACTAAGCCATCAGGGTGCCCTTGCTCCACCCAATCGGCCAGTACCATACTGCTGCCCGCCGAGGTGACCTTCACTTCAATTCCCCAGGGATTCTCGCGGTTGAACTGGGCGGTCAAATCATTGAGGGTGTTACCGACAGCCCCTACCCAGGGATGCCAGAGGTTAATGGCAACCCCTCGTAGGGACTCGGCAGACCAGGGCGGAGTTTCGGTGGGTTGTTCGGGTGTCGGTATAGCAGGTTGGGTTGGGGTAGATGAAGGAGACAAGTCTGGGGTCATCTCGGATCGCGGTGCCACCTGGCAAGCCACGAATAGCCACAGCAGCCCTAGGATGATCCCGCGTTTCAAACGACCAAGCAGTTGCATGTCTCAATCGAAGTCAGCAGGCCATTCGGGATGGCGATAATGCTCAAACATGCGCTGAATCTCGTCCGGGGTTGTGCGCGCCAGCGAGAGCGGCGGGATGGCATCTGCGGTAAAAAATCCCACGCCATCCGTCTCCAGACTGGTTTGGGGTTCACCTCCCAGCAACTCACACCGCATGAAAATCTTATAGAGGTGGAAGAGATAAGGTGGATGGCCGTGAAAGTTGCGATCATATAACGCTAATAATTTGATCGCGCGCACGCGGTAGCCCGATTCCTCCCACACCTCACGTTCAACCGCCTGGCTGGGAGGCTCCCCTACATCTACCCACCCGCCGGGCAAGGTCCACCCCCCATCCACACGTTCCTTGACCAGAAGTAACCGTCCCTGGGCATCAAAAACCACCCCGCGGATATCCACTTTAGGGGTGGCATAGCCGGCTTCGCGCATCAGCACCTCGGCAACGACATCGGCGCCTACATCACTATGGGCAGCGATGATCTCAGCCGCTATCGCTTGCAGGGCACGATAGCGCTCGGCGTCGTAAGGATTAGGGGTATAAGCCAGGCCAGATTGGGCCAGCGCCTGCAGGCGCTGTGCCCATTCCAGCCATTTGGGTTGAGTCATAGGCCTCCGCTAACTGCGCAAACGCGCACCCAGAGTTTGCTCCAGGCGGCGGATAATCTTTTGCCGAATTTGCGCGGCTTCAGCATCAGTGAGGGTGTGATCCGGCGCCTGATAGGTCAAATTATACGCCAGGCTCTTCTTCCCGGCCCCAATTTGCTCACCCCGGAAGACATCGAACAACTGCACCCGCGTCAACCATTTACCGCCACCCTGGCGGATCACCGCCTCGACCTGAGCCGCCGGTATGCTCTCGTCAACCACCACGGCGATGTCCTCGATCACCGGCGGATAAACCGGCACCGCGTTCACCTCAAAGCGCTGCGGTACCAGGGCCAGCAACGCCTGCGCATCTAATTCGGCCACCAGCACCGGCGCCGGGCCAAAGTCATAGCGTTCCTTGACCAACGGATGCACCTCGCCCAAATAGCCCAGTTCCTGATCGCCACTAAAGAGGCGGGCACATTTACCTGGATGCAGGTTGGGTTGCTGTCCTGGTTCCACCCGCCATTGAGGCAGGTGCAACGCTTCAGCCAGGGCTTCAAGAATCCCCTTGAGATCAAAGAAATCCGCCATAGGGGGCTCCGCACGATCCCAGGCCGGCAGGTGACGCATTCCGCTCATTACGATGGCCAGGCGCATCGGTTCGGCGGGTAAATCCTGCCCTTCCTGAGGCAGGAAGATCGGCCCAATTTCAAAAAACGCCAGGCGATCGGTCAGGCGGGCATTACGTTCAGCGATTTCTAACACCCCGGCCAGCAAACTCCGACGCATCACACTGCGTTCCGGTGCAATCGGATTGGTAAGGCGGACGTACTCCGGTGGTGTATAGTCGCCTTCCGCTGGCGCCAGCCAGCGCGCTTCGCGCTCCGGCGAGGTCAAACGGTAGGTTACGACCTCTTGCAATCCCAACCCGACCAACACATCTCGCAGGGCTTCCTCGGCATCCAGCAAGGGCTGGTTGCGCTGCCGCGGTAGGGGATCGGCGGGTAATGTCTCCGGCAAGCGATCGTATCCGTAAAGGCGGGCAATCTCCTCGATCAAATCCGCCTTACCGATGACCCCTTCGCTAATATCCAAGCGGTGCGGGGGCACTTTGGCGATGATCGTGTCCCCTTCCAAACGGCAGGTGAACTCCAGACGCTGTAAAAGATCCGCAACCGCTGCAGCGGAGAGCGGGATCCCTAACCAACGTCGCACCTCGCCCTCACTCAGCCGGATCTCCGGATCCACATGGGGCTTGGGATAGGCGTCAATCAAACCTTCAGCCACCTTTCCGCCGCTCCAGGCCGCCATATAAGCCAGGCACACCTGCACCGCTTGCGGCGCTAACGCCGGGTGCACCCCGCGTGCAAAGCGATAGCCTGCCTCGGAGTTAATACGCAACGTGGAAGCGGTGCGGCGGACGTTTATCGGGTTCCAGGTCGCGCCTTCAAGCAATACGTTACGCGTGCTTTCGGTGACCTCGCTCTCCAAGCCGCCCATAATGCCAGCCAAGGAGAGTGGGCCGGCGGTATCAGTGACCAGAATCATAAAGGGTTCTAATTCGCGTTCTACCCCATCCAACGTCGTCAGACGCTCACCCTCGCGCGCTGCCCGGGTGATAATCGTTGGGGATTGACCGCCAGCACGCACCTTAAGCACGTCATAATCGAAGGCATGCAACGGTTCGCCCAGCATTAACATGACGTAGTTGGTCGCATCCACCACGCTGTTGATCGGGCGCATCCCGGCCAGGCGCAACCGGCGTTGCACCCAATACGGACTGGGGCGCGGGGTTACTCCTTCGATCAGGCCCAATACAAAACGCGGATTTAAGTCCGGGTCGGTAATCTCAATGGCCGCGCGCCCGTCAATGGGAGCACCGGTCTCGAAAGGAGGTAAGGCGGGCTGGCGGAGCGGCTTTCCCGTTAACGCCGCCAACTCACGTGCCACCCCCAGGATACTGGCTGCACGGATCATATTGGGCAGGATGGCGATTTCCAGCACTGCATCGCCCATGTAATCCACCAGCGGCACACCAACCGGGGCGTCGTCATCCAGAACGATGATTCCCTCGTGTTCTTCCGAAATGCCTAATTCCTTCTCCGAACACACCATAGAGAAAGACTCAACACCGCGAATTTTGGTGCGCTTGAGCGTGGTCAGGACAAAGCCCGGCTGGTGTCCATCGTAAAGGCGCGCCCCTTCACGGGCATAGGCCACTTTAAGCGGCTTGGGGAGCGGCCCTTGTCCTTTGTAGGGGAACAAGTTGGGCGCACCGGTCAGTACGGTCAAGGTCTCGCGCCCATCATAGAGACGGCATAGAACCAACCGATCCGCGTTGGGGTGGGGCATAACCTCTTCAATCTGCGCCACCACAATTTTTTCGGGATCCCAGGAAAGGCCTTCGATCTTAAACTCGTGGCTCCCTTCGGGCATCGGTAGGCCCACCAGGCGAATTTCCTCTACTTCCAGCCCCGCCATGGTCAGGCGGTAGGCCAGTTCGGGCAAGGGAAGATCAATATCCACAAATTCCTTCAACCATGAAAGCGGTACCTTCATCTTACCTCCATGTGTTCAACGCGTCTTGGCCTAGAATTGACTCAGAAAACGGACATCGTTCGCCCAGAAGTAGCGGATATCTTCAATGCGATGGAGCAGCATGGTGATTCGCTCCACCCCCATACCAGCCGCAAAACCGCTGAATTCCTCGGGATCGTAACCACCGTTGCGCAAAACGGTCGGATGCACCATACCACAGCCCAAGATCTCCAACCAGCCGGAACCTTTGCACACCGTACAGCCCTTGCCGCCGCAGACAAAACACTCCACGTCCATCTCTGCACTGGGTTCGGTGAAAGGGAAGTAGGAAGGACGCAAGCGAGTACGGGCCTGTTCGCCAAAGAGGCGGCGGGCAAAGGTGTTCAGTGTGCCTTTCAGATCACTGAAGGTGATATTGTGCCCGACTGCTAACACTTCCACCTGGTTAAACTGGATCTCCGAGCGAGCGCTGATTTGCTCATAGCGGTAGCACATACCCGGCAAGATGACCCGAATGGGCTCCGGCGCACGCTCGCGCATGACGTGAATCTGCCCCGGGGAGGTATGAGTACGCAACAACACACCGGGGGTCGTGGTATAAAACGTGTCCCATAAATCCCGCGCCGGGTGGTGTGCCGGCATATTCAGCAGTTCAAAATTGTAGGCATCGCTCTCAACCTCGCGGCTGCGATAGACCTGAAAACCCATCTCGGCAAAGATGTGCACAATGCGCCGCAAGGTGCGGGTAGTGGGGTGCAAACCGCCCAATTCAGGACGGCGCCCAGGCAGGGTGACATCCAGTCGCTCGCTTTCCAAGGCCCGACGCAGGGCTTCAGCGCGCAAAGCCGCCTGACGCTCTTCGAACGCGGCTTCCAGGGCTTGTTTGACCTGGTTGGCGCGCTGACCTACTTGAGGGCGCACATCTTTGGGTAGTTGCCCCAAGCGCGAAAAAATCTGCATCAACGGCGCATTGCGTCCCAAGTAGGCAACCCGCCAGGCCTGCAAAGCGACTTCGTCTGCGACATTCCGCAAATCTTCCAGTGCTTTTGCCTGCAAGACCTCTAACTCTTGAATTTCGGGAATTTCACCCATCGTGCAACCTCCACAAAATAAAAAATCCCGTCCCGGCCAGGGACGGGGTTTCAGCCCGCGGTACCACCCTGATTGGCTGTGTCTCCACAGCCCACTCGACCAACAGCCATCCACAACACGGCGATTGGCGTGCCCGCTAACGGGGGCCAGGCGGCTCAGACTACTTACCTGCGCGGTTTTAGGCTAGCGTAAGGCAGGTTTCCCCTGAGCGGCTCGGGAGGGAACTTCGACCGGGTTCCGGCGAGTTGGGGTTCCAGCCTATGCCCCAACCTCTCTGGCGCCTTCCGCCGACCTACTTTCCTCCGTCAGCGCCATTGTGCTATGTTCAGGAGCAGCACAAACCTGGCTTTATTATCGGCAAAAGCAGGGGGTTGTCAAGGGCGTTGCCATAATTCCCTGCTTGGGCTAAAATCCTAAGCATCATGGGCTGGGAGATTTGGGGTCACACCGGGGCAGTCAATCTGCTCCAAGGGCATTTAAAACAGGGGCGCGTCCGTCACGCTTATCTTTTCTGTGGGCCAAACGGCGTAGGACGGCGTACCCTGGCTCTGCGCTTTGCCCAAGCCCTTAACTGCCCCCAACCCATCGCTCCAGGAGAACCCTGTGGTACCTGCCGCACCTGCCGCCAGATCGCCCAAATGACCCATCCCGATTTACTCCTAGTGCAGGTGGAAAGCGGTAGTACCCTGAAAGTTGATCAGGTACGTGCCTTGCAGCATGACCTACAATTAGCGCCTTACGAAAGCCGCTACCGCGTGGCGCTTCTGTTAAATATGGAGCGCGCCACGATCAGTGCCCAAAATGCCCTGTTAAAGACTTTGGAAGAGCCTCCCGGCCAAGCCGTCTTACTGCTCACCGCTGATACACCCGAAAGCCTGCTCCCAACCATCGTCTCACGTTGTGAAGTGGTACGCTTACGCCCACTCCCCCTTGCGGATCTCGCCCTCATCCTAGAACAAGAACGAGGGCTTCCCCCCGATTGGGCACGCGAACTGGCTCACCTTTCCGGGGGGTGCCCGGGCTTGGCACTTCACTATGACTCTGAACCCGAGCGTTACCAGGAACACCAGCGCTGGCTTCAAGACGCTCTCTATTTGCTCGGACAGAAACGGGTGGAACGCTTTCAATATATTGAGAATCTGAGTAAAGACCGGGATCAATTCCGGGCTGTGCTGCGAGCCTGGATCACCCTCTGGCGCGACCTTTTGCTCTGCACCACGAATGCGGATGTTCCCCTGACCAACCTGGCATTTGAATCTGCTCTCCGCGCTCTGGCTCGCTCTTTGGATTCGCGGCAGGTCACCCGCTGTCTGGCCGCCCTGGAACAAGGGATGGCCTATTTGGATGCGAATCTCAATGCCCGCTTGCTGGGGGAAATGCTCCTTTTGGGCTGGCCCTACTTAAACCCGGAACTGACCAGCGCTTCGGGATAAAATCACCCCCAAGATTCACCCGAATCATGCTATAATTACGACAAATATAGTCATATTATCTTCCTCCAAGGAGTGGCCCCATGTACCCCGAAGCCGAATTTGATGCCTGTGGTTGCGGTGGGCAGTGCGGTTGCAGTAGCGAGCACGGCTCGATGATCGCCCTGACCCGTGAGGAATACATTCAGCGCCTGGAAGCCTATCTCCGGGAACTGCGAGCAGAGATCGAGGCAGTGGAGCGTGAATTGGCCGAACTTCGTCAGGTGGCCTAGTTCATCTCTGATCCCCTTCAGCCCGCCCCATAAAAAGAGGATGCGGGTCATAAATCACCACGTATCTATGATAAACGGCGCTTGACAAAGCGCCGTTTGGGTTTAAAATTGCATTCGTTATGTTGAATATAGAAGACAGCAATACCTTAACTGAGATTTACAACCCACTGGCAGAGGTTTTTCGCGCCCTCGCACACCCGGCCCGCCTGGCTATTTTAGACCTGCTGCGTGAGGGAGAAGCCTGTGTTTGCCATATTGAGGCAATGTTGGGATTGCGGCAGGCATATGTCTCGCAACAACTTATGCTCTTGCGCCAAAGTGGGCTGGTGAGTATGCGCCGCCAGGGGTGGAATGTCTTTTATCGCGTCAGTGATCCCCGTATCTTCGAGGTGCTGGAGCAAGCGCGTTCGCTACTGCCCGCTCCCCTGCCCGCCCTTCCTCGAACCGAAACGCTCCAATGCACCTGTCCAAGGTGTCGCGTCGGGTCTAAACCGGCCTAAGAGGCATCTTTTTCATTCCATTATGGCTCACGGAGGACCTCAATGCTGGACATCAAAGTGCTTGGCCCCGGTTGCACAAACTGCAAACGCCTGGAAGCTCTGACCCGTGCCGTTGTGACTGAATTGGGCTTGCAGGCCAATATCGAAAAAGTTGAGGATTTTGACGCCATCTTGAAATACCCCATTTTGGCAACCCCGGCCCTGGTCATCAACGGGCGAGTGGTGTGCTCTGGCCGTGTCCCATCTCGGGCTGAGATTGCTAAATGGTTAACCGTAACCGTAAGCGTGTGAGGCTCCCTTCAGCGGGCTAATTCGCCCGCTTTTATTTAGCAAATTAGTATTCTAATTTTTGAATAAATCGAGAGGTTACAGATGGACTGGTTTTCAACCCTACAATCTTTGCTCTGGTCCGGGTGGGTCAGCTTGCTGGACTACCTGGCTGCCCACGTGCTCTTATGCCTTTTGCCGGCCTTTATCATCGCCGGCTACATGAGTGCGATGATCCCCAAAGAAGCCATCACCCGTTATTTAGGCCCAAAAGCGCCGAAGTGGATCAGTTACCCCGCCGCCGCCTTCGGTGGATTCATTCTAGCCGTTTGCTCCTGCACCATTCTGCCGCTTTTTGCCGGCATTTGGAAGCGCGGTGCCGGGCTCGGCCCAGCGGTAACGTTCCTGTTCGTCGGGCCCGCCATCAACATCCTTGCCCTGACCTACACGGGAGCGGCCATCGGTTTCGATATCGCCCTCGCTCGTTTGATTCTGTCCATTTTCTTTGGCATCGTCATCGGTCTGCTGATGGCCTGGATTTTTCGCCGCGAGGAATCAGCCATTGCCGCCAATGCCGATCTCTTTGCCACGGAGGTTAAGGTCCGACCCGCGGTATGGGTGACCTTTGGGCTCCTGATTGCTATCCTGATCGCCGGTACCTTGCAGATCCCCGCTCTGACCAATGTCTATGTCACGTTACACCTGCCCTGGCAAATACCCTCAGGCCTCCTTACCGCTCTCACTCAAGCCAATCTAACTCTACAAGGTGCCACGTTAATCGGCTTGCTTGTGATCATCGCTTTTCTAGCCTGGAAAGGATTTGAATCCATTTTCGATGGCATTTCAGGCTGGACGGTCGCCGCGGTGATCGCCATAGCCATGACCATCTTGCTGGCGGCACCGCTGACCCAAAGCGGTAGCCTGATCATCGGTCTCAACGGACGTTTCTTTGCCATCTTCATCCTCCTCGTTGCGACGGGTTGGGTGGCGACACGTGCTTTTGATCAGGACGATTTGATCAACTGGATTGCCGAAACCTGGAAATTTGTCAAGCAAATCTTCCCCTTATTGATCGTGGGCGTCTTCCTCGCCGGGATAGCGAAAGGCCTGATCCCTGAGGCTTGGGTGCGCGCTGTGGCCGGACAAAATACCCTCTGGGCAAACCTGGCTGGTGTACTCTTCGGCGTCTTCATGTACTTCCCCACCCTGGTAGAAGTGCCGGTAGCGCGCATGTTCCTGGATTTAGGCATGGCACGCGGGCCGTTGTTGGCTTACCTGTTGGCAGATCCTGAACTTTCACTGCAATCCATCTTGGTGCTAAACGGTGTTATGGGCCGCAAAAAAACCGCCACCTATGTCACCCTGGTCGCGATTTTGAGCACCCTGGCTGGATATCTCTTTGGCGCCTTCCTGGCCCATTAGGACTAAAACCATAACCCTGGAGCAATGTGAAATGAGCCAATTCGTGATCATCCTGGGCATATTACTGCTTTCGTTCGTCTCGGGAATGCTGGGCCTGGGCGTAGCCTTCGCAGCCATTCCCTTTCTGGGGCTCTTCTTCAACGATCTGGTACATCAAATCCAGCCTCTGAGCCTGTTGCTTAACGGCCTGACGGCTTCGTTTGCCGCCGCTGGTTTCGCGCGCAGCAAACTCATTGATTGGCCCAAAGCCCTAACCTTGAGCCTGATAACGACCGCCTCCGCCCCGATTGGCGGATATCTGGCGCGCTTTATTCCTCAGTTTTACCTGTGGGCCATTTACGTGGGCGCTGTTTCCTTCCTGGCTTACCGGCTGTTTCGACCTGTTCAGGGCAGCAGCAGCGGCGCCCCCAATATAAGGCTTGCCTATGCCTTGGCCATCCCCATATCCATTCTGAGCGGATTGTTAGGCGTGGGACCGGGATTCTTACTCATGCCCACCTTGATCCTGGTGGGATTGGATAGCAAACAGGCCGCGGGCGTCAATGCCATCGCCGTCATCCCACCCTCGTTCTCGGCGCTCATCCCACGCTTGAACGGTGCCCAATGGTCTCCCGAATTAGCCATTCCTTTGCTGATTGCCGGTGGAGTTGGAGCGTTCCTGGGCGCACGAGTGACCAGTCTTTATGTCCCCAGCCACCGTTTGCGCCAGATTTTCGCCGTAATGATCGTTTTGGTAACCCTCTACAAGTTATATACGCTCATGGCTTGATTTTTGAGGGGGGTGAGCGGAAACTGACCGCTCGCGCAGGGCCTCATAGGCCGCATCCCCCAGCAGATAGCGCAACTCCTCAGCAAATAAATCCAGGAGGGGTTGCGCTTTTTCGGCCCAGCGCAAACAACTGGCCGCCTCTTCCGCCAGGAGCGCTGCCTCGTCTAAAGTAATACGCCCCTCTTCATCCAGGTCCAACGGGTGTAAGATGCAATAAAACGGCTTGAAACGCCAAGGGTGATAGCCGGCCGCCTCCCCAGCGACCTGGAGGGCACATTTATAATCCGAGCGTAAAAAGACACAAGCGCTGCCGGCATAGTGGGTTGGATCGGGATAGACTCGCGTATGCACCACCCGCCCACTGGGGACAAAAGGATCCTCTTCGCAGCGGCCATCCACCCAGCGCACAGGATCACGGCGCTCTATTGGCAAATAAGGTAAGATTAAGTTAACATGGGCTAAAATATCGCGCCATTCGGCCTCATCCAGCCACACCCCATAGGCGCAACAGGCTGCCTGACATTGAGGCCAGCCACAACGCTGGAGGGGTTCACGCATCAAAAGCCGTGGGTTAACTTGTTTGATCATGGCAATCATTTTATCCTATTATGAAAAAAACAGGAGGTTGCGATGAAACTGGCTGTGGGCGCCGATGAACGCACCTATGTTGTAGAAGAAGTGCTGAAATATCTTGAAGCCGAGGGGCACCAGGTCACGTATTATGGCCCTGCCGTAGGCGAAAGTTACACCACCCCCGAGACCTATTGGCCGGCTGTGGCGCGCCGCGTCGCTGAGGCGTTGGTCAAAGGCGAGGCCGATGAGGGCATCCTATTCTGCTGGACTGGCACCGGGGTTAGCATTGCCGCCAACAAAGTCCGCGGCATTCGAGCCGCGCTGTGCGTGGATGCTGAAACCGCCCGCGGCGCCCGCCTGTGGAATAACGCCAACGTGCTTTGCCTCTCTTTGCGCTTGACATCGTGGCCGGTTGCCAAAGAGATCCTAACGGCCTGGTTCAAAACCCGCTATCAGCCTAACCCCACTGATGATACTTGTCTGGCACAAATTGCAGAATTGGAGAGGACATCCACCTTATCGCTATGAATTTTCTAGTGTATTGGTGCGTGCATTGGGGCAGAAAAATCTGTAAAATAGGTTTAAACGTGTGAAAAGGAGGCCCCATGCCAACATTAGATGAGGTATTAGCCGTCATTTTAGGAGGTGGTCGAGGGACGCGCCTTTTTCCTCTGACGCTTTTACGGTCTAAGCCCGCCGTGCCAATCGCCGGAAAGTACCGCCTGATTGACATCCCCATCAGTAACTGCATCAACTCCGGCATCTTTCGCATTGCTGTACTGACGCAGTACAACTCGGTCTCCTTACACCGCCACATTACCAATACCTATCAATTCGACAATTTTCACCGCGGCTGGGTGCAGATTTGGGCCGCCGAACAGACCCTTTCCAGCAGCGATTGGTATCAAGGCACCGCCGATGCCGTACGTAAGCAACTCTTCGAAATTCGCGCCACCCGTGCCCGCTACGTGCTCATCCTGGCCGGCGATCATCTTTACCGCATGAACTACGCCCCGATGTTCCGCCAGCACCTGGAAAGCGGTGCCGAGATCACCGTTGCGGTGAAGCCCGTTCCCACGTCCGAAGCCCCTCGCTTTGGCATTCTCAAGCGCGACCTCACCGGGCGCATCGTCCGCTTCGCCGAAAAGCCCAAGGATCCTGACTTGCTAGCCGAAATGGTCAGTCGCGATGACCCCGAACGCCCTTACATCGGTTCGATGGGAATCTATCTCTTCAACATTGAAACCCTGATTAAACTTCTGGAAGAACATCCCGAATTTGATGACTTCGGTGGCGAGGTTATTCCCTACGCCATCAACTATCATCACGTATATTCCTACGATTTTGATGGCTATTGGGAAGACATTGGAACCATCCGTTCGTTTTACGAGACCAACCTCGCCCTGACCGATCCGAATCCACCCTTCAATTTCTTCGATCCCGAGTTTCCCATTTACTCGCACCCCCGCTTTCTGCCCGGCTCCACCATTGAGCGCAGCGTCTTGGAAAACGTTCTGCTCGCCGAAGGGTGCTGTATCCGCAATGCCGAGATTCGCCGCTCGGTGATTGGGCTACGCAGCCGCATCCGCAACGGTGCGCGTATCGAGAACACGGTGCTGATGGGCGCTGATTATTACGAAAAAGTGGGTTGTGAAGATTACGATGAGACCATGCTGGGCACGGTACCGATTGGCATTGGGCCGGGTTGCGAGATTTCCGGCGCCATCATTGATAAAAATGCCCGCATTGGCCGTGGCGTGATCATCCGCCCCTTCCCGCGCGGCACCGACCTGGATGGCAATGGCTGGGTGGTGCGCGATGGCATCGTGGTCATCCCTAAAGACGGGATCATTCAGCCGGGCACGTACATTGGCCCGGAGTTGAAGCCTCCGGAACCTAAGGCACAGGTGGTGGAAACGGAAAAAATTTAGCCCGTACCAGGGCCCAAAACTACTCTTATTCCTGATACGACCCGAGGGGGCGGGGAATTTGTGCTTCCTTTGGCAGAGAGGGGTAGAATTAAGCAGGGACTGCCCGGGCGGGGTTTTTATCCCCTCACCGGGATAACTTGTGTCCCTTTAACGTCATTTCAGGGAGCTATTGCATGACAGTTTCGATCGCCAAAACCACCGAACCACCCTCCGCAACCTTACCGCCTTCGGATTTGAATATCGCCTGGCATGCCCTCAACGCTCATGAGACCGTCCGACGCCTGCGCACACCTCTAGAAACCGGCCTGACCAGCGAAGAAGCCCAGCGTCGTCTGGCGCAATTTGGACCAAATCAACTGGTTGAGCCCAAACGTCGCACCTTCCTGCAAATGGTGATCGGGCAATTAAATAATTTCGTGGTCATCTTGCTGATTGTGGCAGCCATCATATCCGGCGCCATCAGCCTTTCTCAAGGTGAACCGTTGGTGGATTCCGCCGCCATTATCGCCATTGTCGTCTTGAACGCTGTGCTCGGCGTCATCCAAGAAAGTCGCGCGGAGCAGGCCCTGGCTGCCTTGCGGCAGTTAGCAGCCCCCGAAGCCCAGGTACTACGGGATGGACGGCGCCAAACCATCCCCGCGCGGGACCTGGTGCCCGGTGATATCGTCTTTCTAGAGGCTGGCAACTACGTCCCGGCCGACCTGCGCTTGCTCGAGGCTGTCAACCTGCGCATCGAAGAAGCCGCTCTGACCGGTGAGTCGGTGGCGGTTGAGAAAGACGCTACCAGCCTGCTCCAAGAGGATGCGCCCCTGGGTGACCGCAAGAATACGGCGTTTATGGGCACTCTGGTGGTCTATGGCCGCGGACGCGGGGTGGTGGTCAGCACCGGTATGCGCACGCAACTGGGTATGATTGCCACCATGCTTCAGACCATGGAAGAAGAAGAGACGCCCCTCCAGCGGAAACTCGACCAACTAGGTAAAACCCTGGGCATCGCTGCCCTGGTCATTTGTGGGCTGGTTTTCCTCACAGGCATCCTGCAGGGCGGGAATGTTTTGGAGATGTTCATGGTCGCCGTTAGTCTGGCCATCGCTGCCGTGCCCGAGGGGTTACCCGCCATTGTCACCATCAGCCTGGCATTAGGCATGCGCGAGATGATTCGCCGCCATGCCCTGATCCGCCGCCTTTCGTCGGTTGAAACCCTGGGTTCGGCTACGGTGATCTGCTCGGACAAAACCGGCACCCTCACCCAAAATGCCATGACCGTCAGGCGTTTGTGGGTGGATGGCACCTTCATTGACGTGAGCGGACATGGCTATAGCCCCCAAGGTGAGTTCAGCATCCATGGGCAGCCGTTGGATTTTAACCAATACCCCGCAGTTCTCACCGCGCTGTGGATCGGCGCGCTCAACAACGACGCCGTTCTCGAAGTGAACACCAACAATGGTGAAAACGCCTACCGCATCGTGGGGGATCCTACCGAAGGGGCATTGTTGGTCGCGGCAGCTAAAGCCGGCGCCCTCCCCGAACAACTCCAAATGGCCTATCCCCGCGAAGAGGAGGTGCCCTTTGATTCGGTGCGCAAACGCATGGTCACCGTTCACGCCGTGCGCGCCCCTCGCCCCGAGGACGCCTCACCGTTCGGCGCAGAGGTGGCACCTGATCTGCACGTCGTCACCGTCAAGGGCGCACCAGATGAGGTACTCCGTCTGTGCCGCTATTATCAGGATCGTTACGATCAACCTCAACCGCTCGATGACGCCGCTCGCCAGCGCATTTTAGCCGCTAACGATGCAATGACCCGTGAGGCGCTGCGAGTCCTGGGCGTTGCCTACCGCGTCATTCCGGCGCTCCCGGAGCAAGCGGATCCTGAAGCCTTGGAACGCGACCTCGTCTTTGTAGGCTTAATCGGCATGATAGATCCGGCCCGCCCCGAGGTGATCCCTGCGTTGCAAAAAGCCGCCCGTGCCGGCATTCGCACAATCATGATTACCGGCGATTACCCGAACACCGCACGCGCCATTGCCGAAACAATTGGGCTGTTACGGCCTCAGCATCAGGTCTTAACCGGTGCTCAGT
This sequence comes from Thermanaerothrix solaris, assembly GCF_032334255.1. Classification (NCBI taxonomy): domain Bacteria; kingdom Bacillati; phylum Chloroflexota; class Anaerolineae; order Anaerolineales; family Anaerolineaceae; genus Thermanaerothrix; species Thermanaerothrix solaris. The sequence goes on along the minus strand of NZ_JAUHMF010000002.1, from coordinate 638,198 downwards.
TGGATGCCATGGATGACGCTACGCTGCAGGCCGAAGTTCAGCGCACCGATGTTTTTGCCCGCGTTTCGCCCCAACATAAATTGCGCATTGTAGAAGCCCTCAAAGCCAACGGCGAGATCGTGGCCATGACCGGGGATGGCGTCAATGACGCCCCCGCCATCAAACGCGCCGATATCGGCATTGCTATGGGCATCACCGGCACCGATGTGGCGAAAGAGACCGCTGACATGGTGTTGACAGATGATAACTATGCCAGCATCGTTGCCGCCGTCGAGCAAGGGCGCATCATTTACAGCAATATTCGCAAGTTCGTCTATTACCTGATCTCATGTAACCTCGCGGAAATCTTTATTATCTTTCTTCCCACCGCCTTCGGGCGCTGGCTCTTTCCAGCCCTCGGGCGCGTCCTCTCGCCCCTTTTGCCGATCCAGTTGCTCTGGCTTAATTTGATTACCGATGGCGCGCCGGCATTGGCCTTGGGCACCGAAAAAGGCGACCCCGATATTATGCAGCACCCGCCACGTCCACCCAAGGAACCCATTATTAACCGGTTCATGCAAATTGGCGTGGCCGTGCAAACCGTAGCCATCACGGCGGCTACCCTCATCGCCTTCAGCCTGGGCTTGCGTGAGGATACCACCCTGGCCGGCACGCTGGCCTTCGTCACCCTTTCCAGTTCTGAATTGCTTCGGGCTTACACCGCGCGCTCCGAACGCTATCCCCTGCTCAAAATCGGTTTATTCAGCAATCGCTGGATGAATCTGGCCGTGCTCAGTTCGCTGGCTTTGTTGCTCATGGTCGTGTATGTGCCGTTCTTCAACCCCATCTTCGCTACCGTCCCGCTCTCATGGGCGCAGTGGAAACTCATCCTGCCCTTGATCTTCCTGCCCGCGGTGGTAGCCGAGATGACCAAGGTTGTGTTAAGCATGCGTAAGGCGTAGTCTGAGTTAGCAATGATACAATTATGGTGAGAGACTCAATCCATCATCCTATGGAGGCAGGCTTGACGCACACGCTCACCATCGCGATCCCTATGGCCGGCTGGGGCACGCGCATGCGCCCCCATACCTGGAGCAAGCCCAAACCCCTACTCCCTCTGGCAGGTAAAACCGTTTTAGATTACGTCTTGGCACAATTCAACAGCGTGCCCGCCTCTTTCAAAATCGAGTATGTTTTCATCGTCGGACCTGGGCAGCAAACCGCCATCGAAGCGCATATGCAACAGCACCATCCCGACCTCACCGTGCATTACGTGGTGCAAGAGGTCATGCGTGGACAATCGGATGCGCTCCATCTGGCTCGGGAGTATCTACACGGCCCCATGCTCATGGCATTTTCAGACACGCTGATCGAAACCGACCTCTCATTCCTCGCCCACACCGACGTAGACGGTATTGCCTGGGTCAAACCGGTGCCAGATCCGCGGCGCTTTGGGGTCGCCGAGGTGAACGCTGAGGGCTGGGTGACCCGCCTGATTGAAAAGCCCCAAGACCTTTCTAACAACCTGGTAGTGGTGGGTTTTTATTATTTCCGCAGTGGCGAAGCCCTGGTGGCAGCCATTGAAGAGCAGATGCAACGAGGGCTGGCATTGCGCGGCGAGTACTTTCTGGCCGATGCCATCAACATCTTACTCGAACGCGGCGCCCGCTTCCGCACCCAAAAGGTGGACATCTGGCTGGATGCTGGGATCCCCGAGGCCCTTTTAGAAACCAACCGATACTTGCTAGAACACGGACACGATAACAGCGCCGAAGTTATCCAGCGCGCCGGTGTCGCTGTGATACCGCCGGTTTACGTCCACCCCGATGCCCAATTGAACAATGTCGTGATCGGACCGCATGTGTCTGTTGGGCGGGGCTGCGTCTTGGAATCCTGCGTGATTAGTGACAGCGTGCTGGATGAAGGATCCCACATCCGTAATACGGTGCTAACGGGGTCTCTGGTAGGGCGGCGGGTGCGCTTTGAGGGAACGCCCCATCGCCTGAATCTGGGAGATGACGCATGGGTGAAATGAAACCCGATCCGGTTGAATGCCACTCCGGATATGAGTACGCCGAACGCCCGCTGGCGATTCATTGGGAGGGAGAGCGCCTTGAAATCGAGGCCATCGAAGACCGGTGGCGCATTCCCGGCGGTAAATGCTTTCGCGTCCGCGTGCGTGATGGACGGCGCTTTGAGTTGTTTTATGGCGAACTTTATGACGAATGGCGGGTTAACCTGTTATAAGATCTTATTGTAAGAAGGAGCCAGAGCCTATGACCTCCACCTCTTCTACCCTCCCTACTCCGTCTACCCGCACCACATACCTCTCGCAACGGGTGGTCAGCCTCAAGCCCTCCGGCATTCGGCGCTTCTTTGACATTGCCGCTACTATGAAGGATGTCATCTCCTTGGGCATCGGTGAGCCCGATTTCGACACCCCACCCTCCGTCATCGAAGCCGGCATCCAGGCGCTGCGCAACGGCCAGACCCACTACACATCGAACGCAGGCATCCTCGAATTGCGCCAGGCCCTGGCCGCACACCTGGAACGGCTCTACGGCGTGAGTTATGACCCCCAAACCGAGATCATCATCACCGTGGGTGGTTCGGAAGCCCTCTACCTGGCGGCAACGGCGTTGCTCGACCCCGGTGATGAAGTGATCATCCCTACCCCGTGTTTCGTTTCTTATCAGGCTCAGGTCTATCTGGCTGGCGGGGTACCAATCGAGATCCCCTGCCGTATGGAAGACAACTTTGATGTCAACCCCCAGGCGATTGAAGCCGCCATCACACCCCGTACCAAAGCCATCTTGATCGGCTTTCCCAATAACCCTACCGGCGCCGTGGCTACCCGCGAGCGCCTGTTAGAAATCGCCCGCCTGGCCGAGAAACACGATTTGATTGTGATCTCGGATGAAATCTATGACCGCCTGGTATACGGCGGGCACCAACATGTGTGCTTCCCCTCCCTGCCGGGGATGAAGGGACGTTCTTTGCTCTTGGGTGGATTCTCTAAAGACTACGCCATGACCGGTTGGCGCATCGGCTATGCCTGCGGGCCCCAGCACCTGATGCAAGGATTGCTGCGCGTGCACCAGTATACCGTGATGTCGGCACCAACTATGTCCCAGATTGCTGCCCTTACCGCGCTTTACGATCGTGATGAGGCGGTGCAGATGATGGTTGAGGAATACGACCGCCGCCGCCGTCTAATCGTCAGCGAATTAAATCGGATGGGATTACCTACCTTTGAACCCAAAGGGGCTTTCTATGCCTTTCCTAAGGTAAGCGTTACCGGTCTGGATGATGAAACCTTTGCCCAGCGTCTGCTCCAGGAAGAGCACGTCGCCGTGGTGCCCGGATCGGCATTCGGTGCCGGTGGTGAGGGGTTTGTGCGTTGTTCCTACGCCACTGCCTACGAGAAAATCGAGGAAGCCTTGCGCCGAATTGAACGCTTTTTGAAGCGGCTGTAAGCGTGGCCTGCGCCATTATTCCCAATCCGACCCCATAAGGCGTGATATAATCCGCCGATAATCACGGCCTTGGAGGAGACACCATGACCTATCAATTGATTCAGATTCCCCAGGGTGGGGAGGCGATTCGTTTTGCTGAAGGGCGCTTACAGGTGCCCGATAATCCAATTATCCCCTATGTTGAAGGGGACGGCACCGGGCGCGATATCTGGCGCGCGGCGGTGCGCGTTTTTGATGCCGCCGTTGCCCGTGCTTACGGAAGCCGCCGTAAAATTTTCTGGATGGAGGTTTATGCCGGAGAGAAATCCTTCCGCCAATTCAACACCTGGCTGCCGGATGAAACGCTTCGGGCCTTCGAGGAGTTCCGCGTCGGCATAAAGGGCCCTTTAACCACGCCTATCGGTGGGGGCATTCGCTCGCTCAACGTCGCGTTACGTAAAGCCCTGGATCTCTACGTTTGCCTGCGCCCGGTGCGCTATTTTAAGGGCGTGCCCTCACCCGTACGTCAGCCCGAATTGGTGGATATGGTCATTTTTCGCGAGAACACCGAGGATATTTACACCGGGATTGAGTTTCAGCACGGCACACCGGAGGCCGAGCGCTTCAAGGCTTTACTACGCGAACACTTCCCGGATCAGTTTGCCAAGATCCGCTTTCCGGAGACCGCTGGATTCAGCCTCAAGCCCATCTCAGTGCAGGGCACTGAGCGCCTGGTGCGTGCCGCCGTCCGCTGGGCATTAGAGAACCGCCGCCGCAGCGTGACCCTGGTGCACAAAGGCAACATCATGAAATTCACCGAGGGCGCTTTCCGCGATTGGGGCTATGCGTTGGCTAAGCGCGAGTTTCGCCACCAAATCGTCACCGAACGGGAATCATGGATACTGGCTAATCGCGAGCAAAACCCTGACCTGAGCATTGAAGAAAACGCCCGTTTGATCGAACCGGGCTACGACATGCTCCCACCAGAGCAGCAAGCCAAGGTGCGCGCCGAGGTTGAAGACACCCTGGCCACACTCTGGTCCACCCATGGTAACGGGCAGTGGAAACGCCTCTTGCTGGTCAAGGATACGATTGCCGATGTGACTTTCCAGCATGTACTTACTCGTCCGCGCGACTTTGACGTCCTCGCCACTCCCAACCTCAATGGCGATTATCTCTCCGATGCGTTGGCCGCCCAGGTCGGGGGAATTGGCATCGCTCCTGGCGCGAACATTAATTTTGAGAGCGGGCACGCTATTTTCGAAGCCACCCATGGCACCGCCCCTAAATATGCCGACCTGGATAAGGTTAATCCGGGCTCGGTGATCCTCTCCGGTGAAATGATGTTGCGTTTTCTCGGCTGGCATGAAGCGGCGGATCTGATCATCAAGGGTATGGAAGGCGCCATCGCTGCCCGCACCGTCACTTACGACTTCGCCCGCCTGATGCCCGATGCCACCGAGGTGCGCTGTTCTGAATTCGGGGATGCGATTATCCGCCACATGGACGATTGAATTGACCGCCCATCGCTCCAAAGTCTATCTGCCTTTTGCCCGCTGAAAATTCCTGCGCAATTTGACTTGAATGCACAAATTATTTTCGCTACAATGAAATACACAATTAATTATCATGCAGGGAGCATGTTGCACGTGGGCTAAACACCGTGGAAAAGGAGCGCGCAATGGACGTCATCAAGGTCAAGGCTAATTCCCGCACCGCAGCCGTAGCAGGAGCCATCGCCGGCGTAGTCCGCGAGCACAAACGGGCCGAGGTGCAGGCCATCGGCGCCGGCGCCGTCAATCAAGCCATCAAAGCGTTGGTGCTGGCCAGGGGGTATTTGATGGAGGACGGAATCTCCATCGTATGCATCCCCGAGTTTGTGGATGTGGACATCGAGGGCAAAATTCGCACCGCGATCAAATTGATCGTCGAACCACGCTAAACCTGAGCGCTCCACACAAAGGTGCAGGGGTCAGGCCACTTCTGCGGGGTCAAAACGGACTTCTTCTTTACCAGTCAGTTTTTCCTGCACCTTTTGCAGGACTAATTCAAAGTGGCGTGGGCGCGCGACATAGTCCAGGTCGTCGGCAGGCACTGTCAGGACCGGACATAGGGTGAACCCTGCCACCCACGCCTCATATAATGAATTGAGTCGTTCCAAATACATCAAAGGAATTTCGCGCTCGTAGGGACGGCGACGCTGAGCAATGCGCCGCTGGAGTGTCGCTGTCGAGGCCCGCAAGTAAATCATCAGATCCGGCGGGGTCAGGCAATCGCACGCGGCCTGGTAAAGCGCGCGGTAGGTGGCATAATCCCGTTCGCTTAGAGCACCTTGCAGATAAAGGCCCTGGGCAAAGATCTCGGCGTCCTCGTATAAACTGCGATCCTGCACCGCCGAATTGGGACTGCGCTGGATTTGAAGATGGATGCGCAGGCGGTGCGCCAGGAAAAAGACCTGCGAATGAAACGCCCAGGCCTGCATATCGCGATAAAAGTCCCCCAGATAGGGGTTTTCCACCTCAGGTTCGTAGTACGGTTGCCAACCCAGGCGTTCGCACAACAAACGCACCAGGGTAGATTTGCCCACCCCGATGTTACCCGCCACAATAATGTATTTTTTCATTTGCTGAGTTTCCCCGCCAGTTCCAGATCAATGACTTGTTGGAAAACCTCAAACGGCTGTGCGCCAATGAGGGCAATGCCGTTGATAAAGAATGTCGGGGTGGAGTTGATCCCCAGGTCAGCGGCATAGGTGTAATCGCCCTCAACCTCGGCCTGGTAACGCCGTTCATCCAGACAGGTGGTGAACTGATCGAGGTTCAGGTTCAGGCGCTTGGCATATGCTAAATACGTCTCTCGCCCCAATTCTTGCCTACCACTAAAAAGCAAATCGTGAAACTCCCAGAACTTACCCTGTTCGTGGGCACAATCAGCCGCCTCAGCCGCCGGGGCCGCTTCGGGATGAATGCTGTAAAGCGGAAAATCACGGTACACCAGGCGCACCTTGTCACCATAAGCGGCCTGGATTTTCGGCCAGACCTGCACATGCCAGCGCTGGCAATACGGGCATTGAAAATCGCTGAACTCAATGATCGTGATGGGAGCATTTTCCGGACCCAGCACCGGATCATCATCCACTGGCACGTCGTAACGCGTCACCTGGCGCGGGGCATCGGCTTCAGTCTGCTGTGCCACCAGTTGCGCTTTTAAATCGGCCACCTGGCGACCCCAAATGCCGTAACCCGCGGCTAAACCCAGCAGAAAAACAACTAGACCAAGGCCTAAAACTCCCCACCAGGGTAAAGGTTTACGCGAAATTACCGCCGATGACGTTGCAGGGGATGACGTAGTCTCAAGAGGTAAGGGCGATTCATTCATTGTCATTCTCAGTTGATTCCTCGGCTTCAGAATCGGGCGCTAAACCTAAACGGCGCGCTTCCTCATAGGTGAGGGCTTCAGGGGTAAGCAAAGAAACCGCCTCGTCTTTCACGGCGGCTTCCCAAAAGGCATCAATCGCCTGCGGATCGGCAGGAAGTGACGGTTGTTCCAGGCTTTCTACCAAGGGTTGAAGTTCGGTGGCTTCTACTGGTAGCACCTCGACCGGCACAACTTCAGCGTCCACGCCGGGGGGCAGTGTCAAGGGCAGTTCTGGAGGCGGCGGCGCCGTAGTGACGGTGAGGTAGCCCACCCCCATCTCATCCAAAATGCGCGCGACTTCTTGCGCCGCTTGGAGCACGGCTTCAAACGCCAACGGCAATCTCACCACACTCTCATTCGCGGGAACGACCAACACCAACGCAAACACCCCCACTGGCGCAAAGAGCAGGTCCACCTCGGCACCTTTTAACGCTGTAACCCCTTGCGGCGGGCCAGGGCGAATCAGGCGCGAGACTTTAATCCCAGCGCTGAGCGCCGCCATTAAGGGTGGAATCCATTCGTGTTCAAAATAAGCCGGCAGCCACTCACCGGCCTGGGCGACAATGTGCCCTCGATCATCCAGTAAAAAGACCGCATGGGCGTTCAAGGTCTGACGTAGACGCCCCAGGCGCGCTGCCAGCCGGGGTGTTTCCTCCCCCGTACTGGATGCAGTATCAGCGGGCGGAGGTGGTGCAGTAGGCATCCCCAGCACCTCAGCCACCGCATCCAGAAAGGTATTCATACTGAGGGGCTTACGCAGAAAACGCACTGCGCCAACTTCCTGTGCGCGCTGCGCCAATCCTTCCTCAGTAAGCGCCGTGATTAAGATGCAGGGCGTCTGAGGAAAGCGCTGGTGCAACTTCTTGACCAGGTCAAAGCCCGACATCCCTGGCAAGCGAATGTCGGCAATCATCAGGTCAGCACCCTGGCGGGAAACATCCAGCAGGGCTTCCTCGGCCGAAGGTACTACATGGATCTCCAACGCTGGATCAAGGGTCAACAGGGCGCTGCGTAACATGCGCCCTAATTCCAGTGTATCCTCAACAATCAATACCCGCCGCGCGGCCATCGGCTTTCACCTGATTGGTTTCAGTTGAGGCTATTATACAGGATTTTGCCACCTTCAATCGGGTCTGAAAGACCTTTTACCCTCTGCTTTAAGCAGGGTACGACGACCGCGAGGATGCCGAGGAAAGCCACTGCTCTGCCCCAAGCCCGGGGGCCGTGGTCATACCATCCTCGTCCGGTGGGAGCGGAATGAACAAAGGATAACCATCCGGTGCGGCCTCGGTCATCACAATAGTGACACCAAACGCCCGGCTCAGCACCTCCGGCTGGAGCACCTCTTGCGGCGTGCCCCATGCCCACAAACGCCCTGCCACCAAAAGCGCCACCCGATCCGCATAACGAACGGCGTGGTTAAGATCATGCAGTACCATCAATACCCCCCGCCGTGGGAACGATGAGGTGGCGCCATTGTCGGCCAAGTGACGCAGATGCGCCAGCAGGGTCACCTGATACTGCCAATCCAAGTGGGTGGTAGGTTCATCCAAGAGCAGAAACGGCGTCTGTTGCGCCAGCGCGCGCGCCAACAGGACCCGTTGCACCTCACCGCCGGAGAGTTCATCCAGACGGCGTTCAGATAAGTGGGTGGCTTCCACCTGCGCTAGGGCTTGGCGGGCAATACTTTCGTCCTGGGGTGATGTCTGTCCCAGGATATTCAGGTAGGGCGTGCGCCCTAATAGCACCGTCTGCCAAACGGTAAAGACAGTAGGCAATTGGCTGATCTGCGGCACTACCGCCAGGTAGCGCGCCCGCTGCCAGGGTGAAGCCTGCCCCAGATCAACATCACCGATGTGGATTTTGCCATCATCGGGCGTGAGCACGCCGCTGATCGCCCGGATCAATGTGGATTTACCGGCGCCATTAGGGCCGATCAGCGCCACAATCTGCCCGCGTTCCAGACTGAGCGAAATATCCTCCAAGACACGCCGTCCTTGTAAGACGACCGTCACATGCTCAACCGACAGTTTACCAGCTGCCTCTGGATCAACCAAGGCCGACGTCATCTTCCTAACGTTTAGGTTCACGCTACCACCTCCCTCAGACGCGCTTGCAGCCAAGCCGCGGTCTCTAACAGCGAAGGCCCATCATGAATCAGATTCTGCCCGCGCTGTACGGTCGAAACAATCACCCGTAAATCGGGAAGCATCTTATCCCACCCGCGCTCGCGTTTCAATGGTTCTGCATCTACCGGAAAATCCGGTTCGGAAAAGAGCACCCACACCTGTGGCTGCGCCGCCACCACTGCAGTTAGATCCAACGGCAGATAAGCCGCCGCACGGGTTCCGAAAATATTCTGCCCTCCGGCAATTTCGATCGCATCATGGATGAACGTGAGTGCACCGGGTGTGCGCGGGTGTGGTCCAAACCAGAGTTCGGCATAAACCCGCGGACGAGGTTGCGGCGCACGGACGGCTACCTCCATCCAACCTGCCTGCCAGCGCGCCACCAGTGCGCGCGCTGCTTGCACGGTATCCATTAAGCCACCCAGCACAATCACGTTCTCCCATATGCCATAGATGCTGTTTGGCAGCGGTAGTACAAACACTGGCCATCCCTGGCGCACAAGATTTTGTGCCAAAGAGCGCTGCACTCCCGTGGTCAGCAAAATGAGGTCCGGCTGTAACTCGTGCAAAAGAGATTCATCTACATGCAGGTAATCACCCACGACCGGCACGTTCAAGTTGGGCACATAACGCCCACAGTAGGCAGAAACCCCAACCACCCGCTCACCACACCCCATGGCAAACAACGCCTCCGTCCATCCCGAAACCAGACTTACCACCCGCCGTGGGGGGTAGAGAAACTCTACCTTCTGCCCTAACGCATCACAGAACAAACGGCGCTTTGTCATCTTAACCTATCCCTTGGGTTTTGCTACGTCGCAAGAGCCAAAGGAAGAACGGCGCACCCGCCAGGGCTGTAATGACCCCTACCGGCAGTTCCTGAGGTGCAAGCAACACCCGCGCCAACACATCCGCCAGCAGTAATGCCGTTGCCCCACCCAAGATACTGTGCGGGATCAACGCCCGATAATCCGGGCCAAAAAGCAGACGCATAACATGGGGAACAATGAGCCCAATAAAACCGATGATCCCGGCAAAGGCGACCGCGGCGGCAGTGCTTAGAGCAGCTGCCAGCAAGATGACCATGCGCACACGCGGCACGTTCAATCCCAACTGCTGCGCCTGCTCATCCCCAAACTGCAAGACGTTCAACGCATGCCCACTGATCATTAACCCACCTAATCCTAATAAAAGATATGGCAACATAACGCCCACGGCCTGCCATCCCCCTAGGGCGGCACCTCCCAGTAACCAGGCCAATGCCCGCCGCAACTCGCCGGTGGAGCGTAACATCAAAAACGAGGTCAAAGCCGAGGCGAAGGACGAAACTGCCACCCCGGCCAGGATCAGATTTGCCGTCGGCAGCGCCTGCCCACTGCGCGCCAGGGCCATCACCACCAACACAGTGATCATCGCGGCGAGAAAAGCCGCCGCCGGCACCGCCATCAGCCCCCAAAACGAGTAGGGCCAGCGCAAACTCATGGCAAGCACCGCCCCAAAACCGGCTCCCGAAGCCACACCGATCAGATAGGGATCGGCAAGAGGGTTGCGGAAAAGCCCTTGATAAGCGGCACCACTTCCGCCCAGGGCGGCGCCGGTTAATGCAATCAACACCGTTCGCGGCAGGCGAATCTCCCATAAGATGGTATGATGCGCGGAATTCGCCGCTTGGCCAAACAATGCCCGCCAGATTTCCCCTAACGGGATGCTCACGGCGCCAATGTGCACGCTTAGCACTAATGCCGCCCCCAGGGCCAGGATTAGGATGATCCAAGAAGAGGTCTTTTTCATTATTGGCAAGGTTGCGGCCCGAACCTGATCTTACCATCAGGATCGGGCCCAAAGGATTTATTTGAAGATTTCAGGGTGTAGGATTCTGGCCAGGTTCTCCAGCGCATCCACCAGGCGCGGGCCGGGGCGACTGATGGTGTCGTCATCAAAGGGGATGACCCGCCCCTCTTTGACTGCACGCAGGCTGCCCCATCCGGGACGTTGGGCTACACTTTCCGGCGTGATGCCCCATTTGGCATCCCCCAGCAGGATAATATCAGGGTCCGCCGCCACAATTTGCTCCAGGCTCATCTGCGCCCAAGCGCTATCGAGCTTAGCCGCGATATTCATGCCTCCGGCGCGGGCGATCAGCGCATCGTGGAACGAGCCGGGACCAGCCGTCCAGGGTTTGGCCGGGTCTTGAGATGCATCCAGTTCATAAAAGACCGTCGGCTTCTGGTTGATGGTGGCAATCTTGGCATCCACTGCCGCCACCCGTGCTTTAAGGCTCTCAATCAGGGCGGTGGCCTCTGCCTCCCTCCCAATCAGCCTTCCGACGGCCTCAAGATTGGCATATAGGTCTTCCAGCACGACCGGGTTGGGTACCAGGAACACTGTCAAGCCAGCATCTTCCATCGCCTTGACCTGTTCAGGGGATTGAATCCCAGCGGCCAGCACCAGGTCTGGCTGGAGAGCCACCAGTTGTTCTAGGTTGAGCGTCTCCCAAGTGGAGCCAATATCGGGCACCGTGGTAACTTCAGGGGGAAAATCCGAAAACGAATCACGCGCGATCACTTGACCCGCAGCGCCCAAAGCAAACAAAATCTCGGTATTCGAAGGCGCCAGCGAGATGATGCGCTGCGCTGGGGCGGCCAGCATAACCACCCGCCCCAAGCCATCCGTGGCGGAGATTTGGGCAGGGGTGGAGGTGGCACCAACCGTAGGTGCCGACGTTACCGTTGGCAGGACTATCCGTGTTTCGGTCATGGTTGGCGTTACCGCAGGTGTGGCCGAAACACAGGCCGTCAGCGTCAGGATTAAGAACAAAGTCAGAGCCAGAAAACGAGATAATGGTTTCATTGTTGGTCACTCCACAAAAAAGGGAACTTTTGAAGTGAAAGAATAACTCGCAGGGCTTGAAGCAAAGCCCAGTTCACATGGCCAAAAGGCCAGTCAGATGGATTCAAATTCGCGTCATCGTCGTTTCATCCGCGGCTCCGGCATTCAAAACACGACCTCCCTGTCGGGGTGACAGGGAGGTGAGAAACCAAGGCTGCCAGAGCATCGGTTCCCACCTCCTTTCCACGAGAGGTTGGCGAACCCCTACCGGGCGGGCGACCTGGCTTAGAGGACCTTAGCCCTCCTCACAGTTGCGGGACAGCACCGGACTTGCACCGGTTTCGCCTTTAAGCCGCTCCATCCGGGGAGACAGGCACCCGGCAGGTATTATGAGGTTGTCAAACTGAGATGATTGTAAGCGCGGGCGAGGTTCTTGTCAAGAAAAGGATTGCCAAAACGGCTCTTCCCGACTATAATAACGCATGTCTCGGGGCGTGGCGCAGCCCGGCTAGCGCGCTTGCATGGGGTGCAAGAGGTCCTGGGTTCAAATCCCAGCGCCCCGACCAATAAAACCTGACCTCCTTTCATCACGGCTCGTACAAGAGCCGTTTTTTAATCTTCGACATAAAGATTTCTATACCTCTACATTGAATAGACAACGGGCATTAACGGGATAATTGAGTATCTTCCCTAAATCCATAACCTGCTATAATCATTTTAGCGGGGTTGTATCGCGTGTCATAACTCCCTACCCCTGACATGTGTCTTTGCCCCTTTAAGGAACTTTCCGGAGGGATTTGACGTCATTATTTGGATGGATGCCCTGGATTTATCCCATTTGATTTCTTAAGGTAGGAGGAGAAGTATGAGAAAAATATCCCCTTGGGTCACAATGATTACGCTCATCCTGGCGTTACTCATCGCCGGGTGTTTCCCCCTGGGACCGCGTCCCAGCGGCAACCAAGCCGCCACCTACGCCGCCCAAACCGTGGAAGCACGCTTGACCGAAATGGCTTTGCAGACCCTGATCGCCCAATTAACCGTCACACCGGCCATCCCCAGCCCCATCCCCACCGCTACACCGGCCCCCCAAGAGGCCACGGCCACAACCTTGCCCCCCACCACTGCACCAACCGCTCTGCCGACCCTGGCGCCGGCAACGCCGACCGCCACGCCTATTCCCTGTAACTGGGCCAAGTTCGTCAAAGATGTTACCGTGCCCGACGGCACGGAGTTCCGCCCTGGCGAGAGTTTCACCAAGACTTGGCGCCTGCAAAATATCGGTTCCTGTACCTGGACGGCCGATTATGCTCTGGTGTTCGTCAACGGCAACGCCATGGATGGACCCGCTTCTCAGAAGTTGAACACCACCGTTCGCCCGGGCGAAACCGTGGATATCTCGGTTAATCTGAAGGCTCCCACCAATCCCGGCGATTACACCGGCAATTGGAAACTACGCAGCGCCGATGGGGTGGTCTTCGGCTTGGGACGCAATGCCGATCAGCCCTTCTGGGTCAAAATCAAGGTGACGCAACCCTCTCAAGTTGCATACGACCTGGCAGCGAACTATTGTACTGCCGAATGGCGCACCTCAACTGGCGTACTAACCTGCCCTTCGAGCGGAATTGACACCACCAACGGCTCGATCACCATTAACAACGCACCGAAACTGGAAGGCGGCCGCCAAGAAGATGAACCGGCGATCGTTTCCGTTCCCTCCTCTGGGGATGGCGGCTTCATCAGCGGTAAATTCCCGGTATTCAAGATCGCCAAAGGCGACCGCTTTAAGGCCATTATTGGCTGCTTGGATGGCGCTCCGAACTGCAACGTGATGTTCCAGTTGAATTACATCGCCGATGGTGGCACCGAACAAAATCTGGGCTCGTGGAACCAAACCTCAGATGGAAAGTGGGAGTCCCTTGATATTGACCTGAGCAGTCTGGACGGCAAGTCGGTACAGTTCATCCTTAAGGTGCTCAATAACGGGAACTCCCAAGATGATCTGGCCTTCTGGCTGGCGCCGCGTGTTGTGCGCTAGACCTTTCACCCGGCCCTCCCAACCAGGTGGAGGGCCGGGACTTTCAACCAAGGGCCAAAAGCCCAGGAGTAAAAAATGAAATCCTTGTTCTCTTCTCAATCCCGCCTGCGCTTTCCTCAGTCTAGCCTCTGGTTTAGCCTGATGCTTATCATTGCGCTTGCCCTTCCCCTATTACTTCCAACCGGTTTGGTGCAAGCCTATTCCGGTTATCCTACTTTTGATATCGTCTCGGTAAAGCCAGATGAATCGGTCACCATTAAAGTGATCAATCTACCCCCCAACCAAACCTTCACCGTACGCATGGGCAAAATCGGCACCCGCGCCATCGGGGGCATTGAGGTCGGGCAGTTCACGTCGGGTAGTGGTGGCACTCAAACGCTTACGTTCAATATCCCCGCTGCGCTCAAAGGATTGCACCAGATTTCCATCCGCATGGACAGTAAGCCCGGTGGGTACTTCGCCTACAACTGGTTCTACAACACCGCTACCGCAACCGCCACCCCAGGGCCCACGGCCACCCCTGGCCCTACCCCCACCCCCAAACCCACCTCAAGCGGGTATACCGGCATCCCTACCTTCACCATCCTGAGCGTGGTCGCGGATGAAAAAGTCACCATCCGCACCCATAACTTTCCCGCCAACCAGTCCTTCACCGTGCGCATGGGCAAGTATGGCACCAAGGGTATTGGTGGCATTGCTGTCGGGAACAGTGACTCGGGCAAAGGCGGCGTGCTGGAATTCACCTATACTATCCCGGCGGAATTGAAGGGTCAAAGTCGCATCGCCATCCGCATGGATAGCCCCGCTGGCTTTTATGCCTTTAATTGGTTTTGGAACAACACCTACCCCTAGACCCCTAACCTGAACAAAACCAGGGGCAGTCACAAGGGCTGCCCCTTTTCTCTATCTATTGTAGTGAATACTAGGACAAACGTGCCCGCAAAATGGCCTCAGTCATGCGCACCGCCCGCACCACGGCCTCAACGTCATGCACGCGCACAATATCTGCCCCCCGTTCCACCCCCATAACTACCGCTGCCAGGGTGCCTTCCAGGCGTTGGTCCGGGGGCAAGTTAAGCGTATAACCGATAAAGGACTTGCGCGAAGGTCCTAAAAGGATCGGATAGCCCAACGCCTTAAACGCCTCCAAGCGTTGAATTAGAACCAAGTTTTGCTCCACGGTCTTCCCAAACCCAATCCCCGGGTCGAGAATAATATGTTCGCGGGGCACGCCGGCGGCTTGGGCTATCCCGACACTGGCAAGCAGTTCGCGCTTGATATCTTCGATCAGATCCTCATAGTCAATCCCCACATACCGCCCGCCCAGGCGCTCACGCAGTTCGGCGTGCTGAGGTTGACTGCGATTGTGCATCAGGATCACCACCGCCCCATATCGTGCCACCACCTCAGCCATACGCTCATCGGCGCGTAACCCCCAGACATCGTTGACCCAATGCGCTCCCAGGCGCAAAGCAGCTTCGGCCACCTCGGCCTTGTAAGTATCCACCGAGAGGATAACATCCCAGCCCTGCTTGCTCAAAGACTCGATAACTGGCAAGACCCTCGTCATCTCTTCTTCGCCGCTGACCGGTGCCGCCCCCGGTCGTGTGCTCTCACCCCCGATATCCAGAATATCCGCACCAGCCCGAACGAAGCGTTCGGCTTGCGCCAGGGCCCGATCCACCACTTCCCCCTCACTCAGTAATCCATCCCCGGAGAAACTATCCGGGGTCACGTTAATAATACCCATGACATACGTGCGCTCGCCCCAGCGGGGTAAAGGTGTTGTTCGGGTCATTCCTTACCTCCGTTCTCTTCGTCTCATCCAACCTGCGGCCATACCGCAGCCGCCTCAGCCCATATTTCAATTTCCCGACAATCCACCCGCGCGCGTAACGCTTCAAACGTTTCATTAAGTAACGGATGGCGCCCTTGGGGATAGAGATCACACAGCGGCACCAGCACAAACGCCCGTTCTGCCATACGCGGGTGGGGCACAGTCAATTCCGGTAAATTGATTACCATGTCTCCATAAAGCAAAATATCCAGGTCAATCAAGCGCGGTCCATAACGCACCCCGGGTTGGCGCCCCAATTGGCTTTCCAGAGTCTTGAGATAGTGTAACAAAGGCAGAGGTTCCAGTCGCGTGCGAGCTTCAACCACCATGTTCAAAAAACGCGGCTGTTCGGTGATGCCCCAAGGCGGTGTCTCATACACTGCAGAAGCCCGCAACGGCTGGACCTCCGGCGGCAGGGCCGCCAATGCCCGACGCAAATTTGCCAAGCGGTCACCCAGGTTCGTGCCCAGTGCCAGATAAACGGTTACCCAGGCTGCTCCATGGTTCGCCTCTGTGCGCATGGTCACCTCAAACCGGCGAGATAACCAGGCCAATCAGATTGGATTGTACCTCGCTGACCAACACAACCTTTTCTACCTCTCTGCGGGTAATGTGTTCAGCCCATGCGTTTAATAGAGCGGGCAAAGGCTGGTTCGGCCAGGGGATGGCGGTATAAGCCCACCCAGCAGGCAAAGGGAAAGGAGATGTCTCCGGCATATCTAACCCCATCACTGAACCGCTGCCCTCGCCGTCCAGGCCATGCTGGCTCAGCCAGTCATTCCACATGTCAGATGACATCATCTCCCGTGTAAAGGGTATCAGGGGCTCCAGACGCGCCTGTGGCAAGCGGTTGTAACGCCCCACACCTGCCGCACTCGCCAAAACACTCCAGGCCACCCCTTCATTCACCGGCTCCGCCAATAAAAGCCACTCCCGTTCATGATAACGCAGCCCTGTTACCCGGTCCTGCAGCCACCGTAAGGCGCTGGGCGCAGAAAAAGGGGGCCAGGTGTAGGTCAAACCGGGCATGTCAGAGAAAGCACTCCCCGCCAGAATATGGCTCTCTTCGACCCAGCGGGGCTTAAGGCCGCTGGCCAGCAAAGACGACATCACCCCTCCTTCGACTGCAAGCCCACCAGCGACCCAATACGCTTCACCCATCTCCAGTTATTGATTTCGTAGCGCGTTGATCAAATCCGCCAATAACCCGTAAGCCGTCGTCTCCGGCCCAGGATCACTCTCTACAATCCCCAATCCGGGCAGGACATCAAGCTGAAACTCAACGTAGGAACTGGTACCACTGATGGCGTACAGCGCCGAATCGGCGGAGACCCGCTCTGGACGCACCCGCGCTTCCAACAACAGATCACCCTGGCGGCGTGCCGTGCACACCAGTTTCCAGCGCTCACCCGCTGCGCGCGCTTCGGCTACTTGCTCCCGGGTCAACTCTCGAATCCCCTGCCGTTCCACCTCTTGGGGTTTGAGCGGAATGCCCATTAGCACCGTCACCAGCGCCGCAACCTTGATCGCCGCATCCCAACCGTCAATATCGGCGCTGGGATCGGTCTCGGCAATGCCAATCGCCTGCGCCTGGCGTACCGCCTCTTCAAATGTGCGTCCCTGCTCCATCTCGCCCAAGATGAAGTTGGTGGTGGAATTAAGGATACCCCGAAAGCCCTGCAGGTTCACCGCCGGTAATGGGCCGCGGAAGAGCGAGAAAATCGGCGCTCCATCCATGACAGCCGCTTCAAAGAGAAAGCGCTTACCGCGGCTGGTAGCCATTTCGGTTAACTCTTTATAGGCATGAACAACCGGGCCTTTGTTCGCGGTAATGGCGTGCATGCCTTTTTGCAACGCTGCCTTAATGTGGTCTATTGCCGGCTGGCCGGTGAGGTGATTAACGGGCGAAGTTTCAATCATCACTTCCGCCGAACTCGCGTATAGAAAGTCCAGCGTGTTTTGGGGTACTGGCTGGGCTGAAAGAACATTTAGAGATTGACCGCGTTCGCTCAATTCCAGCGCATGATTAAGGTTGATCCCGCCGGGATTGATGGCTGCGCCGTGTCGCCCGGTCACAATCCCGGTCACGATCACCTGCCAGCCAAACTGCTTGAGCAGTTCCGGCTGTTTGCGTAAAAGCAAGCGAGCAAAAGCCCTCCCCACATTCCCAAAACCGACCATGGCCAGGGTTACCTGTCGCGTCATCGCTCATTCCTCCGCTTGTCTGTGATCATCGTGAATATCATGCATGTTGTACCATAAACCCCCAGAATGTCAAACCTAAACCGGTGGCCAGGGGTAGTATCGCCGCCCGGTCGGAGGGCGAGGGAAACAACCCCCACGAAGCAAGCGCTGTGCCCGCCGTAAGAGGGCTTGGATTTCGGCGGTGCTTAAGAGGGCCTCCAGCGTTGCAACCCACGGCGCAGAACGTCTTTCCAAAGCGCTAACAAAACGCTCAATGTCGTCCGCATACGGCGGTGGAATGGGCTCCCCGGCGAAATCCCACACGACCGTGCGCAATTTATCTTCTACGTGAAAACAAATCCCATGATCTATCAACCACAAATGATGATCATGGTCAAACAGAATATGTCCTCCCTTGCGATCGGCATTGTTGACCAGGATATCGAACAGCGCCACCGGGCGCAAACGCTGACGATCCTCAGGGGTAAAGGTGAAGTAGTGATACTCCGGGTCGTGGGCAATGAAAAATTGCAGCGAGCCTTTGCCCAATGGCCCTTTGCGCCGATAAATCGTGGGCGGCACCAACTCCCAACCCAGCGCCTGGCTTACCACATAGGCCGCCACTTCACGCAGGGCTAAAGTGCCAGGGGGAAAATCCCACAAGGGTTGTTCGCCCCGGGTAGGCTTGTAAACCGCTGGAATGTCCTCATCCTGATAATGCACCTGTACCAAAAACGTATCATTGGAGCCGAACAGCATCTCCCCTCGTAGCGTGATCTCCCCATGCTCCAACGCCTGGATGATCCGCGTCTCGTCACTTGTGCCACCCATTCGCTTACCGGCTCAGTTCACACCCTCAGGATCAATGTTTGTGCCCATTACGACGGGGGCAAAAATGGCCCTCGGGATCCATCGGCTCCCCGCACTGGGGACAAATCGGTCGCCCACGATTAACCACCTCTAAACCCCACGCCGCAAGCGCCAATAACTGAGAACGCGTGCACCAAAAGCGCACCACTGAAGTTTCCTCTTCTCCGCCTTCATCAGCGACCAGTTCATAGGCTACCAGGCAGACTAAGTCACGATCGGGGTCATAAGCCAACCCCATCTCACCCACGCGGAAGAGCGGATCCACCGGTGGCTGAATGTGCATGGCCACTTCCTGGTAAAGCGGTGACGCTGGTGGCAAACCGGGATAGCGCCGGCCCAGTTCCTCTAAGAACTGCGTCACGCCCAGGGCCAAAGTTTGCAACTGCACCTTTTCGATGAGCAAGGTCACCGACTGCGCCCCCTGCCAGGCCTGGAGGTAGAAAACGCGCTGGCCGGGCTTACCAATAGCATCGGCGGTGATGTGCGTTACCGGATCTAAGTCAATTTCCGTCCGTGGCATAGGATAAGTTCAGCCTCCTTGGTCTTATTTTAACCGACCTCAGGCGACCAGGGGTGCTTTTGCCCATGGCTTAACTGCGCTTGAGGGCATCCAACCGTGCAGCCTCAAGTTTAAGAGGTTGAAATAGTAACTGATGACATCAACCTAACCTCTCCCCCGCTCCAAACCACTTTTTCGACCGTCACTTCACGTTCACCCAACAGCCGCTGCACCTGCATCCGAAGCCGTTCCACCTCGCCACTGGTGAAAAACCGCACCTTGCCCGCACGGCCCAATGGCGTCAACCAGCCTCGTTGGTCCAATACGCGCTGGGTTTGGCGGGCCACTGCTGG
The DNA here is from genome assembly GCF_032334255.1 of Thermanaerothrix solaris. NCBI lineage: Bacteria > Bacillati > Chloroflexota > Anaerolineae > Anaerolineales > Anaerolineaceae > Thermanaerothrix > Thermanaerothrix solaris. Next base: position 618,608 of record NZ_JAUHMF010000002.1, on the reverse strand, counting down.
GGCTGGATCAATCACCCGCACCTCTGCCCCCGTAATTTCTTGAATCAAGGGGATCACAAAAGGATAATGGGTGCACCCCAATACCACGGTATCAATGCCCTCTGCCAGCATGGGCCGGAGTGCCCGTTCCAGGATCTGGCGCGGGGTCTCGCCATTTAAATCGCCGGCTTCAATGGCTTCCACCAGACCCGGGCAGGTATCTTGATACAGGCGTACATGGCTGGCAAAGCGTTCCACCACCGAGGCATACAATGCACCCTGAAAGGTCGCCGGGGTAGCCAGCACGCCCACGCGCCCGGTCTGCGTCTGTTCTGCTGCGGGCTTGACCGCCGGTTCCATCCCCACAAACGGCACGTCGGGGTACATCGTGCGTAAATGGTATAACGCGGCTGCTGAGGCCGTGTTGCACGCCACCACAATTACCCGCGCCCCATGGCGGAGCAGAAATCGGGTAATTCCTTCGGCAAACCCACGCACTTCTTCCAGAGACCGCGGACCATACGGGACATGCGCCTGATCCGCCAGGTAGATGACAGGATGTTGAGGTAATAGCGCGCGGATCGCTCGCAAAACCGAAAGACCGCCCACGCCCGAATCAAAGATCCCAATAGCTACTGCTTCAGCCGTTGTATCCACCTTGCGCTGCCTGTATCAAGGCTTCAAATAATGCCAGGTGCGGTGGGGAATCCAGACGCCGTTCCGGATGCCATTGCACCCCCAACCCAAAGGGATGTCCGGGCACTTCCACCGCTTCAATCAGTCCATCCGGCGCCCACCCGACCGCCTTTAAACCCGGCGCCAAGCGCTCAATCCCTTGGTGATGATAGGAATTGACCCGAAGTTCAACGGTATTTACCACACTGGCCAGCCGACTGGAGGGATCAATCCGCACAGGATGTCCGACTTCCTCGGAGCGGTGCGCCACCTGAGGGCCCAATTGATCGGGCAGGTCGGTATAAAGTGTACCCCCTAGCGCCACGTTGATCACCTGAATCCCACGGCAAATCCCCAAGAAGGGCCACCCGTTTTCCACTGCCATACGCACCAGGGCGATCTCGGTAGCATCACGGCAGGCATCCACACCATAGACGCTGGGGTGAGGTTGTCCACCAAAGAGGGCAGGATCTACATCCGCACCTCCGGTAAGCAGCAAACCATCCAAGCGTTGAAACACCCGATGTACCGCTTCATCGTCGCGGAGGGCGGGAAGCAATACCCCAATGCCCCCCGCCCGTTCCACGGCGGTAATATAGGTCTCGCTGATCGCGAATAAACCCTCATCGTCCTTGAACTTGCGCCCTAATGTGATACCGATAAGAGGTTTTGGCATTCAGGCTTTACCTCTAAACCCAACGCAGATCAGTCGGTCTGTTCAACCAGATAGTTTTGCAACCCCATGTGGCTGATCTGATCCAATTGAGCCTCGATCCAGTCAGCATGGTCTTCTTCGTCTTGCAAAATGCTTTCCAGTAGAGCGCGTGTGCCGTGATCGGCTTCCTCAACTGCCAGCCGGATGGCGGCATTATAGGCTTTTATGGCGTCGTATTCAGCTTGCAGATCCCCTTTTAGTTGGACTTCAACCTCCTCGCCAATGTGAAGAGGGTTTAACTGGCTCACAATCGGTTTGCCTTCCAGGAAAATAATCCGTGCGATCAGTTTCTCGGCATGGTGCATCTCGGTGATGGCGCGCTTTTCGATGGCTTCATGCAGTTTCTCATATCCCCAGTTGGCGCACATTTCTGAATGCACCATGTACTGGTTGATGGCGGTCAATTCATCCGCCAGGAGGTGATTGAGTACATCAATAACCTTAGGACTCCCTTTCATGGCTGACTCCTTTCCCTGAAGATAGTAGATTCAAGTGATCTGGCATTACACGCTAGCCCGTTCTTTCTGTATTATAAGCCCTAGCACCAGCCCCAATGCCCTTCTTATACCTCCCAATCCTCTACCTCGTGGTAGGGGATTGGCGCAACATCGCGCTGCCGCTCTTCCCGACCGCTGACCACAGGTGGTGTTGATTGCGGGTAATAAAACGTCTGACGCAACGCCCAGGTTAACGGCCCGCTCTGGCGGTAACCCTGATACGTCCCCCAGAACTGCGCCCAGCGGAAGCGCATGACATTCCACCACTCGCGCCGCCACACCCCCTCTCGGCGTGCTACCTGCCAGTCATTCCACACGTTGCTTACCCACAGGCGTACCAGATCCCGTAAACCAAAACGCTCGTGAGGATAAATCTGCTTGAACGCCATCCCTTCTCGTCGGTAGCGGTTATAAATTCCACGCCAGGTCTCGCGGTGAACGTGAATCACCTCGGCTTCGGCCACATAACTGATGGCATAGCCCTGCGCTTGTGCCCAGCGCGCCCAGGCCAGGTCTTCCAGTGCCGGTAGCGACTCGTCATAAGGGTGCTGTTCCCATAAGGCACGCCGGATGGCTGCATTGGCGTTGTTACAAAATGGATGCGGCTGGCGCGGAATAGATTGATCCGGATACCAACGGCGAAAAATCTGGTGTTCCGAAAACTTGGTCACCGCATGCCCACGCTGCTTACCATAGGTCAGCGCCACTTGAGCGTCCTCAAACGGTTCCAGTAAACGCTCCAACCAATCCGGGTAGACCGGATAGACATGTGCACTGGCCATCACGATAAAAGGCGCTGTGGCCTCACGAATGCCATAATTTAGCGAGCGCCCAAAGGTGAATTCCTGGGGTTGGATGTGGGTAATTTTTACCCCGTAGCGCTTCGCAATGGCTACAGTTGCGTCGGTTGACCCCGAATCTACCAGTATCACCTCAACGTCGCGCAGAGTCTGATGACGGATACCCTCCAAGAGACGACCGATATGTTGCGCCTCGTTATACGCCCGAATCACCACCGAACAAACCGGCATGGTTATCCCTCAGACATAAGGGGTAGTGAATGTGCAAGCGCACCCTCTGCTGGTTCTAAGACAAAAGGATTGCCGCGGGTAATACCTTCGACAATAACGCGTAAGGTCGGCGATGCTTGAGGTAACAGCGCCTGCCAATCAAACGGCTTCAAACGCACGAACCCTGGCCAAATGCCATCCTCTTCGAGATAATCCTCAAATGGCAATGAAGCCACGAAAAGTTGATAATATAAGAACCGCCGCGCCTCCCGAACGAATTCGGGAGGGACTTCGATGCGTTCTGCGTTCAAAAAAGCCTCCGCCTGGCGCAGATATTCTCCAGCGTTGGGAGGGAAGAACACCGTGGGGTACTGCGTGTAACGGGCACGCCCCGCACACAGCACCGGCACGCCCATAATCGAGGCTTCTAGACCGATAGACGAGTTATAGACCATCACGAACTTGGAGCGCTGAATGAGTTCATACGAACTGAGATACTCGCGTGGTCCGACAAAAACCACATTGGGCAGATTTTTCACCCCGTGTTGCTCCACCCACGCCGCCACCGTCTCACGACTTTCTTTGCCCGGGCGCAACTCATCCGGATGGGCGCGGATGACAAATAGGGTTTCCGGGTGGGCGCGTATCAGATCTAAAAGGGCGTTCAGCCAGGCAAACATATCTGGGAACAGGGTGTTGGCATGCGGTTGGCTGGTATCAAAAATGACGTTGGTGAAGACCGGCACCACTTGACGGAAAGCACTCAAACGCTGCTGCCAGGTTTCATCCAAGCCGCGCATCTCCGGCCAAAAGCGAATACCCGCCATGGTAAACTGCCCCTGAAAGCGCTGCGAGAGATAGGCATCCAGGCGCGCTTCTTGCTCCGCCGTGAGGGTAAACTCCGTTGGAATCTGGATCGGATAAGCAGTGGCTTCCCCTTCCGTAAAGAAGGCCGAGAACGGGCGCAATCCTACTTCATGGGTGATAACGCGAATGCCCCGCTGCTGCGCCACCCAACGCGCCGTTGCCTCGGGGTAAAACTGACCGTTAAAGACCACAACCGCCAGCGGCTGCACCTGCTCCACAAGGGCAGCGAACTGCTTTCCCACGCTCCATGCCGAAAGGATATATTGGCGATACAGATAACGCGTCGGTTCATCATCCATCAGGGTGTGGCGCCGTAAAATCCAGCGCATTGCCGGTAGCACCAGCGCCCCTAACGGCATCCCTTCATAAACCAAATCCATCAACGCGTTCAGGGTCAATCCTTGCAGAGCCGCTCCCAGTTTTGGCTCTTCCTGATAGATAAAAGGAGCGACCTGGGCATGCGCATACACTGCCCGCGACTGGGCTAAGCAAGAGGCACACGGCGGGAGACGGGTAGGATCATCACGATCCGTCCCTAACACACATGGTCGTAGCCCCTGATGGCAAACAAAATGCACTACGGGCGTCCCGGAGAGATGCAAGGCCCAGGCGGTCAGTAGTGAGAAGGCCGCGTTCAGGCTCAACCCGACCAAGCGCGTGGAGGCATTAAAGAGGATAACCGGCGGTGTGCGGGCGTCCACCGGGGCGTGGGCGGCCACTTGCCGCCCCAGCCAGCGGAGGTGAAGATTATTCTGCCAGCGACGCGCTCGGTGCCTTATGCTATTGTGTAAGCGCGCGAGGGACAACGGGGAAGGTGGCACGCTTCAGACTCCAAACCGACGCAGTTTCCGCAGAGAGGGCAACTCGCTTTCGTAAACGCGCTTTACCCCATCCCCCAGGGCTTGCTCGGTCACTCGGATATACTTCACCAGGCGCTCAAAGCCACCGGGCTCAACCGAAGCCGCCTGATCACTCCCCCACATCGCTCGATCCAGCGTGATGTGGCGTTCGATCAGGCATGCACCGAGAGCAACGGCCACCACCGAAGGGATCAAACCCACCTCATGGCCGGAGTAGCCAATGGGAATATCGGGATATTCTCGTTTTAGAGTTTGGATCATGCGTAAATTGAGTTCTTCGGGCGGGCAGGGATACGTGCTGGTGGTATGGCAGATTAGCAGATTGTCAGGATCCAGCAGTTTCACGGCCTCACGGATTTGCTCAAAGGTGGACATACCAGTCGAGAGGATGATCGGGCGTCCAGTCGAGCGCACCTTGCGGAGCAGGTTGTGGTCGGTGAGTGCGGCGGAAGGGATTTTATACGCCACCGGGTCGAAAGCTTCCAAAAAGTCCACCGAAGGTTCGTCCCAGACCGAGGCGAACCAGGTAATGCCCAATTCACGGGCGTGGGCGTCAATTTCGCGGTACTCGGCCTCACCAAATTCCATCTTGCGGCGGTAATCCAGGTAGGTGATATACCCCCAGGGGGTTTCCCGCATGACATTTTGTTGGTCGGGTGGAACACACAATTCAGGGGTGCGCTTCTGAAATTTCACCGCGTCCACCCCGGCCCGATAGGCCGCATTCATCAGACGCTTGGCAATCTCAATGTCGCCGTTATGGTTGATCCCAATTTCGGCTACGATGTAGGTTGGATAACCCTCCCCCACCCATTGCTCGCCGATTTTAATCGCCTTCGCCATGATCTCTCCTTAAAAAGATGATTTCAAAATTCAGGCAGGGCAGAATCATACCCTTCCCAAGGGTTATCGTCAATGCCTGCTGAATGTGCACCCGGCGAAGATCAAAGCGCCTGCTCCGGGTGGAGCAGGCGCCAGTTCGTTGCTTCAACACCAAGGGTTCTAGAACAACCCCACCACGCGCCCGGTCTCAAAATCAAGGTCAATATCGTAAAAAGCGGGGCGAGTGGGCAAGCCAGGCATGGTGCTGATCGTGCCCAGCAGGGGGTAGAGGAAACCCGCCCCCACCGACGCGCGAATATCGCGCACCGGGATGCGAAAGCCTTTGGGCACACCCTTGAGGTTGGGGTCATGGCTCAGGCTGAGGTGGGTCTTGGCCATGCAGATAGGCAACTTGTCAAAGCCCAGCCGCGTGTACTCTTCGATCTTGGCCTCGGCCTCGGGCAGGTAATCCACACCATCAGCACCATAAACCTCACGGGCAATGATTTCAATCTTTTCCTTGATCGGTATATCCAGTGGATAGAGGAAGCGGAACTGGGAGGGTTTCTCTGCTGCCTTGACCACGGCCTCGGCCAGTTCCACAGCACCTTCGCCGCCGAGTTCCCAATGGCGGCACACCACCGCGGCTTCGGCACCACCTTCTTCCACTGCCACCTTACGAATGAGTTCCAACTCCGCCGGGGTGTCGGTGGCGAAAGCATTGATCGCCACCACCACTGGCACGCCGAATTTGCGCGCGATGCCAATGTGTGCCAGCAGGTTGCCCAGACCGGCGCGGAGCAAATCCAGATTCTCTTCGGTGTAGGCGTGATCCAGCGGTTTGCCAGCCACCACCTTAGGTCCACCGCCATGCATCTTGAGCGCCCGCACTGTGGCGACCATCACCACCGCATTCGGCACCAGGCCGGAATAGCGGCACTTGATATCGAAGAATTTCTCCATACCCATGTCGGAACCGAAGCCGGATTCGGTTACCACGTAGTCGGCCAATTTGAGCGCAATCATATCAGCGATGATGCTGCTGTTACCGTGGGCGATGTTGGCAAACGGTCCAGCATGGACAAAGACCGGTGTGCCTTCCAGCGTTTGCATCAAGGTCGGTTTGATGGCGTCTTTCATCAGAACGGTCATCGCGCCGGCAACGCCTAAATCGTCGGCGTCAATTGGCTCACCCCGGCGGTTAGTACCGATCACTACGCGCCCAATGCGGCGGCGCATATCGGCCAGATCCGTGGTGAGAGCCAGGATCGCCATTAATTCGCTGGCCACGGTAATATCGAAGCCGGTTTTGCGCTCCATGCCCTTCTCTTCGGGGCCCTGGCCAATGGTAATTGCCCGCAGAAAACGATCACTGGTATCAATGACCCGCCGCCAGGTGATCGAATCGGGGTCAATATCCAGGCGTACAAAACGGCTACGCTCTTCAGGAGTCATCTCATCCGGATCGGTTTTATCAATGCCTAACTTGCGCAGCCGATTCCACATATTGCGGGCGAAGTGGCGCTTGCCGTTCTTATCTTTGGGGAAAAGACGTTCAAAAAGTTGCTCGTCGGTGGCGCTGGCTTCGTGCAACATACGGGCATCAATAGCCGCTGCCAGCAAGTTGTTGGCAGCCGTGATGGCGTGGATATCGCCAGTCAGATGCAGGTTGAAATCTTCCATAGGAATGACCTGGCTGTAGCCACCACCGGCAGCCCCACCTTTGATCCCAAAGGTTGGCCCCTGACTAGGCTGACGTAAGCAGGTGACCACACTATAGCCCAGGTGCGCCCCCAGGGCCTGGCTCAAGCCCACTGTTGTGGTGGTCTTGCCCTCGCCCAGAGGGGTCGGCGTGATTGCGGTCACATCAATGTACTTGCCATTCGGGACATCCTTGAGTCGTTCGAGCACCTCCAGACGCACCTTGGCCTTGTAGGGGCCGTAGAGTTCAATCTCCTCGGGGAGTAACCCCAACTCCTCGGCCACCTGAGTGATGGGTTTAAGATCGGCTTCCTGAGCGATTTCAAAATCAGGTGGAACGGGACTGCGCCGCTTCAGCGGGGTAGGCTGGAAGGGGCGGCGCTTCGTAAGGCCGGATTTTTGTGACATGGCTGCCTTCTCCTGGGGAAATGATTAGGGCTCTGCTAATATTATCCTCCAGGATGAGACGAAAATCAAGGAAACAGGGTAATTTGTCAGACATATTTATGAGGAATGTCTATTGTCCCGAAGCCGAAACATAAGGAAGTGGTGCGCGGACAAAGGTCTCCACCGGCAACACATCCACCAGTTCGTACTGCCGCGTTCCTACCCCCAATGCCTCAGCATACTGGGTGACCAGATAGGGGTTTTTATATGGCCCATGCAGCCAGGCCAGTGGGTGTCCTTCGCGGGTGTGCACTTCCATCGAGGTCGGCACATTCTCTTCAATCAGAGGAGTACGGGCGGTCGCATCCAGCACCGCCTGATCCACCGCCACTAAATCATCCGAGCCAAAAATGCCAGCATCGGGCAGGATGGGCATCCCGGTGAAGCCGAAACAGTCACACACCGGCGTCATGTGCGTGGCCAGGACAATATGCACCGCCTTCCCTGGCGCAAAGGTGGACATCACAATCGAGGCACTAATGGCACAGGCTTCCTGAAACGAGGCAAAGTTGACCGGATCAATCTTCAGGCTCCCCGGCGGTGCCACCTGTAAGCAGCGTCCGCACTGATTACAGTTATCCACGTGAAGATGAAGGTGATCCGGGCGCTCTTTATCCTGCACCAATGCGCCATGAGGGCAGGATTCGATGATCTTCTGACGCAAGGCTGGATCGGGGCATTTTTCGGGGAACCAGTATGGGTCAAAGTGACAGACGTCGTGCATGGCACTGCGCGTTTCGGCTACCATACAACCCAATGCCAGATTCTTGATCGCCCCACCGTACCCGCATGAAGGATGCCCTTTGGCATGCGCCAGGTTGATCAGGAAGGTCGCTTCCTCGATCAAGCCAGCCACTTTCCACTCACGAATATTTTTGTACGGGCGGGTATGGGCGTAATAATAGCGTTCCTGTGGTCCTGCGGCGGGATAGATGGGGCATCCCACGACCTCGGGGGTGTACCCACGGGTTTCAGCTCCGGCTACATCCCACGAGACATCGGCAATGAATGGCTTACCTCCACCTTCCTTAACGGCTTGAACCACACGGCGCACGAAGACCGGATGCACGGTGGAGTAACCGACGTTGTTGCCGGTATGCATTTTGATCACTACCAGTTCATCCTTAACCCGATCTCGCAGGTGCAAACGTTCCAGAATCAAATCGAGTTTAGCGGGTAGCGTTTCGCGCCAATCTAGGCGCGCCTGGCGGGGGGAACCGAAATAGACCGTCGCTCGACTCATCACACACCTCAGTCATGGGGGATAACAAATAAATTATAGCGGGGGTTAAGAAAAAAGCCCTGGAAAAGGGCTTTAAACCAAAAAAGTCTCTTGGCAACGACCTACTCTCCCAGGGGGTCGCCCCCCAAGTACCATCGGCGCTGACGGGCTTAACGACCGGGTTCGGGATGTGACCGGGTGTACCACCGTCGCTCAAGTCACCAAGAGACTTTTTGGTCAATTTTAAAGGTTCAGTGAATAGTGTGAGTGGGCCTTGGTAAGACCCAACCGGTCAAAGAGACCTGAGTTCTCCGCACCACGTCGGAAGCCCTCGGCCATTAGTACGGCTAAGCTCAACGCATTGCTGCGCTTACACTTGCCGCCTATCAAGCAGGTAGTCTACCTGCGGCCTTACTCCCTTGACGGGATTACAGGGATCTCATCTTGGGGCGAGCTTCCCGCTTAGATGCTTTCAGCGGTTATCCCTGCCAGACATGGCTACCCAGCGATGCCGTTGGCACGACAGCTGGCACACCAGAGGTCTGTCCACCCCGGTCCTCTCGTACTAGGGGCAGCTCCCCTCAAATCCCTTGCGCCCACAGCGGATAGAGACCGACCTGTCTCACGACGGTCTGAACCCAGCTCGCGTACCGCTTTAACGGGCGAACAGCCCGACCCTTGGGACCTTGTCCAGCCCCAGGATGCGATGAGCCGACATCGAGGTGCCGAGCGAGGTCGTCGATGTGAACTCTTGGACCTCACCAGCCTGTTATCCCCGGGGTAGCTTTTGTCCGGTAAGCCACGGCCCTTCCACTCGGTACCGTGGGATCACTAAGCCCGACTTTCGTCTCTGCTCGACGCGTTGGTCTTGCAGTCAAGCTCCCTTGTGCCTTTACACTCTACGGCTGGTTTCCATTCAGCCTGAGGGAACCTTTGGGCGCCTCCGTTACCTTTTAGGAGGCGACCGCCCCAGTCAAACTGCCCACCTGGCACGGTCCCCCACCCGGTTAACGGCGTGGGGTTAGGGTCTAAACATGATCAGGGTGGTATTTCACCGGCGGCTCCACCGAGGCTGGCGCCCCAGCTTCTCAGCCTCCCACCTATCCTACACAGACCATGCCCAAACTCAATGCCAAGCTGCAGTAAAGCTCCACGGGGTCTTTTTGTCCTGCTGCGGGTAGGCCGCATCTTCACAGCCATTTCAATTTCGCCGGGTCCCTCGTTGAGACAGTGCCCTAGTCGTTACGCCATTCGTGCGGGTCGGAACTTACCCGACAAGGAATTTCGCTACCTTAGGACCGTTAGAGTTACGGCCGCCGTTCACCGGGGCTTCGGTTCGGAGCTTCGCTTGCGCTAACCCCTCCCCTTAACCTTCCGGCACTGGGCAGGCGTCAGCCCCTATACATCGCCTTACGGCTTAGCAGAGACCTGTGGTTTTGGTAACCAGTCGCTAGGGCCATTTCACTGCGACCCCCCGGCGCTACGCGGTTTAGGCTCACGCCAAGGGGCACCCCTTCTCCCGAAGTTACGGGGCCAATTTGCCTAGTTCCTTAACGAGGGTTCTCCCGTTCGCCTGGGTATACTCTACCCGTCTACCAGTGTCGGTTTGCGGTACGGGCACCCGAGATTCAACGCTTAGAAGCTTTTCTTGGCAGCAAGGCTCAGCTCACTTCGCCTTACGGCCCGCCATGGTGTCTCAGCTCAGCCGGCGGATTTGCCTACCGGCCTCATCGCCTGACACACCATGCACCTGCACGACCAATCGCAGGCTGGCCTACCTCGCTGCGTCCCTCCATCGCTCCTCTCGGGTGGTTCCGGAATGTTGACCGGATGTCCATCACCTACGCCTTTCGGCCTCGGCTAAGGGCCCGACTAACCCGACGCGGATTGACCTGGCGTCGGAAACCTTAGACATACGGCGAACACGGTTCTCACGTGTTTTACGCTACTCATGCCTGCATTCTCACTTCTACACGCTCCAGCCGTCCTTCCGGTCGACCTTCCCCGCGTGTAGAACGCTCCCCTACCGCCCCAGCCTAGGCTGGGACCCATGGCTTCGGTATCAGGCTTAGCCCCGTTGAGTTTTCCGCGCAGGGTCACTAGACCAGTGAGCTATTACGCACTCTTTAAAGGATGGCTGCTTCTAAGCCAACCTCCTGGTTGTTTCAGTAACCCCACATCGTTTCCCACTTAGCCTGAATTTTGGGACCTTAGCCGATGGTCTGGGCTGTTTCCCTCTCGACCACGAATCTCATCACCCGCAGTCCGACTGCCACGCTATGGAGTAGCGGCATTCGGAGTTTGATTGGGTTCGGTAAGCAATAAGCCCCCTAGCCCATTCAGTGCTCTACCTCCGCTACTGAACGCGTGGCGCTAGCCCTAAAGCTATTTCGGGGAGAACCAGCTATCTCCGGGTTCGTTTGGCATATCACCCCTACCCACAGCTCATCCCCTAACTTTGCAACGTTAGTGGGTTCGGGCCTCCACGAGCGGTTAAGCTCGTTTCACCCTGGCCATGGGTAGCTCACCCGGTTTCGGGTCTAATCCCTGCGACTCAGCGCCCTATTCAGACTCGCTTTCGCTACGGCTCCGGGTGTCACTCCCTTAGCCTCGCCACAGAGATTAACTCGCAGGCTCATTCTCCAAGAGGCACGCTGTCAGGCCTAGCGGCGCGCACCCGGCTTTCGCCGGAGCACCGACCCGCTATTAGCCCTCCAACTGCTTGTAGGCTTACGGTTTCAGGTTCTATTTCACTCCCCTCGCCGGGGTACTTTTCACCTTTCCCTCACGGTACTTGTTCACTATCGGTCGCCAAGTGTATTTAGCCTTGGAGGGTGGACCCCCCAGCTTCCCGCCGGATTAGCGTGCCCGGCGGTACTCAGGGTCCTGGCGGGAGGCAATTCGCTTTCGCATACGGGGCTATTACCCTCTCTGGCAGGCTTTCCCACACCTTTCTGCTAGCAAATTGCTTTGTCACTCCCATGTGCCAGGCCCTACAACCCCACCCCGGCAAGCCGGGATGGTTTGGGCTGTTCCCCTTTCGCTCGCCACTACTCAGGGAATAATTTCTTTTCCTCTGGGTACTTAGATGTTTCAGTTCCCCAGGTTCCCCTCGCTCCGCCTATGGGTTCAGCGGGCGATGCCAGTGGTTCACCACTGGCGGGTTTCCCCATTCGGAGATCCCCGGATCAACGCCTGTTCACGGCTCCCCGAGGCTTATCGCAGTGACCCACGTCCTTCATCGGCACTTGGCGCCTAGGCATCCACCGTAAGCCCTTAGTAGCTTCCGTACGTGATACGGAGAACCCAGGACTCTTTGTTTTTTGTCCCGTCGAAATTGGGCCTTACGTTGTTTGGCCTACATCACACTATTCACTTTTTAAGGTGCTGCTCCGATCTGACGATCGGGCGCCGTTGGCTGGCGCTCAGTGCCCCTCACCCTGCGGTCAGAACCACTCAGCACAAGCCAACCTGCACAACCCTAACTTGTTAATTTTCACGCGGCGACCCGGCTCACCGCCGGGTCGTCATCTTACACCCTTGCGGTTTGCCTTACGGTTCAGATCACCAGACTACTTCGATTCACGTACTCCGTCAACCTCGTCCTTCTTTTACCTCTGCCGTTTCCGGCTTCCTCCGTGTAACTCAGTGGAGATGAGGGGATTCGAACCCCTGACCTCCGCCGTGCAAAGGCGGCGCTCTCCCAACTAAGCTACATCCCCGTGTTCGGGGCAGTGGGCCTTTCAGGAGTCGAACCTGAGACCTCGCCCTTATCAGAGGCGCGCTCTAACCAGCTGAGCTAAAGGCCCATCCGGTGCCGCCCGCACCTTAACAACTGAGAAGTGATAGGAAGTTCACCCTGCGACCCGACCTCGCCACCGCTGCGAGGATTTGAAGGATCACAGTTTGCGCAAGTTGAGCGTCCCTCCGCAGAGGGTTGCTCAGCGCTCCCTAGAAAGGAGGTGATCCAGGCGCACCTTCCGGTACACCTACCTTGTTACGACTTCGTCCCAGTCACCAGCCCCACCTTCGACGGCGCCCTCCCTTGCGGGTTAGGCTACCGGCTTCAGGTGTTGCCAGCTCCCATGACGTGACGGGCGGTGTGTACAAACCCCGGGAACGTATTCACCGCAGTATGGCTGACCTGCGGTTACTAGCAACTCCGTCTTCATGCAGGCGGGTTGCAGCCTGCAATCTGAACTGAGGCCGGCTTTGGGGGATTGGCTCCGCCTCGCGGCTTCGCGACCCATTGTACCGACCATTGTAGCGTGTGTGTAGCCCAGGACATAAAGGCCATGCTGACTTGACGTCATCCTCACCTTCCTCCGGCTTAAGGCCGGCGGTCCCGTGTGACACATGTAACACACGGCGAGGGTTGCGCTCGTTGGCGGACTTAACCGAACATCTCACGACACGAGCTGACGACAGCCATGCAGCACCTGTGCAGGCTCCCCGAAGGGTCGGTCACCTTTCGGCTCCCTACCACCTGCATGTCAAGCCCTGGTAAGGTTCTTCGTGTTGCATCGAATTAAACCACACGCTCCGCTGCTTGTGCGGGGTCCCGTCAATTCCTTTGAGTTTTAGCCTTGCGGCCGTAGTCCTCAGGCGGTGGACTTATCGCGTTAGCTTCGGCACTGATGGATTTTAACCCACCAACGCCAAGTCCACATCGTTTACGGCTAGGACTACCGGGGTCTCTAATCCCGTTTGCTCCCCTAGCTTTCGCGTCTGAGCGTCAGAGACAGTCCAGGGGGCCGCCTTCGCCACTGGTGTTCCTCCGGATATCTACGCATTTCACCGCTACACCCGGAATTCCACCCCCCTCTACTGCTCTCTAGTCCAGCAGTATTGAACGACCTCTCCCGGTTGAGCCGGGAGATTTCACATCCAACTTGCCGGACCGCCTACACGCGCTTTACGCCCAGTAAATCCGGATAACGCTCGCCTCCTACGTTTTACCGCGGCTGCTGGCACGTAGTTAGCCGAGGCTTATTCGGAGGGTACTGTCCTTCCTCATCCCCTCCAAAAGCGCTTTACAACCCGAAGGCCTTCATCGCGCACGCGGCGTCGCTGGGTCAGGCTTTCGCCCATTGCCCAATATTCCCTACTGCTGCCACCCGTAGGTGTCTGGCCCGTGTTTCAGTGCCAGTGTGGGGGGCCACCCTCTCAGGCCCCCTACCCGTCATCGCCTTGGTAGGCCGTTACCCTACCAACTAGCTGATGGGACGCAGGCCCATCCCGAAGCGGCTTGCGCCTTTAGTTCTGCGGCCTCTAATCCACAGAACCACATGGGGTATTAGCAGCCCTTTCGAGCTGTTATCCCCCTCTTCGGGGTAGGTCACCTACGCGTTACTCACCCGTTCGCCACTGAGTGCGTTACGAGAACACACTCCGTTCGACTTGCATGTATTAGGCGCGCCGCCAGCGTTCATCCTGAGCCAGGATCAAACTCTCCGCAAGAGTTTGAATCGCCTTTTCAGGCGTCAAGGTTAAACTCACCGGATCGACAGGTGCCTTCCTATCACTCTTCAGTTGTTAAGGTGCTGCTCTCCGAGGGCCAGATTCTACCCATCCTCATCACCCCTGTCAAGGGCCGCCGATAAAACCGCCGATGTCAATCCTGCGCTCTCCTTTCGTCCAGCGGGGTTAACACCGGCTTCACTCACGACACCCTTGTCAGGCCTGGTCCCTCTTGAGACTTACCTGTTCAGTTGTTAACGATCCGCTCTTTGTGAGCAAGATCGCCCTCACCTTGGGACTCTTATTGTACCGAGTTCCCGCCAGGCTGTCAAGAGGTTTGCGCGCCTTCTTGGGCGTTGCATGCCGCTTTGCTCGGCGCTTGTCACACGCTGACGATCTCAACTCGCCAGCGCGGAGGTTGGGCCCCTCTCTATCCACTTGTCATCCATCTGCCGGTCGCCCGGCGAAATGGGCGCCTCGTTCCGAGGCAGCGGGCTTGATTATACTCGGCCTCTTATCCGTGTCAAGGGTATTGATGGCTCATTTTTGCACTTTCTCAAATTGTGAGGCGAACTGATGCGCTAACCGCAATGGTTCTGGTAATCGAAAACCCCGCGCACAGCGCATAACCAGATCAAGCGCCGTCTCTAAACTGACCCGGTGACCAATCGAGACATAGACGGGCTTAACCCCTGAACGGGTTCGCAGCGCTGCGCCTACCACCTCCCCCTGATCGTAGAGCGGCTGCCAGGCGCCCGGCCGATCCTCCACCGGCGCATGCTGCCCCACCAGGCGCGATTTTGCCACCCCAACGGTCGGGATATCGCACCATACCCCCAGGTGACTGGCAATGCCCAGGCGACGCGGGTGGGCGATGCCCTGTCCATCCACCAGCAAGACATCCGGCCATTCACTCAGTTGTGCCAGGGATTCTAAAATGACGGGCATCTCGCGAAATGACAACAGACCTGGAATGTACGGGAAGGTCACGACTTTTCGCGCCAGCACCTTCTGCCGTGGTTCCAATGCTGAAAAATCCAACACCACCACAGCGGCACGGGCCACGCGCCCCCCATCCTCGAATCCCACATCCACGCCGGCCACCGTGCGTATTTCTCCCAGGTAATCCTCGCGGATCACCCGTTCCCGCCATTGGTGTTGAATCGCCATAGCCGCTTCGGGACTTACATCCCAAGGATGAGGAGGAATGGATGGCAAAGGCATTGTCGGTCTAACCTCCAGTTCCGAACCCAAGTACGCCTTAATAATAGCCCTTTTTGGCATACAGGTTGCAGCCCGCCTGCAGGGAACTTTTCACCCGCGACCAGCGTCTGGAACTCACGCTCACAGGATGATTTCTCGGTATAATTCAGAGGACATATGCGCGTCGAATCGCTTTCCTTCCCCCGTTTGGACTCACGCCTGCACCAGGTGCTGATCATCCTGGCCACCGCAGGCTTGTCGCTGATTGTTTTGCTGCTGAGCGCAACTTTGCTCTTTCAACTCTGGTTTGCCGGGCGCATCTTCCCCGGTGTGAGCGTGGCTGGCGTGCCCGTGGGCGGGTTAACCCCTACGGCTGCCGCCCAACGCCTGGCTCAGGAATGGACTTTTCCCCAAACCGGGCGCATTTTGCTTCAAGATAAAGAACGGGTCTGGCTTTTCACCCCTCAGCAACTTGGGTTATTCCTAGACGCCCGAGCCTCGGCGGAACAGGCCTTTCGCCTGGGGCGATCGGGCTCGCTTCTGACGCGGTTCAACGACCAACTTACCGCGCTTTACAGCGGAAGCACTGTTGCCCCTGTGTTGATCTTTGATCAGCGCATTGCTCACCAGCAACTGGTTAACCTCGCCCGAGAGATTGATCGTCCGGTGCTCGAGGCCAGCCTCGGCCTTCAGGGCACCGAGGTGATTGTGCGTTCGGGCGAAATTGGCCGCACTCTGGATGTCGAAGCCTCATTGCTTCTGCTTACCCATCAGTTACAAACGCTCACAGATGGCGTCGTACCGCTAATCGTACGCGAGACCCCACCGCTGATCCTGGATGCCAGTGCTCAGGCCGAAGTCGCCCGCCGTATCCTCAGCCAGCCGCTGACGATCACCCTGCCCGAAGATCAGCCCGATTTTGGCCAGGTAGGTCCGTGGGTCTTTGACCCACCTACGCTGGCCGGCATGCTTGCCATCGAACGCGTGCAGAACGAACAGGGGGCCACCTATCAGGTGACGCTCCAGCGAGATGCCTTGCTTAATTTCCTGAGCAACCTGGCGCCCACCCTGGCTAAAGACCCCCAAAACGCACGTTTCATTTTCAACGATGACACCCGTCAATTGGAACTGATTCAACATGCCGTCATTGGGCGCCGCCTCAACATCGAAGCCAGTCTCCGCACCATTCAGGAAAAGGTCACCCAGGGCGAACACACCGTTGCCCTGGTCTTCGATTACAACCCACCGCCGGTCACCGATGATGCCACCGCCGAGCAACTGGGCATCCGTGAATTGATCCACGCCGAGACGAGTTACTTCTATGGCTCCAGCCGCGAACGGGTGCAGAATATCCAGGCTGCGGCGGCGCGCTTCCATGGCTTGCTGGTGGCACCGGGCGAAGTATTTTCCATGGCTCAGGCCTTGGGGGATATCACTCTCGATAACGGCTACGCCGAAGCCCTCATCATTGTCGGCAACCAAACCATTAAAGGGGTTGGGGGCGGTGTGTGTCAGGTCAGCACCACCCTCTTTCGGGCCGCGTTCTTTGCCGGTTATCCAATCATCGAGCGCCATGCTCACGCCTATCGGGTCTACTACTACGAGAAAGTGGCCGGCAACCGTATCAACCCCCGTCTGGCCGGCCTGGACGCAACCGTTTTTGTCCCATTGGTGGACTTTAAGTTCAAGAACGACACCCCCTACTGGCTGTTGATGGAAACCTACGTTAACCCCGCTGCCAGCACTTTGACCTGGAAGTTCTATTCCACTTCCGATGGCCGCCGTGTCGAGTGGGACACCACTGGCCCAATCAATGTGGTGGATCCGCCCCCGCCACTTTACCGCGAAAACCCCGACCTTGCACAGGGAGAGATCAAGCAGGTTGATTGGGAAGCCCAAGGCGCTGATGTGATCGTCACCCGCACGGTCTACCGCAACGGCGAAGTGTATCTGCAAGATACGTTCAAGACCCACTACCGCCCCTGGCAAGCCGTCTATGAATATGGCCCCGGCACCGAGGTACCAACCCCGGAAAGCAACGAGGGGTAAATCTCATCCCTGGAATTATTCAGGCCACTCCCAGGGGGCTACAATCAGGGGCGTTTGAGCATCGGCAGCATGCCCCAAGAGAGGCAAATTCCAAGCGGTAGCGATGGTCTTGAGCAGTGAGTAATGATTGTAAGGGGTATCGTCCTGAAAACCACGTTTGACCCAGGATGAAATCAATACCGTGGCGACGCGCCCACCGCCTGGCTCAAAACCACAACAACCCTGTTCACTCTGGCCTTCATCCCAGGTCAGGATGATCAAACCCTCTTTAGCCAGCGTGGGATACGCCCACAGACGCTGCAACCACGTATCTACCCACGCATCAACCACATCCAGCCCACAGTCGTGCCCGGAATTGCACAAATCGGGAGTGATGAAAGCAAAATCGGGCAATTGTCCGGTGGCAAGGTCGTTTTCCAAATCGCTCAACGCCACCACGTGATTCTGGCACCGCTCCGTATCGGTGCGGATGGGATCAAAGTAAATAAACGGATTGTGCTTCGGCGCATAACGGCGAGTGTATTGCAGGTAACACGGTTGGGGCATGGCTTCCTGATAGGTCTTCCAGGTGCGCCCGCTGGCTTCGATCAAATCCGGTAGGCTGGTGGCATTGATATAGCAATCAATGCAATTGGTGCGAACGCCAAAGGTGTCTCCGCCAATGAGTGCCAGATAGTTGGGTAAACTTGGGCGCGTAATGGCATAATAACGGGTTAGCAGCGTGTAGTCGCTTGCCCAGCGGTTATAGACCGGCATCTGGGGATTGCCGATCACCCGCGTGATCTCGCGGTTTTCAAAGATCAGAATCACAATATGCCGAAACGCCGGCACCACGGGCCGCGGGGTGGCGGTCACGGTTGGTGTAGGAAAAAGCTTTTCGGTCGCACTGGGGGTAAAGGACGGTGTCAGCGGGGCAACCAGAGGGGAAAAAGTGGGCGACGGCGTTTCCACCCTTGGCGAGGGAGAAATCGGGGACGAGACCGCTGGAGCACAGGCGATCAACAACACAATCAGCAACGTTAGCCCCACGGTTCGGAGCACCCCACCTATGGGGAGATTAGCGCCCAGGAACGCGGTAAACCTCCAGGTCACGAGACCTTTTGGGTCATTGCTCCGCTTCAGAATCATCTTCTTCAAAGCGTTCCCAGGCCTGGGGGCTCCAGCCAAAGCGCCCGCGCAATGGGACAAAACTGACCGGTAGAATATCCTCATAATCCACACGCCCCTTTTCTTTCGTCCACACTTGCAACACCTGGCCCATATAATCTCCAATCGGGATTACCAAACGCCCCCCTTCATCCAATTGCTCCAATAACGGGGGTGGTGGGGCAGCCGCGGCGGCAGTTACGATGATGCCCTGGTAGGGTGCCGCTTCCGGATAGCCCAAACTGCCATCACCACAAATCACAGTGATGTTTTTTAACCCCAAGCGCTCAAACGTCGCCTTTGCCCGTTGTGCTAACACCTCGTGGCGCTCGATGGTATAGACCCATTTGGCTAACACGCTGAGGATGGCTGCCTGGTAACCGGAGCCGGTGCCCACTTCCAGCACCTTTTCATCTCCCTGGAGTTGAAGTAGTGAGGTCATGAGGGCCACGATGAACGGCTGCGAGATCGTCTGCCCTTTACCGATGGGCAGGGGGCCATCATCGTAGGCGCGTGAGCGCAGTGCTGGGGGCACAAACTCATGGCGCGGTATGCGCCGGAAAGCCTCCAGCACCCGCGGATTGCGAATCCCGCGCCGTTCAATCTGCTCCACTACCATGGCTTCGCGCCACGCCGCAAAGACATCTTCACCAGTCATGCTCGCCTCCACTGGCTCAGCCCTCCCAGCCGATTACCCGCCCCAATCCATATTGTACATAATTTAGGGCGCCGGAGATGCGTTTAATTTTTCCCTGGCCCCGGGCAAGGCAGGCAAAGCTCACCTCGACGGCGTTGACCTTTGCATAAGAGCGCGCGCAATCTGACGATCCAATTTACCCATCGGGTAGTGTGAGAGATGGGCTAATGGCACCCATTCCAGCGCAGTAGCCTCCAAGGGCTGTGGCTCGCCACCTACCAGCCGGCAGTGAAAGGCATGCAAGGTGACTCGAAAGTGACTGTAGGCATGTTGAAAAACCCCCACCTTCGCACCTACCTCAATCGTTGTTCCCAGTTCTTCTTGGATTTCCCGTTCCAACGCGGCTTCCAGGCTCTCGCCGGGTTCCTGCTTGCCGCCCGGGAATTCCCACATCCCGCCCAGCAATCCTTGCGGCGGGCGTTGCGCCAGCAACACCCGTCCCTCGCGCCAGATCACCGCCGCAGTGACGATGTAATGAGGCACAGTTTTCCGCGGCTGCCGAACTGGGCGTTGCGCCTGCGTGCCCCGTGCCCGAGCCAAGCACAACTCAGCCAATGGGCACACATCACAACGGGGCGAGCGGGGTGTACACACCATTGCCCCCAAATCCATCAGGGCCTGGTTAAAATCACCGGGCCGCTCCGGGGGTATATGCTCTTGCCCCAACCGCTTTAACTCATGTTCTCCGGCCGGAGTATTGACCGGCATGTCTAAATCGAACAGGCGCGCCAGCACCCGCCGTACATTCCCATCCAACGCCACTACCGGTTCACCCAAAGCAATCGAAGCAATCGCCGCCGCGGTATAGGGACCGACCCCTGGCAGGGACTGCCACTCTTCTGCCTTTTGCGGCCAAACGCCATCCCGCTCTGCGATGATAACTTGTGCCGCTCGGTGCAACGCGCGGGCCCGGTGATAATAGCCCAAACCCTCCCACAAGCGCAGCACATCTTGCACCGAGGCTTCAGCCAGGGCTTCTAGAGTGGGAAAATGTGCCATCCAGCGCTCGAAATACGGTACGACTGTCTCGACCTGGGTTTGTTGCAGCATCATCTCCGAAACCCATACCCGATACGGGTTGGGAGGATCTTCACGCCAGGGCAGAGAACGGGCATTTTGGTCAAACCAGGCCAGCAGGCGCTGCGCCAGTTCGCTCACCGTGCCCTCATTTCAGAACTGAAAGCCGCCGCGAGCTTCCACAATCTTGAACGAATAATTCTTGACAAAATCTTGCAACTGGTCGTTAAGCGCTTTCCACTCATCAGATTGTAAAATTTGGCGCGCCTTGCTGGCCGAGGATGCCACAGCACCGACCAGGATTTGAGGGTGATCCCCAAAGACGGTAGCCCAGGCATCGCTGAGTTCAAACCCCAAGCGCTGCACGCCAGGAATAAATTCGCGCACCACGAACTCGAAATATTCCTGTTCGCGATCAGGGCGGATATCCCAAGACATCAACAACTTGACGGCCAAGGTTAACTCCTCTAATGATGCTGATACTCCAAAACAATCACTTGCGTTTCTTCCGGCAAAGCATTCACACTGTTGACTTTCAGCACCGGTTGCGGGGTGACCTCGTTCAACCCCATCGCCTTGAGGAATTTGTTCAAGCCATCCAGTTTAACCGCGCTATCCGGAGTGGCGTAATGCATCGGGATGACGATATTGGGTTCCAACAGGCTGACCACCTCGGCGGCTTTGGCTGCATTGAGCGTGCTCCCCCCACCCACCGGCACCAACACGATGTGCACCGCGCCCAAGGATTCCACCTCAGCCTGGGTCGGCACGCGATTAAGGTTGCCAAGGTGCAGGACGTTAATCCCATTATACTCAATCAAATACAAGGTGTTACGTGGTTCGTCCGTGGATTTTTTCCCCGTGCCGTTGGTCTGCAATCCCGTAATAAATACCCCGCCAATCTCATACTCACCCGGGCCAGTAATGACGTAGGGCTCCCCCTTTACCCCCGCAAGATAATTGTGTCCCGGAGCAGCATGACTGACGGTAACAATATCGGCTTTGAGTTTGAGCGGCGCATATCCCACCGCGCGATGGTCATAAGGGTCTGTGACCACCGTGGCCAGGTTGCGCTCGGTAATCCGAAAACAGGAATGACCGTACCAGGTAATCTCCATGTAGCCTCCAGCGTTCGCTATGATTATACCAATAAAGCCTCCGTGCTCAGGGACAGATACAATCTATGGCTGTGCTTTAATCTTCACCGCCCACTCCCGGCACCTCAGGCACCAATTCCGCCACTTGCACCCGCCGCAACGCCACTAAGGCCAGGGTATTGAAGAGAATCGCTACGCCCAGGTTAACACCGAACCCCAGTGAATAGGTTAATGGGCCCAAAACCGCTCCCACCGCTCGCCCCAGCGAAAAAGCGGCAATCGTTCCCGCCATCACCGTCGCCCGCAGGGCCGGGAACGTGCCCGACATCAACGGTAAGAAACTCACCAGAGCAAATTCAAAGGTCAGGTAAAAGAGAAACAGTCCCACTAATGCCCCGGTAATCGTCCTGCCCAGCAGGAACAACCCCACTGCCGAGAGGCTGTTGAGCACGATACCCACCGCCACCGCCCGTTCCTTGCCCAGACGATCCACCCACAGCGCCGAAATGCCTTCACCCAGCAGTTCCGAGGCCCCAATCACCACCGAAGCCGCACCCAACGCCGCCAATTGCAAGGCAAACTGGGACTCCAACCACAACCCAAACACCAGGTTAACCATCTCGTTAGCACTGGTCAGCGCCAAGCCCATCGCCAGGCCGATCAAAACGTGGGGAGAGTGCAGTAAAGCCCGCACCTGCAAGCGTGAGGTCGCTGCCGAATGCCGTTCTCCTTGCGGATCACGCGGCACCAACCACCACAGCACCCCTAGCAAAACGACCCCAACCAGAGCAAAGACCACGAACGGCGCCCACCAGATACGAACACGCTCAACCAGCCACCCCACCGCCGGGATCCCCAAGATAAAACTCAGTGACCATCCGAGTTCGGTGAGGCCCATGACCCGACCCCGTTCGGCATAGGCAACCCGATCCCCGAGAAAGGCCTGCATCGCCGGGAGGAACACCTGATAGGCACTGGCCATCAGGAACAATCCGATCATAAAACTCCCGTAGTTGGGTAAGAGCGCGACCAGCCCGCTCCCGAGGACAAACATCCCCAACCCGGCCAACATGGCTGGACGCCGTCCGTAACGATCCGTCAACGGTGCTAACAGTGGCCCCACCACGCCGCTGAACGAACGCAGGGTCAGTACCAGCGAAAACGCAGGTAACGAAACTCCTAAACCGCCCTGGAAGAATGAGAAGAAGGGATAGACCATGCGGTAACTGGTGTTGATTAAAATCCGAATCAACGTAAAAAGCCCCACCTGTACCCCTAATGGACGCATTGACCGTTTCATCGTTTTATCCTGTCAGGTAAGATGAGCGAACAATCGCCGCGCCGTGGGCATCAGAACCCCGGCGATTTGAAGCATCAGCAAACTGCACAAAAGAGTTAATAGCACGAAATGAGCCTGAATTCGCACCGCATCGCCTCCGAAAACGGGCGATTGGGGATGCAAAATGGTCTCCGTAGCCCCTAACTGCCACCACAAGAGGCCCGCAAACGCCGCGTTCAAAAACGCCAACACTCGCGGCTCACGCATCAGCCACCCGGCAATCTGAAACGCCAGGCTGACCCCCCACAACATCAGCGGCACTCGCCAGCGCGGTTCTTCCCAAAAAACGCCGCCCCAAATGGTTATCTGAAGATAGAGCGACATCGGTAGATAGGTGGACCAAACAAACAACGCCGTCCACCCCAACGCCGTTGATCGTTCTGCCCACACCAAACGGCGGGTCAGCCAGAAGACCAGCCCGGCCACGCCGGCCAGCGCATAGGCCGCCTTGCCCACCCACACCCAGGCCCCATGCAACAGCACCAGGCGCAGGGCGGTGCCCAGAACACGCTCGGTCGGGCCCAGAAGGGTCGCCACCGCGATCAATCCCAGCGTTATTCCCATTCCAATCATCCAATAGGAACGCTGCCAAACGGGTCTCTCGGAAGATAGCAATGCCGGCATATCAGGTTGACCTCCGGGTATAATTTTACCGCCACGCCCTTGCTTTCCGGAGTTGTGTTTTGCGTCCCTCTTCTACTGGCTCTCTCTGGCGGGGTTTACGGCTGGCTCTGGCCTTCCTCACCCGCGTGCCACTGCCTTCACCCCACCCCGCAATTCCTTTTGAGCAGGCACTGCCCTGGTTTCCCTGGGTGGGTCTACTGTTTGGTGGGATTGGCCTTGGACTCGCACAAGCACTGTCAAGGCTCTTCTCGCCTCTATTGGTGGCGTCACTAATCCTCTTCGCCTGGGCGGTCTTAAGCGGCTTTCTCCATCTGGATGGTTTGGCCGATTGTTGGGACGCCCTCTTTCCGCCCCTGCCACCCGAAAAGCGCTGGCAGGTGCTCAAAGACCCACACCTGGGTGCCTTTGGCGTCATCGGCTTGATGCTGCACCTGCTGGTCAAACTCATGGCGTTGCTTGCCGTACTCAATCTGCACCCCCTGGGCGTGTTAGTCGCCCCGGTGTGGGCGCGCTGGCTGGTGCTGTGGGTGGGGCGGTTACCCCCTGCCCGTCCGGAGGGGTTGGGAGCCACATTTGTACAGGCAGTCACCCAGCGCGCCCTGCTCTGGAGCAGTCCACTACCGTTGCTTGTGATTCCCCTCGGCGGTTGGCATAGCCTGATCGCCTTGCCCCTGGCGGCTGCGGGCAGTGCTGCACTGGGATGGCTGGCACGGCGCCGTCTGGGTGGTATTAGCGGCGACGTGCTGGGAGCCGTCATCGAGGTGAGCGAAACGCTGGTGCTGTTAGCCTTCGCAATTCCCTGAGGTGACGGTTCTTTTCAAATTTTGGAGCATAAACCCGATGAATACTCGCTTGAAAATCTGGTCTTTGCTTCGAATCGCGCTGATCATCTATGTGGGACTGGGGTTGATCTTTCACCTCGGTTGGGAAGCCGCCCAGGCTGAGTGCCGGCACGTTCAAGCCTCCCGAGGTGAGTTCGTCGAGCCAGCGGTCTTTGCCTGGCCACTACGCCTGGCATTTGACCTGACTTACTGGCCGGTTTATGCTTGGGCTAACTTGTACCATGACGGCGTCCTTTTTGCGACGCCCTGCACTCATTGAGATTACCCCGGAGATAAGAACCCCTTATGGCGTCACGTGTGACCTTCATCCTCGGCGGAGCACGCAGTGGTAAAAGCCGCTATGCTCAGCACCTCGCCGCCGCTCAACCCCACGCTCAGGTGCTCTTTGTCGCCACAGCCGAAGCCAGCGATGACGAGATGGCCGCGCGCATCGCCGCCCACCGTGCCGAACGACCATCCCATTGGCACACCCTGGAAGAGCCACGCCACCTGGCCGCCGCCATCACGGCCTGGCAGCCCGAACCGGAACTCATCCTGGTAGATTGCCTGACCCTTTGGGTCAGCAACCTCTTGCTCAGCCTGCCCGAGCCGCTGGACTCCACTGCTGCTGAAACCCTGGTGCAAGCCGAAACCGAAGCCCTGTTAAAATGCATTCAGACCAGCCGCGCCGCCTGGATCATCGTCTCCAACGAGGTTGGGCTGGGGTTGGTGCCGCCTTACCCCCTGGGGCGGCTCTACCGCGACCTGCTGGGGAACGTCAACCAGCGCCTGGCCGCAGCCGCGGATGAGGTGATTTTCATGGTCGCGGGGTTGCCCATGCGCCTCAAAGGTTAACCCACTGCAACCCTTGACCCCAGCAGTATAATAAATTCAGAGGAAAGGAGGCTGAAATGGTCACACTGGCTGACCGTTTGGACGCCATGACCCGCCCCGGCGAACTTTATACCCGCCTGGAAGACGGCACGGTGCAGTGCTACGCTTGCGCCCACCGCTGCCGCATCAAACCCGGGCGACGCGGTATTTGCCAGGTACGGTTTAACCGCGATGGGGTGCTGTATGTCCCCTGGGGCTATGTGGCCGCCTTACAGGTAGATCCGATTGAAAAGAAGCCGTTCGCCCATGTCCTACCCGGCAGTGAGGCACTGACCTTCGGTATGCTCGGTTGTGACTTTCACTGCAGTTTCTGCCAGAACTGGCTCACTTCGCAAACCTTGCGCGACCCCGCGGCGGGAATACCGGTTGAGTCCCTGCTCGAGATCACCCCGGAAGAGATGGTGAATCTAGCCCGCCGTAGTGGTGCTGCTGCCATTGTTTCGTCCTACAACGAACCCCTGATCACCTCGGAGTGGGCAGTTGCTATCTTCAAACAAGCGCGCGAAGCCGGCCTGTTGTGCGCCTACGTCTCAAACGGGAACGCCACGCCTGAAGTCCTGCAATATCTGCGTCCCTACCTGGACGCCTACAAAGTAGATCTCAAAACCATGCAGGATAAGCAATACCGCCAATTGGGCGGGGTATTACAACACGTCCTGGACACAATTAAAATGGCCTACGACCTGGGGTTGTGGGTCGAGGTGGTCACGCTGGTCATCCCCGGGTTCAATGACAGCCCGGAAGAACTGTGGGAAGCCGCGCGCTTCCTAGTTTCGGTCTCGCCGGATATTCCCTGGCACATGACCGCCTTCCATCCCGACTACAAGATGACCGATCCGCCCCCCACCCCGGCCAAGACGCTGCTGCGCGCTGCCGAAATCGGGCAAGAAGCCGGATTGCACTTCGTCTATGCCGGGAACCTGCCCGGACGCGTCGGAAGTTTAGAAAACACGTACTGCCCCCAGTGCCAGGCGCTCCTGATCGAACGACGCGGCTATATCATCCTGGACTATCGCCTGACCGCCGCTGGAACCTGTCCGCAGTGCGGCTACAAAATCCCCGGCATCTGGCCCAAAGACCCGCGCGAGGTGCGCCTGCACGGCTGGGGTTACCCGCGCCCGGTGCGCCGTCTGATCACCCCCTAAGCCAGTTCGCGCACCATGTAGTAATCGCCGCGGGCAAAGCCGCGCTGCTCGTAATATTGCCGCGTTCCAATCGCCGCGATTACAGCTAAGCGGCGGTAACCGCGTTCACGGGCCATAGCTTCTGCCGCCTGGAGCAAGCGGGTGCCAAGACCAATGTGCTGCGCCGCGCCGTGCTGTTCGGCGCCCACCGGCAGGGATTGACCGTATACGTGCACCTCACGGATCAGCGCTGCCCCTTCCAGGTCGGTAAAAGGCAGTTGCGGTGCCTCAGGCAAGGGGAATGAAAGGCGCAGGTAACCTGCCAGACGGTCATCCGGGGTCACGTAATGCAAGAAGTGTTCTTCGGCATAGGCGGCGCGGTAGATCAAATCGCTGAAGGTCAGGTGTTCCAGGGCTACCGGGCGGTCGCGCACTTCGCGGCAGCGGATACAGCGACACTGCTGGCCGCGCCGTGCCAGTTCAGCCAGCACGTCCTGGCGCAGGCTGGTGCGGCGATTTCCCGCCACCACGTAGGTCGAGGGAATATCGCGCACCACGCGATTGATGCGGCAATACTCCGGAACGGTAGGTTTAATGTCAGCGATCAGGTCAATCAAAGTTTCGGTTGAATACGGCTCATAATCGCCGCGCTGCCAATAGGCATATAACTCAGTGTTTTCCAACAACTGGGTGGGGTAAATTTTGATCTCATCGGGGCAAAAATCCACCCACAGACGAGCAAAATCAGCCCGGTCAGACTCAGGGGTTGCCCCGAGCAGGTTGGGCATCCAGTGCATCACGATTTTGAATCCAGCCGCGCGCAATAAGGCCGCCGCGCGCAAGGTCTCGGCCACGGTGTGCCCACGCTGGTTAAGCGCCAGGATGCGGTCATCCAGCGACTGCACCCCCATCTGCACCTTGGTCACCCCCAGGTAACGCAGCCAGCGTAGTTCATCCGGGGTGATTTCATCCGGACGGGTCTCGATAACCAGGCCTACGTTACGATGCGGTGCCGTCTCATTGCGCTGCTGGGCTTCACGTAGATCCTCTGAATCCACCTCGTTCAGCGCGTCCAAGCAGCGTTTGACAAACCATTCCTGATAATCGCGGCGATAGGCACTCCACGTCCCCCCCAAAATCAGCAATTCGATTTTATCCGTGGGGTGGCCATTGGCCTGGTAAGAAAGCAAACGTGAACGCACTTGGCGGTAAGGGTCAAATTCGTTCTGTAGGGCTCGCTGCGCTCCCGGCTCATCGGGCAAGTAACTCTTGGGCATGCGCACATCGGTCGGGCAGAAAATGCACTTCCCCGGGCAGGGGTATGGCTTCGTCAGCACGGTTACCGTGGTCACGCCCGATAGCGTGCGCACGGGTTTCATGCGCAATTTGGCCAGCAACGCTGCATCCTCGTTCAATTGCCCTTGCTGCACCAAGTGACGATAGGCCGCCACCAGCACCGATTTGGCCAAATGCCCGCCCTCTGGGAGCGGGTGACGACGAATGGCCTGAGCCACGTCTTCCCCGGCTTGCACGGCTTCAATGATACGCTGGGCCAATGCCAGACGTTCTGGCGTCAGCGCATAGTGCCGTTCCCAACGCTGTACCTTCTCATCCAAAACCACCTCACTCATCTTCACACCACCGCTAAAAGATCCCTCAACCCAAGTATAATCGCAAACGTGAAACCCGAAATTGCGGCCAAATTACTGGCGCTTAACGCTCAATTTTATCAGACCTTTGGCCTGGCGTTTGCGGCCACTCGCCAGCGTCTCCAACCGGGGATTTTGCGCGTCCTGCCACGCTTGCCCCTGACGGCGCAATGGCTGGATTTGGGGTGTGCCCACGGTGAAGTGGCGCGTTGGTTGGCGCAGCATCAATTTCAGGGGCGCTACCTAGGGCTGGATTTCAGCCCGGCACTGCTGGCCGAAGCACAAGCCTGGGCAGACCATCTACCGCCTGCTCTGGCAACTCGTTTTACCTTCCGCCAGGCCGATTTGGGTCACCCGGATTGGGTCACAGCATTAGACGATGCTCGCTTTGAGGTCGCGTTGGCATTTGCCGTTTTGCACCACATTCCCGGCCGGGTGAATCGAGAGCGCTTGCTTCATCTGGTGCGAGCACATCTTGAACCCGGCGCAACCCTGGTGCTCTCGGTGTGGCAATTTCAGCACAGCCCGCGCTTGCTGGCTCGTCGCCAGCCCTGGGCACGGATCGGCATTGATGAGGCCGACTTAGAACCCGGTGACACTTTACTGGATTGGCGCCATGCCCTGCCGGATCAGAGCGAAAAAGTGGGCTTGCGCTACGTCCACCAATTCAGCCGCGAGGAACTGGATGCTCTGGCTGTGTCCAGTGGCTTTCGCGTGGAAGAGACGTTCGAATCCGATGGTGAGGGCGGGCGGTTGGGCCTGTATCAGGTGTGGCGAGCCGTATAACGCTCACGGCTCAATCTGGCGCAGGGCACGGGTGCGCAGGTCGAATTCCAATTGGGCACCGTTCGCCGCTTCCAAGCGCAGCACACCGTCTTGAGCGGTAACAATGCGCAAAGTCCCAGCTCCAATGGGTCCTTCAACCCATTCTTCCTTCACCGCGCCTTCGGGCAGGACGATCAGCGCGCCTTGTTCCGGCGCATAGGTATGGGCCCCCGCATAGACCCATATCCATTGACCGTCCACCTCGCCCTGCCAGGCGTTGCGGGTGGTGAAATCATCCGGGCTGACTGGTGCGGCCACGCCTTCCACAATGCCCGGCTCGCGTGGCAGGCTCTGCACCGCCAGCGGCTCCGGCGGGCGCAACGCATTCGGATCGGCGGGTTTCGTCGGTGCGGGGCGAGATTGTGCTAACGCCCGTGCAGCTTCCTGGGTCTGTAGCGGGGCAATTTTCTGTTCCAGAAAAGCCCGTTGTTCGGGATCTTGGAGCACAGCCAGCGTCTGCGTGTAGTGCGCCAGCATTTGCTGCTGCCAGGAGGTAGCCTGACCGGGCGCTGCCATTGCCTGACGCTGAGAATAAAGCCCCAACCCGATCCCCAGACCCACCAAGATCAATAAAAGGGCAATATACGTCCCTTTTCTCGATAAATGCCCATTCACCATTCAACTCCCGATCGGATCAGAACGGCGAAGTTAAAAACCCAATCCAATCCGATGCATCCCGATTATACATCAAAGCCCCCGCCAGTGCGCAGGTCTCGATTTTTGGCAATGAGAATACCGGCGAGGGCTGATAGGTGGAGCTGAGGTCACGGCAACCGCAGTTATGCTATAGAGGCTTCCTGAGCAAGCACCAATTCAATTGGCGTTGCATGACCGATATTGTCTGAAATTGGGCAGCGAGCTTCGATCTCGCGGATAAAAGCCTCTTTTCCCTCCGGAGTCAAATCCCCTTCAATGCGGAGATAAACCCGAATTTGCGAAGCCCCTACTCGAACCGTTGGGTTCCTTCCCAGAAAGCCATCAGGGTCAATATCCCCTTCAACCCGTGCACTGAGATTACGCACAGGCAAATTGCGCTGTTGGGCAACGATTTTACCTACCGTCAAGAGGCAACTGGCCAGACTTATCAGTAAAAATTCTAACGGGGTAGGTCCGGCATCACTGCCCCCCATCTCGGCCGGTTGATCCACGTGCACAATGTGATGACGGGCGTGGGTTTCAATCCTGAAACCATTGATCTGACTTGCTTCAACGGATACTGTTTTAAGGGACATGGTTGTTGGTCCTCCTTCTATAACTACAAGGTAATGATGAAAAGGGGGAAAACCGACATAAGGCTCGTGCAACGGGTTATACTACGTGTCCCTCGGCCCCACCATCTAACCAAGGCCTTCATGTTCATTTTTATCCGACAATAGGGCACCCTCGGGAACTCTTGCGGTAATATCGGATGCAAAAGTTCCCGCTATGATCTATGCGTTTGCATGTGTCCAGCGGACGACTTAGATGCAAAAATCTTCGCCGCGCCAGATGCCATCCTCAGGCGGATGCACCAATGGCGGACGCTCTAGCGCCTGTTCGTGATGATGGCCGTTCCCGTTCTTGCCGTTCGT
Source organism: Thermanaerothrix solaris (assembly GCF_032334255.1). Lineage (NCBI taxonomy): Bacteria > Bacillati > Chloroflexota > Anaerolineae > Anaerolineales > Anaerolineaceae > Thermanaerothrix > Thermanaerothrix solaris. The sequence goes on along the minus strand of NZ_JAUHMF010000002.1, from coordinate 588,297 downwards.
GGGCGGAGCTTCGTGCTGGGCGGCCAGAGTGTGCACCTGTTTCTCCAGTGCCTCCAAGCGCACCAGCACCGACGCCAAGGATTGCCCAATCGCATCCGGCAATTTGTCGTGCTGTAGGTCGGGGGCGGCGGGGCGCGGTTGACTGCGCACCACCACCTGCCCCGGCACCCCAACCACCACCGAATTCGGTGGCACCGACTTGACCACCACCGCGTTGGCGCCAATGCGACTGCCGCGCCCGACCACAATATTGCCTAGCACCTTGGCTCCGGCGCCGATCACCACGTCATCTTCAATCGTAGGGTGCCGTTTGCCTTTTTCCAGGCTAACGCCACCCAAGGTGACCCCGTGATACATGGTTACGTTATCACCCACTTCCGCGGTTTCACCGATCACGACCCCCATGCCATGATCAATGAAGAAGCGCCGTCCGATCTTCGCTCCGGGATGGATCTCGATCCCGGTCAGGAAGCGGTTGAGGGTGGAGAGCCAGCGGGCGATTAACTTGAGGCGGCGTCGCCAGAGCCAATGGGCTACCCGATGCAGCCAGATGGCATGCAAACCCGGGTAGGTCAGCAGGACTTCCAGAAACGTGCGTGCCGCTGGATCACGCTCAAACACCGATTCAATATCTTCGCGCAACGTTTGAAACACCTTTCCTAACATAGTCGCTCAAACTTTTTAGCCCTTACTGCACAGCCTTTGCTGCTAACATCTCTTCGGCCAGGTCGGCAAACAATTGCGTGCTGAGATAGCGCTCACCGAACGAGGGGATGATCACCACGATCAACTTGCCCGCGTTTTCAGGGCGCCGTGCTACCTGCAACGCCGCCCACGTTGCCGCACCGGAGGAAATACCGACCAACAAGCCCTCTTTGCTCGCCAGTTCGCGCGCGGTGCGAAACGCATCCTCGGCCTTAACGCGGATGACCTCATCATAGATGCTGGTGTTAAGGACATCCGGGATAAACCCCGCGCCGATGCCCTGGATGGGGTGCGGACCGCGCTGACCGCCCGAAAGCACCGGCGAGGCATCCGGCTCGACCGCAATCGCCTTAAACGAAGGTTTGCGCGCCTTGATCACCTCACCGACGCCGGTGATGGTGCCACCGGTGCCCACCCCGGCCACCAAGATATCCACCTGCCCATCGGTATCGCGCCAGATTTCCTCTGCTGTGGTGCGGCGGTGGATCTCCGGATTGGCGGGATTTTTGAACTGCTGGGGCATAAAGTAGCGCGCAGGATCGCTGGCAACAATTTCTTCCGCCTTGCGAATCGCCCCTGCCATGCCCTCACTGGCCGGGGTCAGGACTACCTCGGCGCCATAAGCGCGCATCACAATACGGCGTTCTTTGCTGGCCGTCTCCGGCATGGTCAGGATGCAACGGTAACCCCGCGCCGCGCACACCATGGCTAACGCAATGCCGGTATTGCCACTGGTGGGCTCCACGATCACCGAACCGGGGCCAATTTTGCCCTCCCGTTCGGCAGCATCAATCATCGAAACCCCAATGCGATCCTTGACGCTATGGGCCGGATTGTAAAACTCCAGTTTTGCTACCACCTCGGCCACACAGCCTTCGGTCACCCGGTTCAGACGCACCAGGGGCGTATTGCCGATCAGTTCGGTCACATCACGATAAATTTTCATCTTGGGCCTCCTTGAACCATTGGATTTATAGAGATAAATACAAAAAAACCAATCCGCCTTAAAAAGGCAGTGAACCGCAGGCTCTCTTTATCAGGAAGCGGGACTGCGGTTCACCGCCCGGCGGACTGGTTGTTCAGGTCTGAGTCAGATACCACAACCCTCAGGCCGGGGCAGCGCTTAGCCGCAGCCCCGCCCGGGACACGCGCATTGGCGTTTTCGAAGCATCACAAATCGCACAATAATTGTCTTCTTAATCATCAAAGCCTATTATAGGCAAAAACGGCAATCTGTCAAGAAAAAAACGCGTCTTTCGTGGTATGATCAACATGGGAGATTGGGGGGATACCGCATCAGGTTTGCTCTACCCTGTGACGGTTGACCAACTTTCCCTGCGCCTGACTTAAAAAGGGGTTGTCATATGTTGGACCTAACGCTACCTTCTGCGCTTGCTGCAGATATAACTTGGCGCGCCAGCCGCCAAACCTATTTGACTATCCGCTGGTTGGTTGACCGTGATCGCATCCCCCATGCATTCTGTGCCTACGCCTACTTTCGCTGGGTGGATGACTACTTGGACCAACCGACCTGTTCGTCTGCCAACCGCTTGAACTTTCTTCACCGCCAACAAGAGGTGATCACCGCATGCGAGCAGGGGCATCTTCCTCCCCGGCTTACCCCATACGAAAACCTGCTGGCAGTCCTGATTCAATCCGATCCTGACCCAGAGAGCGGCTTACGAACCTACATCCATCACATGATGTCCGTCATGCGGTTTGACGCCGAACGGCGCGGGCAAATGGTCACCGAAGAGGAATTGGAGCGTTATACCCATTGGCTAGCCGTGGCCGTGACTGAGGCTTTGCATTATTTCATCGGCCATCATTGCCCGCCCCCCCGCCATGAATTACGCTATCGTGCCGCTACCGCTGCTCATATTGTTCATATGCTGAGGGATACCTACGAAGACACCGCGCTCGGTTACTTCAATTTTCCCCGCGAGATTGCCGAAGCGGCCCATATCCTCCCCCAGGATATTCATAGCCCCCCTTATCGCGATTGGGTCAGGAACCGGGTAGAGAGGGCGCGCGAAGATTTCCAATCCGGCCGCGCCTACCTGGCACAGGTCCCAAATCTGCGCTGTCGTCTGGCTGGCTACGCTTATATCGGACGCTTCGCAGGCTTGCTTGAAACCATTGAGCGCGAAAACTACGCCTTGAGGCCCACCTATTCGGAATGCAAGCACCCCTTCCGCGGCTTGAGCATGCTGACCTCGGCCTTGTGGCAGACGTTCCTCCCCTCACGTACGAGGGCAACCGGTCTTACCACTTCGAAAGCAGGTTAGTCAGATGGCTCAGACGTCCGTTCTTATTATCGGCGCCGGCCTGGGCGGTATTGCCGCATCCATTCATTTGGCCCGGCGCGGTTATCACGTCACCGTCTTCGAAAAGAACGCCCACCCCGGTGGACGGGTAGATCGCTTTTACCGTCAAGGGCATTGTTTCGACACCGGCCCAACCCTCTTTATCATGCCTCATGTCTTTGAAGCCGAATTTGCCGCATTAGGCACACCACTCCATGCCGTTCTTGACCTGCACCGGGTTGATCCCACCTACCACCTGGTATTTGACGATGGAAGCAGTCTGTTTTTATCGTCAGATCTGAAAGCCATGCATGAGCAACTCGAAGCGCTGGAGCCCGGTGCCTTCCGCGGCTTCCTGCGCTACCTGGACGAAGGCTATCGTCATTACAACCAAGCCATGGCGTCCCTGGTCAACCGCGACTTCCGCACTGCCGGCGAATTTTTCAACTTGCGCAATCTGCCGTTGTTATTCTCCCTTAAACCGCTTTCGCGTCATTATGACCACATGGCAGCCTTCTTTCGCACCGCGCGGCTCAAGTCTGCCTTTACCTTCCAGGATGTTTACATGGGATTGAGCCCCTTTGAAGCTCCGGCCACGTTTTCCATGATGCCCTTTACCGAGATTGCCCACGGCGTGTGGTATCCACGCGGGGGCATGTACCAGGTCGTGGATGCCCTGAGCGATATGGCAGGCCGAGCCGGGGTAGAATTTGCCTATCACCAGGGGGTAAAGCAGATCGAAATCGCAGGACAACGGGTTAGTGGGGTGCGACTGGAGGATGGGCAATATGTCCCAGCCGACTGCGTCCTGGCTAACGCTGATCTTCCATATGTGTACCATAATTTACTTCCCCCAGACGGGCATGCGGCACGCCTGCACCGTAAACGATATTCCTGCTCGGTGATTTCCTTCTTCTGGGGGGTAGATCGCGTATATTTGGCGCTTGGGCCGCACACCCTATTTTTGGCCGAGGATTATCGGGAGAATTTTGACGCCATTGTCCACCAATGCCGTCTACCCGACAACCCCAGCCTGTACATCCACGCCCCCAGTCGCTTGGATGCCAATATGGCGCCGCCTCAACAAGACACACTCATCGCCATCGTCCCGGTGGGACATATGGATAACGCCCACCCGCAAGATTGGGCAGCCCTGATCGCCCAGGCTCGGCAGGCTGTCTTCCGCCGTCTGGCCCTACTCGGCATCACCGATTTAGAAGCCCACATCAAGTTTGAAACCGTCTTCGCGCCCCCTTCCTGGCAAAAACGATATAACTTGGTTAAAGGGGCAACGCATGGGCTGTGCCATAACCTGATGCAATTAGGTTACCTTCGCCCCCGCAACCGCCACCCGACCTACACCAATTTATTCTTTTGTGGCGCCAGCACCCACCCTGGCACCGGGATGCCCACTGCGCTGGTTTCGGCGCGCCATGCCGCCCAGCGCATTATCGAAATGCTGGAGCCCAGGCCCTAAGTCATCCCTCGCGCCGCTCCGATGGTAGCGGTTCCGCCACCAACCGGCCCCCGCGTACCGTGGCGCCGATGACCAGCCCGGCGCTGATCAGCACCATATTCTTGAAGATGTACTGCCCCTCCAGGGTAGGCGCATACGGAATACGGTAAAATACCTCAGCCGGGAACAGAAAAATCGGGGTGATAGTGCCCAACATTTGGAAGAAGAGCAGGAACAGCGTAGCGCGCAGGTAAAGCCCCACCATTAGACCCAACCCGATCAGGGTTTCCAACGTTGCCAGCAAGATGCGCGCCGCATCCGCTGACAGTAACCCCAGGCTGAGGGTGGTGATGGTACGCGTAGCTAGGCCCTCCGCCGGGCTTAAGCCCGGAAAGAATTTCAGCACCCCAAACCAGAAGAACACCACTCCCAGGCTGATGCGTAGTAACGTAATGCCATGCCGCGCCATCCACGCGGTTAAGAGCGGATCCACGCGGTGATAGAGTCTCAGCCACCAAGTTTTCATCCTAGACCACCTTTATTGTGATTTCAATCACAAAAAGTCTAATCCAAGGTTTCCAATAAATCAAGAGTAATTACACCTTTTATATAGAGATTAGACCATTAACAGCACCCCACCCATATATTTTGGACAATTTCAACCTTGACAGTTTAGAATATATATTCTATAGTTGATGTCTCACCCTCACTCTTTGGGTAAAGCCCTCTGGACGAAAAAGGCCAGGTGCAAAAATCGGTATAGGTTCAACCCACCGTCTTACCCACCCCAAAAGGAGCCCAAATATGAAGACCTCAAGTACCAAAATTATCCCCCACCTCTGGTACGATCAAGAAGCCAGAGAAGCGGCAGAGTTTTATGTCGCTGCCTTTGGAAACGGCTCTCAGATCACCAACATCACTACCCTGCCTGATACCCCTTCGGGAGATGTCGACATCGTTTCGTTCACCCTTGCCGGCCAGCCGTTCATGGCCATTAGCGGCGGGCCGCTCTTCAAATTCAACCCCGCGATATCGTTTATCGTCAACTTCGATCCCTCGCGCGATCCGCAGGCACGCGCCAACCTGGATGCATTGTGGACAAAATTATCCGCCGAGGGAACCATCCTCATGCCCCTCGACCGTTATCCTTTCAGCGACCATTTCGGCTGGATTGCGGACCGATACGGTCTTTCCTGGCAATTGATGTTATCCAACCCTGCCGGCGAGGAACGCCCTTTTATCACTCCCCATCTGCTTTTCGTCGGTGAGGTATGCGGAAAAGCCGAAGAAGCCATCTATTTCTACCTTTCCGTATTCAAGAACACCCGCCTTGGGAATGTCTTTCGTTACGACGAGGGGCAACCGGAAACGGCAAACCTGATCATGTTCGCCGATTTTATGCTCGAAGGAGAGTGGTTCTCCGCAGCCGATAGTGCCCATCCGCATGAATTCGCGTTTAACGAAGCCGTCTCATTCATGGTGTATTGCCGGGATCAGGACGAGATTGATGCATACTGGGAGAAACTCTCCGCCGAGCCCGCCGCCGAGCAGTGCGGTTGGCTCAAAGACCGCTACGGCCTTTCCTGGCAAATCGTCCCGGCAGAGATGGACAAAATGCTTCTCAACGGCACCCCCGAGCAAATCGCGAGGCTAACCCAGGCGCTTATGCCCATGAAAAAATTGATCCTTACCGAACTACGCAAGGCATTCTACGGATAGCCTAACTCTGTGTCCCTTATTCCCCAAGGAGACCCGTGCGGATAGCACACCTATCTATACTGTATCGCATCCAACGGCTCTATCCGTGCCCGCGCGTATCACCCACCCCATAAAAAAGCCGCCTGCGATCGAAACCAACGCAGGCGGCAATGCTCCACAAGAAATGGAAACTAGGCTGCGGTGCTCATCCCGAGATTCTCGAGGGCTTGGTTATAGGCCTGACCGTAAAGATGACCCATGACGGCCATGCCATAGACATAGGTAAGCAGTACACCCACAAAGCACAGGATTACACCCAGCGGTGCAATCAAGCCCACAACAAACGAGCCCACCAGCACGAGTAGATACGCTCCCGGCGCCGCGCGCACCAGACGGAACACCTCACCGAAATTCAACCCTGCCCCCAGTGAGCCTTTGGCCAGGAAGTTGGCATAGGCTGCCGGCAGCACCACCGCCAGGATCACGCCATAGATCACGCTGAACAGGCCTACACAGACCGAGATCAGCGTATAAAGTACAGTCACCGCATCCGAAACATTGGAACTGTCTATCCCCAGTAGTGAACTAAGGATTCCCACAAACATCGAGAGCAACACAATGGGCAGGGCATACACCAGGCCAATCACAAAAGCCTGAAAACCCCGCGCCAGATCGCCACCAAAATCCAAATCCGGCAGCGGCTCCGGATCGTGCGCCATCACACGGCGGGTGACACTCAACCCCCACCCCAAGACGATAAACTGCCCAATTATAGGGATCAGACCCACCAGAGCAGGGATAATGATTTTGCGCAACCAATCCTTATCCTGAAAGACAAATCCAAAAGCGCGTCCAAAGTCCATCACTGCCTCCTCACAATCCAAGGATATTTTTCATCATAGCAGCAGTCGGGCTGATGTACAAGCATCAGCCCTTTGCAATTTCCTTACACCTGCAATGTTCACGCCGCGGGGGTCGTGGGGGCATTAATGGTCTCAAAATAGCCCCGTACCTGGGCATCGCTGTAGAAAACCAGCGCCAGGATGCCCACGACCAGCGCGATCACATTGCCGAAGAGGATACAACAAATCTCCAAGATGGCAATCGTCTGCGAGAACTGCACCGGTACCGGTGGGTTCGCCAGCAGTTTGATCGCATACAGCACCTCAAACACCCCCAGGATCGCCGGGAGTACCGTCACCGGGGCGCACAACAACCCCAGCCCTAACGTGCCCAGCACCAGACCGCCCGTCAACCCCAACCCGGTTAAGATGTTGATGATGCCGCTGACCAACGTCAATACCCCGAGCGCCGTCACCATGCCCGGCTTCTCTAACGTTGGCCGGGGAGAAGCATATTGCGGAACCTCATTCATGAATGCACCACTCCTTTTTGCTTGTGATCTCCATGCCCCAAGGCGGGGCTTTTCAAAGGTATCTACGCACAACAAACGCCGGGGTTGCGCAAAAAGGGCTAAAAATGCTCAAACCGCTCAATCGGGAGGACGAAAATCACCGCACGCTGTTCGCCGGGTTCAGTGGGTGGGGTCAATGCCTTGCGGATTACCTCCAAAGCCGCCTCCACCCGCTCCGCCTCCACCCCAACCAGCAACGTGGATTTACCGCGGCGCAGAAACCCTCCGGTCGAGGCAATACACGTCACCCCGAAGCCCGCCGTGGTCAGCGCACGTGAGACAGGGTCGTTATCCACATCCCGCACGATGGCAATGATCATCTTCATCATGGCTCAGACCTCCTCAAAGTGCTCCACCACCAGGCTGAACACGGTCGCCCCACCCACCGTGACCGGCGTGGGTACGGGCAGAGCCAGGGGGGCGCTTTCCAGCGGCACAGCGATGTATTCCACGCGCTGGCGGCAGGTCTCGCGTAAGTCTTGCAGCGCCTGCTCCTCACGGATTTCAGGCAACCCGACCAGCAGGGTGGCATTACGGCGACCCAAAAACCCGCCCTGGCTGGGCAAACGGGTCACGGTGAAGCCGCGCCGCTCCAGTGCGCTCACTGCGCCATCGGCATCCTGCGCCTGCACCACCGCCAGAAACAACCGGTTAACCGGAGGAGAAGAGGGATTGGCTTCGGAGTTCATAACAACCTCCGTATATGGGATAAACGATCAGCCACCACCTGATACAGCCCAGGACCTTCCACTTTGAGCGTCGTATGCCCCGGGAACGTCACCAAGGCATCATCCTGAAGAAATTGTACCGTTATTCCCTGATATTGTACTGTAATCGGCCGTCGAAAAGGGTTATTGGGGGCGAGGATCACCTGATATGGGGAGATTGCAAATAGGCCCAGGGTGCGCAAGAAGAGCCCCAACGGCGCTAAGCCGTGTACCGCATGAGGTTCTCCCAAGCCGCGGCCGCTTTCGGCATCATAAGCGGCCCAAACGTCCCCACTTTGAGCCCAAGCCACGGCGATGCCTTCCAGCAAACGCCCAACCAGGTCGGCAGCCAGGTCACGGTAGCCGTAGCGCAGCAGGCCCTCCCCGAGGAACGTATTCCAAAGCGGAGCGAGGATTTGACCATATCCATCCTCATCATCACGTGGCCCCAGGCTGAAGCCGAGGCGCCGCAGGTAACGGGGGATAAGGGCACGTTCCACCATCTGAGCCGCCCGCTGCGGCGATGGGATGCCGGCCCACAGGGGCAAAAACAGGCTGAGATCCTCGAAACGGTACTCCCCGCTCATGATCTGCCCGCGCATGCCGGTAGGCAGACCTTGGACGATAACCTCATCCAAGCGCGCGAACAGTTCGGTGGTCACCGCCACCCCGTGATCACCGCGCCACATCATCTGGCGCGCCGGGATGACCACCTCTATCTCCCCGCTCGGCCCCGCGCCGCGCAGGATTAACCTCAGGGGCAATGTCCCGCTTTCCCCCCGTTCCATCACCAGCATCAGACGGCGCGGCGGCACCAATACCCGATCCAGATGAAATTCCCCATCCTGCGCAAACTGCAGCAGCACCTCACCGGCAGGCCAAAGGTGGGTTTGAGCATCGCGGTAGCGGTAGATGGCAGATTCACCATCCCAGGCCGCTTCAACCTCCTGGTGCAATGCCGCCAGGCGTGCCTGCAACCAGGGTAACGCCGTTTCATCCTGAACCCGCGTCGCGATCCGCATCAGGTTCTGACCCTCATGGTAAAGCCAGGCCGCCAGGGCCGGGCTTTCCAACCACGGCGTGCCGGCGCCATAACCCGCGGCCCCAGGGCGACGAAAGATGGGACTGCTTTCCAAACCAGACTGATAGGGATGATCCCATTCGGGGAAGCCATCCTGATCACGATCGTGCGCGGGCTCAAACCAGAGGCGATAAAATGCCATCAGGCGAGGATAGATCTCAGCCCACCAGGTGCTGTCATCCTCAAAGTAGGGGAAGAGCCGCCAGGCCAGGGTAGCCAGCAGGGGTTGGGCCAGGTAACGCCCGCGCTGCCCACCCAAACCCGGTCGCCAGTCAATAAATCCGTTTGCCTCTTGCACTGCCAGGAAGTTCTGCAACCATCCGCGCACCCACGTCGCCCCGCCGGGCAAGACCACCTGGCTCAGCCACCACGCATCCAAGGCCGTCTGCCCGGCCCAGTGGTAGGGATAGTCACTCCCATCCCCGCGCGCCGAAAAACCCTCTTCCGGCTGTCGCGTGAGCACAAATGAGGGGTGAGGCAAGTGCGCGCTGGCCGGAACGCAAAAACGCCACGCGGTACGTTGGGACTGGGCCAGGACGGCATCCCAGGTGGGGTTGCCGCTGGCAATGTGCACCTCCTGCGCCGCCTGCTGCCCCCGCAGGTGGGTGATGTGCGCCTCCCAGGGTTCGCGCAATCCTTTTAATGCGCGCTGGTAGGCTTCTGCACCCTGAGGAGCACGCGCGAACACCCAGGTCAGGGTATCCCCCTGGCCGGGTTCCAGCGTTAGCGTCACGCTCAATGCGCTGAACGGGGCTTCCACCGCCTGCGCCGCAGGGGCACTGAGGCCTGCTACCAGGACCCAACCCTGAGTAGTGGCTTCCAGCCAAAGGTGTCCTTCACGGCGGCGCGGGTGAAAAGTGCGCCCGTTATCCAAAAGCCGCAGCACCACCGCCCATTCCAATCGCATTGTGCGCGATTTCAACCCGGTGTTACGCAGGTGCAGCCGACCCAGCAAGCGGAACGAATCGGGCACCCAGGTCTCCGCCCGCACCTCCAGGCCGGGAAACGGCGCCCCGCGCACCACCGCATACGCTGCCTGGACCTCATCCACCTGAAGCGGGCGGTAAAAGCGCCGCGGATCGGCCACCGCCCAGCGCCCCTGCACAAAGCGCGGAAATAGGCGCAACTCGCGCACTCGTAGCCCCAGGCGCGTGCTCAGCGCCAGCGCCGGCGGCTCTCCCCCGCCCAATTCCCATGCCCAGATGGCATCATCGGTATAGCAGACCCCGCCATGGCGGGCATCCGCGGCCAGGATCAGCCGCCAGGGATCGTGAGGTAATACCGGGGGTTGCATAGAATTATTTTAGCCATCCTTATGTAGGGGGTCAAATACCGCTGACCTCATGGCCCAAAAACCCCCTCTCTTTACCTCCTACCCAGGAGGTCGCTCCGGCGCGAAGCCCCTATATACGGAAGGGACCTTTGTTGCATCGGCTGATTTCCAGGGGCAATGTACCGCTCTATTACCTGATAAATCCTACCTTATTTGACTCAAAAATTCTTAAAACTTTCTTAGAAATTCTTAGAATTTTTTCACAAACGCTTGACAAGCCGTTTTGACCTCGCTAATATAAAATCAGACGGGGTAATAACAAGTCCATGTGGCGGCGATGAACTGCGGGGTGGCGTTCTGGTCGCCAATCCGCCCAGAAAAAAAGGGGGGTACATCCCGCAGGGAGCCAATGGCGAAACCGGCCACAGCAAGGCCGGTTTTTTGGTCTCGACACGGTAGATCACAAACGAGGCGGCAGGGGGGCCACCGACCTGAACGGAGAGGGAGCGTGAGCATCCCCCGCCGCAAAGACCGGCTTGCCCCACAGCACCTTAACAGGCCGCCCGATTCAGGCGCCTACATAAAAAACCCTTGCCCCGGGTGGCGGCCCGGGCAAGGGCGGGGACACAGGGACACGGGTAGCGCCCGCTGTGCATTTCCATTATAACATGCCTGCCGGCAGAAAGCAATCGTCCACCCCGGGTGGCGGACCGGGGTGGACACACCGGCAGCGGGGAATGCCAGAGGCACGCTGCCCGTCCCGTCCCATGCGGAAAGGAGGTGAGCATCCGCTGCGGAGGATCAGGACGGGTCACGTTGTTTTAAGTACTCTGTTCTCACTGCACCTTAAAAATCACTTTTTCTAAATCCTATTGAAAAGAAAGGAGTGTTGAGCCATGACGAAGCGTTTGCCTCTGGCCTTTTTGGCCATCCTGCTGATCGTCCTGCTGGCCGGCCTGGGCGTGGCCTACGGTTTGTGGTCGGAAACCCTCACCATTAGCGGCACGGTGAACACCGGTGAAGTGGATGTGGGCTTTTCGGGGCCCTGGGTAGCCGAGTGGGTCGAGGTTAACGGTACGCCTCAATTAGAACCAAAAGAGAAGGATGGGGCAGCGGAGTGCTCTGCCAAGGCAATTGATTCGGATCTTACCAGTGACGGCAAGGAAACCATTGAGGTGACTGTTACAGGCGCCTACCCCTCCTATCACTGCCTGGTCAAGTTCGATATCTCAAACCTTGGCACGGTGCCAGTACACATCTCTAAACCGAAACCCGGTGAAGGGACCCCGTCTTGGGTAGAAGCCTCGGCCTGCTACCCTGAATGGTACCAACTCCACGCCAAAGATAGTGCCTGGGCTTCGATCCTCATCCACTTCACGAACAAGGACGGGGTGAATGAGAACGATAAATACAAATTCACCTTCACCATCCAGGCCTTGCAGTGGAATGAGGCACCGAGCGCAAGCAAAGATTCAGTCTCTACCTGCTTCGCACCTCCTGAAGGAATTGTGCCTGAACTGCAGGAGTAACAGCATAGTAACGGTTGGGGGCACCGAATTGGTGCCCCCAACAGGGCCCAGTGCTTTGAGGTAAGGAGAGCCTATGAGAACCAAACCCCTGATGCTTCTCACGTGTCTGTTGCTCCTGCTGCTGGGTGGCACCGGCGTGGCCTATGCCTTGTGGAGTGAAGTGCTTACCGTTGAGGGGACCGTTTATACCGGCGAGGTGTACGGAAAATGGACCTCGTGTATCTGCACCGATGAGGGCCTGGATCCATTTCCTCCAACTTGGCCATACCCCTACCCCAAGCCGCAACAGAAGGACGTCGGCAGCACCGCTTGTAGCATTGATGCCAAGGATCCTCGGATTCTCCATCTCACCATCTCCAATGGCTATCCGTCCTACTGGGGCAATTGCGAGGTTCACTTTGCCAACACGGGCTCGGTGCCGGTGGTTATCGCTGGGTATAAAGTAATCGCCAAAAATTTCACTCCTGCTTCGGGAAATGGCACCGAAGACGGTGAGATTTGGGTCAAATACTGGGATGGGGTAGGTACTCAAATGGAACCCTGCCCGGATGACTCTTGCGAACAGGCTTCCAGCCTGCAGTTCCACGTCGAGCAGCCTGCTGAGGAGAACGAGACATATATCTTCCAAGTTTTGGTTTGCTTGCGCCAATGGAACGAAGATGCCGACCTCGAGCAATGTCTTGCCGCCGCACCCAGTTACTAACATCACCGTAACGAAGGGGTAGGTGATGTCGTTCGCCCTACCCCTTCAATTCCACCCCCCGGAGGCCACCTGCTTATGCGCGAGTTCTTTCGTCACCGTCTGCTCACCTTTCTAAGTTCGCCGCAGACCCAGCGCGCTGGCTGGCCGGCGTTGGCGCTCAGCGCTGCGGCGGCTTACCTCCTTATCTACTTCCTCGCGCCCACCCTGGCGGCGGGGGTCAATTTCTACCTCCTCCAACCCCTGGCGTGGTTGCTCTTGGGTGGGGTGGCAGCCCTCCTCACCTGGAGCGGCTGGAGCACCTGGCCGCGCCCAACCCGCCTTTTGTTCATCTTTGCCCTTTTGCTCGGACTCATCCAAACCGCCGCTTTTTTGCTGGCGGGCTTTATCTTTGGCCTGGGTTACTCGCCGTATGCCCACCGCTTCCCGGCCGTTTTGGGCAACCTGTGGTACCTGGCGGCCGGTTTGTGCGGCCTGGAAGCCGCCCGTGCGACGTTCGTCTGCCGGCTGGGCCAACGCAACCTCCTTCTGGCGGTGGCTCTGGGGGCGCTCATTCCTACCCTTCTTCTCATCCCATTGGGGCGCTGGACTACCCTGAACACCCCACCGGAAATCATCGCCTTTCTGGGTGCCCACCTCTTGCCTGGCTTGGGCGAGGGCCTGGTGGCTGCACTCCTGGTCTGGCTGGGCGGGCCGCTCCCAGCCATCCTCTACCGCGCCTTGCCCCTGCTCTTTGAATGGCTTTCCCCCGTCTTGCCTAACCTGACCTGGTTGGTGCATGCGTTTATCGGCACCCTGGTGCCGCTGATCGGCTTTTTCTACTTACAGGGTTTCCTCCCCATCACGGTCGGTTCCAATGCCCCCACCGAAGCACCGACCACTCGTTCGGTCTCACTCAACAGCTGGTGGTGGGTTTTGATCATCGCGCTGACCGCGTTCTGGTTCAACACCGGCTTTTTCGGTGTACGTCCTTTTGTCGTCAGCGGTTACAGCATGAAACCCACCTTGGTGGCGGGTGATCTGGTCATCGTCCGGCCGGTCACCCCCGAAGCCATCCAAATTGGGGATATCATCCAGTTCCGCTTGCCGGGTGGCTCGGTAGTACACCGCGTGGTCGAAATTCAGCGCGAGAACGGCCACCTCACCTTCATCACCCAGGGTGATAACAACAACGTCCGCGATGACCCGGTCACCCCCGAGCAGGTGCAAGGGCGGGTGGTCCTGGTCATTCCCAAGGTGGGCTGGCCAACTCTATGGCTAAAACAGGTGGTGCAATGGCTCTTCTGACGTTATTACGCCGTATTCCTCGCCCGCGCCTGACTTTCCAACCACCGCTGTGGAGCCTGGCACTGGGCGTACTCAGCCTCTGGCTGTTGACCCTCTTTATGCCGGTCGGTCAAACCTTGTGGGCGGAGGTGCTGACCGTCTCTGGAGAAGTCAACACCGGTCAGTGGATCTTTACCGAGACCCCCACCGCAACCCCCACCCTGACCGCCACCCCTGGCGGCCAGTCCGGTACCACCATTAGCGGTTTCAAGACCGCCGAAACGCGCTGGTCCGAGGGCTTGCCAGCTGAGACGTTCATTGTCTTTGGGCAGATTTGCGTAACCAATGGCGGTGAACGCCCCACCGAAGGGCTGCGGATTGTGGACCAGGTAGAGATCAAGCCCAAGCAGCAAGAGTGGCAGCCGTCGGTCAACGCACGTTTGGAGTTGACGCCCGCCGAGCAACTCGCGCCGGGTGAAACGCGTTGCTATGACTATGAACTGGCCGTCCCCTGGTTGGCGGAAACCGCCTACCGCAATACGGCTACGGTTACCATCCTTAACCATTCCGGCTGGCTACCGGGAGGTAACCACTGCGCCGGGCCGGAACCCTGTCCCTTCGGCTTCACCACCCGCACCGATTTTGAACCCCCTGCCATGGGCAAGACCATTCCCGGACCCACCCAACCCAATCCGGGTGACGATGGCGGCACGATTATCCCTCTGCCACGCGGCTGGCAGCCCTCCCTTACGCCCAGCCTGACCGCCACTACTACCTTTACCTTGACCCCCACGCCCACCCTTGCGCCAACCGATACTCCCATCCCTCCCACTGAAACAGCCACCCTGCCTCCGCCGCCCACCGCAACCCCCACGCCGTCCCCAATCCCCACGGATACCCCTGAGCCCACGGCGACGCCTGAGCCCCCAACTCCAACGCCAGAACCACCAACCCCCACTCCTGAACCACCCTCAAATCCCCCACCACCTTCACCTGGTGGAAGTTAGCCCTGCTGCTCCCGCCAGACGCCGCAGCCGCTGCGGCGCCCCGCTCACCCCTGCGGGCGACTTTGCCCGCAGGGCTTGTGTTTCCCCTTGCCAAAGACCGCCCTCAGCGTTACCATACAGGCAACGTTGGATTCCCCACTCGTAACTCGCGCCGGAGGTTGGTTGTTCCATGACGGCTAAATCCCATTGGCTTATGATATTGACTACGCTGACGCTGAGCGCGCTTTTACTCGCTGCCTGCGGTAACCCTGCCCCCCAGGTCACTCCAACCGCTTCTCTCACCCCCTTTCTGCCCGGCCCAACCCAAACCCCACGTCCCGCCGCGACAGCCACACCGGCGGCCAGCCCTACACCGGCGGCCACAGCCACCCTGCCCTACCCGCCCGAAGGGTATGGACCGACTAACTTCCCGGCCGACATCAACCCCCTCACCGGATTACCGGCGAGCGATCCGGCTTTGCTCAATCGCCGTCCCATCCTGATCAAGGTGCAAAACCTGCCGCGCAGTGACCGCCCTCAATCCGGCCTCTCGCGCGCCGATATTGTCTATGAACTGTACACCGAGTACGGCTCCACCCGCTACGCCGCGCTTTTTTATGGCCAGGATGCCGAGCGCGTGATGCCCATCCGTTCGGCGCGCTACCCGGATATCAACCTCATCCGCATGTACAAGGCAATTTTCGTCTTTGGTAGCGCCTACGAACCCGTCTTCCGCCGCCTGGCCAATTCGGAGTTCGGTGACCGTTTAATCCTGGAAGGCAGCGATACTTGCCCTGCACTGTGCCGTTTTGACCCTAACGGGCGCAATTACCTGGCCGCCAACACCCAAGCCCTGCAAGCCCTGCTGACAAAGCGCGGGATTGATAATTCCCGCCCCAATTTAGACGGCATGGCCTTCAACCTCACCCCACCGGCCGGCGGCCAGCCTGCCGAGCGCATCTTTGCCCGCTTTTCCGGCGCCATCTACAACCGCTGGGATTACGACCCCACCAGCGGGCGTTACCAGCGCTATGTGGATAAAGAAAACGACGTGGATCAGCGCAATGAGGTCTATGAACTATTGACCGATGCACTGACCAACCAGCCCATCCAGGCCGACAACGTGGTTATCCTCTTCGTGCGTTACGAAGAGGTGGATCCCCGCCCAGAGGTTGAGGTACTGGACTTCAAACTTCTCGGCACCGGCACTGCCTACCTGGTGCGGGATGGGCAAATCTACAAAGTCAACTGGCAGCGCCTGCGTGAAGAGGATGTGCTAACCCTGGTGGACGATGCCGGCCAACCGGTGCCCTTTAAGCCCGGCCAGACCTGGTTTGAGGTGATGGGGCTGACCACCCGCGTCCAGAACGAAGGGGCTACCTGGCGCTTTACCTTTGGCCGCGACTGGTAACCCTGTATAAGCCCCGGCCGCCAACGGCTTGACAGCCCCCTGTTTTTATGGGATACTGACCTTAATGCAGGGCCCGCCCTGCATTCGGAAATGCCATCCCAAACGAGAGGAGGTGATGTCGAGCAATGGACAGTAGTCGTCAACCTAGGGCTGCGGCATCCCTCCTCATGATCGTTTAAGGGAGCCGCAGCCCGCCCCCCGGCAGACCGCCCACCCTGGGCGGTTTGCCTTTTAAAGGCGGCGCACTGCCTCGACCGTCAACCAGAACAGCCGTTCACGATCGCTACCGCGCCGGTACCATTCGCGTTCATCCCAGCCCTCCGGGATAACCAGATCACCCCCATAGAGCACCTGCCCCAAAGGGACCCCGCGGAAGCGGGCCACGGCCATCAACGCCGCTGCTTCCATCTCGACCACCACACAACCCTCATCCACCCGCCGCGCCCGCCGTGCCACCGTCTCCCGATACAACCCATCGGTTGTCCAGGTTTTACCCAGGCGATAGGGTACCTTGTGGTATTCCAGCGCTGCAACCAGCGCCGCCACCGCCTGCGGATCGGCTATCACTTCGCGCGCAGGGGGTAAATAGTGATACGATGTGCCTTCATCCCGCACCGCTGCTGTCACGACGATCACGTGCCCGGCGGTGATCTTCGGGGTGAGCGCACCACAGCCCCCACACGCCATCACCTTGCGCACGCCCAGAGCAAGGATCTCTTCCAGAAAGCCCGCTGCCAGCGGAGCTCCAACCCCCGGGTGAAGCACTAACACCGGTTCGTTCTCTTCCTCTTCGAGCAGGTAGAGGGGGTTTGGGCCGATCTCGGATTTCAATTGACCGATGACGCGCAACCGCCCCCGCGCGCGTAGCCCCTCCAATACCTCTTGGAAAAAGCACAACACCGCCCGCTTCGGAACCGGCGCTGCGGGCAAAGGGGGTTGAGGTTCTAAAATGGCGCGCGGATCGGGATCATACTCTAAAATCGGCCAGGAAGTGGGGCTTTCTGACATGCCATTCCTCCTTCAAGGGGTTTCCGGCAACTCCGGGACAACCCACACAATTCCCTCCAGGCCGGCAAAGCGCTGCCGCATCACCGCCAGGGCTTGGGGATTGTTATCTATTAAGATAAAGCGCCGCCCCAATTCCAGACACGCCGCACCGGTGGTGCCGCTACCGGCGAAGAAATCCAGCACCAGGTCGCCCGGGTTCGATGAGGCCTGAAGGATACGCCGCAGGATGCCCAACGGCTTCTGAGTGGGATAACCGGTGCGTTCACGGCCGTTGGTCGGCACGATGGTATGCCACCAGGTATCGGTGGGAAACTTGCCACGCGCCGCCTTCTGCGGCCCCACCAACCCCGGCGCCATATACGGAATGCGCTCCACCGCCTCGTAGTTGAAGGTATAGTGCCTGGGATCTTTGGCATAAAAAAGGATGTTATCGTGCTTGGGTGGCCATTTGCGCCGCGTCCGAGCGCCGTAATCGTAAGCCCAGATGATTTCATTGAGAAAGCATTCCCGCCCGAAGATGCTGTCCAGCAAAACTTTACAGTAGTGCACCTCGCGGTAGTCAATGTGAAAGTACAGGCTGCCGTGCGGTTTGAGCAGGCGATACGCTTCGCGCAGGCGCGGCTCCAGAAAAGCCAGGTAGTCATCGAAGATATCGGCATAAGCCTGGTGACCCAGTTTAACCGTCAGGTAGCGCCGCCCCCCGAACCCTACCCGGTCACCGCTCTCCGCTTGAATAGTGCGCAGGCGCGGGCGTGCCTGTACCCGCCCGGTGTTGAAAGGGGGATCAATGTAAATGAGATCTACCGATTCGGCGGGTAAGGACTGCAATATCGGCAGGTTATCCCCAAAATACACCCAACCGCGCGGCGCTGCATCAGCCGTCATTCCGATCCTTACTCCCCGATAATCTTGACCAGCACCCGCTTCGGGCGGCGGCCATCGAATTCGCCGTAGAAAATCTGCTCCCAGGGCCCGAAATCCAATTTACCATTGGTAATCGCCACCACCACCTCGCGTCCCATCACCTGGCGCTTGAGATGGGCATCGGCATTATCCTCACCGGTGTCATTATGGCGATACTGGGAAATCGGCTCATGTGGAGCAAGGTGTTCCAGCCAACGCTCAAAATCCTGGTGCAGGCCGGGCTCATCATCGTTGATGAACACCGAGGCCGTAATGTGCATGGCGTTCACCAGGACTAATCCCTCTTTGATCCCGCTCTCGCGCACGCAGGCTTCCACCTGTGGCGTGATGTTGATGAAAGCCCGCCGTGAAGGCACATTGAACCATAATTCCTTGCGATAACTTTTCATCGTCAACCCCTCAGTGGCAAAATCAACGGCGCAGACACGATCTGCGCCGTTGGATTTTAACATAACTTACGCGGATTGAGGCCCTATGCACCAGCAGCCGCCTCCTGTCCCAACAGGGCGTTCAAAACTGCCGGTAGCAACCCACCCTGACGATAATAGCGGATCTCATTGGCAGTATCCAAGCGCAAGAGGACATCAAAGTGCACCTCGCTGCCATCGGCGCGGCGCGCCCGCACCTGCACCCGCCCACCGGGATGCAGATTCTCGGCCAACCCCAGCAGGTCATAGGTTTCCTCGCCGCTCAAACCCAGGCTTGAGGCATTTTGCCCGGGCAAGAACTGCAATGGCAACACTCCCATGCCGGCCAGGTTGGCGCGGTGAATCCGCTCAAAGGATTCAGCAATCACCGCACGCACTCCTAACAGGCGCGTGCCCTTGGCCGCCCAATCGCGGCTGGAGCCGGTGCCGTATTCCTTACCCGCCAGGATGAGTAGAGGCACCCCCTCGGACTGGTACCGCATGGCCGCCTCATAGATGGTCATCTGCTCTCCGTCGGGAAAGTGACGGGTAAACCCGCCTTCCACCCCCGGCACGAGCAGATTCTTCAGGCGGATGTTGGCAAACGTGCCGCGCACCATCACCTCATGGTTGCCGCGCCGCGAGCCATATGAATTGAACTCCGAAGGCGGCACTCCCCGTTGGATCAGGTATTGCCCGGCGGGGGTATGCACCGGAATGCTGCCGGCCGGGGAAATGTGATCGGTTGTCACGGAATCGCCCAATACAGCCAGCACTCGTGCGCCGTGAATATCGGCCACCCAGGTCGCCGTCTCCGGCGGATCGTAGAACGGCGGGGGTTGCAGGTAGGTTGAACCCTCATCCCAGGCATAGAGCACCTCTTCCTTACTCTCAATGGCGTTCCACAGCGGGTTGGCGGCGTACAAATCGGCATAATCGCGGATAAACAACTCCGGCCGGATGGCTCGTTGGATGGTTTCAAACACTTCCTGGCTAGAAGGCCAAATCTCGCGCAGATAAACCGGCCGGCCTTGTGGATCGTACCCCAGCGGCTCGCGGGAGAGATCCCGCCCAATCTCGCCAGCCAGGGCATAGGCCACCACCAACGGTGGCGATGCCAGGTAATTGGCTCGGGTGTGCGGACTGATGCGCCCCTCAAAATTGCGGTTGCCCGAAAGCACCGCCACCGCTATCAGATTGTTATCTTTGATGGCATTGACAATCGGTTCAGGCAAGGGGCCCGCATTGCCAATGCAAGTCGTACAGCCAAAGCCAACCAGGTGGAAGCCCAACGCCTCTAATGGCTTGAGCAGACCGGCTGCGGCCAGGTAGTCAATCACTACCCGTGACCCCGGCGCCAGGCTGGTCTTGACGTAGGGCGGTGTGCGTAAACCACGTTCAACCGCTTTTTTTGCCAGCAGGCCAGCGGCGACCATGACAAAGGGGTTCGACGTGTTGGTGCACGACGTGATGGCCGCGATCACGACCGAGCCATGGCGCAGGGTTGCCGTCTGCCCATCCAATGCCACCGTGACCGCGGTCTCTTGCTCCGCCTCGGGTATGCCAAATCCGTTTGCCGTGCGTGGTGCCGTCAGCGCCTGGCGGAAGTTGGCTGGCACTTCGCTCAGGGCCACTCGATCCTGCGGACGGCGCGGTCCGGCCAGGCTGGGTTGCACCCGGCTCATGTCCAGTTCCAGCACCGCCGTGTAGGTAGGGGTAGGCGTTTCGGCCGTGCGGAAAAGATGCTGGGCTTGATAGTACGCTTCTACCAGGTTCACCAAGTCCTCGGGACGACCGGTGAAGCGTAGATAGTCCAACGTTTGCGTATCCACCGGGAAATAGAGCATGGTCGCGCCGCTTTCAGGTGCCATATTGGCAATCATCGCGCGGTCGGCCAGCGTCAGGTGATCCAAGCCGGGACCGAAGAACTCAACCACTTTATCCACCACGCCAAACTGCCGCAGCATCTGGATGATGGTCAAGGTCAAATCGGTCGGGGTCGTACCCTCCGGCAAGTGGCCGCTTAAGCGGAAGCCGATCACATCTGGGATCACAATTTCAATCGGCTCGCCCAGCATGGCGGCAATGGCTTCAATGCCCCCCACCCCCCAGCCGACCACGCCCAGGCCGTTGATCATCGTGGTATGCGAATCGGTACCTACCAGGGTATCCGGATAGGCCAGGGGTAGACCATTGGGACCTTCTGCGGTTAGGACACCCCGCGCCAGGTATTCCAGATTGACCTGGTGCACAATACCTGAGGCCGGGGGCACGATACGCAGGTTCTTGAAGGCACGCTGACACCAATGCAGGAACTCGTAGCGCTCACGGTTACGCTCGAATTCTTTTTCAGCGTTTAGACGGAAAGCATCCGGCGAGCCGTAGTAGTCCACCTGCACCGAATGGTCAATGACCAGATCCACCGGCACCCGCGGGTTGACACTGGCAGGATCACCACCCAGCCGTGCCACGGCGGCGCGCATGCCGGCCAAATCGTTCAGCACCGGTACGCCGGTAAAATCCTGCATCACCACCCGGCCGGGGAAGAACGGCATGCTGGGACGTTGCTCGGCCTGAGGTTGCCAGGCAATGAGATGAACCAGGTCTTGGGGCTCTGCCCGTCCCTGAGCCACGTGCCGTGTCACGCCCTCTAGAAAGACGCGCATGACAAAGGGCAACTGCGCCAACCGTTCCGGGCTGAGCCCGGGCAAGGCGGTAAGAGGATAATAGTGATAGGTCTGTGCTCCCACGGTCAGTGTTGCTAACGAAGGTAAAGCCATCATCCGTTCACCTCTCAACAATCATGAAGGACTCACACCTTTGGCTCTTGAGATTCTCGGATCGCCGTTACCAGCGCCCGCGTAAATTCGGATGTTTTCAGCAATGTCGCGCCTTCGGTCAGATGATACAAATCCTGCGTCAACTGGCGCGCCGCGATCACCCGTTCCAACGCACCGATTACCAGGTCCGCTGCTTCGTGCCAGCCAATATAACGCAGCAGCATCTCACCCGAAAGGATGAGCGAGGTCGGGTTGACCAGGTCCTTTCCGGCCAAAGTGGGTGCTGTACCGTGGGTAGCTTCAAAGATCGCAACGCCGGTCTCTTCGTTGTAATTCGCACCCGGGGCGATTCCCAAGCCACCCACCAGCGCCGCCAAAGCATCGGAGAGGTAATCTCCGCTTAAGTTAGGAGTTGCCAGTACATCAAACTCGTGCGGGCGGGTGATCGCAATCTCAAAGGCAGCATCGGTAATTACCTCTTTCACCCACAACTTACCCGCCGCCAGCGCCGCCTGACGTTCTTGGTTGGCGGTTTCTTCATCGTAGGCCAGGCGGGTGCGTTCCCACTGGCGCTGGGTGTAAACACGATCACCAAATTCACGTTCGGCCAGGTCGTAGCCCCAATTCCGAAACGCCCCTTCGGTCATCTTCATGATGTTGCCCTTGTGCACCAGGGTGACGCTGCGGCGACCATTGGCCAGCGCCCAACGGATCGCCGCACGCACCAAGCGCTCGGTGCCGCGGCGCGAAATCGGCTTAAGGCTGAACGCCGTGCTTTCCGGGAAGAGCAGGCGGGTATAGGCTTCAGGATAATGTGTCTGTAACCAGGTTTGAAAGGCGCGGTTGATCTCGCTCTCGGCCGGGAATTCAATTTCTGCATACAAGTCTTCGGTGTTCTCACGAAAGACCACCATATTGACCTTCTCGGGGTGGCGCACCGGTGAGGGCACCCCGGGCAGCCAGCGCACGGGACGCTGGCAGACATAGAGATCCAGTGTGCGCCGCAGTGCCACCGTCACCGAACGCACGCCCTCGCCGATGGGGGTCGCTAGTGGGCCCTTCACACCGACCTTATAAGTCTCAAACGCGCGCAGGGTCTCTTCCGGCAGCCATACCCCAAAGCGCTGAAACGCTTTCTGGCCGGCAAACACCTCATACCATTGGATCTGGCGGCGGCCACCATAGGCGGCTTCAACCGCTGCATCCAGTACGGCACGCGTCGCCCGCCAGATCTCCGGGCCCGAGCCATCGCCCTCGATGAAAGGTAAAATCGGGCGGTCGGGCACGTGAAAGCGCCCATCTATACGGGTGATGGGTTCACCTTGAGCCGGGGGAAGGGGATAATCGTAAGCCATGCCCAAATTATAGCGCGAAAGTGGAGCATTTGGGTCGTAATGAAAGAAAGCCCATCTTTTCGATTGAGTGGTAAAATGTCTGGCAAATGCTGGTTATAAGGAACGGAGGTGACTCTCATGAATGCGGAAAAAGGCACATTCAAAGTCAAGGTTGGGCTGGCGCAGATGCTCAAAGGGGGAGTCATCATGGATGTAGTTACACCGGAACAGGCGCGCATCGCCGAAGACGCCGGTGCGGTGGCAGTGATGGCGTTAGAACGGGTCCCAGCGGATATCCGCGCCCAGGGTGGAGTTGCCCGCATGAGCGACCCGGAATTAATCTTAAAGATCATGGATGCGGTGAGCATCCCAGTCATGGCCAAAGTGCGCATTGGGCACTTTGTCGAGGCCCAGATCCTGGAAGCCATCGGCGTGGATTATATTGACGAATCCGAGGTGCTCACACCCGCCGATGAAGAGCATCATATCAATAAGCATGCCTTCAAAGTCCCCTTCGTATGCGGCGCACGCGACCTGGGCGAAGCTTTACGGCGCATTGGGGAAGGCGCAGCGATGATCCGCACCAAGGGCGAAGCCGGCACGGGTGACGTGGTGGAAGCCGTACGCCATGCTCGGCGCATCTTGGGGCAGATTCGCCATCTGCAGAGCCTGCCCGAGGAAGAGGTCATGGCCTATGCCAAGGAAATCGGCGCCCCCTACGAATTGGTTATGGAAACCCGCCGTCTGGGCCGTTTACCGGTGGTTAACTTCGCTGCCGGCGGTATCGCCACCCCTGCCGATGCCGCGCTAATGATGCAACTGGGCATGGATGGTGTTTTCGTCGGTTCGGGCATCTTCAAATCAGGCGACCCGGCCAAACGGGCCGCTGCCATCGTCAAAGCCGTGACCCACTACAACGACCCGCACATCCTGGCTGAGGTCAGCCGCAACCTGGGCGAACCCATGGTCGGGCGCACCGTTGCCAGCCTGGCCGAGCGCGAACTGATGGCCGGGCGTGGCTGGTAACGTTGCCGGGAGGTAACCATGAATATCGGCATTTTGGCCCTTCAAGGGGATTTCATCGAGCACCAACAGGTTCTGGAACGCCTGGGGGTAAGCACGCGCCAAGTGCGCCTGCCGGCCCACCTGGAAGGGCTGAATGGTTTGATTATCCCCGGCGGCGAATCCACGACGATCGGCAAACTGGCGACCGAATTCGGACTGATGGAGCCGCTACGCGCCTTTGCCCTCAGCCACTCCGTATGGGGCACCTGCGCCGGCGCCATCTTTCTCTCCAAAGATGCACGCCGTCCTCAACCGCTGCTCGGCCTGATGGATATCGAGGTGCAGCGCAATGCCTTCGGGCGGCAAGTTGAAAGTTTTGAGATTGATCTCGAGGTGCCTGCCCTGCGCCGGGTCAGCGATGATGTGCGCCCCTTCCATGCCGTGTTTATTCGTGCCCCGTTAATTGAGCGCGTTGGGCCAGAGGTGGAAATCCTGGCGACCCTGCCAGATGGACGGATTGTCGCCGCCCGCCAGGGGCATTGGCTGGCCACATCATTCCACCCCGAACTAACGGATGATGCCCGTTTTCACCGCTTATTCCTGCAAATGGCGGCTGAAACTGCTCGTTTACCCCTGGACACGGCATTGTCCCATTGAATAGGACAAAAATTACCTTAAAAAATTCTGTCAGCGGTTGACAAAGACCGCATCCTTTGCTATAAAAAGGTCATGTTATTCCAGGCCGAAGCCAAGCGTCAACCAAAGCCACAACCCCCTTCCCACGGAAGGGCAGGTGCCGTTTGGCTGAAGCCATAACCAATGAGTTCAAACGTAGCGCAGCAAGCCCTTCCGTAGCCAAAGGAAGGGCTTTTATATTTATGAATTGTCTGGAGGAGACAGAACATGAAAACGTTGCGCGTTAGTATTATGGTCCTGGCCTTGGCCGCCCTTTTATTGGCTGCCTGCGCTCCCGCCGCCACACCTTCCCCAACCCCAGCCCCATCCCCTACCTCTGCCCCGGCACAGCCTGAGCCTACCGCAACCACTGCCGCGGCTCAACCCGAGGGCTGTCTGGGTAGTGCTGAAACGGCTCTGGTGGATCTGAACTGCCGCAAGATCACCATCGCGGTTGAAAATGCCTATCCCCCCTTCAACTACATTGCCACCGACACCGGCCAACCTGGCGGTTGGGATTACGACGTCTGGCGGGAGATTTGTACCTTGCTCCACTGTACCCCGGTCTTTGTTGAGGCCGCCTGGGATGGCCTGATTCAAGCCGTCTCGTTGGGACAGTATGACGTCGCTGCCGACGGCATCACCATCACCGAGGATCGCAAGCAGGTAGTGGATTTCTCTGACGGTTATCTGCAAATCCAGCAGCGTTTATTGGTACGCAAAGGCGAAAATCGTTTCGATAGCCTGGAATCTTTCGTTGCCAATGACAGTTTGATCCTGGGCACCCAAATTGCGACCACCAATTACGAGACCGCCGCCAAATACCTGCCCGAAACCCGCATCAAGGGTTTTGAACAGTTCCCCTTTGCCGTCCAGGCTCTGCTTTCAGGGGATGTGGACGCGGTGATCATGGACGAGGTGATTGGATTAGGCTATGTGGGCGAAAATGCCGACCAACTCGAACTGATCGGTCCGCCCATCTCCAGCGATGAACTGGGGTTTGCTTTCCCTAAAGGCAGCGATCTGGTCGAACCGGTGAACAAAGCCATTGCCGCGCTCAAAGCCAGTGGCAAACTCGAGGAGTACAACCTCAAATACTTTGGCCCCGATTTCAAACAACCCTGATGATGCCCTTACCCTGCCGCCTGCTAGGCCCGCAGGCGGCAGGCCCTAATGGTGACGGAGGTTACCATGCTTAATCGCCTCTCCCTCAAATGGTTTGAAGCCATCTTCGGCGTATCGTGGCCCCGCCTGCGCGTGGGTGCCCGTCTCAAAGCCATCCCCTGGTGGTTGATTGCCATCGCGTTCATCGCCGTTTACACAGCCCTGACGATCTACAACCGCCCGACCTACCGCCAGGCATTTGACTTTATAAAAGTAGGGCTAAGCATTACCCTGACCACCACCCTCTTCGCATTTGCCATTGCCGTAGTCTTGGGTCTAATTACCGGTCTGGGGCGCCTTTCCAACAACGTGTTACTCAAGAACGCCGCCACGCTCTATATTGAAATTGTGCGCGGCATCCCCATGCTGGTATTGATTTTCTACATTGCGCTGGTCGGCATGCCAGGAGTGGTCAGCGGGCTGAATCAGTTGGGACATTGGTTGATCGGTCTGGGGATAACCAGCCTGGGCAGCTCGTTAAGTGGGTTGGAAAACAACGCCGTTTCGATGGGCGTGCGTGCCATTGTCGCCCTTTCTATCACCTACGGTGCCTTCTTAGCCGAGGTCTTTCGCGCCGGCATTCAATCCATTCCCAAAGGGCAAATGGAAGCTGCGCGTTCATTGGGGATGACCTACGGACAGGCGATGCGCTTCGTCATCCTTCCCCAGGCCATTCGTAACATCCTGCCGGCACTGGGTAACGATTTTATCTCCATGCTTAAAGATTCCTCCCTGGTTTCGGTGCTGGCCGTGCGCGATATTACCCAGGTAACACGCCTCTACGCCGCCCGTTCCTTCCAGTACCAAGAAGCCTATACCACCCTGGCGGTCATGTACCTCACCATGACCATGGTGCTCTCGTTCATCGTCAAGGGAATTGAAAAGCGTCTGCACCGCGTTTGAGCGTTTTTGCACAAATAGGATGATTTTGGTTGACTTTTACTTGGGGTCTCTCTATAATGTGTTTAAGTCAATGGGACAGTGTCCCTCTCTTCGGGACGCCCAATGACGAGGAGGGTGATCCGTGTTACCGGAAAAAGTGCAACTCTTGGAACGCATCGCCTGTATCCTGGATTGCTTTAACGCCGAATCGCGCCAAATGGGCGTGCGACAGGTCGCGCGTAAGATCAACCTCTCCGTCAGCACGACCGGCCGGCTAATGCAAGCGATGCGTGAGATGGGGCTACTGGTGCAGGACCCCACCACCTCCCTCTATGGCATTGGACCGCGCGTTCTTTCTTGGGCCGATGCCTATCTGGCCAACTTAGATGTGCGCACACTTGCTCTTCCTCACTTGCAAGCCCTACACCGCGAAACGATGGAAACCATCAGCCTCTACATCCTGGATGGGGATGCGCGCATTTGCGTCGAACGCCTGGAAAGCCCCCACAGCCTGCGCCTGGTAGCACCTCTGGGGCAACGCCTACCCCTCTACGCCGGGTCCGCCGGGAAGGTGCTGCTGGCTTTCTTGCCCCGCGCCGAGCAAGAAGCCCTGCTAGAACAGATGGATTTGCAACCTCTTACCCCCTATACCATTACCGACCGCGGTGTTCTTTTACGCGAACTGGAAACGATCCGCGCTCAGGGTTATGCCATCAGCCACGGGGAATGGATTGCCGAAGCCAACGGGGTTTCGGTGCCTATCTTTGACCGTAACCATACCATCCATGCTGCCATTACTATTTCCGGCCCAGCCCAACGCCTGACCGATGAGAAAATTGCCACTTTTTTGCCTCAACTGCTGGCCGTCGCCCGTGAGATTTCATTGGAGATGGGTTGGCGTCCTCTGACTACCATGACCTCCCTAACTGCCGAGGAAACGTATGCACGTACTCTCGAACGCTAACTTTTCTGCCCTGTCCTTGCTATCCCCCTATCCTTTTACCCGGAGGAGTAACGCATGAGCCATCGCATGAAAGAACGCCTGGCCTATCATCTTAACGAACAACGCCAGCGCATTGAGTATCTCAAAAAACATTACGGCCAGTTTAAAGTCAGTGAGGTCACGTTGGACCAAATCTTCAACGGGATCCGCGGCGTCACCTTGCTGATTACCGATACCTCGTATGTGGATCCACACCAGGGCATCCGCATCCGCGATTTCACCATCCCCGAACTACTGCGCGTCCTGCCTAAAGCCCCCGATTCAGCCTTTCCCCTCGCCGGTGGGTTGTATTACCTGCTGATGACCGGCGAGGTGCCCGATGAGGCCGAGGCCTGGGAGGTCGAAGCCACCTGGAAGGAACGCATGACCGTGCCAGAGCACGTCTTTCGGGTGATTGATGCCATGCCCCGCGAAACCCACCCTATGACCTTGCTTTCACAGGCCATCCTGGCGCTGCAAACCGAATCCATCTTCGCCAAACGCTACGAGGAAGGCATCTCCAAGCCGGCCTTCTGGGGCTATTACCTCGAGGATAGCCTAAACCTCACTGCCAAACTCCCCGTCCTGGCGGCTTACATATACAACCGTAAATACCGCCACGGGGCTTACATCCCCCCCCACCCTGATTTGGACTGGAGCGCTAACTTCGCCTACATGATCGAACGCAGCGACGATCCCATCTTCGTAGAACTGATGCGCCTCTACTTTGTGCTCCATTCCGATCACGAAGGTGGCAACGTCACCGCCTACTCAGCCAACGTGGTCTCATCCTCGCTGGCGGATATCTACTTTACCGCCTCCGCCGGGATCAACGGCCTGGCCGGCCCGCTGCACGGGCTGGCCAACCAGGAATGCACCCGCTGGCTGTTGAAGGTGTTGCATCACTTTGGCGGGTTGCCCAGCGAAGAGCAACTGGAAGACTACGTGCGCGAACAACTGGACAAGGGCATGACCATTCCGGGCTACGGTCACGCTGTCCTGCGCACCGTGGATCCGCGCTTCACCGCGTTGGCCAACCTGGCCGAAACCTACTTCCCGCAGGACCAACTTTATCGCCTGGTTAAGCGCGTTTATGCTGTTGTTCCGCGCGTCCTTTCCTCGCTGGGCAAGGTCAAGAACCCCTGGCCAAACGTGGATGCGATTAGCGGCGCCCTGCTCTATCACTTTGGCTTGCGCCAATTGGATTTCTACACCGTGCTCTTCGGCATCAGCCGTATGTTGGGCGTGACGGCCCAAACGGTATGGTCACGTGGGCTATATAAGCCCCTCGAGCGCCCCAAGTCCATCACCAGTCAGATGCTGGAGGCCATGATTGCACAGGCTGACGAAACCGCGCCCGCACCGCTGGCGTCGGCACCGGTCGCTTAAACCAAAGACTAGGCTCCACCTGGTGTGTAGAGCGAGGGATCGGTCGGCGTCTGACCGGAGGGATCCCAGACATAGACCCAATCGCCCTCACGTGCCCATTCAAAGAGCCAGTGGGCATCGCCGAGGGACATATTGACACAACCGTGCGTCTGGGGAAAGCCGAACCAGGCGCGCCAGTAAGCCCCATGCAGTGCCCGCGCCTGGTCAAAGTACATCGTCCAGGGCACGTCTTCCAGGTAGTAATAATCCGAACGGTCGGCGGCGAAAGCGCCGCTCATCGTCTCAGTCGGTTTCTTCTTGTAAATTTGGAACAGACCGGGGCGGGTGTAAAAAGGCTCACCTCCACTGGCAATCAGGGTGGCAAAAATCAGTTGTCCCCGATTATAGACCGCCAGCGTTTGATCATACAGGTTGACCTCGATCCAGCGGTCGCCCTCCACACCGGGAGGTGGGGTCGGGTTGACGCGCACTTGACGAATAAAGGTACGTTCAATCCATTGATCCGGCCCGATCAGGTACCAATCCATATTGCCCACTCGCTGTACAGTGTAGATCGGCACAACCTGATAGCGCCTGAGCACTAGGCCAGTTTTGGGGGCATCATATCCCGGGGCCGAGCGCACCTCGGCCGGACCGGCCAGATCTACAATCCAACCAAAGTCATGGTTCGGGGTGGCATGAAAGATCAACCCCTGGAAGGTGGAATAGGCAATCGGCGAAGCGCGCAGCCATTCCCCGGAGCGCAGACGCACATAGGGCTTGCCGTTTACGCGTTGCACCTCCACAAAAGAGACGTAACGCAGCGGCCCGGGATCAATAAACCGCACCGGATTCTGCCCGGCCACGGCATCATCCAGCGAGGCATACAGCGGGGCCGGCTCTTCTGCCGGCAGGTTAATGCGTGCAATCAGCACCGGGCTATCGTTCAGCGCTGGATCGGGTGTGGAAGCGGGCAACGGACGCGGGGGTAAGGTCAGCCCCAGACGCGCCCAGGCCGTCAAGCGCTGTGAAGGCCCCAGCGGCAGGCAATCGCCAGGATCGCTAAGGTAAACCCCGGGCAAGCACAGCGGCAGCCCGCTGTATGACTCGCGCCAAGGCGGGGCATCCGTTTGGGCTTGGACAGCACGACTCACCCCCAGTGCCAGCAACAGCCCCGCTCCAATTCCCACAACCAAAACCCAGGCTTTTCGCATCCTCAGACACCTTTTTCGACCGGCATGGGTGGATTATACCTGTGTGGAAGACAGGGGGTCAAGACAAGACCGGTAGCCACAATTTTATTAAAGACCACCAGCCGATAATCAAGATACCCCTTTCTCACTCAAAAAGCCACAGATGAGATTTTGTTCCCAGAGACCATGCGAGTAAAAAAGGTTACACTGCTATAATTTACATAGTCACTTGAACTGAGCCAAAATTTCAGACATCCTACCCATAATCCAGCAGGTTCCCCCATGCCTTCCTCCCTTCCCCTCCCCACCTTGATCGAAAATTACCTCGATGAGCGCAACAGCGCCCTGATCTACCAAACCCTGGCCGAGCGCGAGAACGATGAACGCTTGCGCGAGATTTTCCGCCGCATGGCCGAGACCGAACTGCGCCACGCCGATACCTGGGCAGAGCGCATCCGCGCCGCCGGGGGTCAGGTGCCCGAATTTCACCCGCCTTTGCGCACGCGTATCTTGCTCTGGCTAGCACGGCGCTTTGGCCCCTCACTCGTCCTACCCTCACTGCAAGCTATGGAACGCGGCGGTGCCAGTGGTTACGCCCAGCAGGGTGCCCCAGCAGCAATGAGCCGCCAGGAACAGGGGCACGCCCTCGTCCTGGGGCAACTTGCCCGCCTTGCCCGCGGCGGGCTTTCGGGCAGTGCACTGGCGCAACTAGAGGGCCGCCACCGCGCCACCGGCGGCAACGCCCTGCGCGCTGCTGTCCTTGGTGCCAACGATGGCCTGGTCTCCAACCTCAGCCTGGTGATGGGGGTGGCTGGCGCCGCGCTGGATAACCGTACCGTGCTCATCACCGGGCTGGCCGGGCTACTCGCCGGCGCCATCTCCATGGCTCTGGGCGAGTGGCTCTCAGTGCAAAGCGCACGCGAACTCTACGGCCACCAGATCAGGATTGAAGCCGAAGAAATTGAACAAGCGCCAGAAGAAGAAGCGGAAGAACTGGCTCTCATCTACGAGGCGCGTGGGCTTGAACCCGCGCAAGCCAAGGCCCTGGCGGCGCAAATCCTGGCCGATCCGCAAAACGCGCTGGATACGCTGGCCCGCGAAGAACTCGGCGTGGACCCCGAAGAACTGGGTGGCTCGGCCTGGGAAGCCGCATTAACATCGTTCATCCTCTTCGCCCTCGGGGCGATTTTCCCGGTGTTGCCCTTTGCCTTTTTCAGTGGCTTCAGCGCCGTTATCGCCAGCATCCTTTTCAGCATCCTGGCCCTCTTCGGCCTGGGCGCTGTGATCACCCTCTTCACCGGGCGCAGCGTACTCTACTCCGGCCTGCGCATGGTCATCTTCGGTCTGCTGGCCGCCGCGGTCACCTTTGGCATCGGCCGGTTGATCGGGGTGGGTATTGCCGGTTAGCGGCGCGGCTTCAGCACCAGGCGAATCGGCGTGCCGGTAAAAGGATATTCGCGCCGGATGCAGTTTTCAAGGTAGCGCAAGTAGGTAAAGTGTGCCAGTTTAGGATCATTAACGTAGATCAAAAAGGTCGGCGGATCAGTGCGCACCTGCGTGCCGTAGTAAATGCGCAGGCTTTTACCCGTGCGTGAGGTCGGCGTATGCGCGTCTTGCGCCGCCTGTAAAATGCGGTTGAGATGCGCCGTGGGTAAGTGTGCCAGGCGTTCTTCCTGTACTTTGAGCGCCAGCGGGAGCACCTGATCCACCCGCTGACCGGTCTTGGCCGAGATAAACAGGATGGGCACGTAATCCATGAAGTTCAATTCCTGGCGAATGCGCTGGGTGTACTCCTGCATCGTCTGGGAGTCTTTGGTCACCGCGTCCCACTTATTGACCAGCACCACCACGCTCTTGTTGGCGTCCAGAATGTAGCCAGCGATGTGGGCATCTTGTGCGGTGACCCCGGCGGTGGCATCAATCATCAGTAAAGCCACGTCACAGCGTTCAATTGCGCGTAGCGTGCGCAGAACGCTATACTTCTCCACCCCTGGTTCAATCCGTCCACGGCGGCGAATGCCGGCAGTATCAATCAATACAATGGGAATCCCCTGATACTCGATAGGCGTATCAATTGCATCGCGGGTTGTGCCAGCAATTGGGCTGACGATCGCCCGCTCCTCACCCACCAGGCGGTTGAGCAGGCTGGATTTACCCACGTTAGGCCGCCCAACGATAGCAATCTTGACCGCTTCCTCCTCCTCGGCTTCCACTGCTGCCGGAAAGCGCGCCACCACCTCATCCAACAAATCGCCAATCCCCAGGCCGTGCAGTGCCGAGACCGGATACGGTTCACCCAACCCCAATTCATAGAATTGCGCCGCCTGCTGACGCAAACTCTCGTTATCGGCTTTATTCACCACCAACAGCACCGGCGGCTGAGGCTGCCCCCCCACCATCCGCTGTTTGCGGCGAATCAGATTAGCCACCTCTTGGTCCGCCGGGGTTACGCCGTCATTGGCATCCACCAGGAACAACACCACGTCTGCGTCCTCAATGGCCATTTCAGCCTGTGCCCGGATTTGATCAATATATTCCGCCGAACCTACAGAAAGCGGGCGCTCTCCCCCCACCCGTGGATCAATCCCGCCCGTATCCACAACCAGGAAGGGATGACCGGTCCACTCGGCTTCGGCGATCAGACGATCGCGCGTGGTGCCGGGGGTGCCATCCACAATCGCCAAGGGTTCACCCACCAGGCGGTTGAACAAGGTGCTCTTGCCCACATTGGGGCGACCAACCAACGCAACCAGGGGTTTAGACATACGACCTTCCTTGCATCAGGGTCTGCGGGTCGAGGTAGCGGCGGTGGAACGTGTGATCACCACTTCCACCGTCTCCGGCTGGATGGATTCTACCCGAAGATCGCTCAATAAAATCTCCACCACAGGTGTCACTTGGTGTGTCCCCGGCGGTAGGTCTTGCACATTGACGACCACGCGAACGTCGCCCGGTTGTAACCGATCCAGTAGTGCCACCGGGCCACTGAGGATCACCGTCAGCGCCTCCGGAGAGACCGTGGCCGCATAACCCGGCGCCAGACCGCTGACCTCGACCCGTAAATTGGGCAGGGTCACGCTACTCTCGATGGCCGCCACCCCCACCCGCACGAGCACCTGAGTCTGATCACCGACCACCGAAATCCCGGGCGGCAAGTTGAGCGGCACCAGCACGTCTAAGTCATCTTTGGCGTTCGTAATATCCACCGGGACAGTCTCAATATAGCCGGGCAGGTCGGTCACACTTTGGGGATCTTCTGAGAATACGGTAATCACGGGGGGGAAGACGGCAATGTTGGTCAAGCGATAACCGCTGGCCACCTGCCCTTGCAGCACCACCTTGACCACGACATTGCGGTAACCGAAGCGTTGACGAATAGAAACCGAGACCGTTACTCGATCCGGTACTAAGGTCAAACCGCTAACCAGGTTGCCATTGGCATCCAAGGCTTGCAAGGCCAGGGTGCGCGTCAGGCTCTCGCTGGCACCGCTGATATCCAACACGGCTTCGACCTCAGCCACCTTTTGAACCTGCGATTGCGGGCCGCTCACGATCACCGTCGTGCGGTTCAACTGCGGTGGATCGGCGCTATAACCGGCAGCCGGCGTACCGTTCACCACCAGTTTGACCGGCATCTCACGGTTCTCCAACCGTTCTAAGTTAACGGTGACCGTCTTCGGGGTGTACGAAACCACGCGTACCGGGCGCAGGCCGATTTGAATCTGCACCGGTACGGCATAAGTGCCCGGCGCCAGCCCGGTTAAATCCACCACCGCGCGCACGGCATCGGGTTCATTGATCAGAGAGTTCCACAGTGAGCGCGGCGCCCGCAAAGTCAGAGTCACACTGTTTAAGTCCTCGGGACTGAGAATCAGATTCGGATCTTTGCCCACCACCGTAATCGGAATAGGACGGGGGTATACCGCCTCCTCGTTGGGATCATTGGCCGTCACTGCCGAGACCCACACCGCCAGCGCCAGCAGAAAGGCGGTTATAAACGCCGGAACCATTCGCCAGGCACGCCGTAACCAACCCCAAATCATCCCTCAATCCTCCTTTTTGGGCCGCGTGGGGGTGGGCTGTCGCGCCGCACGGATTAAATCCAGCAAACTGCGCGAGGTCTGGATTGGCGGCTGGTAGAAGGCCATCAGGATGTTTTCCAGTCGTTCTGCATCCAGACGACGGATGATCCGCCCCCCATGGGCGACCGAAATCGCCCCGGTTTCCTCGGAGACCACTACCGCCACCGCATCGGTCGCTTCAGATGTCCCCAAAGCCGCGCGATGGCGCAAGCCCATCTGCCGTTCCGGCGAATGGTTGAGAATGCCGCTGGATGAAAGAGGCATCACACACGCTGCCGCCACAATGCGCTGGTTGGCGATGATCACCGCGCCATCGTGTAACGGGGTATTGGGGTAAAAAATCTGTAACAGCAACTCGGCGGTCACCTCCGCATTGAGGGTGACACCCGTGCGAGCATATTCTTCCAGGCTATCCCCACGCTGAAAGACAATCAACGCCCCATGTTGCCGCGCCGAGAGCCGCGCACAGGCGCTCACCACCGCACGGATGGTGCGCTGAACGGCTTCGGTCGTGCTCGGTGCCCGCCACAGCCAGCCCTGCGCGCTACCGGCACGCCCCAATCGCTCCAACCCACGCCGAATCTCCGGCGCAAAAATCACCGGGATCGCCAGCACGAGGGTGGGCAGGGCAGTGCGGATCAGCCAGGAAAATGCCGGTAAATCTATGAGGCTGGTTACCAGACTGAGCGACACAATGAGCAAGAGGATCCCTCGCAGCAATACCAACGCCTGAGTATCGCGCAACAGCATCAGGATCCCGAAAAACACCATGGTCACCAGGAACAGATCCAGCGCGCTCAACCAGTTAAAGCGCTGGAAGATAAAAAGCAATTCACCTAAGATATCCGGCACGGCAACCTTTTTCCTTGCTCATCGGTCTCTTTGAGACGCTAAATTGGACGTAAAATGCGTTCCTGACGTAACTTCTTAAACAGCAACACCGTCCCCGGCGGCATTGATTCGCGGGCCGCTTCCTGCCAGGCCAGCGCCTCCAACTGCTCCGGCGTGGTGATCTTATACCCTAATTCACGCCAAATGAGTTCCTGTCGCGCCAGTTCCGGCGCTACAAATACCAGTGATGCCTCGCACTGCAAATCCTTCGAGGCGCGCTCCATCTCTTGGATCAGTAAGGTAAGCGCTGATTTTAGGGGCAGGGTCGGCTCAAGCAAGATATCAGTGGTGCGCGCCACCAGGTTCTCCACCTGCCATCCGATCACGCCCTGCAAGGTGGTATTATTGCGTAACAGTAAAAACGCCTTTTCACCAAAGGCAGCCATAATATCCTCTGCGGTGAGCAGGGGTGCTTTTGGACGCAACCGATTGATCAATGCCGCAATCTGAGCTGCGTCCCGCGGCCGTCCCCGCACCACCGTCAGTGCCAGCCGTTCACTGCTCATCACATCCGCTGCCGGTGCCGTGGCCTCAGCCACCGGCACCAGGCGCTGCCATGCCACCACCACCTGCTTCCAAGTCTCTTCAAAGGTACCGGCGTTGCGGATGATCACATCGGCCAGGGCCATTTTCTGCTCTTGGGGAGGCTGTGCCGCCATCCGCTGACGCGCCTCGGCTTCTGTCAGTCCGCGAGTACGCATGAGGCGGGCCAATTGCACCTCAGGTGGCGCATAGACCACCCACAAACTGTCACAAGCCCGATGCAGATTCGCCTCGACTAACTTGATCGCTTCAATCACCGCGACGGGTTGGCTGGCACGACGCACCAGAAAATCAATCGCCTGCGCCACCAGCGGATGAACAATGCGCTCCAGATCGGCCAACGCGACCGGATCATTGAAGACAATCTTTCCCAAGCGACGGCGATCAATTTCGCCATCTGGCCCCAGGATATAACGGCCAAAAAGATCCACCACCGGTTGGTAGCCCGGTGCCCCGCGGGCTATCGCACGATGTGCCAGTGCATCGGCATCAATCCCATAGGCACCCAAGTGCTCTAGCATCCGCCGTACGACGCTCTTCCCGGTTGCAATATTACCGGTCAACCCAATGACGTACTTACCCGGCCATTGACTCACGGCCTACTCTAGCCTCCCAGAACCAACGCGGTCGTTCTGCCTAAGTCGGACAGCCCGAGACCACGGCCCCCCTTTTCCGACCACCTTCATGCCTGATTTTAGCCTTGCCTGGGCAGAATGTCAAAGATTAATGACAAAACTGTTAAGGGAAAACCATGAAGATGGATACAATAATTATGGAGGCGATTATGTCCGATCAATCTCACAAGCCCACCCCCACCCACCCCCTCGCGCGCTTATTTCGCTCTTTCAATCGGTTTATGGTTCTGTTGTGGCGACTGGGGCTAGGGCCGTGGTTCAATTTCTGGCCAACGTTGAGCGGGCGCATCCTCGTCCTGGTCCATAGCGGTCGTCGAAGTGGAAAACGCTATTACACCCCGCTCAACTACGCCCTGCGTAATGGCGAAATCTACTGCGTCGCCGGCTTTGGCCCGACCTGCGATTGGTACCGCAACCTTATAGCCAACCCACAGGTAGAACTGTGGCTACCGGATGGCTGGTGGGTTGGCCTGGCCGAGGAGATTCTGGAACCCGAACTCCGTTGGGAGGCGCTCAAAGCCGTCCTGGCATCCAGTGGCCCGGCGGCATCTCTCTTTGGGGTTAGTCCGCGCCTGGAAGAAAATCTTTTACGCCAGCGCACGGCTTCCTACCGCGTCATCCGCCTGCGCCGGGTCGCTCCCCGCACCGGGGCAAATGGCCCGGGCGATCTGGCCTGGGTTTGGCCGCTGATCACGCTGTGGGTTTGGCTGCGCGGGCGCCGCGGCCGTCGTCGCCCGAAGCGCTGATTGCGGACATTGTGTCCGTTCCTAAGACCGTCCGAACCTCAGCCAACAGGTGCGGATAAAGCCCCGGGTTAGCCGCCAGCAGGTTGCAAGGCAGAACCAATGGATTCGGCTCGCCCGTCAGGCGAGTCACGACGACTCCCGCCTCTTCCGCAATCACCATGGCAGCAGCGATATCCCAAGGGGCAACGCCCATCTCCCAGTACCCGTCCAGCCGGCCCGCCGCCACATAACATAAATCCAATGCCGCTGAACCCAAGCGGCGAACGCCCTGACTGCGGCGGGCAAAATGGGCATAGAGATCCAGGTTATCCGGCTCACGCCCGCTCATATCGTAGGGAAAGCCAGTAACCAGCAGACTGCGAATGAGTTCTGTGGTCTCCGAAGGATGAATAGGACGGCCGTTTAAGAATGCCCCCGCTCCGCGCATAGCATAAAAGCATTCATCACGGCTGGGGTCATACACCACCCCCACCTGAGGAACCCCCTCGTGTACAAATGCCACCGAGACGGCGAAAATCGGCAACCCATGGGCGTAATTGACCGTCCCATCCAGTGGGTCAATATACCAGCAGGTGTCATCTCCCTTCCCAAGGGTGCCGCTCTCTTCAGTGATGATGGTATGTTCGGGAAAAGCCGCGCGAATGCGCTGAATCAACAACGCCTCAGAAGCCCGATCCATCTCGGTCACTGGATCAGTCAGGCCCTTGTAGCGAATATCGTGAGCCCGTCCTAGCCCCTGCATCAAGAGATGCCCGGCTTCGCGCGCCCAGGCGATGACTTCTTCCACGTTCGGAAGCCTTGACATGAGCCACCTCTAATTTTTCGGGATTAAGATGAACTGGCGCCGGAGAAGCGCGCCTGTTCATCCAAAATGCGATGAAGTTGTTCCAATTCGCGTTGGATTTCCTCACGATCTTCCAGCGTGCGCGCTTTCAAGAGTTCAAAGGCGGCACGTTGTTCTTCCGGCAAGGTTTGCAGCAGGCGTTCAATGCGCGCAATTTGAGTCTGTTTGTGGCGCAATTTGTATTCCAGACGCTCGCGGTAGCCGCGGTAGAAGTCCAGATCATCCAGAGGCGGTGGCGCGGCGGCCAAATCCTGGGTTAGCACCTCGGCAACGGTGAGCAAGAAATCCTCGGTATCAATGGGTTTTTCGATGAACCGCACCGCCCCCAGGCTCATGGCAAACGCCTTGTCCTCAGGGGTAACGTACGTGGCTGAGATAAAGATCACCGGAATGTGGGTCGTGCGTGGATCTTTGCGCAGCGCATGTACCAGCGCAAACCCATCCATTTTAGGCATCAGGATATCGGTCACAATCAACGCCGGATGCTCGCGAGTCAAAAAATCCAATGCCTCCTGACCGTTGGATACCGTCACGACCGGATAGCCCTTGAAGTGCAGGGTGACTTCGAGCAGTTCCCGCACGTTGGGGTTATCTTCAACGATCAGAATCGGACCGTAGGGGATGTTCATGTCTCTGATTTTAGCCGCCTTTAGCCCTTACGGCAAGAACTTCCTTTCGCACAAACCTTACAGTTTTGCAATGCATCGCAATGATCGGAGAATTTCGGTATAAATACTACACACGGACTTGTGCAATCCCACCCGCTTATGTGATAATAGCATCGTCAATATCCCAAAGACCAAAGTGCAAAGCCTGTTGTGCCTTTCGATCCCCCCTTCCTACCCCACCCTTCCTCTGAAACCCCGCTCGAGATCACCCAGCACTGGGAATCGCGACGGCGTAATTTCTACCTGATCGCCAGCTTGGCCGGTCTGCCCTCCATTTTGGCCGTCTGGCTACAACATCGCGCGGATAATCCTTTTATTGCCCTCGCCTATCCCTTCTTGATCCTGGCCGGCATTTTTTGGAGTGCTGCTCTGCTTTGGAAGCGTATCCCCTTGGCCTGGATCGAGCGCTCTGTTCTCACAGCGGTAAGTCTGTTGTTCCTGGGCAAACTGATCTATCTGTGGTTCCTTGTGCCTGATCCGGCCCACGTTTGGAACGAAGTGGAAGCGGTCTACTGGGTTATTGCCATCTTGCTCATTATTAGCCATATTGCGCTCGATCGTCGTGCTGCCCTAGGATTTAGTATCGCGCTATTGCTCCTCACCACCCTTTCGGGGGCCTGGCGCTTCTGGCATGGCCCGGCCACCCTGGGCGTGGAATTCATCCGCCTTGAGGTACGCCTGGTAGCCATTTCATTCCTGTTGTTTGTCCTTGCCCGCACCAAGGATGACTTTAGCCGTACCCTAGCCGCGGCTAATCAGATGCACCAGATAGCCCACACCGACAGCCTGACTCATCTGCCCAACCGGCGTGGGTTAACCCAAAGGTTGGAGGACTATCTAGCACGCCGACGGCCCTTTACCATTATCCTAGCCGATGTGGATCGCTTCAAGTTGATCAATGACACGTTCGGCCATGAAATTGGTGATATTATCCTGCGCGAGGTGGGGGAATGTCTGCAGCGTCAGATTCGGGCTGAGGACGTCCTCGGACGTTGGGGGGGTGAGGAATTTCTGATCTTGGCAACCGAAGAGGAGGCTCAAAGCGCCCTACATTTAGCCCAGCGGCTGTGTGAAGCGATCGAAACATATGGCTTTGATCAGAATATTCCCGTAACAGCATCCTTTGGGGTTACCCTGAGCCGCGAGCACGATACCTTTGTAAGCGTGATCAAACGCGCTGACCTGGCGCTCTACCGCGCCAAAAACAATGGGCGCAATCGAGTGGAGTGGGAAGCCCCTTAGCCTTTGACGTAAGAGAGTTTTTCGCAGATGCGTCCCTCCTTGATGCGGTAGATATCCACGCCACGCACGTGTCCCGACTTGCCCTCTGCATCCACCCACGTGTAGCGCCAGCGCATCACACAGCGAAATCCCATACCAAAAATTTCTTCTATTTCCATGTGAGCCTGCGGTGACTGGCGAAAGAAGTCTTCCCAGAAGCGGGTAACCGCCTCTTTTCCGCGATACGTCGTACCATCGGGAGCGGGATGGGTGTTTTCAAACACCACATCCTCGCTCATCAACGCCATCATGGCATTCACGTCATGGCGATTGAACGCCTCATTGAAAGCCAACACCAACCGTGTCGCCGCCTCTATTTTGTCCATTCGCATGGAAGATCCTCCCGCAAATTGATCCAGAGACAATCCACTCAAGAGTAATAAAACTTCGCGGAGATGGACACTGGAATGCAGCAATATTATAGAACCACCCTTGAACTCCTAGCGAAAGCCTTTATAAAACATTGCCCTCTTCACGGTGTACCACGCAACTGTGCCAGCAGACTCTCAGCCTCTGCCGCACAGGCTTCCCATTCCGCCGAGGGCACGAGGAGCAAAACACTTTCACTTTCGAGATATTCGAGCCCTTTCAGGTGATATACCAGGAACTGCACCTGTCCTGCCGCATCGGTGAATGTCCGGCTTAGCACTTGGCGTTCGCCCAGCCTCACCGTAGTCTCCGCAATCCGCCAATCCTCGGGCACACCACGACCAATGTTTTGAGCCAAAATGCACTCCGGCGACCCCTGCCATATCAGGTAATTGTGTGCTTCATCAAACTTCCAGCGTGCCGTGTCATAGACCACGCTCACCGAAGGTGCTACTTGCCACACCGCGGTTACTGCGGTAAGTATTGTTAAAAGGGTGTGTGGAGTAACTTTTATTGAAGGGAGTTCAATCATCGTCGGTGATACCGTAGGTTGAAGGGTTGGCATTACAGGGATACAACTGTTGACCAACACCGATACACCGATCAAGGATAATCCAAGCAACAATCGAGACATTGTCTACCCGCCAACAAAAAAATAATAGAGTACCATTGTCCATATGCCCATAGACGGATCAACAGACATTTTTGTTTCCACTGTAAACCAATTGCAATGTTAAAAACCTTGTCAATCTGGCATAAACGTCTTACAATTTAGGCTTGTCTTAGGGTTTTTGGGTGTGCTTTCTTTAAGGAGGTGAGCGTATGCCGGTCTATACCTATCGGTGCGATAACTGCGGCGTCCAATTCGAACGCAATCAACGTTTTTCAGATCCGCCCCTGGCGTGGTGCCCCGAGTGCGGGAAGAAATCCCTGCATAAGGTCTATGCACCAGTGGGCATCATCTTCAAGGGCTCGGGCTTCTACGCTACCGATCACCGTTCACCCTCCGGGGCGAGCCGCTCGTCCTCACATCACAGCGAGAGCAAGAGCACCGAAAGCACAACCGAAGGGAGCAAAACCAGCAATACCACCAACTCCGATTAATCGGCTTTCGTTCCAGGTTTTTGCTTCAAGTGTTTCCATCAAACCCGGGCTAACCCGGGTTTTTCATTCCCTGACGCGGGGCCTGATTTTAGGGTAAAATCATCTGCGGTTGGAGGATAAGACTCATGGCATCGAAATCGCGCTCGGGTAAACTCACCCGGAAAGAAGCTGAACAACGCCGACAGCGTATCCAGCAGTACATCTTTGCCGCCCTGGCCGTGATGATCATCCTGGCAATGATCATTACCGCCGTGGTGCAATTCTAAAACAGGCGCGCCAAGAAGCCGCCTTCCATTTCAGTCCAGGGGCGCTTTCATCATGTCATTCCTCAAACGCTGGCAATTCTGGCTCGGGCTTATCATCAGCCTGGTTTTCTTAACCTTAGCCCTGCGCAACCTGCACCTGCCCCTGGTGTGGGAGGCGATGAAAGACGCCCAATACGTGTGGATATTGCCGGGCGTGGCAGTATATTTCTTAGGGGTGTGGGTGCGCGCTTGGCGCTGGCACTATCTTTTGCGCCCGCTCAAGCCCATCCCCACCCGCGTCATGTTCCCCATCGTAGCCATCGGCTACATGGGGAATAACATTTATCCTGCCCGCGCCGGTGAAGTCTTGCGGGCCGCGGTGCTCAAACAACGCGAAGGGGTCCCCATCTCAGCCTCGCTGGCCACCATCATTGTGGAACGCATCTATGACGGTGTAGTTATGCTGGCGTTTGTGTTCCTCAACCTGGGTGAACTGGCGCGCCTAACCCACGGCTCGGGCGTGGTGGGTAACCTGAGCATTCGCGATGTTGCACTCTGGGGCACGGCGATTTTCGTCGGGGCACTGCTCGCCTTTTTGTTAGCGGCGATGTTCCCACGCCCCGCAGAACGCCTGCTCACCTGGCTGGTACAGCACCTGCTCCCCGCCCGCCTGCGCGAACGGGTGCTAGATCTGGCGCTGCGATTTCTCAGTGGCTTAGAAGCCCTGCGCTCTCCATTGGAAGCGTTGATGATCTTCATTACTACCGTGATTATCTGGTT
This sequence comes from Thermanaerothrix solaris, assembly GCF_032334255.1. Classification (NCBI taxonomy): domain Bacteria; kingdom Bacillati; phylum Chloroflexota; class Anaerolineae; order Anaerolineales; family Anaerolineaceae; genus Thermanaerothrix; species Thermanaerothrix solaris. The sequence continues at coordinate 545,855 of NZ_JAUHMF010000002.1, read as the reverse complement.
GCTGGAAACCGGCAAATATTGGTTTGTCATGCACGCTTTTTCCTTTGAGGTCTCGTTCTTTGCCTTGATGCTCATGAACGGCATCGTCAATCTGGCCACAACCCTGCCTTCTGCCCCGGGGTACGTAGGCACGTTTGATGCTCCCGGCATTGCACTGCTGATCGCTTATGGCGTGCCGGGAGAGGTTGCCGCGGGTTATACTTTGGTGTTGCATGCGGCCCTGTGGCTTCCGATTACAGCGCTCGGTTTTTATTATTACCTGCGTCAACCCCTGCGTTGGGGCAAGGAGGTGGAACAAATGCGCCGCGAGGCGCCAACCACCTTGTGATCATCACATAAAACGAGGGAGAACTCATGAAAATTGCGATCATCGGAGCAGGCTTTGGTGGGCTAGCCGCCGCTTACGATTTGCGTAAGGCAGGACATGACGTCACCATCTTTGAAGCGGCTGACTACGTCGGTGGGCTTTCGGCGGGATTCAAAGCCCCCCATTGGTCCTGGTCGGTGGAGCGTTTCTATCACCACTGGTTTCAAAGCGACCGCGACATGCTGGGCTTGATCCGTGAATTAGGCTGGCAGGACAAGGTCATCTTCCCACGCCCGAAAACCGTGGTCTTTTATAACGAGCGTTTCTACCCTCTGGATTCCCCGCTTGCGGCGCTGCTCTTTCCCGGGTTCACCTGGCTGGATAAAGCCCGCTTTGGCCTCGTCACCGCTTACCTGCGCTACCTGGCCCCATGGCAGCCGCTGGAAAAGTACACCGCCGACGCCTGGCTGCGCAAGTATTATGGCGCGCGGCTCTACGGCATTCTTTATGAACCGCTTTTAGTCGGTAAGTTCGGCCCGCATTATACCGAGGTTAACATGGCCTGGTTTTGGGCGCGTCTCAAAGCCCGCACCACCCGCCTGGGCACGTTTGAAGGTGGCTTCCAGGCCTTTGCCGATGCTTTTGCCGCGTATCTGCAACAACGTGGGGTGACCCTTCGTCTGAGCACCCCAGTCGAGCAAATTCGCCCTCATGCCGACGGAGGGATAAGGTTAACCTTGCCCGGAGGTGTACAGGAAGACTTTGCTGCCTGCCTGGTCACCACCAGCCCCGCCCTCTTAGCCCGCCTGGCACCCGACTTACCGGGCAATTACTTAGACGGATTATTGCGCCTGAAGAGCATGGGGGCAGTCGCTCTCGTATTGGCGCTGCGGCACCGCCTCTCGGAAGAGGGTTACTACTGGTTTAACCTACCTAAAAGCGCGGGGTTCCCCTTCTTGGCATTGGTGGAACACACCAATTTTGTTTCCCCAGAGCACTTCGGCGGCGATCACATCGTCTATTGTGGCGATTACCTTGACCCGGATCATGAGTACTTTCACCTGAGCCAGGAGGATCTGCTGGCGCGCTTCCTGCCGGCGCTCACCCGCTTCAACCCCCGTTTCTCACCGGATTGGGTGCGCGAAGCCTGGTTGTTCCGCACCCCTTATGCCCAACCCATCCCACTGATCAACCACAGCCGCAATATCCCCGCCATCCGCACCCCTTTGCGCGGCTTGTATTTTGCCAGCATGAGCCAGGTTTACCCCTGGGATCGGGGCACGAATTATGCGGTCCAAATTGCGCGTCAGGCTGCTCGGTTGATGCTGAGCGATTTATCTGCCTGACCTACCCCCTGGCGAAAACACAAAGCGGGTTTCCCCTCGCTGAGGGTTAACCCGCTTTTGAGTTGAACCCGGCAGTGACGACTTAGACGATCTCGACCACAGCGCCGGCAGCTTCGAGTTTGGCCTTGGCGTCCTGGGCGACCTCTTTGCTGACACCGGTGAGCACCTTGGCACCCGCGGTCTCGGCCATCTGCTTGGCTTCTACCAGACCCAGGTTGGTCAATTGGCGGATGACCTTGATCGTTTCGATCTTCTTGGGGCCGGCGTCCTTGATCACCACATCGAACTCGGTCTTTTCCTCAACCGGTTCGGCGGCAGCAGCGGCACCCGCAGCCGGGACAGCCGCAACCGCGGCGACCGGCGCAGCAGCAGAAACGCCCCACTTCTCTTCCAATTTCTTGACCAGTTCGGCCGCTTCGAGGACGGTCAGTTGGCTCAGTTCTTCAACCAGTTTTTCCAGATCAGCCATGGTTAAACATCTCCTTTAGTTTCTAGTTGTTTTAAGATTGCGACACCCTAAAACGTCATCAGGTTAGTGGTAATCCGTTTTGCCGGTTAGACCTCCGTGACCACGAACGAGAGGGCTTCCGGATATGACGACACGATTAAGCCGCTGCGGGTTGGGCTTCCTTTTCGGAGTAGGCCTTGACCACAGAGGCCAGCGCACGGGCCGGCTCGGCCAGAGTGCGTACCAGGCGCGCTGCCGGAGCCGAGATGACGCCCAGCAATTGCGCCCGCATGACCGGTAGCGGTGGTAGATCAGCCAGCGCTTTGACCTGCTCGGCGGTAATGCGCCGTGGGCCCAGGTATCCGCCTTTGAGGGCAAAGATTTCCGAGTTGCGCGTGGCTTCGTTCAACACCTTTGCCAGCGCCGGCGCGTCCTGGAAGGCAAAGCCCACCAGCGACGAACCCTCAAACAGGCCATCGGTGGGATAACCCACTTCTTGGAGCGCCAGTTTGACCAGGGTGTTTTTAACCACGTGCAGTTCCCCGCCCGCCTCGCGCACTTTAACACGCAGAGCGTCAATCTCCTTCATGTTCATCTTGGTGAACGAAAGGACGACCATCGCCTGGCTGGCTTTGATCCACTCGACGTAGCGCGCCACCATTTGGGTCTTTTCTTTCCTTGTAAAGGCCAATGAATGTCACCTCCTTTCCACAAAAAATAAGGTCTTTGCCTGCAGGCGCCGGGCAAAGACCTCGAATCTACCGTAAAGGTAGTTTTCTTCTCCTTGGTCTTCACCTCGGCGGGATATTAAGCCCCTACGGGGCACCTGCTTTCTACGGTGAAGAAAATTTTCACTTGTTAATCACAGATCGCGACCGTAAATTCTCGCGCTCCTGTGCCTAACCTCACTCCTTAACCACCATAGATTGGGCCTGAATTGGATCCACCCGGATGCCGGGCCCCATGGTTGTCGTCACGGTGACGCGCTTAATGTAGGTCCCTTTGGCCGCAGCAGGCTTGGCTTTCTTGATGGCGTCCATTAACGCGGCCATGTTGGCGTAGAGTTTATCCACATCAAACGAGACCTTGCCAATCGGGACGTGAATGTTAGCGGTTTTATCCATGCGGAACTCCACACGCCCCGCTTTAGCCTCACGAATCACGCGCGGCAGGTCATCCGCTGGCACCACCGTACCGGCCTTCGGGTTCGGCATCAGGCCGCGCGGACCGAGCACGCGCCCCAGGCGCCCAACCTTGCTCATCATATCCGGGGTAGCAATGGCAACGTCAAAGTCGGTCCAGCCGTTCTGGATCTTGGTGATCCACTCATCACTATCTGCCACATAATCAGCACCGGCCTGTTGCGCAATGGCCGCCGCCTCACCTTGGGCAAAGACCAACACACGCACCGTCTTGCCCAGGCCATGGGGGAGCACCACCACATCGCGCACTTGCTGATCGGCCTGACGCGGATCCAGGCCCATGCGCAAGTGCACTTCTACCGTGCCATCAAAGTTGGTAATGGAGGTTTCCTTTGCCAGTTTCAGCGCCTCTTCCGGCGAATAAGCGCGACCGGCATCTACTTTTGCTTTTGCTGCTAGGTATTTCTTTCCGTGCTTTGCCATAGTCTCTCCTCGTGGTCCTGACGGGCGAACGCCCTCCCACCTAAGATTAGTCAACGACAACAATGCCCATATTGCGGGCTGTGCCTTCGATTTGGCGCATGGCGTCCTCGAGATCCACGGCATTCATGTCTTTCATTTTGATCTCGGCGATCTCGCGGATCTGGGCGCGGGTGACCTTGCCCACCTTTTGCCGATTGGGCGCCGGAGAGCCCTTCTCAATTCCGGCGGCTTTTTTCAGCAACACCGAGGCCGGCGGTGATTTGAGCACGAAGGTGAATGACCCATCGGTGTAGATGCTAATTTCCGCCGGAATGACCTCACCCGCACGATTCTGCGTGCGCGCGTTGTATTCCTTGCAGAACGCCATAATGTTGATCCCATGCCCGGCCAGGGCAGGGCCAACCGGCGGGGCTGGATTCGCCTTTCCCGCCACCAATTGCAACCGTACGACTGCTTTAAGTTTCTTCGCCACTGTTACCTACTCCTTTCGTGGTTTTAGCGGGTGTTTGAGGGATCACCCTCCCACTAAAAACGGGCTGGCGCCCGTTAATTATGCTTTCTCCACTTGCAAAAAGTCCAACTCCACCGGCGTTTCCCGTCCAAAGAAGTTGACCATCACGCGTACCTTGTTGCGCTCCTGGTCAATATCAGCCACCGTGCCACGGAAGTCATTGAACGGCCCATCAATGATGCGCACACGCTCGCCAACCTTGAAAGTGACTTTGACCCGTGGTGCCTCCGCCTCCATGCGCTTGAGAATTTGCGCCACTTCTTCCGGACGTAAGGGCGTAGGCTGGTTACCCATGCCCACAAAGCCGGTCACGCCGGGCGTATTGCGCACCACAAACCAGGACTCATCGTCCAGGATCATATTAACCAGGACATAACCCGGAAACACGTGGCGTTCCACCACGCGGCGCTTGCCATCCTTGACCTCGATTTCTTCTTGGGTGGGGACGATGACCTCAAAAATCTTGTCTTTCATCCCCATGGTTTCAATACGTTGCTCCAGGTTGTGGCGCACCTTGTTTTCGTACCCCGAGTAGCAATGGATGACATACCAGGCGCGCTCCTTGTTGGTCTGCTCCAGGGGCTCATACCCCTCCAACGTGGAAGCGCTACCGGTTTCCATCTTTGCCGCGGCGTCGGAAGCCACCGCAGGCGCACTTTCCTGCGCCTTACGTCGCGAAGTTTTTCGCTTCTTCTCGCTCGTTTCGCCTTCTGGCACCATCATCACCTACACTCTCACCCAATAACGCATCAACTCAGAATCAACCGAATTAACCACGAGAACAGGAAATCCAACAACCCCAAGGCCACACTCATGGCGAACATGGTTACCAACACAATCTTGGTCAACCGCCAGGCTTCCTCAGGCGTCGGCCAGGTCACCTTGCGGAGTTCACCCATTGTTTCACGCCACCAACGCACTATAGCATTTGGCTGCTTGGGCTTCTCGGCAGAGCGCGTCTTCTCCGCGGTCTTAGGCTTTTCCGCCCCTTTGGGTTTCTCAACCGGTTTTGCCTTTTCGACCGCCTTTGGCTTTTCCGCCACCGCAGCCTGGGGTTTGGTATTGGGCTTGGATTTCACCGTTTGTTTCGCCACACCATACTCCTTGTTTTCAGGGCAGACGCCGTCCCTTTACCGACGGCGTCCCCTTCCTTGAGGCAGGCCAGGCAGGACTCGAACCCACAACCTCCTGTTTTGGAGACAGGCGCTCTGCCAAATTGAGCTACTGGCCTGCATTGCGTTACATTATTATAACTCAAAAAATGAGTTATAACGCGCCTGAATCCTACTTCGTCTCGCGGTGCAAGGTATGCTTGCGACAGCGGGGACAGTATTTCTTGATTTCCAGGCGCCCGGGATCATTGCGGCGGTTCTTCTCAGTCGTGTAATTGCGTTCCTTACAATCGGTGCACGCCAGCGTGATCACCAGGCGAATATCTTTCTTTTTAGATGCCATACCTTCTCACCTCGTTCAGCCCCTACGGGCAAATCACAGACATTAATCCAGAATCTTGGTGATGACGCCGGCACCCACGGTCAAGCCACCTTCGCGGATCGCAAACTTCGACCCTTGCTCCAGCGCTACCGGCACGATCAACTCCACTTCCATGTTCACGTTGTCGCCCGGCATCACCATCTCTACCCCTTCCGGTAACTTGATCGTCCCCGTCACGTCCATCGTCCGAATGTAAAACTGCGGCCGATACCCACTGAAGAACGGCTTGTGCCGCCCTCCCTCTTCCTTCCGCAGCACGTACACTTCCGCCATGAACCGCTTGTGCGGCGTGATGCTCCCAGGCTTCGCTACCACCATCCCACGTTCCACATCCGTCCGCTCAATCCCGCGCAGCAACAACCCTACATTGTCGCCCGCAATCCCTTCATCCAGCGTCTTGTGGAACATCTCCACCCCCGTCACCACCGAACTCAAACTCCGATCCCGCAACCCAACAATCTCCACCGGGTCCCCTACTTTCACCCGTCCTCGCTCTATCCGCCCCGTTACCACCGTCCCGCGCCCTTTGATCGAGAACACATCCTCAATCGGCATCATGAACGGCTTGTCCACATCCCGCTGCGGCTCCGGGAAGTAACTGTCCATCGTGTCCAACAATTCTTTGATGCACGCATACTCCGGCGCATTCGGATCCTTCGACGGACTCTCCAACGCCTTCAACGCACTCCCTCGGATGATCGGCGTCTCATCCCCAGGATACCCATACTCCTTCAGCATCTCCCGCAACTCTAATTCCACTAACTCCAATAATTCCGGATCATCCATCTGGTCTATCTTGTTCAAAAATACAATGATATACGGCACTTCTACCTGCCGCGCCAGCAGCACATGCTCCCGCGTCTGCGGCATCGGCCCTTCCGGCGCCGCTACCACCAGGATCGCCCCATCTACCTGCGCCGCCCCCGTGATCATGTTCTTGATGTAGTCTCGGTGCCCAGGCATGTCCACATGCGCATAGTGCCGCTTCTCACTCTCATATTCGACATGCGCAATGTTGATCGTGATCCCGCGCGCTTTCTCCTCCGGCGCATTATCAATCTGATCGTACGCCTTGAACTCCGCGCGCCCTAATAGGTTACAATACTTCGTGATCGCCGCCGTCAGGGTCGTCTTCCCATGATCTATGTGACCCATCGTCCCTACATTCATGTGCGGCTTCGTCCGCTCAAACTTTTGCTTAGCCATGTCTTTTCTCCTTGACTCCTCTTTTTTAGTCTCAAAAGAAGGTTGCGGAGACTATCGGCAAAAAGAGCCCTCAATGGGACTTGAACCCATGACCCCGCCCTTACCAAGGGCGTGCTCTACCGTCTGAGCTATGAGGGCTTGCCGTTCTCCAGATGACCCGCCTTGCGCCGGTGCGCTTGCGAGCAGGTGGGCGGTGAAGGATTCGAACCTCCGAAGGCGTGACGCCAACTGATTTACAGTCAGTCCCCTTTGGCCACTTGGGTAACCGCCCACATAGGTGAGCCGTTGCCGGCTCGCAGGCAAGGTTAGCGTTACCAACCCCGCCTGCCAGCCCACAACTGAGCCGACGATGGGACTTGAACCCATAACCTACCACTTACAAGGCGGTTGCTCTGCCGGTTGAGCTACGTCGGCACCTTCTCATGAGTTGTTAAGTTTCAGTTCTAGCGGTTTTTATTATACCAAAGCCCTAGAACGATGACAAGATAGCCCTCTTGAGGCTTTTCATGATGCGGGCAGAGTTTATCAGAACACCCCTGAATCGTCAAGGCTTCGCGTTCGTTCACCATGGCTTTCTCAAGGTTGTGAATGTGAACGCAAGGGCTGGGCAAAGGAAGTGGTGGCATATAATATGCTGATGGTCGCCGGCTAAGAATCAAGGAGCAAGCGGGTGAGGGGACACAGCAGGAAAGTTTGTTATAATGAATGCCAAGTGGAGGACATATAGTCATCCGGCAAATTACAACGGATATAACAGAAAGGAGGGGGTCTCAGTTAAAACACAGGATTCTAATTACAACCTGGATGGGATGAATTATCAGCCTCATGGTTATGCAAAAAACATTCTCATCATGCAGGAGATAGCAATGAAGTACCCGGAGAAGAGCAAAATCCAAGATATCTGCAAAAATCGAAAAATTGAGGAATTGGTTCATTTTTCACAAATCGAAAACTTACACAGTATCATAACACGTGGTTTACTAACAAGGGACGAATTAAGAAAAAGGGGAATCGAGTATAAGTACAATGATAATCTCAGACTCGATAATCGCCTGAATACGGTTTCATTGAGTATCAGTTTTCCAAATTACAAAATGTTTTATAAATACCGAAATCAGAAAAAAGTGGATTGGGTGGTGGTCTCATTGAAGCCAGATATTTTGTGGGAACTTGATTGTGCATTTCTTCCTACAAATGCCGCTTCTTCTGAAGTAAAAAAAACGCCTATAGAACAGTATAAGAAACCAGAAGCCCTTGAATATTTGTTCAATGATTATTATGGAGATAAGAGGCGTTACCTTGAACTTCCATATAATTACACCACGAATCCTCAAGCAGAGATTTTGGTATTTGGTGACATTGCGCCTTCTTACATCAGAAAAGTATATTTCGAGAATGATGAAGTCCTGAATAATTGGCTTAGGCAATATGGAAATAGTTTTCAGATTGATTTTGATACTGATGATGAGTGCTTCGAAATTAAAATTGAGGATAACTGCTTTGAATTTAAAGTTTCTAATAAATATTTTAAACCAAGAGAGGATTATTCTTTGTGGACGAAAGAGTTAGATAAAATGATCCCGGCTATGGAAGAGCCTGAATTTGAAAATCCTTTTCAGTGGATATGGAAAAACCTGATTTTGAAATTCCTTTTTAGGAGAACCGATGGCAAAACGTCCTGTATTTATCCCCAACGAAAATAAACCGCCCTTTGTTATAGAGAAAGAGATTGAATTCGAATGGATTCCGGGTCAGGCATTATCTCAAGTGCAAAAATGCATCCAATCTTTCCATGCTGCTTTGCAAAAAGAAGGCATTGAGCCAGTATTGGAAATTTCATCAAAATCACCTTCTCCGTTAGGGGTCAGGTTAAGTGCATTTAACTTGAAACTCAAACCCCTAGGAAATCTTGAAATGTCCGTGGAGAGTGCCTTTCAGGGAAGTAAAGTCTTTGAAGGGGGAGGGCCATTTCAAGACCTTTATTTGGCTCCGAGTAAGGTCGCCAAAAAAGATCCACGCCTTTCGAGCAATGGGAAATTAATTGGGTTCAGGTTCTTGGAAGAAGACTTTCCAGCGGAACCCCTCACTGCTTTTTATGACTGGTTGTACCTCAATGCTTTGTACAAGAACCAGAGTCTTGCAAGAGAACTGCTTAATTACAAGGGATTTACTGATATTGCTTTTAATCCCAAAAAATCGTTAAATTGTCAAGCTCGATCTGCCGCACTGTACGTGGCTCTTTACAAAAACAAGGAAATTGAGAAAGTAATCCAAGATAAAGATTATTATCTTAAATTGATCAGTAATCAGGCGGAAATCCAATAAAAAAACAAACCGATAAAAACAATGAACAAGCCACACAACTAAATCTTCCTTTTCCAGAAAACGAGAATGCGAATATAGTCCATGACAATTAGCAATTTAGAACGTGTTGGTAAAGGGTTTCATGTCCTGCGCACCGGTCTGTGTCCATATACTATATAAGAAAAAGCAGTTAAAAACTTCCACAAGGAACACTGGTGGAGTGACCATGGCTTTCTCAAAGTTGTGAATGTCTGGAGACAAGCGAGGCGAAAGCCTGGTCGAGGTGTCCCTCAAACCAGCGACGAGCCCAGGCTGCGTTGTCAACACCGGCTCGCTTGATCAACGCCAGGACAACCTTATGGATGGTCGCCAGAATTCGGCCTGCAGCACCTTTCGTCATCCGAACAGCGTCTTCCCGAAAGGTCACACCCCGCCGATAATGTAAGCCGGTTTCAATCAGCCAGTGTCGTCGTCTGACTTGCATCACCCGGCTCGAATCCCATAAAGCCGTCACCGCCATCAGCCGCGAACTGCTGCTCCAAGCCAAAGAGATCGCCGAGGCGATGGGGTTCACCGTCCTGCACATGTATGTGGATAGCCTGTTCGTCCAGCGGCCAGAAACTCACCATCCCGACGATTTCGCACCCCTGCTGGCCGCCATTGAGCAGCAAACCGCCATCCCGGTAACGCTCGAGGGCGTCTATCGCTGGATCGCCTTCCCCCCGGCGCGTCAGCATCCGCGCCAGCCAGTGCCCAATCGCTACTTCGGCGTCTTTTCCGATGGTCGGATCAAGGCGCGCGGGATCGCCCTGCGCCGCCACGATACCCCGCCCTTCGTCGCCCAGGTCCAGGAAACCCTGATCCGCTACCTGGCGCAGGCCGAGCACCCCGCCCTCCAAGTCACGGCAGCCCGAGCCTGGGTTGATCAGCAACTCCATCGGTTGTGGCAGCACCGGGTGCCAGTGGACGACCTGCGCGTGGCGGTGAAACTGCAGCGGCTCCCTACCGATTATGTCCGCCCCAGCCCCGCGGCACAGGCAGCCCAACATCTGGCCGCCCGTGGCGTTACCGTCCACCCCGGTATGCGCCTCACCTTCTGGTTCACCCGTGGCGGCGTGAGTGTGACACCCCCACCCCCAGAAGACCTGGATCTGGAACCCTATGCGCGCTGGGTGCAGCGCGCTGCCGCTGAGGTTTTGGACGTGATGACCTCGATCGAAGCTTCCCCGTTCCCCTCGGCCTGAGGTTACCGATCTGGAGCACAAGCCGCGTGTAGATCCCCTATCCAGCGCGATCAACCTGCGCCTGGTGTTTCTGCCAAGGGTCGTGACCCGCACCGCGAAGTACCCCCTCTCAATCTCCTCAGCCTGCCATGTATAGACCACATCAAGCCAAATTCTGGGGGATGACCTTTGTGGCGCGGAAATGGCCGAAAAACCCAACGCCGAATGCCATTTCCGCTAATTACCCTCAATTCTCATAATCGCGGGTAATTACATCAACCGGTCTACTTTTTGCGGGTGGCTTCGGCCACGGGAATGCGGGATTTATAACTTTGACCCAATCCACAAGGACTTATCGCCGTTTGTTCAGCGCCCCCGGCGGGGCTCGAACCCGCAACCTCTGGATTCGAAGAATACAGGTCAGACTAACAAGTGATAAGCGTGCTCATTTTTCACCTAAAATACGTTCCCCATCAATCCACAAGGTCGGCTGAGGTAGTACAAAATCCTCATGCAGATCCGACTCAACCATGCCCCCCATATGCGCGTTATCTCCAACTGCGATATGCACTGTGCCTTTGATCTTCTCGGCTTCTAGGACATTATCCGGTCGTTTGGCGTTGGGGTTAGTGCCAATCCCCAATTCTGCGCAGTTGCGACGGTGAGATAGATGTGCATTTGAAAAGTTGAACAATTCGCGAAAAGAAGCCCCCACATCACCTCCCCCCTCCACCGAAATCACATAACCGGCATGAAATGTTAGCCTCATATTCTCTTTCAGGCCCGGATACCAGCCAGCCGGAACTACCAACACACCCTCAGCGGTGCCCTCTACCGGAGCAATATAGGCCTCACCTCCCGGTAGATTACCGAATGCGCCTGGTTCAAGAAGTAGGCCGGTATCTCCTTTTCCATTCCGTCCCTCAATACTAAAAGATAAATCTGTTCCATATGGCGTTGTAATGCGAACGCTGTGCCCCCTGGTTAGCATTTCGGCCAAGGCGAGTGATTCCTCTTGGATTTGAACATAATCGGCTGCCATCGGCCCATTAGGAGCAAACATTGCGGCGTCCACCCCCGGCATACTGGCGATCCGTGCCCCATTTTGACACGCATTTTCCCTTGCCCGGGTATGGGAAAGCGAATGTGTGGTCATCAATACCAACACATCATAGTTTAGGAATCGCTGAGCAGTTTCTTCGTCTGGCTCCCGTCCGCTCTGACCGGTTTGTTCGAAACAAATCAAATCTACGACCAGCGCCGGAAATGCCTTGCGCATCATCTGACAAATGGCACGGGTCATTCGTGCACGGTTAAGCATATCCTCCAGAACTTCCTCGGGCAACCTCTCCCAATCGCCTGGCGCAGGCACATCGGTGACAAATGCAATGCGTTCACCCTCGCGGACGCCCAAATTGACGTTGAGCATATTGATTGCAGCCTGACGGAGATGCTCAAACTCTTTCATGGCTCAATCCCTAATTCAGAGATGCGTTGTTCTAACGGCTTATAGGCAATGTCAAAACCAAAGTGCTTTGGCCCAAACAATTCTAAACCGCGCGGTGTACGCCATGGTTCGGGTGCCGGCAACCCTATCACCGAAACTCGCATCCCCTCATAGAAATACGGATTCAGGTTGGGCTCGAGTGTCTCATCGTTGAACAAACAGATCAAATCTGGCACAGTTACGTCAACCTTTCCATCCCGCCAGGAAATGATGTGTTCATTCTTAAACCAAATATGATATTGGCTGTCTTTGTATTGTCCTTCCCCTTGAAGATAGACATCACCAACCGTGAAACCCTCAATGGTATCGTAATGATGCTTTATGACCCTGCCCTTGAAAAGGACGAATCCACCACCCGCCGCGGCAACATACTCGGAGACCGGTTCTCCTTTTTCCTTCGCTTCGCGATATGCTTTTCCAATCTTCCACGCCTGGCTGATCGCACCGCGAATCACCGCGTGGCGTAATACCTTAGCCTGTGCAGGATGATCGGCCACGCCAATGCGGTTTTTGCTGACCACGGCCATTGCACGCACCATGGCCTCAGCGCGCAAATCATTCACCACCTTGGGTAAAATCGCCACATCACCAAACTGATTGGCACACGCCAGGGGATAAATGGGCAAATTGTAGATACAATAGGTTGAATGCTGCAACTCCGGCACAGACCTGCCAGCAGGATCCGCATCAATGATATAGCGATCCAGCAGCGCAGCCACATAGAAGGCCTCGGCAGTATTGCCACCCCCTAATTCCGTTGAAATGACCCCGTAAAACTCTTGGCCGAAATAATCTTCCAGGGCGCGGTAAGCCAGGTATGGTTCGGGCTCACTCAATCTTGGCAGATCAGCATATTGAGCCTCCAGTTCCGGTGTGCTGGGAGAGACGCTTCCACACATATAAGGTGTGGCGATCCAGGCATCATCGGGCACTTCGCTAAAATCCACCAACCGAAATCGCTTACCTTTGCTGAGAGCATCCTCAATCAACTCCAAGCCTTTCTGTAAAGACCCGCCCCCGCCGGTGCCGAGAATGGTGCATCCGTAGAGAATATCATATAAGTCCTGTCGAGAGAGTGTCTTCATGGGTGATAAGCCTCCTCAAATATTGTGATTTCTAACGGCCAATGAGTGGTTCGGCCAGTGGTTTCAATTCGGGATGAATAACAATCCCTTTATCCAGGATTTGCACCCCATCCAACCACACCGAAGAGTTCAGGCAGATTCCATCGCAATGAGACTTGGCTTGTATGCCATCCGGTGGAGCGTCCACCGGGCTCAAATAGCCCAACCCCCATTCGGTGCAACCCCAAATCCGTTCGTCTTCTAAGATATTTCCGCTCAGCCGAGCACCGGGATTGAATCCATAACAGCCGTGTGCCAAACGGAACATGTTGGGATCGTCAAAACTTTCTAACCAGCGGCGAAATTCTTCGGCCTGTGCCCCACCACTAATTTTGATGACTCGGCCTTTTTCCACTTCCAGCACCACTGGCTCCTTTAAGAGTCCACACGGCGGAGAAATGGTGCCATCGAAAACCAGTTTCCCGTTGATGGACTCAAAATCAGGAGTGAACGAAATCTGACCGCCTAAGAAATGCATCCCGGGGGTATCACACAAACCATCATCGCAACTGACTTTGCGTTCCTTGGGCAGTAATTTGAACCATAAATCATTTCCGGCTGGTGTAGTTATGCGCATTTCACGGGCATTTTGAGTCATCTCGGTAACCCGATGCATAAAGCGCGACAGGGCAACCGCATCCACACGCCCGATCAATCTCACCATCATATCCACCGTCATCTCGACAAGGCACATGTAGCGCAAGCGTGAGTTATGCGCCATCGCACGTTCAAAAGGCGTGGAATATAAGAGCCACTGCTTGTTGAATTCTACCCATGCATCTGCTTGAGCAAGTGCCGCAGTAAGCGGTTCAATGGGTAACATGGGGTCAGCTGCCTTGCCCACTCCCAGCGGCGAAGCCAGCACAATCACCATGGGGATCGCCCCAACGGTGTGAGCTGCGGCGGCCACAGCATCCACAACCCGCATATCGCTTTGCGTATCGGCCGTAATCACAAGAGTTTCACCAGGCTTGAGGCGAAACATTTCTGCCACCAGAATATGTGCAGCACGTGCCAATTCATATTGAAAAAATTCGGTCATCGGGTCTCCTCCATGAATAAGTCTTGATCACTGGCTCAGGATTTTTTGATTTTCTTCCAGTAGATAGCAGGCCGCAACATGGCGCTCACCAACCACCAGCGCCCGTGGCTCCGCGGTGCTACAAATTGGCATCCGGTACGGGCAACGAGTATGAAACCGGCAGCCCGTTGGTGGATCAATTGCGCTCGGCACGTTTCCTTCCAGCGTTTGCAACTCGCTCAAGTCATTCATTTCCAGGGTTGGAATGGCATTGAACAAAGCCTGGGTGTAGGGATGGCGTGGATGATTGAACACCTCACTGGCCGGGCCCTGCTCGACAATTTTGCCCAGATACATGACCACAATCCGGTCGGACATGTAATGGACGACACTGAGATCATGTGAAACAAGGACGTAAGTTAGGCCCAAGCGCTGCTTTAATTGCATCAGCAAATCCAGAATTTGAGCCTGGGAAAGGATGTCTATTGAAGAGGTGGGTTCATCGAGAACGACCAGTTTGGGTTGTAAAGCCAGTGCACGAGCTATGGCAATCCTCTGGCGCTGCCCCCCTGAAAATTCATGCGGGTACTTATAAAGCGAATCACGAGGTAACCCTACCATCTCTAATAAATCTTTGACTTGCTCTGTAAGTTCGAGCATTGAAATGCGACGATGTACCGTCAAAGGTTCACCGACCACATCCCGCACCAGCATGCGCGGATTAAGCGACCAAAACGGATCCTGGAAAACAATTTGAATGTCCTTACGAATGGTGTCTCGAAGCTCTTTCTGGGAGAGATGGGTAATATCTATACCATCAAAAATAATGCGCCCTTCCGTGGGTTCTTCAAGGCGAAGCAATAAATTTACCAACGTCGTCTTACCACATCCCGACTCGCCTACAAGGCCGACCACTTCGCCCTTTTGGATTTCCAAATCCACCCCATCCACCGCCCGTACCCATTTTTTCGGACCCCAAAAAGCATCCGATCGCACGGGGAAATATTTCTTAAGACCCTCAATTTTGACCAATGGCTCGCTCATTGCCTAATCCCTCTTCACTAAGAAACACGCAGCCCTGTGTTGCTGATCTTCCACCGGTTCAAGCATTGGCTCTCCCTGCATGCATTGCTCCACTCCTATCGGACACCGTGAGTAAAACGGACAACCTTGCGGGGCTTCGGGCTTAATCTTGATATTGGCAAATCTTAACTTTTCTGATTTATCCCGCGGAATAGCCGATATCAATGTTTGGGTATAGGGGTGTTGGGGTTGACGGGTAACCAACGCACTTGGGCCTTCTTCTACGAGTTTGCCGCGATAAAGAATGCCCACATTTTTACAAAAAACATTGACCAAACTGACATTATTAGCAATGAACAGAACGCTGATTCGTAAACTCTTTTGTAATTCATCAATCAATTTCAAAATTCCGGCCTGGATGGTCACATCCAAGTTTCGGGTTGGCTCATCGGCAATAAGGAATTCCGCACCACAGGACAAAGCAATTGCAATAATGACTCGTTGGCGCTGACCTCCGCTCAATTCATGGGGGTATTTTCTGAGCACGTTCTTTGCATCGGGTAGTTTGACCATGTCCAGCAGTTCTACTGCGCGGCGGGTTCGGGCCGCCCCCTTCAGCCCTTGATGCTGTTCAATGACCCGTTCGATTTGCTGACCAATGGTAAACACCGGATTGAGGGTAGACATTGGATCTTGAAAAATCATGGCCAGACGCTTACCACGATACGCAGATGCCAGTTCCTGCTCGGATTTCTTGAGCAAATCGTCACCATCAAACCAAATTTCACCGCTGTGAATAATGCCAGCCGGTTTGGGCAACAAGCCCAGTATGGTCAACGCCAGTACCGTCTTACCGGCGCCGCTTTCTCCCACTAAACCATACGTTTCTCCACGCTCGATAGCCAAGTGCTCAATCTTGAGCACAGGGTGTATGCCCTCAAACGTTCTAAAACTTACGGCAAGGTTTCTGATTTCAAAATAGGCTGTCATGACACACCACCTAGAACTTGCGCGTGCGAGGATCAAGTACCTCACGAATACCATCGCCGATCAGGTTAAAAACCAGCACTGTAATAAATATGGCGATGCCGGGAAAAGTGCTGTACCACCAGGCATTGAGAAAATAAGTGCGGCTGGTTGAGATCAATAACCCCCACTCCGGGGTAGGCGGTTGCGCCCCTAACCCCAAAAAACTCAAAGCCGCAATGGTGAGGATGACCCCACCAATATCCATCGAGGCCTGAACAATCACCGGAGCCAGTGTGTTGGGAAGAATATGCCGAAAGATAATGCGTGACATAGGGGTGCCAATCGCCAAGGCCGCCCGCACAAACTGTCGTTCGCGAATGGAAACGGCTTGCCCGCGAATTATTCGCGTATACCATGGCCACCATGAAATGGCGATAGCCAACATAGCATTGCTCAAACTGGGTCCTAAAAAGGCGGCAATGGCTATCGCCAGCAAGAGCGGGGGAAAAGAAAGGAAGATATCCGTAATCCGCATGATAATTTCATCGGCCCAGCCACCCAAACCACCTGCTATCGCTCCCAATGGAACGCCGATCAATAAGGCTAACCCAACGGCAATGAGTGCTGTTTGAAGGGAAATGCGGGTGCCAAAGATGATACGCGAAAACAAATCTCGCCCCAATTCATCTGTTCCCATAATGTAACGGCTAGAAGGGGGTAATAATTTATCCTGAGGATTGGTTTCACTGATGGCATGTGAGGGGTAAGGGGCAATCCATGGTGCAAAAATCGCCACCAGCACTAACAAAGCAATAATGATCAACGAGATGCGCTGCAAGACATTGCGGTTAAGGAGATAAAACGACAGTTTTAATTCCCGCCAAGTGGGTTGAAGTGATTTATAGGTATCCACAAACCAGTTAACCATGCCTCCGCCTCCCCTTTTACGTCCTCACTCGCGGGTCGAGGGCTATGATAATATCGGCGATTAGGTTCAAAATAACATAGGAAAAGGCTGAAAAAATCGTAACGCCCATAATAGCGGGGTAGTCCAAACCAATCACAGCCGTTGCTACGTAACTCCCAATACCCGGCCAGGTAAAGATGGTCTCGGTAAGGAACGTATTCACCAATGTATACCCAATCGAGAGGGCAACCACAGTCGAAGTGGGGCCGATAGAATTCTTTAGCGCATATGACCAGAGGATAATGCGATCCCGCAACCCATATGACCGAGCGGCGGTAATGTAATCCTCGTTCAAAATCTCCAGCAATGCCGAGCGGGTCATACGGGCCACCAAGCCCACTGGATACAGACCAATGGTTATTCCAGGAAGAACTAAGTGCCAAAGCGCATCAAAAAAGATTACGAAGTTACCTGTAATCAGTGAATCAAAGATGAGAAATCCGGTAACATGCGGGATCTCCATGGTCAGTTTGATTTCGGTACTTAGTTGCCCCCCCATAGGGAACCAATGGAGCGTGCGGGCGAAGACCAGTTGTAGGATTAGGCCGATCCAAAACGTCGGCAGTGAAACTGCGCCGATTGAAAACAAACGGCTTAAGTGATCTACGAGGTGATCTTTTTGCTTGGCCGAAATAACCCCAAGCGGAATGCCGACGAAAACGGCCGCAAACGTTGAAATCAATACCAATTCAATCGTTGCGGGCAGGTTTTCCATTAGTTCCAAAGCCACCGGTCGGCGTGTACGCAAAGAATATCCCAGATTACCATGGAGCAAGTCCATTAAGTATTTCCCAAATTGAACGGTTAGGGGCTTATCCAAACCGAGTTCTAAACGGGCCTTAGCAATTTGCTCAGGGGTAGCACGTGGGCCGGCCCACTTTGCCGCCGGATCCGAAGGAATCACCCGCGCCACGAAGAAAGTAACCAGGGCTACCCCAAACATGACAATCACTCCAAGCATTAAACGGCGCAGAATAAACTTTCTCATTGACCTTCACCATTCCTTGGGTTTCGAGAGCGGCTAATGCCGCTTGCAGTAGACGCTCTTCCCCGGCTTAAATGGGCACAGAACAGAGGAGAACCGCCCCCTATTCTGTGCCCCATTTTAGGAGTAATACTCTATGCTCTCCGTGACTATTTCATAGTCAATTCATGGAAGAAGACCACTGTTGGGTAAGCCGGATTGAACTTAAACCCTTGCAGATTCTTCACCGTAACCCAAACATCTTCACGATCATAGATGAATAACGAGACTGCCTCGTCCAGCAGGATACGTTGCGCTTCAATAAACATTTGCTCGGCTTTGGCAAAATCGGTTGAGGTGATTTCGTTGGCCGTGTCAATCAGTTGGTCAAATTGCGGATTTTTGTAATATGCCAAATTAAAGAGCGGTTCATCCTCTGAATGGAACGTGCTGTAAAGCATCGAGTAGGGGCTGGGCATATCGGGCCACCAGTACATCATGAGAATATCCTGCCGGTTTTCCGGAGCACCTTTTGCCAGTTCCCATTGGCTATCCCAGGGCATACCGCGGATTTCAAGGTCAATGTTTAACTTTGCCAGTTCGGATTTATACAATTCTGCTGCACTCTTTTCGGCTTCATTGCCTGCCGTGTAAGTGAGTAACAGTTTAAAACCGCCCTCCCCATAACCGGCCTTTTGCAGATATTCGCGGGCCTTATCCAGGTTATATTCATAGCGAGGGAGTTTGTCGCTCCACCCCCACAATCCATACGGCACCATTCCATAAGATTGACGACCATAGCCTCCGATAGCCGTTTTGATGACCTGCTCATAAGGGAAGGCATACGATAGCGCACGGCGTACGTCCACATTATCGAGGGGTGCTTTTTGGGTGTTGAACATCGCAATGAGGTTCTGGAATGAGGGTTCAACGTACACCGTCACATTTGGATTATTCTTGAGGGCTTCAATGTCTGTATAGGGTAATTCAACCGTAATGGTCGCTTCACCGGTTTCAATCATCTGCCGCCGCGTCGCAGGCTCGGCCACTTTTCTGAAGATCACGACATCAAAACTGTTCTCCTGCCATCCTCCCCAATAGTCAGCATATTTTTCAAGGATGACTTCATCCCCCCACTTCGAACTCTTGAGCATATAAGGGCCGGTGCCACAGCCTTTGGCTTCATCAATCCAGGTGTTATCTTCTTTAACACACTTCTTAGAGTAGATGAAGGCAGCATAACCGGTTGAAGCGATCAAATCAAGCGGTGCCTTGTAGGATAGTTTAAATTCCACCGTTTGAGGATCTACAACGTTGATCGCATTCACAGCTGACCAGATGTAAGACGCACCGGCACCCAATTGCATGGTCCGCTCAATGGAGTACTTGACATCCTCGGCAGTTAATGGATCGCCATTTTGGAATTTTACCCCTTGGCGCAATTTGAACGTCCACGTAAGTCCATCATCTGAAATCGTGTAAGACTCCGCAAGAAGGGGGATAATCTTTTTATTGATAGCATCATAGCGCAACAATTGTTCGTACATATTGTTGTGCACATGGATGCCGTTGGAGTATTCAATGGCCGGATCCCAACTTGTAAGTGGCTCGCTATTTAGAGCGTAAACGGCAAATTTCAGAGGCTTTTGGTTTGAGGCCGCACCCCCACCCCCACACGCAGACAACAAGATGCCAAGCAAGGCCAAAACTGTGATTAAAACAAACCGCCTTTTCATTTCTCCTCCTTTGGAATGAACAGGATTTAAAAATGGCTCTACTCGGGTTACCTTGGTAATAGCCAATACTGACCTGATATTACCTTAGGGAACTAACGTAAAATTTTGAAACCAGAGGGGGTAAGGAGAACCTGTAAATGCTTGCATTAAAACAAAAAGAGATTAAAAAGTCAATCCTCCGCGTTCTATCAAATAAAATGTTACCGAGGTATGATCGTTCACTCAAAAGAAAATGTTACCGGAGTGAACGAGATGGCCGAAACCGATCCAATGACCGTAGATGAGCGTCGCAAGTACTTACACAAGATACGGCTGCGGTACTGGCGGGCGGAAGGGCGCAAAGAGCGCAGCCGTCTGCTGGATGAAGCCCAGGCCGTGACCGGCCTGCACCGCAAATCGCTGATCCGTTTGCTGAATGGGGAGCTAGGACGCAAGCGGCGTAAGCGGGAGCGCGGCAAGAGGTATGGGCCGGAGGTAGATGCGGCGATTGCGGTGATCGCTCGCAGTCTGGATTATCCCTGTGCCGAACGTCTGCAACCGAACCTGGTCTGGATGGCCAGGCACTTGCAAGCGCACGGTGAATTGCTCCTGAGCGAGACAACGCTGGAATTGCTGGGAAAGATCAGCATTTCCAGTGTGCGGCGGCGCTTGCCGGCTTCGCAACGGGCTGCCCAGCGCCTGGCGCATCGGGTGGGACGCCCGGCCCCGACTTCCAGCGTGAAGTCGTTCATCCCGATGCGGCGCATTGCCTGGGAGGAACGTCAGCCCGGGCACCTGGAAGTCGACCTGGTGCACCACTGCGGCTTAAGCTCCCAGGGACAATACGTCCACACCCTGCAACTGGTGGACGTGGCCAGTGGCTGGAGTGAGTGTGTGGCAGTGCTGGGACGCTCCTGGCTGGTCATGCAAGACGGCTTTGAGCGCATTCGCCAGCGTTTACCCTTCGCAATCCGCGAATTGCACCCGGATAACGGCAGCGAGTTCCTGAACGCCCATCTCCTGCGGTACTGGAAGGACAGAGTGAAAGCAGACGTTTCGCGCAGCCGTCCCTTTCACAAGAACGACAATCGCTTTGTGGAAGAAAACAACTTCTCGCTGGTGCGCGCCTATGTCGGCTATGGTCGGCTGGACACGGTGGAACAGACCCATTTGCTCAACCAACTCTATGACAAACTCTGGCTATACCATAACTTCTTCCAGCCCGTCCTGCGCCTGCAAGAAAAACGTATCCGCTCCGAACAAACGCCTGCCAAAGTCAAACGCATGTACGCTCCTGCCATCCCGCCTCTCGAACGGCTCATCCAGGCCGGTGCACTCTCCCCGGAGAAACAGGCGGCCTGCCTGGCCCTGCGTGAGCAAACCAATCCCATGCGCTTGCGTGAAGAGATCCAGGCGCTGGTTGACCGCCTCGCCCACCTGCCCTGTGCTCCAGAGGGTCAGGTGGAGGATGTCCGCCTGACCTTACAACAGCCAGAGCATTCACATGTCTGATCGGCTGGTCGTTGGCTATCAGCGCTTGTGTGGCACCCCCGAAGGCCAACTGGCCAGATTGTTCTTTGACATTCAGCTTTTCCATCCCACCTTCCCTGAAAGGAGTGGCCGCTTGGGTAACATTATCTTTTGGCAGAACAATAGCCGTTCGGTAACATTATCTTTTGGCTTGACACGTCCTCTGACCGCTCATTTCCCCCCCGAAATAGAGCAACAAAAACGACCAGCTCCCTCACAGCTCAAAATCTACGGTTACGTATTCGGTGTTATTCTCAACCAATTATACTTTTTTACCTTATGTTATACTTCACACATGGATTAACCCACCGTTCCAACTCCTTTCTTTTTACACCGATTTACTCTAATAAACCTCAGTAGCCACCCATCGGCCATACATTATGAATACCTTAGAAGCCATTCACTATCGCCGTAGTATCCGTGCATTCACACCTGACCCCATAAGCGATGACGACTTAATTACACTCATTCAAGCAGGTGCTGCGGCTCCCAGTGCCGGTAATGCCCAACGGTGGGTCTTCATTGCCGTACGCAACCCCAAGCGTCTGTTAGCCGTTCAATCCCTTGCACCTGGAATCATATCGAAGCCGGCAGCGGTCATCGTATTGTGTGCAGATTTTCGCCAGGACGACGGTTCTCGAGAGGCCATCCGCGAAGCGATTGGCTACGACTTAGGCGCGGCACTGCAAAATATCTTGCTGGCTGCTACTGAGTTGGGACTAGGGGGATGTCCAGTCGGCTCATTTAATGCCCAAGGGTTGGCCCACCTCCTCAATCTTCCTGCCGGAATAGAGCCAAAATTACTGATCGCCATCGGTAAACCCAAATTCATTCCCCAGAAACCGCCCAAAAAGCCCTTGGAAGATATTTTCTTTGAAGAGACCTATCAGGTTGGATCATGAATGCAGAACATTTGCAAGAAGAGTTTTTTCACTTAATCGCTTACATGATCACCAGTGCGCGCGGTTTATATGAAGAGCCCGCCGATTACGGGGTTTTCCGATTGCTGGATTCGGCCGGGAGACTATTGGGTATCCTACAAAACCAAGGACTGCTTACCGACCGATTCCTGCTAGACCTTAAGCAGAAGATAGACGCCGAACGAGAAAACAGCATGGACAACGAACGTCAACGGCGGTTATTAGACGAGTGGATACTTGCCATCAGCGAGGAAATGCGGCGGCGGTTGGATTAACACTTTCCCGGAGGGATGAAAATGCCAGCGAGGACCTTAACCAGTCTCCAAGATTGTCAGGATTTTATCACCGGTTTGAAACTGCTCGGAACGGGTGGTGGTGGTTCGCCTGCCTCTGGTATGGAAATGCTTACACAGGCGCTCAACGAAGGACTCACCCTCGGTTGGATAGACGCATCAGATTTACCTGACAACGGATACAGTTGTACGACGTTCGGCTCGGGCTCAATATCAGAGGACACCCCCGGTAACCTGGAAGAAATTTATGCCTTGGGCAAAAAACGCAACATCCCCGTACGCTACGCCTACCGCGCCCCGGAGATTGCCGTGCGAGAGTTAGAAGCCTATGCGGGGGTCAAGATTGGTGCGATTGTACCGGTGGAACTCGGCGCCTCTAATACTCCCGCGCCTTTAGTGACCGCGGCCCGATTGGGACTCCCTCTGGTGGATGGAGACTACAGCGGGCGCGCCGTACCTCAGGATATGCAAACCACCTATTTTTTGAAGGGCATCCCGACCCATCCCGCTGCGATCGTGGACTGGTGGGGTAACATTCTCATCCTAAAAGAGGCCGTTAACATTGAGATGGGAGAACGCATTGGCAAAATGTTGGGAATGGCTGCCTTTGGCGTCGTGTATTTTGCCAATCTCTTACTCTCCGCCGAACAAACCCGTGATACCATCGTGCCCGGCACTCTCACGCAAGCCTTGGAATTAGGACAGGCCGTTCATCGTGCCATCAAAGCCGGCCAGGACCCAATAGCCGAGATCATCCGCGTGCTGAAGGGATGGCTACTCTTCCAGGGTATTGTCACCGGCAAAGAATGGCAAGACAGGGAAGGTGTGATGATAGGCACAACGCTTATCGAAGGGAAGGGACCATTCAGTGGAAAACGGATGAGGGTTTGGTTCCTAAACGAGAATCATGTGTGTTGGCTGGATGACCAACCCTATGTGTTCAGCCCTGATTTGATTATATTGGCCAACCCCCAAACTGGTGAAGGCTACACCAATACCGAAATCAAAGCAGGCGACCCTGTGGTCGTACTCGGCGCCAAGGCACACCCCATCTTTCGAACAGAATTAGCCCTGCAATACTTCGGCCCTCGCTATTGGGGGTTCGATTTTGACTATGTACCAATAGAAGAGGTCATACGTTAGAAAACCGAGAAATTCAAATGAATGATTGAAGATCATGTATCCATCACGAAAACGCATCAGGTTCATCGCATCGGAGTAACCCCTTTAACTCCAACATACTAACGGGTTCAACCCAAAAGGTACGCATCAATCTTATCAGGGGGAGCAGGATAAAGATTCGCTTCCATTCAGAAAATCCATCTAACGCAGAACCCGAAGTAGGGGCAGGAGCCGCTTTTTTTATGCTGAGAACTGAAAAAACTTCTGCTACCCGAAAATCCCTGGGCAGCGAATTATCCCCAATCCTAAACCCATTTCAGACCCCTTTTGGGGGAAGAACGATGAAAATGGACGTCAAATCTTCAAATGACTTGTCGTTTCAGACAATGGATAACCAATTTTCCGACCTAATGGTTTAACTTTTGACACTAACATTTGACAATATGATATAATTTTATGAAGACACACTAGTAGGGAGGCTTCCTCATGGTTTCTCTTCCTGAACTTATCGCCCAAATGGGGCGCAGATTGTTCGAACGACGACTTACCGATATGTCGGGCGGAAACATTAGCGCCCGCGAAGGCAATACTCTCTACATCACACCCAAGTTCAGCGGGAGTCGCCACCACTGGCAACTTTCTCCTGAGGATATCCTAAGCGGTCCTCTTGATCCCACCTATTGGCAGCAACAACCTCTCTTTTCGCGGGAAGGTAAAGCCCACCTGGCAATCTACGAAACCTTCCCTGAAGCCCAAGCCGTTATTCATGCGCACCCTTTTCATGTGCTTCCCTTTTGTATGATGTCTCGTCCCATCCCTCCGGTGCTAGAAAATACCCAGAAATTTGGCATTATCGAAGTTGTCCCCCCTGCCCCGGCCCATAGCCAGGAATTGGCTAATAATATTGTGGCAGGTTTGCGAGGTAAAGAAGAACGCATTCGCCAGCAAGCCGCCGCTGTGCTCATCCCATACCACGGAATCATTGTCGCCGCCAAGGACCTATGGGCAGCGATTGATGCCGTGGAGCGAATTGATTGGAATGCCTGGTGTATCCTGGCCGGCAAATGGCTGGATTAGATAGTTTTTCTAAAGGAAACATCCATGTACTTAACTGTTACGCCCAACTCTGCTTTGGATCGAGTGTATTTTATTGATGCTTTTATTCCCGGCACCCGAATGGTGGCAACGAAAAGCGTCGAAAGTGTAGGGGGAAAAGGGCTGGATGCTTCCGTAGCCTTGAGGGGCTTAAATCTAGAAACCTTAGCCCTGGGGTTTGTAGCGGGGAACAATGGACACGCACTGGTTAATCTTCTAGATAACTATGGAATTCACCATGATCTCATATGGGTGGAGGGGGAAACCCGCTTAGCCATGGTGATCGTGGAACAAAGCCATCATCGGCATAGCCATATCATGAGTGGGGGGTATACTGTTCCAGCATCCGCCCAAGAAGAACTTTTCAGCCGCTTCGAACGCTCTCTCGACCCAGTCCGGTGGATTATCCTGGCAGGCTCTCTGCCCCAAGGCATCCCCCCTGACTTTTATGCACGATTAACCCTTGCCGCCAAGCGCTCAGGGAAACCGGTGCTGATTGATTGTCCTGGTGAACCCGCCCGCCAATCCCTATCGGCCTCGCCTACGATCCTCAAGATGAATTGGCAGGAGTTCAATCAAACCTTTCGGGTGTCTCCAGACTCTTTGGACACACTGGCATTACAAGCCTCTGAGATTCGATCTTCGATGAATTTACCATCCCTGGTTGTAACCTGTGGTGAGGAAGGCATACTCGCCATAACCCCCCAAATGTCTCTACTCGCCAAAGCCCCGAGGCAGGAAGCCGTCAATGCTGCCGGCGCAGGCGATGCCACCTCGGCAGCATTAGCATGGCGACTTTCGCTCGGCGATCCATGGCCAGAGGCACTGCGATGGGCTGCTGCCACCGGTGCAGCGGCCGTCCTGACCGAGAAAACCGGCGAGTGTCATTTTGAGGATGTCGTAAGACTTTTACCCTCGGTCCAAGTTCGTGAAATTAGTCCATCAAAATTGTGAAACTTTCTTAGGAGATACCACCATGCTTACCCCTATTGACTACCCCATTAGCCTAGATTTTGACGCGGAGAATGGCACCTTCGAGCCGTGTCCTCAGGTAACCCCTCGCCACCTCAGCGATCTCAAAGAAATGTTCAGCGATCAATCAACTGTTGCGCAAATCTTGCGTGAAAATGACCCTCTTATTTATGAGATACGCTATTATCCTTTCACCACCACGAAATCAGATATGGCGTTGGCCGTCACGCGCATTTTTCCAGGTACCATAGGAAATGAATTTTATATGACGAAGGGACACAAGCACCAACGGGAAGACCAGCCCGAGGTATACTATTGTGTAAGAGGTGAGGGTTTTCTGCTTTTAGATACCTTAGAAGGGGAGTTTCGCGCAATTCCGTGGCGGGCTGGCGTCATTACCCACATTCCTCCCATGTGGGCGCATCGCGTGGTCAATACCGGCAATGATTTACTTGTCTTTATCGGTGTGTTTCATTTGAGTGCAGGACATGATTATGACATTGTCGCGCGTAAGGGTTTTGCGTACCGTGTTCTTTCCAGAAATGGAAAACCTGAACTTATAAAACAGGATTGATCCGGTTTGTTAGATCCAAATATGCTCGAGGGCATCCCCATGGCTCACGAAACGGTTTATTGTATCGGGATTGATATTGGGGGCACCAAGATATCCCTCGGAGTCTTTGATTCCAATGGCCTCTTATATGGACAAATCCAGAACGTACCCGTTCCTTTTGATGAAAAAAAGGTTGCCGACCCCAACCGCATGATAAATTTGATTACGCCCTTTATCGAGGATGCCCAAAATCACTATTCTCCCCTCATTGGTATTGGTCTCAGCATATGTGGCAATGTTGATAAACACACCGGAGAGGCAGTCTTAACGCCCAATCTGCACTGGCGAAATGTGCCGTTCGGTGCCATGGTCCAACGAGCCTTCCACTTGCCCGTGTTCGCGGGTACTGACGTACGAGCCGCGACCTTGGCGGAGCGCTTGTGGGGAGTTGCAAGAAACGCCCGCTTCTTCGCCTGGTGCACCGTGGGAACCGGTTATGGGGGTTATCTTTTTCTGGATGGCAAACTCTACGATGGCTACCATGGGTTTGCTGGTCCGTTTGGGCACATCACGTGGGACGAAGAAGGCTATCCTTGTGGCTGTGGCCGTCGCGGCTGCTTTGAAACGTTTGTCGCTGGACCCGCAATTGCCCGGGCAGGTCAGGCAGCAGTTGATGCCGGTCATAGCCCTCTGATGGCATCGCTCAGTCAAGGGGGACGCGTGACGACACAAGTGGTTATTCAGGCCTATTACCAGAACGACGCCGCTGCCGTGAGCATCATCGAGCAAGTGGCTCGCCTCATCGCGATTAACCTCTCAGGGTTGGTCAATGCCCTCGATTTAGAAATGATTGTCTTGGGTGGAGGGGTAATTCAGGCCTGCCCCAAATTGCTGGATCGAATTGATCACCATATCCGATACCACCTTATGTCTGATGAAGCACGACGCGACCTGCGCCTGGAACAAGAAACGTTTGTCAATTCTGCGCTCTACGGTGCAGCTGCCGATGTTTTTGTCCGCAGTGGAGTAATCCACGAAGCATTAGGCGCCTAGGTGGAAGAGCCCTTGATGGAAGACAAAAAACCAATCCATCGTCCCGATTTGTTGGCAACTCTTGTCGAGGTTGCCCATCTTTACTATGAAGAAAATCTTTCTCAACAGGAAATTGCCGATCGCCTAAATGTTTCGCGCTCGTTAATCGCGCTCTATCTCAAGAAAGCCCGAGAACAAGGCATTGTTCAAATTACCATTCGTGATCCTCAAAACGTTTTCCAAAATCTCGCGCTTCAACTGCAAGAACGCTATCATTTGCGCTACGCTGAAGTAGTATCCAGTGCCCACCTTTCGAATGTCTTGACACGTCGCGCATTGGGCAATGCCGTAGCGCAATACCTCGATCGCGTTTTGCAAGACGGTGACATCCTGGGCTTGGACTGGGGACGCACGATTATGGAAGTGGTTAACCTTTTGGCCCCCAGCCGTCCACGCCAAATTGAAATTGTTCCCTTGCTGGGAGAGAGTAGTTCTACTGGAAGTTATACCCAACTCAACCAGATTGTGTTACAGGCGGCACGCGCCTTCAATGCGACGCCGTACTTTCTCTTAGTTCCTCTACTGGTGGGATCAAAAGCCCTGCGCGACGCCCTCATGGCAGATATCACCACTCAAGAGGTTATTTCCCGCTGGAACCGCTTAACCTATGCGTGTGTGGGAATTGGTCCCATCCCCTTGATCGAAGGCCAA
Organism: Thermanaerothrix solaris; assembly: GCF_032334255.1. Lineage (NCBI taxonomy): Bacteria > Bacillati > Chloroflexota > Anaerolineae > Anaerolineales > Anaerolineaceae > Thermanaerothrix > Thermanaerothrix solaris. The sequence continues at coordinate 517,873 of NZ_JAUHMF010000002.1, read as the reverse complement.
GTGGTTTATATTGGGCAGGAAAACCTCTCGGAATTAATACGACAAAAAGCCGTAGGAAACGTCTGTGCCCACTACTTTGATCAGGATGGGCATGTGTTGTCTCAGGAATTTAAAGACCGCTTGATTGGGATCAGCGTAGAGCAATTGAAAGGCACCAAAAATGTCATCGCCGCTGCGGGCGGTGTTGAAAAAGGGCGTGCCGTTGCGGCTGCATTACGCACCGGCTTAATTACCCATCTTTTTGTGGATGAAGCTCTGGCTCGCTTACTTCTGGACAAGTCATAACCCAACCCACTATTGGAGGAAACGATGGAATTGGAAAATAAAGTCGCCATTATTACCGGAGCAAGTGGCGGCATTGGTCAGTGCATTGCAGTAGAATTGGCCAGCGCCGGGGTAAGAACCATGTTAGTGGGGCGTTCCGAGCAGAAGCTGGAAGCCGTGGCTAAAGAAATAACCGCAAAGGGAGGCGTCGCAACCTGGTATGCCGCAGATATTCGAGAGGCCTCCGCTGTAAATAACATGGTCAATGAAACCCTCAAGCGTTTTGGTCAGATTGACATCTTGGTCAACTCTGCGTTTTGGGGGCCACCTGCCAGCCTGGAAGACACCACAGAAGAGTTTTGGGATCAAACTCTGGATACTACGCTCAAAGCCGCTTTTCTTTGCGCCCGCGCTGTTGTTCCCCAGATGAAACGACAAGGATACGGACGCATTATTAATATCGGTTCACGAGCAGGAAAAGTTGGCGAGGATAACCGAACTGCCTATTGCGCCGCCAAATGGGGCTTAGAAGGATTAACCGCCGCACTTTCGGAGGAACTTCGTCGCTACAATATCCACGTTCACTTAATATCCCCAGCAGCGACCAATACGCCTTGGTGGCGAGAGGTTCCTGCCAATTTAACCCCCGAAGTTATCGCGAGGATGATCCCACCCGAGGTCGTTGCTCAAGCCGTGCGATGGATGATAAGCCTGCCGGATCAAGTACATGTTCCCGACCTGCCCATCTATAATTTTCAAAATCCTTTTGAGGGGAAAAATTCACCTTTTGAAGGTCTTTAGGAGTCCCTCAAGATAAATAGAGCGGAACGGTGAGCATTTACGCCCACCGTTCCGCAAAGGAGAAAGGAGGATGCGGAGACATCCTTCAGGATTGTGCCAATGGTGATTTCGCCCTTCCTGGCACAGGGCCTAAACGAATTCGTGCTTTTTGAACCTCGAGCAGTAACGCTACCAGGATGATTAAACCGCGCACGCCTGTGATCCAGAAAGGATCAACCTCCATAATGTTTAATCCGGTATCTACGATGGAGAGCAGCAGAACTCCAGAAAATGCTCCCACAATGCTCCCGGCGCCACCTGAGAGCGCAACACCACCAATGACCGCCGAGGCAACTGTTTCAAGGGTCATCCCCTGACCTAGTGTTGGTGTTGAAACCTCTAACCGCCCTAGAAGCATCCAGGACGCCAAACCCGCCATGAAGCCGCCAATCACATAGGCCTGCGTAATGGTGCGCTCGGGCTTAAATCCGGAGGCGCGGGCAGCATCGCGATTTGCTCCAACAGCATAAAGTTCGCGACCAAATCGGGTGTATCGAACAAAAAATTCAAAAACCAGAAATAGAAGAAGGGTAACCACAACCGAGACTGGAATCGCTCCGATTCGTCCGCCCCCCAACCAGTTAAATTCCTTAGGGGTGCCCGGCATAATCGCCCCCAAACTGATCACATATGCGATTCCTCGCAAAAACAACTGCATGGCCAAAGTTACAATAAAGTTATTCATCCGTAACCGTGTAATCAACAACCCGTTGATCCAACCGATCAGAGTTCCCAGGATAAGCATCAATGGGATAACAATGAAAGGCGAAAGTTCCCAGCCGATCCCCCCGGCTTGGGCCAGGGTCATTTCACGATAGGGCAACATAAGCCAGGCGGCAAGGACAGTAAGCAACGAGACAATCCCTTCGGCAGAAAGGTCGAAATTTCCGCTCAAAAGACAAATGGTTTGTCCAATGGTCAACACCCCCAACACGCTGGCATGTAAAAGCACGTTAATTAAAGTGACGCCGCTCAGAAATATCCCCCCCGTCCTAAGGGTGAAGAAGATCACCACTAATATGAGGATAAACCAGATCATTTGATCAAGGATAAACTGAAGCCACTTGCTTCTGGTCATGAGCATTGCCTCCTTCAATTGCCAGCAGTATATTCTCGGGGGTGGTTTGGGGATCATCCGCCTTAAACTCAGCGCTGATACGCCCCTTATACATTACTAGGATACGATCACACACCCCTAACAATTCGCGTACCTCTGACGAGATGATTAGAATCCCTATTCCCTGAGATGCTAATTGTCACAGCGCCACCACCCCCATGTTGAGCATCGCCGGGATGAATAAATAGAGCCGGTGTTCCACAACAGGAAAGCAAATGAGCCAAGCGATAAGCAACTGCGTGGGAGGTACCCGCACCCGCTACCAGCACATGGCCTTCACAGGCAAGTAATACTTGCACAGCCCTTACAAAACTCTGGTCCAGTTGGGGTAACAGAGAAGCTACCGCCTCCGCTTCTCGTCGTATCACATCCTGGGCTATTTCAATCAGAGCATCATCCGATAGGGTATGCGAAGTGGTCATTTCGTTAATCACCTTACCAATTGAGATGCCGTTATATGGTCGGTTATCAGCACGTTAATCAACCTTCCTCGAAGTGCCCCCCGTATTACATCTATCTTTTGAGGGCCACCCGCTACACCAACGACGCGCTTAATTTGACGCAGTTGCTCCAAAGTAATTCCGATAACCCGTTGATCTACCTCTGAGATAATTGCCTGCCCCCAGGCATCAAAGAAGCGCAAAGCGATATCACCGACTGCGCCCTTTTTCAGAAGATCATCCAGCATATCCCAAGAAAGGATGGAACCATCCCGCATGATCACCGAATCGGGAGTAGGGGCACCAATCCCAACGTAGGCCACATTTATTTGTGAAAATAGGTTAAATGCATGTCGTACATGACTATCCGATAAAATAGCCTCCTTTACTTCTACATGGTCAACGATTCCAGGCGCTGGGAGTAGGGTCAGGCGACATTGAAGAAGTTGAGCCAAGCGCCGGCACAAATCTGTAGCGTGGACCTCCGATTCGGGTGGTCCGAGCCCTCCAATAATCTGAACCACATGGGCACCTGGTGTGGGTCGAGGTTGCAGGGCTGCTACCATGTAACTCAGCGTAGTGCCCCATGAAATTCCGATCACATCGTTGTCCTGCAATGTGCGCAACAAGTAATTTGCCGCGGCTATCCCCAATTCGCGTGAGAGCAACGACTGCGATTGAGGATCGCGCGCTTCAACCACTATCGCCTCACTCAGGTGATACCGATTTTCCAGTTCGGCTTCAAGATCGGGGAACAACCCCGGCGGGGAGACGACAGTGATTTTTACAATTCCCCTCTCGCGGGCCCTTTGAAGCAACCGCGACACCTTAGAGCGTGAGAGTTGCAGGCGCTCCATGATCTCATCTTGGGTCAAGTTCTCTTCGTAGTAGAGTTTACTGACCTTGGTGAGCAGACGAAGGTCTTCTTCTTGTTTAGGCCGGGGCATAGGGGAGAACCATAAATGAAAAATTTTTCAATAATAAAAATTTTCTCACTTTCATCAACTATTATAGCAAGAAAATCAAGAAAGTCAAGATCATTGTGAGGAGAGGGAGTGACTACTTTCGTGGAGCAATAAATTCAAATACATGGATAGGAAAATAGGAATAGACTTGCGATTTCTTGTAAGAAATGGGCGATTAGCAAGACCTAGTAGTACAGACAACCCCAGAAAAACAACCCTTTACCGGTTTCTATACGATGTTGTTATTCGCTTCTCCCTCGCGTGTTTTTCCTATCTTATTACCCCCTCTTTGGGTTGATACCCCTCTGTTTTTCAGCACTTTCCTAATTTAAGAAATTTGACAAGCCAAAAATCTTTATTGCAACTTACACGCGATTTAGAGTGTTGAAAAAGTTATGTATAACACACTTTTATACAAAGAGAAGGCTTTTCTTTATAGTAAAAAGCCCTCACCTGAAGAACACCTATACTTACACCACAACCCCTTTTGTGGCTTTCAGCGCCCCCGGCGGGGCTCGAACCCGCAACCTCTGGATTCGAAGTCCATTACTCTATCCAATTGAGCTACGGGGGCGTTCGTCTTTATTATACCGCATTCACCTAGGGCAGGTGCAGTACCGCTTGCGCCGCCAGATTCAGAACCTGCACCGGTACCACACTGAGCACCACCACCGCTGCCGCTGTCCCAATTGCCACCAGGTTCAACCATCCATCGCGGCGCACTTTCGGTTCACCCGGGCGCATGTACATGATCACCACCACCCGCAGGTAGTAGTAAGCCGAGATCACCGAGGTAAGCAAGCCGATGATCGCCAGATCCACATATCCCGCCGCAACCGCCGTGCGGAAGAGGAACAACTTACCCCAAAAGCCCAACGTCAACGGCACCCCGGTCAACGAGAGCATAAAAATGAGCATTGTTACCCCTAGCCAGGGGTATTTAGGTCCCAAGCCGGCGTAATCCTCTAATGTCAAACCGCGTCCTTCGGCCTGCTCTAAAGCCACCACCACCGCCCAGGCGCCAAAGGTGGTCAACCCGTAAGCCAGCAAATAGAATAACATCGAAGATACCGCTTGCGAGGCCACCTGCGCATTCCCATACGGCACGAAAGCCATCAGCAAATAGCCGGCGTTAGCGATACTGGAATAAGCCAACAGGCGCTTGATATTCGATTGCGCCAAGGCCAGCAAATTGCCCACAATCATCGTCAAGGCCGCGACACCCCAAAAGATTGGGGTGAGATTGGAAGCCAAATTGGGGAAGAGGGTCAAGAACAGGCGCATCAACACGGCAAAACCGGCGGCCTTGGTTGCCACAGCCATGAAACTGGTCACTGGCGTCGGCGAGCCATGATACACATCGGGAGCCCATTCGTGGAAGGGCACCGCCGCTACCTTGAACCCAAACCCCACCAGCACCATCACCGCACCCGCAGTAAAGAACCCCATTTCCGCGGTTCCATGACGCACGGCCTCAACCACGCCGGTTACGCTGGCGCTAGCCGTGGCACCGAAAATCAACGCAATCCCGTATAAAACAAAGGCAGAGGAGAACGCCCCTAACAGGAAATACTTCAAGGCTGCCTCTTCCGATTCGAGGCGTGGGCGGGCAAACCCCGCCAGGACGTAAAGGGGTATCGAGAGGAACTCCAAAGCCAGGAAAACCAAAATCAGATGATTGGCTTGGGTCAGCAACATCATCCCCGCGATGGAGAAGAGCAGCATGGCGTAAAATTCGCCCCGCTCGATTTCCATCCGTTTGAGGTAGTCGTATCCTAACGCCAGAGCAATCAAACCACTGACCAGGTAGAGGGCGTTCAGGTAAACGGCAAAGTTATCCAGTACGATCATCTCGTGAAACGCCTGTCCCCCACGGCCACTTTGCGCTAAATCCAATCCCAGTCCTACCGCTAGGCCCAATGCCGTGAGCAAGGCCAGCCATCCCCGGCGTTCACGCGGTAGCCATAAATCCAACAATAATAGGACTACCGCCCAAACCAAGATAAAGGCAATCGGGAGCACCATCACGATGTCGCTTAGAGTCATCTTGTCCTCCTAATGGGCGGCCAGGGCCACCGATTGCACCAACGCCACCAATTGCTCAGCGCTGGGGTTGATCAGATTCAAAAAGGGTTGTGGGTATAACCCAATCCAGAAAATAAGCACCAGTATGGGCACCAAAGTTAGCACCTCGCGGGCGTTTAAGTCTGGCAGGGTGCGGTTTTCTTCATGGCGTACCGGCCCCAGGAACACTTTCTCAAACATGGTCAATAAATACACCGCCGCCAGGATCACCCCGACCGTGGCTACCCCGGCAAACCAGGGGCTTCCCAGTACCGTCGAACGGAATGCCCCTAATAGAATGGTAAGCTCACCCACAAAACCGTTTAAACCCGGCAAGCCTAACGATGAAAGGGTCACCACCAGTGAAAGGGCCCCCAAAACCGGCATTATTTTCCAAATCCCGCCAAAGGCGCTCATCTGACGGGTGTGGCGGCGCTCATAAAGCATCCCCACAATCAAAAACAGGGCGCCGGTGCTCAAACCATGGTTGACCATCTGGAGCACGGCACCAGCCAGCCCTTGCGCGGTGAGGGCAAAGGTACCTAACATCACAAACCCCAGATGGCTCACTGAGGAATATGCCACCAGTTTCTTAACATCCTGCTGGGCATAGGCCACGGCTGCCCCGTAGAGGATGCCGACCACGGCCAAGCCCGCCATCCAAGGTGCCAATTGCAACGTGGCTTGTGGGAAGAGCGGTAGATTGAATCGTAGAAAACCATACGCCCCCATCTTCAGCAGAACGCCAGCCAGGATCACCGAACCGGCCGTTGGGGCTTCCACATGAGCATCGGGCAACCAGGTGTGGAGCGGGAACATGGGTACCTTAATCGCAAAGGCCAGGCCAAAGGCCAGGAAGAGCCACAATTGGGCTGCGGCAAACACCCCACGTTGTTGGAGGAGGGCATCCCAGGCAAAGGTGCGCGTCTGCAACCCCAAATAAAGGATCCCCAACAACATTAACACCGAGCCAACCATGGTGAAGAGGAAGAACTTTACCGCAGCATAAACGCGCCGTTCCCCACCCCACACGCCGATCAGGAAAATCATCGGCACCAGGGTGAATTCCCAGAAGATATAAAAAAGCACCAAATCCAAAGCCAGAAAGACCCCCAACATACCGCTTTCCAGCAGCAGGAAGAAGAGCATAAAACCTTTGACCCGCTCTTCTACCGCGCTCCAGGTTGAGAGGATGGCAATAGGGGTCAGGAAGGCCGTCAACAAAACCATCAGTAGGCTAAGGCCATCCACACCCAGGTAAAACTCAATCGTCACATCGCCGATGCGCACCCAGGGTTGGCGCACCACCATTTGCAAGTTCGGGTTTCCGACTTGAAACTGCGCCAGCACCCCCAGGGCGACGACGAACGTCGCCAGTGAGGTCAGCAACGCCACCCATCGCAGGGCTTTTTTGGCTTCAGAGGGAATAAAAAGCAGAATCACAAACCCCACTAACGGGAGCGCAATTAACCCAATCAGTCCGTTTATACCCAGGATCATTCTCAACCCTCGTTCCTTCGGAATCGGTAGCGATTCAGTCGCCTAGCGCAAGAGCAAATAGGCCACGATCAATACCACGCCCACGACAATGCTTAAGGCATAAGAACGCACATAACCGTTCTGCCATTGACGCCACCACAGCGCAAGCCGGCGCGCCACGTACCCAATCCCATTGACAATACCATCAATGAACCCCAAGTCCACCACTTGCGCCAACACATGGGCTAAACCGTGATATGGACGCACCACCAGCGCGTGATAAATCTCGTCCACCCACCACTTGCGCTCCAGAGCATGGTAAACCCCGTCCAATACTCGCGCCAGAGGATCGGTTTCGCGCGGGCTGGGCAATGGGCGACGTCCGTAAAGCCACCAGGCCAAACCCAGGCCCGCCAGAGCCACCGCCAGCGATGAAGCCGCAATGCTCACCTGGAACGGAATAGCCTCAACCGTATGCAGGGTGTGTTCAAGCCAATGTTCCAGTGCATATGAACCCGGTAGGTTGATCAGACCGCCCAGCACTGATAGCACCGCGAGAACGATCAGCGGCACGGTCACAATCGGCGCGCTCTCGGTTGCTTTCTCGGCGGCTTCACTGCGCGGCTCGCCGAAGAACACCAGCGCCAACTGCCGTCCCATGTAAAGCGCCGTTAGCAGAGCAGAAAAAAGCAAAAGGCCAAAAACAGCCGGGAACTTCGCGCTGGCTGCGGCCAAAATTTCATCTTTGGAGAAGAACCCCGCCAAAGGCGCTACACCGGCTAACGCCAACGCGCCGATCAGATAAACCCAAAAAGTCACCGGCATGCGCTGGCGCAGTCCCCCCATGAAACGCATGTCTTGAACATCAATTTCAACCTGATGGTGATGCCCGGACTCGTGTCCGCGTTCCATGCCCAAAATGACCGAGCCGGCAGAGAGGAAGAGCAGTGCCTTGAAGAAGGCATGTGTCACCAGGTGGAACATCCCCGCTACCGCGGCACCCATTCCCACTGCAGCGACCATGAAGCCCAACTGGCTAATGGTGGAGTAAGCCAATACCCGTTTGATGTCATACTGACCAAGCGCGATAGTTGCAGCCAGCAGTGCTGTCAACCCGCCAACCCAGGTCACCGTGCTCTGCGCCAACGGCACCTCGATATACAGCGCCTGCGAACGCGCCACCAGATAGACACCCGCAGTCACCATCGTCGCCGCATGGATCAGCGCTGAAACCGGTGTGGGGCCGGCCATTGCATCCGGCAACCACACATAGAGTGGGATTTGGGCCGATTTTCCCGTCACGCCCAGCAACATGAACAGCGTGATCGCCGTCAGTATGCCAGGTGCAACCTGTGCCAACTGCGGCGCCTGACGAAACACAGCCTCAAAATCCAGCGTGCCAAAATTGGCAAAGATCAAGAACAGCGCGATCAACAGGCCAAAATCGCCGATGCGGTTGACCACAAACGCCTTTTTTGCTGCCAATGCGTTTCCGATACCGCCGGCGCCCTTCTCGAACCAGAATCCGATCAGCAAATACGAACACAGACCGACCCCTTCCCAACCCACGAAGAGCATCAGGAAGTTGTTCGCACTGACCAGGATCATCATCGCCGCGATGAACAGATTGAGAAAGACAAAAAAGCGGCGGAAGCGGCGCGGATCCCCCTGGTGGCGGACATCCTCGTGCATATACCCGATGGAATAGATATGAATGAGCGCCCCGACACCGGCTACAACCAACATCATCACCACCGAGAGGGTATCCACACGGAAAACCCAATCCACGCGGAAATCACCGATGTGGATCCAGGTCAGCAAGGGGACTACCGCTCCTTCGGGATGGCGGGTCAACCCAACGGCCAGCGCTACCGCCACGCCAAAGGCACCCACCGTGGCCAGGCTGGCGATCCACCCTACCACCTTTTCATTCCAGCGCTCCCCCAAGAACAGGTTCAATAGGATGCCCACCACCGGTAGGAACACCACCCCCGGCGCCAGGCGGAACAACGGTTCGGTTACGGTCATAACCTCCATGTGCATGGGCGGTTTATCCTTTCAACTGACTCATTTGATCCAGGTCAATGGAATGCTTGGTGCGGAAGATCGCCACAATCAACGCCAATCCAATCGCCACCTCGGCGGCAGCCGTCGTAATGACGAAAAACACGAAAATTTCACCATCCAGCACCTTGTGAAAGGCCGCAAACGCCACAAAAGCCAAATTGGCGGCGTTGAACATCAGTTCCAGCCCCATGAACACGACCAGAGGGTTGCGCCGCAATACTACGGCCAAGATCCCGATAGTGAACATAAATGCCGAAAGCCCTAGATAGTACACCAATGGCATAGCGGCCTACTCCTTCCGTTCTCCAAATTGCCCCTGGCGACCTTTGCCCTTACCCACCATGGGGGTTTCCAGACGCGCCAGGAAAATCGCCCCCACCACGGCGATCAGCAACAAGAAGCCCGTAATCTCAAAAGGAAGCAAATACTTTTCGATAATCATGCGCCCAACCACGACCGGGCTTTCAAACCCGAACCCGATCTCTGCTGCCCATTCCGGCGCACTGGTGCGCAGGTACAAAAAGGCCGCGGATTCAACTAGAAAAAGACCTCCGGCCAGCAAACCCAGCCAGCGCTGCCCACGCAGAGGCTCATGAACCGGGAACTGCTCTGCCCCCAACAGCATGATGACAAACACAAACAGCACCATGATGGAGCCGGCATAGACGGCCACCTGAGCGAATGAAATAAACGGCGCCCCCAAGATCAGATACAGCACACCCACCGCAATGAAGTTGAGCACCAGAAAGAGCGCCGAATAAATCGCGTTGCGGCTGAGCAGCATCCCCACAGCCGAGCCGGCCACCACCAGACCTAAGACAGCAAAAACGATGAGGGTTCCAAGGGACATTCAGCCTCCCTAATCGGTGGGATCTTGCATGATAGGTATCGAGCGGGTGTACACCCCGGGTTCCACTTTTTGCGGCGTAGGCTTACCCCCTTCCGGCACCGGCTCCAAAAGCATTTCTTTGGTGTAGATGGACTGGTGACGGTCGGTGAAAGTAAGTTCGTAGTTGTCCGTGAGCACAATCGCCTCAGTCGGGCAGGCATCCTCACAGAAGCCGCAGAAGATACAGCGCAGCATGTTGATCTCATACACCCGCGCGTAACGTTCACCCGGCGAGTAACGCTCATCATCCGTGTTTTCTGCCGCCTCAACAAAGATGGCATCCGAGGGGCAGGCCGCGGCACACAGGGCGCAACCAATACAGCGCTCCAAGCCGTTTTCATACCGGCGCAGGATGTGTCGCCCACGGAAGCGTGCCCGCACCGGGCGTTTGACCTCAGGGTACTGAATCGTGACCGGCTTTTCGGTCATCGAACGGAGTGTTTCGAGCAAACCTTTAAGCATGGCTTATCCTCCAACCCAGACCACCACCAAGGCGGTAATGACCGCGTTCAGCAGTCCCAGCGGGAACATCACCTTCCAGCCTAACTGCATCAGGCGGTCATAGCGAATGCGCGGTAACGTGGCGCGCAGCCAAATCATCACAAACAGCCACACCGCCACTTTGAGGAAGAGGTAAATCGGGCCCAGCCAGGGGAAGCGATCCACAAACGGCCCCATGTATCCGCCCAGGAAAAGCGAGGCGCCGATCATCGCTACCGCAATCATTTTGATGTACTCGGCCATGAAGAAGAGCGCGAACTTCATCCCCGAATACTCAGCATGGTAACCGGCAGTGAGTTCCTGCTCAGCTTCGGGCATATCAAATGGCGCCCGGTTAACCTCGGCCAGCGAAGCCATAAAGTAAAGCAAGAACGCCGCCGGCTGGAGCACGATATACCACAAATGCTTTTGGGCATTAATAATATCCATCAGGCTCAGTGAACCGGCCAACAAAATCGGGCCGACAAACGAAAGCCCCAACGCCAGTTCGTAACTGATCATTTGAGCGGTGGAACGCAAACCACCCAACAGGGCATATTTGTTATTCGAAGCCCACCCTGCCAGGGCAATGCCATAGACCGAAATAGACGCTACCGCCAGAATATACAGGATGCCCACATTGATATCCGTGAGATAGAGGCGGATGACGCGTCCACCGATCACCACGGCATCCCCCCACGGCACCACCGCCGTGATGACCAACGAAGGCAAAACCGTGATGATGGGCGCCAGAAAGAACAGCACCTTATCCGCCCCCGCCGGAGTCAACTCTTCTTTGAAGATTAACTTAATCCCATCGGCTACCGGTTGGAGCAAGCCAAACGGGCCCGCCCGGTTCGGCCCAATGCGCACCTGAATGCGGGCAATGACACGACGCTCATACAGGGTAGCATAGGCAAACCCCCCGGTCAGCACCAGCACGATAATCAGTGACTTGATTACCCACTCCCAAAACAAGGCAGCGTCCATGCGAACTCCTTAACTCCCAGCCTGAGGTTCAAGCACGGCGCGTTGAGCGCGCACCCACTGTGGTTGACGTAACGCCACCCCGCTACTGCGTGGTACTAAACCTGCCCCGGCGGGCACGTTCGCCACCACCTGAACGGACAGCGTTTCCGACCACCCATCCGCACTAATCTGAACATGCTCTCCGTTTTGCACCCCCAACTGGGCCGCCGTCTGCGGCGCCAGGTAAAGAACCGCCTGGGCAACGCGTCGGTGCAGCAAACGCGAAGGCCGCAAAGTTTGTCCCTGATCATAGAGGCGGACGAACGGCACCAGATACAGCGCTTCGGGTGTATGCACCTCCGCCGGTGCGACGTCGGGGAAAGCTATCGCCTCCGCTTCCGCGCTCACCCGCGCCAAGCGCACCCCTAAGCCCTGGGTGTTCTCATAGGCTGTGCCGCCATAGTAGAGATCACTACGCCCAACTATTGGCCATTGTTCCACCACCTCGGCCAAGCGGGTGTAAGAAAGACCGGCAAACGCGGGCAGGGCCTGTGCAATCGCCTGGAAGACACGGAGCGCTGAACGCCCCTCCAATGCCAAGCCCAAGTGTTCGGCCACCTGCGCCACAATGGCAAAATCGGCGCGGGTGCCCTCTAACTCGGGCAAAGCCGGGTAGAAACGCTGTACCCGCCGCTCTCCCGTTGTCCACGTGCCTTCGCGCTCGGTAAACGCCTGCACCGGGAAGACCACATCGGCACGACGGGCCGTCTCGGTCAAGAAGAGGTCTTGCACGATGACAAACCCGGCCTTTTCCAGGGCACGCGCCAGAGCCACATCATCCCCGGCCGGATCGGCAGCCGCTACCCACACCACATCGGCAGCGCTTAGGGTTTCAGCGAGCCGAGGGTCAGGCCGGAAGCCGATTTCCCAGGCTCCCTGGGTGTTGGCATGCGGCCACACCGCCACCAGGCCGCTCAACGGGCGCTCCACCTGCCCGTTTTGCACCAACAGACGCGCCAACATAGCCGCCAGCGCCTCAGAGGCTTCCAGGGACAACCCTTCACTGCCGTAGAAAATAACCAGATTGGCCGCACTGGCCAACGCCTGGGCTTCGGGAGCATTTCCTGTCAATAGGGTTTGCACCTTGAGCAGGGCATCCTGGTAGGTGTAGCGCATGACATGAGCGGCATAACGTTCCAGCTTGGTAGGACGGGCATTGGCGACAACCAACGTCGCCCCCCGTTCAGCTGCCTGCTTGACCCGCAGCCACCATAACGGCGCTTCCTCGTGCAAGTCGGTGGCCACCACCAGGATGGCGTCCCCCTTGCCCAAGGCTGCCAGGTTCGCCTCCCCGCTCAGGCCATAACGCTGCACATAGTCCCCGCCACCCATGGTGGAATAGAGCACAGCCCGCCCCTGCCGAGCCTCGGTCAGTCGGTAGAGGTTGAACAGATCCTCATTGCTCAACCGTCCTCCGGCCAGGCTCACCAGGCGCTGATGGGTGCGCAGCCCTTCCGCTGCTGCCCGCAGTGCTTCGTCCCAGGAAGCAGGTTGCAGGGTTCCATCTTTGCGCACCAACGGCTGGCGCAGGCGCTCGGGGCTCTCAGTATAGTGATAGCCAAAACGCCCTTTATCGCAAATCCAAATCTCATTAACCCACTCGTTCTGGCGCGGCATAACCCGCTTGATCACCTCACGCCCCCCTGCGGCGGCCTCACGGCGCACGTTGAAGGTGATATTACACCCCACCGGACAGTGAGGGCAAATCGAGGCACTTGGCGTCATCTCCCACGGACGCGCGCCAAAACGGAAATCGGCGGTAGTCAACGCCCCTACCGGGCAGATATCGGTCGTATTTCCGGAGAAGTAGGAATCAAAGCCAGGTTCTGAAAAGGTCACAATTTGCAGTGCCCGCCCGCGCTGGCTAAAAGCGATCACCGGATCGTCCGCAACCGTGGATTGGAAGCGCACGCACCGCCCGCACAAGATACAGCGTTCACGATCCAGGTAGATCAGTTCGCCCAGCGGAAGATGCTTGGCCAAGTGCATCTTATCCTCGTAGCGGAAGCGCGATTCCCCCGGCCCATAGGCCATGGTCAGGTTCTGGAGGGGGCACTCCCCGCCTTTATCGCAAATCGGGCAGTCGAGCGGGTGCGAGGTAAGCAGGAATTCGATGATCCCTTGGCACGCCTCGGCGACCACCTGGGTTTGGGTGCGCACCACCATCCCTTCGCTCACGGGCGTGGTGCAGGCCGTCTCTAATTTCGGCCCAAATTGGATCTTGGGACTGCCATCCGCCTCCAATACCGGTTGACCGGTGGCACGGTCAATTACCGGACGACCGACTTCCACCAGACACATCCGGCACATCCCCACCGGTTCCATCTTAGGGTGATAGCAAAAGACCGGGATGTCAATCCCCGCTTTCTTGGCCGCATCCACAATCAGCGTCCCCTGCGGCACGCTGACGACCTGATCATCAATGGTGAGGGTCACCATTTTACCCATAAACCGGCTCCTTAGTTACAACGGCTTCGTAATCCGCACGGAAGCGATCAATGCTGGAAACCACCGCCAGGGTAGAGAATTCACCCAGCGCGCACAGGCACTTCCCCTGCATTTGACGCGCTACCTGATAGAGCAATTCCACCTCACGGGCTTCTCCCTGCCCACGCGCAATGCGTTCGGCCAGGCGATTCATCCAGTAGGTGCCCTCGCGGCAGGGGGTGCATTTACCACAGGATTCATGTTTGAAGAAATTGACCGTCTTATAGGTCAGCCAGGCCATGTTGACCGAATCATCCAGCACGATCACCGAGGCTGAACCCAGCGAACCGCCGAATTTGTTCAGCGATTCGTAATCCATGGGGGTATCCAACACGCTTTCATCCATCGGGATCAAGACCGAGGACGCCCCTGCCGTCATCACCGCCTTGAGCGTTCGCCCCTCGGGCACCCCACCGCCGTGTTCAAAAATCAACTCGCGGAAAGTCACCCCGAACGGCAGTTCGTAGTTGCCTGGGCGGTTAACACAACCGGATAGGCTGAATACCTTTGTGCCAGGGCTTTTATCCGTGCCGTAGTTGTGATACCAGGCCGGCCCATGGAGCACGATCAGGGGCACATTTGCCAGGGTCTCCACGTTATTGACCACCGTGGGGCGGTTGTAGAGTCCAGCCGTCGCCGGGAAGGGCGGACGCAAGCGCGGCTGGCCGATTTTGCCTTCCAGCGACTCCAACAAGGCGGTCTCTTCGCCACAGATATAGGCGCCAGCGCCCAAGTGGGTATAGAGCCGCAGGGAATAATCCGTGCCGAAGAGGTTTTCACCCAGCAGTCCGGCTTGTTCCAGTTCGGCAATCTTCTGATCCAGCCATTTCGCAATATGCCAGTACTCGCCACGGATGTAGATATAGGCCACCCGCGCCTGGACGGCGTACGATGCAATCATCAGCCCTTCCAAAAACTGGAAGGGGTTGGATTCCATAATTTCACGATCTTTGAAGGTTCCCGGCTCGGATTCATCCGCGTTGGCAACCACGTAGTGCGGCCACAGGTCATTCGGCAGGAACGACCATTTTAGCCCGGTGGGAAAGCCCGCTCCACCGCGTCCGCGCAGTCCCGAGTCCTTGACCATCTGAATGATCTGGGCCGGCTGGAGTTCGGTTACCGCCTTCTTGAACGCCGCAAACCCCTGATGCTCCAAATACACCGGCAAACGTTCCAGACCAGGAATGGCGCGGTGGCGCAGAATCAGATACTCGCTCATGCCGTGCCCTCCTTCTCTTGGTGCGCTTTTTGACGCAGGGCTTCAATGACCGCCAACGCCGTCTCCAAGGTTTGGTTCTCATGAAAGACAATCTCGCCATCCCCCTGCACCTGGAAGACCGGCGCGCGGTGGCACGCCCCAATGCACTTCACTTCTTCCACGGTAAAAAGCCCGTCTGGCGTCACCTGTCCCACCCCAATACCCAGCGCCTGGCACAGGGCTTTGAGAAAATCCTCCGCGCCGCGCAAGGCACAGGGTAAATCGGTGCAAACCTGGATATGGTAGCGCCCATGGGGCTGGTCATAGTACAGCGAATAAAAACCCACCACCGAGGCCACATCCGTGATCGAGATCTCCAAGATCTCGGCAATCTCGGCCATCGCCTGCGCAGTGACATAACCCTCTTCGCGCTGGGCGAGATAGAGCAGTGGCATCACCGCCGAGCGCTTATGCTCCGGCGGATACTTGGCCAAAATGGCCTCAATCTCATCGGCATACTTAGCGCGTAGCGTGTTCACCGGTCACAATCTCCCAGGACGATATCAATGCTGCCGATGATTCCCACCACATCGGCGATAAAGTGATTGCGGGTCAAGATGGGCATGACCTGCAAATTGGCAAACGAGGGGGTGACATAGTGGACACGATAGGGTTTAGGCCCACCATCCCCTTCCAGGAAGACCCCCAATTCGCCGCGCGGGCTTTCAATCGCGGCATAGACCGATTCCTTGGGGGCGGAGAAACCTTCCGTCCACAACTTGAAGTGATGGATCACCGCCTCCATGCTCACCCCCAACTCAGAGCGCGGCGGCGGTACAAATTTGCGGTTGTTGCTACGCACCGGGCCATAGGGCAGTTTATCCAGCGCCTGGCGGATGATGCGCAGGGATTGGCGCATCTCTTCCACCCGCACCAAGTAGCGCGAATAGACATCGCCATCTTGCTGGGTGGGGATATCAAACTCGTACTGTTCATAACCGCTGTACGGGCGCACCTTACGCAAGTCGTATTTTAACCCGGCCGCTCGCGCCACCGGCCCGGAAATGCCCCATTGGATACACTCCTCCGCCGTAATCACCCCAATGCCGCGGGTGCGATCCAGGAAGAGTTCGTTGGTGGTCAACAGCCGTTCGTATTCATCAATGCGCCGCGGCATGATCTCCAACACCCGCCGCACCGCATCTTCAAACTCTACCGGCACATCCCGCCATAGCCCACCGGGACGGACGTAGGTAGTCATCATGCGCTGTCCGGAACACATCTCGAAAATGTCCAGGATCATTTCGCGCTCACGCATGGTGTAAAGGAAGGTGGACATGGCGGCTAAATCAAGCGAACTGGTGCCCAGCCAAAGCAGGTGCGAGCCGATACGTGTCAATTCCGCCAAGATCACTCGGATCGCCTGAGCGCGCGGGGGCACATCCAATCCCACCAGTTTTTCTACCGCCAGGCAGTAGACTAAGTTATTGCCGATGGGGTTGAGGTAATCCAAGCGATCCGTCATCACCTCGGCTTTCTGGTAGGTCTTGGCTTCCATGTTCTTTTCAACGCCGGTGTGCAGAAAGCCGATATCGGGGATGCAATTAAGCACAATCTCGCCATCCAGTTCCAACAGCAGGCGCAGCACGCCGTGCGTGCTGGGGTGCTGCGGCCCCATGTTCAACAACATGGTCTCACCCGCCAGCGCCCGCTCCGAAACCAGATGACGCAGTTCATCTACCGAAACTTCACGTAACATGACCATGGCCGACTCCACCCCTAAGACTTGGCATAAGGCTTGCGGCGATCAATCTCTTCCGCATTGAACGAGAACTGCACCTCTTCGTAGCCCAACGGATAATCCTTGCGTAGCGGATGCCCCTGCCAATCTGCCGGCATCAAGATGCGTCGCAAGTCCGAGTGCCCGTCGAAGACGATGCCGAACATATCCCAAATCTCGCGCTCTTTCCAATTCGCATTGGGAAACACTTTTTCCATGGTATCCACATGCGGCGCGTTGCCGTTGAGCGGAACGCGCAGGCGCAAGATCAGGTTATGGGGCATGGAATAGAGATGATAAACCACGTGAAAACGCGGCGTCGTCTGGGGCCAGTAATCCACCGCCGTTTCATCAATCAGCACATTGAAACCAAAGGTATCGCGCAACGTCTGCGCCGCCTCGATGATGTTCTCCGGGGGGATAATCAACGTGACTTCGTCCCGAAAGCGATGTTCGGTAGCGCCGAAACGTTCCTTGATGACCTTTACCGCCTCTTCCAAAACCTCGGTATTTGCCTTTGTCATCACTCCGACCTCGTCTTTATGACTCGTTCAGCCGGCACCCCCATCCTCGGGCATAAACTTAAGATGACGGGGTTACCCGGCATGCCGGATTAAGCCCACTTGGTCAGTTTTTCTTTCTGTACCTTATCGTGCAGGGTCAAAATGCCGTGGATCAATCCTTCCGGACGCGGCGGACAACCCGCCACATAGACATCCACCGGCACAACCTCATCCACACCCTGTACAATAGCGTAGTTATTGAAGATGCCGCCACAAGAGGCACAATCGCCCATGGCAATGACCCACTTGGGCTCGGGCATTTGATCATATAATAAGCGCAAAACCGGCGCCATCTTGCGCGAAACCCGCCCGGCCACGATCATCAAATCGGATTGGCGCGGGCTGGCGCGCATCAGTTCCATACCGAAGCGGCTCAGGTCATAACTGGACGCCTGCGCCGCCATCATCTCAATCGCACAACAGGCCAGGCCGAACA
Organism: Thermanaerothrix solaris; assembly: GCF_032334255.1. Classification (NCBI taxonomy): domain Bacteria; kingdom Bacillati; phylum Chloroflexota; class Anaerolineae; order Anaerolineales; family Anaerolineaceae; genus Thermanaerothrix; species Thermanaerothrix solaris. The sequence goes on along the minus strand of NZ_JAUHMF010000002.1, from coordinate 499,775 downwards.
GCATCGGCCACATTGAGCGCGTGCGCGCCCAATTGACCATTTGCTCCAGGGTGGTCGTCACCACCCCCATTTGAGCGGTTTTTTGTTCTAGTCCCATTCCAGCGCTCCTTTCTTCCACGCATAGACGTGGGCTACCTCTAAAATCACCAGGAACACCAGCATTGCCCCCAGGCCAAGCCACCCCAACTGACGAGCGGCCGCGGCCCAGAAGATCACAAAAATCACTTCGACATCAAAAAGAATAAAAAGGACGGCTACGAGGTAAAAACGCACCGATACTCGCCGCCGCCCCGGTCCATAGGGTACAATTCCTGATTCATACGGCGCCGCCTTGCGTGGGGTGGGCCGCCGTGGGCCAAAGAGCATCCCCAGCAAGATGGCAATGAGGGCAATGGCAAAGGCAACGACCAAAATGACGAACAAGGGGAGATAATCTTGAAGCATGAGCGGTCCTCACGATAGGAATTGTCTATCTGACCGGCACAATCTTGCCCTAGTATATCACAAGTGCTGTCTGGTGGCAATTTTCACAAAATAATCTGTATAAAAATCACCCGCAAAGTCGTCAATTGTCTGGACATTACGGCGCTTCCAGAGCATAAATGAACACCCCCTGACGGCGATAGATTGGCACCACGCCACGGCACTGATTGAGCGCGGCGGGTTGTAAACGTCCTACACCCTCGCGCACATATACATACTCAAGTTCTGCTTCTTTAACGAGAAGCCAAAAGGCTTCATCACAATCCTTCAATTCGGCGGCCTGCACTGCCCAGCGATTGATCTGCGCTGCGATCTCCGGATCACCCCAGGCGTACAGCACTGGCGGTAAGATGCTCATGCGCCCGGCATAAGGGAGCAGCCAATAGCCCCCATCCACCCCGCGATATGTCCCCCCTTGCCAGGAGGTCACGTTGATCAAAAAGCGCGCCTCCGGCGGCAGATTCTCACGCACCCAGTCCAGTGCCATCTTATCGGCAGCGTCGGCCAGTTGCGTGGTCGGATTGGTCACCGTACGCGTGGACCAAGCTCCCCAGCTCAAAACCGCCAGCGCTAACCCTGCCCCCACTCCCCAGGCAATACGGCGCGCCGCGGGTGAGGATAGTTGATCTACAATAAAATGCCATCCCCCAACGCCGCCATCCGCCAGACACACCGCCGCTGGGAGGAAAAGGACAATCGCCATGTGATCGGGACGAAACGGCCCCAGACGTATCCCCCAGGGCAACATCAAAAACGCCAACACCCAACCCCAAACCGCTATGAGACGGCTACGCGCTTGCGTTAAACCATAAATAGCCCCTAAACCCGCCAAGCCCATCAGGATATGATTGTGGCGCGGCCCAAGCAAATCCAGGATATAACGCCAATACCCCAGTTGGGAAGCATCCAGCGGCGAGACCACCCGCACCGCCGCCTGCCCGCCCAGGTGCCAGATCACGCGCCACAACCAGGGCAATGCCAAACCACCGCCCAACCCCAACCCCAGGCCCAGCGCTACCAGGGGAAGCAGCCGTTGCGCACGCGCTTCCGGTGGGGAAAGCCGCCAAACACCCCAACTCACCCCCAGCACGACCACCAGGCAAAACACCCCCAGTAACAATAATGCCGTGTAATGGCTCAAGGCCACGCCTGCTGAGAGCACTCCCAAGCGCACGAACGTCTCCACCGATCCCGGCCGGCGCAGAATCTCCACCACCGCCGCCATCGCCAGAGGTAGCATGACCAAACCCGTTAAAAGCGTGTAGCGCCCCCAGGCGAGGTAGTACGCCGGCATCTGAAAGGCAAATCCCACCAGCAATGCCGCCAGGCCGGAGCGTCGTGAGTCACCCCAGAGTGCCTTCCCCAGCCGATATACCGAAAGCGCAACCAGGGCATTTAACCCCTGCCCCAGCCACAACACCGCCTCAGTGGCTTCTAGACCGCCCAGACGGGCAAACCAGGCCGTGATGAGATGAAACGCGTAGTGATATGAGAAAAACGTCTCAATCTCGGGTGCCAGGGTCTCCGGCAGACCGCCTAACGCCATGATCTTGCGCACGATAAACACGTGGTGCACCGAATCCACCCAAGCCGGGAAGACCATCCCCCGTGCCTGGTAGAACCGCCAAACCACGATGCCCGCTAACGCGCCCAGGCCGACCCCAAACCACAGCATCGAACGCGAGAAACGCACCTCCGCCCAGCGCACACCTCTCAAGCGCCAGGCCACTCCCCCCGCACAGGCAATCCCCAGAACGGCATAGGCCACGCGCAAGTCGCCCCCGGTGAGCCTCTCGCCCAAGATAAAGAAAAGCAAACCGCCTAAGGCCGTTAAAGCCACTGAAAGCCCTAGCGCCTCGGCCAATTGCTCCAGTCCATCCTGATCAGTGGGCTGGCGCCATACCACCCACACCGCCCCCGGCAAGAAGAGCACCACGATCGCCAGCAAAACCAGCCCAACTGGATTATTAACCACGCCTTGAAAGCCCCTTGATCCGCCGTTAATCTGTCAGGGTTATTATAATAGGGGAAACAATCCCTCCCCTCTACATCATGCTTACCGATTTCATCACGGCTTTCATTCCCCAATATCCGCACAAGGAGTCAAGATGGTTTCTTCCTATCTATCCGCGGCACACGAAGGACGCCATGAAGCCTGGCGTTATGTCGCCACTCTGGCTCTGGTGATCTGGCTATTCATCAGCGTTTCATTTTTCTTCAGTCTTATCGCCGTTATCCTGACCGGAAGCACCGATCTCAATGCCTTTCCGCCCTTATTGCTCTTGGTCATTGCCTTACTGCCCTTCCCTTTGGGGGGGCTGCTCGGCCTGATCATCGGCTTGCGTTTGTTCCATCACCGCCCACTTCTCGCCCTGATCAACCCCGCCGGGCGGGTGCGCTGGGCCTACTTTTGGCGCTCTTTTGGCCTGTGGCTGTTCTTGTGCGGTTTGAGCGATGCAATTCTCTGGCTCATCAACCCCTCCAATTACGTTTGGGCCGCCGATTGGTCGCGCTTTCTTCCCTACGCCGTGGTAGCCATATTGCTCATCCCCTTACAGACCAGCACCGAAGAACTGATCTTCCGCGGTTACCTGACCCAATGGATTGGGCGCTCACGTCTGGGGTATTGGGTCACTTTGATCTTGCCCAACCTTATTTTTGCCGCGTTGCACGGTTTGAACCCCGAGGTGCAAACTTACGGCGCCTGGTTGACGATGCCGCTTTATTTTGGGATCGGCGTGGTGCTTTCGTGGGCAACACTGCACAGCGGCGGGTTGGAATATGCCCTGGGCATGCATGCCGCAAACAATCTCTACGCCGCCCTGGTGGTCACCTTCCCCGCCTCGGCTCTGCCCTCACCCGCCCTAGTTCACATGCGCACCTACGACCCGGTCATTGGCTTAATTTCCTTCGTCCTCATGGCGACCGTTTATTTGTTCCTCCTTTCCCGTCGTTCCAATACCAGGGAACAGACGGTTGAGCCAACCCACACAGGGAGGGCAGAATGACCGTTCGTCAGTTACGCCTTGTTCTCTTGCTTGCCACGCTGATTGGGCTGTTGGCGCTGCTGGGGGCACCCCGAGGTAACGCCGACGCCCGCGCTTACTACGCCGAACGCTACGACGTGGTGCTCCAAATCCAGGCCGAAAACCGCATTCAGGTTGAAGAAACGGTGACCTTTCGCTTTGAGGGTGGGCCTTATACCTACGCCTTCCGCCAGTTAACCCTGGATCAATTGGAACATGTTGAAATTCAAAGTGCCAGCCTGGACGGCGTGACGCTCCCCGAAGGGAATCAGCCCAACCAGGTTGAGATCAAACGCAACGCGGATCCCATCGAAATCACCTGGCATTTTCCACCCACCCAAGACGCCACGCGCACCCTCGGCTTGCGCTATCTCGTGAGCGGGCACATCCATCTGCGTGACAACGCCGAAGGGATTTTATGGCAGGCCATCCCCGAAGAACATGAGTACACCATCCGTCAGGCGCGCATCACCGTACGCTACCCCTCCCATCTGACCCCAGCCGAAACGCCCCAGTTGCGAGGAGCACAGTACACTACCACCCACACCCGCGGTGAGTTTGTCTTCACTGCCCAGGACATCCCTGCCAATCAGGGCATCACGATCGAGATGCTCTTCCCCCGCGGCAGTCTGATCGCGCAACCACCCGATTGGCAGGCGCGCTTGCTGGCGCGCGGCGCTCAGGCGCGCCAGATGGCACCATGGGCTATTGGGTTAGGGCTAGGCGTAGCCCTGCTGTCCTTGATCGGGGTTTGGCTGTACCGCCGCCAGCGCCAGGGCTCGACAGTGATCATCCCACCGGGCATCATTAGCAATCCGCCAGATGCGCTTTCGCCGGCCCAAGCCGCGTTTCTGCTCAACCCTGGCGCGGCCACGCCCGCTCAGATTGCCGCCGTCTTGATCCACCTCGCTCAGCGCGGCTGGCTGCGCCTCGAAGCCACCCCAGCCGGGCGGGGGCTGTTCAAAACACGGGATTATACCCTCCACCGCCTGCGCGATAAGACCGGATTACACGACCATGAACAGGTGCTCTTCCAGGCCCTCTTCACCACCCGTCAGGGCTGGCAAGACACCATCCGCCTCAGTCGCTTGGGCAATAAACTTCCGGGTATCCTGCCCGCCCTCAAACAAGCCCTGACCCGCGAGTTAATCGCCCAGGGGTTATTGGACGCCCACCGTCTGGATGAGCGCAAACGGTTGAACGCGCTGGCCGTGCTAGCCTTTTTAATCGAATTTCCGTTGCTCATCGTGGGATTATTGCTGGTTTTGGGCAGCGATCAGTTGGCCGGGGTCGGCACCCTCGGCTTGGGCTTGGCCGGTGGCTTGATGGTTGCAGGCAGTGCGTTATTGCTCACAGCCAACGCCTGGCCCTTGCTCACCCCTCAGGGCGAGACCCGCGCCGCGCGCTGGAAGGGGTTTAAGCAATACCTGGGACAATTGGTCAAACAGCGCAGTGGCCTGCAAGGGGAATGGCTGGAAGCCTATCTGCCCTATGCGCTGGCATTTGGCAGCGGACTGCAGTGGGCAGAAGCGTTTCGCGAGCAAGGTTTTGCCCCCACCGTTTCCTGGTTGCTCACCGCCAGCGGGGCCGGTGGCATGGATGACCTGTTGGGTGCCATCGCGGCTACCAGTGTGGTCACCTCCAGCGGCGGAGACGGCGGTGGGGCCGGCGCCGGGGGAGGAGGAGGCGGTGCCAGCGGGGCAGGCTAATCGGTGTACTTAAGAAAACTGTAAACCGCCCCCATGCAAACAGCAGAGGGGATTTTCATTATAATTTGGTTACCTCCATCCTATGAGTGCCTTATGTCCTTACATTGGTATGCCATCCACAGTCATCCCCACCGCGAAGAGAGCCTGGCCCGCTACATGACCGAAAAAGGGCTGGAGGTTTTCTATCCCCATCTTAAGGTTAAACCGGTTAACCCCCGCGCGCGCCGCATCCGTGCTTATTTTCCGGGCTACGTCTTTGTCCGCGCCGATCTGGAGCAGACCGGGGCTTCACTCTTCCAATGGATGCCTTTTGCCACCGGTCTGGTGGCATTTGGTGGCGAACCGGCCATTGTGCCTGATGCCCTGATCACGGCGTTACAAAACCACCTGGAACGGCTTAATCAGATGGCTGCGCAATCCCCCGCAGACCAGTATCAGAAGGGGGAACGCGTTGAAATTGAAAGTGGGCCATTTGCCGGGTACGAAGCTATCTTCGATACCCGCTTACCAGGGCGGGAGCGCGTGCGGGTGCTGCTTAAGTTCCTGGGGGAGCGGCGAGTGCCGCTGGAACTCGACTCCCGTCAGGTGCGTAAACCCCCGGCATCGGCATGATCCATCGGTGGAGACAACCACATGGTTGAATCACACCCCCAAACCTTGACGTATCCCCTCTCCAGGATTTCGGTCTGGCGAAGTGCACGCACCCCGATCCTGCTCTGGCTGGCCGCGTTGAGTATGATCGTCCTTAGTTTACCGTTTACCAGTGCAGCCTGGTTAGCCCGTCCTTCACTGGGAACGCTGATCTTACCTGGGATGCGTGTGGGTGCGTCTCTCAGCCCGGCGGCGGTAGTGACTACCCCCGGGAGTACGCGGTTACAACTCGGCGACCGCCTCTTGCGCGTAGATGGGCGCGCTGTTCCCACCGGCGCCGCGCTGTGGGCCAGCCTGGAAAACAAAAAAAGTGGTCAGGAAGTTTTCTTAAGCGTTGAAACCCCACCAGGGGACTATGTCACCCGCATCCAAGTTCTGCAACCCTGGCCACGTTATTGGCAGGTGCGATTAAATGATTTTCCCATCAGCCTGGGTGTGCTCATGCTTGCCCTGGCCTGGCTGGTCTTCCTGCGCCTCCCGGATCATCCCACCAATCGCGCCCTCGTTCTTTTAGCGGCTTCCTTGGGGTTTGTCCTGGCCGGCAGCGTTGATCTGTGGCAAACACATCGCCTGACCTTGCTCTGGTTGCTTGCCTTCGCCCTTACCGCCGCCGCATCGTTCGACCTTTCCCTCAGTGCCTCGGAATGGGCGCTCCCTTCTGAATGGGTGGTGCGCTTACGCCGCGGGGGTTATGGCGCGGGACTACTTGTCGCTCTGTTAGCAGGAAGTTTCTATGTGCGCAATGCCGCCCAACGCATGACCACGAGCTGGTGGCTAGAACTGATCTGGTTGCTCATTGCCGGTCTGTTTGCGGTGGCCATTCTGATCATAGCCGCTCGCCGCGCCGAAACCGCTCCTCACCGTAACCGCAGTTTGGGGATGCTGGCCGCCGAAATCCTCTCCCTTCCGGCGCTTTATTTATGGGCCGGCACGCTCTTGCTGCATATCAGCCAGCCGGGTATGGCAACCCCCATCTTGGCGGCGCTCACGCTAGCCCTTCCGCTCACAACCGCCTTGAACCAAAGCCGCCCCACCATGACCTCGCCCCAGCGTCTGTTGTGGCAGGCAGGTCTCTACGCCCTGGCCGGGATCGGCTATGCGCTTGTCGTGGCAGGCATGATGACCGTTTTCAGCGCCTTTAACCTCGCCCTGCGCCCCATCGTTACCGGCATTGCTTTCGCGCTGGTAGCATTGAGCCTGTTGCCGCTGTACCGCGGAATCGAAAAGAATCTGGACGCACTTTTCTTGCCTGGCGAGAGAATTCGGCAAGAGCGCCTTAACCGCTTTATCCGCGACCTCACGCATGCGGTAGAACTTCCTGAAATTTTGCGCATTTTGCGCACGACCCTTCAAGAAACGTTGCGTCCCACCTTAGTGCACATCTATCTTTATGACCCGTTGAGCGATCAATACGTTGCTACACCCGATGCCAGCGGCCAGCCCACCAGTGACCTGCGTTTTGCTGCCAACAGCACCCTCGTGCAAACCCTGCACCGACAATCTGGCCCACTCTATGTGAGCAATCCCTCTCACCTGCCGGATACTCTTTACGGCGAGCAGGCTCGTTTGGCTCTGCTGGGTGCCCGGATTTATTTTCCGCTCAAAACGCGCACTCAACTCAGTGGTTGGATCGCACTGGGGCAACCCGATCACGCCCCTTCCTACACCACCCGCGATTATGCCTTTCTGAGCGCCCTGGCCGATCAAGCCAGCCTAGCCATCGAACGCGCCCAGGTGATTGCCGATCTTAACCAGCGCGTGCGCCAGATGAATGTACTCATCCGCGTCGCCCAGGGGGTTAACGTCACCCTGGCGTTGGAAGATATCTACGAACTCCTCTATGCCCAAACCGCTCAGGTCATCCCCATCGAGACGTTTCAACTTGCCCTCCACGACCCGGAAAACGAGGCTTTGCGCGTTGTCTTTGAGGTCTGGGGCGATGAGCGCCTGAGCGAACGTGAAAATCGCCTCATCCCCCTGAGCACCAGCCTCGAAGGGAGTGTCCTGCGCCAACGTAAACCAATTCTGACCGACGATTACACCCGCGAGTGCCGTGCCCGCGGCATTTTGAGCCCTCAAGCCGACCTTTATGCCTGGGTGGGCGTACCCCTGAACACCGGTGCTGAAACCATTGGCGTGCTCTGCCTGGGTTCACAGCGCCCCGACGTCCACTACACCCAGGAACAGGTTAACCTGCTTCAGGCCATCGCAGATCAAGCGGCCGGTGCCATCGCTAAAGCACGCCTGCTGAATGAAGCAGAACGACGCGCCCGCCAATTGCGGACACTTCACGAGGTTACCCAGAAACTTTCCTCCACGCTCGACCTGGAACCTCTACTTCACACCATCCTCGAAAATGCAGTGGACATCCTCGTCTGCGAGGCAGGCAGTCTGTTGCTGTGGGATGAAGCCAGCGACGAACTGGTCTTCCGTGTGGTGCTTGGGCCGGTGGCGCAGAACCTGCTCAACCAACGCATGCCCTCCGACCGTGGCCTGGCCGGAAAAGCCTTCCAAACCCGCCAGCCGCAAATTGTCAACGACGTCAGCACCTCCCCCGAGTGGTTCCGCCTGCCGGATGAAATCACCGGCTTCACCACCCGGGCTGTGTTAGCCGTCCCGTTGGTTGTCAAAGAACGGGCCATCGGGGTGCTGGAAGTCGTCAACCGCAAGGATGGCCGGAACTTTACCCCCGAGGATGCCGAGTTATTGAGCGCCTTTGCAGCCCAAGCAGCCATCGCCATTGAAAATGCCCGTCTTTATACCCTCACCGATCAGGCGCTGGCTGCCAGGGTAGAGGAACTTTCGATCATGCAGCGCATTGACCGTGAACTCAACGCCACCCTGGATCTTGGCCAGGCCATGTCCATCACGTTGAACTGGGCAATGCGCCGTTCGCGGGCTAGTGTCGGTCTAATCGGTGTCATCGAGGGCTCGGTCTTTCGCCCAATTGCCTGGCAAGGGATTGAGGATCACGCTCTTCCTAATCCCGAAACCCTTGCCGCCAGCTTACCTTTGACCCTGATCAAGGAAAACGGTAAACCCCTGCGGCGCGATCTCGCTACCTCAACCGCCCGATTGCGCGCCGACAGCCGCGTTCAGGTGCTCTTGCCCATTCGCCAGGAAGAGCAGGTAAGTAGTTTGTTGATCCTCGAATCCGACAACGCGGATTTTGGCGCACCGGAGACGCTGGACTTTCTCCAACGGCTTTGCGACCATGCCGCCATTGCCCTGGCCAACGCCCAACTCTATGCCGCCGTGCGTGCCGCCAACCTGGCCAAGAGCGAATTCGTTTCCTTCGTAGCCCATGAACTCAAGAATCCAATGACCTCGATCAAGGGCTACACCGAACTGCTCATCGCCGGTGCGGTCGGGCCGATTAGCGACGCTCAGGCCAGTTTCCTCAATGTCATCCGCTCCAACGTTGACCGCATGAGCACACTGGTTTCGGATTTGAATGATCTCTCCAAGATCGAAGCCGGGCGGATGCGCCTGGAATTTGCTGCCCTCAACCTGGCCGAGATCGTCGGCGAGGTTGAACGCTCAACCCGCCGCCAAATCGAGGAGAAACAACAGCGCTTTACCATCCATCTGCCCGCTGATTTGCCTCTAGTGTGGGCAGATCGCACGCGTCTGATCCAGATCCTGGTTAATTTAGTCAACAACGCGCACAAATACACCGAGCCCGGCGGGCAAATCATCCTGGGGGCAGAGCAAACCACCAACCGCTGGGATCCTAACGGCGCGCGGGACGTGGTTCACATCTGGGTTCAAGATACCGGCATCGGCATCGCCCCCGAGGATCAGCCCAAGATTTTCCAGAAATTCTTCCGCTCCGAAGACCCCAAGACCCGCGAGGTGCCTGGGAGTGGGCTGGGCCTGAACATCACCCGCAGTCTGGTTGAGATGCAGGGGGGCAAAATCTGGTTTGAATCCGAGTTCCGCAAAGGCACCACTTTCCACTTCACAGTGCCGGTAGCCGAGATCGCCGCGTCCTAACCGCGTTCTTTGGCCGTCTTCGTGCCAAGCGTTGGGGATTAGCGGTCTCCCGGTGGCGCCGGTCTCATGGCAGGAGCACATGTGCCGGCGCAGGTTGAGCGCCGTCCCCAAACCCAGCGATGTCGCGCGACCCAATCATAGATTGGGTCACCAATCCCGAGACGCCGTACCAGAACAATCCACGGCCACAGTGGCCAAAGCAACGGCAGCCGCGCTGCAACGGCTTCCACGGCGGCAATGCCTTCCAGGGTGCGTCCGGCGACTTGTACCTGGAGGCGTGCCTCGGCGCGTGCCGGATCCAACCCGTAGGTCGCTATCACCCCCGGGGCGCGGAACGAAAGCAGAACTAAACGCCGCCGCCAATCCAGTTTTTGGAGCAGGCGGGCTATCCGCGTGCACAGCGAGCATGCACCATCGTAAAATACATAAAGCGAAGCGTTCATTTCACAATACCCAGGCACATAAGGGCACCAGCATTTCGCGTGGATGCAGGCCACCATGCCGCCCAAAGAGGCTGTTCTCCTTATTCGCCCACCATAGATAAGCCTGCTCACGCGGCAAGAGCACCCACTCGCCCAAGCGCTCGTAAAGGATCGGGTTGGGCTGCCCGGGGCCGAATAAACCGCTTTGTATCGCTTGTTGGGTCGAGATCACCTCAAACTCCCCTGGCCAAGCCGATTCAACGTAGGCTCGTACATCCTCCGCCCGCCCTGGGCGTGGGAAGAGGTATGGTAGGCGGTTCTCACCCGAGGGAGGCATGAGTAAATCCTGTTTAAGTTGCGGATGCTGACGCAGTTCATAGCGCGCATAACGCGGGGTAGACACAAACCCATGATCGGCCACGACCAGGAAAAGGGTATCTTCCCAGCGTCGTGATAAGCGCGGTTGAAGCAGCTGCTGCAGCAGCAGGCGCAAGACGTTAAACTCTAAATCCACCCGTGCGTCTTCCGGTCCAAAGCGGTGTGAGAGTTCATCCAGATCTCCCCAGTAGGCATAGATATAACTGGTGCGATTCGTGGTCTCATCCAGGATGTGTTCCAGGGTGACCCAGAGGTCACTGCTGTTGCGGAACGGCAGAATATCACACCCCCGCATCAGCATTTGCGAGAGGCCAGAGCGGGCAATCGCCACGTGCATCAGCCCCAATGTGCGCACGCCGTAAGAGGCCAGATGAGGCGCCAACACCGGCACCGAAAGAAACGTCTCCGGATCAAACCCGGCCAGCCGGAGCGAGCCAAAATCGCCGTTATACGAGGCTGGATTGTGTAAAATCATATTGGCAATGAGGCCATATTCTTTTAGCCACATTTCGTAACCCAAGATGCCATGACGTGCAGGATAGGTGCCCGTCCACAACGTCGTCAGGGCTGTCGCCGTGGTGCTGGGGACGATGCTGGTGAGAGGGAGGGCATAAATTGGATCAACCCCTGCCAAGGCCAATCCGCCCCGTTGCTGTGTAAAATACCACCCCAGCCCATCCACCACCAGCACCACCACCCGTCGAAAGCGCGAGTTCAACGGCTGATGATAAGGCTCGGCCAGCGGCGGTGCGGCGCCTTCGAGTAGTGGCACACCCAACCAGGCACAAATGCTGCTGGGTAAATTCGCGATTGAGTAACCTTCGTAAGCAGGAAAAGTGCGATCCGGTGCAGAGGGTAAACCCGGCAATGAGGTTGCAGCAAGAGATTCGGGGGTGAGGGGCACGTATCGAGCCATCAGGACCTCTATGGTTCAGGGGATAGAGTAACCACTTCCGAAGCCGCACGGCGCAGGCGATCCCGGATGGCCAGACCCAAACCGTGACTCCCAAAGTCGCGGGTAACGATGGCCGTGATTCCCTGGGCATCTAACTGCCGCAGTGCTGCATAAAGATTGCGGGCAATCTCGGTTAAATCGGTTTGCGAACCTAGGGCTAGCAGGCTCACACCCGGCAACTGGGCTTCGACCCGCCGTGCATCCTCATCGGTGAGCAGTACACCCACCCGCTCGCCTTGGGCGCTCAAGGTACGCGCAATGTCCACCACACGGGCAGTAAGCGCCTCAGCCTCACCGCCCAAGACCAGGATCAGGCGGGCGCGGGGGGCATAGTGTTTCGCCAACAAACCCGGAGAGGGTTGAGCACCACCGCCAGAAGCACCTTCCCACACCGCCACGGGGCCCAAAACCGCTTCCAGGGCTTCGCGGGGGGTACCCCCGGGACGTAAAATGCGCGGTGGTCGGGTGGAGAGATCAAGAACGGTAGATTCCACCCCAATTGGGGTCGGCCCGGCATCCAAAATACAGGCAATCCGTCCGGCCAGATCCTGCCAGACATGCTCCGCCGTGGTCGGGCTTACCCCACCAAAGCGGTTCGCCGAGGGCGCCGCAATCGGCAGATCGCTGGCACGTAAGAGCGCTAACGCCACCGGATGCGCCGGCACGCGCACCGCAACGGTGGGCAGGCCAGCCGTAACTTCTGACGGCACCGCCGCATTCCGGGGCAGTATTAACGTCAGCGGCCCCGGCCAGAAGCGCGTGGCCAGGATGCCCACCTCCGGCGGAACCGATGCCACTACCCGCGATAACCATTCCGCACCGGCCAAATGCACGATGAGCGGATCATTCGCCGGGCGCCCTTTGGCTTCAAAAATGCGGCGCACGGCCACGGCATCCAGGGCATTGGCCCCCAGACCGTAGACGGTCTCGGTCGGGAAGGCTACCAATTGTCCCTGACGCACCAATGCCGCCGCTTCAGCAATCGCCTCATCTTCAGGATGCAAAGGATCAACGCGAATCAACCGGGTTTTCATCGCCCCTAATCATACCAGGGCAAAACACTTCCTGCAACCGAACCGTCTGACCATAATTTGATGCCGAGAAAAGGGGCAAACTTGTGATAAAATCGGCTCAACTGAGGGCCTGCTCGCGGGGGTGCGTTTCGCGGTGCCGTTAAAGTTAACGCGTGTGGGTTGAAATCCCTAGTTATTGGGAGCAACACATGGAACGATTATGGTCCCCCTGGCGTAGCCAGTACATTGAGCAAAATAACCGCAGTCAAGGCTGTGTCTTCTGTGAAGCCGTGCAACAACCCGATAGTGATCAAAACCTGATCATTGCGCGCGGCTGTTTTGCCTTTGTCATTCTGAATCGTTTTCCTTATACCAGTGGTCATCTGATGGTGGTGCCTTACCAGCACGTATCTTCCTTGGAAGCACTGGACGCACCAACGCGCACGGAGATCTTTGATTTAATTACCGCCAGTGTGCAGGTCATCCGTGAGGTCTATCGGCCAGAAGGGTTTAACATCGGCGCCAACATTGGGACAGCAGCCGGTGCCGGAATCGCTGACCATGTGCATTTCCACGTGGTACCGCGCTGGGCTGGCGATACCAACTTCATGTCCACGCTGGCCGGAACGCGCGTCCTGCCGGAAGCCCTGGAAGACACTTACCGCCGCTTGCGCGAGGGCTGGGAACGTCTCTTCTCCCCTGGCGCCCCCCGCGAGCAGGATCGCTAGTCATCTTCTTCGTGTTCTGATTTGGTTTCCTGTTCGGTCGGCGCGGGACTCTTAGCCTCGAACTCAGTCGGTTTGGGGGTCTTGCTCGGGCGCAATGTGCGTGTGGGTTCGGGTGTCTTGTCTCCCCTCTCATCTTCCGGTTCCGCGGTTATTTCTAAACGCGCCGTGGGGAGAGGCTGTTCGGTCTGTTTCGATAAACCGGGTGGTACGATAGGCCGGGCTCCCGGCGTATTATCTCGGCGCGTGGGCGAGGGCAAAATGCGGGGGAGATCGCGCCGCAATTCCGGCCACGGCGTCGCCGAAACATCAAGAGTAGGAGGCGCACCATCCCCGCCCTGCCCCTGCACGACCAGAGCCAGATACTGTTCCTGTGCCAGTCGCACCACCGTTGCCGAGATAGACTGCCCAACCCGCACTGTACCACGGCGCTGGGTAGCCGGGCTGAGCCAAAGGGTGAGCCCATCTAAACGAAGATGCTCAGAGGACATCTCCCGCAGAGTACCACGCACGGTGAGCAGTTGGAGCTCCAGACGCCGGGCTTTTACCCCCAACAATGGTTCGGTCTCGCCGAAAACATTCACATAAGCACCCTCTAAGGAACGGGCCAGCGCTTCTTGATCGGGGGAAAGCAGTAACGGGATTTGGTTAACTTCCCACACCCCCATCGCGCCGCGAGAGAGGAAGCCAGCAAACGTCACCGCCTGCCGCCGCCCCTGCTTAATGAGTGCCTGCACCTCCGCCGCCCGCTTTTGATCCAGGGTTTCGGCCAACGACAATCGTGCCCCCGGCTCGGTAGTAAGGTTATATTGAACGGCTTCAACCGCCCGCTTTACGGGATAGAGGGGTTGTCCCGGGAGCGCCTGGGCCGACGCCAGCGTGGTGACCACCAGGCTCATGAGCAGCACCAGGATAACCGCAAGGCTTCCCCAGGCCCAGCCTATGCGTGGTAAGCGGGCGATAGGAGAAACCGGCGTAGTGCGCAAATGCTTTGCCCGCTCCAGGAAACGCGCCCGGCTGCGTGCCCGCGCCGCAGAGGGAACCCGCAGAGTATCGGCCATGGCTCGTCCGCTCTGCGCCGCCCGTAAAAGAGGAGCTAAGTTCCGAGCCTGTTCGGGATAACGGGCAAGGATCGCCTCGATCGGTTGGCCCTGCTCCAGGGCTTGCAGGCAGGCTTCGATCAACTCAGGCGTCACCTCTTCCCGGTGCTTCATGCCCCCTCCCGTTCCAGCCATCGGCGCAAGGCCATCAGGGCACGGAATTGGAGCACCTTTACCGCATTGACGCTCTTACCCATCAGTGCGGCGGTCTCTTCCAGAGAACACTCTTGCGAGAAACGCAGCGTCAGCACGTGTTGTTGTTCCGGGGTCAAATGACGCATTGCCCGTTGCACGGCTTCTAAACGCTGTTGGGCTTCTAAGGCTTGTTCGGGATGAACCTGAGGGTCAGGATGACCGCCATCTAACGCCTGAACCGCATGACGATAATGCTGGCGGAGATAATCCATCACCAGATGATGTGCCGTGGTAAAACACCAGGCCCGCAAATTCTCCCCGCGCACCCGTCTGGCACGTAACGCCTCCAACAAACGCAGGAAGACCTCGGCAGTCAGGTCTTCGCTCAGCGGGCCATGTCCCAGACGATAGGCAATGTAACGATAAATGGCCGGATACAACGCATCGTGCAAAGTGGCTAGAGCATCCGCATCCAGAACACGCGCACGGGATATTAAATCGCTGAAATCATCCATCCCGGCCAGCGCCAAAAGGAGTACCGTCCTCTCCCCCCAGTATACCCCATCTCGAGCCAGGAAGGATGGCCCCCGCCTGTGGCCTTGACCGCAGCGGGGCAAGGGCCAAGTGGTGATCAATTCAGGCAGGGACCATCCTATCGCGTTCATTCAAAGCCTTCTAGTCATTACCCTCGTGATCGTCATCATCACTTTTGCCCCCATGATCTTTACCCTCAGAATTGCCGTAGGAACGATCATCATGGGATTCTTTGGGCTGCGGTGTGCTGAGCAATGAATCCGATTCGTGATCATCCTCACTGCCCGGCGTGGCGCGGAAGTCCAAGCGCCCGCTCCCGCTCTCCTTGACTTTGATCTGGGTTGCGAGATAGGTGCCATCCGCCTGCACTAGCGCTTTCACTTCTACCTGGCTGCCCACACTGGGGTTGCCCTGGAGTTTGGTGTTGGTATCTACGGTCACCGTGACGCCACTGACCACCCAGGTTGAGCCGTTAATGCTTTCAACCGTGCCGTAAAACTTGAAATTACGGGCTTGGGGTGCCCCAGCCGTGGGGAAAGAGCGAATTTTCTCAATCTCATGCGCGACATAGCCGCCATCGGTTTGAACGGCATGGACCTTAACCAGGTCACCCAGTCGAGGGTTGCCCTTGAGTTCGGTCTCGGGGGTCACCTGTACGGTTTGATCACCGATGATCCACGCCCCCTCGGTCATTTGATTGAGCACCCCAAACCATTCGACCTCATTATTTTCTTCGGACTCACCTGGGGTCGGCTGGGGTGAAGGTTGCACCTCATCATCTTCTAGGCTGATCTTATAGGCAATCAGGTTACCCTCACTGACCACGCCCTCCACCTCCACCAGACTGCCTACCTCGATACCGGCCTCAATCTGGGTTTCCAAAGTGACCTGGATGGTTTCACCCGAAACAACCCAGGTGGTTCCGCTAATGCTCTCTACAACGCCGTAGAACTTGAATTCGCTCTCATCCGGTGTTTTTTCCAACCGCGTTACTTCCAGCGCATAGCGGCTGTCATCCGGCAACAATACCGCTTTAACAACTACCGCGTCACCGGTCTGCAATCCCTCGGGCAACGCCGTTTGCTCATCAATACGAAAAGTCAATCCCTCCACAACCAGGGAATCCGAGCTCAGACTATCTACGGTGCCCTTGAAGGACACCACACCTAATGTCGGTATTTGGGTCGGAGTAGCCCCCGGTTCTGCCGCTGAGGTACTGTTACTCAGCGTTTGAAGCGCACTAAACGCGGCGCTGGCATCTAACGTCGTACAACCGGCCAGCATGAGCAAGAGCAAACCACTTACCATCACCAGTAGCATTCGCCAGGAAATCTTTTTCATTCTGTCTTCCTCCTAACTAGGGTAGGGATAAAGGGTATTCTCATAAGAATAGTCGCTTATGGGGGGCAAAAGTTACGGGCGAAAAAGTTTGCGCGGCAAAAAATTTGCCGCGCAATGATTAGGTGGGGGATGGAGGGGTGGATCGGGGGAGGTGGGCGGTATAGGACTCGAACCTACGACCTCCGCGATGTCAACGCGACGCTCTAACCAACTGAGCTAACCGCCCAATTGCTTTATTATTATACTCGGACGCAGGCAAAAAGACAATATTTTGGCATCGTCTTGCCCTCTGGAACCCACCCTCAAGAAAGTGAAGGGACCTTCTCGTAATAAAATAAGATTATGCGCTCGCGATCCTTCTCCAACGTTGTCATCACCTTATCGTTTCTACTTCTCTCTCTGGTCGGTGTGGGCGGCTTGCTTTATGCCCTGCGTTGGGGGCCATGGGTGTATAGCGATTCGGTGGCCTATATCCTCTCTGCCTACAATTGGATCACAGGACGAGGGTTGGGCATTTTTAACCCCAGCGGCGAATTCGACCCTATGATGCCTCCCGGGTACCCCTGGTTGATCGGGGCATTCCTGGTACTTAACCTTGACCCCTTGCATGCTATCACCGTGGTGAACAGCCTGTGTTTTGCCCTGGGTCTGTTTTTACTTGGGTGGGGCACATGGCGTCTCTCCGGTTCCTGGTTCTGGGGATGGACGACCGCGATGCTTGTCCTTCTGGCACCGTGGGTGATCTCAAACTTTGACGGCGCTATGAGTGAACCCCCTTACATGCTGCTGACGTTGCTCAATCTCTTTCTCCTGGCCCATTACACCCACTCACCACGGCTGGAGGTGGGAATTGCAGCGGCATTGTGTGCAGCCGGGGCCGGGCTCATGCGCACCATCGGGCTGGTCAATCTAGTTGTGGGTGTTCTGGTCATCCTGGTTGTCCATCGCCGATCCCAGCGAGAAGCCGCCATTCGGGCTTCAGGATATGCCATAATGGCCGGGATGTTACCCCTGGTCTGGCTCTTTCGAGAAACGTTGCCCAACCGACCCTTTGTTTGGGATTCTTCACTTCTCACCCAAGCCAATACGTTTCGTCAGAGCGTAACACGATTATCGCTTCAGTGGGTGCCGATCTTCAAGATGCTACCGGCATCCTGGCTCAAATCGCTGGCTTTGGTGACAATGGGGTTGTTGGCGGGCTGGGGGGCAGGATGGGCTTGGAAGCAGGCCCGGCGAGAAGGGAACCCCCAGCCGGAACTCGCGGGCGGATTGACCTGGTGGGCCATCGTAACGCTCTATGCTCTGGGCTACCTGTTGTTCTTGGGGTTATCTTATCTATTTTCGTCCCTGACGCCGGATATTGATACTCGCCTGTTGATGCCGTTCTTTATTGCCCTGGCCGTCGTTATCCCCGGTGGATTCTTTTTGGCCATGCGAGCGCGCTCCGTCGCACCTCATTGGGAAGGACTACTGGCTGCACTCATCTTTCTCTCAACCTTGATCTATTACCTGCCAACCACGGTTTCTTATCTGAGTCAACGCCATACCACAGGTAGTGGCTATAGCGGCTTGCGCTGGCGCGATTCCGAAACACTGCGCGCGGCGCAAGACCTTCCGGCAAACCTGCCGTTGGTGTCTAACCAACCTATCGCCGTACTTTTCTACACCCAGCGTTTTCCCTACGAGATAACTCGTCTGGTACAGCCGGACCGAGCAGTGCTAGAGCAACCTTTTGGCAATGGCATGAGCGAGGACGAACTCGTTTTTCGCACCCGCTGTGCTGCGCTGATCCTGTTTGAACCGGAATTCAGCCAGCAAATGCGCGCCCTCTACGGCGATCAAACCGCCCGCTACCAAGCCATTTTTACCGCTGGCCTGCGCCTTTACCGTCGCCTAGATGACGGCGTCATTTACTTCTATCCTACCTGCCCCACACCTTAAAGTCATACCATAACCTCAAGCAAGGTTTGACGAAACCACCAAGTCTATTGGTGAGCGGGATGGCTACGGCTATAATTGAGATGTAGGAAAGGAGCATGTAATGCGACGAGGGTGGCTCATCCTCCTGTTATGGTTTATCGGTTGGTCGCTGTTGGGATTACCGCTGGCGCCATCCGTACAGGCACAAAGCCCCAGCGGGCAACCCCAGGTGTTGCTCTTAACAGCTGAGGGACCACTGACACCGGTGCTGGTGAGTTATATCGAACGGGGGATAGATGTAGCACAACGTGAAGGCGCCGAGATGCTGATTCTGCAACTCAATACGCCGGGCGGAAGCATTGATCTCATGAATCGGATCATCCAGATCATCCGCGGGAGCCCGGTGCCGGTCATCGTCTATGTGGCACCTCGAGGTGCCATGGCCGGCAGCGCCGGTACCCTGATCACCTTGGCCGGGCACGCCAGTGCTATGGCGCCGGAAACGGCCATTGGGGCCGCCAGCCCGGTCGGAGCCCAGGGTGAGGAATTGGGAGAAACCCTAGCCACCAAGGAAAAGGAGATTCTTCGCGCCACTGCCCGTTCCTTGGCTGAACGGCGCCCCGCCGAGGCGATTGCGCTGGCCGAAGATACCATTGAAAAAGCACGCGCCGTCTCAGCCTCTGAGGCTTTAGAAGTAGGATTGGTGGATTTCATCGCTTCCGATGTCAACGATTTACTGCGCCAATTGAACGGTTATACGGTGACCGTACTGGACACGCCCCGCACCCTGCACACCCAGAACGCCGTGGTTCGTTCGTTCAACCTGACTGCGGTAGAGCAAGCCTTGCAATTACTCACCAATCCCAACATTGTTTTTCTTCTATTAACCATTGGTGTGCAAGCCATCCTGATCGAACTTTCCAACCCCGGTGGGTGGGTGGCTGGGTTCATCGGTGCCGTCTGCCTGGCACTGGCAATTTACGGTTTAGGCCTGCTACCGGTCAACCTGTTTGGCTTAATTTTCATCATCATGGCGTTTGTCCTCTTCATTCTGGAAGTTAAGGTAGGCTTTTCCGGCGCGCTGACCATTGCCGGCGTGGCGTCGTTTATCGCGGGGGCGCTAATCTTGTTCAACTCGGTTCGCCTGCCCGGTTTTCCACGCATTTCCATCCCTTTGGTCATCGGCACGGCCATCGTCGTTGCCGTTTCCTTCCTGACGATCGTGGGTTTTGCCCTGCGCGCCTTACGCCTGCCACCCGGCATGGGCAAGGAAACACTGGTGGGCAAACAAGGCATCGTGCGCGAGCCCCTTGACCCGGTGGGCAACATTCAATTAGAAGGCGAATTATGGACTGCCGAAGCCACCGATGAGAACATCCCTATCCCCGTAGGGGCTAAGGTCGAAGTCATTGGGGTGGAAGGGTTACGCCTGAAAGTGCGCCGGGTGCGCTAGGCAACCTCACCCATGGAGAAAAATTAGGGGGCACTCCAACTTGCTTTTTCATCGGTGAAGCCTATAATGAAAATTGCTGCGCTGGTCATATCTCTGATCAGCACCACAACCGGCCCAGAAAGCCATCCCGAGCCAAGAGGAGGAGTTGAGCATGGCAAAACTAATCTATGTGGAAGGTATTGGTGAGGCCTATGCACGTAAACTAGAGGCCATTGGTGTGGACACAACCGCTAAATTATACAAAGCGGGTTCTACCCCCAAAGGGCGTAAGGAATTGGCCGAAAAATCAGGAATCTCAGAAAACCTGATTCTAGAGTGGGTCAATCACCTAGATTTGTATCGAATCAAAGGCGTTGGTTCGGAATACGCTGATCTATTGGAGGAAGCCGGGGTAGATACGGTACCCGAATTAGCCCAGCGTAATCCCGAAAATCTGTTTAATAAACTGGTTGAGGTCAATAAAGAGAAAAAGTTGGTACGGCGTCTGCCCACCCTCTCCCAAGTTAAGAATTGGGTGGAGCAGGCCAAGCAACTGCCGCGGGTGATCGAGTACTAAGCCGCCGGGGTTACCCCCACCGCCTCGGATGCGGTGGGCCGAAGAATCAAATAGACCATTTCGGATCAAGGTGCATCTTTCTCGCGCCGATGGGATTAAATTTTCTCTTATGACTGGTGAGCGGTAAAAATTTTAGGGAGTGGCTCAAGAACCTCGGTTTTCCCTTCGTCACAAAGATAGATACGGTGTTACTGCGGGTACAGAATCTCGAATCGGCCGCCGAGTGGTACACCCACGTCTTGGGTTTCAAGCCCGTTTACACGGCTCCAGAAGAGCGTCTGATTGTCCTGGCCGTGGGCACAGAAACCAGCCTGACCTTGCATAAGCAAGGATCCACCAGCGCCACAGTGACCCACCAGATTCCCCGCTGCTACCCGATTTTTTACACCCCTGATATCGAGGCCGCTCATGAACGCTTAAGAGCCATAGGGGTGGAGGTGCAGCCCATTTCCGGCAAGGAAGGAGAAACACGCTGGTTTGCATTCCGGGATGGCGAAGGTAATTACCTTGAAATGTGCCATTACGAGACCTCGGGATGAGCGTCTCGGATAATCCCCTACCGGCTTCCCCCTCCACTTGGCATGATGGTATCAAAGATGGGGCACTAAAATATGTCAATGCAAAATATGTCAATGCAAAATATGTCAATGCAAAATATGTCAATGCAAAATATTGACGATTCACGCACTTCTTGCTATACTTTGAATCGCAACAGGATTGCGGGCGTGGTTCAGTTGGTAGAACGTCTCCTTGCCAAGGAGAAGGTCGTGGGTTCGAGTCCCATCGCCCGCTCTAGCCCCCGAAAAGGGGGCTTTTCGTTTCCTGCCCATCACAGGGAGGTGCACTATGCGCGTTTGGCAAGTCACCCACGCTGGACCGATTGAGTCCCACCCCTTACACCTTGCCGAAATCCCCATCCCACAACCCGGCCCGGGACAGGTGCTCTTGCGGGTGCGGGTCTGTGGCATCTGTCATACCGATTTGCACATTGCTGAAGGCGATCTTATCCCGCCGGCCTATCCGGTGGTGCCGGGGCATCAGGTCGTGGGAGAAATCGTCGCCCTCGGGGAGGGAGTCTCTAATCTTATAATTGGGCAGCGCGTAGGGGTTCCTTGGTTGCACCAGGCCTGTGGGGCCTGCGAATTTTGCCAGCGGGGGGAGGAAAACCTGTGCCCCTCTGCCCGCTTCACCGGACTGCACGTGCCAGGGGGCTTTGCTGAATACCTGCTGGCCGATGCCAATTTCGTGCTTCCTCTACCTGAAAGCCTAAATGACGTTGAAGCTGCCCCCTTACTGTGCGCCGGGATCATTGGCTATCGCTCGCTACGCAAAGCCGAGGTGCAACCGGGAGAACGTCTGGGGTTGTTCGGCTTTGGTGCCAGTGCCCACCTGGTTCTGCAGGTTGCCCGCTATTGGGGGTGTGACGTATACGTTTTTACCCGTTCCGAAGCCCACCGCCAACACGCTCTGGAATTAGGTGCAACCTGGGCAGGACGGGCCGAAGATACTCCCCCTCATCTCCTCGACCGCGCCATCACCTTTGCCCCGGTAGGCGAGATCATCCCTTTGGCATTGGCTAAATTGCGCCCCGGAGGCACTCTGGCCATCAATGCCGTGCACCTGACCCCAATCCCAAGCTTCGAATATCCTCTAATTTACGGTGAACGCACCCTGCGCAGCGTGGCTAATGCCACCCGCCAGGATGGCCGGGAATTCTTACACCTGGCGGCTCAAATCCCCATCCGCCCCACCGTCACGTTGTATCCGTTCGATGCCTTGAACCAGGCACTCGCCGATTTGAAACACAGCCGCCTGAACGGCCAGGCCGTGCTACACGTGGAATAGGGCCGTTAGTCCACGCTTTTGGGATGCCCACTCAGCCCCAATGGGCGCATGCCATTGAAGACCACCACCAGAGACACCCCCATGTCGGCCAGCACCGCCATCCACAGGGTGGCTTGGCCTAAAACCGCTAAGACAAGGAAGGCTAGTTTGGTCAGCAGGCTAAATGCCACATTTTGGCGCACCAAGCGGTGGGTGAGGTCGGCCAGGCGGAAAAGGAACGGTAACGGCTTGAGTGTATCGTTCATGAGTACAACATCAGCCGTCTCCATCGCCTGGGCACTGTGAACACCTCCGACGGCAATACCCACCTGCGCTGTAGCCAGGGCCGGCGTGTCGTTCACTCCATCCCCAACCATCGCCACCACACCAAAACGGCGTTGCAGATCACGGAGCACGTCCATTTTTTCTGTTGGCAGCAAGGGGGCATACACCTCATCTATCCCCAAGCCCTTGCCAATAGTCTGAGCAACCACACGTTGATCCCCGCTGAGCAGTGCTGTATGCCGCCCACGCTGCTGCAACCAGGCAATAGTTGCACGGCTCTCGGGACGTGGGATATCCATAAAGGCCAGATAGCCCCGCACCATACCTCCGTATTGGAGCAACACCGTGGTCTGTCCCTGTTCTTCCAGGGCATTGATTTCGCGGCAAAGGGCTTCCGGGTGAGGTTGGAACTCATCGAACCAGCGATGGTTGCCCAAAATGGCTTCATGTCCGTTAAAGCGCGCCTTCATCCCCATGCCCGGCACCAATGCGACGGCATGAGGGGAAGGATAGCGAACCTCCAAACCACGTTCTACAACCGCCTGGGATACGGCGCGCGCCAGCGGATGGTGGCTCTCACGCTCGATAGCATCAGCCAGCGCCAATAGATCATCACAGCGGGAGCAACGTTCACCCCCTTCGCAGTCTATGGCCCGCACAACCGTTAATTGCGGTTGCCCCAACGTCAACGTGCCCGTTTTGTCAAACGCCACGACCCGCACCTGATGCAGGGCCTCCAGGTGAACCCCACCTTTGACCAGGATACCCCGCCGTGCGGCTGCCGTAAGCGCGCTGAAATAAGTAATCGGAGTGCTCATCACCAGTGCACAGGGGCAGGCAATCACCAGCAGCGCCAGGCCGCGGTAAAGCCAACCTCGCCCGCCTTCAGGTGAGTTGAAGAAAGGCTGTCCAAATGCCAGAGGGGGGACAATGGCAATCAGCACGGCTAAAATGGTCACGGCGGGGGTGTAGTAACGCGCAAAGCGATCTACGAAGCGCTGGAACGATGGGCGCTGCGCTTGCGCCGCCAGCACGCCCTCCAAAATGCGCTGCAAGGTACTTTCACGCGCCGGACGAGTCACCTCAATTTCCAGGCTACCCTGGCCGTTAATACTGCCGGCAAACACCTCATCTCCGGGGTGTTTCTCCACCGGCTGACTTTCACCGGTAAGCGGGGCTTGATTCACCTCACTGCTTCCCACCAACACCCTTCCATCCACCGGAATACGCTCATCTGGACGGATGCGCAGGCGATCACCTACCCGCACTTGCTCCACTGCTACCCGTTCCTCCCCCTCAGGCGTCAAGCGAGTGGCCTCTTCAGGCAACAAGGTACGCAGATTATCCAGGGAACGTCGTGTACGGTCGGTGGTGTAACCTTCCAGCGCCTCGGCTAAAGCAAAAAGAACCACCAACGTGGCTGCTTCGGTGATCTCGCCGATAGCAACCGCACCCACGGCTGCCAGGGTCATGAGCGCATTGATGCCAAGTTCACGGCTATAGCGCCACCCATTCCAGGCGTGCCGAGCCAAAGGCACGCCGGCCAAAAGCAGCGCCCCCACCTGGAAAATCATTGCCAGGGAATAAATCGAGGGCCAAAGCATCAACAGCAAACCTATTCCCACCAGTAACGCACCGATCAAGGTGAGGCGGGTTTCGCGTTCTGCCCAGAGATAGACCAAAAAACTGGGACGTTGAACCGGCCCCGATTGAGGTGAAGCGGTCAGGGACTGCAGGCGATAGCCCAAGGACTGGACGCGTTTAGCCACGGTCTGTTCGGGGATGGTTTCACCCTCTAAATGGAGCAAGCCGCTGGCAAAATCCAAATGAACCCGGTTCAAGCCAGGGACTTCACGCAAGGCTTGTTCAATTTCGCGGGCACAATCGGCACAATCTAATCCCATTACACGATAGCGCTGTTCAGGCATGAGTGCGTTCCTCGGATTCAACTTGAGATTGGTTTTGGTGACGGATGTGTTCCAACCCACGTTCGAGCAGGTCACGGATATGTTCGTCATCCAGGGTGTAGAACACGGTGCGCCCCTCCTTGCGAAAACGCACCAGGTGCAGGGCGCGCAACAAGCGCAACTGATGCGAGACAGCGCTCTGACTCATCCCCAATACCGCCGCCAGGTCGTGGACGCACAGTTCGGCCTCGGCCAGGGCTGCCAGCAAGCGGATGCGGCTGGGGTCACTGAGCGCAGCGAAGACCTCCGCCAGGCGGGTGGCAGTTAGACCATCCAGCAAATGCGCCTGCACCTGCCGCACCAATGATTCGTGAATCTGGTTATCCTCACAATGGGGCGAAGCACCGTTTTTACCCATAGACACCTTAATCATGAATATATGAACATATCTTCACATATTATATCCACAGGGAAGAAGTTGTCAAGCCATGTGGGCGAGGAATCAAAAGGATCTTTTTGGAAATAAGTGCGCTACAATAGAAGCGGGCATTGTTGTTCAGACATGTTGACGGGGAGGGTTATGATGGAGGCTGTTTTAACCTTCCAACTGGCTCGGGATGAGCAAATTGATGAATTCCTGGAACTGATGCGCCAGGAAGCCGCCGATTATGTGCACCCCACATTGGAGAAATTGGGTTGGTCGTGGGAAGAGTTCATCCAACGAGCGCGCGGTGTAGGTTGGGTGTTTTGTATCTACTACGCCGGGAAAAAAGTCGGGGCCTATTGGATCGAGGAACGGGAACGGGTGGTACATCTTCACGGCATTGTGATTGCGCCTTCGTATCAAGGACAGGGCATCGGCACCCAGGTGCTCAAACATCTGATGGAGCAATACCAAGGGCGCATGGATGCCATTGAGTTAGGTGTACACACATCCAACGTGCGGGCCAGGGCACTCTATGAGCGACTGGGGTTTCGCATCGTTAAGGTGTTACCTGACGTCGGTTTTTACATTATGCAATGCCCGTTGAAGGCAGCTTCCGAAGCAAACCAGCACCAGCAAAAGGCTCTATAAAACGGGTTTTTCTACGCGCATTAACCAACCATCTCCCACAGCCACCAAGGCCAACCACCCCAGCAGGCGCACCTGAACGCCGATTTGCGCGGCATGCCGTTCAATTTCGAGCGGATTCCCGTGCCAGACGAGAAACATCAAGGGATAAAGGCTGACCAAAAAGATCGAAACTAGCACCCAGACGGAATGGGTGTCCTGACCGCGCCAATAGACAATGGCACCAATCAATCCCAACCATAGAAAAGCCCCCAAGACAACCACCCCGCGTGGATACATAATTGCATCAATCCGTTCAAGCCGGCGTGAAAGAGGACCTAGGGGATGACGATATTCCGTATTATTCCCATTGAGTAAGTGAAGCGCGTGGTGCAAGGGCTCAAACAGAGTTGGAAGAGGTCGTGATAACAGATATGCCAGGTAGGTTGCACGTCCTTTTTTCTCAATCCACTCACGCACGGGTTGCAACGTTGGCTCGGTGACCATGGCAACCTGATATTGGCGCTGGCTGAACGTCTGAATCTCTAGAAACCGAGGAGTGAGAGGCAGACCAGCATTGACAAAGAACGCGCGTGCTTGTGGATCAGGCATAATGCGAACCTTCAAATTATCGTAAATGTGGATTTGCCAGCGGTTGCCGTGAATCAGGGTGTAATTTTGAACCCCGAATAGTACCAGAGTGCCTAGAATTAACCCTATGAACGGCCAGCGCAAGTACAAGGTCTTCCACTTTAGCCCCAAATAAAGCAAAAACACAATGAGAGCGGTAAGCAAGAAATAGAGGTTAGAATCACGGGTAAAACTGTAAAGCCCCATAAAGATAAAACTCATCAACGTAAGAATACCCCCAAGCAAGAAGGCTCCACGGAACTCATGCTCTCCTAACCTGAGTAAGATCAACCAACTGGCCAACACCAGAGCAAAGAAAGAAAAAGAAAGGGATTCTGAAAGCAATAAGAAATCCCACAAACTCACTTCCAGAGCAAGGCTGAACAACAGGATAATCGTAAATCCCACCAAGCGCATCCACCGCTGACGCAACGATAAAGCCACTGTGATTGCAAGCCCACTCCATGCGATAACGGAGAGCCATTTCTGTGTGATCGCAACACGATACATTACCCCGGCATCGTTAAAATTTGCCAAAGTCACCCCCAACATCTTGTAAAGTAAGGGCAATGTAAACGACCGCTCGGCAACCCAAAAGGCTGCTGATGTAAGCGGTTTTTCGGCCACCACAACATAGGAATAGGTATCATAATACGTGCGGGGGGCCTCGCTAAATCCAAAGGTCTTTTTAAGCGCCAGGAAAATTCCCCACACTTCAAGATAAGCCAATCCCCAGAAGAGCCCATTGAGAAAACGATATTCGACGCTTTGCCGGTAAGATAACCTCCCCTCTGGTGAAACGCCCTGAAAGACCAACCAATAACGCCTCAAAGGGGTGTAGGTGAGCAAAAAGGCTGGTAAAGCCAACCCAAATCCAACCACACTCAAAATCCTCCAACCTTGGGGGAAAGGAAGGAAATCCACCCCTGGAAAGTTCTCAAGGATGGCTAGGCCTAAAAGTCCTTGACCCAATACCAAAATCAGGTGAGGAATATACAAGCCCAGTTTGCGCCATAAGGAAGTGAGCATATACGTACCCCGAAGAAAATAGGCCCCCATCCATGCAATGAGTGCCGATCTTCAATTTTACTGCACTTCCATCCTACTCATACTTCAATGCCGTCACCGGCACCAGGGTCGCGGCGCGCAGGGCCGGATAAAGCCCGGAGATCAGCCCAATCAGGGTGGCGAAAGCCAGTGCAAACAAGGGCAACCACAGCGGGGTGAACGTGGCTGCGGTCATCGGAGCACCGCCCTGGCTCTGGCTGGAAAGATAGGTAACCGCTACCACATTCAGCATGGCACTGCCCAACCAACCGATGAGAACGCCACCTAAACCACCCAGGAAGCCGATTCCCGCCGCTTCACCCAGGAAGATGCTCAGGACGTCGCGGTTGGTCGCTCCCAATGCTTTCATCAAGCCAATCTCACGCGTACGCTCCAGGATAGCCATGGTCATGGTATTGGCAATACCGATGGCCGCCACCAGCAACGCAATCGCTCCCACCCCGCCAAAGATCAATTGCAAGACGAGATAGAAATTGTTGATCCCCTGGACAAAGGATTGGGGCGTGGATGCCATATACCCCATCGCATTAATTTGATCTGCCAGTTCCAGTACTTTGTCGGGGTCGCGGGCACGAACGACCAGCATGTTATAACCCTCACGGTTGCGGTTGATACGCTGCCCGCGCGCCCATTCCTCCCATGCGGTTGCTTCATCCATGCGCACAAATAGCGCCCCATCCGCCTCGCTGCGGCTCTCGGCCAGAATACCCACAATTCGCAGGTTGACCGTTTTGGTGATGACCTGGCCATCTTGAGTCCACTTTTGCAACACCAGGCGCACTTGCTGATTGAGCAACTCCGGTTGTGGCGGCGGCTCCTGGCCGGGACGCTGACGCGGGTCGTAGAACTGACGCGCCGCCCAACTGCCAATAATGGCCGTACCCCGTTCCAGGCGAGTCGTCCCCGCCTCGAGCGGATAGTCGAAGATCGCCAAGTCGTCAGTGTCAACGGCCAACAGGGATGGATAGTTTTCCAACCGGCCAACCTTGAGTACGGCGCTTACCCCCACCCAATTGCGCGGAATGGCATATTCCACGCCTTCCAGAGCGCGGATTTCTTCAATGGCGGCCGGGGTGAGCAGTTTCTGCCCACCAGAAGTACCCCCCTTTCCACCCGGTTCAATCACGACCGCCATCGGGCCACCTTCGCCCCCACCGTAATTGGGATACACCTCAATCCGGCGCAAATCGCTGATGCCCCACAACTGACTGGTGGCATTGCGCTGCAATCCCAGGCCGAGCGAGACCAATAAAATTACCGCCGCCGTGCCGATGATCACCCCCAGGGTAGTCAGGGCGACCCGGCCCTTGCGCCGTCCCAAATTATAGAGCACCAAACTGAGTAAATCACCGAAGCGCATTCTTTACTCCACACCACCCTAACCTTTACCGCCCGGCCCAACCGGCACCGGAACCGGCACCTCGCCGGGGGGCATTTCAGGGGTAATCGGCGTAGGCTGAGGGCGACCACTGCCCAAACCCAAGAGGCCCTTGATAAAACGCCAGAGAACATCCCAGAAGGTCTCCGGGGCGGTAGGTTCCGCCGGCAACCCACCCTCACCGGGGAACATCGGCGTCTCCATCACCGGCGCTTCCATCACGTCCACGGTCAGGGTTTGGATAATACTGCGCGGCTGGTTAAAGTCATCCGTGTAGGTAATGGTCACCGTGATGTCCTGCGGCCCGGCCTGGTAAGGCGTGAAGTTCACATCCAGGGTGAAATAGCCGCCCGGCTCCAGTGCGCCGACCAGGGAAACGTTGTTGCTCAACTCTGCATTTTCGGCGCTCACCTTCATGTTCCCCAACACAGCCGATTTGCGCCCCAGGTTGGTGACCTGCAAGGGCAACACGGCAGGCATACCGGCTTGGAAGAAACCCGGATCGCGGTAAAAGCCGACCTCTACCTGGGGCAACGAATACACGAGCAGGGTAATCACCTGGTCATTGACCTGGCGGTTGCCCTTTTCATCATCATAGACGAAGGAAATTTTGAACGGATAAGCGCCAGGGTTGGCATTGACATTGACGATCAACTGGGTGCTGGTCTTAAGCGCCTGCCCTAGTGGCACATCGCCGAGGTAAATGATGTTAGAACTCCCTAACGGGGCGAAGGTTGAGAGGTCGCTACCGCTAGCCGAGACCCCGCCCGGCGCCGGCGTACCGCTGTTATCACCGCTAAGGGTACCCCCACCCAGGATCATGACCACATTGCGCGCGTTGCTGCTGCCCAGGTTTTCAATTTCCAGGTCAAGGGTGAAGATGGATCCGGGCTGGAGCTGATCCACATCACTGCGATAGCCCATCACGACCAATTGGGGGCGGCTGATCGCCGTCGGCGTGGCAGTCGGTCGCGCCGGCCCGGAGGCATAGGCCGGCGGTTTCAGGTCAATCGTCACCGTGAGGGTCGTGGTATAGGCCGTGCCAGCGGGGTCGTTATAGGTTACATTCACCGTAATCGTTGCCAGGCTGCCGCTCAGGGTAGGGCTGGCCAGAAAACGCTGCACCACATCCAGCCGTTCCTCGGGCGCCAGGCCGCTCAAGGTGCGCACACCCCCCGTGTTGAGAGGCAAAAAGCCCTCGCCGCTGAAGGTGAAGATGATATCCCGCGCAGCACTGCGCCCCACGTTGGCCATGCGCAGGCGCAGGCCGAATTCCTGCCCCGGCGCAATCGGGCCACCTTCTTCAATACCATAGGATTCCATGACCACCAACGGGCGCCCACTGGGTGGCAAGGTCGCCGTAGGTGGAACAAACGCACGCGTGGTCAGAGCCACACTTCCTAGCCCGGTATTAGTCGTTGCCTCTAACAACTGAACCGTGGTTACTTCGGTGGCGCCATTTGGGGCTGTAGCCGGAACCGCCACTGCTACAATGACATTCCGGCTTTCACTCGCGGCCAATGTAAACGTGAGCGGATCTGTGGTTACCGGCCAGGCATTCAAACCTTGAGTGATCACTTTGAGGCTTACATCGGTAGCACCAGTATTAATAACGTAAGGGTATAGAAGACCACACTACCCACTTGTCCATCTCTCTGGGTGGCATCGGGCGTAATGGTGACTGAGCCACTCTGAGCATAAATGACATAAGCAGGTGCCAAAACCAAACCCACCAGCACCAGAATCAAGCCCAAACGAAAGTAGTGCCAATGCTTCATCTTTCAGGTCCTCCTTGGGTAAGTGCGGCAAAATTGGCCGCGGCCTCATAGTCTTCGCGGGTTACCACCCGCCCGTCCAACAAATAGACCAAGTGAGTGGCAAAGCGGTGCATGCGGGTGTCGTGGGTTACTACGATAATGGTGTGGCCGGCGCGATGCAGTTCCGAGAGCAACTGCATGATGCTATAGCCGCTGGCCGTATCCAGGTTACCGGTTGGCTCATCGGCCAGGATGATGCGCGGTTGGTGCACCAGGGCCCGAGCAATGGCCACCCGCTGCTGCTGCCCGCCCGAAAGTTCGGTTGGGCGGTGGTGGGCGCGGTTCTCCAGCCCTACCTGACGCAAGAGGTTGAGCGCAATCTGGCGGCGGCGCGCCGGCGGCACCCCTGAAAAACGCAACGGGAAAGCCACATTTTCCAGTGCCGTCATCGAAGAAACCAGATTAAACGCCTGGAAGATAAATCCCACCATCTTGCGCCGGTATTCAGCCAACTGATTTTCATCCAGTGTTTCCAGGCGCTGCCCGTTGACTTGAATACTGCCTGCAGTAGGGCGATCCAATCCCCCGATCAGATGTAGCAAGGTGGATTTGCCCGAGCCAGAAGGCCCCATCACGACGGTAAAACTCCCGGCAGGGATGTCCAGATCCACCCCGGCGAGAGCCTGCACCGCCTGCTGGCGTCCCATAGGGTACACCTTGCGCAAGCCACGGATCATGATCAGAATGCTGTCATCCATGCGCCTGACCGACTAAAAGAAAAAAGGGCGCGTCACAAACAGATTACCCAATCGTGCCGTAAAATAGCCCGGCAGCGCCTGCAAGGCTAAGGTCAGCAGAATAGCGAGCAGGGTCAACCCCCAGGCTTTGACACGTTGGAGCCCCGAAAAGAGTGGCACACCAATCAACAAGAGGATGACCATCCAAAGCCAATACAGATCAATCTGAGCCAGGGCGGCCCGCGCAAAGAGGGCTAAACCGGTTACATCGCTCGGAATGAAGCCAGAGAGTCCCGGCGCGCTGATGGCCTGCCGCGTGATCAGGATGGCTAGGCTCTGCACCAGATAGCGCAGACCGAGTGGCACACTGCTCCAGGCCACCAGGTTGAACGTGGCGACCCCGTTGCCGCGGCTGCCGCCGAGCGTCAGCGCCAGGTGGAGCAGACTGCTCAGGATCAGCCAGGGCAGCCAGACTGCAGCCAGATTCGCCAGCGCAGGAAAGATAAAGACAAAGAGCGGATTCGCTCGCTGTTGCTGGGCTTGGAAATACTGTTGCTGCTGTTCTTGTGGCCAGTACTGGAAATCCGGCGGAGGTTCGGGGATAATCTGCGCCTGTTGCAGGCGTACCGGTGCGCCAGCCAATGCCAGCACTAACGCCAACAGCGTCAGCACCACCATAGGGGTGAGCCAGGTGGCATTCTCCTGCTCGCGCAAAGCAAGCAAGGTACGGCGCGGGCGGAACAAGATGCCCGGAAGAAAGGCGAAGTGCCAGCGGCGGGGGGTAATTTCAGCAGGGGGTGAAAGCGTTTCGGTATCGGTCATCACATCACCTCAGAGCAACGAAAACCTGTGTTTGCCGAACAGAACCTTCATTCTTGTTTAACGTTTCTCCCCCTATAAAAGTTCCCATTTTTATGTCCCGGGGTAATTGTAACCTACTCTAAACAAGTGGTATGGAAGCAAATTCTGTATAAAAAGGGACTTTGATGGGACGTGCTTTCTACTCCATAATAAAATACTGTTACATTAGCGTCCTCGCTCTCTTTCTCGCTTGCGAGCAACTCTTCCCCATATGAACCCAACATTTACCATAGCACCCGGTCTAAATAGCAGGCTAAAAGATATAGGCACTTGCTTCATAGAGTTTCTAAAGCAAGTGCCCGTTTAATGAACAGGGATCTAAGCTGCTTAGCTAGCAGGTACTTCTATAATATTAATATCCCTAACCAAACAAAAGGTTGGGAAAAACCATGAAAAACGAGAGGGCACAAAAGTTCTAGTGCCCTCTCGGGTAAACCATCACTACTTGATCAATACGGCTCAGGCCTTACTTAATCGTTGAAACTGTGCCAACATCTGCTCAACCGTCAAGGTGCCCGGGTCGAATCCCAGATGTTGGCAGCGCTGGGCCAGTTGAGTGATCTGCGGCGGCTCCAAATGCGTCCTGGCAAGCACCTCGGCCTGTTTGAACACCTCGGCGGTTGGCCCATCGGCCAACACCTGCCCCAGCCCCATCACCACCACACGGCGGGCATAGTGCGCGACGATGGGCATATCATGCGTGATGATGATAATGGTGTGACCGTGATTCTCGTTAAGGTCTTTAAGAAAATCCATAATCTCGAAAGATTGGCGTGAATCCTGGCCGGTGGTGGGCTCATCTACAATGATCACCTTGGGGCGCAGTGCCAAAATGGAGGCGATTGCCACCCGCTGGCGCAGTCCCTTGGAAAGGAAGAAAGGATGCGAATCAAAGTAGGCCTCTGCCAGGCCAACCACCCGTGCGGCTTCAATAACCCGTTCTTTGACCTCAGCCTCGGGTAAAAGGATGTTACGCGGCCCGTAAGCAATCTCATCCCAGCAGGTGCTATTAAAGAGTTGATGATCCGGGTTTTGGAACACATAACCCACCCGTTTGACCATTTGCACGATGGGGGTGGTTTTAGAGTTTAACCCGTCCACAATCACATCACCCCGGGTGGGTTTGAGCAAACCGTTCAGGCACTTTGAAAGGGTGGTTTTTCCGGATCCATTTTGCCCGATGAGCGCGATAAACTCACCCTCATAGATGTCGAGATTCACATCGGTGAGAGCACGCGTGCCATCCGGATAGTCATAAGTGAGATTAATAACGCGAATATAGGGTTGTGGTGCGTTCATGGTCACCTTTTGATCAACGCGTGGAATGATGAGGCATCAAAATCGCCTCCAACTTAGTCGCGGCCTCATCCAGGGTAATCGGGAGGTCGCCGTTATACCATCCTCTTTGGACCAAACGGTAAAAGAACTGCATCGCCTCCGGTGGGTAGATCCCCTTCTCCAGCAAGAAGGCAATTTCCTGGAAAAATTCGCGCGTCGGTGCTTGTAAAGCGACTTTGCCTTCCGAAAGCAGGATCATGCGATCGGCGAGCGGGATCAGGTTCTCCAGACTGTGTTCGATGACGATAACTGTATTGTGCTGTTCTTGTTTTAACCGCCCCAGAACCTCAAAGATGCGCTTGCGACTGATCGGGTCGAGCATGGAGGTAGGCTCATCCAACACCATCACCTTGGGCATCATTGCAAGCACGGCTGCCAGGGCTACACGCTGTTTCTGCCCTCCGGAAATTTCATAAGGAGGTTTGGGGAGGAGAGGTTTGAGTGCTGTCAGTTCGGTCACCCACTCCAAGCGTTCGCGAATCTCGGGAATGCTTAAGCCGAGGTTTTCCAACCCGAATACCAGTTCGTCTTCAACTGTCATGGCGGTAAATTGGGCTTCGGGATCGGAAAACACCACCCCCACCTGACGCTGCAACTGGCCACGCGGGTAATCCTCTACCTCTTTACCCATCACCTTGACCGTGCCCTGTTTAACCCCGTGGTATTGACCGGGGATTAAGCCATCCATAGAAAGCGCCAGGGTGGTTTTTCCCGCCCCATTCGGGCCGATAATTCCCACAAACTCCCCCTCATAAATATCCAGGCTGATCGCATCCAGAGCGGGCTTTTCGGTATTCAGATACTGCCAAGTGTAATCACGGATTTCGATAATCGCCGACACCATAGCCTCCTTCAGGACAAGACAGCATGCAACCACTGGATAAACCAGGAATCATCCAAGCCAAAGTAGTTAAACCCGTAGCGCGCCACCAAAAGCGCCACGAATGCCAGGGTAATAAGGGCAGTAAAGATCACATCGTGGGGCTTGAAGGAATAATGGGTCAAAATATAATCAGCGCGCTTGACACGACTCGCCTCGCCGGTGAAGGCATAACCCCGCGCTACCAGCGCGTTGGTGAATTCCTCGGAACGGCGCAACGAGAGTGCAAATAAGGGGATCATATACATGATGTACTTACGAATTTTATAAGTAAGTGGCTTACCGGTAGTATCAAACCCGCGGGCCTGCTCGGCTTGGCGGACGATTTGGAAATCTTCTAACACCATGCCGGCCGCGCGCAAGGCCATAGCAAAAACGTAAGTCACCACGAAGGGCAAGCGGATGGTGCGCATGGCGACGATGATGTCGCGCTCGCGCGACGTGCTGAGAAAGAATACCATCGTAGCAATCATGGGCAAAATGCGGAAATACACGACCAGCGCATCCCGCACCCGTTCCCAATAAATCGGCAGGCCAAACAGGTTAAAGATGACCTGAAACTCCGGATGGCGTCCCCCCAGGATGGTGTAGGAAATTAAAATGATGCTCCCCATTGAAATCGCCACCGGGATATAAATGCGCACAATCCGAATATCCACACGGCTGATCACCATAAGCGCCAGAATGAAGACCAAAAGGAAAAAATTCCATTCTGGCGCCGCTACAAACATGGGAAAAAGACTGACGATGAGCAAGAAATATAACTTGACGAAGGGATGTACGGCGTAAATCGGTGACTCTTTGGGCACATAGCCCAGCATGGTTTTATTCATAAGCCTTCTCGCCTTTCGACATGAATGCGTCTCAATAGACGGGATGGGGCATCCCCTGCCCCATCCCGTGTCTGCCGCAAACGGCAACCGACTAAGCCCACCACCGCTTCACGAACGCCGGGGTGCGAATGACCACGCCCGAAAGCGCCTTAAGCAGGATGAAGTTGAAGACGATGCCCGCAACCATGTTGCCGCCGAACCACCCCCACACGAACAGGGGCACCGATTCAGTGGTCAGCAACCCAAAACCGCGCAGCACCACCAACGGCGACCACAGCGCACCGAAAGCGTTCGCGACCAGCATTGAAAGGAAGAGGATGAGGTAATCACGGCCGCTCTTCAAGCGCGGGTCGGCCTTGAAGCGACGGAACGCCCAAGCCGGGAGGAATGCCTGTACTGCATTGGCCGGCACATAACCCAGTGAGACGTAAAACGGCGTGCCAGCAATCGCATTAGAGAAGAAGGGGAAAATCGCACCGGCCAGCACACCCCAACCGCCAAACCAGATACCACCGACTTGCTGCACGGCGATGCCGGTCCAGAAGAAATTAACCCCAAAGCCAAGAGGGAAAGAAATACTACCAAAGGCGCCGACGACGAAACCAATGCCGATCAGCAAGGCCAAAATGACAATATGAATAACGCCCACCGAACGGCGTTCACCGGGCTGAACGGTCCAGATTTGTTCAGCCGTTAAGTCCTTGGGGGAAGCCGTAGCCATGGAACACCTCCTGAAAAGTGTGGATTTGTTCAGGTCACGAAAGAATGAACCAGGTTGGGAACAATGAGAGGGCAATGAACAAAGGAAAGAGAAATCATGGAGTTAGAAAAGGCTAGGATAGGGACTGGTTGAATTATTGTTGGCGTCGCACCACCTCCTCCGGGGTTGAGGATGGGTATGAAGATGTGCTCGCTCTTCCCCCCTTTTCTAAAGGGTATTATAGAAAACTTTACCCGGTATTTCAAGCAGTAGATGTCAGATGTCTGACGAAGGAATGACATGTATCCCGAAACCCGGGCACCGTTACTAGGTTTTGGAAAAGGTTATACATCCTGTACTTCATATCCAGTAAATTGAGAAAATAAAATTATGCAATACACCTCATGGTTCTATCCCATGCATCTAGCCCTACTGGCAGTGGGCGAGAATTTTATACCCATCGCCTGGTGGACGCCCATCTCAAAAACCCCGTTCCGCTTTCTTTTTGCCGTAGATAAGAATAATTACACACTTGCCCTTTTACGTGAGAAGGGCGAAGCGGCGTTATGCTTCCTGGCGTGGGAAGAACGTGCCTGGATAGTTCAGGCTGGATACTTGAGTGGTCGCCAAGTTTCCAAATCCCAACAATTGGGTATTTCACTTCGCCCCGCACGCCACCTGGCAACCACAAAACTGCCCGAGCGTTCCCTTGCCGTCTTCGAACTTCGGGTGCATGAATTGCCATTGGATGGGGATCACGTTGTGTTTACAGGAGATGTGATTCATGCCGAAGGGGAAGCGGAGGCCAAGGAGCGCCCCATTCTCTTCCTGGGGTTTCGTGACTTTGCCACGCTGGGTGAGCGGTGGCGGTTTGAGCCAAGACCAAAAAGGCGGAAAAAAATCCCTTGACGCTTCGCGCCCATAGTATAATCTGAATAAAGGTAACGGTTACTTATAGGCAAAATCTGTTGGGAGGCAGCGATGGCGGAACGGCGATGGGAAGTTTTAAAGGTGCGGTTTTGTGAGCGGGCCGGTTGCGAGGTAGCCCTGGAAGCCCAGATGGCCTACCCCTCTGAGGTGTTGCCGGATCAGCCCCCACGGTTGATCTCCAAGCGCTGCTCGCGTGGCCTGGAATGCAACTTCTGGGATCATATGACCTGCGTGTGGGCGGGCACTAACCCGCTTTACGATCCTTTCGAACAAAACCCCTAACTGCTAAAAGGCAACTCCACACTACCCCTCATCCCGAGGGGTTTTCTGCTTTAATCCACATTAAATTTGCTCTCTGTACCGCGGGATGGATCATTCACCCTTTTTATTCATCCTAACGCCACATTCTATGCTATGATAGTTTAATAAGGAAAACAACCAACAACCGACCTCGAAGAACATAGGAGATGGAGGTCACAATGCCCAAAACCTTTGAACAGATTCTGAATGAATTAGCGGTACCATTTCATAGCGCCTCAATTGAATGGAAACCGCAAGCCCTGAGCGCGGATAAGAAGCGGGCCCTGGCCGCCGCCTACGTGGATATGCGCGATTATGAAGACCGCCTGGATAAGGTCTTCCCCCAATGGACCTCCTCGGTGCAGTTCGTGATGACCGAGAAGAAGGTGGCGGCTATTGTCTCCCTGACCATTGCCGGCATCACCCGGGTCAACGTGGGTGAGGCCTCCCTGGACGATGAGAACGCCTTCACCACGGCCTACGCCCAGGGATTTAAGCGGGTCTGCTCCGATTTCGGCCTCGGGCGCTACCTCTATCGCCTGCCTCAAGTGTGGTGCGACTACGATGAGAAACGGCACGCGATCATTAGCGCCCCCGAATTGCCAGATTGGGCCCGCCATCCCGATGAACTGACCGCCCCTGAAGTCCTGCCCGAAGCCATCCCCGCGGAGGTCGCAGAGACCCCGGCAAGCGCAGCACTACCCCCTCAAGAGGAAGTGATTCCCTTCGGGCGCTACAAGGGCAAACGTCTGGGTGAGGTGGATGCCGGCTGGCTGAAGTGGCTGGCGCAGGTTTTTCGCCCGCGCACTCCGGCCGAGGAACGTCTACAAGCCGCTGCGCGCGAGATCCTAGAAAGTGAGAAACCTGCTGAAAAGTAACCTCAGCAGCGCTCAATCCAAAAAACGCGACCGATCGAGCAACTCGCGCAGGCGTTCCTCTTCGCTCTGAGGTGAAACAACCCCCGGCGCGGAGGGCGCGGCTTGCTGGCGTTCGGCCTGCTCAGCCGCCGCCAACTCCGCCGGCGTGGCGCGGCGCATTACACTCCACCGCCCACACGCCTCACAGCGGTCCAGGCGGCCCACCCCAAGTGTGATTGACCACAGGTGCAAGGGGGTCGCCCGCTTGCAGCGCGGGCAAATGGCACCGCCAACCAGGCCATACTTTCGCGGCGCACCTAGGGGCAAAGGTTGGCTCGACTTGCGGCCCAAGAGGAGGAATTGTAAACCCATCCCCAGTGCCATCAACCCCAGCACACCCCCCAGCAGGGGCACCAGTATGCGCACCATAGCCTGACGCTCGACCTCAGCGCTGACAAATTCGATGCGCCGCGCGGGGGTATAAAACACCTGTCCATCGGCGGTCACAACCTCGGCACTCAGTTCGTGCCACCCCAGGGGATAATCGCCGGTGTTAAAGCGAAACCGAAACGGCGGCGTGTTGACGGTGGCCATAGGCTGACCGTCCATCAAGAATGTGACCTGGCTGACCCCGCTTTCCGGCACCAGGCTTAACGTGAAATCGCCACGAATCTGGCTGCCCCCGATGGCATTCTCAAAGTTCCTTGACAAATAAATAAAAAGGGTCCTCTTCGGTAAAATTGGGAGCGCAAACAACCCCAACACCGAGGAGGACGACATGGAGTATAGCACACTTCGGCCCTGGCAGGAGATCAACGAAAACGGCGTCATCTACGATGCAAGCAGTTTGTATGCCTATTTTCAAAGGATTAGCGACCCGCGCAAGGCGCGCGGCAAGCGTTATCATCTAACGACCCTGTTGGCGCTCATCTTTTTGGGGAAATTGAGTGGGAAGGACACGCCGGTTGAGATAGCCGATTGGGCAAGCAATCACGCGGAAGCATTGGCCAGACACTTGAAATTGAAACGAACCCGGATGCCGCACCACAACACCATTCGTCGGGTGTTCCAGAACATTTTGGACGAAGCCGAATTCGACCGGCTGATGCGCGACTATCAACGGCAAGCGGTCAAGGGTGGAGAGCAGCTGGCGATGGATGGCAAGACCTTGCGCGGCACGCGGCTCGCCGCTGAAGAGCTAGCCGATCAGGTGTTGAGCGTGTACGATGTTGATGAACAGTGCGTGATGGCTCAAATCGCCGTGGATCGGAAGGAAAACGAGATCGTAGCGGCTCCGCGGGCTTTGGAACAAGTGGCAATCGCAGGGAAAATTATCACGGGCGATGCCATGCATGCCCAACGAGCGCTTTCGGCCCAGATTGTTGCCCGCGGCGGAGACTATCTGTGGGTGGTGAAGGAAAACCAGGAGCGCTTGTATCGGGATATTGAGCGCTTGTTTGCCCCGGACAAGCCCAAACCAGGCTTTGGGCGGACCACCACCGACTTTCTGCAGGCGGAAACCGTCAACAAGGGACATGGACGCATTGAGAAACGGCAGATACAAACCAGCACCATGCTCAATGACTATCTCGATTGGCCCGGTCTGAAGCAAGTCTATCGGATGGAGCGCCATTTTACCTGGATACGCCAGGGGAAAGCGATCAAGACCAGCCGGGAGGTGGAGTACGGCATCACCAGCCTGTCGCGAGAAAAAGCCTTGCCCAAGCGGCTGCTGCAAGTCAGACGGAAGCATTGGCAGATTGAAACCGGCTTGCATTATCGGCGAGATGTGACCTTTCGCGAAGACGCCACCCGCATGACCAAAGGCGCTGCAGGTCGAATTCTGGCGACCATCCACAACCTTGTCCTGGCGTTGATCAAGCGAGCCGGTTTTCACAACGCTGCCCAGGCTCGCAGATGGTTTGATGGACACCTTGACCAGGCTTTCGCCTTGCTGGTTTCGGGAGATTCGCGACTTTGAGAAAGCCATGGGCTGCCCCCACCATAACCAAAGTTACGTCGTAGCCCCAAACGATAAGACATCACCGGTGGGGTCGCCGTAGCTGCCATGATGCCCAGCGCAACCAGCAGGCTAAAAAGCACGTACCATTTACGCAACGTCCAAACCGGCCTCATGGGTAACCTCCCGGCTTAGCGCCAACGGGTTAGGATTGTCTCGCGCTGGAACAACCGCGCTCCCAGATAGATCAGAGCGACATCCAGCACAAGCAGAACAGCGATCATGATCAGCATCAGCGACGGGCTGAGGATGATAAAGCCGATAATCTGGGCGAAGAAGAGCGCCAGCAAGGGCACGATTAATACCGCCGCCAGTTGCTCGGCCACGCGGGGGTCGTTAACGCGCGATGAGACCATCAACGCAAAATTCACTGCCGCCACGGCCATCAGCGGCGCAGCGACAAAAATGCCCAACAACCAGGTCGGGCCCAGCGCATGGGCGCGTGCTGCCTCACCCGCCCCCACCAGCGGCAGCGCCAACAAAAAGATACCGAAACATACCCAGGTAGCCGCGAGGGCCGGGATCACTGCCGCCAGGGCCTTCCCGGCCAGCAACGTCTCCGTGGTAATCGGCGTTGCCAACAAGGGCTCCAGGCTGCGGGTGGTTTTCTCGCCCACCACGCTGTACGCCGCGATGGTGATCGGGATGATCAGCGGCATCATCATGTACAGCAGCATAAACTGGTCAATCACATAGATTTGTAAACAATCCCGCGCCGAGAGGGTACCACAGGCCAGCAGAAACGCTTCTGGCACATCGGCGGCATCGGCCCCTTCGGGCATTGCCCCGGTCATAAAATGCAAACTGACCAGGGGGAGGGCCGTAAACAACAGTGGCATGAACACCAGGGTAAAAAAGACGATTTTATTCTTAAAAACTTCCGCCCATTCTTTATCAATGATTGTGAGCAGGTGATGCATGGCTACTCTCCCAAACCTTGCAACGTGCGCAGGTAAACGTCTTCCAGCGTGTGACGTAACTCACCCACAAATTGAATCTCTGCCCCCGCTTCCACCAGGCGCCGTACCAGCACAGGGTTCTGTTCTTCGGGGTTCGGCAACCCTACGATGATGCGGTTCTCCAAGGTGCTCACCTCTTCCACGAAGGGGAAAGAACGTAGCAACTCCACCCACTGCGGCTGCACCTGGCGCAGATGAAAAACCACTTTTCGCCCAAACAAACGCTTACGCAGGTTTTCAGGGGTATCTACGGCGATCAGGCGCGTCTTGAAGATGACCACCCGATGGCACAACCGTTCCGCCTCATCCAGGTTGTGGGTACAGAGGACAATGGTCCGTCCTTCCGACTCCAATTCCTCGATGAAATCGCGCACCAGTTTCGCCGCCTCAGGATCCAGCCCGCTGGTCGGCTCATCCAGGAAGAGCACCTGCGGTTCGTGCAGGAGTGCGCGAGCGATCGCCAGTTTTTGGCGCATACCCTTGGAAAAACTCCCCACCGGATCAGCGCGGCGCTCCCACAGTCCCAACATGCGCAGATATTTCTCAACCTGGCCCTTAACATCGCGGACGTTGTAAAGGCGGGCGTAGATGGTCAAATTCTTTTCAGCCGAGAGGGCTTCGTACATGCCCGGCGCCTCGGTCAGCAGCCCCACCGATTGGCGAATTTGGCGGTCATCCCGTCCCACCTTCCAGGGTCCAACAAAGGCCTGTCCTGCGGTAGGCGCGATAAGGGTGGTCAGCATGCGCACGGTGGTGGTTTTACCCGCGCCGTTTGGACCCAGTAAACCAAATACTTCACCGGGATGAATATCCAGGTTCAGGTCCTCCACCGCCACAATGGGAGGTTGATTACGGCGGGTGTTAAAGATTTTGGTCAGGTTCTCGGTGATGATCCTCATGAGGGTTCTTTTCTCCTCCCAACGTCATCTCAGAATTAGAAGTGATCTCCAAAGGCATCAAGATCGTCGCAAACAGGCGCGGAATACGACCAGGCGCAG
Source organism: Thermanaerothrix solaris (assembly GCF_032334255.1). Taxonomy (NCBI): domain Bacteria; kingdom Bacillati; phylum Chloroflexota; class Anaerolineae; order Anaerolineales; family Anaerolineaceae; genus Thermanaerothrix; species Thermanaerothrix solaris. Next base: position 458,065 of record NZ_JAUHMF010000002.1, on the reverse strand, counting down.
CCTGGTTTTGGGCAAAGGGAAGCAAGGCATGATTGAGCGCCCGCACGAAGGCCTGAAACTCCGCCTCATTCAAGAAGAACACGTGTTGATGAAATCCCACCCCATCGGCTTGCAAATCCGGGGCAGGGTGAGCTGCCAAGTAACGGGCATAATCCCCGAGCAGGCTGCTCAAAAAGGTCACAAAGAACTCGAGGTGTTCCTCGCGACTCAGATGAGCCATAGTGGCTTGATCCAGAATCAACTGTTCGGTCGCCAGGGTGTACGATTTTTCCACCGTGCCCCGTACGGCGCGCTGCCCTACCACTCGCACCAGGCCGCCCTCCTCCAGGCGTCTCAAATGGCGGTAGAGGGTGGGACGCGAGACCTCGGGAATGGCAGCCTGCAGGTCGTCCACCGTGCGCTCACCTTTGACCAATTCCAGGATCAAGCGCAGGCGCACCGGATGCAACACCAGTTCGAGACGGTTACGCCACGCCATCGTCCGGCCAACGCACAAAGAAGAAAAGATAAACTGCAATAAGCAACCACCCAGCGGAGCCGATCAGCGCCACCGGAAGAGGTCCCAACACCGGGTTGGGCTGTCCCCGCACCGCCAGCAGGGCCACTCCACTGATGCCGTTGATCACGGCATGGGCGATCACCGCCGGCCAGACGCTCCGCCCGCGCAGGGTAATCCAGGCGAAGAAAACCCCCAGCAACACGCACGCCCAGGTCATGGCGAGGATTCCCAGCCAGGGAAAACCGGGATAATCCAGGCCGTAGTTGTGCCCCATGGCGATCACCGGTGCATGCCACACTCCCCAGATGATGCCACTGAGCAAAGCGGCACGGCGAGGACCCAAGGGCAAGAGTTTTTGCAACAGGTAGGCCCGCCAACCAAATTCCTCGCCAAACGTGAAGAGGCTATTTATAACCGTGGCGACCAGCATGGCTTGCACAATCATCAGGCCAACCAAGAGCCAGGGATTAAGCGTCGCCAGAGGACCGCTATTCGCCAAGGCAGCCCGGAGTTGAAGCAGATCCGGGTCAAAGTACTGGGGAAAGAGCGCGAAGAAAACGGCGGCCCCGACCAGTGTTGCCAAAAGGGGAGTAAACCAGGCAATCAACCAGGTGCGCCAAGCGGTCCGAAAACGAGGCCGCAGCCACAGGTCGTGCCAACCCTCACGGGTCACCAGGCGCGTGAGGACGTGCGCCAGTGCCGGGGCCCACATGTAACCGGTGGCGATGAGCACCACGGCCAGATTAAGCCCACCGGGTAGCGATGGACTATGGACCAGACCACCGGTCAAGGCCACCACACCACCCACGGCCCAGGCCAACCCAAAGGCAAAGAGGATGAAAATAAAGACCCGCCGACGATCGAAGGATGGATTCATAACGCCTCCTTTGATAACAAAAATGATTATATTATCAATTTTGAAAACAATCAAGAGCCAATCCAGGATAGCCCCTTTAACCCAAAGGGGTTGGCTCCCCGAGAACCGTATGACGACTTACGGAGCCTGCCCTAGGTCTGGTTGGGCGTGTTTTGGCGGGGCTGAACGCGCACCCCCACCAGGGGCAAGGCAGCCAAGATGGTCGCAGCGGCAGCGGCCTGGAAGATCAACGGTGTGGGGATGAAGCCCGGCTTGCCGTTCAGCACGGTTGGGATGCCGTAGTGCGTTGCCAACCATCCCCCCACCAGCGGCCCAGGGATCATGGTAAAAGCCACGGTAAAGAGGATGACATAACCGGCGAATTGACCGCGCTTATCCTCCGGGAAGAGGTCTTTGCTCCAGGCATTGGTGGCAATGCCCCAGGCCGTGCCGGCACCAAGCCAGAGGATACCGGTCAATGCCAGGGTGGCTTCTGATCGTGCCAGAGAAAACGCACTCAGGCCGATGATCTCGAACAGGACGGCCAGCGCTGCCATGCGCTTGCGGCCCCAACGGTCCGTGAGCAACCCCAGCGGGTAAGCGCTGAGAATGCTACCGAACAAGATGGCGATAAAGACGAGCAATGTAGCGGTGCTGGGGGGTAAATCCAGATAATGGTTGAGATAAATGAGCAGGTAGGGGAAGAAAATTTGTTGCGCCACCCCCCATAATCCCATAGCCAACAAAAGCAGGAAAAAATCCCGGTGCTGACGCAGGCTCTGCCAGCGGAAGGTATCGGCAATTTGCCCCCAGTAACTGCCCACAGGCGCAGAGGGAAGAGGTGGCTCCTGGATCAGCAGCCCGCCGATAAGTCCGAGCAGGATCACGCCACCGCCGATGAGGTAGAAAAGCGGGAAATATCCCCAACGCTCGATGATCATTCCCGCGCCGGCGTAGATGATCAGGTTTGCCACAGCCGAAGCGATATACAGCACGCTGACCAGGCGCCCGCGGTTGCTGGGCGTGGTCACGTCAGTCACATAGGCGTTGAGCGCGGCATCGTTGGCCGTGGAACCGAAGAAGGTCATCACACAGTCGAAAAGGATGGCCATACCCACCGCCAGGCCGATCGGATGAAACAACGCTGCGGAAGGGAAAGCCGCAGTTGCCACACCCCACAGCAAATAACCCACCAGGATAAAAGGACGCCGCCGGCCCCAATGGGTACGGGTACGGTCGCTCAGCGCACCCATCAAAATGCTGGTCAGAGTAGCGGTGATGGCACTGGCAGCCACCATCCAGGAAATCGGACGAGGATCAGGGGTGATCGTATCATAGACAAAGGTGTTGAAAAACTGGTTTTCCACTGCCCACGCCAGGGCGCCAATGAATCCGAGCAGGCTCACGCCGATCCAGGTGCGTTTTAATAGCATAAGGGTCTCCCTGAAGCCGAGGTATAGGGTTGGAAAAAACTTGAGGATACTACGTTGCTATGATTGTATCTTAACCTGGCCCCAACCGCTTTATTACGGATTTGCCCGTTACTTTGGAGCAGCGATGGGGTTTTAGGCTAGGGGAACGCTCTTATTGCCCTGCACCCGGTTGTAAAGTACACTATTTGCAGGATGTTAATCCAATTGTTACAGGTTTCCCAGATTAAAGGAGGCCCTTTACCATGACCCTATCGGAACCACAGCAGATGGACATGTTCTGGTACATGCTGTTGGCACGCCGCCTGGACGAACGGGCGTGGGTACTGCATCGTCAGGGCAAAATCGCCTTTCACATCTCCGGGATTGGGCAGGAGGCCGCCCAGATTGGCGCAGCATTTGCCCTGCGTAAGGGCGAAGATTGGGTGGTGCCCTACTACCGTGACCTGGCATTGATGCTCTATCTGGGTTACACCCCGCGCGAGTTCATGCTCAGCTTAATGGGAAAACGCGAAGAACCCAGTTCGGGCGGGCGGCAAATGCCCAGCCACTGGAGCCTGCGCCGTGCCAACGTCGTCAGTCATTCGGCACCGGTCGCCACGCAGACCCCGCACGCGGTAGGAATCGCCCTGGCGATCAAAATGCGCCGCGAGGACAAGGTGGTGCTCACCACCATCGGCGAAGGCGCGACCTCGCAAGGCGAGTGGTATGAAGCCGTTAACTGGGCGGCCATTCATCGCTTACCGGTGATCTTTATGGTCGAAAACAATCGTTACGCCATCTCCGAACCGGTCGAGAAGCAAATGGCCGTAGAGGGAGCGGCGGCCAAAGCCTGCGGCCTGGGATTGGAAGGGATCGCCGTGGATGGTACGGATGCGCTGGCTGTGTATGACGCCGTCGCCCGGGCCGTAGAAAAAGCGCGCCGCGGCGAAGGCCCCACGTTGATTGAAGCCCGCATGTACCGTCTGACACCTCACTCCTCGGACGACGACGACCGTTCCTATCGCTCACGCGAAGAGGTCGAAGCGCACAAGCGCCGTGACCCCCTGCTCCGCATGCGCCAGCACCTGGAAGCGCAGGGTTGGCTCAGCGCTGAACGTTTGCAAGCCATGGAAGCCGAGATCAAGGCACTGGTGGACACCGCTGTCAACGAAGCCACCCAGGCCCCTTACCCCGCGCCCGAAGAGGCTGCCGGTCCTGTGTTCTGCACGGAGGTGTCTCATGCCTGAGATGACTCTGGTCGAAGCCATTCGACAGGCCATGGATGAAGAGATGGCCCGCGACGAGCGGGTGTTCATCGTGGGTGAGGACGTGGGCCAACGGGGCGGGGTTTTCCGCGCCACCCTGGGCTTATATGATAAATACGGCCCAGAACGCGTCATAGACTCCCCCCTGGCGGAGGCTTCGATTGTGGGGGTGGGTATCGGCGCGGCGCTCTATGGTATGCGCCCCATCTGCGAAATCCAATTCGCCGATTTTATCTTCCCCGCCTTCAATCAAATCGTGAACGAGGCCGCCCGCATGTGCTACCGTTCGAATGGCGAGTGGTGCGTGCCGCTGGTTATCCGCGCGCCCTACGGAGGCGGGATCGGCGGCGGTTTGTACCACTCCCAAAGCGTGGAAGCGTTCTTTGCTCACGTGCCGGGGCTTAAAGTGGTGATCCCCTCGAACCCTTACGATGCCAAGGGCTTGCTCAAAGCGGCCGTGCGCGACCCTAACCCCGTGCTGTTCCTGGAGCCCAAGAAAGGCTATCGCCTTTTGCGGGGCGAGGTACCCACCGAAGACTACACGGTACCCATTGGCCCGGCGCGCGTCACCCGTCCCGGCCGCGACATCAGCCTTTTCACCTATGGGATGATGCACTATTACGCCCTGCAAGCAGCGGAGATGGTCGCCGCCGAGGGCATCGAGGTCGAAGTGGTGGATTTGCGCACCCTGGCCCCGGTGGATCGGACTACTATTTTGGATTCGGCACGCAAGACCGGCAAAGTTCTTATTGTTCACGAAGACAATGTGACCGGCGGCTACGGTGCCGAGATTGCCGCTCTCATCGCTGAAGAAGCGTTTGAGGCGCTGGATGCCCCGGTGCGCCGCCTGTGCGGGCCGGATGTGCCCGGCGTGCCCTTCAGCCATCCTATGCAGGACTGGTTCATGCCCAACGCGCAAAAAATCGCCGCGGCATTGCGCGCTCTGGCTGCGTATTAGGGAGGTACTCCAATGGCAACCCCTGTAATCATGCCTCAGTTAGGTGAATCGGTGGTGGAAGGTACGGTCTTACGCTGGCTCAAACAACCCGGCGAAGCCGTGGCCGAATTTGAACCCCTGCTGGAAGTCAGCACCGATAAAGTGGATTCGGAGATACCCAGCCCGGCCGGCGGAATCGTGCTGCAAATTGTGGTGCCCGCCGGGCAGACCGTACGCGCCGGCACTGTGCTGGCCTGGATCGGCGCCGCCGGCGAAGCCCTCAGCGGTGAGGAAGCGGCGACCGTCAGCCCCACCCCCACGGAAACGCCGGCTACCCCCGCTGCGCCGCCCCCACCGCCGGGGCGCGACCGCGACCTCGGCTTCATCTCCCCCGTGGTTGCCCGCCTGGCACGCGAGCACAACCTCGATTTGCGCCAAATTCAAGGCACGGGCGAGGGGGGAAGGATCACCAAAAAAGACGTCTTGCGCTATCTCGAAACCCACCCAACCACCACGCCAGAAGCACCTGCGGCCTGGGAAACCCCCGGTGAGGGCGATCTCTTCCGTCCGACCGAAGAAACACCGGCGGCACCCCCTGCCCCATCGCCGAAAGCAGCGGAAGGGCGGCTCATTCCCCTAACCCCCATGCGTCAGAAAATTGCTGAGCGCCTTTCGTACAGCGCGCGCACCATCCCCCATGTGACTACCGTGATGGAAGCCGACCTCAAGCGCGTTGTGACGCACTACACCGCCCATAAACCGCTCTTTGCCCGCGATGGCGTCAACCTGACCTATACCGCCTACTTTGCCCTCGCCACCGTCGCTGCGTTGCGGGCTTACCCCTTGCTCAACGCCTCATGGACGGATGAAGGTATCCGTGTCTATGAGACGATCAACTTAGGCATCGCCGTCTCACTGGGCGAAGAAGGGCTGGTCGTGCCCGTCATTCGCCAGGCGGAGGGGCTTTCACTGCTGGGCATGGCGCGGGCGATCAATGATCTGGCAACACGGGCACGAGGGCGCCGCCTGACGCCGGAAGATCTTCAAGGTGGCACTTTCACAATCACCAATCACGGCGTGGGTGGCTCGCTCTTTGCGACTCCCATTATCCTGCCCCCACAGTGCGCCATCCTGGGTGTGGGCAAGATCACCCCGCGCCCAGTGGTGGTCGAGGATGCCATTGCCATTCGCCCCATGGTCTATCTCTCCCTCACGTTTGATCACCGCATTCTGGATGGTGCTGTGGCAGATGCCTTTTTAAGCAAGATTGTGCAAACCTTACAGACCTGGCCCGAGGCCTGAGCGGCTTCCAGGTATAATATCCAGGGTAATGTCTTGCTTCCCTGCCCCCTTACCGCGCAGGGAGGCTCATCAAGGCACAAGAGGGAGTTGCTATGAGCGATTATGATGTTCTGGTTCTTGGCGCCGGCCCGGGCGGTTATGTGTGTGCGATTCGCGCCGCCCAACTGGGGCTGAAGACGGCGATTGTGGATAAACAATGGCTCGGTGGGGTCTGCCTGAATGTGGGCTGCATCCCTTCCAAAGCCCTCCTTAAGAACGCGGAGGTCGCCCACACCCTGCGCGAACGCGGTAAAGAGTTTGGCTTCGCATTTGAAAACCTGCAACTGGATTACAGCGTTGCGGTCAAGCGCTCGCGCCAGGTGTCCGACCGCCTCACCCGCGGTGTGGCCTTCCTGATGAAGAAGAATAACATTACGGTTTACATGGGAACCGCCCAACTTACTGCCCGCGACACCGTACGGGTGACCGATAAAGACGGTAAGACCACCGACCTGAAGGCGAAGAACATCGTCATCGCCACCGGCGCCAGCGTGGCCGTGCCTGCCGGTTGGCCCGTAGATGGCGAGAAGGTGGTGACCTATCTCGAAGCCATCCTGCAAGAGAAGCGCCCAGCGTCGGCAATCATCATCGGCGCCGGTGCCATTGGGGTGGAATTCGCCACCATCTGGAGCGCCTACGGTAGTCAGGTCACGATTGTGGAGATGCTGCCACGCCTGTTGCCGCTGGAAGACGAAGAGATCAGCGCCGAACTGAAAAAAGCCTTTGAGAAGCGCGGTATTCGCTGCCTGACCGGCCATAAAGTCGAAGCGGTTGAGGCTACGCCGAACGGCGCGCGGGTAACCGTCTCCGCCGAAGGACAAACCCAGGTGCTGGAAGCCGAGCAGGCGCTGGTCGCCATTGGCTTTCGCCCTAACTCCAAGGGCTTAGGGCTGGAGGAACTCGGCGTGCACCTGGATCAGCGTGGCTTCATCGTGATTGATGAGCGCATGGCGACCAACGTCCCCGGCATTTGGGCGATTGGGGATGTTACCGGCAAACTGATGCTGGCCCATGTGGCATCCGCCCAGGGTATCGTTTGCGCCGAAAACATCGCCGGGGCGGAGACGACTACTTTGGATTATCGTATGATGCCCCGCGCCACCTACTGCCAGCCGCAGGTCGCCTCATTTGGCCTCACCGAAGCCCAGGCGCGGGCTGAGGGCTACGAGGTCAAAGTGGGGCGCTTCCCCTTCCAGGCTAATGGCAAAGCGCTGGGATTGGGTGAATCGGGCGGCTTCGTCAAGATCATCACCGATGCCAAATACGGGGAGATCCTGGGCGCCCACATGATCGGCCCGGAGGTCACCGAACTACTACCCGAACTGACCCTCGCGCAACGCATGGAACTGACTCCCGCCGAAATCGCGCGCAACGTCCATGCGCACCCCACCCTGAGCGAGGTGATCATGGAAGCTGCCCATGCTGCCGAGGGGCACGCCATTCATATTTAGCACCGCGGGGTCAGTCTGAAATCCGAGACCTATCTGATGGGTGGGCGCCGGCGGTGTCCCACCCTTTTTAAGCCAAAGGAAAATAACCATGGAAACCCTTTCGATCTCCCAATTTAAGCAACGGTTTACCGCCCTGGTGTTGAGCGCGCGGGATTGGCCGCGCAAACCCCAGGATCACCATGTGCTCCTAATCAGTGCGGTCGTGGGATTAGCCCCCGATCGCACCTACTCGGAGGGTGAAATCAACCAGCATCTGCAGCGCTGGTGCCTGCGCTTTGGCCAAAACCTGCCCATTGACCACGTCACCCTCCGCCGCTACTTGATAGACGCCGGCTATTTGCAACGAGACACCGCAGGCCAGGCCTATCGGCGGGCACAAGGGCCGCTCAGCCAGCCTTTTGATCCCGAGATTGAGACTCTGGATCTGGACGATCTCGTTGAGCAGGCCGCGCGAGAACGCGAAGAACGGCGGCGTAAATACAGCGCTTGAACATCCCGGCTTCGCCACTGAGCCGGAACCAGTCAAAGAAATGAATAGGGAAAAGGCTGCCCCGTAACGGTGAGAACAAACTTCTTACGGCGGGTCAAGGGGACGTCCTTGTGCTTCCAACCAGGCCCGAATCTGCGCCGCCTTGGCCCACCGCCCCAATTTGAGATAGGCCTGATACTCATATGCCAGATCCATGACCGGAAGGCGCAATCCTTCATAGTCCACCCAATGGCGGTAACGGGTGATATCCACCGGCGGCTCCCAAGCGCCGTCAACCCACTTCTGAATATCGCCCATAATCTCAACCTGGATACCGCCAATTTTCAACCGACCAAAGTGAGAGCGTAGGCGTTCCGAAACCCACTCGTGCACCGGCTGGGTGATGAACTCCACCAGGCGGTCGGCAATGGCATACGCGCCAATGCGGTCGGTTTGCAGGTCAACATCATGCACCGCCACCGGCATCCCCTGTAGAGCCATGCCCAGACTCCCGGTAAGCACCCAGGGATAAGGGAGAAGGCGCAGGCGGGAATGAATCAGGCGAAGGACCTCGAAGAAACGCGTGTCCATTATATTCCCCGATTTGGGTTATCCTGAGGGAAAGATGAAACGCGTTGGATCCTGGGTGAAATCATTCCAAGCCAGCACTTTACGCGGCACAACCCGGTACAGTCCACCTTCATCCCACTGCGTGGGCGCTGGCGTATAACCGAGTGTGGCATACTTGTTGCCATAGGCTGCCGCCAGCGCCGCGGCCAGAGGGGGCTCAGGGCGGGGCACGCTCATGCCTTCACCCTCCACAATTACCACTTGGGCCCCGCTTTCCAGATGCACGATGACCTGCGGGTTATCGTGCAGGTTACGCGCATGACGGGTCTGCGGGCTGCCGTCAAAGTAGAAACAGCCCCCCACCCACACTCCCCACAGTGGCACAGCATGTGGCCGTCCTTGGGAAGAGACGGTCACCAGCCAGTAGTGAAGCGCAGCCTGCAGTCGCGCTTCCACTTCTGCCCAGGCCAACCAGCGAGTGGGATTGTGTAGATAACCCTCGGGAAAACGGGGGCGAGAAACGTGGGGATTGGACACCCTAACCTCCGAGAACGCCAGAAATGAAATAACCCTTACGATTTGATGTTAAAGTTTATCACCAACTGGCGCAATTCAAAATTCAGCCGCATCTGACGTTGAGAAATTTCGGTTTTGTTTATCTTCAATGAGTAAGCAGATTAAATTCTTCTCTCAAGGAGGGCGTGCGTATGGAACAAAAAAGGTTGTACATAGATTTACCAAAGGGAGAGGTGCACAGCCGGCTCATTCCAGCGGAATGGGTGCGTGATTTTATTGGGGGTGAGGGCGTGGCTATGCGGTTGTTATGGGATCTGATTGTATCCGACGCCGACGGTACCGACCCGCGCCAACCGCTAATTTTCGCCACCGGGCTATCATCAGAGTTAGGATGGGCAGGATTTTTGTTATAGACAGCAAGAAACCCATATAGACCAATACATGGTAGCGTGAAAAAGCATGGTTGCTAGGACCCTGCCGCACGCTTGAAGATAAACCCAGATCATCAGGATCGAGGGCAGGCCAATCTCTACGGCCAGAAGCAGGAATAGCATGGGATCATCGGTCATGAATTTGCCCGGGGTGACTACCAGAGGAAGATGCCACAGCCACCCCTTCACGCCCAGGATCACGCTGGCACTGACTGCCCTTCGGCCCTCCAATAGCCCCCATAAGGCCTATCCACACCAAACAAATTCTTCTTGCAGCAGCCCAGCGGTAAGGAAGGTCGCCTCAAAACCGATTAGCGCATACAGGGGGTTGGACCTAACCAAAGGGGCAAATAGAATAACACCCAGACGCGGGTGAAAATTACCTATTGACTTTTGATTTTAAAATCGCTATATTAGTACTGCAATCGTTTGCGCAAACCTTTGCGCAATCCTTTGCGGAGCCCTGTCCTATGCCCACCATTCGCGAAGTTGCCGCGCGTGCCGGCGTCTCCCCTACCACCGTTTCCCATGTCATCAACAACACCCGCTTCGTCTCACCCGAAGCGCGCGAGCGCGTGCTGCAAGCCATGGAGGAATTGGGCTACCGCCCCAACGTCCTGGCCCGCTCTCTGCGCCGCGGTGAAACGCGCACGCTTGGCCTGATCCTGCCCGATAGCGCCAACCCCTTCTTTGCCGAGGTCGCCCGCGCCATTGAGGATGCCGCCTTCCGTGAGGGTTACAACGTCATCCTCGGCAACAGCGAAAACGAACTGGATAAAGAGCGCCTCTATGTGGAAGTGCTGACGACCAAGCAGGTGGACGGATTGATCTTCGTTGCCGCTGGTGACCGCAGTCAGTCACTGGAAGATCTGATGCGACAAGAGGTCCCAGTCGTGGTGGTAGACCGCCAACTCAGCCATCTGGACGTGGATACCGTGCTTGCCGACAATCTCCAAGGCGGCCTGCTCGCCACGCGTCATCTTATCCGCCTGGGGCATCGGCGCATCGGTTGCATCACCGGGCCTTCCCACCTCACCCCCAGCGCTCAGCGCGTGATCGGTTACCGCCAGGCGCTCGGCGAAGCCGGGTTGGAAGTGGAGGAAGATTTGATCGTGCGGGGTGATTTCTCGCCCCGCTCAGGTTACCTGGCAACCCGGCGACTCTTCACACTTCCCCATCCTCCTACTGCCATCTTTGCCTGCAACGACATGATGGCCATCGGCGCCTTGCGCGCCCTGGCCGAACTGGGGCTGGCCGTGCCGGATGCGGTCGCCATCATCGGCTTTGATGATATTGAACTGGCATCTTACACCTCTCCCCCCTTGACCACCATTCGCCAGGACAAAGTGGCCTTGGGACAATCCGCGGTGCACTTGCTGTTGGAACGCATCGCCAACCGCAACCTGCCGGCGCGGCGCGTGGTTATCCCCACCACCCTGATCGAGCGTGAAACCACACGGAGGGTCTTATGAGTGGAACGGTTGTCATCGTAGGTAGTCTAAACATGGACCTGGTGGTGCGGGCGCCGCGCCACCCCCAGCCCGGTGAAACCATCATCGGCAGTGATTTTCAAACCTTCCCCGGCGGCAAGGGGGCCAATCAAGCCGTGGCCGTGGCGCGCTTGGGGGGCAAGGTGCGAATGATCGGGCGGGTCGGGCAGGATGCCTTCGGAGAGGCTTTATTGGCCACCGTCGCCCAAGACGGCGTGGATACCACCTACATCCGCCGCGATCCAGATGCCCCCACCGGTGTCGCCCTGATTACCCTGGATGCGGCAGGTCAGAACACCATTGTTGTCGCCTCGGGGGCCAACTGGCGTGTCTCGGCGCAGGATGTTTACGCCGCCGAGGCGGCTTTTAAGGGCGCCGAGGTATTGCTGATGCAACTGGAATGCCCCCTGGATGCCGTGGAAGCCGCCACCGACCTGGCGCATCGCTATGGGTTACAGGTCGTGCTCAATCCCGCTCCGGCTCGCCCCCTGCCGCCCCATTTGCTGGCGCGGGTGGATTACCTGCTCCCCAACCAACCCGAATTATCCCTGCTGGCGGGAGGTGAAAGCGACCGCGAAGCCGCCATCCGGTCGGTGCAAGCCATGGGTGCGCGCAACCTGGTGGTCACCCTGGGTGAGGAAGGCGCACTGTTGGCCATTGGAGACCAACGTGAACATCTACCGGCGTATAAAGTGACCGTTGTGGATACCGTGGCGGCAGGCGATGCCTTTGCCGGCGCGTTCGCCCTGGCGCTGAGCGAGGGTAAATCCGTGCGCGAGGCGGCCATCTGGGGCAATGCCGCCGGCGCCATTGCCGTTACCCGCCCCGGCGCCCAGCCCTCCATGCCCCGCCGCGATGAATTGCTCCAATTTCTGAAAGAGAGAGGTCAGCCATGAAGAAGACCCCCTTGCTTAATACCGCCCTTTCCGAACTCATTGCCAGCCTGGGACACGGCGATATGGTCGTCATCGCCGATGCCGGGTTGCCCATTCCTGCCGAGACCTACCGAATTGACCTGGCGTTGACTCGTGGAGTGCCCGGTTTCATTGAGACGGTACGCACGGTACTCAGCGAGATGCAGGTCGAACGGGCCATCATCGCCAACGAGACCGTGCGCGTCAGTCCTCAGGTGATGCAGGATTTGCAAACTCTGCTGACCGGCGTGCCCTTTGAACAGGTTAGTCATGAGGAATTGAAAGATTTGTGCCACCGCGCCCGCGCCGTAGTGCGCACGGGTGAGTTCACCCCTTACGCCAACGTCATCTTGGTGGCTGGGGTGGTCTTTTAACCCCGTTGAATGGAGTGAATGATGACGGTAACTCAACCGGCTGCGCTTCGTTTTGACCGCCGCGCCTTCATTCAGCGCTTCGGACTGGTCTTCTCATTCATGCTGTTGATGCTGGCGCTGACGCTGCTTTCGGACCGTTTTCTCACCGCCTCAAACCTCATCAACATCCTGCGCCAGGCCACCATCAATGGCATCGTCAGCGTGGGCATGACCCTGGTCATTCTCACCGGAGGGATTGACCTCTCGGTGGGTTCGGTGCTGGCTCTGGCTGTGACCATCGGCGCCTCGCTCATGAAACAAGGGCAGCCGGTTGGGCTGGCGGTGCTGGCGGCGCTGGGCATCGGCACACTGCTGGGCGTCATTAACGGGTTGATGATTACCAAGGCACGCATCCCGCCCTTTATTGCCACGTTGGGCATGCTCACCGTGGCGCGTGGATTGACCCTGATGTACACCCAGGGGCAACCGATCACCGGGCTACCGGCGACCTTCCGCTGGATTGGCACCGGTGTGGTGAGCGGTATCCCCGTGCCCATCGTGCTGACAGCACTGGTCTTCTTGCTGGGGTGGATCTTCCTCACCCGCACCCGCTACGGCGCCTATATCTACCTGCTGGGGGATAATCCGACCGCCGCGCGCCTGGCCGGCATACCTACCGAGCGCATCACTGTGTTGGTTTATGCGATCTCGGGGTTCTGTGCTGCACTGGCCGGGCTAGTACTGGTAGCGCGCCTGGACTCCGCACAACCCATCATTGGCCAAGGATATGAATTCAACGCCATCGCCGCCGTGGTTGTCGGTGGCACCAGTTTTGCCGGCGGTGAAGGCGGTTTGGGCGGAACCCTGTTGGGGGCGTTGTTGATCGAAACCCTCAACAATGGCCTCAACCTGCTCAATGTGTCCCCGCTGTGGGAGCAGGTCGTGAAGGGGGTGGTGATTGCCCTGGCACTCTTGCTGTACAAAGCATTCAGCCCGCCCTCACGTTAAGCGGGCCTGGAAAGGAGGTTGGAAGCGAAAAAAAATCGTGATCCAGAGATCGGCTCAGTTAACGTTTAGTCGTCTAATCAACGTATCTAAATCCTGGTAAGAAAAGGAGGAGAAAGATGAAACGTGTAACCTGGTTATTCCATCTGTTGGTCCTCGCGGCCATGGTTCTGGCGGCCTGCGCGCCGGCCCAACCCGCCGCGACCCCAACCGCCGCCCCTAGCGGTGAAATCACGTTAGGGTTGGTGCTCTCGACCCTCAACAACCCCTTCTTCGTCACCCTGCGCGATGGTGCGCAGAAAGCTGCCGATGCTGCGGGCGTCAAACTCATCGTCGTGGACGCCCAGGACGACTCGGCTAAGATGACCGCCGGCATCGAAGACCTCATCAACAAGAAGGTCTCCGCCCTCCTCATCAACCCCACCGACTCCGACGCCGTTGTCCCCGCCATCCAGAAGGCTAACGCCGCCGGTATCCCCGTCTTCACCGTTGATCGCGGCGCCAACGGCGGCCAGGTCGTCAGCCACATCGCCTCCGACAACGTCGCCGGCGGGCGCATGGCCGCAGAGTTCCTCTGCAAGGCCATCGGCGGCAAGGGCAACGTGGTCGAACTCCAGGGTATCGCCGGCACCTCCGCCGCCCGTGACCGCGGCCAGGGCTTCAACGAGTACATGAGCCAGAACTGCAAGGACGCCAAGATCGTCGCCCAACAGACCGCCGACTTCAACCGCGATAAGGGCCTCAAGGTCTTCGAGAATATCCTCCAGGCCCAGCCCGATATCGCCGGCGTCTTCGCCCACAACGATGAGATGGTGCTCGGCGCCATCCAGGCCGCTGAGGCCGCCGGCCGCACCGGCATCGTCTTCGTCGGCTTCGATGCCATTGACGATGCTGTCCAGGCTGTGAAGGACGGCAAGCTGGCGGCCACCGTCGCCCAGCAACCCGCCCTGATGGGCCAACTCGCCGTCGAAACCGCCGTCAAGTACCTCAAGGGCGAGAAGGTCGAGTCGTACGTCCCCGTCCCGCTCAACCTGGTGACGGCCGAATCGCTGGGTGTGACCCCGCCCAAGCCCGCCGGTGAGATCACGCTGGGGTTGGTGCTCTCGACCCTCAACAACCCCTTCTTCGTCACCCTGCGCGATGGTGCGCAGAAAGCTGCCGATGCTGCGGGCGTCAAACTCATCGTCGTGGACGCCCAGGACGACTCGGCTAAGATGACCGCCGGCATCGAAGACCTCATCAACAAGAAGGTCTCCGCCCTCCTCATCAACCCCACCGACTCCGACGCCGTTGTCCCCGCCATCCAGAAGGCTAACGCCGCCGGTATCCCCGTCTTCACCGTTGATCGCGGCGCCAACGGCGGCCAGGTCGTCAGCCACATCGCCTCCGACAACGTCGCCGGCGGGCGCATGGCCGCAGAGTTCCTCTGCAAGGCCATCGGCGGCAAGGGCAACGTGGTCGAACTCCAGGGTATCGCCGGCACCTCCGCCGCCCGTGACCGCGGCCAGGGCTTCAACGAGTACATGAGCCAGAACTGCAAGGACGCCAAGATCGTCGCCCAACAGACCGCCGACTTCAACCGCGATAAGGGCCTCAAGGTCTTCGAGAATATCCTCCAGGCCCAGCCCGATATCGCCGGCGTCTTCGCCCACAACGATGAGATGGTGCTCGGCGCCATCCAGGCCGCTGAGGCCGCCGGCCGCACCGGCATCGTCTTCGTCGGCTTCGATGCCATTGACGATGCTGTCCAGGCTGTGAAGGACGGCAAGCTGGCGGCCACCGTCGCCCAGCAACCCGCCCTGATGGGCCAACTCGCCGTCGAAACCGCCGTCAAGTACCTCAAGGGCGAGAAGGTCGAGTCGTACATTCCCGTCCCGCTCTCGCTGGTCACCAAGGACACCGTTAAATAACCCTGGGCATTGCGATGGGGGGCGAGTTGTCTCGCCCCCCACATTCCCGCCGAGGTGATATGAACGAAACCATCCCACGCTTACGACTAGAACACGTTTCAAAAGCCTTTCCCGGTGTCCAGGCGGTCAATGATGTCAGTTTAGACGTCTATGGGGGTGAGATCCTTGCCCTGGTTGGGGAAAACGGAGCCGGCAAATCCACCCTGATGAACATCATCAATGGCGTGGTGCCGCTGGATTCCGGCAAGATTTACCTCGAAGGCCAACCGGTCTCCATCACCTCACCCCGCCAGGCGCTGGAACTGGGCATCACCATGATTCACCAGGAACTGGCGCTGATCCCCCAACTGACGGTGGGTCAGAACATCTTCCTGGGGCGTGAGCCGCGGCGTTGGCGCTTTTGGGTGGATTGGAAGCGCCTTTACGATCAGGCTCAGGCCGAATTGGATCGCTTGGGGATTGATGTGCCGGTGCAGGCGCGGGTGGCTGATTTAAGCATCGCCCAGCGGCAACTGGTGGAGATTGCCAAAGCCCTTTCTTACAATGCGCGCCTGATTGCCCTGGATGAACCGACCAGCGCCCTCACCGAGCGCGAGACAGAGACGCTCTTCCGCTTGGTACGAGCGCTACGCGATCAAGGTGTGGCTTTGATCTACATCTCCCATCGTCTGGAAGAGGTTTTTGAACTGGCAGACCGAATTGCCGTGATGCGAGATGGGCAATTGGTGGCGGTTGGGCCGGCCCGCGACTTCACCCCGGCAGACGTAGTGCGCTTGATGGTTGGGCGCGAACTGACCGAGTTTTTCCCCAAGGTGCCCACCCGGCGCGGTGAGCCGGTCTTGCGCGCGGTGAACCTGCACGCCGGGCGCGAAGTGCGTGGGGTCAGCCTGGAACTGTATCGGGGTGAGATTGTCGGCTTGGCCGGGTTGGTCGGAGCGGGGCGCACGAACTTGGCACGCCTGCTCTTTGGGGCCGACCGCGCTGAGGCCGGTGAAATTTGGATAGATGGACGGAAGGTGGATATCCGTTCCCCCCGCGACGCTATTCGCCTGGGCATTGGGTTGGTGCCGGAGGACCGCAAATCGCAGGGGCTATTCCTGGGGCAGAGCGTGCGCTTTAACGCTGGAGCCAGTCTGTTGGAACGCCTCTCGCGGCTGGGTTTTATTGATGATCGGCGCATCAACCAGATGGTAAAAACCATCATCGAACGCCTTCGCGTGCGTACCCCCAGTTTGAATCAGCGCGTGCGTAATCTTTCGGGTGGCAACCAGCAGAAAGTGGTCATTTCGCGTTGGTTGACCCTCAACCCGAAAGTGCTGATTCTGGATGAGCCCACTCGTGGCGTAGATGTGGGCGCGAAGGCCGAGATTCACGCCTTGATGAGCGAATTGGCCGCTCAAGGCATGGCAATTCTGATGATTTCCTCGGAATTGCCGGAAATTTTGGGCGTCAGTGATCGCATTTTGGTCATGCACGAGGGGCGCATCGTGGCTGAATTCAGCCGTGAGGAGGCCACCCAAGACTTGATCATGCAGGCAGCAACCGGACAACTGGAACGGAGGGTAGCAGCATGAGCCAGCCACTGAATCATGCCCCTGGCCTGGGTGAGTTCCTGCGCCGTAACAGTACCTACGCGATCCTTGTGGCGATTGGGGTGGGATTCGCTATCCTTTCACCGGATTTTTTGACCCTAAACAACCTCCTCACGGTGGCGCTGCAATCTACCCTGGTGGCATTAGCCGCGATGGGAATGACGTTGACCATCATAACGGGTGGAATTGATCTTTCGGTGGGGTCAGTAGCCGCACTGAGCGGGGCACTAGCAGCAGGGCTCGCGACGCGCGGTGGACTGGGGACCTATCCGGGTTTGCTGATCGGCCTGCTGGCGGGCGCGGGAATTGGCCTGCTTAATGGAGCGATGATTGTGTGGGGCCGCATTCCACCTTTTGTCGCCACCTTGGCCACCATGGCCATTGCGCGCGGACTTACTCTGGTCTATACTCAGGGACGCCCAATTGCCGGGTTGGACCGCGCCTTTACATTTTGGGGTAGTGATAGCCTGCTCGGGGTACCACTGCCAGTGTGGGTTCTGCTGGTGGTAGCGGTGTTGATTCATCTGCTGCTCTCGCAAACAGCGCTGGGATTGCACATCTACGCCGTTGGTGGGGGTGAAGAGACCACCCGCCTGGCAGGCGTAAGCGTGGGTATGGTCAAGTTGTGTGTGTACATTATTAGCGGTGCCACCGCCGCGCTGAGCGGCTTGATCCTCACCGCGCGATTGTGGTCGGCCCAGCCCAACATTGGGGTAGGGCTGGAACTGGATGCCATCGCAGCGGCGGTATTGGGTGGGAGCAGTCTGGCCGGCGGCGTTGGAAGTATCCCGGGCACCCTGGCCGGGGCATTCATCATCGGCGTGCTTTCAAACGGGCTTAACCTGCTGGAGGTACCCTCATACAACCAGCAAGTGATCAAAGGCTTGGTGTTCATCTTGGCAGTGACGTTGGATTACTTTATCAAGCAGCGGCGCAGTCCCAAACTGCGGCGGGTGACGCCACAAGAGAAGACGAGCGAGGGCGCATAAAGCGCCCTCGCTTTTTCGGTTTACCCCTGGTCGTGCAGTATAATAAATACATCCTTTATCTCATCGAGCAATAAAACACGAAGGCGGCTCTGTGACGTGTAAGGAATCTTCTGCGAGGCTCTAGAGGAGGCCAGGGATGTATCATAAGATCATTATTGTGGGCAACTTGGGGCGCGATCCTGAAATGCGCTTTACGCCTAATGGACAACCTGTCACCAGTTTTTCGGTGGCATCCAATCGCCGCTATACCGGTGCGGATGGTCAAATGGTAAACGAGACGATCTGGTTCAGAGTGACGGTATGGGGAAAACAAGCCGAATCGTGCAACCAATACCTGCGCCAAGGTAGCCGCGTCTTGGTCGAGGGCACCCTCATCCCCGATACGTCTACGGGTAGCCCGCGCATCTTCCAGCGCCGTGATGGCACAGCCGGCGCTTCCTTTGAGGTGCGGGCTCAAACGGTGAAATTTCTCAGCGCCCGGGGTGAGACCGCTGAAGGGGCCATGCTCGAAGCCGAGCCCCAAGAAACCATCGAGGGAGAGGATGAGATCCCTTTCTAAATGGCCGCTGAGATGAGGCTAGACGATTTTGAAGCCTTTGCCCGCCAGGTGCACGCCGCACTGGATGCGCTGAATCAGGCCCGCGAGGCCGCCCTCACCCAGGCGCGCCAACTGACACGCGCCTCGGCGTACGCCATCCGCGCCATTCACCGCAGTGAGAGCGATCACGCCGACGCCTTCCTGGCCCAGGCCCGCGCCCTGGCGGAACAATTACAAAACCTGGCGCAGACCTACCCCCAGATTTTCTACGCCGGTTACACCCAGGACGCGTTGAAAGAATACGCCGAGGCCACCCTCACCTGTGCCATCATCGAGGATCGTCCTCTTCCTACCCCCGAAGCCCTGCACCTGGATTATGCCATCTACCTCAACGGCTTAGCCGAAGTGGTGGGTGAACTACGTCGCCGCTGTCTGGATATCCTGCGCCAAGGCTATTCCAGAGAGGCCGAACGCCTGCTGACCTGGATGGACGAAATTTACAACCTGCTGGTAACCCTGGATTACCCGGATGCGTTAACCAACAACCTGCGTCGCCAGACTGACCTGGTGCGCGGTATCGTCGAACGCACCCGTGGCGATTTGACCCTGAGCCTGCGCGAAGAGCGGCTACAGCAGGCCCTCAATCGTCTGGCCCAGCAGTTGCCCGAAACCAGCGATGAGTCCGCGCCCGATTCGCGCCTCTGATCTGGTTACCTACCTCTACTGTCACCGTGCCTGGTGGTATCGTTTACAGGGGGTGGAATCGGCCAACCTTACCCAGATGCAGGCCGGTGAGGTCTTCCATGCGGCCCACGGGCGGCGTGTTTTCCGCGCCCGCTTGCTTCAACTGACCGGTTGGGGGCTGTTGTTGTTTGCAATGCTCTTATTGGTAGCCCTGGTAACTTTATATTGGCTTCAATGATCATTGGGCTGATTTTTGTCTCCCTGCTAGTCCTGGTGGCGTTGTTCCTGCTCTGGCAAGGGCGGCGTGAACAGCAGCGCGCCGGTCTCCCTCTCGGACGCCTGCTTTACACCGATCTTCACCCGCTGCGCCCCACCGAGCGGGTGTTGTTCGATCCCCAAACCGGCTTGAGCGGTAAGCCGGATTATGTGGTTCAACAAGGGGATGTGCTTATCCCGGTTGAAGTCAAAGCCCGTGAAGCCCCTTTACAACCCCATCTAGGGCATATTTACCAGGTTTTGGCCTATTGCTTGTTAATTGAAAGTCATACTGGCCACCGTCCACCCTACGGTGTGCTGCGTTATCGCAATCGCACTTTCGCCATTGATTACACGCCACAGGCCGAGCAAACCCTGCGCGACCTGCTGACTGAAATGCAAAATGCCACCCCGCGCACGCTCGTGCGTTCCCACAACGAGGTTACCCGTTGCGCGCACTGTGGCTATCGTGCCCATTGCGACCAGCGCCTTTGAAACCCGGCCAAAAAGGTCAGGCTGGTATAATAGAAACAGATGTCCAGCCCACACCCTCTCCCGCAGCGATTTGCGATTGGTTATCATCCCACCATGGCCGAAGCCCCGCTGGTTGCTGAGGCCGTGCAGCAATTTCTGGAGCGCCAGGGTTACGCGGTGGTGATCTGTGCGCCGCTGCCGAGCCTGCGCCAGCATCTGCAAGCCGGACAGGCCGATGTGCTGATCGCGTTGGGAGGCGATGGCACCATGTTGCGCGCGGGACATGTGTGTGCCCCGCTACACATCCCGGTGTTAGGGATCAATCTGGGGCGGTTCGGCTTCTTGATGGAAGTGCGTCAGGACGAGTGGCCGCGCCGCTTGCCCCTGCTTTTGAGCGGCCAGTACTGGTTGGAAGAACGCATGATGTTGACGGCATCTCACCTGCGCGGGGAGCAGGTCCTGGGTGAATGGAGCGTGCTCAACGAAGTGGTGGTATGCCGGGGACAGATTGTCCGCCCGGTGCGCCTGACCGCCACCGTAGATGGCTACCCGTTAAGCACCTACATCGCCGACGGGTTGATCGTCGCCACTCCCACCGGCTCCACGGCATATGCCCTGGCTGTGGGTGGGCCGATCATGCCGCCGGAACTGCGTAGCATCCTCATCGTGGCCGTAGCCCCCCATCTCTCCATGGACCGTGCAGTCATCCTGCCACCCGAGTCAGTGGTCACCGTGACCGTGCAATCCAGCCATCAAGCGGTCATGAGTGTGGATGGGCAACCGCCACTTCCGCTGGAAAATGATGATGTGGTGCGGGTGCAGGCCAACCACAACACGGTTCAATTTATCCGCTTTCAAGATCGCGGTTATTTCTATCGCAACATTAATGCCTATATGGAACTCAACCCCGCTGCAATGGATAATGAATGATGAGCACAAACGCCCCCGGCCCACTTTATTGCGTCAACCATCCTGAACGTGAAACCCTGTTGCGTTGCAATCGCTGTGAACGCCCCATTTGCCCGGAATGTGCCGTGCTCACCCCCACCGGCTACCGCTGCAAGGATTGTGTGCGATCCCAGCAGAAAGTCTTTGACACCGCCCAATGGTTTGATTACCCCCTGGCCGTGGTGGTTGCCGGTGTATTGAGTTTTCTGGGCAGCCTGATTGCCAGCCTGCTAGGGTTCCTCACCCTCTTTGTGGCGCCGGTTGCGGGGGTGATTGTGGCCGAGGCAGTGCGCTGGATCACCCAGCGGCGGCGCTCACGCTGGCTCTACCGCGCCGCAACCCTGGCTGCCGTGATCGGCGGCGCCGTGCTGATCCTGGTCCAGGTGGCCGGACTTCTCTTGGGTCGGAATGGGATTTCCCTCTGGCCATTGCTGTGGCAAGGTGCTTATATCGCTCTGGTTGGAAGCACCGTTTTCTATCGTCTGACCGGAATAAAGATTTAGGCTGCGGCACGGGATGTTGCGCGAACTGCGGATCGAGAATTTTGCCATCATTGAGCACCTGGAATTGAATTTTGAGCCGGGGTTGACCGTGTTCACCGGTGAAACCGGGGCAGGTAAATCTATCCTGCTGGATGCGCTGATGATGGTGCTGGGTGGCCCAACCGATGTCACCTTCATCCGCAGTGGCGCCGACCGCGCTATCGTGGAAGCGGTGTTCGAGATCACCCCCTCAGTCCGTGAACCCCTGTTAACCATGCTGGACGCCGAGAACTTGCTCGACGAGGATCGTGAGCATGTTCTGCTGGCGCGTGAACTGCGCCAAGGTGGGCGCAGCTTGGCGCGCGTTAATGGACGCAGCGTCAGCCTGGGTTTGTTGCGCGAGATTGGGCGGTTACTGGTGGACATTCACGGCCAATCTGAACACCTCTCGCTGTTGGACGTGCGCCAGCATCTGCACCTGCTGGATCGCTACGCCGGCAATGCGCCCTGGGTGGAAGCCTACCGCCAAACCTACCGCGAGTGGCGACACCTGGAACGCGAACTCCAGAATCTGCGCGAGGCCGAGCGCGATGCCGCCCAGCGCGTGGATCTGCTCACCTTTCAAATTCGAGAAATCGAAGCCGCCAATCTGCAACCCGGCGAAGAAGACGAACTGCGCCAGGAGCGCAATCGCCTGGCGAATGCCGAGCACTTAGCCACCCAGATACGGCAAGCCTTGCTGTTGCTGGATGAGGGGGAAGGCGAGACTCCGCCGTTAACCGATGTATTGGGGCAGGTGGCTCAGGTATTGCATACCATCGCGCGCCTTGACCCCAGCCAACACGGACTGAGCGAGCAGGCCGAGACCCTGCTCGCCATGGCCGAAGACCTGGCGCGTGAGTTGCGCCGCTATCAGGAACAAATCGAATATAACCCACGCCGTTTGGAAAAAATCGAAGAACGTTTGGATCTTATCCAGCGCCTCAAGCGCAAATACGGTGGCAGCATTGAGGCCATCCTCGCCTATGCCGAAAAGGCCCGCCAGGATCTGGATACCATTACCCACGCAACCGAACGAATTGCCGAATTAGAGGCTCAGCGCGAGGTGCTCTTACAACAACTGCGTGAGCGCGGCCTGGCGCTTTCGGCGCGCCGGCGCGAAGCCGCTACCGGTCTGGCGCGGGCGGTTGAGGCCGAACTGGCTGACCTGAGCATGAGCGGGGCACGGTTTGAAGTCGCCATCACCTTCTTGGAAGATCCCAATGGCCTGCCGCTCGACGATGGCCGCAACGTGCACATTGATGAGCGTGGGTTCGACCAGGTGGAGTTTCTGATCGCCCCTAACCCCGGCGAAGGACTGAAGCCCCTGGTCAAGATTGCTTCGGGTGGCGAGACCTCGCGGCTGATGTTGGCACTGAAACGCGTTCTGACTCAGGCAGATGCTATCCCCACCCTGATCTTCGATGAGATTGATCAGGGCATTGGAGGACGGGTGGGTAGCGTGGTAGGCGAAAAACTCTGGTTGCTGGCGCGCCATCATCAGGTCTTATGCGTGACCCACCTGCCCCAGCTGGCCGCCTACGGAGATCATCATTACGGCGTGCGCAAGCAGGTGCAGGGTGGACGCACCACCACCCAGGTGCAGGCATTGGAAGGCAAAGCGCGAGTCACCGAATTGGCGCAAATGCTGGGGGGGCAAAGCGCAGCGCATCTGAGCGCGGCGCAGGAGACCCTAGAACAGGCCCAACAACGAAGGCAGGTATTATTGACGACTCGGGTGCAAGTAAGGGATGGTTAACATGGTGAAAGCAGGGCCAGATGGATTCTGAGCGTGTTCCTCCACTCCGTATTTTGCTCCTTGGCCCCCCTCAAATTGAATATGGCGGGCGGCCGCTGAGGATTCAGCGCCGCCTATTGCGTACGTTGCTCTACTACCTCGCCGCGCAATCAGAGCCGGTAGGTCGCCAAACGCTCTTAGACCTCTTCTGGCCGGATGAAGATGAAGAGAGCGCGCGCCGTCACCTACGTGAGACTTTGAGCAAACTACGCACGGCGTTACCCCTACCTACATTGCTCCATACCGCCCAAGACCTGGTCGCCCTGGATCAAAACCAGGTTTATGTAGATGCGCGCGAATTCCAGACCCTGTTGCACCAGGTGCGCATTTATCTCAAATTACCCCTCACCGCGCCATTACCCGAGGCCGCGTATCAAAAACTATGCAAGGCGGTGGGATTGTGGCGCGGGCAGCGTTTCTTGGCCGGTGTGGAGTTACCTTCGACCGAAGCCTTCGATGATTGGCTCACCTACACCTCGGCCACCCTGGAAAACGGCCTCCTGACCAGCCTGGAAGTATTAGCCGAGCACGCGGCCCTGAGCGGTGATTTGGATGAGGCCATCCACTGGGCGCGCCAAGCACTACAAATAGATGAGTCTCACTGGCGGTTACGGGCCCACCTGATCGGCTGGTTGTGCGATTTGGGCCAGTACCAAGCAGCGCAGGAAGAGTGTGAACGGGTGCAACGCGACCTCGCTGCGGAGGGCATCACCGAGGTGCCTGAGGAATACCGTGCTCTGTGTCAGCGCTTGCACCAAGCCCTCTTACAGCCCCGTCCACCGGAGCCGGCGCCCTGGTTCAGCCTGCGCACCCTCCACGTCCCCTTTGTGGGTCGGGATGAGGCGTTGGAAACTCTGCGCACCATGGCGTCTCAGGGTGGGATTGCGATCGTCTGGGGTGAGGCCGGCAGTGGGAAGAGCCGCCTGATGTTTGAACTCTATCAATCCCTCCAACCTGCGCCGCGCCTGGTGCTGGCGAACGGCCTGGCTCATGAACGAGATACCCCCTATCACCCTCTGGTTCAGGCGCTACGTGAGGCGGTGCTGACCGAAGAATGGCAGACCTTGCCACCCCATTGGGTGCAAATTTTGCTCCCCCTCTTGCCTGAACTCGCCGTCTATATACCAGCGGGTGCACCCGCTCCCATCGAAAACCGTGAAATACATCTTTCAGCAGCCATAGAACATGTTTTACGCCGCCTTTCCCAACATGGGCGGCTACTTTTATTCCTGGATGATGCCCAATGGTGCGACGAAGCCACATTGCACACCCTGACCCACCTGGTCACGCAACGCTTTTTCACCCGCGGCAATCTTTTGGTCATCGCCGCGCGACCCGAGGAACCCAACCCCGCCCTGCAAGCCTTCCTGACCACCTCGCCGGTTTCCTGGCTGCTAAAGATCATCCCTCTTAATCCGCTGACGGCTTCGGCCGTTGCGCAGATTGTTCGCTACGCTTTGGGTCAGTCAGCTCCCTCAACCTGGGTGGAAGCCCTGGCACGGGCCACAGGTGGCAATCCCCTCTTTGTCTTGGAGACCTTGCGCGCTTTGTTAGAAGCCAACCCCGACCTTAGTCCGGAACACCTGCCCACTACCTTCCCGGTCGCCCAAAGCGTGCGGGCGTTGGCCAACGAACGACTACACCTGCTTCGCCCTCAGACGCGCCAAATCCTGCTGGCGGCAGCCGTCCTGGGCGAAACCTTCCGTTTGGATATTCTCGAGGCTATGTTGCAGGAACCGGCTGAGGCGGTGGTGGAAGCGGTGGAAGAGATGGAACGGGCTTACCTCGTACGCCCTTGTGACCAGGTCCGTGGGGGTTATACGTTCCAACACCCCCTGATTCGTGAGGTCCTGCTCCTGGAATCAAGTGAAGCCCGCTTGCAATTCTTGCATTTGCGGGCAGCGCGGGCATTGGAAGCCGGTGGTGAGGCTCAAAGCGCAGCCGCACAAATTGCCACACACTTTGAAGCCGGTGGCGAGGAATCTCTGGCTGCCCATTACTGGGTCGAAGCGGCTTATCAGGCCGCCCTTGATGCCCAACCGCAAGCGGCTGAAAGCGCCTTTCAGCGCGCAGAAGAACTATTACTACGCCTGGAACGCCCGTTGAGCATAGAATTGATCCACCGGTTATACACCGGCTGGGCTGAATTGGCGTTTAACCGTTATGACCTGGAGACCAGCGAGCGCTGTTATACCGCCTTATTGCGCCACGGTGAACAACGCTACAATGCGCTGATGATTGGAAGCGGACTGAGCGGCCTGGGACGGGTTGCCACAGCGCGCATGCAGGCCCGTCAGGCCCTAAATTTCCTTGAACAGGCGCTGCCCTACCTCGAGAAGAGCGGCCACCTCGAAGAGCAAATGGAAGCGCTTAATCGCAAAGCGGCATCGTTGCTCTTGCTTCAGCGGTTTTATGATGCCGTGTTGCTCTACCAACGCGTGCTGGAAATGGGACAGGCGGCAGAAACTCTGAACGGGCAACGGGCACTGGGGAATGCCCGGTATCAACTGGCCAAGACCTATTACATCCTGGGCTGGCCGGAGCGCACCCGCCTGTTCGCGGAACAGGCACTGGCACAAAGCCGCGCCCTTTACGCCCTGGGATATCGTGGTCGGGCCCTTCTGGCGTTAGCGCTGGCGCAACAAGAAATGGGTGACTTCACAGCAGCGCTGGAAACCTGCCACCAAGGTCTGCAAGAAGCCGCACGGTGGGACAATGCAGCTCTGGCGGCGCGGTTATGGCTCTGCCGCGCACAGGTCTGTTTAAAGTTGGGGTTGATTCAGACGGCTTGGGAAGCCTTGGAACTGGCCCGGACGCAAGTCGCCGCACTCAACAAGCGCAATCCGGTGCTTTCCGAAGTGTACGTCACCCAGGGTGACCTGTGGCTGGCGTTGGGGGATTACGCTGCCGCACTGGCCGAGTTCCGCGCCGGCCTGGAAGTTGCCCAGGACCTGCATTCCTCCACCGAGGCACTTTACCGCTTGGGTTGGGCGCTGGTGCTCAGCGGTCAATCCCAGGGCGGGTTGAATTTCCTTCGCCGCGCCATTGAACTGACCCGCACCGCCGAAGTGACCCACGTTGCCCTGGCGGCGGAGATGGCCCTGGCCGAAGCCCACTATACCCTGGGCAACCTGGAAGAGGCCCAGCGCATCGCCCACCAGGCCGCAGACGAAGCCGCCCAACGCAAAATGGGGTACCTGTTGCTCCGCTATCACGCATTACAGGCCTACATTGCCCATCGCCAACAGGCGCGAGATCTGTTGTTCCGCCATGCGCGCTTGCTCATCGAACAGGCTCAGGCGTACCAATCCCTGTTATTTGAAGCCCTGGGGCTGGGACTGGCACTGCAAGCCATTGAGGAGAGTGAGATCAAAAACACTTTCCAGCAGCGCCTCACAACGCTCCGCCACCAATTGCTTCACAACTTGGCCGCCGATCATCTGCGTGAGCGTTTCGAACAGCGCCTCCAGCAGTGGCTAAATCCTGCCCTTTAAGGCTCTTTTGTCCACGTTTTGGCAACGCCCGGATTGTATACTCTAGTCAAACAAGCGCGTTGCCAACCGGGCAGAGGTACAAGGGACCCTCTGCAAAAAGGGCTGAAAGTGAAAACAAGCGGAGCACTTTCAGCCCTTTGAGCTTAAGTAGCCTCGCTTTTTAGACGGGCGATAGTCACGCCGTCGCCACCCTCGCCTTCCAGACCGCGTTCCCAGGTCGCCACATAGGGGTTTTGCCCCAGCGCCTCGCGGATGGCCTGGCGCAGGCGACCGGTACCCTTGCCGTGAATGATGCGCACGAAGGGCAGGCCGGCCAAGTAAGCGGCTTCCAGGTGGCGCTCCAGCGCGGTTAAAGCGTCATCGGCACGCTGTCCACGCAGGTCGAGTTCAAGGCCCGGCGAAGGGGCGATCAAGGTTGGGCTGGGAGTTGCCGAGGCGGGAGCGGTCTTGCGCCGGCGCGGAGTAGCCGGAGGCGGTGACGGTGGAGTCTCCGTAACTCCGGCACGCTGGATATCGTGGAGTCCTGTGCGCAAGCGCAGATTGCCCAATTGTACTTCCACGTCCTCATCGCCCTGGGCCACCACCGTGCCTTCCAGCCCTAGCGAGCGAATGCGCACCCGCTCGCCGAGTTCCGGGCGTTCAGGCGGAGTGGTCGGGGCGACAGCGGGGCTGAGCGCCTTTTCGGCCTGCTCACCCAGGGCTTCTACGGTTTCAGCCACCCGTTTAATCGCTTCAAGTGGGAGGCGGGCACGTGCCAGTTCTCGGCGTAAGCGCTCAATCTCTGCGCGCAGGGCCGCCAGTTCTGCCTCGGCGTGCTCTGCCGCCTGGCGCAGGATAGCCTGGCGTTCCTCTTCAATGCGTTCCAATTGGCGCGCCAGTTCCTGGCGCAGTGCCTCGGCTTCGGCCCGGGCTTGCTCGGCCTCGGCGCGCGCCCGCTGAGCCAGGTCGCGCTGACGATGAATTTCTTCTAACAGATCCTCGGCTCGCAGATCGGCGGGATTGAGCATCTCCCGCGCTGCAGCAACAATGGAGGGTGGCAACCCCAGGCGTTCGGCGATGGCCAGGGCGTTACTGCGCCCGGGCAACCCAATCGTCAGGTGATAGGTGGGTTGTAGAGTTTGAAGATCAAATTCAACGCTGGCATTGACGACGCCCGGTGTGGCGTGGGCGAAGGCCTTTAGTTCCGGGTAATGGGTGGCCACCAGGCAGGTCACCGGCAGTGCCACCAGGTGCGCCAGAATTGCCCGCGCTAACGCCGATCCTTCCTGCGGATCGGTGCCGGCACCGAGTTCGTCCAACAGCACCAGTGCCTGGGGCGTGGTTTGCTTCAGAATTCGCACAATGTTGGTGATATGTGCCGAGAACGTCGAAAGCGATTGCTCAATGGATTGTTCATCGCCGATATCCGCGAAGACATTGGCAAAGAGGCTCAGGGTGGAGCCCGATTGGGCCGGGATGTGCAAGCCGGCCTGTGCCATCAGCACCAACAGGCCTACCGTCTTTAGCGAGACAGTCTTTCCGCCGGTGTTGGGCCCGGTGATCACCACGGCGTAGGTTTTGTCATCCAACACCACGTCAATCGGCACCACGCGCGCCGGATCAATCAGCGGATGGCGCGCCTGGTAAAGACGAAGGGTACTTCCGGGATGTGCCGGTGATGCGGGTCTGAATGGCAGCACCACCGGTTCAGCCGCGCGTAAGTCATCGGCATATTTGGCGCACATTAAGGCCAGATCAAACTCGGCCAGGGCTTCGACCAGCGTGGTAATGGCTTCGGCTTGAGCCCCTACCTGGGCCGAAAGCGCAGCCAGGATGCGGCGTTCTTCATCCCGTGCCGCCAACTGCAACTCGTGCCAGGCATTGTTCAAATCCACCACGGCCAGCGGCTCGATGAACAAGGTCGCCCCCGAGGCCGATTGATCGTGCACGATGCCGCGCAGGTGGCCCTTGCCCTCAGCCTTGAGCGGGAGGACGTAGCGGTCGTTGCGTAAGGTGATCAGGCTCTCCTGCAGCCAGGGCGCCACCTTGGGATCGTTCATGATCGCATTCAAGCGCCCCAGCAGGCGTTCGTGAGCGATCTTGATCTCACTGCGCAGGCTGGCCAGGCGGGGCGAGGCGCTATCCAGCACCTCACCGCGTTCTGAAACGGCACGTGAGATGGCTTCAATCAAGCCAGGGGGCGGCGCCATGCGGGCGGCAATGGCCGCCAGGTGGGGAAATTCCTGCCCACGGCGTTCAAAGAAACGCGCCAGGTCACGCGCAGATTCTAGCGTGGTCTTGATTTCCAGCAGTTCATGCCCCAAGAGCACGCCGGCGCGGGCGGCGCGCGTCACCAATGGGCGGACATCGCGCGCCCCGCCGACGCTGATCTCGGCATGGCGGCTGAGCAGATGGCGCGCTTCGCGTGTGCACGCCTGACGCCGCGCCACTTCGTCAAAATCGGTACTGGGGCGTAGAGCATGCGCCAGTTCCGCCGAGGCGCTGAACGCGGCGTACCCCGCCAGACGTTCCAGGATCTTGGGAAACTCCAGCATGTGGAGAGATTTCTCGTCCATGGCAGGATGATTTTACCCTGTTTTTGCTTTTTCCATTGGTCAGAGCAGGCTCAAAACGCAGTTTTGGATTAAAATTCGGTTAGGGTTGGGTTGAACTGACCTCAGCCTGCAATGTATAACTCTGTGGGGAGAGATCAACCATCATGAACAACCCTGAGATCACACCTTTCATCGGGCCAAATGGGCTGAAATATCTCAACGTTACCGCCCACCCGCTTAATTTATTTGACCTGGATTGTGGGGAGTTCATCGTACCGCCCAGTGGTTGGGTGGTCAATGTCGAAATTGAGGTGTTAACCAGCCGCCGCGTGGGTGAGATTCAGGTGGATTATACCCGCCCGCTTAAGGATGCCGAAACCGAGCTCCTGTTACGGCAGTGGAAGGCGCGAGATGTGATCATCATCGGCAGTTCAACTGCGGCCATTGCTTACCCCGACCTGGTTTACGCGCCGGTGATGGTGATGAAAAATCAGCGCCTGACCAAAGTGGCTCACGCGCGGCGCTTTTCGGTGCCGGTGTTTGCCGGCGAGGAAACAATGCCGACCATTACTCTGGAATTGGGCATGCCAGAATTTCAACCCCATCTCGATCGGTTAGAGACCGGTTTGAAAGGGGATTGAGAGGTTCTTTAGGCCAAAAAGTTGCTATAATAATGCTATCTTCGCCGCATTCACAACGACTACTATCCACAGGGGGACGCCCTTGCCCGCAAAGTGTGCTCTCATCGCCACCCTAGGAACGGAGCCGCAGGTCGTTACCGCAGGGCTGGATCTGTTGTTAGATCGTCAAGAGCCAGTAAGCCGGGTGGAGGTCATTCATACCGGGGGAAACGCCACCATTGAGCAGGCGGTGGAAACCTTACGCACGGCGTTTGCCATGCCGCCCTATCGTGATCGTATTACGCTGGACCTGACGCCCATTCAGGATAGAAACGGACGCATCGTGAGCGATGTTGAGACCCCCAGCGCCATTCAATGGGCGTTTCGGGTGCTTTATCGTAGCGTATGGCGGGCAAAACAAAACGGCGAGCGTTTGCATCTGTTGCTGGCCGGTGGGCGTAAAACGCTCAGTGTGTTTGCCCTGGTCACCGCGCAATTGCTCTTTGATAAGGAAGACGCGCTGTGGCATCTTTATTCGGCAGGAGAATTCCTTGCCAGTCGCCGTCTGCATCCGCAGCCGGGGGACGAGGTACACCTGATCCCCATCCCGGTGCCGCTACGGGAAGCGCTTTCGCCGGCGCTGACGCACCTGCGGGGAATTGAGGACCCGTATGAGGCATTAGCCCATCTGCAACGGCTGGATTTAGAAAAGCGCACCCGCGAAGCCCAGATCTTTGTTGAAACTGTATTGACCTGGGGCGAGCGGCGGGTGGTGGAGCGGTTGGTGCGCGAGGGGTTGAGCGATGCAGCGCTAGCGCAGACCTTGCATCTCTCACAGCGCACGGTCGAGCAGCATCTGCGTTCGGCTTACAGCAAAGCGGCGGTACATTGGGGGCTGGAAGACGTGAATCGAGCGCAGTTGGTAGCGTTACTGGGGTTGTACTTCCAATATCAGCAGGATAAAAATACGGGAAAACCCTCATGACAAAGATGTTGGGACTTGTTACATTAAAAGCGCCCGTACGGGAGTCGCTGCGAGGGGGAAAGCGACACGGGGTGCAGGACTTACCGGCGGGCCTTTCAGCATTTTGGGACGAGGAAAGGAGGCTGCATGAGTGACGAACGCCGTGAACGCGCCCTGAAACTGGCCCTGGCCGGCCTGCTCCACGATGTGGGGAAGATGAAACTACGTGCGGGAGAGTCCGGTGCCTCGAGAACGTGGGACGATGAAGCCAAGCGAGATTACGGTCGTTTCCATGCCCTATTGACTTATGACATAGTGGGAGACTGGCTACCCCCTTTCCAGGATAGCGAAGCCGTAAAGAACTGGGCCGCCCAACACCATCGCCCCAACAAACGTGAAGATCACCTGGTGCGCTTAGCGGATCGGCTTTCTTCAGGTGAGCGCGAAAAAACCGATCCAGATGATGAGATGGCGACTCAGCCCAAGCAGTTGCTCTCTATCTTTTGCGTGGTAAACGCTGATAATCAAAATAATCTCGATAAACTTTACTGGCCGCTCCGCGCACTGGACTTGAATGAGCAAACAACGGACGAACAATGGTTTCCTGGGCAAGAATGGGCTAAAACCGACGTTGACCGCAGTTATCAGAACCTGTGGAAGGAACTTAACGAACAGGCCCAAAACCTGCGCCAAGCCCACGCTAATGGGGGTGACCTGGAAACGTATCTGGAAAGCCTGCTCTACCTCATGCAGCGTTATACCTGGAGCGTGCCTTCAGCCTATTATCACAGCCTGCCCGACATCAGCCTTTACGACCACAGCCGCATGACCGCTGCGCTGGCTGCTGTTCTGGATGACCTGGCATTATCAGATGAGGAACTGCGTGCGCTCGCCCAAGCCCCTCAGGAAAGTGATACTCCGGTGGCACTGTTGGTTGGTGGCGATCTCTCGGGTGTGCAGGACTTCATATACACCATCACCGACCGCGGCGCTACCAGTGCTTTGCGCGGGCGTTCGTTTTATCTGCAACTGCTCACCGAAGCCGCTGCGCATTACATCCTGCGCCGCCTTGACCTGCCCATCACCAACTTAATTTATGCCGGTGGAGGCAATTTTTACCTGTTAGCGCGTGCCAACGATACCGCGGATTTGAACCGCATCCGCCTGGACATCAGCCGCATCCTCTATAACCACCACCAGGGCGACCTCTATTTGGCGGTGGCCGGTCTACCTCTGGCCGCGCGGGATTTCTTCGCTGGACGTATCAGTTCCAAATGGCAGGAACTGGGCGAGTTGCTCCAAGTAGTCAAGAAACAGCGCTTTGTTGAGTTGCCGGCCTCGGATTTAGCGTGCTTGTTTGAACCCCAAGGGCGCGGCGGAAACGAGGAAAAGCAATGCAGCGTGTGTGGACGCGAATACGAGGACGTCCATCCGGATAAAAATAATCCCGCGGTGCGCAAATGCAAGGCTTGTGAATCCTTTGAAGAAGAGATCGGCGATCCGCTGCGCAAAGCGCGCTATCTGGTGTGGGATTTTGAGCCTCAACTCCCCACCCCACCCGATGGGGTCAGGTCCTCGAATACATCCAGCCCTTGGAAAGCAGTACTCAAAAACCTGGGGGCGCATGTTCACATCGAAGCAACCCTAGAAGAGCTCCATGAGCCCAAAGGGCGGCGGCTGATCCTGGCCTTGGACGAAAAAAGCCTGAACACCCTTAAGCCCGCAGCTCAGATCGCCGTAGGGCGGCGCCTTCTGGTCAACGTGACACCGCTGGTGACGGCGGAAGATGTATCCAAGTACGGAAAAGAGTACCAAATACGAACCGGGCAATCCCTAAAAGAAGGAGCGGTTAAACCGTTTGAACTTATGAGCATGCAGGCTATTGGGATTGAGCGCCTGGGTGTGTTGCGCATGGATGTGGATAACCTGGGGCAACTTTTCGCTCAAGGGCTCGGGGAAAAAGCCACCCTCTCCCGCGTCGCCGCGCTGAGTTTCGCCATCAGCCTGTATTTTGAAGGCTGGGTGGGTGTGCTGGCACGCAAGCGCAACCAGACCCAGGGTGACCGCCTGTATGCCATTTATTCTGGCGGTGACGATTTATTCTTTGTTGGTGCGTGGGATGAGGTGGTGGAACTGGGACGCGAAATCCGGCGTGATTTAACCCCTTATGCAGCCAAACACCCCGGCATCCATACCAGTGCCGGGATCGTGCTTATCGGTGGGAAATACCCCTTGGCGCAAGCGGCACAGGACGCCGGGCGTGCTGAGGAAGCCGCCAAGCGGCATAAATGGTGGGACGACAATAGCGATACTCCCCACACCAAAGATGCCATTTGCTTCCTGGGGCGGGTACTGCCCTGGCAGCGCTTCGGGATGAAAAAAAGTGCCACGGTCTCATTTGAGACTGCCTACGACACACTGGCTTTCTTGGAGGACCTGCTGGCACGCCAAAAAGCCAGCCGCTCATTGATCCGCACCTTGCTGCGCCTGGATGAACGCTACCAGGAGGCCATGGACGTGCGCCGCCGCACCGGGCGCGACCTGGGTGAGAATCATCGTCCCCAGCCCCTGTGGGGACCTTGGAACTGGCTTTTTGAATACCAACTGGCGCGGTTGCAAAGGATGTACGAGGAACAACTAGAGATTAAGAGTAACTTAGAGACACTGTGTCAGGAGATGAAAGAGGCATTTCACCAGCGCATTGAGTGGGTGAGCCTGGCAGCACGCTGGGCGGAGTTGAAGATGAGAAAGGGTGATCAATCAGAGCATTAGTATTGTGGGTAGGCGTGTATGAACAGCGAAGGCTTTTGCTTGGAATTGTTTACCCAGTCCGAGAATTATGAGGAGACCCCTTTGCGCGATCGCAAGGCTTGGATTGAACTTTGGAATCGCAAAGGAAAAGCTGAATTCTTGCGTGACTTTATAGCGTTGGCTAATACTGCACGATGTTTCGGAAAACCCGCCTATCTTCTTTTGGGCATCAATGATAAGGGGGAAATTGTTGGGATTGATCAAATGATTGAGCGTCTTGGATGGAACGGATTGGATGATCATCAAATCGCAGAAAAGATACGCAACCAGGTTAGCAATTTGATACGTGAGTATATTACTCCATCTCATCCCCATTGGGAGTTTAAGTTTTGCAGAACAGAAGAGAAAAAGGCGCTAGGTTACTTTCTAATTGGACCCATTACAAATGGGCCTTTCAGGGTGAAGAAAGCTTTTGGCTATGATGAGGGCTCACTTCAACCTGGACAGTGCTGGATTCGAATGGGAGAAAGCAAACACGAAGTGACATTACGAGAAATTTCTCCCGAGCAGGAGCCATACTGCTATTCCCACGCCCAAGTGCCTTATCTGCTCCCCCACCATTGGCGCGATTATATGAAAGGATGCATTAATGAATTGAATGTTAGTCCTAATATTGAACAGCGATATATCGAGTTACAGGCAGATACCGGATCTTTTCTTGAAGAAGAAGTAAGCAAATTTCTGAACGACCCAAATATGCGATGGCTAATTATAGAGGGCGTTGCAGGTAGTGGTAAAACATTGTTCCTCAAGCGCTGGATAAGTAAGCAGGCTGAAAACAACCTGGTAGCCATTGATGAAATTATTCGTCGCGAGGAGTTTGTGCCCCCACCCGACTGGATTCCTGTTTATTTCAGGCTTGGTCAGCGTGATCCTATAACGAATCTAGAAAAACTCACTGAACAATTGCTAAACAACATAAACTCGAAGGGCCGATTTTGGGAAACACGTCCGTCAAAGCCGGAGCAATTATTCGAATATAAAAACCTAAAATGGCTCTTCTGCCTGGATGGGCTGGATGAAATCTATGAGACTAAAAGTATCGGGCAATTCATCAATGCTCTGCGAGAGTTTTTAGAACGATTCCCCAAAGTTAAGGTGATTCTCACCACACGCCCCGGTTTTACTGGTTTGCCAGATGGTACTATTCCTTCCAAGCTCATTCGAATTGAAGGGCTGAGACGGGAACAAATCGAGAACTATATCGGTAAATGCCTATCCACAAGTTCAATAGACCTTCAACCTGAGGACGTTGATGAACTAATGCAGTACCTATTTTCAGATAAAGACCTCGCAGAATTATGTGCCTTGCCAATCTACTTGGAAGCCGCGGTTGAAGAATTGTTGAGCGTCCGTGTGCCTCCACTTGAGGTAAACGAACCTGCTACAACAGAGGCTTCAGAACCAATTAGGGCAGAATCGGAAGAAATTTTATCCAGTAAGATTGGAGACAAAGAACAAAACGGATCGCTGTCTTCTATTCAGGCTCATCTAGATGTAACACACGAAGACATGATCTTGGAAAGTGAAGACTACATCCCAAGAAACGAAGAGCCTTCTTCCATCGGGCCAGAAAAAGACGACGATATAGAAAGAGATTATCTTGCATATACTTTGCCACGAAGAGCGGTACTGATAGATAAGGTTTATCAAAGGTTGTGGAATCGAGAGATAAATCGTCGGGTGGGAAAAGAACGTGAATTCAAGGAATACTTCACAAAGGTGGGTAAATTGGCTCTGAAAATGGATGGAAATATTGAAACGCTTTCTCAAGAAGAGGCAAAGAAGTGTTTTACAAAAAGAGGACTAGAGTGGGTCCTAAATATGGGAGGAGTGCTTTTACAAACAAAATCGGGGTGGATAGAGTTCTATAACCGGCTAGCAAAAATCTATTTTGCGGCTAGTTTTATCAAACCCCATGTTGAGAATGGCACTTGTTCGGATATTGGACGTCTAATCTGCATGTGTCAACCAGAATTCAGATCGTCAGTACATGAGTTTCTCGCCGAATTGACCGCTCAAGAGTTAGAACCCATTTTTAGTTGCTAAGAAAAGGAGGTTACCCATGCCTGTCAATCTAAATGATCTCAAAACTATCATTACCGACCCTGAAGGCGCCGAGACCTTAGTCCAGGTCGCAGACCGGTTGGGGAAACAGCTGAAAGAGAATGGTCTCACGACCAGTCAAATCCGTGCACTCTTTGGTGAAGTGCGCCAGATTCAAGCCCAGTGGAGCCTGGGCGGCGAGCAGGGTAAAAATGCCCACCGTCGTCTGGTATTACTCAAACCCAAGATGGCCTACCGCGCCCGTAAAGAGCGCGGTAAAGCCGTGGGGGAACTGGTAGATGTGCTCCAACCGGCGCTGGATCTGGTCATCGAAGCCAAGGACGAAAAAGAAAAAGAAAAACGCTTCAATCATTTTGTTCAATTCTTTGAGGCTATCTTGGCCTACCATAAATCTTATGGTGGCAACTAAATTTGGAGGAGGGTATCATGGCCAACAATCAGCGTATTCAACTCAAAGGGCGTGTATTTATCACCTTCAACATCAAGGCCGTGACCGGCTTGCATATCGGCGGAACGGAAAGCGGGATTGAAATCGGTGGGGTGGATAAAACCGTCATTCGTGATCCGTTGACCAATCGCCCCTACATCCCCGGCTCGTCGCTCAAGGGCAAGATGCGCAGCCTGCTGGAGAAGTATAAGGGGCTGCGCCAGAACCAGCGCATCGGGCAAGGCTATATCCACTCTTGTGACAACCCAGAAGAATATCCCAACTGCGAGGTATGCCAGGTTTTCGGCGTGCCCGGCGAACGTGACTTTGCCACCCCCACCCGCTTGGTGGTGCGAGATGTGATGATGACCGATAAAAGTGCCCAAGACCTAGAGGTCAGCGGGCGCACCGACCTACCATACACTGAGGTTAAAACCGAGGTTTCCATTGATCGCGTCACCTCGGCCGCCAACCCGCGCCAGATGGAACGCGTCCCGGCCGGCACCGAGTTCGGACCGGCAGAACTGGTTTACAGCCTCTACGATGGCGATGGCTGTGATGTGCAGAAAGATATTGAGCACCTGCGCACCTTGGTGGAAGGGTTGCAGTTGCTCGAAGATGACTACCTGGGTGGGTTGGGTTCGCGCGGCTCAGGCAAGGTTAAATTAGAGAACATCACTGTAGCCCTGCGCGTTGGTGAAACCTATGCCGAGGAGAAGAAACTACTAGATAAATTTGAGAATCTTGGGTGTCTGGTTGAAAAATTAAAGGAATTACAGGACCAGATTCGCCAGCACGTGGGCAAATAACGCCCAGAGGAGGGCATAATGCCGCATCTGACGGCTTATCATCTCGCGTTCAAGAGTGGGCTCCACGTTGGTCAGGGCGCTGAAAGCCTGGAAGAGACCCTGGGCCATCTGCCTGCCGATACCCTCTTCGCCGCCCTGGTGCAGACCTGGCGCCATCTGGGTGAAGATGTCGAGGCGTGGTTACAGCCTTTTACCCAAGAGCCGCCCAATCCGCCATTTCGGCTCACCTCGGGCTTTCCTTTTGCCGGCCAGGTACGGTTTTACCCCATGCCGGTGGACTTGAGTAGCCTGTTCTCGACTCAAACGCTGCGAGACGCCCGTTACGGCAAACGTCTCAAACGCATTCGTTACCTTTCCGAGGGGTTGGTGCGTAAAGCCCAGGCCGGTGAAAGCCTGGACGCCTATCTCTTCCCTCCGGGAGAAGATGAAGAACCTGACCGGGGCGTGGCTCTGCAAGGGGGAACCTTGTGGTTGTTGAGAGACGAGATTGAAGGACTGCCCGAGAGTCTGCGCAACCTGAAGAACGGCACCAAGCGCCCACCGCGCGCCTTACGCTTCCTGCCCATTTGGCAAGAGCAGGAAGTTCCCCGCGTAACGGTGAACCGCATTAACCAGGGGTCAACCATTTATCATTCGGCGCGGGTGGTCTTTGCGCCCGGGTGTGGATTGTGGTTTGGCGTGGAGTGGTTGCGTCCCAATGAAGAACTCCGCCCCAACCTTAGTTTCAAGGCAGCGTTCGAACATGTCTTGCACACCCTGGAACAGCAAGGTTTAGGAGGTGAGCGCACCAGTGGCTATGGGGCATTCACGGTAACCCAAACAGAAGACATCACCCTGGCATCCCCTGAACCCGGGCAATGCGGGCTACTGCTCAGCCGCTATCACCCGCGCACCCAAGAAGAGATCGCTGCCAGTTTACAGAAAGGTGATTCGGCCATCTCCCTGGTAGCCGTGGGCGGTTGGCTTCACAGCATGGGGCAAGCAGCCCAACGGCGCAAACGGGTGTGGCTGATCGGTGAGGGCAGCCTGGTGACATGGGCTGAACAGCCTGTCCTGGGCAATCTATGTGATGTGCGTCCGGAGTACCATAGCCAGACCTTTCCCCACCCGGTCTATCGTTACGGCCTTGCCCTGGCTATTACCTGGCCGGGAATCCAGCAGGCCTAGGAGGTGAACATGGCCGATTATGCGCTTTACCGCCTCAAGATTTCATTGCTCACCCCGCTGCACATCGGCAACGGGCGTGAGTTGATGCACGAATACGACTACGCGCTCTACAAAGGGGCTACCTGGCGGCTCAATGAGGCGGCGCTGTTGGAAGCACAAAACGTTGAAGACCCCCTCCTGGCGGACAAACTCGCCCAAACTCCGCCGGCGCAACTGCTCAAAGACACTGATTTCGACCCCCAGAACCCTTACTTTCGCTATGTCATACGCGGTCTACCCCGTTCACGTGCTGAGGGGGCTGTGGTGCGGGAACAACTCAAAGACCCCTTTGATCGCCTATATCTGCCCGGTAGCTCTCTCAAAGGCGCCTTGCGTACTGCCTTGGCCTGGTACGCCTGGGGAGAACGTAAACTGCGCCCTGATTTAGCACGCCTGGGGCGGGATCGCCGTTTTGCCGCGCAGGGTTATGAGCACGACCTTTTCGGCCCGGACTCCAACCACGATGCGCTACGCGCCCTGATCATCTCCGACTCCCAGCCCCTGCCAGTGAATGATCGTCTCTTCCTGGCTAATGTGCGCGTCCTCAACCGCGGCGGCAGCTTGGGCTCCCCGATTGAAGTGGAAGCCGTTCGCGCCGACACCACCTTTGAGGCCATACTCAAACTAGACTTAGCGCTGTTTTCCGAGTGGGCTCGCCGCCACAAACTTAATCTCAGCGGTGAGGAATGGCTGCGCAACCTGGCACAGGTGGTGCAAACCCACAGCCAGGAGCGCATACGACGTGAAAAAGCCTGGTTTGCTTCGATCCCCAATGGAACGCGTTTACACCAGTTCTATGCGCGATTAGAAATGAGCCAGGTGCCGGAAAATGCTTTCCTGCTCCAATTGGGATGGGGCACCGGCTGGGAAGATAAGACCTTTGGCACCCGCCTGAGCAATGATGGTCAGTTCATGGAACGATTGATTCAGCAGTACAAACTGGCCCGGGGACGGCGCAAACCGGGAGATCCCTTCCCTAAGAGCCGCCGCGTGATCATGGTTTACCAGCATGATTCTTCGGGCAAAGTGACCGGTGAACAACCCGCTTTACCCTTGGGTTGGCTGCTGGTGGAGATGGAGAAAGTGAAATAGTCTGGGGAGGTGAACATGGGACACACAGTGATCACGTTTCTCGGTGTACGCCCAAATAAAACAGAGTATGAGTATCAGGGAAAAACCTACACAGGCGAGGTATTTGCTGAGGCCATGCGCGAGTTCCTTGAATTCGATCGCATGCTGGTCTTCGTCACTGAGGAGGCTAAGAAAGAGTCCTGGCCTGTTCTTCAGAAACACAATGACCCCAGAATCCAGGAAGTACTCATCCCTACCGGCGAAAGCGAAACAGAAGTATGGGAAATTTTTGATACCGTCATCCAACACGTGCCGGAAGGTGAGGAAGTAACCTTTGATATCACACACGGATTGCGCTCCATTCCATTCCTGGTCTTCCTGTTCGCGGCTTATCTTCGCTCTGCCAAACAGGTCAAGATCCGCTCAATTCTCTATGGGGCATTCGAATTGCGTAAAAGGGAAGGGAATCAATCCCGACCGGCGCCGGTATTTGACCTCTCTAAATTTACCACCATGTTGGAATGGATTAACGCCACCGATCAGTTCATCCAAACCGGTGATGCTTACCGTCTGGCCGCACTGCTTGAAGAAGTCAAACAACAAAAGAAAGCCGCTGAAACCCTGAAAAATGTTTCCCAGGCCGCGCTGTTGTGTCAACCGCTAACTTTAATGAAAAAAGCGAATGAATTGGAACCGGATCTAAATAAAGCCGCCGACTCTTTTTCCACCACATCACAGCCCTTTAAGGTACTGAGCAAACGCATTTTGGACACCTTTAGCGCCTTTGCCTTGAGGGAACCCCTAAAGAATCCCCAGCAATTTCTGGAACGCGAATGGAAACTTATTCAATGGTATCGCGAACACGGACAACTCATCCAGGCGCTTACACTGGCGCGTGAATTCCTTTTAGATTTTATTTACTACAAACTAAAGAATTCCATTGATTTAAAACGAAGAGAACGCATGAAAATGGAGCGAGCGTTGTCTGGTTTAGAACAACTGATGATTAACCAGAAAAAAACAAACCGTGCCAGTGACCAAAATCAAGACGAATCATCCAACGGCCAAGTATGTACTCCGGAAGATCTAAATCCTTATGGCCGCCAAATCCATGATCAATGGGAAAACTGGGAAGACATTGCTTGCTTATATTCCGAGCTCGGTCAGGTACGCAACCAATTAAACCATGCCGAGCACCAAGCAGACGCAATGAAACTTAGAAAAATTAAGCAAAAAGCAGAAGAAAACCTTGACCAACTTCACAAGTTGCTGGTGGACATGCAATTCCTGACTATACCGCCCCAAGAACAGCCATGCACCTCTTCACCCTCCTCGGCGAACAACCCATCCCTAACCTGATCCCGTTGTGGCAGGCGCCGCGAGCCTACACCCGGGTCACGTTCGTGGTCACCTCGCGCACCCTGCCCCAGGTGGAGGTGCTCAAAGCCGCTATTGCCCACGATCCCGCACTGCGCCAGGTACAGGTCTCCCCACCGCTGGTGGTCGAAGCCTACGACCTCGCCCAGGCACGCACAGCGCTCGTCCGGGCCCTCGAGCAAGCAACGTCCCCGCTGTATCTCAACCCCACCGGTGGCACCAAGATCATGAGCCTGGCCGCCCAGCAGGCTGCACACGTCCTCGGCGTACCCTGGCTCTACGTCAGCACCGAGATTGGTCAGATCATCCACTACACGGCTGCAGGCGAGGAGGTAAAACGCGAGCCGATCCGCGTGCGGGTGAGCGTGGAGACCTATCTGCGCGCGCATGGGCTGGAGGTGAGCCTGGGCAAACCCATCGGCGCCTGGCACAACATCAAAACGCCGCCCCCTACCCCCGGCCACACCCTGGAGGAGGACGTTCACCAAGCCCTGGTGCAAAGCGGGCGCTTTGACGATGTCCAACGCAACGTCTATATCCGCAAGCGCGGGAGCAGTGGGCACTTTATTGACAACGAACTGGACATCATGGTCACCTACAACGGATTGCTGGCGGTCGGTTCGTGCAAAACCGGCAAAACCCTCTCCACCCACCTCTACGAACTTAGCGCGCTCTCACGACGCGAAGTGGCCGGCATCTACGCTCGCAAAGCCCTTATCTACCGCGACACCGAACCACGTCCGGGCATCCGCCGCCGTGCCCGCCTGGATGATATCGCCCTTGTGCCCGCTGCAGACCTGAACCAGGTGGTGAATGAATTTTCCCGTTTACTGGGTCAATCTTAACGTCATGGAGGTATCATTGACGTATGATCATCCTGAATTTCGCCCATCCCCTCACCGCCGAGCACCGCAGTCAAATCGAAGCCCTGACCGGCGAGACTATCGAGCAGGTTCTCAACCTGGCCGTGCATTTCGATAACGCCGCACCGTTCTTGCCGCAACTGGAAGCCCTC
Organism: Thermanaerothrix solaris; assembly: GCF_032334255.1. NCBI lineage: Bacteria > Bacillati > Chloroflexota > Anaerolineae > Anaerolineales > Anaerolineaceae > Thermanaerothrix > Thermanaerothrix solaris. The sequence continues at coordinate 416,452 of NZ_JAUHMF010000002.1, read as the reverse complement.
ATGGCCCAGATCCCGCTGGATGCGGAAACCTGGCAAACCGCCTCGATCCTGGTCAATCCGCCTTCTCTCAATTTCATCACGGCTCTGCTGCTCGCCGAACTGCACGGGCGGATGGGGTACTTCCCGCCCATTATCCGCCTCCGCCCGCTCAACACCGTCCCGCCGCGCTACGAAGTGGCCGAAATCCTCAACCTCAATGCCGTGCGCGAGGCCGCGCGCGCCCGGCGCTACTCCTCACCCCAGGGCTAGGGGTGGGATTAGAAGACATCCAGCCAACCGGCCTGAATCAGGCGCTCATAAAAGCGCGGCAAACGCCCACTGCAACTCAAATACAACCGTGATCGCGCCCACGGATCACTGCCTCATGAGGGTTGGCACTGACGATGTTCACCCAATCCTTGACTTCCAACACCACGTAGCCATAATTGGTGAGCACCACAAAGTCAGGATGGCGAATATCGCGCTTCTTGCGCAGGGGTGGCTCCACATAAATCACAAATTCCTTGGGTAGGTGACTACGCAAATACCTGAGCGTTTCCTGCTCACCATAAGTCGCCTCGTTGCGCAGATAACCGATAACCTCTGCCATGCCGGCCCCCTTGGATGGTAAAAAGATCGGGATGTATTTAATTATAGCGCAACCCACACACAACCTTAAAACCAGGTATAATCAGAGCAAGGAAAAGTCTTTCCCCATCTACTTGGGGGCTTTCCTCGCGGCGATGAGGCTCGCCGCGCATCCTCAACCGCCCATTGGGCTGATAGCCTCTGTCGGTTATCCGGACAGGGGCTTTTGTGTTATAAGAGGTGTACATATGAATCGGATCCATTTTGCCCAGCGCAATTTCATTCACGCTAGCCTGCAATCGTTTGAAGAAACCCTGGCTCAGGCCGAGCACTGGCTGGCACACCGCACCGAAACGGGTGCGCTTTATCGGTATCACCTGTACCTGACGCCCGAGCGCGAGGCCGAGGTGCGCCAGATGCTCCGCACCGCTCGTGCTGAAATCGCCACCCTGAGCGCACGTCTGGGGTTATCCCCCCACGAGGAGAGCGTCAATCGCTTGTTAGCCGCGCGCTTCAGCCAGTGTTGGACGGAATTAGTAGATACCCATCCCCAACGGCTTAAGGGCTATGGCGAGGTTGATCCACACCTGGTTGAAACCTTTGGTGCGGCCTTTGAGCACCTGGCGACTCTGGCCCTGCAACTGAGCCGCCTCTTTGGCGCAGACAGCCCGGCGCCAACCATCTCCGGCGATGATGGACGTGCGACAAGAGACTCAGAGGGAGGCGCCCATGCTTGAGGGAATGATGTTAACCGCGGATGGCAAGGTGCAACTGACGATCGAGATAGATGCCGAGACGGCGGCTGAGATTGAAGCCACGTTGCGCGCTGAAGGCTGGCAGCCCGCCGAAGGATATCGTCTTCTGCTCGGTGCCGGTCTAGGCTTTGCCCAGGGGCAAGATCTACTACGCCAGGTTGAGGCAGGGCAACTCAGCGAACCAGAGGCAGTGCGTCAGTTGCTGGAACGCCTGACCCTGGTGGAGGGCAAACTCGCTAACGCGCGTTTTCGCCTCTTTGAAGTAGAAACCGAAAACAAGCATTGGCATCTCACCAGCGGCGCCATCCGCACCCAGAACGCCATCCTGAGCGAGTACGTAGAGAAACTGAAGGCCGAGAACGAAGCCTTGCGCCGAGACGTTGACGCACTGCGCACACAGATGGAAAACAGCAGAAAGTGAGGCTGCAATGGCGTTCGCCCTGACCCTGGTTCACCTGGAAGAAGCGCTACAAAAACCCGGTTGTCCCATCTGCCGTCTGGGAGACGAGGCTGCGCGCCGTTCTGTGGACGGCTTCCTATGGGAAAACGTCAACGACCCCGAATCGCGCCGACCACTGCAGGAGGCTTACGGCTTCTGCCCTGAACACACCCGCCTGTTGGTCGCCACCGAGATGGAGAGCAGCGGTGTACTGCTCGGCGTTAACTTGATCTACGAATCACTGGCGCGCCAGGCCCTGCGCGATCTGCAAAAAGGGGGCACCCTGCAATCACCCCGGAAAGGTATAGGGGACTGGCTGGCGCGCTTCTGGCGACGTTCCAGGCCTTCCACCCCTCAACCAGTGCGCCCGGCCTGCCCATTGTGCCGCGCGGTGGAAGAGGTGCAAGCCAATGCCCTGGTTACCCTCATGGAAGATCTAACCGTGCATGGCGAGCATGCGCAGGCGCTCTACCGCCAGGCGGATGGGCTGTGCCTGCCGCACCTGCGCCAGGCATTGGCGCAGCATGCCGAACGTTACCCCGCAGCGGCCCGCTTTTTACGCGCGGAAACCGTGCAGCGGTTAGAAAGCCTCTCAGCCCACATGCGGGAATACATCCGCAAGCAGAACTGGGCTTACCGCGAGGAAGCCCTGACCGAAGAGGAACGCGTGGCCTGGTTACGCGTTTTGGTCTTCTTCACCGGCTACACCCCCGAGCGGCTGGTGCGGCGCATCGAACCCTTCTAAGCCTTCCACCTGTGCCAGCAAGTCATGCGCTAAGCGGGCAATCAGGTCGGCGGGATGGTGGGTGGCCCGGCGGAGCAGAGCCACCCGGCGCGGATCAGGAATACGTGCAACCGCTTCTAACACCGCCCGCAGCAGGTAGTAGTCATACTGCTCATCTTGTAATTCATCCAGCAGAGCCTCAAAGGCCGGTAAAGCCTCCGCTGCGCCCAACTCCCCCAGCACCTGGGCGGCAATGACCCGCCGCTCGGGAATGGGGTGGTGCAGGGCATGGATCAGTTTCTGAGGATAGGACAAATTCTCAAACTCAGACAAGTCGTAACCGCAATGCGGGCAAAGCGTGGCCTTGCCCTCCAGTGTATGCCAGCAGTGGGGACAGTAATAGGTCAGCATAACCACTCAGGGTGTTTCTCCCTCGTTCAGACGATAACCATAACCACGCACAGTAAGGATGTAACGGGGGTTTTCCGGGTTGGGTTCGATCTTCTTGCGCAACAACCAGATATAACGTCGGATCAATGCCGTATCTTCGGTCCGGTGGCTACCCCAAACGATCCGTAACAAATCTTCTTCGGCGACGACACGCCCTTGGGCCTGCGCCAAAACCTCTAAGAGGCGAAATTCGGTGGGAGTGAGGGGAATAACCTGCCGCTGACGCCGCACCTCGCGACGATCAAAATCAATCTCCAAATCACCCAGGTGCAGAGAATGGGTCTTATCGTCCTGAGCGCGTCGGGCACGGTTAAGCACGGCTTGGATGCGCGCCTTGAGTTCGGCAAAACTAAACGGCTTGGTAATGTAGTCATCCACGCCCAGACGAAAACCGCGCAGTTTATCGGCTTCGGTATTTTTGGCCGTGAGTAAGATGATAGGCACGTCTGACATTTCGCGCAGGCGCGTTGTCACCTGCCATCCATCCATGCCGGGCATCATCACATCCAAGAGCACCAAATGAGGATGCTCACGATAAGCCAGACGCAACGCCTCCGCACCCCCAGTTGCGGTGAGGACAACATATCCCTCATCTTGCAGGTAATCGCGTAGGAAGCGCAATAGCGTGGAATCGTCATCCACGACCAGCAATTTAGGCTTCATGGTCACCCTCCGCCGCAAGCACCCCGGGTTCGGCCCCGAGAGATTCTATATCGGTCAAGGGTAGCCTGCAACTGAAACAAGCACCACCTTGAGGGCGATTTTCCGCCCACACCTGACCTCCCATGGCCTCGGCCAGGCGGCGCACGATGTAAAGCCCCAGACCATGCCCGTAAGTTTCCTGGGCATCGCTGGCGGCAACGCGATAAAAAGGTTGAAAGAGCAGTGGAAGCGCCTCTTCGGGTAAACCGGGACCCTCGTCCAGAACTTGCAATAACAGATGATTAGCCTGGACCTGAGCAGTAACGCGCACCTCCCCCTGAGGCGCGTACTTCAAGGCATTATCAATCAAGTGGAAAAGGATGCTGCTCAACGCTTGTTCATCGGCGAGCACTGGGGGGAGTGTAGAAGGAATATCCCAAACCAGGCGTGCCATTTGGGGATGATGGGCCCATTGTCGTTGCAGACGTTGCATAACGCCCGCTACCTCAAGCGGAGCCGGGTAAAGTGGAAGGCGTCCGGCCTCAAGCGCAGAGAGATCCAAAATAGTTTCAACAAAACGACTTAAGCGCTCGATTTCGGCTTGTACCAAAACCAAATGTTCCCGAGTAGTAGCCGGAAGGCGCGCCGCTTTGCTGAGCACTAATTCCAGCCCCCCTTTGATATTGGTCAAGGGCGCCCGCAATTCGTGGGAAACCAATGAGACAAAATCTGATTTGAGGCGATCCAACTCGCGCAAGGCGCGGTTTTGGGCTTCCAAGCGCGCATAAGCAGCGCTGAGGTCGGCTGTCTTTTCTGCCACCAGTCGTTCCAGATCGGCGTTGAGGCGCTCTAACTGAGCTCGATCGGCCTCAATTTGTTCTAACGCCGCCTGAAGGGCTGCTTGTTGCGCTTTTTGCTGGCTCAGATCATGCGCCGTGCCGGCCAGTGCCAGGCGCTCACGTTCAACCGGAACAATGCGGCGCAAGGAAAGAAAAACCGGGATACGCCGTCCATCCCGAGTGAGCAATTCGGTCTCCCCGGACCAGGCAATGTCACCCTCACTTTCGCCTTCAAGGGTCAGGTGGACCCAATCCGCCAGACGATCGGAAGGGGCAAACCATTCAAGCAAGGGCGTTCCCAACACAGGTTGGTCTTGGTCCACCCCAACCGCGCGGCAGAAAGCAGGGTTAACCAGACGCAATACCCCACGGCGGTCACAGATAAACGCTGGTTCAGCAATGCTATAAACCAAGCCGGCATACTGGCGAAATTCCGTCTCACCGATGATCAAGCCCTGGCGAGCGATCAATCCCAAGGTAAGCCATAGCGTTACCCATAAACCGAGTAAATCCACCCGCCCTTGCAATTGATACCGAATCAGCACCGTCCATCCCAGAATTAGGGTGAGAAGCAGAGGAAACAGGTTTTGAAGGCGAAGACCCGCATAACGCCAGCCGCGCTGCCAGCGGGTTGAGCCCGGTGACGTGGCAGCCGCAGGAACAGCCAATAATGCCCCTGTGCCTAACACCATCATCCCCAGGATGCTTCCGGTGTCAAGAGGGGTACCGACGACATAAGCGTCGCGCAACCAAAGCCCCCAATAGGCCTGATCACCAAGGGCAAGGATCAGCCAACCCAATCCCCATAACCCTAACGCGGCGGGAAAAGATTTGATATCCGCCAGCAGAAAGCGGTTGAGTGTTACTAAAACCGGTAACCAGGCCGTCTGCAGCCCTAACCATATGAGCAACCCCTCTCGAGCCATAGTGCCATTCAAAACCGGGCGGAACACCAGCAACCCGAGCAGGGTAAGCGAAGCCGTTGACGTAAGGATGGTATCCATCATCAGCCGCATGCGTGAGGCGGGAGTGCGAAGAGGGTGTCCGTATTGCCCCAAGCCCCATGCGGTTAACAGCGCTGCCAGTCCGTAAATCAGGCCGAGTATGGCAGGAAAAGAGGCCGACTCGGCGGGTAGGATGGTCATGAGCCATCGTAACCCATCCCCACCCGCGCGCACGGTGAAGCCCAACGCCAACCAGCGCCAGGCGCCGCATCCTTTGCCGGCGGCTTGCCAGGTCAGCCAGAGTACCATCCCGAGGGGAATCGCGAGGGTCAAATACCCCAGCCAAAGCCGCTCCCAGGTACTATCTCGCCCCCACAACACCCAAGCGAAATGCAGGCCTAACCCAAGGCCAACACCGCCGAGCCAATCGCGGAGTCCGAGCCAGGGTTGGGGAGAGGCAAGCCTCAACGCCCGAACCTCAAAAGATTGCATTTGTCCTAATTGTAGAACAAGGCGGAATGAGATGCAAATAGTTTCTTATTTATCGGACGTAGCCCGCGGCCAGATGCGGTAATTCAGACATGAGCCAGGACAGTCGAGAGCACAATAGCAGTAAATGAGGCTAAAGCATCCTTGATCATCCCCTGCCACTCGCGGTCTGGAAGCCACCCTTCCTGTCTGATCAAGGTGAGCAAACCCGAATAGCGCCGCCCTTTCCTGTCGGTCATGAACAGAACGGACACCCGGTAGGTGAATTGCGGGTAGGGTATTGTTCGGTTCATGGAGCGTCTCGCCATCCAAGTGATCTCGCAGGTTTTCCCCGATCACGAGGGCGATGGCATAAAGCCAACAGGCAGACCCGCGCACGGTGCTGGGGCGGTTGTTGGAGGAAACGCTGGATGGGTTTGTCATTGGCCTCGTTGCTGCCGCACAGGTGAGCGGCAATCTCGCTCAAACACAGCGAGCGCGCCACCAACCTGGCTGCTCCGATTCCAACCGCGTTTCGGACGATTCAACGATTGCCAAAGATGTGTTGCATGAAACCGAGAAGAGAGCTTTACTTGTGCATAGGAGTCTCCTCGCCGCTTGGTTTTAACCAACTGAGTTTTTCGGTTGCAAGGCTGTTTCAATCCTCCCGGCCCACCTTATGTCCGAAGAACAGCCACAACAGGGGTGTTTATTTCCAGCGTTTGAGTATCATGTTTATTCTGGTAAATGATGGATACCCAATCCATGGCAACGGACTGCTGGTCGGCGCAGCCAGACGTATGTTGCTCCGACCAGGCCCATCATCTCAGGCAGGTGCGCAATGGCAAGCCATTGTCTTACGGCCACCAGCGGCCCACATCCTGGATGGCGCGGAAGGTTTCAACGATAGCCTGCTCGCCGCCCAAGGCGTGGATGAGCGGGATCAGAGCAGGCAAATCGGAAAGCAGGTCGGTGCGGGTGCGGCTGGCCAGGATGGGCAGCGTTTCAGCCCAGAGGGGGTAGAGCCAGGAAAGTGGCTGGTCAGCCAGATGTTTGGCCAGTGCGTCTAGGGCAAGAGCGCGGTAGTATTTATTGCGGATTTCCCTGGCGGCGGCCAGGGCCTCACGCAGCAAGTCCGGCGGCAGGTGGAGGGCCATCCTGACCAAGGCTTCGGCGCGGTAGTATTCATTGATTTCCCTGGCGGCGGCCAGGGCGTCGTCCGGCGGCAGGTGGGGGGCCAGCCCGACCAGGGCTTCGGCGCGGTAGTATTCATTGCGGATTTCCCTGGCGGCGGCCAGGGCGTCGTCCGGCGGCAGGTAGGGGACCAGCCCGACCAGGGCTTCGGCACGGGCATCTTCATCCCTGATTTCCCTGGCGGCGGCCAGGGCCTCCCGCAGCGCCCGCTCCTGAAGGTCCGGCGGCAGGTGGGGGGCCAGCCCGGCCAGGGCACGGGCACGGGCATCTTCATCCCTGATTTCCCTGGCGGCGGCCAGGGCCTCCCGCAGCGCCCGCTCCTGAAGGTCCGGCGGCAGGTGGGGGGCCAGCCCGGCCAGGGCACGGGCACGGGCATCTTCATCCCTGATTTCCCTGGCGGCGGCCAGGGCCTCCCGCAGCAAGTCCGGCGGCAGGTGGGGGGCCAGCCCGACCAGGGCTTCGGCGCGGTAGCGTTCATTGTGGATTTCCATGGCGGCGGCCAGGGCCTCACGCAGCAAGTCCGGCGGCAACCGTTCCGCCAGCGCGCGCAGGACTAGGGCACGACGATACGCATCCCGGATTTCCCGCGCCGCCCCCAGGACTTCGGGCAGCAGATCCGGCGGCAACCGTTCCGCCAGCGCGCGCAGGACGCCGGCGCGTCCACCCTCATCCCGGATTTCCCGCGCCGCCGCCAGGGCTTCGGGCAGCAGATCCGGCGGCAACCGTTCCGCCAGCGCGCGCAGGACTAGGGCACGACGATCCTCATCCTGGAGTTCCCGCGCCGCCGCCAGGACTTCGGGCAGCAGATCCGGCGGCAGATGTGGCGACAGGGCGCGCAGGACTTCGGCGCGGGCATACGCATCCCGGATTTCCCGCGCCGCCGCCAGGGCTTCAGGCAGCAAGTCCGGCAACCGTTCCGCCAGCGCGCTCAGGACTAGGGCGCGTTCACCCTCATCCCGGATTTCCCGCGCCGCCGCCAGGGCTGCGGGCAGCAGGTCCGGCAACCGTTCCGCCAGCGCGCTCAGGACTGCGGCACGACGATCCTCATCCTGGAGTTCCCGCGCCGCCCCCAGGACTTCGGGCAGCAGGTCCGGCAACCGTTCCGCCAGGGCGCGCAGGACTAGGGCACGACGATACGCATCCCGGAGTTCCCGCGCTGCCGCCAAGGCTTCGGGCAGCAGATCCGGCAACCGTTCCGCCAAGGTGCTCAGGACTTCGGCGCGTTCACCCTCATCCTGGATTTCCCGCGCTGCCGCCAAGGCTTCAGGCAGCAGATCCGGCAACCGTTCCGCCAAGGTGCTCAGGACTTCGGCGCGTTCACCCTCATCCTGGAGTTCCCGCGCCGCCGCCAGGGCTTCGGGCAGCAGGTCCGGCGGCAACCGTTCCGCCAGCGCGCTCAGGACTAGGGCGCGTTCACCCTCATCCTGGAGTTCCCGCGCCGCCGCCAGGGCTTCGGGCAGCAGGTCCGGCGGCAACCGTTCCGCCAGCGCGCTCAGGACCAGGGCGCGCTGCCAATCACTCGGCATCTGACGGAGATAGGTCATCGCGCGCGACGCCGTCCAGACCCCATGTGCCACCAGCGCCGCCAGCAACTCCGGCGGGAGGTTCGCCGCCAGGCTGTGAACGCTGGCTTCCATCAGCGCGCAGCGGATTTCCAGCCCCAGGCGCGGGGCGGGCTCGCCGTGTGCGGTGGCATGGCGGTTTTCCTCTGCGGCAAACCGCCCCAGGGCGCGCAGGTCGCGCAGGAAAACGTGCGTTTGCCCGCGACCTTCCTGCACCACAAACCACAGATTGCGGCCCTCCCGTTCCAGGTTGAGCAGGCGCTGCAGGGCATCAAAATCACCCGCCTTTTCCAGGTGCAGTCCCAGGTAGCGCAGGGCATATGGGTTCTGCTCACTGGCCGGCACAGAAAGCCCGGGCAGGCCCGAATCCAGCCCACCCCAGGCTTGCAGGAAATGCGCAGCAATGCGCCGATGGGCGGCCTGCAGGTCGCACCACCAGGTCACGGCACGCTGGCGATCGGAGAGAAATTCGGCCAGCGACCAGTGATACCGCCAGTAGTGGCCGCTTTCTCTCAGGCCCGGGTCGAGCAACGGCCTGAGATGTTCCAGGCGCTGGTGAAGCGGCCGCGGTTCGCACACCAGCAGTTCGGCCAACTCTTCCAACGTGAGCGGTTCCTGAAGAGCCAGCAAAGTCTCGACCAGGTCTGCGCCGCCGTTCTCCCAGAAGTTTCGCCCGATGTGGGTGGTGAACAGGTAGGCATAAAACTCATCCAGGCTGGACACGGCGGGCAGATGTTCGAAATCCTGTATTTTGCCCTCCGCAATCAGCGGCAGCACGGTAGAAAGAATCAGGAAATTCCATTCGTAATGGCGGCCCAGGCGCTCGGCGAAGGTCTGGGCATCCCACTCTCTCCCCTGGGACTGAACGGCCTGTCGTAAACGTGGCTGCTTTGCCCAGGCATCCTTGAGGTAGGCCATCACGTCGGCCTGGTTTTCGGAGCTATCAGCCTGCAATACTTTGGGCGAAACCGGGCGCAGGGTTTCACGGATTTCGCTTTTATCGCGTGCCAGCAGGATGAAGCGCACCTGAGGGGGAAAATCAGCCGCTCCGGCCAGAAGTTCCACGATGTTCGGGTGGTTTTGATAAGCCTGCCAGGCTTCGTCCAGCGCATCCACGAGCAGGGTCAAGGGGGGCAACTTCCCCTGCTCTGCCAGCAGTCGCAACGGTTGACGCAGGCCCACATCGAAGGCGCGTTCGGGCGGTATATCGCTGAGTCGCTCAATAATTTTGACCGCGGTGACATCGGCGCCGGGTTCAATATTTTCTGTTTCGATGTAGCCATGTGCCTCGATGGGTCGCCGACTCTGACGCCAGCGACGTTCCTCAACTTCTTGAAAGGCCGCGGTAAAGCCGGGCACCGTAGTGCGCAACTGCTCATGCAGGGATTCGACGAAAACGATTGGCTCCACTGTCCCGCCGCGGTTGGCTATGCAGAAGTGCACAGCGGTCGGCAGGTGGTGATTCAGCCAGAGATGGGCGGCGAAGGCGCTCTTGCCAATCCCCGGCTCACCGGTGATGAGCAGGAAGCGGGGAGCATCCGGCTGATTCTGCCACTCGCGCACCTCTTCAACCAGCCATTCGCGGCCGGTGAAGTCTTTCAAGCGGCCGCGGGCGTAGTCTTCAAAATCTCGTAGCAGCGAAGAAACCCCTGGCATACTGGCTCAGTCCTCTGAGATTTCTACCCCCGTCACCCCGCCGGAAACATCCCTGGCTTTGACGTTGCTATCGATACGATCAGGGCTTTCCCCTTTGACTTTGACGCCAGTGACTTTTCCGCCACGGTGGACATCTCGGACTTCCACATTGCTGGAAACGCTGGTTCCAAGCAGGCGCGCCGCTTCTGCGGCCAGATCGGGGTTTTCTTTCAGGATTTCTTCCAGGTAGAGTTCCAGCATATCGCGCACGCGCGGGTCATCGGGACTGGCGGCGGCACGTTGCAAGGCGTCCACCGCGGCGGGTTTGTCGCCTGCCTTCTGCCGGATTTTCTCCACCAGTTTCTTCATACCATCCCATGAATCGGCAGAGAGTTTCTTCCCCAATTCCCCCGCAGCAGCCTTGGCGAGTTCGATGCCACCCTTAATGAGATAGGGCATGACTGGCGCAAGAAAGGCGGCGAGATCAGATGGGTCCATAAAATTCTCCTTTCATTCAGGCAAGTGAGGATTATTATTGCAGGTCAAAGGTATTGTGAAGGGCCTTTTTTCCAGATAGCCAACCGGTGATCATGAATGCAATCTCGGCTTGCGAATTGCTGGTGTTTAAGAAATTATATTTATAAGGAGTAGTAACCACCAAATCTTAGGCGTCTGAAATTCAGACACGATTTAGGACAGTCGAGAGCACAACAGCAGTAAATGAGGCTAAAGCATCCTTTTTCGGCGGCTTGGTCGGCTGTTATGGGGTCAGCGAAGCGTTGCTGATGGTTACCAACCAATTTGATCGGTTTGGAGGCTTCTTCTTATTTGGGTGTCCTAACTCATGTCCGAAGATCAGTAGATGGCGTTGCTCAGCCTGCGCCTTTGGGGTAAAGTTAAGTGATTCCATACCTGGGAGGGCCAATGTCCGCCGTTCTCTTTGCCTGCGGCACCGAATATCATGTGCTGATGGCGTTCATCCTCGCCACCACCACCTATGCCGAAAGCCCCAAAATTCTCTTGCTCTATGCGACAAACCGCACCCTGCCCTACCTGGAGCGGGCACGTGCTCTGGGCATTTGGGATGACGTGGTCCTGATTGAACCCGATGCACCACTTTCAGCCTATGAACCCCTCTTTACCGATTTGCTGCAGCGCGCCGTTGCATTGCATACCTTCACCTGGGGTTTTCCTCATTTCAACGCGCTGATGGCGCGGAGCCATGCGGCGGGTGTGCCGGTCATCCTGACCGACGAGGGATTACTTACGTATAGCCCGCAGCGTCGCTTTGCCGACTGGCTGGCCCAGAAGCACGATGGGACTGTGTTGGCCCAGGGCTTCACCTTCGAGGCGATCCGTGAAATCTGGCTGCTCATGCCTGCATTGTTCGCCGAAACGCCGTGGTGCCCTCTGCGCGCGATAAATTTAGCCGATTTTTTATCCATCTGCCGTGCCGATCCGACCCTGCGTACGCGCTTTGACTACCTGTTTGATTTAGAAAATATTGAACCGTTTCAGGCTGAGGCGCTATATTTTCGGCAGTATTTTCCTCTCCTCGAGGTGCTACCGCCAGAAATAGATGCCTGGCTCGATGATAGGGTAACCGCGCTCTTCAGTCCGGTGCGCCTGGCAATCAAAAATCATCCGGCCTGGGTCAACCCCCGCGTCACGCGGGCGGGCAACAACTTTCCTGCCGCCGACCGTCCCTGGGAAGCCCTCCTCTTATGGGCCCAGATGCAACGTCCCGGAGGCATCTCTTTGCCACGCGTTTATCTCAGCCTCACCTCCTCGGCCATGCTGAAGACGGCTTTGCTGGGCGTGACGGGCACTTTTCTCTTTTTGCACCGCCTGATGGCGCGCTATAGCGGCTGGCAAGATGCCACTATAGACGACTTGGTCGAGCGACTAGCGGCAAATTTTCCCCAGGCTCATTTCGTGGCGCCTGCTAATTGGGAAGACCTTCGGGTCGCCTTAACCGAATTGGGCCATCGTGAAGGCTGGCAACTTAACCTCGATGCCTTACCCACGGCGAGGGATGAAATTGCCCTGCTGCGAGACGTCAGCCTCACCTATTGGCGGCAGAGCCGTGAACAGGCCCGGCGCCTGCACAATCTGGAGCCTGAGGTCAACGCCTTGCGCGCCCAGGTGGCTCAAAAGGAGGCTCTTCTGCGCGAAGTCGTTCGTCTCATGACGCTGACCGCCGATATTCTCAAGAAAGACCTGGGTGAAGGATGAGTCACCACCCGCTGGCGCTGAAGACGGTCTCGAGCAGAGCACGGCGCTCCTCGGCGGTCATCGGACGCGAGCGCGCAAAATCCTCAAAACGGAGGGTGAGTAGTTCGGTACTGAGGTAACGGCCCGCATAAAAGACGTGGCGGTCAATGAAGGCCTGATCGAACGGCGCCCCCAGGCTCCACTGATCAAAGAGGAGGTTACCCAGGCCATAATGGAGGAACGCCCCGGCGTGAAATTCCATGGCCTGGGGGAGGTGCCCCTGACTGCCCGAGACAATCACCGCACCGGCCCGAGCCACGCGCTCAAAATCGCGCACCGCCAGGGGATTGGCGGCAAAGGTCTCGTATTCAATATGCGAGAACGTGACAATGGGCAAATAACCCCCGGCACGCAGATCGGCGATGGCCGCCGTCAGGCGGTCAAAATCGCATAAGGCGGCGCCCGGCTGAGTGGCCGAGGCCTGGGCATAACCCGGTCCCTTAGCGTTACAGCCGATAAAGGCAATGCGGTTGCCGTTATGTTCAAATACGGCCGGACGATAGCCTTCATCTAGGGTTGCCCCACCCCCGTAGGTCTGCCACCCCCGCTGATGATACCGGTCTAAGGTGTAGAGCACGTCTTCGGGGTGCGCATCAATGAAGTGATCGCCGGTCATCTCGACGACGTCGGTGCCCAGCGCTTCCAGCACGGCCAGGTAACGGCTATCGCTGCAGGGGAAGACGATCACCCCCTGGGCGTTAAGGCCATCGTTGACATGGGGGCAGTTCTCACGGAAAGCCACCTCGTTATTGATGTGGGTAATGTCGGCCTCGCGCAACCACGGTGCAATCTCTTGAATGGCGTAATCTATGCCGCGCACGTCCAGCGTCCAGGCGGTCGCGCGCACGATAGCGGTTACCCCGGTCACTGCTACTACGGTCAATTTGGCAGGGTCACGGTTACCGGTCGGGAGAAACGCGGTCACCCCGGCCGCCTGCGCCGCCGACTGAAACGCCGCTAACGCCGCCGCGTCACCCTGGAGGGCAAAGGGCAGTGCCAGCGGGTAGCGCGCCGGGTTAAAATCCTTATGGAGGGGCGATTGACCCTCCACAGCAACGACCTTGAGCCGTGGCTCCAGGCGCTCAAAAGGTACAATGCCCCGCGCCTCCGGGTGCGCCCACAGAGTTTCAACCAACTCATCGGCGGCTACGGTTTGCACAACGCCGGGCGCCGGCGCTCCCCACGCCGCACTCAAGGCCGCCAGGGTCGCTTCATCCATCCACAAGGACATCGGCTGTGCCCCCTGCCAGACCTGGCGCAACCATTCTGCGCTCACCTCGTCCTCCAGGGTAGGAAAGCGCCCGACCAGCGCATAGACCCAATAACCCTGGGCATCCTGGGGAGCGCTCAGGGCCAAACGCAGGGTCGCCGTCTCGGCGGTGGGGGCGAAATCCCAGCCTGGCGGCAGCCTGACCTGAGAACGCAAGTCGGGCGGCAAGGCCGGATCGAGCCAGAGCGTCGGGGCCGGGTGTGAGGTCGCCGTGGGAACGGGAGAGGTCGTCGGCCGTGGCTGGAACGGGGTCACGGTGGGGGGAGGGTTTTGAGGTAATCCGGCCAGGGCAGCCCCAGCCGGGTTCTGGCATGCCACCAGCAGGGCCAGGCTGAGGAGCCCAAACGCAAACCCTCGATATACCATGCGCCGTGAAGGAAAGAACTTCCGTCTGAACTGCATTGTTCCTCGCCGCAATGACCGCCCCGATTATACCCCCGTTGGGACGATGATGAGGGATGCTTTTCGTTCTCCGACCTCACTTTTTTCGAATGAACGGATAAAATAGGCCTAAATTCTTTTGGTGAGGACACCATGTTTTATTCCATTCCACCCGCCATGCAGGCCCGCATGCAGGAATTGGAAGCGCGCGATGCCCGCGAACGCGCTTTGGGCCTGCCCACTGCTCAGCGCTTACGACAAGTAGCCCCGGATACCGGGCGCTTCCTGGCACTGATGGCCGCTGCCGCTCCGGCGGGCACTTACGTCGAGATCGGCACCAGCGGTGGCTACTCCACCCTGTGGATCGCCCTGGGCGCGCGTTCCCAGGGGCGAAAGGTGGTCACGTTTGAGATTGATCCCCAAAAAGTCCACCTGGCGCGGGAGACCTTTCACCTTGCTCAGGTAGAAGACGTGGTCACAGTGATCGAAGGGGATGCCTTGGCGCATCTACCGGCGTTGGCGCAGATTGCCTTCTGTTTTTTGGACGCTGAGAAAGACCTCTACGCGCCGTGCTACGACTTGGTGGTACCGCGCTTGTGCCCGGGCGGTTGGCTGATTGCCGATAACGTGATCAGCCACCGCGAGGTCTTGCAATCCTTGGTGGATCGCGCCTTGGCCGACCCGCGGGTAGATGCCCTGGTGCTGCCGTTGGATCGCGGGCTACTGCTGTGCCGCAAGGGGTGAGCGAACGTTTTCATGGCGGGGGATACGGCCTCAAAGTAGGCGTAGGTGGCGTCGAGGGTAAAGGCGTCGCCGGAGGCGGGTAGGCCGGAGCGGTCGCGGTAGGCGGACGCGGCGTGGGGCTCGGCGGCAGTGGGGTTGAAGTAGGTAGTGGCGTCGCTGTTGGCGGTGGCGGTTGGGGGGTACGTGTCGGGCGTGGGTCCGCAGTCGGGCTAACCTCTGCGGTAGGGCTGAAGGTGGAGGTCGGGAGCGCCATCGTCTGGGTCACCGTGGGCGTCGAGGTCAGAGTAAGCGTTACCGGCATCGTTGTTATCCCCGGCCAAGACGATGCCGTCGGCGTGGCCGGCAAAACCAACGGACGGTTGGCCGTAGCGGTCGGGATAGGGGTCTCCAGTTGGCGCAGTACGGCCTCGGCTTGGGCCTGAGGCTGGCGTTCCTGAAGGGCCTGGCGAATCAGGTCGAGGGAGACCGCCGGGATGGCCGCCAGGTGGGGCTCGGCGTGGTAATCTGCCTGCCGAACCGGGGCGAGGGCCAGAGGAATCAGGTGCACCTGTGGCTCAAACCGCCAGGGCGGGATGAACCACAGCGCGGCCAGGCCCAACGCCATCAGCACCGCAAGCAGGGCGAACCAGAATCTTTCCCGCGACCACGATCGGCGACGCAACCTTGGCATCGGTCCTCCAATCCTTCCCGGCTGATTGGAGTATAGACGGTTTTTCTCACGGCTGAGTTTACACCTGGCTTTCAGTTTTCGCTTTGCAGAACCAACCCGTTCAACTTGAGAAGATACAATCTTCGGCTATAATCGAAATATAATTTTTGGCCTACATCATCCAGGATGGGAGGGAAGTATGCCCACAGCCAAGGCATTTTTAATTGATATGGACGGGGTCCTGATCAGCGGGCAAACCCTTATCCCGGGAGCCGATGCGTTTATCGCGCGGTTGCGCCGGAAGGGGATCCCGTTTCTGGTTTTGACCAACAACTCGATGTACACCCCTGCCGATTTGGCACACCGTTTGCAGCATCTGGGCCTAGAGATCTCCAAAGAACAGATTTTTACCTCAGCGTTAGCCACGGCGCGCTTTGTACACACCCAAAAGCCGCAGGGAAAAGCCTTCGTGATTGGCGAGAGCGGGTTGCTGGTGGCATTGCACGAGGTTGGCTACATTCAGACCGATATTGACCCCGATTACGTCATCCTGGGGGAGACGTTTTCCTA
Source organism: Thermanaerothrix solaris (assembly GCF_032334255.1). Lineage (NCBI taxonomy): Bacteria > Bacillati > Chloroflexota > Anaerolineae > Anaerolineales > Anaerolineaceae > Thermanaerothrix > Thermanaerothrix solaris. The sequence continues at coordinate 400,345 of NZ_JAUHMF010000002.1, read as the reverse complement.
CCATCTGGAATACATCACCAAGGCGGTGCGCTTGGTCCTGGCCGGGGCACGCTTCATTGCCACCAACCCCGATCCCACTGGCCCGGGCGAGGGCGGGATCGTGCCTGCCTGCGGCGCCATGGCCGCACTCATTGAACGGGCCACCGGACGCGCCCCCTTCTTTATCGGCAAACCCAACCCCTTCATGATGCGTTCGGCATTGAATTACCTCGGCGTGCACTCCGAGGATACGGTCATGGTGGGTGACCGCATGGATACCGACATCCTGGCCGGCACCCAATCCGGATTACAAACCATCCTGGTGCTGAGCGGCGTCACGCGGCGCGAGGAAATCGAGAAATTCCCCTACCGTCCCCACCAAGTCTTCAACTCGGTGGCGGAGATTCCGCTGGATTAATATCCTGACGTTTGGGCGCACCGGGCGGGGGAGTAGGGGCGCCGTTGTGCCACAGCCCCACGCACCCCTTGCCCTGCGCCTTGGCCCAGTAAAGCGCACGGTCGGCACGCTCAATTAAATCGTCCAGGACCAGACAAGTGGCCTCCAATTCGGCCACCCCGACGCTGATTGAGATGGGGAAGGTCTTGCCATCCGCCTGGAGCACTTCGCGGCTCAGGTGACTCCGGATGCGTTCGGCCACGTGGGCAGCTTTTTCCAGGGTGGTCTCGGGCAGGAGGACGATGAATTCATCCCCACCGTAGCGGGCCGCAATATCCGGTTGGCGTAATTGATGCCGGATCGCGTGCCCCACGGTTTGCAACAAACGGTCCCCCAACAGGTGGCCGCCCTGATCGTTCACGATCTTAAGGTTATCCACGTCCAAGATAAAGAGCGAGAGCGCCGAGCCGTAGCGGCGGGCACGGGCGAACTCGCGCCGTGCCAGATCGAAGAAATGGCGGCGGTTGGCCAAACCGGTGAGCGCATCGGTGATCGCCGCTTGCTGTACTTGTTCAAAGAGACGCGCGTTCTCTAACGCAATCGCCGCCTGGTTGGCAAAGGCTTGGGCCAGGCGGGCATGTTCCTCGGTATAGGCGCCAGGGGTGCGGCTATCAATGGTCAGGTAGCCAATCGGTTGGCCGCGGGCGATCAGCGGCAACCCAATCCAGCCGCGGATGTGTTCAGCGCCGCCCCAGCGTTGAAAGCGCGGGTCTTGCTGGGCATCGTAGAGCACCACCGGGCGTCCGGTGCGAAAGGCTTCTTCCACCAGCGGGTTGCCCGAGGGGAAGCGGTGCCCCAGGATCGTCTCAAGGTGTTCAAAGCCGGCCCCCCGCACCAAGCGCACATAGCCCTTCTCAAGTAAAAAGACCGAGCAACTATCATACGGCACCACGCGGCGCAGGTTGGCGATGATCAAATCCAGCACCTGCTCCAGGTTCAGCGCTGAAGTCACGGCAGCCGCGGCCTCGCGCAGCGTCTCGGCTTCCACCGCGCGGCGCTGGGCTTCGGCAAACAGGCGTGCGTTTTCCAGCGCAATGCCGGCATGGCTGGCGAAGATCATCAGCATCTCGGCGTGTTCCGGACGATAGAAGTCGGGTTGGGTGCTTTCGAGCGAAAAGAACCCAATGGTCTCGCCGTGGACTACAATCGGCGCCCCAACCCAGGAACGGATATAACTGGTCTCGTCCAGGACAATCCAATTGGGGTCTTGGGACACATCGGCGATGATCAGGGGCTGTTTGTTAACGCTCATCCAAACGAAGTTTTGCCCCCATTCAAGATTGAAAACAAAGTTGCGCACTGCTTCAACCACATGTGGGCCAAATTGTTCATAGCCGCGCATTTTAGCCACATAGGCTTTGCCATCGTCGCGGAAGAGGATCACGCTTCCCGAATCGTACGGCACCACCTGCGCCACTTGCTCCAGCAGTTGCTCCAGCACCACATTGAAATCCAGGCTGGCAGTGACGGTGAGCGCGGCTTGGCGCAGGGCTTGTGCCAACTCGCGCTGCCGGCGCTCTTCCTGCGCCACATAGTGCAGTTCCTCCTGCGCAGCCTTGAAGGCCGTGATGTCGCGCACCAGACCCATGATCTCAAGGTGTTCTTCGTGATTGTGCGGGAAGCGCAGGGCAAGCAACGTGGCCTGGGCAAAAAAGCGCTCGCCAGCGGCCGTTTGACCCACATAATCCAGAGAAAGCATGCCCTCTTCCTGAATGACAGCCCGCAGAGTCGCAGTTAAGCGCGGCGCATCTTCCGAGGTGGCAAATTCGCACCAGGAACGCCCGAGCAAAGCGGTCTCATTCTCCACCTTGAACAGGCGTACCGCCTGAGGATTGACCAGGGTGAAGCGCCCTTCGGCATCAAGCAGGAAAATGGCTTCGGGCGAGGCTTCAATCAGGCGGCGGTAGCGTGCTTCGCTTTCGCGCAACGCCTGCTCGATGCGTTTGCGGGGGGTGAGATCATGCAAACGGAGTAAAGCACCCACCGGCTGCCCCTCGGGAGTTCGGACAGGGGTGTAATGCAATTCGGCCCAACAGCCGGGGCTGGGCTGTATTTCCAGGCCGGCCGATTCCGCATCCGGAGAGTGTAGCCATTCGGCCCACTGTGGCCAAACGGCCAGGGCAACCTGCGCCGGGCGACCCACCACCGCTTCAGCCTGCACCTGGAGCATACGGCAGGCCGCCGGGTTAATATCCAGGATACGCCCTGTGGCATCCAGCACCAGCAAGCCCTCATCGGTCACTTCGACCACTTTGGTGCGTGCCAGCGGCGTCAGCGCCCCGGGTGGGGTGCGGTACAGCCCAAAGAGCAAGATGATGCCGGAAAGAAGCAGACCCACAGGGGTGAGATCCAGCGGCAAGGATGGCAGCAAATCTAACAGACGCACCAAATTGACCAGCCAAGGCAGGGCAATTGCCCCGAGGATCAAATGCATCTGAGCCCGGTAGTACGCCGAATGCCGCCACAGGGTAAGCAAGAGCAAAACCGTGCCGGCCAGGAGCAAGGCATAGGAATAGACCGCGTGCAACCAAAACAAGGGCCCATAGGTGGGATGCAGGACCGCCAACCCATCCCACGAGATGCGCTCAAGGGCGGTAAAGAACAAGCGATGGGATGAATTGGTCCACAGCGCCACTTGTACCAGAAGCGGTTCTAGTGCCAGTCCCGCCAGGAGCAGTCCCACGCGCCGCGGCAGGCGCTCGGTGAAGGTGAGGGCAAAAAGCAGCCACCCCGCCGGCACCAGGGTTACGCCCAGGTAGCCCAGGCGGTAAAACACAACGGCCAGCGCTTCCTGCCGGCTGGCCAATTCTAAACCATACAGACCGAACCAGATGGCTAAGCCGAAAAAGAGGAAACTCAACGGCGCTGCCCCGCGTCCCGGACGTCGTTGCCAGGCCAGTCCCCCTAAAACCAACGCTACACTTGCAGCCAGCAAGAGCAAGACAGAAGGGGGAGAGAAATACCACGAGGTCACAGGTGCAATCTCTGAAGCCTCAGTTCTAGGTCGGCAAAAAGCGTGAACCCAAATTCGCCACACCAGCACCGACCGGGGTTTGGGTGTGTTGGTGTGGAGTTGATCTGATTATATATCATTATGACGTTTATGATCATACCGCGGTCCCAGATTATGTAAGGGAGGCTCAAGGATCAATAAGGAGCGTGCTATAATCGTGCCAGATACACCCTTGGCAACAGGAGATAAGGCGTGGAATTTGGGGTGGCTCTCCCCTCTTATGGCCCGCAAGCCACACGGTTGAACATCTTGGATACCGCCCTGGCTGCCGAGAGCCTGGGATTTGATCACGTTTGGGTGCCCGATCATCTGGCCTTGCCCCAAGCGGATGCCGAGCGCTTTGGCCATATCTTTGAGGCCATTACGACCCTGGCCTATGTGGCCGGCTGCACCCGCCGCATTGGGCTAGGGGTTTCCGCGCTAGTGCTCCCCCAGCGCAACCCGCTCGAAGTCGCCAAGCAGATTGCCACCCTGGATGTGCTCTCCGGGGGCCGCGTGACCCTGGCCGTAGCGGTGGGATGGTCGGCGGGGGAGTATGCCAACCTGGGTTACGAATTTCACAACCGCGGCGCGCGCATGGACGATGCGATCAAGGTCTTGCGCACGCTGTGGCGCGGGGGACGGGTGATCTCGTATCAGGGGCCGTTTTACCGCTTTGAGCAGGTGGTGTTTTCGCCGCCGCCGGTGCAAAGCGGCGGGCCGCGTCTGTGGGTTGCGGGCGATTCCCCGCGGGCGTTGCGGCGGGCGGTGTGGTTGGGCGATGGCTGGCACCCGAATGCGCTGGCCCCTCAGGCGTTGGCAGCGGCACTGGAGCGCGTGCGCCCGCTGTTGGGCGGACGGCCGTTTGACGTCATCGTGCGCACCCGGCTGACGTTCGACCAACCCCCGCCGGCCGAGGGTTACCTGGGCGGGGATGGAGAAGCCGTCATCGCGCAACTGCGCGCCCTGCAAGCGGCCGGCGCGACCGGGGTGGTGATCACCTTTCAGGCTGAGACCCAGGCCGAACGGGAACGCGCCCTGCGCCGCTTCGCTACCGACATCTTACCTGCTTTTGCCCCTCGTGCTACCGGGAAGGACAGCGTATGAAACGCCTTGCCTTGATCTGGGGATTACTGGTCGCGGGAACCTTGCTCGGGTTGGCAGCCTGCCAGAGCGGATTGCCTGCGCCGACGATTGCCACTCCTCTCCTGACCGAAACCCCCTCGCCACCGCCGGCCAATCCCATCGCCGCAGCAAAGGGGGAAGCGACCCTGCCCTTTGCCGCGCTGCCCAGCCCGACGCCCAGCGCCACCTTGACCCCCCTCCCCCCGACCGAGACATCCACCCCCAGTTCGACGCCCAGCCCCACGTATCCGCCGGGATGGCGGCCTTCGCCCACGCGCTGGCGTTACATCACCCGCACGCCTACCGTCACCCGTACTCCAACCCCGCCCCCGCCCTTCATGCGTATCAACCGGCCTGGGCCGTATTCCAAATTGATCTCACCCATCCAAGTGGAGGCTTTGATCAGCCCCGGCGAGGACGGTTTTGTGTATGTGGATCTGATCGGCGCGGATGGGCGCTACCTCGTTCGACAGGCGCTGGATTTTCGCGCCTATCGCGAGCGACGTTTCTACATTGCCCCAGAAATCCCCTTTGAAATCGAGGAACCGGCAGAACTCGCACGGCTGGTGCTCTCCACCCGCGACCGCTTTGGGCGCACCATCTACCTTTGCAGCACCGATGTCGTGCTGCAGCAATTGGGGCGCAACGCGCTGGAAGCACCCTGGGTAGATTTGGAGCCTTTTCTGGTGCGTTCGCCGCGCGAAGGGGAGACGGTGCGCGGCGGGGTGTTGGTCGTGCGCGGGGTGGTGCGTCCGCTGACCAGCCGCCCAATCCTGATCGAACTGATTGCACCGGATGGGAGTGTGGTCGGTTCGGCGGAAGTGACCCCGGGCATGCCCTATGGAGATCTGAGCCACGTGCCGTTTGAGGCGTATGTACCTTATACAGTAAGCGGGCCAACGGAAGTACGCCTGACCCTGCGCCAGGAGAGCGATTCGCGCATCCCCGGCACGGTCGCGCTGAACTCATGGCTGATCACACTGGAGCCGTGAGCATGGTCGTGCTATCCCATTATCAGGTGGCAGCATGGTTAGCCGCGCGCGGGCAAGCGGAGACCCTGCGCACCTCGCTGGATTTGGGGCGCAGTGAGGCCGAGGTACGCCTGGAAACTGAAGGGGTGCGCTTACCCGATGGCAGGATACTGCCCTGGTCGGCGGTGCAACGCGTAGCCGAAGACCCCGGCGGATGCTACCGCCTGGACGGGGATGAGGTGGTGCGCATCCAGACCTTTTCGGCTCGCAGCGGGCGCGCCTACAGCCTCTACCCCACCCCGGCCGCACCGACTCTGCTCATTTCGGGCATCCCGATGCACCGCATCAAAGGCACTGACCCCTGGCAGGATACATTGAGCAAGATCCGTGTGGCGAACCCACGCGGATGGGTACTGGATACTTGTATGGGGCTGGGTTACACGGCCATTGCCGCAGCGCGCACAGCAGAATGGGTGCTCACCATTGAACTCGACCCCGCGGTGGTGGCGATTGCGCGCCAGAACCCCTGGTCGCAACCGTTGTTTGAACACCCCCACATCCAGATTTTGATCGGGGACAGCGGTGAGATCCTGCCGGCGTTGGCGAGCGGGGTGTTCTCGTGCGTGATTCACGATCCGCCCACGTTTGCCCTGGCGGGTGAGTTATACCGGGAAGAATTTTATGCCGAGGTATATCGGGTGTTACGCCCGCGCGGGCGGATGTTTCACTACATTGGCGACCCGGCGAGCAAGAGCGGCGCGGCAGTGACCGCGCGGGTGCGCCAGCGCCTGCGCCAGGCCGGCTTCCAACGCCTCACCCCCGCCCCTCACGCCTTCGGCCTACTCGCGGGGAAGTGAGGGGGGAATAGAAAGGGACCGCCTACTTGAGACAGTCCCTGTTAAATTTATTATCCCTCTGATGCAACATTTTTGGTTTATGGTATAGGGATGCCCGTGTAATCCTCTCCTGGTACTTCAGTGGAGGAAACGTAAGTTTGAATTCGCACTACAACCGCTAATTGACTGCCCGCGGGTCCCTCCACCACCGCAGAACCGCCAAAAGTACCATCGGGGTAATAGCCAAACTCATTGCCTAACGCGCCGATCATCGAAGCGTTAGAGTTCACCTTCCCCCCGGCTGGAATTCCACCGAGTGTATGGGTACCCACCAAATTTCCGTTCTTATCGTAATATTTAACACTCACTGCCCCTGCGGGCAGATCAGATTCCCCCACGTTCTGAATAGCAATGAAAGCCCGTTGACGCGTACCATTTGTCCAACCACTTTGAGTGTAGCGAACATAGGGAAGCGCCACCTTTGAGGCCCCGCTTGTAAACCCAAGGAAAGCCGTGTAAAGGCCACCGCCATAAACTTTACCAATCGCCACAATGTTCCCACCCGTTGCTTCAATAACTGCGGAACCTATAAAGCCTGGGCTATTGACTGCACAGCCATCAAAGCTTCGTTTTCCTCCTGCGGAGATTGAATATGGGCCATCAATGGCGCCAGAACTATATTTCACCGTTACTTGAACCGGAGCGGAGGATACATTTTGAACTGCATAGGCCGTGGTCTGTTGGGCTGCTGTGTATTTGCATAAAGCTGATGGCATGTAAACCTTACTACCCGCTTCTGCTGTCCCTTCAAATGCGTAGGCTCTATTATCCGAAATACCAAGTTCCATTGAAGTGGCCACCACGTTACCGGGATCGTTTGTTCCCGCTTTTTTCGCGGTCACTTTAAGAGCCCCATTAAACGAAGTTCCCAGTTGGCTCATTTGGCCTAAGTCATAGTACTTAGCCGCACCGGCGGGTAGATTATTGAGGGGAATCTGAATTGGGGAGCCACTTGTAGGGACAAAATCCAAAGTCAGATCGGCTGCCACGGTATCCACATTCTGAACTACAACGATAGAGTTGGTTCCAAACGTATTCTTCAGAACGGTAGGAACCCCGACTTCTGCGGCCCCACTAGCAAACGCATTCGATAATGGTCTGGCTTTCAAACTGCTGCCAGAGGGTGGAACTTGAACCAAAGTGGCTACAAGAGGTTGGTCTGATTGAATTACGGCTGACCCCTTAAAGCCACTGGCAATTTCAGAAAGGCTACCCACATAAATCGAGGTACCTGCCATTGGAGCCAATTGAGGCCTAGTTATAGTGATTGGACTTCCGTTCGCCTCGGGATAAAATAGTATGGTAATATTCGCATTGGCATTTCCCACATTCTGATAGGTTATCGATGTGGTAAAGGATGTACCATAGGCCGCTGCGATTACCGATGAAGTGTTCCATGGGGTTAACAGCAACCCCACGATAAGTAATAATACTAAGATGACCTTTCGCATTTCTTTCCCTCCATTCAAAATGTTTCAATAGTTCTGTTATGGATTATGCCCAAGAGAGATTGCGGTTTCAATAACTCTTTAGTATTATTTTGTCGGAATGAGGAAAAACAGTTTTTTCCAGTAATTGCATGAATTAGGAGAAATAAACGCGATGGTTCAAAAAACACTGAGACCACAGGCTTATTTATCAATACCCTTTCTCTTTATTATTTTGGTCATTACGCTAAGTGGATGCAGTACTATCTCACATCAAGAAAAGTCTTTACCTTCCCCTGAAACAGGCAAGGCCATCATCATTGGACGGGTGCTTGACTTAAATGGGAATTCTCTTAAGGGCACTACGATTCGATTAGCCGAGGTTTATCGCGAATCCCAAGCCTCCGAAAATGGTGCTTTTGTCCTGGATACGGCCTTTAGCCCGGGTGCCGTAACCGATGAAAACGGTTTCTTTACTGTCCTAAATATTTCCCCAGGCGAATATGTACTCGTGGTTGGAGATGTTGAAAATAATAATTACACGATCGTTGCTCAAGAAAATGGGCAACCCCGAGTTTGGAGGGTTTCTGCAGACCAAATCCTCGACATTGGGACTTTGAAGGTACAATACACCTCCCGTCAGTAAAGGCTCATGAGTTGAGAAGCTCTTGAAAAAGGGCGATATACTGATCAGCAACCTTATCAATAGAAAAATGTTCGACCTTTTTTCGTCCTGCTTCACTCACTTGTGTTCTAAGATGAGGTGAGCGAAGCGCAAAGATGATTTTCTCTGCCAGCGCTTTGGGATCTCTAGGGGGTACTAACCAACCATCAATCCCATCTTCGATAAGCTCATCAGTACCTGGAATGTTAGTAGCAATGACTGGCACACCCGCTGCCATGCTTTCAAGGATAACGGTGGGCAATCCTTCCAATAATGAGGGGAGAACAAATAGATCTAACTGGCTGAGAAATTCGTATATATGAGGATGTTGCCCAAGTAGAAAAACGATATCGGTAAGTCCTTTTTGTAATATTAGATCCTGTAAAGCCCCCCTGAGTTCTCCCTCTCCCGCGATCAAAAATTTCACATCTGGGATCTGTTGGCATACGATAGAGGCAGCTTCGATCAGATATCTTATTCCTTTATGTTCAATAAGACGAGCAGCTGTTCCAATGATAAACTTATTTTGTTCCCGGGATGTTCTAGTAGGTATATTATATGGAATAGGGATGGAATTGTATATAACAGCAGGCTGACGTTTAGCAAACCTCTGCCCCCAATATTTCTTAATATTTTGCAGAACCGATTTTGAAACTGCAACCTGAGCATCTACGAATAAAGGAAATACAATTTCTCCCCAAATTAACCTGTTTATTCTGCTATAAAGGGAATCTTCCCACTCTTGGGTTATGTGAGCAGTTCGAACGACTTTCACATTCCCCATTCTCAGAGCCACATAAAGGGCAGCCAATGTTCCAAATTGAGTATGAGAGTGATATAAGTCAAAAGGATGTTTGGTTTGATAGTCAAGGAGTTTTTTTGTGCCCTTGACAAACTCGGATCGGCTAGAATTCCCTTTCCATGTAGCCAAAGAAATAACAGTGACCCCCGCTTCCTCTATTTTATCCAGCCAGTATTTCTCCAATTCTGTGTAAGTCTTGAAGAAAACACAAATTTCTATTGGAATACCTTTTTTTGCAAGTGCAATAGAAAGGTCAACGCCAAATCTCTCAGCACCTCCACTTATTCCCCCTATGTCTAACCCCTTAATAATTTCGAGTACGCGTATATCTTTCATTGACAACCCCTTTTGGAAAAAGCATCGGAGTGATAACAAAATGACACTTTAGTAGCAAGACTTGCAACTAGGAGGTTGAGCTCTTTTGATATTCTTTCCTTCGCTGCCCAGGTTTTCTCTAATAACAGAACCAAATCTTGAACTCTCAGATTAGATAGTTCAAGCCCGTATTGTTCCAATCCCAAGGTCTTCAGGACCCCCTTTGTTTTTAAAAGATATCCAATAAATATTGTAGGGACGCCCATGCTCATCGAAAATATACCGGAATGCAAGCGCGAAGCTAAAAACAAATCCATTTCGCCATAACAAGCCTTCAGCAACGAAGGGGGGTACGCACCATCAACAAAATAGGCATTAACCTGAGAACGGACCTTTTGGTAGAGAGAGAGAGTCGGGATCCGATCGTCTTCCAAGGTTGTTGGCCCGGTAACCTGGGTAAAAAATACAATTTGAAGATTATGTTCCAATGCAAAGCGCGGTAATGCCTCTGATAATACAAGATAATAGTTTTCTACTAATTTTGGACTAAGGGATTTACCCATTGGGGCAATAACAGTCACACCAAGGGATGGAATATTTGGATTCCAATCAAAAGATATTAGTAGTTCACAAGCCTGTTCCCTTGGTGCCGGCGTCAAACCAAATGCAGGATCAGGAGCGTAAGAAACTTTGTCCATTGGTAAACCGATAGACCTGGCCACCTCCAACGAAATTTGATCTCTTAGAAAAACGTGCTCTGCTCGCGAATACGCCCAACGAATAAGGGCTTTCTCCCACCAACGGCGAAAGGGTCCAATCGACTGCGGTAGGACATAAAGAGGTTTATTGAATAAATGCGCTAATGCAACGCTCATGATAGTAACAGGGAATGGCCAACCGAATCTCCCCATCGAGTAGAATTGGTTTCCCGGAACGGCTACAACCATGTCGCATGTCTCATAAGTCTCAAAAAGTTTTTTCCATGGCTGGGAAACCAATCTCCTAAAAACCTTAATTTTAAAAATGAAAGCAAAGAGGCAACCTAAGAGAAACTTAATCAACTGAATTAGAGGTGAATAATTTTTTGTCTTGCCTATAAGATAAGAGGGCGATGGAATAACTTGGTGCTCTTGTTGCTGATACCATGCTTCTTCCGGGTAATTTGCTGAGATGAAAAATTTTGCCCGCGGGAGCCTTTTTTTAATAGAATACATAGACATTTCTAGCAAGGCGAGATCCCCTGCATTTTGGGTCGAATGAACCAAAATTAGAAGAATTTTTGTAGAATCATTCATTTAATCAGACGGATGTCCTCGTTTTTAGAATAACCAGAAGTGCGTACCCAGTTAATAGTAACAATTCACTGAAATTATAAGTCAAAGCTGCGCCCTTAGCCCCGTAAATTGGAATTAATAAAAGATTTAATCCTAAGTTCGCTGTGGCCGCTAGAGCCTGAGGAATCAAGCGATGTTTTTGCCAGCCTGATGCCACAATGATAGCTGCTAGGCCATACTGAAGGGATTTTAGGAATAATATTGGGCTTAACAGCAAAAGCAGATTACTTGTCTCTTCAAACGCACCTCCTAAGATAGGAGAAATAAGCCATTTGCTTCCTAAACCAACCCCAAAGGTTAATAGTAAACCTAGCATGCCTAGCCCACCCATGGATATAAAAACAGTACGATCAAAAAAATGTCGCTGTACGGATATTTTTCGGCTAAAAATCGGTATTAATGCAAGATGTATCGTGTTGGGAATTATAAACAATGCACTAAGTACGCTAGAAGCAGGGCTATATAACCCTACTTCCAATGGAGATGTCAGTATTGAAAGCAGAGAGACATCTGCAACTACGTAAATCTGTACAAACACTTCTGACAGAACAAAGGGAATTAATTCTTTCAAATGAATCGGTACTTGCCTCGCCAATCTCCATCTTTGAAAGGGCTTGAATATAGCCAAGGCAACACTTAGGCTAATTCCTGTAAACAACAACCTACATAAAGCGAAAACTAAGGGTGAGTATATATTTTGCCACACTAAGATCAATGCTCCGATTAGTCGTCCCAAGCGAGAGAATATGAGCAATATAGTGATTTTTGAGTAGCGTTTTTGAATATTTAGACCATAAATAATAGTAAAAAAGCTATTATCCCACCAAATATCCAGAGCGCAGATGAAAAGGAATAAAGGAGCAATTGAAGATTTTCGAAATAAATAGATTCCCAAAACAAAAGGGGCCCAAATCAAAAAAATCAGAAATTTATTTTTAAGGATTTTTCCTGCAATATGCTCGGGATGCCTCTCAACGCTTCCTCTTTGAAGGTACCAGGTATCCATGCCAAAGCCAAGAATGAAGGTCCACAACCCAATAAGGGAATATCCGGAAGCATAATAACCATATCCCTGCGGACCCAAATGTCGGGCTAGAATCAATGCATATAGCATCATGATCCCTTGGGATATCGTGGCGCTAAATGTATACTCGGTTAACCCCCAACCTTTTGAAATTATCCTCTTTATCACAGAATTACCAAGGTTTGATGAGAACAATTTTTGAAAAAAGTATGGGTACTTTAATGCTGTTGGATGTAATCAGTTATAATCCAAAGAAGAGATGAAATTTCATTTTCTTCTCACCCAGGATTTATCGAGCCCAGGTGGCCTTGGCCGCTATTTGCCTTGGGCAAAAGAACTAACACGCTTGGGACACTGTGTTCGTATTTCGGCTACTCACAGCAATTATAAAGCATTGCATAGGAAAAAATTAGTTATCAATGATGTGGAAGTTGAGTATATAGGTCAAATGCATGTTCTCAAAAAAGGGTCAAAGAAAACCTACTACTCGCTATTAAGATTTGTCTGGGTTGTGCTTAATGCAACGCTTAGGTTATCCTGGGCCGCAATGAAATATCCTACTGATGTCATCATTGTTGGTAAGCCTCATCCGATGAATGGGATAGCAGGTATCCTTGGGTCAAAGCGCTGGAGGTGTTTGCTTGTTGTAGATGTGGACGATGACGAAGAATATTCGGGGAATTTTAGGCACGGGTGGCAACGAAAGATCGTTGGGTGGTTCCAAAAGAAGTTGCCAATCTGGGCTGACCAGGTCACTACAAATACTCATTACATGCGACAAAAATTACAAGGTTTTGGTGTTCCTTTAAGCCGTGTATACTACTTGCCCAATGGCGTTGAACCAGCTCGGTTTCCACCCATCTCAGCAAAAAAGATTATCGCCCTAAAAAATAAGTTAGGAGTGGCTGATAAAAAAATCATTGTGTATCTCGGAAGTATTGCATTGGTAAATCACCCTCTCCAATTGCTAATCGAAGCCTTTATCAAAGTGCATCGAAGTGATCCTGAAACAACGCTGCTGCTGGTGGGCGGTGGTGAAAGTATCGATGAGGTGAGATCCATTGTAAAAGAGAAGGAGATAGAGAGCTCTGTAATCCTGATTGGGAGAGTACCCCCCGAGGAAGTGGCCAAATATTATGCGATAGCGAATGTCTCAGTTGACCCGGTTTATGATGATTTAACGGCGCGTGGGCGTTGTCCGCTGAAGTTATTTGAAAGCTGGATTTGCGGTGTTCCGTTTGTAACTGGAGACGTAGGAGACCGCCGGCTTTTAGCAGGAGATCCACCGGCTATAAAAATTTGTAAGCCAGGAGACCCCGATTCACTCGCGGCTAGTATAATTGAAATTCTCAATAATAAAGAGTTAGCCGATCGTATGATTGAACTTGGAAAGGAAAGAGTAAAAGAATTTTATTGGGACTCGCTTATTCCGCGATTCTTAAGGGAACTAGTATCACTTAGGACTTTCTGAAAGAGCATTGCTAGATCTAACCATAAATTATTGGTAGGGCCTTTATCTTCACTAATAGAGGTGTCCATTCTCATTTTCTTTTCCAAAGCATGTTGTATTGCAACAGCTAATTGCCCTGTATCTCGAACGGGAAATTTCACGACAATATCTGAGTTACAGAGCACATCATCACAAATTATATCCGAGACCACAATAGGCAAGCCAAATCCCATTGCTAATTTCACCGCTCCACTTTGTGTGCCCGATATGTAGGGGGCCACAAATATATCTGCAGCCGAAAAGTACAACGGGACCTCTTCGTTAGGAATATAACGATTTTCTAAATAAACAAGATCAGAAATTTCTAGTTTTCTTATCAATTGCTGATATTTATTAATATCCTCCCAGAATTCGCCTACAACTAATACTTGGATAAAATATCCCCGCTGTTTTAAAACGGCAATTGCTTCCAATAAAAGCGATAAGCCTTTATAAGGGCGTACGATTCCAAAAAATAACACTACAGGTAGGCTAGTGTCTAAGCCTAAGTGTGTCTTGGCACTTATGTTATCCAGTCTTAATCCAGCAAAAGGAAAGTAGACAGGATGTGGGTGAAGATAGACTCGAGCGTTTGGCAACAGACTAAGCAATTTATTCTTTTCTTGATCGGATTGGACGATAAACGCATCTCCAAGTCTTAATGTTAGCCACGCTAACCCCCGATCAAGCCATCGCTTCTCATGAGGATAAACATTATGAATCAAGAAAACCACGGGGAATTGCTGCTGACGGCAATAATATCCTATCGTTGTAAAAGCAGGAGACATAAAGGTAGTCCACCATTGAAAAACCACTAAATCTGGATGATCCTCTTTTATACTCTTGGCTGTTCCTACCCATGTATAGGGATTCATTGTGTCTATGGTATAAACCACCGGAAAATAAATGTTCTGTTGGCTGGGCTCTTTATCAGATTTTCCAGGATAAAGCCAGTAAGGGTATTGACGCAAAAAAGAATAAATTAGGACCTCATGTCCAACTTGTTGAAACGCCTCTGCCAGCGAAGCAGTATAATGCGCAATACCCCCCCGATAGGGATACACTGGGCCTATTAATGCTACTCTCATGGCGTTCCTATTTATTTTATTTGATGGCTAGAGTATAACACAATGCTTAGAGTGCCTTTATGATGCTCTGAAATCCCATTTCCTCTTCACCCCCCAAAATACTTATAAAATACCAAGAATCTAACCAAACCTCTTGCTTTTTTTACCGACTTGGGTATAATGGGACAAACAAAGTCAAAATATTGACGTCCTTAACAAAATAAAAGGGTCAAATCCCTTTTACAGGCGGCGTTGAAGCGGGAGCGGTGCGCGTTGGTCGCCCGCCCAGACCCAAAATCTGGGCCACCCCCCGCCGAGCCAGTGGCGAAACCGGCCTCTCTTCTCCTGATGGGCCGGTTTGTTTACTTAAAAGACAAACCGCTACAAAAGGTCCTGTTTATTCGGCGGCGTTGAAGTGCGCATTCCCTGATATGGTCGCTTACCGGTATCCCGGTGGGAGCGCACAGAGCCAATAGCGAAACCGGCCGGACTCATTCACAAGCGGGAAGGCAATTGTGCAGCCTTTATCGCTCGCTACCATTTCGTCTCTGTTCGGAGGTTTTGCTATGTTGTTCCAAAAGTCACCCCTCTTTTATCGTTCGCTGGCCCGCTGGTTTTACCTTCTGGGCGTTGTTACCTTATTGGCAGGATTAGGCCTAAGCCTGTTGGCATTCCCAGCCAGCGCAACTGCATTAGATACTGCTCGTAAACCCACCAATACTCCCAAACCCACCAATACCCCTCAACCAAACTATCAACTTAATTTATCTCACATCGAATGTGTGAACGGGCAGGTAGAAATCCACTTCGTCCTGCTCAATGTCCCCAGTGGAGTCACGCCTGGTAGCCTCACCTATACGTATAGCAACGGTTCAGCAACCTATACCGCTACCATCAGCCCAAGCAAGAACACAGGGAACGTCTGGCATTATTACGATTATCAAAGCCCCGGTTACTACAATATCACCTCGGCATCGGTTAGCGTCAACGGGCAAACCGTTACTCTCCACAATCCCGGTGCCTATGCCGGTTCCTACTGCGCCGTCCCAACTAACACGTCCTCGCCTACTATGACGCCAACGAATACATCCCTTCCCACAGTGATGCCAACGAACACCCCTGTGTCAACCAACACTCCCACACTCGCTGATCTTACCCTCAATGCCGCTTGTGATGGCAATTTGTATTGGACGGTCTTCAACCCCAATCCCTTCCCTATTTCGTTCACTTGGCAGGTGATCAGCGGAGGAAGTGAAAGTGGCAGTGGCACGGTAGGAGCCAATGATTATGCGTACTTCTCAACAAACGGCGGAACGGTAACGGTGCGTCTCTCCTACAACCTGGGTACCTTGGCTCGCACTATCGAACAAACCCAAAGTTGCGAAGCACCCACCGAAGAACCGACCCAAGTAACCCCCACCGAGATTACACCAACGGAAGTAACTCCTACTGAGATTACTCCCACCGAAATTATCCCCACTGAAACCATCCCTACTGAAGTGACTCCTACCGAGGAGGCAACACCAACAGAGGTTACCCCAACCGAAACCATACCTGATGAGCCCACTCCAACGGGTGCAAGCCCCACCGAGATTACGGTTCTGCCTCCTGTAGAAACCGCAACGCCGATGCCAACAGAAACCGTCATCATCCCTCCCAGCGGCGATAACACCCCCACCCCCGACCCGGGCCAGCCCACCCAGCCCACAACGCCACCTACCCTGCCACCCCCACCTCCCTCAACTTCTAGCGGTCAGCCCGGCCTGCTCATCCCGGTCACTGGCGCCGATATGACCCAACCCATGCCACCCCTCTCATCCTTCCTGACCTTCCTCGGGCTGATCTTCCTCGGCTTGGGCATGCTCACCCACAGTGCCGCCCGCCGCGTGGAAATCCACCGCTAATCCAACCATCCTACCGTTGCCGCTTGCGAGCCCCTGCCCCGTGCAGGGGCTCGTGCTTCTTAGATACCAAAACCCTCCCAACCAACACCGTGAGCCTGGTAACCCATAAGATGCTGCGGCATTGACTTATACAACCTTATTTGATACGATTTATCTGTATAAGGGCGCAGCTCGCATTGGCAACCCTCTTTCGTCACCTGGCCGGCCGGATTGTGTTATGATGATAGTAGTCGAAGGGACGAAAGCACATCTGCCGAGATCAAAACATCCTGCAGCCCATCCTTACCAACCGTCTTCGGTGCTCTAGGCACAAAATCACCCTGTCATTCAACCCTCGCTCTTCTTATTCCAAACCAGGAGGCTACGTTGATGAATACCGTGCGACACATCCTTCAGGTCAAAGGAGATTACATTTGGTCTATCAGCCCCGAGGCCACCGTTTATGAAGCCCTGCGTATGATGGCCAATAAGGACGTGGGAGCATTGGCCGTTATGGAAGGCGAGCGCCTGGTGGGCATCATCTCTGAACGCGATTACGCGCGCAAGGTCATTCTGCACGGCAAAGCCTCCAAAGACACCCTCGTGCGCGAGATTATGACCACCGAACTTTACCCCGTGCACCCGGATCAAACCGTCGAGGAGTGCATGGAACTGATGACCTACAAGCGCACCCGCTACTTGCCGGTCATGGAAGGTGACCGTCTGCTGGGCATCATTTCCATCGGCGACGTGGTTAAAGATATCATCAGCCGCCAGCGCCGCATCATCAGCACCCTGGAAGATCGCCTTAAAGAGAGCGGTCAAAGCGGGCTCTAAGCCCCGCCAGGGAAGCCTGACGTGCCGGCCGGAGAAAATTGGGGCCAACGGGTGGCATGGCGGCGGGCCACCCTGGCTTTCCTGAGCGCCATCCCAATCGGCTGGGTCGGGGCGCTAATCGGCTTGGGTGGGGCGGAGTTTCGTCTGCCGGTTCTGGTCGGGGCATTGGGGTTTCCAAGCCGGCGCGCCGTGCCATTGAACCTGGCCGTCAGTTTTCTGACCCTGGGCATAGCCTTCTTCGTGCGGGGGCGCGTGCTGCCGTGGGCACACCTCATCCCCCTATGGCCGATGCTGGGAACATTGCTATTGGGCAGCCTGAGCATGGCTTTCTGGGGCGCCGGATGGTTGCCCCGCGTGCGCCAACGCCACCTGGAACGCGCCATCTTGATCCTCCTGGCGGCCTTGGGATTGCTCTTGATCACCGAAGCCTTCTTGCCCCTTGCCCCGCCCGGGGGCGGATTGCCGACCGGGGTGATCCGCTATGGGATAGCCTTCCTGGCCGGCCTGGGGATTGGCTTGGTCAGCAGTCTGCTCGGCGTGGCCGGTGGCGAATTGATCATCCCCACGCTGGTGATCCTCTTCGGCGTCGAGGTCAAACTGGCCGGCTCGGCCAGCGTGCTCATCGGCCTGCCAACCGTAGCCATAGGCCTGGCGCGCCACCTGCGGCGAGGGCTTATCAGCTCCCAGGAAGGGCTGCAGGTGATCCTACCGATGGGCCTGGGCACCTTCCTGGGAGCCGGGTTGGCGGGGCCGGTATTAGGGCGCATCGCTCCGGCCGCGCTCAAAGTCCTGCTGGGATTGATCCTTCTCTTCTCAGCCTGGCGTGTGTTTCACCCCCACCAGGTTCAGACTGCCACCTCAGGCGAAGTATGAGCGCGTTGTAACAAGCCAAACATCACCAACGCCAGGATTTCGGTCAACGTTACGAACAGCAAAAGCGCGCTGAGCGAACGCTCGTAGAGGAAGCCCATACTGGCGCCGCTGACAAACCAGGCCGCACCATACAGGGTGTTGAAAATGCCATACGCCGAAGCGCGACGGGCCTTGCCCACCATATCAGCAATGGCCGCTCGCATCACCGTCTCATGCGCCGACATCACCACCCCCCATAACACTGCGCTAAATAGAGCCAGTGCGGTGCTCTGGGAAAAGCCCAGGAAGGGGATCGGCAGAGTCAGCAATGGGATCAGCACCATTCCTTTCAGGCCAATCCGGTCATAAATGCGGCCAATCCCCAGCGCAGCGATGGCATCTACGCCCATAGTCAGGGCATAAAGGTAGGCAATTTGGTTGGGGGAAAACAGGCCACGGGCATTCCAGTGGTAAGAAAGCACGGCAAAGGTGGCAAACCCGGCTACGCTGAAGAGGGTAAACAGCGCATAGAACGTGAAGGCGCGCGGCAGGCGCGTGCCGGCAGCATCTGCGGCGCGGGTGTCTTTTTCCAGCCGCTCCGGGGTAGGCACACGCAAGCGGGCGAAGGCCAAGGCGGCCAGCATCAGGATGGCAGGAATCCATAACAGGTTGAATCCGTCACGGTAGGATTGGCGCACGGCGAAGACCAGCCCAAAGAGCAGCGGCCCGGCCACCCCACCCAGTTGATCCAAGAACTCATGGAGAGCAAAGCCACGCCCGCGCCCGGTCTGGGCCGTAGCGTGCGAAAGGATGGTATCGCGAGCCGGGGAGCGGATAGCCTTGCCAATGCGCTCCAAGATCAACAACGCGGCGGCCAGTTCCCAGCGGTTGACGAACGCCAATAGCGGGATGCACAGGATCAAGCCGTAGCCGAGGAACGTGGCGGCCCAATAGGCGCGGGTGCGCTCGGCTAAATAACCGCTGACCAGACGCAGCGCATAGCCGAGAAATTCCCCTAGCCCGGAAACGGTGCCAACGATGGCGGCGCTGGCACCCAGATAGAGCAGATATGGCCCGGCGACACCGCGCGCCGTTTCATAGGTAACATCCCCCAGCGCGCTAACAAGGCCCAGGATAACAATCAACTGCCAGGAAAGGCGTTGACGTTGGGCATCGCTCAGCGTGGTTGTAGACGTGGTTGTGGATTTCATGGTATGGCATCTCCGTCGTTAAGGGTTTGAGATTCGGAATCGGCTGCAGCATTCAGCCCTTCACGAGCATAAACATGACTCACAAAGACGGCAAAGGCCTCGTGGCAGGTCTTTAGGGCCGTGGTAGCCTCAACCGAGAGCGCAGCCCCGAAAAAATCGCGCCCCCGTATCTTACCCAGCCAGTGCTCCAATTTCTCCAGGTCTTCCTCGATCTCTTCCATTTCGGCGTAGGTATACTTCCCTTGTTGGCTCTCTTTGGCAATCTCGGCTAAAAAATCCTGGCAACGCTCCAGGAACTCGCGGTATTCCTCATCGCGTTCAGTACAGAAGCGCGCCCGGATCAGCCCCTCGGCCTCGGCATCTGGCGTCTGTGCCCGAAACAGCCAGGCCTCACCGCCTTGTTGGCGTACCTGGGCGCGTAGATCCTGCAGCCACCGCTCAAGATCGGCGCGTTGCGGTAAGACCCAAACGCCATTCTGGAGCCCAAGGGCACCGATTTGGCGCATCCGACGCCAGACCGTCACCCGCAGGCTGGAAGGGGTCGTCGGCAATTGAGGTAGGAACAGCAGCCAGTCCATGGGCTCTTGCCTGAAACAGATGTTGCATATTATAGCCCCAAGCGCTAAATGCAACAAGTGTTTCATCCGATCTCGTTGCTGTAGGATCACCTGAGGCCAAAAACCGAGGATGGTAGAATCATCTTATCCTGTGCGCGTAAACCCTCATTTTAGAAAGGACTGCCCCATGTACCTGGTGTTGATGGTCGTGGATAACGAAGCCCATGTTGATCCTTTGCTGATGCGATGGGAGAAGGCCGGCGTCAGCGGGGTGACGATTTTAGAAAGCACCGGTTGGGCGCGCCGCAGCCGCAAACGTCCCCTCGCCTTGCGCTACCTTTACGGCCAGAGCGAATCCCACGAAGCGGTGGGAAACTACACCCTGCTGGCGATAGTGCCGGATGAAGCGATGGCGCGGCGCTGCCTAGAAGAAGCCGAAGCCCTGATCGGTGACCTGAATTTGCCCAACACGGGTGTCTTTGCCGCCTGGCCACTGGCGCTGGCGAAAGGCATCCCCTCATCCCCCACAGCCGAGGACTAAACCGATGGTTTGGATCATCTTCATCGTCAGTGCAGGGATCATCGTTTTAGCCGCGGTGCGCCTGGCAGAGTATGGGGATGCCATTGCTCTGCGCACCGGGCTGGGACGACTTTTCGTTGGCGTGATCCTGATCGCAGCCGCCACCTCACTACCTGAGGTGTTAACCACGGTCAATGCCATTTCCCAGGGCGAAGCCAACCTGGCTGCCGGCAATCTCTTGGGCAGTAATATGTTCAACATGGCCTTGCTGGCAATCTTAGATCTGGTCTTCCGCAAACGGCGTATCCTGCGCACCGCCGCGCTCAAACACGCCCTCTCCGGCAGCCTGGCCGTCCTCTTGATCGGCCTAGTGACCTTCTTCATCTTAGCCGATATTCCTTGGCGAATTGGCTGGGTAGGCGGCGACAGTTTGGTCATCATGCTGGGCTATCTGCTGGCCGTGCGGCTACTTCAACGCCATCAGCATGTCGGCTCGGGCGTCGCCACTACCACCGAGGAGATACCGCCCGGCACGCCCAGCCTGGGGATAGCCCTCTTTGGCTTCGGGCTGGCCACGGCCGCGCTGGTTTACGTGACACCCTGGCTAGTGCGCAGCAGTGCCGAGATCGCCATTATCACCGGTTTGGGCAGCACCTTCATCGGCACCACGTTGGTGGCTCTGGTAACCTCGCTGCCCGAACTGGTCACCACCGTTTCCGCTGCGCGCCTGGGTGCCGACGACATGGCCATCGGCAATCTCTTCGGCAGTAACCTGTTCAACATGTTTGCCTTGGGCCTGGGCGATTTATCCTACACTTCCGGCCGCTTCTTGGGTGTGATTGACCCTGCCTTTGTGCTGGTGGGATTGCTCGGTCTCATTTTAACGGCGCTAGCCCTGGTGGGTAACCTGATTCGGTTGGAACGGCGCTGGGGTATGCTGGAAGCCGATGCCTTGCTAATCGGGGTGATTTATCTGGCCGGGTTGTGGGTGCTTTACCAGCGTGGAATCACGCCCTGACTTCTCTGGTAAAATTGCTGCGGCTTAACGATTGGAGGCACCTGCATTGCGAAGAAACACAAGTCCGATCATCCTGCGTTGGGTTTCGGTGGTGCTCATCCTGTTGGCCGTGTTGCTCACGGTCATTCAGCTGGTGCGCTTCAGCCGCCTGCGTGAGACGTTCCCGGCCGGAACCCGCATCGCCGGCGTGCCGGTGGGTGGGCTGGACCGCCAGCAAGCCGCCCAGCGCCTGACCCAAATCTACGGCCTGCCAGTGGAATTGCGTTATGGTGAGGCTATTATCCAGCTGCGCCCCTCGCAGGTGGATTTCCGCCTTGATCTGGAAGGTATGCTGGCCGCGGCAGAGCAGCAACGCTCAAGCGGACAATCCTTCTGGGCCGCGTTTTGGGACTTCCTCTGGGGGCGGCAACCGCGTGCCGTTGATATTCCCCTGCGCGCCACCTATTCTCAAGCCCGCCTGCGTGCATTCCTCGAAAACGAGGTCGCCGCCCGCTACGATCAACCCCCTACCCCCGCCGAGCCGATCCCCGGTAGCACCACGTTTAATCCGGGCAAACCGGGCACGGTGATGGACGTGGAACGCACGCTGACCTTGGTAGACGCTGCCCTGCGCAATCCCACTCGCCGTACGATAAACGTCGTCTTCGCTCAAACCGCACCACCGCGGCCCTCGCTCCAAAACCTGGAAGTTATGTTACGCCAGGTGTTGAGCACGAACAACTTCGACGGCGTGGCTGAGATTTACCTCCTCGACCTGCAAAACGGTCAAGAGTTAGATCTGGCCTATGCCTATGGCCAAAAAGTGGCCCCGGGCATTGCCTTCACCGCCGCCAGCACGATGAAAATCCCCATTATGGTCTCGGTCTTCCGCCGCTTAGAGGAGCCCTTGCCGGCGGAAATCACCAGCCTGATGGAGGCAATGATTGAATTCTCGGAGAATGACCCGGCTGATCGCCTGATGGAGCAGGTCATGGACAAAAACCTCGGCCCGCTGATGGTCACCGAGGATATCCGTACCCTGGGACTTGAAAATACCTTTCTGGCTGGCTTTTTCTACCCTGGCGCGCCTCTGCTCCAACGTATCCAGACTCCCGCCAACCAGCGTACCGATGTCTCTACCGACCCCGACCCCTACAACCAGACCACGGCGATGGACGCCGGCACCCTGCTGGGGGATATTTACCAGTGCGCTCAAACCAGCGGGGGCACCTTTGCCGCCGCGTTCCCGGGGCAGATCACCCAAAGCGAGTGCCGCCTGATGATCAACTACCTGGCACGCAATCGCATTGCCGTGCTGATTGAAGCCGGTTTGCCTGAGGGCACCCAAATTGCTCACAAGCACGGTTGGGTGACCGATCCGCGCGATGGGCTGATTCACACCATCAGCGACGCTGGCATCGTCTACACGCCCGGCGGCAACTATGTACTCGTGATTTTCCTCTACCACCCGGTTCAGTTGCTATTCGATCCGGCCAACCTGCTCATCGCCAACCTGAGCCAGGCCGTGTATAACTTCTACAACCTCGGCAGGCGTTGACCCGGCGTGGCCTCAAGACAGGGTAAACGACTCGCCCGGTCGTAGCAGGTGCACCTTTGCGGTCGTCTCTTGCTCTACCCGCTGCGCCCAGGCGCGGGCGTCTTGGGCAATCAGGTTGAAGGTATCGTAGTGGATCGGGATCACATGCTTGGGTTGGAGCAATTTGACCGCGCGCAGGGCATCTTCGGGGCCCATGGTGTAGTTATCGCCAATCGGCAGAACGGCCAGGTCAAGGCCCTCTTCACCGATCAGCCGCATATCGCCGAATAGCCCCGTATCGCCGGCAATATAGACCTTTTTTCCCTCGGGAGTGGTCAGCAGGAAACCGGCCGGGTTTCCACCATAAGAACCATCGGGCAGGGCCGAGCCGTGCAACGCCTGCGTCAGTTTGAGATAGCCAAAGGGATGGCGATGCCCGCCACCAATGTGCTGGGCGTGGGTCTTGACGCCTTTGGCTGCCAGCCAGTTGCAGATCTCAAAATTGCTGATGACCAGCGCCCCGGTGCGTTTGGCAATCGCTACCGTATCGCCGACATGATCCCCGTGCCCGTGACTGACCAGAATAAACTGGGCTCTGACCTTATCGGCTGTAGTGCTGGCAGCGGGGTTGCCGCTGAAAAACGGATCCACCAGAACGTCATAATCGCCGATTTTCAAACCCAAGGTCGCATGACCGTACCAGGTAAGCGTTAGACTCATGGCACACCTCCAAAAAGAAATAGGTTGAGCCCGGAAAACGCTCTCTATGTCATATATTAACCAAGACAGGGGGGATTTGCAAACCACACTTCGGGTTCTCAATCCTTACGGATAACGACTTAAACCTTAAAAAATTTTGACAACGCACTAAAAATCCTGTATAGTCTATAGTGGTATAGACCAGGTATGACCAGAATGGACATCAACGCCAAAAGTCCCATTCCTCTCTACATCCAATTGAAAGAACTGCTAGTGCGCCAGATCCGGCGGGGCGAACTGCACCCTCATGACCGCCTGCCCTCCGAGCGCGAATTAAGCGAACGCTACGGCATCAGCCGCATGACGGTGCGCCAGGCCCTGCAGCTGTTGGTCAAGGAAGGCGTGCTCTACACCGCTGCCGGCAAGGGCACCTATGTCAGCGAGGTGCTCTTCGAACAGGATCACGCACTGACCGGCTTTTCGGAGCAGATGCAACGGGCTAATTTGCACGCCTCCAGCCGCATCCTGGAAGCCACGGTGATTCCCGCCCCACCTTACATCGCCGGTAAACTGGAAATCCCGGCTCACGGCGGCGTGGTTCTACTCAAGCGGTTGCGTCTGGCTAATGAGAAACCCGTCGCCATTGAGACCGCTTACCTGCCGCAAAACCTGTGCCCGGATCTCTTGCAGCATGACTTCTCGCGCGAATCTCTTTATGCCGTCCTACGCGAAGAGTATGGCTTGGTCCCGGCTTCCGCCATTCAGGTCGTTGAAGCGGCATTGGCTAACGTGGAAGAAGCGCAGTTGCTGGAATTGCACCCGCCGGCGGCCGTGTTACGCATGGAACGGGTGACCCGCACCCCACAAAATGTGGTCATTGAGTATGTGGAATCGGTTTATCGGGGTGACCGCTACAAGTTCTACGCCCATCTGCGGGCATAATCCTAACCTTTGGGAGGGCCGATCATGCTCACAATCCTGACCGTTTGCGGCGTTGGTATGGGAAGTAGCCTGCTTCTCCGCATGTACACCGAAGATGTGCTCAAAGAATTGGGGGTTGAAGCCCAGGTGCAAGCCTCGGATGCCACTCAGGCCCGCGGGGCCCGCGTTGACCTGATCCTGACTTCGCCGGCACTGGTGCCGGTCTGCTCGGGCGGGCATGCACCGGTGCGAGCGATCAAATCCTTTGTGAACAAAGATGAAATCCGCAGCGTATTAACCGAATTTCTAAAAGAAAAAGGGTTGATTTAGGGAGGAGACGAACACCCTAGTGGAAAGGAGGTGATTCTAGCGCTAACAAGGTAGCCAAGACCATCACTCGATTCGTTTTAGGGGGGCTAATCGGTGCATCGTATATGATCCACACCAAATTCCATCCGCGTCCTTTTGGGAGGAGGATTCTATGGATACTCTAATTGCCATAGCCCAATTTATCGCCGATAACATCTTCAGCCAGCCGGCGATTCTGGTTGGTCTGATTGCCATGATCGGCTTGCTGGTGCAAAAGAAGCCTTTCAGCGATGTCGTTACTGGCACCATCAAGACCGCTGTGGGTTTCCTGATCATGTCGCGCGGCGCAGGGATCGTGGTCGAGGCGCTTAATAATTTCACCCCTATTCTTCAGAGCGCTTTCGGCCTGCCTCAGGTTGAATTGGGGGGAATGGGCCTAGACAAACTCATCGCCACTTACGGTGGCGCCGCCAGCCTGATCATGGCATTTGGGTTCATTATTCATGTCTTGTTAGCACGCTTCACTAAATTCAAATACATTTACTTGACCGGCCACCTGATGTTCTGGATCGCGCTGGTGCTGGTGGCAGTTATGCTGGAAATCAACCCCAATATCTCCATGTTCACCATGGTCGCCGTGGGGTCAGTTATCATTGCCCTTTACTGGACCTTCCAGCCGGCCTACATCCAGCCCTGGATGCGCAAAGTCACTGGCACGGACGAATTGGCGCTAGGGCATACCTCATCCAGCGGTGCGTTCCTCTCCGCAGTGTTGGGTAAGTACGTAGGCAAGCCCGAGGATAGCACCGAAAAACTGACCCTGCCCAAGTGGCTGACCTTCTTCCGCGATGTGACGGTTGCCACGGGCGTGGTCATCGCCATTGTAGTTGTTATTGCGGCGCTGGCTGCCGGCCCGGCCGCCGTGGCCGATAAGGCAGGTGGTTTGAACTACATTGTGTATGCTGTCCTGCAGGGTCTGGTCTTCGCCGTCGGTATCACCGTGCTGTTGGTCGGCGTGCGCATGGTTCTGGGTGAGATCATCCCCGCCTTCCGTGGCATTGCCTTGCGCATCGTCCCCAACGCCAAGCCCGCGTTGGACTGCCCCATCGTCTTCGATTACGCACCTACCGCAGTGCTCTTTGGCTTCCTCTCGGCCTTCGTCGTGTTCATCGTCCTGATGGTGATCTTCGGCGCTCTGGGGTGGGCCGTGATCGTGCCCCCGATGATCATGCTCTTCTTCCCCGGCGGTACCTGCGGTGTCTTCGGTAACTCCACGGGCGGGGTGCGCGGTGCCATCTTAGGCGGTGCCATCAACGGTCTGTTCCTGGCCATCGGGCAGGCTATCACCATGCCTATGCTGAGCACTACGGCACCGCAACTGGCCCAACTGGCTGATCCCGACTGGTACATCATCATCTGGGTCTTCAAGCCCTTACTGTCGTTGATCCTGCCGCTCTTCGGTGGATAGTCAAGGTTAGCGCAACCGGCGGTCGGGTAACGCAAAACCCGACCGCCTCAACTATTTTGCGTGGAGGGAAGGCGTTATATGGATCGTTCTTCAGGAATCGAGCGTTATTTTGAAACCGTGTTTCACACCCTTGAGACCGTGCGCCAGGCTGAGGCCGCGACCATGGCCCAGGTCGCCGAACGGATCACGGCCTCACTGGTAGAGGGTGGGGTACTGCACATCTTCGGCGCCGGGCATGCCCACTTGCTGGCCGAGGAGATCAGTTACCGCGCCGGCGGATTGGTGCCGGTCAACCCGATCCTGGACATCGGCTATACACTGATGGCAAACCCACCCTCGCGTACCACAGCCCTGGAACGCCTGGAGGGATATGCCCGCACCCTCATGGACGGTTATGATCTCCGCCCGGGCGAGGTGTTGATCGTCTTTTCGCAATCCGGGATCAACCCCGGCCCGGTAGACGTGGCGCTATATGGTAAGGAGAAGGGATTGACCGTCGTGGCAATCACCTCGCTGACCCAATCGCGCGCTCAAGCCAGCCGCCATTCCAGCGGCAAACGCGTCTTCGAGATCGCCGATTTTGTCATTGATACCCACATCCCCCCCGGCGATGCTGCGGTTGAGATCGCACCCAACTTACCCCGGGTGTCGCCACTCTCCACCGTCGTGGGCGCTGCCATATTACAAGCGTTGGTGGCCGAGGTAGCAACGCGTTGGTACCAGACCCAGGGTACCCCCCCGCCAGTGTGGATGTCGGCCAACCTGCCGGAAGGCGACCGCTACAACCAGCAGTGGATCGCCAAGTTCCCTAGCCGCCGCAAGACTTTCTAGGGAGATCCGCCCCATGTTCACCCCCGAGACCATAGCCCTGCGTGTGCCGGCAACCGACTGGGAAGAGGCCGTGCGCGCCGCCGGTCAGTTACTGGTCGCGAACGGCGCTGCCGAACCCAGATATATTGACGGAATGATCCGCACCGTGCGCGAACTCGGCCCCTATATTGTCATAGCACCCGGCGTTGCGCTGCCCCACGCGCGCCCGGAAGAGGGCGCTCTGCGCGAGGGGTACGCGCTGGTTACCCTGGCCCAGCCGGTGACCTTTGGCAACCCCGATAACGATCCGGTGCAGGTCGTTATCGCTTTTTGTGCCCCGGATGCCTCGGCCCACCTGGAAAGCCTGCGCGTCCTCGCCAAATACCTGGAACGGACGGATTTCGTCCCCCGCCTGTTAGCGGCAAAGTCGGCAGAAGAGGTACTGCTCTATCTTGCTACCGATGCCTAAAATTAACCCGAGAATGCTCCAAAATTGCCTATTGACATTTTCCGCATTCCGCCTATAATCAGGCGCAAGAGGTTACGATTAAGACCATGAGTATCCAATTCGCAAGCGCTGCGTTATCCATTCTAATGGCCATGGGCATGATGATGGCGATGGTCATGCGCCGCTTTTCCCGGCAGGCAGCGCTTGCGGAGGGAAAAGTGATCTGACACCTTATCCCTGAAACGCAAGTGGAGTCAACCAACGGGCTGCCTGCCAACGTAGGCAGCCCGTTTCGTTTATCCCTAATCTCTGGAGGTGATCCCATGACCCAAGTTTCCCCATCCGCCACCGCAGTATCCACCCTGGAAGATGCCCCCACGGCTTCGGAATGGGGCGAATCCACCTGTGCCATCCACGCCGGGAGCGAGCGCTGTAAGCCCTACCATGCCCTCATCGAGCCCGTGGTGCAGACAGCGACCTACACCTTCCGTAATAGCCAGGAAGTGGTGGCCTATCAAGACGCCCATGCGCGCGGCCTGCCCACCGACCGCCTGGAGTACGGGCGCTACGGCAACCCCACTGTGGCCGCCTGCGAGGCGCGCGTGGCCGCATTGGAGCACGCCGAAGCCGCGATCCAATTTGCCTCGGGCATGGCGGCCATCACCACCACCCTGTTGGCCCTCTTGCGCCAGGGCGATCACCTCATCATGACGGATGACTGCTACCGCCGCACACGTCAGTTTTGCCTGGAAACCCTGCCCCGCTTTGGGATTGAAACCACCGTCGTGCCATTGGGGGACTACGAAGCCCTGGAAGCGGCAATTCGCCCCAACACCCGCTTGCTCCTCTCGGAAACCCCAACCAATCCCTATCTGCGCATTCTGGATGTGGAACGCTTTGGCGCGATTGCCCGCCGCCATCATCTGATCAGCGTGGTGGATAGCACCTTCGCCACGCCCTTCAACCTGCGTCCGCTGGATTGGGGCATAGATCTGGTGATTCACTCTGCCACCAAATACCTGGGCGGGCACAACGACCTACTGGCCGGGTTTGTGGCTGGCAGCACCGAGTGGGTAACCCCCGTGCGCGAGTTGCATAACATCCTTGGCGCGACCCCCGACCCCCACAATGCCTACCTTCTGTTGCGCGGCCTTAAAACGCTCAGCCTGCGCGTAGCGCGCCACAACGAAAACGGCCAGCGGGTAGCCGAGTTCCTGACCGGGCATCCCGAAGTGGAGCAGGTTTGGTATCCCGGTCTGCCCTCACACCCCGACTATGCCGTGGCCCAGGCTCAGATGAAAGGCTTCGGCGGTGTGGTCTCGTTCACCGTGCGGGGTGATCTCTGGCGCACGGCACGCTTCATTGACCGCCTGCAGATCCCCTATATCTCGCCCTCGCTGGGCGGGACGGAGAGCCTGGTCATCCAGCCGGCCCTGATGTCGTACTATGATGTACCACCTGAACAACGCCGCCGCCTGGGCATTCGTGACAACCTGGTGCGCCTCTCGTTGGGGCTGGAGGACGCCGATGACTTGATCGCCGACCTGCGTCAGGCATTGGACGGTCTGGAATAAGACAATACCGACATTTTTCATTCAGTTCGCCATAAAACTTGACAAAGCGCCACTTTCGTTGATAATCAATGTAAAGTTGGCTCGACCCCACGCGATGGAGGAACGCAGCGATGGCGATTGTCAAGAACCTGCTCGATAACAAAGGCCGCCAGGTTTGGTCAGTGACGCCACAAACCCCCTTGCGCGAGACGCTGAAACTGATGGCCGAGAAGAACATCGGTGCTGTGCTGGTGCTGGAGGAAGGCAAAATTGTGGGCATCTTCTCCGAACGCGATTATGCCCGTTATGCCGCCAGCCGCGAATCCCTTTTGCTGGATGAGCCGGTGGGCAACTTCATGACCCGCTCGGTGTACTACGTCAGTCCCCAGCAGACCGTGGAAGAGTGCATGGCGCTGATGACCGCCAAGCACATTCGTCACCTACCCGTGTTGGAAGGCGATCAACTCGTCGGCGTGATCTCCATTGGCGATGTGGTCAAGCAGTTGCTGGAAGAAAAAGAGATCACCATCCAGAGTTTGGAAAACTACATTCGTGGCCGCACGCACACCATTTAGGGGTAGCGATCATGACCTCGGTACGCCAGTTGCTTGAAGGAAAAGCCTGCCAGGTGTGGTACGTCACCCCCTCGTCAAGCATTCAGGAAGCGCTAAAACTGATGGCCGAAAAGCACATCGGGGCAGTGGTCGTAGTTGAGGGGGGTAAGATTGTCGGTATCTTCTCCGAGCGCGATTTTGCCCGCCAGGCGATCGGTGGGCGTATCACCATGCAAACCCCGGTGCGCGAGATCATGGTGTCACCGGTTTATTACGTCACGCCGGATCAGACGGTTGAGGATTGCATGGCACTGATGACCCAGCATCGCTTTCGCCACCTACCGGTACTGGAAGGGGAACAATTAATCGGGATCATCTCGATTGGGGATGTGGTCAAGCGCTTACTGGTGGAGAAAGACGCCGAAATCAAAAGCCTGGAAGACTACATTTGGGTCAACATGATCTAAGCCACGCCGTTTATGAGGTGGACCTGCTCGCCCCAGCTCATGGCGGCGTGTGCCTGGGCCGCCTGCCGGATGGGCGCGCGGTTTTTGTGCCCTTTGCCTTGCCCGGCGAGCGGGTGCGGGTGCGCCTGATTGAGAGCAAACGCACCTACGCCCGTGCCGAACTGCTGGACGTAGTGCAGCCCGCCCCTCAGCGAATTGCGCCACGCTGTCCCCATTATGGCCTCTGCGGCGGTTGCCACTACCAGCACACCGATTACGCCACCCAGTGCGCGCTTAAAGAAACGATTTTGCGCGAACAACTTCAGCGCCTGGCTGGCATCCCCGATCCGCCGCTACGCCCCATCGTGCGCTCCCCCCAGCCCTGGAACTACCGCAACACGGTGCAGTTCCACCTCGATGCCCAGGGACGTCTGGGCTACCATCGCGCCGATTCGCACCAGGTGGTGGCGATTCAGGAATGCCACCTGCCCGAGCCGGTGCTCAATCAGGTCTGGCCGCAGTTGGAGTTTGAACCCCTGCTCGGCCTGGAACGGGTGGAATTACGCGTGGGCAGCGGCGAAGAGGTGCTCTTGATCCTGGAAAGTCGCGATCCGCAACCGCCAGAGTTCAGCGTGGACTTTCCGCTCTCGGCCGTCCATCTCAGCCCCGCCGGGACGATTGTGCTGGCCGGTGAGGATTTTCTGGTGATGGAAGTACTGGGGCGCCCCTTCAAGGTCTCTGCCCCGTCGTTCTTTCAGGTCAACACGGCCCAAGCGGCGGCCATGGTGCAGCACCTGCTGGACATCCTGCCCCTGACGCCCCAGACCACCCTGCTGGATGTTTATTGCGGGGTGGGGTTGTTCACCGCTTTCCTTGCCCCGAAGGTGGGGCACTGCCTGGGGGTGGAAGTTTCCCCCAGCGCCTGCGAGGATTTTGCAGTTAACCTGGATGAATTCGACCATGTGGCGCTTTACCAAGGGGCCGCCGAAGAGGTACTGCCCTGGCTGGACGTACACCCAGACGTGGTAGTGGTAGATCCGCCGCGCGCCGGCATGGCCCCCGCCGCCCTGGAAGCGCTGATCCGCTTGGAGCCGCCATTTCTGGCCTACGTCTCATGCGATCCGGCCACCCTGGCGCGGGACCTGCGGCAGTTGATTGCCGCGGGCTACCGGCTGGTCCAGATTACCCCCTTTGACCTCTTCCCCCAAACCTATCACATTGAGAGCATCAGTTTGCTGGTGCGCGCGGCCTGAACCTCACCAGGTCTGCGGCCAGCCCGGCAGGCGCAGGCGTTCGATCACTGCCACCCCCAGCCCACACAATGCCATCAGAATCGTGGACATCGCTAACGCCTGACCGTAATTCAACGCTCCCGGTTGGGAAATGAAACGGTAAATCGCAACCGGCACGGTCGGATATTCCGGACGCACCAGGAACATGGTCGCACCGAACTCGCCCAGCGAGGCGGTGAACGCAAATACGGCCGCCACAATCACCGCGCGCAGGACGATCGGAAAATCCACCTCCCACCACACCCGCCAGGGTGAAGCGCCCAACACCGCCGCGGCCTGGCGCAGATTGGTCGGGATGGCGGCCAGTGCCGGCTGCAGGGTGCGCACCACGAAGGGCAACGCCACCAGGGTATGCGCAATGGGAATCATGAGCGGAAAATCGCGTGCCACCAAAGGCGGACGATTGAAGACCACGATGAATCCCAATCCCAGGGTTACCGCCGAGGTACCCAGCGGGAGCATGAGCAGCGGATCCAGCCAGCGCGGCGGGCGGCGTAACCGCGTCATCGCCGCGGTAGTCAGCCCGCCCAGGCTGAGCGCCAGCGCCATCGTCGCCCCGGCATAAAGCAGCGAATTGCGCGCGGCTTGAATCGGGGGGACGTAAAAATAGGAACCGCGGCGGTTGATGAAGAGTTCGCGGTAATAATCCAGCGTCAGGCCGGGGGTCACCGTCCTGCGCTCGCCTCGCGCGGCTTCCAGGCGGGCCACCGAACGCAACGGCAGTGCCGCCATGGGTAAGAGCAGTAGCACACCCAACACCCCCACCATGCCGACGACGAAAGCACGCTCGCCCGGCGTGTGCGGCGAGTGTATGCCCTCCCCCTGCACCCGCGGCGTCACCGGGACATTAACCTGCGCCGCCACCCGTTGGTAGAGCAGAAGGAAGATCAAGGTGCAGGCCAGTTGCACCACCGAAAGCAAGCCGGCCAGGGGTAAGTTGAGCATTTGCAGAGCTTGCAGGTAGATTTCCACTTCCAGCGTGGCGAAGCGTGGCCCACCCAGCAGCAGAATAACGCCAAAACTGGTGAAATCGAATAAAAACACCAGCAGGGTCGCCGCCAGGATCGCCGGACGGAGCAGGGGCAGGGTGACCTCCCACAACGTGCGCCAGGGCGATGCCCCCAACACCCGCGCCGCCTGTTCCAGGCGTGGGTCGAGTTGGGCCCAGGCGCTGCCGACGACGCGCAGGATGATGGTGGTGTTGTAGAAGACATGCGCCAGTAAGATCGCCCCCAGCGAGTGCATCAAGCGAATCGGGGGCTCGCTCAGCCCCAACGCCTGCATCAGCAGCACGTTAAGCCAACCGCGCGGCCCGATCAGCGCATTGAAACCGGCGGCCACGACGACCGTGGGCAGGATGAACGGCAAGGTGGTTAAGACACGCAGCCAACCCTTACCCGGAAAGGTGAAGCGTCCGAAAAGATACGCCCCGGGCAGGCCGACCAGCAATGTCAGCGCGGTGGAAAGGCCGGCCTGCCAGAGCGTGAAGCGGAGCGGGCGCCACAGGCGCGCCCCCAGCCCGGCGGCAAGGCCCTCGCGGAGTAGGGCCTCACCGGCCAGGCTCAGAATGCTGAGCAGTGGGGTGAAGTAAAAGATGAGCAGGAAGAGCAATGGCGGCAGCCACAGCACCAGCGTAGACCACAACGTCCGGCGCGCGGCGGTTTTCCCCATCGGATAAGGCATCGTGCCGCTCACCGCAGCACCGTCTCCGTCCAGGCCTCGATCCAGGCCTCCCGCTTTTCGGCGATCAGGTTCGGATCCAGCGTCGCCGGCTTTTCGGGAATCTGGGCATACTTCACAAAGGCTTCGGGCAGTTGCGCCTGGCGGTTAACCGGGAAGACGAACATCTGCAACGGCATATCTTCCTGGAAACGGCGATCCAGCATGTAATCCACCCACTTCTCGGCCAGAGCGCGCTGGGAGGTGCCTTTGAGAATGCCCACAAACTCGATCTGGCGGAAGCAGGTGTCCGGTGCGACGATGGACGCCGTGGGCGCCTCATCCAGCGGCTGCTCGGCGAAGATCACCTCGGCCGGCGGGCTGGAACCGTACGAAACCACCATCGGCTGTGGCCCCTTACCCGATGAGCCGCTGAAGTTGGTGTAGTAGGCCGTCTCCCAATCGTTGACCACAACCACGCCGTTCTCACGCAACCCTTTCCAGAAGTCCAGATAGCCCGGATCGCCGAAATGGGCAATGGTGGCCATCAGGAACGCCAGGCCGGGTGAAGACGTGGCCGGGTTTTCCACCACCAGCAAGCCCTTATATTCGGGTTTGAGCAGGTCTTCCAGCGATTGTGGCACCGGCAGGTTGCGCTCGGCGAAATAACGCTTATCGTAGTTGATGCACACATCGCCGTAATCCACCGGCAAGACGCGATACTCGGGATCGAGGATGAACTCAGGGGGGATATTTTCCAGCAAGGGTGAGCGGTAGGGCTCAAAGAGGTCTTCTTTCAGCGCCCGTGAGAGGAAGGTGTTATCCACCCCATAGAGCACATCCGCTAGGGGCGCATTTTTCGTCAAGATGGCCTGGCTGAGCATGGCACCGGTATCACCGCTGGGCAGAATGACCAATTTTACGTTGTACTGGCGCTCAAACTCGGCGATGACCTCTTCGCTGGCGGCGAACGAATCGTGGGTCATGATGCGCAGTTCGGTCGGCGCCGCCGGGGTAGGTGAAGCAGCGGGGGGTGCCGTGGGTTCAACCGGCCCGATCGTCGCCGTTGCCGCGGGGGTCGCGGTAGGCGTCGTGGGGACAGCCGGCGCACAGGCTACCAAGATGAGCGCGAGCATGAACAGAACAACCAGACGTGACATTAAGGCTTTCATCCGACACCTCCGATAAGGGGTTGAGGGGAGCGGTGGGTGTGGATGCAGAGGAGCAGGCCGTGATCCAGCCGCACCGTGGCCTGCGGGGCGATCAGTTCGTTGCTGATGCCGCGGGTGCGCTCCGGGTACAGCGACTCACCCCGCAGGGGGTACCGCAGTCCCTGGGTGGTGATGCCATGCGCCGGACCGGTGAGGGGGAGCAACGAGACCGTCTCCCCTGGTTCGCCCGTGAGGGTCGCCTGATCGCGGATGAGGAAAACTTCCTGTGCACCATCCTCCAAGCGCACATCACAGGTGGCCAGTTCCGGCAGCATGAGCAGGAAAAGGTTGCCCAGGGTCTGATCCAGGCGTCCGCCGAGGGCCGCCACCACGCGGATGGTGTGATAGCCAGCCCGCGCTACCCACAAAAGGGCCAATTCCAGGTCGGTTTCGTTCTTCTCCGCCGGGTAGCGTTCGATGCGCACTCCCCGCGCCTGCAACTCGGCCAGGTGCTCCGCCGTCACCGAATCCAGATCGCCGATGAGCAGATGCGGATAGCGCCCCAGACGGCGAACATGCGCGAGACCACCATCGGCAGCAACCAGGAAATCCTGGGGCTGCAGCCAGCCCGCAATCGCGGTAGGGTTTGGGAGTTCGCCATTGGCAAAGATCACAGCACGCGTCATTCGATGTGCTCCAAAAACGCCCGCCCTCCAAGCGGGGCGGAGGGCGGGAAAATGAGCGATAACTTCGTGCTATCGTCCCTCCGCCGGCATTACCCGGATCAGGTTCTGCGGGTCGAGGGCTGGACGGCCCTCCTCTCAGCCCGGCCTCACCGGGCTCCCCGTTGTCTGCACCTAGTATAGCCAGAAAGAAAGGAAAAGTCAAATAGTTTTATCACCTTCCTGGAAGCCGTCTCGGGAAACCATGGACTCACGTTCTACCTGCCGGCTAAAGCCCATTTATTCCCTCGCGGTGATAGAATAGGTGAAATCCACAAGTATTCGCCTTACGGTTCCCCCATGTCTCCCGAGATTCTCCCCTACCAAGCCGAATGGTCGCAACGCTTTGCCGCGCTGGCCGAAACCCTGCGCCAAGCCCTGGGCAATTTGGTCTTACGGATTGATCACATCGGCTCGACTGCCGTGCCGGGACTGGCCGCCAAAGATGTCATTGATATCCAGATCACCGTGCCTGCTCTCGACCCGCGCGTGATTACGGTATTGCAAGGGCTGGGCTATCTCTGGCGCCCCGAAATCACCCGCGACCACCGTCCGCCCGGCGCAAGCGGCGAGGAGGCGGATTGGGAAAAATGGTTTTTCACCGCGCCCCCCGGCCAGCCACGGGTGCACCTGCACGTACGCGTGCAAGGGCGGGCCAACCAGCGCTACCCGCTCCTCTTTCGCGATTACCTGCGCGCCCACCCGGCCACGGCCGCGGCCTATGCTGAATTGAAACGCCGCCTCGCCCGCTACCTGCCCGATCCCGACGTGTATTCCGAGGTCAAAGACCCGGCAGGCGATTTGATTTATCTGGCCGCCGAAGAATGGGCAGCGACAACCGGCTGGCAGCCCGCCGATTCTTGAGTAAAATAAAACCATTACCCCATCATCGTTCGTGATCTCCCTGGAACGAGGTTACCCCTATGACGGATGCCGTCTTTACCCAAACTCGCTGGTCACTGGATGATCTGTTCCCCGGACCCCAAAGCCCGGAACTGGAAGCCGCCTTTCAACAACTGGAAACACAAACCGCAGCGCTTGAAGCCCTGCGCCCCACCCTGCGCGACGATTTGCCTGAGAGCGAATTCCAGGCCATCCTGGATCGCATTGAGCGCCTCCATGATCTGGCATCCCGCCTTTACGGCTATGCCAACCTGCTGTTCAGTGAAGACACCCGCAACACCACCGCGCAAACCCTGGTGGCGCGGGTGGAGCAGTTCCTGGCCGAACTGGCCAACCGCACCCTGTTCTTCGAACTGTGGTGGAAGGCGCTACCGGATGCCGCCGCAGAACGACTGCTGGCCGTCTCTGGTGACCGACGCTACTGGTTAGAGACCCTGCGCCGCTTCCGTTCCCACACCCTCAGCGAACCGGAAGAGAAGATCATCAACCTCAAAAATGTGACCGGATCGAGCGCCCTCCAGCGCCTCTATGAATCCATCACCAGCCGCTATGTGTTCAAACTGATCGTAGATGGTGAAGAGAAAGCGCTCACCCGCGACGCGCTGATGACCTACGCCCGCGGCCCTAACCCCGATTTGCGCGCCGCGGCTTACCGCGAACTCTACCGCGTTTACGGCGAGGAAGCCCCCATCCTGGCGCAAATCTATCAAGCCATCGTGCGGGATTGGTACAACGAGCAGGTCACCCTGCGCAAGCACCCCAGCCCGATTTCCGCCCGCAATAAGATGAACGACCTGCCGGATGAGGTTGTAGACACACTACTTGAGGTGTGCCGTGCCAATACCGAGGTCTTCCGCCGCTTCTTCCGCCTTAAGGCGCGCTGGTTGGGCGTGGACCGCCTGCGTCGTTATGACATTTATGCCCCGGTCACCCAGGCCGATAAACTCTATCCTTTCGAGCAGGCAGCATGGTTGGTCTTAGACTCCTTCGAGGCGTTTGAGCCGCGCATTGCCCGCCTGGCCCAGCGCGTGTTTGAGCAGAAACACCTCGATTCCGAGATCCGCCACGGCAAACGCGGCGGCGCATTTTGCTGGAGCGCGGTGCCCGGCCTGACCCCCTGGGTGCTGACCAACTACAACGGGCGCACGCACGATGTCGCTACCCTGGCGCACGAATTGGGCCACGCCATCCATTCCATGCTGGCCGAGCACCACAGCGTGCTAACGTTCCATGCCACTCTGCCCCTGGCTGAGACCGCCTCGACCTTCGGTGAGATGCTGTTGGTGGATCGCTTGCTCAACGAAGAGCCGGACGAAGCCGTGCGCGCGGACTTGCTCTTCCGCCAGATGGACGATGCCTACGGCACGATTCAACGTCAGGCCTTCTTTGCCCTCTTTGAACGCCAGGCGCACGAGATGATCCGCCAGGATGCCCCGCTGGAAGACCTGGCGGCAGCATACCTGGAGAACCTGCGCGAGCAGTTCGGGGATGCCGTCGAACTGAGCGAGGAATTCAAATGGGAGTGGGTCTCCATCCCGCATTTTTACGAAGCTCCCTTCTACGTCTATGCCTACGCCTTTGGGCAATTGCTGGTGCTGTCGCTTTATCAACAATACCGGCGCGAAGGGGCATCCTTCCGCCCGCGGTATCTGCGCATCTTGGAAGCCGGTGGTGCCAAAGCCCCGATTCAGATATTGAATGAGGCCGGGGTGGATGTCACCCAAGCCGCCTTTTGGCAGGGCGGGTTTGACGTCCTGAGCGATCTGGTCGCGCAGTTAGAAGCCCTGCCTCTCCCGGCCTAGGGAGACAGCCCCATGACGGCAAGCGGGTTCAGCGCGGTGTTGCTGGCGATGGCGCTTTATGGGGTGCTTCATTCCGTGCTGGCCTCACACACCGTCAAGCGCCTTCTGGCGCATCGCCTGGGAGAAGCCTGGGTGCAGCGCTACTACCGCTTGTTGTTCTCGCTGCTAGGTGGCTTGACCCTGCTCCCGGTGCTGGGGTTGATGGTCCTGCTGCCGGATAGCATCCTCTACCGTCTGAATTGGCCTTGGCTGGGGCTGAGCCTGGCCGCACAGGGGCTTGGAGTATGGATCGTCTGGCGCGGCCTGCGTGCGACGGGTGCCATGGCCTTCTTGGGTTTGCCCCAGGCCTTGGGACAAATGCCCGCGCTGCCGTCGCGCCTGGTGACCGAGGACGTCTATGCCCTGATGCGTCATCCGCTCTACACCGGGTCTTTGCTGGCCTTGTGGTTCATGCCCCTGATGACCTGGAATTTGCTTGCGTTTAACCTGGCCGCCACGGCTTACTTTATCATTGGCGCCCGGCTGGAAGAGGCCAAACTGCGCGCCGAATTCGGGACGGCGTACGTAGATTATGCCCGCCGCACCCCGATGTTCATCCCCCGTCCCGGCGCGCTGGTGAGGGCGCTGTGCCGCTGTTCTGGCTGGCGCTGGCTTTCCTGAGCGGGGTCGGCCTGGCCGCCGCGTTTCCCCTGCCGGCGTGGGGGTGGGGCGGTCTGAGCCTGCTCAGCGCAGCGGGCCTTGCCTGGCCACCGGTACGGCACCGCTGGCGCGTTTCCTGGCTACCCCTGCCATTGCTGGCGCTGCCTCTAGCGCTCGGAACAGGGGCCCTGCGTTACACCCTGCACCAGAGCGCACACAACCCAACCCAACGATTAATCGCCTGGCACGCCCAGGGCCAGGTGACCCTCACGGGGTGGATCTGCGCTCCACCGGATCGGCGGGAACGGGTGACCCTGCTGACGGTCTGCGCCGAGCAGTTGGAAGCCCCCGCTGGGAATATCCAAAAGGTGCAGGGGCGCGTTCTGGTGACCCTCTGGCCGTTCCAGACCTGGGACTACGGCCAGCGCCTGGAACTCCGCGGCGCGCCAAATCCACCAGAAGAGAGCGAGGCCTTTTCCTACCGCGCCTACCTGGAACGCCGCGGCATTTACACTCAAATGACCTACCCCCTGGCGCGACCTTTGCCCGGCTCGCGCGGCAACCTGCTCATCGCCGGCCTGGAGGCCCTACGCCAGCGAGCCTACGCGCTGGCAAATCGCTTTTATCCCCAGCCGGAAGCCGCCTTAGTCAACGGCATCCTGCTGGGTTTGGACGAAGATTTTCCCCTGCCGCTGGAACGGGCTTATCAGATTACCGGCACAGCGCACATCATCGCCATCTCGGGATTCAACATGACCCTGCTCAGCGGCACCCTATTGGCGGTGCTGGGGCGAATTTTCCCCCTGGGCATGGCCAGTTTTCTCTCGTTGATTGGAATGGGGTTGTACGCCCTCCTGGTCGGGGGTGATCCGGCCGTCTTGCGCGCGGCGTTGATGAGCGGTTTGGCGCTGCTGGCGCGGCTGATCGGGCGTTCTTCGGCAGCCCTGAACGCGCTGGCCTTCAGCGCGGCACTGTTGTGCCTCTTCAATCCCACCCTGCCCTGGGAGGTCTCGTTTCAACTCTCGGTGATGGCAACGCTGGGATTGATCCTTTATGCCGAACCGCTGCAAAGCGTATTCACGCGCACCCTCACCCAACGCTGGCGCGCGCCCTGGGCAGGGCGCCTGGCTGCCGCGATGGGGGAGTACGTGCTGGTTACGCTGGCCGCTCAAGTCACCACCTTGCCAGTTCTCCTGGCCCATTTTCGACGCTTCTCGCTCAGCCTGCTCATCGCCAATCCCCTGATCCTGCCGGCCCAACCGGCGCTGATGGTGCTGGGTGGGCTAAGCCTGCTGATTGGTCTCCTCGCCCCTGCCGTAGGGCAGGTGCTGGCCGGGCTGGCCTGGCCATTGGCCGCCTATACCAACCGCATCGTTTTGGGGCTGAGCCAGAACGCCCTGGCCTCGCTGACCCTGCCTCCCTTCGAATTTGGGAGCGTGTTGCTTTACTACGCCGTGGTATTAGGCTTCACCCTCGCTTGGCAGCAGGCGGCCTGGCGCCCGGCCTTGCGCGGAAGCCTCCTGATCGGGGCACTGGGGTTATCCACGGTACTGGCCTGGAACGGCGTGCTCTACCGCCCGGATGGAAATCTGCATCTGGTGTTGTTTGACCTCCCCGACTCACAGGCGGTGTTGATTCGCGCCCCGGGCGGACAGACCCTGCTTCTGGATGGTGCCCCCTCGGCCAATGCCCTGGATGCCCAGTTAGGCCACTACCTTCCGGTGTTGGGGCGACGATTGGATGCCATGCTGGTTACCAGCCCACGGGCCGCGCCGCTGGAAGGGCTGATCCTGAGCCTCCAACGTTACGAAGTAGGCCGAGTATTCTGGGCGACCGCCACGGCTACCACCCGCACCCATACCCGCCTGGCGCGCGCTCTGGATACGGCGGGCATCCCCCAGCAGCCACTGGCCACCGCGCAGGTGCTGGACCTGCCGCCCGACTTGGCCCTGACTGTGCTCCCGGCTGAACAAGGACAGGTGCCATTGCTGGTGCACCATGGCCGTCTTGACCTGCTCATCGCCGGTGCGGTTTGGCCAACCGAGACGCTGGCACACCTCAACGTCCAGGGGGTGACCCTGGATGGCCTCATCTTGCGTGGCGAGGGGATCGCAATCCCTGCCGATGCACTCCCTGACCTGGGGGTGCTGATGGGGCAGCCCGGCCAGCCTTTGCCCCCCGGCTGGCTGGCGACCGGCCTGCATGGCACGCTGGAACTTACCAGCGACGGTCAGAACCTGCGCCTGGGATGGCGATGAAAAAGGCGCGGGGGTCACCCGCGCCCTGAGGTTCAAACCGATTGCAGTTGTTCAGCCAGGTATTTGGCGCCTTCCTGGAGCGCGGCCACGTTGAGCGGCAACAAATTGCGATGGCGTGAGAGCAGATGTGCTTCCATGGCCTTGACCACCGCGTCCAGGGTGAGGATGGGCTGATTGCTCAACATGGCCCCCAACATCACCATGTTGGCCACGCGGCGGTCACCCAGGTGCTCGGCGATCTCGTTGGCCGGAACCAGCACGGTGCGGATATCGCGCCGATCTACATTGCGATCCACCAGCGAGGCGTTAACCACCAGCAACCCACCTGGTTTAACCAGCGGCTCGTATTTATCCAGCGAAGGACGGTTGAGCACCAGCGCCACTTGTGGGTTGCGCACAATGGGCGAACCGATCTCCTCATCGGCAATGATCACCGTACAGTTCGCAGTGCCGCCGCGCATCTCCGGGCCGTAGGAAGGGATCCACGTCACTTCCAGGCCGTTATCCATGGCGGCGTAGGCCAGCAGTTGCCCGGCGAAGAGCACGCCCTGACCGCCAAAACCGGCAATGATAATCTCGGTTTGCATGGTTGCTTGCCCTCCCTAGACCTTGATCTCAGCAACCGCCGGATGCACCTTGT
The DNA here is from genome assembly GCF_032334255.1 of Thermanaerothrix solaris. Lineage (NCBI taxonomy): Bacteria > Bacillati > Chloroflexota > Anaerolineae > Anaerolineales > Anaerolineaceae > Thermanaerothrix > Thermanaerothrix solaris. Next base: position 359,135 of record NZ_JAUHMF010000002.1, on the reverse strand, counting down.
AATCCCCGAGTGGGAAATAGGGGATCATGTGCTCTTCCAGCCATTTGAGCGACTGCACCGGGGTCATGCCCCAGTTGGTCGGGCAAATCGAGAGCAGTTCAACCATCGAAAAGCCCAACCCACGCACCTGAGTTTCCAGTGCCAGACGGATGGCTTTTTTAGCCAGGCGGATGTTCTTAGGATCGTGCAGGCTACGGCGCACCACGTAACTGGCGCCTTCCAGGGTCGCCAACAATTCGGCAGCACGCACCGGGTACCCCTGCGTTTCCACATCCCGCCCGCGCGGCGAGGTGGTGGTCTTTTGCCCCGGCAGGGTAGTGGGCGCCATTTGCCCGCCGGTCATGCCGTAGTTGGCGTTGTTGATAAAGAAGACGGTGATGTTTTCACCCCGCGCCGCTGCGTGCACCACCTCGCCCATACCGATGGACGCCATATCGCCATCGCCCTGGTATGTGATGACCACGCGATCGGGTAGCACGCGCTTGACGCCGGTCGCCATGGCCGGCGCGCGACCATGCGGCGCCTGCACCCAATCGAAATCAAAGTAGTTATAGGCGAACACCGAGCACCCCACCGATGCCACGCCGATGGTGCGCTCGCGCAGGTTCATCTCATCAATGACTTCGGCGATCAGACGATGAGCCACCCCGTGGGTACAACCGGGGCAATAGTGGGTCGGCATCTCGGTCAAGGATGCCGGACGAGCATAAACCAGTGTTTCCAAATCTGCTAAAGTCATGCGCGATCCTCCCTAAGCCTGCGCTAACATGCGTTGTAGCCAACGATCACGCGGATGGCCATCCACGGTGAGCGGCGCCGTAGCCATGCGCTTGATCTCGTCCAGGACTTCATCCGGCAGGGGCATGACACCGCCAACACGGGCGAAGAATTCCACCGGCGCGCGCCCTTCCACCGCGCGTAGCACGTCTTCCAGCATCTGGCCGGTGTTCATCTCCACCACCAAAAAGCCCTCGATCTGTTCGGCCAACTCGCGGATCACCCGGGTTGGGAAGGGGCTGACGGTGATCGGGCGCAGTAACCCCACGCGAATGCCCTCGGCCCGCGCCGCGCGCACCGCCGAAAGCGCCACCCGCCCGGCCGTGCCAAACCCGACGACGACAAAGCGAGCATCGTCCAGGTAATAGCCCTTGTAGCGCACCTCGTTCGCCTCAATCTGCACCCAGCGGCGCAGGATACGCAGATTCGCCTCTTCTTCCAGCGGCGGGTCAAGGTAAATCGAAGAGAGCACGCGCCGCTCGCGGCCCATGGCCCCGCGCACAGCCCAATCGGGGTAGGTAGTCTTGAGCGGGCGCATCGGGGGCATCTCCGCCGGCTCCATCATTTGCCCCAGGCTGCCATCCAGCAATACTACCGTAATCGCGCGATAGGCTTCGGCCAAATCGAACGCCAGCATGGTCAGGTCAATTGCTTCCTGGATACTGGACGGCGCCAGGACAATTGGGCGATAATCGCCGTGCCCGCCGCCATGGACAATCTGGTTGTAATCCCCTTGCGCCGGTGCAATATTACCCAGGCCGGGACCGCCGCGCATAACGTCCACCAGCACCACCGGCACCTCGGTGCCGGCGATGTACGAAAGGCCCTCCATCATCAGACTGATGCCCGGACTGGAGGATGAGGTCATCACCCGCACCCCGGTGCAGGCTGCGCCGTAGACCATGTTAATCGCACCCAATTCACTTTCAGCCTGGACGAAGACCCGTCCCAGTTCGGGCATACGCATGGAGAGGTATTCCAGTAATTCGGTTTGCGGGGTGATGGGGTAGCCAAAATAGGCCTCCAACCCCGCCCGCACCGCGGCTTCGGCAATGGCAATGTTCCCTTTCCACAACTCGCGCGCCATGGGTTGCCTCCTAAGCCGCAGCTGCCGCGACACGCGGGCGCACCGCTTCGCGATAAACCGTGATGGCCGCCTCGGGGCAGACCACCGCGCACACGCCGCACCCGGTACAACCTTCTTTGACCAGCGTCGCCGGGTGATAGCCCTTGACGGTGATGCGGCCCATATCCAGCCCCATCACTTCCTGCGGGCAGGCCGCCACACACAATTCACAACCCTTACAGTATAAGTCATTAACGACAATTCGTCCCTTGGGGGGCATCCGTTCCTCCTGGTTGGTATGGAAATTAATGACAACGAGGCGGGCTGGGATGGGTTCTATTCTGATTATGGAACGCTCCCCCAATCCTTGGGTAGTGTCATGCGTCATACGAAAACACTACAAGTATCCTGATATTTGCTACTTGATTAGTCTATAATGATGTCTCGGACAAATCTCTTCTTTCCTCAAGTCAAAAATCACCCCTCGGGTTATGGCTCAAAGCCCGGGTTTTTTGTATAATGATGAGTAAGAAACGAAGGGTTTCTTTTCAAAGGGAGTTGAAACGTGGCTCTCGACCGTTTTGGTCGCCGCATTCACTATCTGCGCATCAGCCTGACCGATCACTGTAACCTGCGCTGCGTGTACTGCATGCCCGAGGATATGACCTTCCGCCCCCCCGCGGAGATGTTGCAAGACGAAGAAATCATCTTCCTGGTGCGCCTTTTCGCCAGCCTGGGGTTTGACAAAATTCGCTTGACCGGGGGCGAGCCGACCGTGCGCGCCAATGTGGTGGATCTGGTGCGGGAAATCGCCGCCACGCCGGGAATTCGTTCCCTCACCATGACCACCAACGGTGTGTTACTGGGCAAACTGGCCCGCCCGCTCAAAGCCGCCGGGTTACAACGCGTCAATATCAGCCTGGACACCCTGGATCCGGTGCGTTTTCACAAAATTACCCGCTGGGGTAACTTGCGCCAGGTTTGGGAAGGCATCCTGGCCGCCGAGGAAGCCGGCCTCACCCCGATCAAGATCAATGCGGTGGTGGTGCGCGGATATAACGAAGCCGATATTGTGGATCTGGCGCGCCTGACCTATGAGCACGCGTGGCAGGTACGTTTCATCGAGATGATGCCATTGGGCGGTATCAGTGACTTTCAGCGCTCCCAAGTGGTCTCAACTGCCGAGATGCTGGCGCGCCTGGAAGCGGCCTTTGGCGCAGTTGAGCCAATTAACGGCGGTGAACTGGATGGCGAGGCCCGCCTCTACCGCCTGCCGGGTGCATTAGGCACGCTGGGGTTTATCGCTTCGGTGACCCTGCCGTTTTGTGCTGCGTGCACCCGCGCCCGTTTAACCGCCGACGGACGGTTGCGCCTGTGCCTCCTCCGCGATAAAGAAGTGGACTTGCTCACCCCTTTGCGCAACGGCGCCACCTGGGAAGAGATGCGCCAACTCATTGTGGAGAGCATCTGGGAAAAACCCTGGGGGCACGGTCTGGCCGAAGGCGAGATTGCGCTCAATCGGGTCATGAGCGAGATCGGGGGATAGACCGCTTTGTGCACGGACGCACAAAACGGTTGACATTTCCCCCTCCCAGGGTTAAACTAAGACCATCCGACAAGTGCATAGTACGCCTTCGGGGCAGGGTGAGGGAGGTGCGCCTCCCAATTCCCGATCGGTGGTGAAAACCCACGAGCGTCTTACGGCGCAGGATCCGGTGGAATTCCGGAGTCGACGGTAAAGTCCGGATGGGAGAAGGCGGGATGTAAAAACCCTTGAATTGGGTTGTATTCAGATGCCCCGAAGACGTTTATGCCTTCGGGGCATTTACGTTTGGGAGTCAACTGGAATGACAACGCAGGTTAAGGCGATCACCCAATCCCGAGCCAAGCTTCCCCATTGGTTAACCCAAAGTGCCTGGACGCTGGCATCGCTCGGGTTAGCCGTAGCCGCGTGGGAACTTATCGTGCGCCTCACCCGTTTGCCTCCTTTCATCCTCCCCTCACCCGGGCAGGTGGGCGCGCGTTTTGGCATCGCCCTGGCCGATGGCTCCCTGGCGCGCCATACCCTGGCCACCCTGCAAGAGGTCTGCCTGGGGTTGGGGATCGGCGTCACCCTCGCCACCTTCCTGGGTTATCTGCTGGCGCGCTCGCCCCTGTTGGAGCGCCTGATCGGGCCGTACCTGGTTGCCAGTCAAGCCATTCCGACCGTGGCCATCGCGCCCCTGCTGGTGATCTGGTTTGGGCCGGGCATGCTCTCCAAGGTGCTCATCTGCGCCCTGATTGTTTTCTTCCCCGTTCTGGTCAACACAGTCGTTGGGGTGCGGGCGGTGCCGCGTGACTTGCGCGCGCTGATGCACACCCTGCGCGCCACCCGCTGGCAGACCCTGCGCTACCTGGAAATCCCTGCCGCCCTGCCTCTCTTCCTGGGAGGATTGCGCATCGGGGCAACCCTTTCGGTCATCGGCGCCGTGGTGGGCGAACTGGTGGGGTCTAACCGCGGCCTGGGCTTCCTGATCAACGTCGGGCGTGGTCAGTACGACACTGCGCTGGTCTTTGTCGCCACGTTCACCCTGATGACTTTGGCACTGGGGCTGTATGGGCTGGTGCTACTGGCTGAGTGGCGACTACTACGCTGGCAAGGCAGTCCACGCGGTCATCATTGATCCTTTTCAAGAAACGGAGCGTCACCTTCATGAGAGAGTCTCATCCCCGTTCATTCCGCTGGTTCCTGGGCCTAACCATCTTGATTTTGGGCAGCAGCACGCTGTGGGGATGCCGTACGGCGGCAACCGCGCCCACCCTTACCCCCACCCCAACCGCGATTCGCCTGCCGGTGGGCTACATCCCCAACATTCAGTTTGCGCCGCTCTATGTCGCCATCGAGAAGGGCTACTTCCGCTCCGAGGGGCTGGAGGTTAGCCTGGATTACAGCATGGAAACGGATAACGTGGCGCTGGTCGGTGCAGGTAACCTGCCGTTTGCCATCGTCTCCGGTGAGCAGGTGTTACTTGGGCGGGCGCAAGGCTTACCGGTCGTTTACGTCATGGCCTGGTATCGCGATTACCCGGTTGGGGTTGCGGCACCCCAGGGGTTGGGAATACGCACCCCGGCCGATTTGCGCGGGCGGCGCATCGGGCTACCCGGCTTGTACGGCGCCAGTTATATCGGACTGCGCGCTCTGCTCTCGGCGGGAGGCGTGCCCGAGGACCAGGTGCGCCTGGAAGCCATTGGGTACAACCAGGTCGAAGCCCTGATCAGCGGCCAGGTAGATGCCGCCGTGGTGTACGTGACCAACGAGCCGATCCAGTTACGCGCCCGCGGCTACGCCGTGGATGTGCTCCGTGTGGCTGACTATATGGCATTGGTCTCCAATGGACTCATCACCAACGAGCGCACCCTACGGGAACAGCCTGAACTGGTGCGGGGCATGATCCGCGCCATCACGCGTGGGTTACAGGATACGATCAACGATCCCGAGGGTGCCTATGCCATCAGCGAGAAATACGTGGAAAACCTGGCTCAGGCCGACCGCGCGGTGCAAATGGACGTGTTGACCACCTCCATCGGATTGTGGCAGCAAGCCCCGTGGGGCTATAGTGACCCCCAGGCGTGGGAGAATATGGCCCGAGTGCTGCGGGAGATGGGGCTGCTTACCCAACCCCTGGAGATCACCCAGGCTTACAGTAACGCTTACCTGCCACAGGGGCAACCATGACCGAGGTCACCCCACCCGCGCTCGATATCTCTCACCTGAGCGTTAATTTTGAAAACGGCAGTGGGGAATTGCAAGCCCTGGACGATGTGACCTTTCAGGTCTGGCCGCAGGAATTCGTGTGCTTGCTCGGGCCTTCAGGGAGTGGCAAAAGCACCCTGCTGCGCGTCCTGGCCGGGTTGGTGCCGCCTACCCGGGGCGAGATCCGCTTTTCGGGCGATCACCCCCCGCGCATTGGCTATGTGTTTCAGCACGCCAACCTGATGCCCTGGCGCACTGTGATCGAAAATATTATGCTCCCCTTGGAACTGCAGGGGGTCTCCCCACCGGAAGCACGCCGCCAAGCCCAAACATGGGTCGAACGGGTGGGGCTGAGCGGTTTCGAATCGGCCTGGCCGCGCGACCTTTCGGGGGGCATGGCACAACGGGTGGCCATCGCGCGGGCACTGATTCACGACCCTGACCTGCTCTTGCTGGATGAACCCTTCGGCGCGCTGGACGCCCTGACGCGCGAGCGCATGGGCGCGGAATTGCTGCACCTTTGGCAATCCCAGCGCAAGACGGTGCTGATGGTCACACATTCCATCTCAGAAGCCCTGCTATTGGCTGATCGTGTGCTGGTCTTCACCCCCCGTCCGGGACGGGTCAGCCTGGACCTGACGGTGCCTCTGCCCCGCCCACGCAGCGATGATCTGCGCTACACGCTGGAATTTGCCCATCTGGCCCGTCAGTTGCGTCAAGCCATTGGATAATCAAGGATTCAACGCCCAGAAGCGCACCAACCCCTCTTCATCGGCGGTGAGCAACTGAGCACCATCCGGGGTGAAGCGCAGCCCATGGACAGGGCGGGTCGGTCCTTCCAGGCGCTGTTGTAACTGCCCATCGCTCAGCGTCCACACATATACAGCCGGATCCTCACCGCTGGCGGCCAGGCGCTTGCCATCGGGCGCAAAAGCCAGGGCGAAGATCATCCCACTGGGGCCGCGCAAAACGTTCATCTGATTGCCCTCACCATCCCACAGCCAAATTCCTCCATCTTCATTGCCGCCGGCCAGAATCTCGCCGCGGGGCGAATAGGCCAACCGCAAGGTGCGCCCGGTTTCGGGGATGCGGGTGAAGAGGACAGTGCGCGTGCTCAAGTTCCACACCAGGGTGCGACCATCTTCCAGGGCTGCCGCCAGGCGGTTGCCATCCGGCGAGAACGCCAGCGCAAAGACATTGCTCCCTGCCGGTAAGGTCACCGTGGGAAGGCTGTTTTCTTCGCGTGGTACCACCCGCACCTGCCCGCCAGTCTCGGCCAGGGCAATTTGCTGGCCATCCGGCGAGAACGCCAGTGCCGTAACCGGCGCCGTGCTCAGGGTACGGCTCACTTCGCCGCTTTCTACATTCCATAGGCGCGTCGCTGCCCCGTTGGTGACCAGCCAGCGCCCATCCGGTGAAAAGGCCAGGCGCGGCGGGTTGGCGGGGTTTTCCAAGTAGCGCACACGCGCCAGGGTCGTCGCATCAAACAACCCCACGCCGGTCTGGGTAGCCACCGCGATCAGGTTCGCGCGGTTAGACCCATCCAAGGCGAGGATCGGCGCGCCCAGGGCAAGTTGAGGCGGGCCGGCGGTGGGTTCAGGGGTTACCGTTGGCGGGACGGGCGTTTCCGCGGCCACCGTGTCCTGCGGGATGATTTCCTCGGTCGGCATGCTCTCTTCGGTCGGGAGAACGTCCTCGGTAAGCACCACCTCGGTGGTCGCCAAAGGCCCGGTAGGCTCAGCGGGTGGCGGATTTTCCAGGGCTGGGGTTGCGGCAGGGAAAAGCACCGCTACCCAACCGGGCACAGGACTACCCGGCCAAAACCAGAGTGCCACGCCCAGGATAGCCACAACCAACACCAGAATAACACCCCACGCCGGGCGTCCGCGTAAACGGCTGACCCGGCGCAGGGCATCAACCTCCGAGGCCGGCACCTCGTGGTCCTGGCGCACCGAAGAACCCGAAGGCGGTTCCGGCGCAACCGCGGGGGTTGGGGCGGGTGTCGGGCGCGGCGCGGCAGGAGGTGGCGGGGGCGGGGTGCTCTCACGGCGCGACGGCGCCGCCCGGGGTGGGATGCCCCCTGCCGATGATGAAGGCTCTATCCGCGCGCTGATAATCGCCAGGGCTTTGGTGATGTTGGCACTGCGCGGTAGGTGCTTTTGGGCCTCGCGCAGAATCTGCAGGCGCGTCTCATCGTTGGGTTGGGTATCCGCCAGCCACAGCCAGGCTGCCTCGTTGGTCGGCTCGGCGCGCACAATCTCTTCCAAAATTTCACGCGCAGCCGCCTTGTGACCACTGCGGGCCAGTTCAATCGCGCGGATCAGGCGTTCCGAGGGCATAAGACCATTATAGCCCGACTTGTCTTATCCATCCCTAGCCCGCGATCACCCCCAGGCGTTTACCGACGCGGGCAAACGCCTCCAGGCCCCGGTCGAGGTCCTCACGGCTGTGGGCTGCCGAGAGCATGACACGAATGCGCGCTTTTCCCTTAGGTACGGTGGGGTAACCGATGGCCATGGCAAACACGCCCTCGGAAAACAGTTCGCGGCTGAATTGTTGCGCCAGTGGGGCCTCCCCCAGCATGATCGGCGTGATTGGGGTCACGCTCTGCCCGGTATCGAAGCCCAGGCGGCGCATCTCGGCTTTGAAGTAGCGGGCGTTCTCCCATAAGCGATCCACCAGTTCGGTGGACTCTTCCAGCACGTCAATCGCAGCAATGGTGGCCGCCACATCTGCCGCCGGCACTGCCGAGGAGAAGAGGAACGGACGTCCACGCTGGCGCAGCCACTCCACGACCAGGCTGCTCCCGGCGACCGCTCCACCAACCACACCAAACGCCTTGGAGAACGTGCCGACCTCCACATCCACTTTCCCATGCAGGCCGAAGTGATCCACAATCCCGCGCCCGCCTTCACCCAAAACACCCTCACCATGGGCATCATCCACCATCAGCATCAGATCATACTTGCTGCTGATGGCATAGATCTGATCCAGCGGCGCAACATCGCCATCCATGCTGAAGACGCCATCCGTCACCACTAGGCCGCGGCGGTACGTGCCCTGGGCTTCCTGAATTTTTTGCTCCAGGTCGTTAGGATCGCAATGGGCATAGCGCACGATCCGGGCGCCGGAAAGGCGGCAGCCATCAATGATGCTGGCGTGGTTGAGTTCATCGGAGAAGATGACATCTTCTTTGCCCACCAAGGCCGGGATGGCGGCCAGATTGGCGCAGAAACCGGACTGGAAGGTTACCGCCGCCTCGACCCGCTTGAAGGCAGCCAGGCGGCGCTCCAATTCCAGGTGCAGGTCAAGAGTGCCGGCAATCGAACGCACCGCCGCTGGCCCCACGCCATAGCGCGCCAATACCTCGCGCGCAGCGGCCACCAGGCGGGGATGATTGGCCAGCCCCAGGTAATTGTTGGAACAGAAGTTAAGCACGCGCCGACCATCTACCTCAAGCCACGCTCCCTGGGCCGAGGAAATGGTGCGAATAGTGTTATACAACCCACTGGCTTTCAGCGTTTCCAACTCGTCCTGAATCCAAGCCAGGCGTTTGGAAATGTGAACCTCATGCGACGTCATGACTCACCTCGGGAGAAGGATACAAGGGGATAACATTTGACAGGCTTCAAAATCCAAACCCGGTTAGGTAGACCCTACCGCCATAACGATTATAGCACGGTCAAATTTTCTCCTCAGCCACGAAAATGAAGCCGTTTTACTCAGGGTTTTTACGCGATTTCAGGCTTTTCACCCCGCCCAAAAAATAAAAACAGGGGCAGATGACCTGCCCCTGTCCAGTAACACCGTAAGTCTAACCGCGCTCAGGGAACGATGATCCCATTTAACGCACCGCTGATGCCGGGAATAGCATACCCCTCACACGTGGCCGGGGAAATCAGGTAAAGCGCCCCCTCAGGCGCTTCCTCGGTGATTAGACTGACGCCCAGGAAGCGTCCCGTCTTCTCCCAGGCCAAACCATTGATGGCTATTCCGAGTGGCGCCATGATCAATCGGGCGGGCTCCCCATTCACGGGTTTAAGGTAGAGACTACGATTATCGTCTCCACGGTACGCTATCCATTGACCATCTGGTGAAAGAACAGCCATCGGCGCCTTGCGCGAAGACCGTTCCAGGGTGAAGAGATCGGTGGTGATCCCGGTCTGTAGATCTACGGCTCTGAGCAGAAAGCCTTCAGCATGGCCGGGAATCGTGTAATAGAGACGCGTCCCATCGGGTGACCATCCCGCAATGCTTTCGTAGCCCAGGTTGGAAACTTGCTGCATTTGATGATCCATGAGCCGAAGGACAAAAATCCCATATTGCCCATTGGCATTAACGCCGGCAACACGTTGTGCATCGGGGGACCAGGATAAACTGTCACCGAATTGACCGGGGATCACCGTCGTTTCACCGCTGGCCAGGTTTTGGATGACCAGTCCTTCCTCAGTTGCATAAGCGAGATGGTCGCCATCCGGGCTCACCGCAGCGCGCGCACTGCCCTGAACGAGAATTTGCGATTGGGCCACAGTTAGATCGGCACGCACAATCTGCATTTGGGGATAGGTTTGAGAGACAATGACGGTGCCTTTCAGACTTGAGGGAGGATTGGGAAGAGTAGCCAGGGTGTTGGCATCCAAACAAACCTCTGGGGAAGAGGTATCCCTCGCCCCTGATTGCACCGACGAGGGCGTCCAGGTTGTAGACAAAAGAGGGGTGGCCTCCACCTTCCAAAGGTGGGTGATACGGAGATTCAGATGACCAACCGGACGTTGAGTGAAACTGAGGCTCTTCCCAATTCGTCCCGAACCATCACGTCCGCCCCCACCGCCTATAGCCGAAGCCCCTTCCACTTCAACGCTCAAGTCGTAAAGGCCAGGGTCGTTCGCCTCAAAGAGGAAGGTATAGCCTTCGCGTGAATCTGCGGTCACGGACACCAAACGAATGTGGAAGCGATCAAGGGTGAACTCCTGATTTAAGGTCCAGGTCTGCCCCGGTTGAGGTACACCCCCCAAATCTAACGGAATGACCACGGGTGCCGGGAGCGCAATTTCGGTGATAACGCTGCTCGGAAATTCAAGCGTAATCGGAAACTCAATGCCCTGGGCCTTGAACTGTAAAGCCCATGGGATGCTTCCGGACTCCATAGAATCATCCGGGGGTTGGACGTCGTTGGGATAAGCATAAGGCACGTTATGACCCCGCGCATCTGTAACCACCGGCCCAGCGGTGATTTCCAACCATTTCCCTGCAGGAAGACTGGTGCGCACCGTCCCCAACACGATGTAGCCATCCCCGGTCTCGATAACCTTCTCCACCCGGACCTCGGCCTCTGGGGATTGATCGCCCTGAATCATTGAATTCGGGGTTAGGGTTGGCGTGGGGCTACCCGGCAAGGTTGGGGTGGTCAAATCCACGACCGGCAGAACCGTAAAATCAGGCGGTGCCGGCACAAACCGAAGCGCTAACTGCCAATTGGAAGGCACACGGCCGGGAAGCGTGTTGAAAATACATGGCAAGACAAACGTTGCTTCATTCACGTCCGGCGGAATAGGTGCTTCTAATGCCTGACGTGTTCCATCGGGCAGGATCAAATAAGGGGGCTCGGTGCATCCCACAACCCGCTCGTCTGAAGGATAAGCGGATAATGGCACACCGGAAACACCATAATCAATGCGGGTTTCGGTAGCCGTGAGAACGGCCTGATTCACCGCCACAGTGATCCCATCTTGGGTCAGGCTGACCGGCTGCGCCAAAACCCGTAACGGAGCGCTGGTTTCCACCAGACCAAAACCCGGAACATAACCCAGAAACTGTTGAATGGCAGCATAAACGCGTTGTGGCCCGAAAATAAGCGTGCCAAACGCTATGGTTAGAATAACCAAGCCTATTAGAACCCAGGCCGGACGCAGCCTGAAGGCATGAAATCCGGATGGCCTGGCTTGACTGGCGCGGTTTATCAGGTCCAACTCCAACCGCGCAACAAAATCACTGCGGATCGACGGGACGTTAAAAGCGCGCCGAATCTCGTCTTCGAATTGGGTGGGAAGATCATGGTTACTCATAATAGACCTCCATTTGAGCCTGCAAGCGAGCCAACGTTCGTTGCGTGGCTTTTTTAACCGCCGATTCACTCCGGTGGAGTACCTGGGCCATCTCTGCGTAGGTCATCTCACCCAGGAACCGCAACCGCAGTAATTCACGTTCTTCCTCAGGAAGATTGGCGATAAGTTTTGACAACGTAGCCACGCGTTCCGAATGAATGACCTCTGATAAAAGGTCCCGTTCATTCGAATCGGTCAAATTTTCCATGAGTGGGGTAGATCGTTGGCGACGAAAGTAATCCATCACTTTGCTGCGCGCAATGGCGAATAACCACGCCGCAAACGAACCGTTGTTTCGAAACCGGGGGAAATTTTCCAGAGCGCTCAAAAAGGTTTGTGCCGTCAGATCCTCGGCTTCAGGCACTTGCCCAACGCGGCTGTAGATGTAACGAAAAACTCGTTCGACATATTTACGGTACAGAAGACTGAATGAAGATGGATCCCGCTGGGCCAAATGGATGAGAAAAACATCATCATGAACGGTTGGATCAACAAACTCTCCAGGATCAGTCAGGTCACGATCATTCATTTAGTGCTCCTAAGGGTTTCCAAAGATGGGTATCGGCTGACGTCAAGCCTCACAAGTTAAGACGGATAACATTGGGGTTGGGGACATTTTAAATTAGTAAAAACTGCCACATTGGATCAAAACCATCGCATACCCCCCTTGGCGCCTTCAAAATACAGGAACGATTATTTTACGGCATCGGCGAACAGGTGGTTAATGCCTTTGCGGAACCCCGGTTCGTTTAGAATTGAAGCCAGTCGTCGGGGTGGATTCGTCTTTAACTTCGGGGTTCTTGCTGCAGGCTCCTGCCGATCTACGCCAACGCTTGTTTGACCTGTGATCCGGCTTTACCCCTCGATCCTCACCTCGGTCAGGTAACCCTGCTCGGCGAGGGCACGGCGCAGGCGATCCACCTGCCCGGGCCGCACCAGCGCCAGCGTGGGCGAGAGCACTTCCGCCAGGTAACGCACCGCCGGCCCGCGGCGCAATTCAGCCAGTATCTCCGGATGATTGACGCGCAGCAAGATCACCCGCTCAATCCGCGCCGACGTGCCCTGACGTTCCCAGCGCTGCAGGGCGCGCACCAGCATCGGCGGTAAGGGCGTTGCGGCGTGTTTTTGCAGCAACGCCAGCAGGTGCTCCACTTTCAGCCCCTGCTGACGCGCCCGTTGTAGCGAAAGCGGGGTAAGGCGATAATGATACCCCTGGGCATCCGCCGACAGCCACTCCCCAAAACGGGCAATCTGGTAACGCAACCAGCGCGGGGTAAGTGGCGGCAAGGTGAGCGTGGCATCGCCGCGCACCATAATCTGACCGTTTTCCTCGGCCAGACCCGCCGGCGGCTGATCGGCGAGCAATGCCCCGGCCCAGGCCGAAAAGCGAAACGCCACCGCCGGCGCATCGGGGGCAGGGGATGCAGCGGCGAGATCCAACAGCCCCAGCCAATGCAACGGCCCGGTGAGGATAAAACGCACCAGCGCGCCATCCACCTCATCCCAGTGGGCAAAGCCGCGCAGGAACTCTTCACTCCCGGCGCGGCGGATGAACCAGGAATCGTAATCCCCTGCCGGGCGCTGGAAATCGGGAGAGTGCTCGCGCACGGCGGCCACAAAATCCTCAATCCGCCACCAGGTAGGTGTCGGTGGCAGGCTGGTCAAAAGATTGAGCAATGCATCGCGCGCCTGCACGGGGTCGTTTTCCCATTGTCCGTCAAAAGCAAGGTGAGAGAGCATGCGCAGTTCGTTGAAAGTGCGGCTCGTGCGCCAGGCTCGGAAGAGCAGGCGCAAGGCTTCACCCCGCGGCGCTTGTAAAAAGCCCTGAATGGCTTCCGGACGGGGGCGCTGATCGCCATCCAGCAGTCCGGCGCTGGATAAGAGCGTCGTCAGCGTTGCGACGGGGATCTCCCCCAGGGTTTCCGGCAGCGGCAGACCACTACGCAGTGCCGCCAGCAGGGTGCAAGCATGATCGAGGATAGCATCCGTCGCTAACCGCGGGTGCGCCGCCTCGGTCGGTGACGCGGGGGGCAGCATAAAGGTCGGCGAGGTGGTGCCTTCGTGTTGCAGCCAGCGCAGCCATTCATCTGGAATGTACACGTATTCCTGAGGTTCGGCTGAAGATGCGGTCAAAAAAGCCTGCCCGATCAATGCGCGATACCAAAGCACTTCGGCAGGTGAGGCCGGGTTCAGATCCGGACGTTCGCGTTCGCGCTTTGCCGCTCCCATCGGGCGCACGTCGCCATAACGACGGCTGAACGCGGCTCGCGGCATCCGCCCACCCCGTCCGACCAATTCGTCCAGTGCCTCGCGCGCTTCCGGCGGCAGGGATTCGATCATTTCCCAAAACAGCGCCTCATCGCACAAAGCCGCACTCAGGCGCCGCGCAGCACTGCGCTTATCGTTCTCTTCCAGGTCTATGCCCCATAGCCCCGCTATCAGGCGGAGTAAACTCAGGTCATACCCCTGTAACGTGTGGTGTAAATCTGGCATCGCAGGTTATGAATGTGGTTCAGTGGGCGTGGACGAAGCGGATCGCCCCAGGAATAGATTCTACACTCAGGCGGCGAATGGTGGAATCGAAACCGGCATAAATTTCGCCATCGGTATGGATGTAGAGCGGGCGATCGGCTTCCAGGATAAGGTGACGAAACGCCCCATGGCACGTATAGGGCAAGTGATCGTGCTTGCCCCGAATGAAAAAAGGCAGGGTATAAAGCATTTTAGGACGGGAGATGGTGCGCACCCCCACGTAATCAATCTGACCATCGGTCGGGCTGCCCTGCGGCGCCATCCAGAACATCCCCCCTTGGCGCCGACCGTTGCATAGCGTCAGCATCAGTAGTTCCTCTTCCCACACTTGACCATCCGTCTCCAGGCGGAGATGATAGGGTTGGTGGTTGAGCAGAATGGTCTGCAAAGCCGCCACCAGATACACCCCCAACCCCCGCAGCGCCCCACGCACCTGCCGGGTGCGAATATTGACCACGGCATCAAAACCGATGCCCAGGGTATTGGTCCAATATTCACTGTGGCCGCGGTCATCATAGATGCGGGCGATGTCGGTCGGGCAAGTCCTGCCCTCCAAAGCCTGCTGCAGCGCTTCCAGTGGGCGTGGGCTGATCCCCAGGCTGGCGGCAAAATCATTCCCCGAACCCACCGGCACAATACCCACCGCCGGACGTTCTTCCGGCGGCAAAGCCATCAACCCGTTGACTACTTCATGGACGGTACCATCACCCCCCATGGCGATAATCCGCTCCACGCCCTCTGCCGCGGCTTCTTGCGCCAATTTGATGGCGTGTTGGTAATAGGCCGTCTCCCGCCACTCGGCGCCGTAATGGTTGGTGACCAACGGACGCAGTTGGGCCGCCAGAGACGCCGCCCGCCCGTAATTCGCTTTGGGGTTACAAATGAAGCACACAGCAGCCATGCTCAGCATCCTACGGAAGAAGGGTTCTGACTATTATAACCCCCGGCCCGAGTTACCGATTTTTCACCCGTATTACCTGCGCTGCCGTGATGCGGTGTAGATCCGTCGGGGCAATGGGGAAGACAGCATTGGGGGTGCCGGCAGCAGCCCACACTTCGGCGTATTGCAATAAATCCTCGTCCATAAAGGTGGGGATCGGAGTGGCGTGACCCAGCGGCGGTACCCCACCGATGACGAAACCGGTCGTCGCACGCACAAAATCGGCTTCGGCTTTCTCCAACGGCTCGCCCACCTGGGCCGCGGCCACGTCTAAATCCACCCGGTTAGCGCCGCTGGTCAGGATGAGCACGGCCTGGCCGCTCGTTCGCCCGCGAAAGACCAGCGATTTGACGATCTGCCCCACTTCACACCCCACCGCCTCAGCCGCTTCCTGCGCGGTGCGGGTGGAAACGGGCAATTCGATCACCTCAATGGTCAAGCCATGTGCCTTGAGTGCAGCCTGAACGCGTTGCGCCGCCGGGCTGAGCGGAGAAGAAGTCCTTTCGGTCATTGGTCACCTCATGGCTTTAAGAGGATGTGGTAGCGCGATTCTGACGCGCCAACAGGCACAGATAAAGCGCAATGGAACCGGCCACGGCCGCATTGAGCGAATCTACCCGCCCACGCATGGGCAAACGCAGCAAGTAATCACACTGGCGGCGCACCAGCGGGCGCATGCCTTCCCCCTCACTCCCCACCACCAACGCCAGCGGTGCATCCAGGGGAAGGGCCTGTGGGGGCAGAGCCCCAGGGTTAAGATCCAGGCCCACCACCCATAGGCCGGCCGCCTTCAGCCGCTCCAGCGTCTGGGCCAGGTTGGCACGGGCGATGTACAAATGCTCGCTGGCACCCGCCGAGGCATGCACTACCGCCGGCGTCACGCCTACACTGCGCGCCAGCGGCAGAATCACACCATGAACACCCACCGCCTCGGCCGTGCGCAGCAGACTGCCCAGGTTTTGAGGATTTTGGATCAAATCCAGCCCCAGGATCAGAGGCGGCTCGCCCCTGGCGCGGGCGTGGTCAAGGATGGCAGATACATCGCTATAAGGATAATCTGCCACCTGCAAAGCTACGCCCTGGGGGTTCTCACCCAACGAATCAACCTGGGCGCGAGGTGTTGTTTCCACCGGCACGCCTTGCGCTTGAGCCAAGCGCAAAATCTCGGCCAAGCGTCCTTTGATCTCTGCCCCTTGTGCCAGGCGCAAGCGGTAAACCTGGCGACGCTGAGCACGCAGAACTTCGTAAACGGGATTGCGCCCGGTGATCCACTCGCGCATGGGCGTTCGACTACGAAGTTTTCCAGCGCCAGGTCGTGCCTTCGCGCGAATCCTCGAGGATCACCCCCAGTTCGGCCAGGCGATCGCGGATGCGGTCCGAGAGCGCCCAAAGTTTCTGTTTGCGCAGTTCGGTACGCACCTCGACCAGGAGATCAATGAACGGCTCCGCTGCACTGGGGGCGGCAGCAGGTTCTTCCAACGTCAGGCCGAGGACCCCCGTCAGTTCACGCAAAGCGGCCTGAGCCGGGGCAAGTTGTTCATTGGTTGCGCCCTCGCTCCGCGCCTGGTTGATCGCTCGCACCAATTCGAAGAGCGCTGCCAACGCCCCGGAGGTGTTGAAATCATCATCCATGGCTTCAATAAAGCCCTGGCGGGTGGCTTCGATTTGCGCTTGCAAAGCCTGCAAGGTGGCTTCGGGGGCGCCTGTGGCATCGGGCAGGGCCGGGCGCAGAGCCGAACGCAAACGCTCCAGTGCGCGCTCGCTTTGCTGCACCACCTCATCGGTATAGACCAGGGGGCTGCGGTAGTTTGAGTTGAGCACCATCATGCGCAGGACGTCCGCCGGGTGCTGGGCGAGGAACTCTTCAATGGTGATCAGGTTGCCCAGGGATTTGGACATCTTCTCACCGCCCAACTGCACCATGCCGTTGTGCACCCAGTACCGCACGAACGGCTTCCCGGTCAGGCTTTCGCTCTGGGCAATCTCGTTCTCATGATGTGGGAAGATCAGATCGTTGCCTCCTCCGTGGATATCAATCTGCTCGCCCAAGTGGTGCAGGTTCATCGCCGAGCACTCGATATGCCAACCGGGACGGCCCGGTCCCCAAGGACTGGGCCAGGCCGGTTCGCCGGGTTTGGCGGCTTTCCACAACGCAAAGTCCATCGGGTGCTCTTTGCGTTCGTCTACCTCAATGCGCGCGCCAGCCTGCATCTCCTCCAGCCGCCGCCCGGAGAGTTTGCCATAATCGGGATCGCTGGTGACGCGGAAGTAGACATCCCCATCCACGACATAGGCGTGTCCCTTTTCGATCAACCCCTGGATCATCGCGATGATCTGGTCAATTTCCTGAGTGGCGCGCGGGTTGACCGTTGCCGGTTTCACGTTAAGCGCCTGCAAATTTCGACGATAATCCTCAATATAACGTTCAGCCAGACGGAACGGATCTTCGCCCAATTCCTGAGCGCGGCGGATGATCTTATCATCCACATCGGTAAAATTCATCACAAACTTCACTGTGTAGCCACGGTATTCCAGATAGCGACGGATGATATCAAAAACCAGAGCCGACATCGCATGCCCGATGTGAGCCTTATCATAAACGGTGGGGCCGCAGACGTACATCCGCACCACGCCGGGCTCCAGGGTTTCAAATGGCTCTTTCTTGCGCGTTAGGGTGTTATAGATGCGTAAGGTCATCCCAATCAACTCCTACGGTAATGTCGCCTACTCCAGGCGTGCGAAAATCATCCGTCCAGCCGACGTCTGGAGGACTTTGGTAACCACCACATTCACTTGTTGATTGATATAGTCTTTTCCGTTTTCGACCACCACCATGGTGCCATCATCCAGATACCCTACACCCTGACCCGGCTCCTTGCCCTCCTGAATGATGCGAATCGAGAGCATTTCACCGGGGAGCAGGGCTGATTTAACGGCGTTTGCCAGTTCATTGACGTTGAGCACCCGCACCCCTTGCAGTTCGGCCACGCGGTTGAGGTTGTAATCATTGGTCAGGATCGGACAGCGCAACTGTCGTGCCAGGATGACCAGTTTATCATCCACCTCCCGCACCCCCTCGACGTCAATATCGGTGATGCGCACCGGCACGCCGCCCGGTTCCTTCTGCAGTTGGGCCAGCACCTCTAAACCACGCCGCCCGCGCTGCCGCCGCAAACTATCCGAAGAATCGGCAATATACTGCAACTCATTGAGCACGAAGCGCGGGATGAGCAGCGTGCCGGGAATGAATCCGGTGCGGGCAATGTCGGCAATGCGCCCATCAATGATGACACTGGTATCGAGCAGAATGTTGCGGTTCTCATACCAGGATTTCGGTGCCTCTGCATCGCGCGCTGCCCCTTTGGAGAAGCCAGAGAAGAGGTTGAATAGATCATGTTGACGCATGACGAAGACCGTCACGCCCAGGTAGCCGAAGACCAGGACGCCGACAAAGGGGAGCACCTCACCCAGGGGCGAGGGCAAGCGCGAGAGCGGAAAAGCCAGCAGCGCGGCAATGATCAAACCGGCGATAAGTCCAAAGAGAGCGGCAAAGAGCGTTTGCGCCGAGACGCGGGTCAGGGTAGAACGCAGGGCACGCATGGGGCGTGTGGTGAGATAAGGGGTGAGGATAAGTCCGACCAGAGCACCGACCAATCCAATGGTGAGTGCATACTGTTCAACCGAAAACGGGGATGGATTAGGAACCGCATTGGCCAACTGCCCAAGTTGGGTGCCCCAAATAACGCCAATGATACAAAAAACAACCATGCCAATGAGACGAGCAATAAAATCGGCGCTCATGAATGACTCCTTTCTAGATGATTCGATTGTTAAGGTGCGAAACCAGCAATAGATCAAAAGATGAAGAAGATAAGTGCTTATGTATCTAAATCATAGCATGCTCAAGAAGTGGCGTCAATGATAACGCCAAGGTTAAAGGATGTGCAGCGGTTAATGGGTCACCGGATAACGATCTGCATCGGCAGCGTATAGATGGGGAGGCATGATAACGCCACCCCGTGCCGGATGTCGTGCTCATTCAATGGCCCTGGATCATACCAGGGCATGTTCAGGCTGATGTAATTCCAAAGCGTTATCGAAGATGCTAGCGGTAGATTTCGGCGGCGCGAGCGATCTGATCCCCCTTTACCGCCGCACCCAGATTCAGGCGTCGTTTATCCCCGCTCAGTGTGGAAACCGGTGAAAGCGCAGCCGGGCTTGGCATGAACGGAATTAAAGGCGTAGACAGACGCTAGAGGCTGAAAGACGTGCTGCGCCAAGCACAACCAGGACCAGAAGAAAACTGCGCCGATGATTCGCCATGAAATTCTCAATAAGATGAACCTCTTATCAAAGACAAGCCACTCAAAAGGGCGATTCTGATCAAATTGGATGGTTTCTAAATCAACCCTGTCATCGAGAAAGACGCCATCGGCATCGGTTAAGTATTGAGAAGGCGACCACCTTAAGTCAATGTATGCACGGGGCGATATAATATCTTTATCGTCAAAAACAAAAGGGGGCTGTGGTATGACTCGCCCAGCGGGTAATGCCATCCATATTCATGCTCAAATGATAAGTCAAAGATTATCCCAGAAAATTCGACTCACTGAATGGTTAGGGGTGATTCTGGCCTTTGCCATTTTGGCAGTATTCGTTTTGCATCAAAGCGAAGCGGTTTATCCCGTAGATCTGAAGAACTACCTCGATGCCGAAAGGCATACTCTTCAAAGGTACTATTACCTCCCCATTTGGCTACCCATGTTTGAACTCCTGGCAAGGTTGCCTCTAAACGTCGCATGGCTCATCTGGGGGGTGTTAAATATTCTGGGCTTTTGGTTCGCCTGGCGGGTATTTGGTGGAGGGGTGTGGGCTTGGTTTACGGCGACTCTATTTTTTGTGATCTTTTATGGGCAGATTACCGGGATCTTGGCGGCTGGAGTTGCAGTCTTTTGGATGGCTTTGCTGCACGATCGGTGGTTACTGGCAGGAATCGGTGCCTGTATTGCCCTGACCAAGTATCAATGGGGCCTTCCTCTGTTGATTATCCTAGCATTTCTCGCCCGGCGTTCTAAACGCACATACTTCTTGACCACATGCGTTACATTCGCCATCATCGGGATTTTCCTGAGCCTTTATCCAGAGTGGTTGAGCACCCTCGGTACCCGCTACAGTCTTCAACCTCCCAACGACCAGGCCAGTATCTCCTTGTGGCGCTATGTTGGCCCGGTTAGTTTAATCCTTTGGGGAATTCCTTTCCTACTTCCACTCAACGACGTTAAACGTTTAAACTTGCTCTTCCTTTCCATACCGCTGGTCACTCCTTATTTCCAACCTCACGATTTATTAGTCTGGTTTGCCTTCCCATTAGGAATATGGCCCACTTTATCTAACCTGACGTTTGTGATTTTGCCTCATTGGGGCCTTAGTGGGTTGCGCTGGCTGGCGCTGATCCCACTTATGCTTTATATTTATCATCTGGTTCATCCTTCAGGTTCGATGTCCCTATTGCTCTTGAACCCTGCTAGTTCGGTAACCGCAAGGGCCTTCGTTGACCCAGGTTATACTTTAGACGTCCAAGAATAAAATGGGGAACTTTTTACCGACGTTGATGAATAAACTACCCAACCCTCCTTTGTCCCAACGCGATCCAGCACAACGCTGGTTATGGATTTTCGTTTTGTTCAATTTACTCATAGCCCTGTTCATCTTTGACGACTATGGTTTCGCCTGGGATGAGCCGCTGTTTTATGCCTACGGGGATGCTGTAGATTATGCCTATTCCATCGCTGCGCGTTTGAGCGGGGATTTTGACCTAGAGCGCGCCTATGGCCCGAGCGCAACCGATCACAAATATTACGGCCCGGCTTACCTGCTCCTGGGGCGCCCGCTCATAGACATCCTGCGCGCACTGCCCACCCCGGGCGTGCATCGCGATGAGTGGTGGCACCTGGTCAATTTCCTCACCTTTCAGATCGGCGTTATCGGCTTTTATTTCCTGGCGCGGCGCTGGATGAGCGGATGGGCGGCCCTGGGAGCCGCGGTGCTCTTCGCCACCCAACCGGTTCTATGGGGGCATGGATTCATCAACCCTAAAGATATGCCTTTCATGGTCTTCTTCATTCTAACCATTAACGCCGGCTTGAACTGGGTGGATCGGCTGGTAGCATCTTCATCGCCACCCCTGGCAGAGATATCACCTGAAACCGCGTCACCCCAACGGCGGCTGACAGCCTGGCACGCCGCCATGCTGGTGATTGCAACCTGTCTTGCTGCCACTTATCTCCTGGCAGGGTGGCTCCATCAATGGCTGCGCGAAGTGATTACCACGGCTTATTACGCCGAACCGACAACGCTGTTGGGGCGATTGTTCCTCACCATTGCAGCGCGGGCACCTGAAACCCCACCCGAAGCCTATATCAACAAAGCCTGGGTGCTCTTTGTGCGCCTGCGGACGGTGCTCACGGTGCTGATCACGCCGCTTTTCATCCACACCTTTTTGAGCCTGATCTGGCCGGCGGAGATGAAACGCCTGAGTTCGGAAGTGCGCGCCCGCTTAACCCCACTACCCCGCTGGCCGCGGTGGCAAGACCCTGGTGCCTCGTCAACCGAAAAGCGCCATGTTTTCCTTTGGCTGGGGTTGGGGGCGGTATTGCTGGGACTTCTCACCTCGATTCGCGTCCTGGGGCCGTTAGCCGGGGCGCTGGTCGGGCTTTATTTTTTACTCCAACCCTACCCCCGTTCGTGGAAACCCTTGCTCCTTTATGCGGTGATCGCAGCGGTGGTAACTTATTTCACCTGGCCCTTCCTCTGGGATAACCCTATCGCCCGCCTGATTGAAGTGGCACGCCACATGGCCAATAACCCCCACATTCTGCCGGTGCTCTTTAACGGCCAGGTTTATCCCTCTAATCAATTGCCTCGCAGTTATCTACCTACCCTTCTGGAACTCACGTTGACCGAACCAGTATGGCCGCTGGTAGCGCTTGGCATTGGAGTGGGCGGGGTACGCCTTTGGCACCGCCGATTGGAGTGGCGTTCCTTCGCATTGGTCTGTCTCTGGCTCATCCTGCCTCTGGGCTATGTCCTGCTCCGCCGCCCGCCCATGTATGATGGCTATCGCCACTTTCTTTTCCTGGTGCCACCGCTCTTCCTTCTGGCCGGCCTGGGTCTGGATGCCTTATTAACCTGGCTGCACCCTCGCTGGCTACGCTTAGGGCTGAGCCTGTTAATTCTTGCTCCGGGTATATTCGCTCTGGTTCGGCTACACCCTTACCAGTACACCTATTACAATACCTTTATTGGCGGCACCGGTGGCGCATTTCGACGTTTTGAAACCGATTACTGGCTGACCTGTTACAAAGAGACGATGCATTTGATCAACCAGGAAGCCCAAAACCATCCTGTGACCGTGTTTGCCTTACGCCAACCCCAGATTGCGCGCCGCTACGCCGCTGCCAATGTTACTGTGGAGGGTTTTGACCCGGCGAATGACACGACGTACCCGGGTAGCCTGCTCCTGCTCATTACCCGCTATAACCAGGACTTAAGCCACCACCCTAATGACCCGGTGCGTTTTACGGTTGGGCGGGCTGGCGCGCTATTCTGTGTGGTTAAAACGGTGCAGGGAGGCCCAATTTCCCCATGAAACAACGCGCGTGGGAACGTAACGATATCTTCATTGCTGCACTAATCGTGCTCGGTTTGATCGGGGGCTGGCTGGTGGTGACGGCTACCCCTTATGGCATGGGACTGGTCAACGACTCAGCCGTGTATATTGGAGGTGCGCGTCATTTGCTCGCTGGGCAGGGGTATATGCGCCTTTCCGGTGATATGGGGCTCAAACCGATCACCCATTTTCCGCCTCTCTTTTCACTCGCACTGATGTTAACGTCCCTGATCACCCGCACCGACCCCTTGCAGGCGGCGCGCCTCTTACTCCCTCTGCTTTTCGGTTTTAACATTGTGCTTTTGGGGTTCTGGGTGCGCCTGTTGAGCCGACGCAACGATTTGGGGCTGCTGGCCGCTGCGCTGTGGGCGTTCTCGGACTGGGGTCTGAATCTCCACATTTATATGTTGAGCGAACCGCTCTTTTTCACCTTTTTATTGTTGGCTTTGATCACCTGGCACCTCTCTCGTCGTTCATCTCAGTCCCCCTGGGCTGTGCTCAACGGCTTAGCCACCGGTTTAGCCTACCTGACGCGCTATGCCGGCGCGGCCTTGCTGGCAACGTTCGGTTTATTGTGGATCGGGCAGGCTGTACGAGACCGACGCTGGAATAACCTGGGGCGATGGTTACTGGGCGCCTTGCCGTTACCAGCGCTCTGGACGCTTTACACCTGGCAGGTGGGTGAAACGGTGGGCAACCGGCAGATCGCCTGGCATCCAATCAGCCTGGAATCCTTACGGCACGGTCTTCAGAACAGTCTGAACGCTTTTGCGCCAGACTGGCTGATCCGCCTGTTTCCACCTTTAGGGAGCGTCTTTTCGGCGCTGGGGTTGTTGGCATGTGTGCTAATCATCATCGCCGCAAGTCTCGGGCTTCGACAATTGTGGAAAGCCTCGCCAGAAGTTGCTTTACCACCCTGGCTGGCACCGGCGCTGTTTGTCCTCATTTACTGGCTGTTTCTCATTGTCTCGGTGAGCCTGTGGGATGCCAGCATCCCGATCAATGATCGCATCCTCTCTCCGGTCTATCTGATGTTTTTGGCGCTGGGGGTCACTGGTGTGGGCCGGGCTTTGACCTCTCCACACCAGGTAGCGCGTCGGATTGCCCTGGTCGGGTTAATCCTCTGGATGCCGTTGTTGGTATGGGATGGAATCACTACCGCCCAAATGTTGCGCCAGGAAGGCCAGGGTTTTGCCCACCGCGGAGTACAAACGACACGTTTATGGTCTGTGCTCCAGGATTTACCCCCGCAGATGTACATTTACAGTGATCGCCCGGCCATTATTCACATTTATGCCAGGCGCTCCTGTTTGCCTCTCCCCACCCCCATAGACCCGGTACAGGATCAGCCCCGCGCGGACTATGCCCCCGACCTGGCCGAGATGAAAGCGCGCATCCAGGCCGGTCAGGCCGTGCTGGTGTTATTCGATCTGCACCGCAGCGGCGACCCGGACCGACTGGCCGAGGCTACTGCCGGCCTGGGCGAGCCGCAAGAAGTGGATTTTGTGTGGGTGTGGGGGAGAATAAACATTCAGGAGTCCAGGTGATTAACTTTGAGAAATTCCTCAACTGTGTTAAACGCATTGAAGAAAAGCGGAGTACCAGCAAAGGAAAGGGGCGAAACTGGGCCAGTGGTCATAAACGAGTATTCTCGCGAGGTAGAATCGAAAGATGAGTGAGGATCACGGAAAAGCTGATAAAGATCCAGAGCTTTGCTACGCCCACCCACTAATTCACTTAGGGCTTTAAATTCTGCTCCCATGCTTAGCCCAAAACCAAAGAAGAATATTCTTAGTTGATCAAGAATCTCTCGATGCAGACTTGATAAGGTCTGACTAATAAACAACCAGCCCACCCCATATTTTCGAGTAGTGCGAGCAGCATCAATCAATATACCGCGAATAGCCTTCTTCTCATCATTCTCAGGTTCTTCACGCGGAGCTAAGCGATGGGCCTCGTCTATTAATACCAGTGTATTAAGTGTGCGTCCCTTTTTATATGCAATTTCTGCGGCTGTACGAATTCCTTCCAATAATCGTCGGATAACCAATGCTTGAATCATTTCGTTCCAAAATAATGGCGTTTCTTGAGGCTGAGTCTGACCCCCAAAAAGAGGAAGCGCGTTTATGCTATTTGTGGCCTGAGTCACCTGTTCGATAGAGAGGTCAATTATCACAAGCGGCCGCTGAGCCTGATCCGGGTCGAACATATTGGTCAGTAACTGCTCTACTTTTTTCGCATCCCGCCGATCTTCGCGAAACAGCTGTGTAACGGGAAGCCAATAGTTCGCAAAGAAGAAATCGGGATCTGCTTGGTCATACATAGACTGAAATCGTGCTCTTGGCCCATCCGCGCGATAAAATACCTTTTGTACATTTTCATCGCCGAGCAACTCCCAAGCACGCTCAAAGGCTTGACGGGTATGAAGATCTCTTAGCATAACCTTGGCACGCTGTAAGCGATCAGCCAATGTGTTTGCTGCTAACTGCCGATTTTCCCCTTTTGGAATACTCAACTGCTCAAAGAAAGGTGACTCATAAAGAATTTGGGCAAAAAGTTCCCATCGATCTAGCACCAGGTCTCTTACACCATGTACCTGGACCGGTTTCCTAAGCCCACTTAGGATTTTCTGCATTGGTAACCGAAACTCACCCGGCACTGTCTCGCCTCTGGCCTCTTTAGAAAATTCACCCTGCGGATCAATGACCAGAAGAGCCATCATAGGATAACGGGCGTACGCTAGCAAGATCATCTTAGCGAGCACCGACTTACCAGAACCAGTTTTCCCAAAGATTCCCAAGTGATAAGCTTCGCCTGCACCCTCAGGTCCACTATCAAAATGTTTAAACCACAAGGGGAGTAAAGGGGTTGAGCCATAGACATGCCCCAAATAAAACAACTGGTCACGATAGAGCGACAATAATTCTTGAATAACTGTATCGTTGGCAAGATACACTGGGGTGCCTGTGCTAGGTACGGTACCCAAAATGCTGGGGCGATAACTATAATTAGAGCTGGTTGAAAATACAGCGCTAATCACCATTTCTCCCAAATGGGTATCCTGACGTTCACTCACGGCATCAATACGCCCTCGTTGACGTACCAAGCTACGCATTGTAGGGTCTTCATGCCAAACATTGCGCAACTTGATTTCAGTGATTTGTCCCAAGGCATAATGTGCTTGACCATCTTGAACATAGCGAAAGAAGGCCAATTCACCTACCAACTTCTTAGCGGCAGCGGTACCCAGAATATCCAGGGTCAATTCAGAAGTAGAGGAAGGGGAGCCAATCACACCAATACGTTCGGCCTGATTAACCAAGTGATCAATAGTATCTTTCATGATCAAACCCCCGATTCAGTACGATATCCATGAAGGCCTAAGAAGACCTCCTCGATTTTTCCAGGATAAGTTTCGGCAATATGCTGGCTGATAATTTGACGCAGGGCTGGTATAGAACTCGAAAGTTGCTTTACCATTCGGTCCGCCAGATAAAGTGGATAAGGCTCCATAATTGCAGGAGCACTACTTTGGAAGTAAATTGCTTGCATTGCAAGCGCCAAACGATAGGGATTCTCAGCTACACTGCGACTCATCTCAATGCGCAAAGCAGGCATCCATGAATAAGGACGGTAATACACAACTTGCAGGTTATAAAGGGCCTCAGTGACATGTGATACAGTTTGTTCTAGAGACGATTTGTTCCGATCGTTAAGGCCCTCTATGTTTAAGTGCCAGGGTTGACTTGGATTTTGAAGAGGAGTTGGAAAGGTCAGTTCACCTGGTTCGAGAATAAAAGAGAGTAGAGCTCGATCATCATGATTAGTTGACCATTTTAGACGAGAGGCAATTTCTCTCCGTGTAGTATATTTTGGGATAGCCAGCCATAGATGATCTGATCGGGAAGACGTAAGAATCGTAGCGTAGGCTTCCAGGAATTCAAGCATATGATCATTCAAGAATAAAGAAGTACGCAAATGTGGGACTTCTAGCCTTTTGTTCAGCGCTTGGTTAAAGTAGATCAATGGTGTGGTCAACGAACCGTCTAAAAGAACTACGTCATGAGGTGCTTGGGCAGCTAAGATCAGTTCCAGGCCCATCATAATCGCACGTAGCAAAGTTCCAGTTTCACTTTCATGGGGTTCAATCTCTATCCACACCTTGTGATGAGGGAATGGCCAATGCCGAGTCTCAGAAGGAGGTGTTAATCCTTCCACACCAAGCGCTGCAACGACGGCTAAATCATTGGCCAGCAAACGTTCCAGAGCATAGGAGCCATCTATCCCACTAGTAGTAGGAATCTCACCAATAGGAAGACTCGAAACGTGACCCAGGATACTTTCCCTACGAAGTTCCTCGCGCCACCGTACACGTCGGTTTTGAATCTGGTAAAACTCGTCTCCAAGCTCTTTACTCAAGGCTTGCGTATAATTAAGTAACTCCTCAACGAGTGCACCCGGAAGTTCTGCAAAAGGACGTTCGGGGGCTTCCATCATTGGATCTCTCCAGTGGCGGGATCAAGTAACAATAATGGTTTCAATTCCTCTCGACTCCAAGTATGCCATCCATTCACCCGCTCAGCTCGCGGCAATAACCATCGTTCTCGCCACCACCTGACTAGCGTTTCAAAAGGTAGGTCTCGGTATAGGGGGGTGAAAGTACGTCCCTCCATATAATCCTGAAGATTGTCGATGAGGGGGAACAAAAAGGCTTCACGCTTGATCCCATGACGAAGCAAATCTCCGGGTAAATTCAATCGGGCGAGGGCACGCACCATCGTTTGCCACTTCCGGCGCGGGCCAGTGCCAAATCCTCCCCGCGTTGAGATCCCTTGACTCTCAAGAAGTGAGCGAAATAAGGGATAAAACATCATTAGATGAAAACTACCATAGCCCTCCGTGTAACCCAAGGGTTCCGCGATCCACATATCTCGATATTTCAAGCGGTTGTAGAGGCTGCTACGACCAAACGCACTGGTAGTTGTAAGGGCTACCAAATGGGAAGGCAACAGACGTTTCTCTATCTCGGTTGTGCGATAGGCGTATTTTCGTCGATAGGCCTCACGCACTTCATTGGATGCTGCCGCTAGCGCGATAAGTTTTCCTCCCAGAAGACGGCTGTAAGGCGGTACAGCGCCAAGCGTTTGGATGTCCATGGTCTGATTCACAAGTTCAGTCTTCCTGCCCGGTGGATATCGAAACCGGCGATCTCGGGCAGGGAAACTGAGCGGTGGCGATTGAAGGGCTAGAATTCCGATCAATTTACCATTACTCTTATCCATGACTAGGAACCGCAACCGTCGCCCGTAGCCTTTAGAGAAAGGGAGAGACCACAATAAACGTGCAACGCGAAACAAATTTTGCTGCCAAGTTGACTCAACCTCGATTAGAACGGGTTTAATTTTCTCTGGTATTACTTCGGTTCCTTCTGCAAAAAAGGCGGCCACACGAGGCCATACGCGTTGTAGCCAGATTTGATGAGTCTGGAGTTCCATTTGACGCGCGGGCAAATGAAGCTGCCGTAGAAAGTCTTTATTTTCTTCAATCGGGGCATGTAAACGCCCCTCTTCATCAATGGTAAACCCCATCTCCTGAAGAGATCGTAGAATATGATCTTTCAACGCATTATGTTCTGTGTCCATACATAAGGCTTTGCTTTGTTAGGGTAATTCCCCTTGCTTCTTATCTCTAAATAAAAGAGTGCCGGATGGTTGTTATTGACTATATAGTACACTACCTCATACAAGGAATCAAGCATAACGCCTTGGCGACTAGGCCTCTATCCTCTCCATCTCCGCATAGAGGGGGCGCAGGCGATCGTAAAGGCGGCAATAAATCCGATGGTAAAGATCATTATAGCGCCGATGATGCTCGGGAACGGGTTCAAAGCGCTTGCCCGGCCGGGTCATCGTCTGCACGGCGGTGGCGAAATCGGGGTGTAAACCCAGCCCTACCGCTACCACCATAGCCGCTCCCAGCCCCGAGGCTTCATAGACGTGAGGACGCGCTGCCGGCAGGCCAAAAATATCCGCCGTCAGTTGCATGGCGGCTTCGCTCTGGCTACCGCCCCCTGCCACGCGCAACTCGCGAATGGGTACCCGCGTTCGCCGCACAATCCGCTCGCTCCCCTCGCGCAGGGCATAGGCCACCCCTTCCAGAATGGCCCGATACAGATGCGCCCGCGTATGCATGTCGCGAAAACCGATCACCGCCCCACGCGCCTCAGGGCCGGGTTCTTTGAGCCCCGGTGACCAGTAAGGCTGCAAGATCAACCCATCCGAGCCGGGCGGCACCGCATTGACCAGGCGATCAAACAGCATCTCGGGCTCTTGCCCTTGCGCCTGGGCCTGGGCTTCTTCCGGTTGGCCAAACTGCTGGCGGAACCAGCTCACCATCCAGTAACCGCGATAGACCTGGACTTCCAGGCTGTAAGCACCCGGCACCGCCGAAGGGTAAGGGGGGATAAGTGGTGTTACTTCGAGATACCGCTGCGACGTGACGTTGATTGTGGCGGTGGTCCCATAACTCAGGCAGGCCAGATCCGGCGTCAGGCAGCCGCTTCCCAGCACTTCACAGGCTTTATCTGCTGCAGTAGCGATCAGGGGCAGCCCGGCCGGGATACCCGTCGCCGTGGCGGCTTCAGGCGTAATATGGCCGAGCACCTCGCCGGGGTGGCGCAATGGGGGCAGAGCCTCACGTGGCAGGGGCACCACCTGCCATTTCCAATCCCATGCCGCGGCCCAAGCCTGCTTCTTATAATCAAAAGGCAAATAGCCCACCTGACAACCGGTCGAATCCACCAGATCCCCCACCAGACGGTAGGTCAGGTAACCCGAGAGCAACACGTACTTGTGAGTTTGGGCCCAAATTTCGGGCTGATGGGTGCGAATCCACGAGGCCTCAGCCTCGGCTTGAAGATACCTGACCGTGGCAGTCATCCCACTGAGGCGAAAGGCCAATCCCCACAGCCCGCCAATAGGCTTAAGCCCCTGCGTGCGCCGCTGGTCCATCCACACAATGGCCGGACGTAATGGACGCAGATTACGATCCAGGTTGAGCACCGTGGCACGCTGGGTCGTCAGTCCTACCCCACGAATACGCGTCTTATCCACACCTGGCTGCTGCCACAACTTCTGACAAGCCGCACATATCGCCTGCCAGAAGACCTCAGGATCTTGCTCGGCCCAGCCCGGCGCGACCGAATAATAGGGCTCAATCTTTTGCTGCCCTTTGGCGAGCAAGTTACCCTGCAAATCGAATAACAAGGCACGGGCGCTTTGGGTGCCCATGTCAATCGCTAAGATGGTAGGTTCGCTCATGGTGACCTCGCTAGACCTTACCCCAACGTTTTTCGGCTTGCTCCGGGATCATATCCAGACCCAGCGTACCCCCGGGATTGAGAATATGGTGGGGGTCGAAGTAATCCTTCAGAGCCTGTAAAACCCCCCGGCTCGTGGCATCCAGTTGCTCCATCAGCCAGGGTGCGGTTTGCTTGCCCACCCCATGGTGATGACTAACGGCCGCCCCACTGGTGCGAATGGCTTCAATCAGGGCATATTGTACATCGAGATAGTCGCTAATGGAGGTAAAGGGCAGGATGAAGATGAAATACAGGTTAGCCCCTTGCGGATAAACGTGCGAGATGTGGGTCATAACCAGTGGTACGCCGCAGTTTCGGGCTGTTGTGCGCACTTCCTGATAGATAACCGGGAGTTGCCCCCAGGTGCCGGCGCATTCCAGAGTGTCAATGATGACCCCGAAATCCAACAAATCCTCGCGTAAGTAAGGATCGCGAAATCGCTCGCGTTCCCAGCGTTGGGTAATTGGTAGCAGGCTGAGGTTCAGACCCCCATGATCCCCACAAACGGCCCGAATATGCCGCTGCAGGTTGGCCGTAAAACCACGCTCCCCATCACACGAGCCGATCAGCAAACACCGTTCCCAAGGACGGTACCCCAGGCGGGTCAAAAAGCCATCCACCGGCGTGCCGGCCAGGCCGTACATGTGCATGGCTACTTCGGTCTCATCCCCATCCGAAAGGCGAAAGATTGAGGGGGCGCCGGCTTCGGATTGCAGAATCTCCCGCATGGCTGCCTGCCCCTGCTCCCAAGATTTGAAGAAGAAGGCGAAGCGGCGGGTGTTCTCGGGCTGATAGCGAAAAACGCGCAGGGTCGCGTTCAACAGCACCCCATACGCCCCTTCGCTTCCGATCATGATCTGATCCAGATCCGGGCCGATGGCAGCGCGAGGATAAGGGGGTGTCTTCAAACGTCCCACCGGGGTCGCATAATCCTGTGCCAGCACCAGGTCTTCAATCTTGCCGTAATAGGTCGAATTCTGCCCGGCAGAGCGGGTGACCACCCATCCCCCCAGGCTGGAATACTCAAACGATTGTGGAAAATGCCCACACGTATAGCGGCGCTTCGCTCCAAAGCGCTGTGGTGCCTCATTGAGCGCTTTCTCCAAGTCCGGCCCGCGAATGCCCGCCTCTGCCGTGACGGTCTGATCCGTCTCATTGAAGTCTAAAATGCGATTTAAATGACGGCTTAAGTCCAGGGTGATCCCCCCTTGCACCGCCTCGCGCCCGCGAGTAACGGTCGAACCGCCGCCATAGACATAAAGCGGAATGCGATGGGAATGGCAATAGGCCACCACGGCCTGAACGTCTTCCGCCGTGCGCGGCGCCAACACCGCAGCCGGCAGGTTTTCTAGGATGCCCAAGCGCAAACGCAACTGATCCACCATGCCCGCGCCATAGGATGCCCGCACCCGGCTGAAGGTATCGCATCGCAGATTTTCGGCTCCAACCATGTCGGCCAGGGCCCTGAGATGATGTTCTGCGAACGAAGGGGGTGGCAGTTCCGGCACCGGCTCCAAACCAAGCCATTGGGGCGAGGGATCGGTTTTCAGGCGAACGCCCAGGCGTTCCTGCAAAAGACGGATCAGACCCGCATTGGGGTGTTTAAAGGTGTGCGGGTCACCCCACTTGAAAATGGCACGAAATGACCCCGGTGGGGGTGGCGTTTCAATCCAGCGTGGGGTAGAGCCAGAGACAGGGCACATAAGCAACCTCCTGAGACGTTATCCAGTGGGGGATGGACTGTAAAAACGCCGCCAGATCCCGCGGTAGGCATGGACCTCTGCTTCCCAGCGCGCATCCTCCCAGCCCAATTCAGGTTGGATCAGGCTGCGGAGAACATCAAGATGATCCAAACCGCCGTTGGGCAACAACAACCCCAAGCGCACGCGCCGCAGCAGCAAGTCGTCCAAATGAACAACCCCCTCATGCCGTGCGGCCCAGCGCACCTCCGCCCACAGATTGGGCAGGGTGGGAATGGGATGCAGTTCGTCTGCCGGCATCTCGTCCAAAAACCGCAGGATCTCCGGCCCAAGCCGCCCGGCCAGGTAAGCCAGCGTTTCAAAGTCCAGGTCCGGCGCCGGAGCTTCCAACGGGACGGGAGAGAAAAACGCCTTCGCCCCGTGGGGTTTCGCGGGCAGGCTTAGATAACCCGCTGCTGCGCGCAAGGTGTCGTACGCCATGCGGCGGAAGGTGGTCAACTTGCCCCCGGTGATGGTAATCAGTCCGTGCTCATCCCACACACTATGAGCACGGGATTCTTTGGAAGGATGCTCGGCGCCACTCCGAATGATCGGGCGCAAGCCGGCGAACGTGGCCAGGATGTCCTGTGCCCCGGCCTCCACGCGTGGGAAAATGATACGCAAGGCTTCCAACAGGTAATCTATCTCTTCCGCCGTGGCGAAAGGTTCACGATCCTCCCACTCCGGCGGATGGTCGAGATCGGTGGTGCCTAGCAGCGTAACCCCCTCCCAGGGGATGGCAAACATGGCCCGGCGATCATGCGGGTGCAGCAGGGTTACGGCTTCGCTCAGCGGGAACCTGGCCCGCGGGAAGACTAAATGGCTGCCACGGGTACGGCGCAAGCGCGGAGTGCCCCCGACCTCGCGACGCAGGCTATCGGTCCACGGTCCGGTCGCGTTGATCACCACGCGCGCCCGCACCTCGACGGTACGTCCTTGTGGATCCGCCTCATCCCGCACAACGGCACCGCAGACCTGGCCGTTGGCCATACGTAAAAGTTCCACCGCACGCGCATACGAAAGCGCCATCGCACCCGCCTGAACCGCCTCGCGCAGCAGACGCAGCACCAGGCGCGCGTCATCTACCCGGGCATCACCGTAATACACCCCTCCCAGCAAGCCCTCCGGGTTAAGCCAGGGGCAACGCGTCAGCACCGCCTGGGGCGAAAGCGTCCCATGCTGCCAGCGCAACGCCATACCATCGTAAATGAGCACCCCGATTTGGAATTGCCGCAGCGAGGCGCGATAGTGCGGATAAACCGGTAGCACAAACGGCAGTGGCGTCACCAGGTTCGGGGCTGCGCGTAGCAACCACTCCCGCTCGCGCACGGATTCATAAGTCACATTGTACTGGCGGTTACGCAAATAGCGAAAGCCACCATGCACCAATTTGGACGAACGGCTCGAGGTGCCAAAAGAAAAATCACGGGCTTCAATCAGCACCGCCTGCAAACCAAAGAGCGTACACAAGCGCAACAGCCCGGCACCGGTCACCCCGCCCCCGATAATGAGAACATCCCAGGGGCGATCCAACGCCGACCAGACGGCATCGCGCCATCCGCGAGACCACATTGCAACCTCCTGAAGGATGAAATTGGGAATGAACGGAAAGAAATAGATCAGAGCAGGCTGTCGCCATTACTGGCAACGGCGTCCCACAAGCGGATGCTTTCCAGCATCACCGCCCGGGTAAGGGCTTCGGCGGCTTCGGGTTGATTCTGCAGTGCATACTGCCGTAATCCCTCGTAATACGCCCGGGAACGGGCGCGTGCTGCAGCATGGTTGAAATAGCGCCGTGCCATGGTCAAGTAGAGATCATGAAAGCCATTGAGGATGAGGGTAAAGACCGGATTGCCCGAAAGAACGGTGAGGGTGTGGTGCAATTGCCAATCTCCACTGGCAAAGGCTTCGGCTTCATCCGGCAAGGTGCACAAGCGAGTGAGGAGAGCCGCAACCTCCTCCCGGGCTCGCTCGAAGGCCAGGCGGCAATAGGCCGGGGCTAACAAAACGCGCACCTGTAACAGGTTAGGGATAAACGTAGGTGGGAGCGATTCGGGGTGATGGATCAACGCATTGAGGATATTAAGGTTGCCCTCGCGCCAGTAATCGCGCACGCGAGTGGGCCTGCCGTGATGGATTTCAAGCCAACCATCGCGGGCCAGGCGCTGCAAAGCCTCGCGCAGGGTGGGGCGGGTCACGCCCAAACGGGCGGCAAGGTCGCGCTCATTGGGTAATGTGCTGCCGGGGGGAAAGACGCCGCTAAGGATAGCTTCGATCAGACGATATTCGG
This sequence comes from Thermanaerothrix solaris, assembly GCF_032334255.1. Taxonomy (NCBI): domain Bacteria; kingdom Bacillati; phylum Chloroflexota; class Anaerolineae; order Anaerolineales; family Anaerolineaceae; genus Thermanaerothrix; species Thermanaerothrix solaris. Next base: position 324,925 of record NZ_JAUHMF010000002.1, on the reverse strand, counting down.
CCAATTCTGCCGGGCGCGGGGGTGGGGGCGACCAATCCATGGGCACTCCAACAAGAGGTAAGAGGTCAGACCAGTTTTAGTATAGCAAATCTGGAATCGAAATACAAGTGGTTTTTTGATATACTTGAAAACGAAATCCCTTCACGTTTGACGGCCAAGGTTTTGGCATCCGAATTGGTTCCCCACCCTTCGCAAGTCGCCATCGTTATCCCGGTTTTTAACGAAGAAACCGTTGTAGCGGCTTTTCACCAGCGTTTACGCGCGGTCATTGATCCTCTCCCCTACTCATTTTCAATTTACTACATCAACGATGGTTCTACCGATGGCACTCAAGTGGTACTCGAAGCGCTGGTCGAGAGCGATTCCCGTGTTACCGTGGTGGAATTGAGCCGCAACTTCGGCCATCAGGCGGCATTGACCGCCGGGCTGGATCAGGCCGAAGCCGAGTGGGTGATCAGCATGGACGGTGACGGCGAACATCCGCCCGAACTCATCCCCGAAATGCTGGCGCTGGCTGCTCAGGGTTATGAGGTGGTGCTGGCCCAACGGCAGGAACCGCAACAGGCAGGCTGGTTCAAGCGCTGGACTTCAGAAGCGTTCTACCGCCTGATCAACCGTATCGCGTCCACGCCGATCCCGCCGGGGGTTTCAGATTTTCGCTTGCTCCAGCGCCGGGCGGTCGCAGCCTTGCGCCAGATGCGCGAATATCACCGCTTCCTGCGCGGCATGGTGGGCTGGATGGGCTTTCGCACCGTGATCCTACCCTACACACCGGCGCCCCGTCTGGGTGGTCATTCTCATTACTCCCTTCAGAAAATGCTGCGCCTGGCGTTCAATGCCATCTTCTCTTTTTCGTTAGTCCCTTTGTATATCGGTATTTCGCTGGGGGGTGTATTTCTCCTCCTGGCGCTTCTGGAAGCCCTCTACGTCCTAAGTTTCTGGCTGACCGGGCGCCAGGCCAGTTTAGCACCGGGCTGGTCATCGCTCATGTTCGTCCTGCTTTTTGTCGGCGGCTCGCTGATGATCATGCTGGGTATCATCGGCCTATATGTAGGCTATATCTTCCAGGAAGTCAAAGAACGCCCGATTTATCTGATCCGGCAGGTGATCTCCCACTCTCAATCTTCTCGTCAAAACTCATAAGCCCATGGTACGACGCAATCTAACCGCATGGCTTTCCCATTCGATCACCTTTCCATTAATCCTTTTTCTTCTGCTGGTTTTAGCCTATGGGCTTTTCTTACCCTGGCTGGGGTTTTACTGGGACGACCTGCCCATGCTGTGGATCGGCAAGACTTATGGTGCGGAAGGGCTAAAAGCTTATTTTGCCACCAAACGCCCCTTTTGGGGTTTGCTGTACCAGATCTCAATGACGTTCTTGGGCACGGCCCCTTGGCAATGGCAACTGTATGCCTTCTTCTGGCGTTGGCTAGCCGGGGTTATGCTGTGGCTGACCTTGCGCCAGGCTCGCCCCCAGCAACCCACTGAAGCCGCCTGGATCGCGCTGGCTTTCAGCCTTTATCCCGGCTTTGGTCAGCAGCCTATCAGCATTGTCTACAGCCATTTTTTCATCGTCCTCACCGCCTTCTTCGGCTCGTTGTACGCCTCGCTCCGGGCCATCCGCACACCCGCTCACCGCTGGTATTGGCACAGCCTGGGACTCATGCTGAGTGCTATCAACCTGCTCAGTATGGAGTATTTCTTCCTGCTCGACCTGCTGCGCCCGCTCTTGTTGATCCAAGCCCTCACCAGCACGGGCGCGCAACGCTGGCGCCACGCCCTGCGCCACAGCCTGCCATATCTCATCCTCTTTGTAGGCATCGGGCTCTGGCGAGCGTTTTTCTTCCCTTATCAAACCTACAATTACCAGCCCCATATCCTCACCGCTCTGGCCGCTCAACCTCTGACCGCTATTGGGCACGTGCTCACTCGGATCCTCAACGATAGCCTACGCGCAGGTTTGTGGGTATGGTTTTATCCCCTCCAGCGCCTCACGATGTTACCGACTGCCGGCCCACGCACGCTGATCTTTACCCTGGTTGCGCTTGCCGCTGCCCTGAGCCTCCTCTTTTTCATGGGACGGCGTACCTGGCGCCTAACGCCGCCCTCGGGATTTAGCCAGCGCTCGCAAGCCGCGCGCCCGTGGCTGGGGCTGGGAAGCGCGGGGTTACTATTGGCTGGTTGGCCCTTCTGGCTCACCGATTTACCGGTTCACTTTGGCTTTCCTTATGACCGGTTCACCCTGCCTTTCATGCTCGGCGCCGCCTGTCTTTTGGTGGGGCTAGTACGTTTGCTACCTGCCTCACTACCCACAGCCTTCCTGGTCGTCGCGTTAGGATTGGCTACCGCGGCTCAGACCCAAAACAGCGGCGATTGCCGCCGCGATTGGGAGGTACAGCGGGCCTTGTTTTGGCAAATGGCCTGGCGCATCCCAGCCCTCAAGCCCGGCACCACCATCGTGATGCAAGGGTTGCCGTTGCGCTATTACAGCGACAATTCGCTCACTGCCCCGCTCAACTGGATTTATGCCCCTGAAAACCCTACCTCGCGAATGGATTATCTACTGGTAGATCTGGACGTCCGTCGTTCGCATTGGGCCTTGCAATCCGGCATCGCCCACCAACCGGTGCAGGTGGACTATTTAGCCGCAATGTTTACCGGCAGCACCGATCAGGTCTTAGTGCTTTACTACCAACCTCCTGCCTGTCTGCGGGTCGTGGATCCTGTCTTGGAAGCCGATAACCTCTTCCTCCCTCCGCGCCTGCGCCACGTAGCAGCCCGATTAAGCGCTCCCAACCAAATCGAAATCGCGACGCCTGCACCCCGCTTACCCGCTTTTTACGCCCCTGAACCACCTCACGGCTGGTGCTATTATTACGAACAGGCTGATTTAGCCCGCCAGCGCCGAGACTGGGAAACCGTGGTTGCCCTGGCCGAAACTGCCTTCGCTCTGGGCGATTACCCCAACGACCCCGCCGAACGGTTACCGTTCATCGAGGGCTATGCCCACACCGGGCAATGGGAAGCTGCCCTAACCCAAAGCCTGGAAGCAGCGCGAGTGGCCCCGACCATGCATGGCGTGGTTTGCCGCCTGTGGGAGCGCTTGCTGCGCGAGACCCCAACCAGCCCACAACGAGAGCAGGCTCATGAAGCCCTGCGGCAGGAAATTCCTTGTCCCTGATTGGGCATAGCGGGCAAAATCGTCTATAATCACCCTCATGTGACGACATTCATCTACCTCAAGGAGGCGTATGAAAATCCTCGTCAGTGGCGGCGCCGGTTACATCGGGAGTACCATTTGCTCAGCCCTGTTGGATGCCGGCCATACCCCCATCATTCTGGATAACCTCTCCACCGGACGGGTGGAATTCACCCGTGGGCGCATCTTTTATCCCGGCGATATCGCGGATGTCGCCCTCTTGGAGCGCATTTTCCAGGAGCACCCCGATATTCACGCCACCATCCACTGCGCGGCACTGATCGTCGTGCCCGAATCCATGGAAAAGCCCTACGAGTACTACCGTGAGAATGTTGGCAAATCCATTGAGTTCTTTTATCACCTGCAACGCCTGGGGTGTAAGCGGGTCGTGTTCAGTTCCTCGGCCTCGCTCTATGATGTCGTGCCGGGCTTCATGGTGCGCGAGGATTCCCCGCTTAAACCCTCCAGTCCCTACGCCCGCACCAAATACATGATGGAAATGATCCTGCGGGATTATTGTGTGAGTTATGGCATGTACGGCATTGCCCTGCGCTACTTCAACCCTATCGGCGCCGACCCCCAACTGCGCAGTGGCATCCACGTGGAAAACCCCACCCACGTCCTGGGCCGGATGGTGGACACCGCACTGGGTAAATATCCCTATTTCGAGATCACCGGCACCAACTGGCCCACCCGTGATGGCACTGGCATCCGCGATTACATCCACGTCTGGGATTTGGCACAGGCGCACCTGGCCGCCGTGCTGGACTTTGACGCCGTGTTCGAGCGTGCCGGCAATCCGCCAGATCGCTATCTGGTCATCAACCTGGGTACCGGACGCGGTGTCACCGTGCGCGAACTCTTAGATGCCTTCCAGAAGGTGATTGGGCGGCAGATCCCGGTGCGCGAAGCCCCACCCCGCCCCGGCGATATTGCGGGTTCCTATGCCAATGCGGATACCGCCGAGCGTTTGTTGGGTTGGAAAGCACAACTTTCCATCGAAGACGGCATCCGCGATGCGCTACGGTGGGCGGAAAAACGCAAGGAGATTCTCAACCTGCGCACCGAAACCCTGGCCCCCAAGGAATAAGCGCGTCTAACCCCATCCGGTAACCGGGCAGTTCTTCTATTCCATAAAGATGGCCTGCCCGCTGAGGCGCGATTCCTCAGCCGCAAAGGCCAGGCGGTGGCTCTCCAGCGCCTCGCGGGCCGCCTGACGTACCTCCGGCGGGTTGCCGCCGGCACGCACGCAAGCCACAAAATGCGCCATCAGCCCCATATCCCCACCGCCATGGCCCTGGCCGGGGGGCGGGCTGGTATCGTAGGTGCGGCGAGAGAGCGTGCGGTGTTCTTCCACCTGAATCCACCCGCCGCCGTTGCCCATCATGGCCAACAGACGCCCGCGCGTGCCTTCAATGCGGGTGGAGCGGTGCTCAATATGAGAATGCCCATGCATGGTCAGCGTGACCGTGCTGCCGGCGCTGAAGAGCATGCTCACCACCTGGTGATCCACCACGTCGTTATCGCAATGATAGACGCAACGCCCATACGGCCCGCTGCGGAGTGCTTCCAGGATAGCCTCAGGGGTGGGGTCAAGGGCCAGCACGGTCAGTGGCCAGCCGCGATACTCGGTGATCTGACGCAAATCAGGGTAAACCACGCTGAGCAGGCGCACCAACCATGGCCGTTCCACCCACTGGCGCGTCGCCCAGCGAGCAATACCACGTGGCGCTGTCTCGGCGTAATTGTGCCAGAAGGGCTTCATCTCCAGGTAAATATAGGGCGCATAATAGGGGCAGGTTTGTGCTGCCGGACAGCCATCCAGGCAGCGTTCCGGCGCGCCGGGCGGGGCATTTTCAGCCCGGAAGTGCAACAGATTGCCCACGCTGTAGAGGCGCTGACAGCGTTGCCCCAAAACCCAGGGCAGCATATCCAGGTCATGGCAGCATTTGGCCAGGATCATCGGACTGGAAAGAGCGCTATTGCGCCAGTTCCCACGCACGTAAGAGTGCACCATGTGCCAGAAGGCGACGTTTTCGCGGTGATCCACATCCACCACCTCGCCCAGGACGCCCGATTGCACTATCTCACGCAATAATTGATAGTGGCGGGTATAGCGCATCACATGCCCAACGTGCAACTGGCGCCCCACCGCTTCACTGGTGGCCACAATCGCCTCGCACTCATCCGGGCGTGGGGCAAGCGGCTTCTCCAGCAAGACGTGATAACCCGCGCGCAGGGCGGCCAGAGCGGGGGCCGTGTGTAGCGTATCTTGGGTGCAAATGAGCGCTGCATCGGCCATTTGAGGCTCATCCAACAGATCTTCCCAAGTCGAATACTGACGCTCGCGAGGAATATTGTGCTGGGCGGCAAAGCGCGCGCGGCGTTGCGGATCCGGCTCGGCCACCGCCACAAAGCGCAACTGATCCGGATGTTGCAGGGCATAAGGTGCATAGGCTTCGGCACCGCGCTGCCCAGCCCCGATGAGTACTGCTGTGACGGGTTGAACGGACATGACCAGGGCTCCTTTTCAAGGCTGTTTAGGTGGAACGATAAACTCACGACAGGTGGGCGCGTGAGTTACGTCCTCATTATATAATCGAAATAGAAGAAACATCTGAGATTTTGGTATCCTATCCTCATTATGTTTTCGGATTTTCCCCACCGCCCTATGGAAAGTAACCAACCTCCTGACAATGTACTCATCCGCCCGGCGACGCCCAAGGATGCCGAGGGCATCGCCTGGGTGCATGTGGAAACCTGGCGCGCCGCCTATGCTGGCCTCATCCCGGCCAACGTCTTAGCCCAACTTTCCGTCGAACAGGATGCTCAGCAGATCCGAGAAAGGATCACACACCCGCCCCCGGGGAGTTTTTGGTGGGTGGCCGAAAAAGCAGGGCGTATCGTGGGCTTTGCCAGTGGGGGGCCGGAACGAAGCGGGGACGAGATTTACCGGGGTGAAATATATGCTCTGTATGTCCTGCCGACGTTTCAACGCCAGGGTATCGGCACGCGGCTCGTACTCGCCTCGGTGCAGACGTTAATTCAAAACGGGTTGACCTCGATGCTGATCTGGGTCCTGGCCGATAACCACCCGGGCCGGGCATTTTATGCCCGCCTGGGTGGGCAACCAACACGGGAACAGACGATCACTCTCCGCGGCATCTCACTCCAGGAGATCGGGTATGGGTGGGAGGATCTGACCACTTGGCTCGCGAGCCAGAGGGTATGACGTGCAAATCATCCCCAAAGACAACGCCGGGCCCCCTGGCCCGGCGATTGCGTTCCACATGGGAGCAGTGCACCCTCTACACCCGGTAGCACGCAACGAGATGCCCGCCACCCTTATCTTCCAAAGGTGGGTGGTCGTTATCCTCGCAGACTTTAGCCGCGATCGGGCAGCGCTCGTAAAAACGGCAACGCGGGGGCGGGTTGATCGGCTTGCTGATGCTCCCTTTGATCTCCGGCGCACCGCGCTTGAAGGTGGGATCCGGCACCGGCACCGCTGAGATCAAAGCCCGCGTATAGGGATGCAAGGGATGATGTAACACCTCTTCGGTCGGGCCGTATTCCACAATCTTGCCCATGTACATCACGGCCAACATGTCACTGGTGTAGCGCGCCACGGCCAGGTCATGGGTGATGTAGAGATAACTGACCTCGAGTTGCTGGGCCAGATCCATCATCAGATTCATGACCCCGGTGCGGATGGAGACGTCTAACATCGAGGTGGGCTCATCGGCCACCACAAAACTGGGGTTGATAACCAGGGCGCGCGCAATCGCCACGCGCTGGCGCTGCCCCCCCGAAAGTTCATGCGGGTAACGGAACATAAATGAGGTGGCTGGGGTCAGCCCCACTTTCTCCAACATCGTGGCCACCATGATCTCACGGTCCAATACCGTGCCAATTCCCTGCACCGCCAGCGGTTCGGCAACGATATCGAAGATCGTCAGGCGCGGGTTGAGCGACTCATAGGGGTCTTGGAAGATCATTTGCACGCGGCGGCGGAAACGTTTCAGTTCATTGCCCTTGAGCGCAGCCAGGTCTACCAGGTTGCCCTGCTCATCAGCGATGAGAATTTTGCCCTCAGTTGGATCAATCAGACGGGTGAGCAGTTTGCCAGTGGTGGTTTTACCACAGCCCGATTCGCCCACCAGACCTAACGACTTACCGGCGGGAATGGTGAAGGAAATATCATCCACCGCATGCACTTTAAACTTGCCGGGGTTGAAGATATTGCCTCCCACCGGATAATATTTTTTGAGACCAGTGACCTGCACCAGAGGAACATTGTTCGGGGTCATGGCTGCACCTCCACCACCGGAGCAGGATTCCAGCACGCCAGATAGTGCCCACCGCCAATATCCTCAAAGGGGGGCTGCTGCTGTTTGCAAATATCCAGGGCGCGCGGGCAACGCGGGTGGAAACGGCAACCCGGCGGTGGGAAAAGCAGATCTGGGGGCTCACCACCCAACGCCACCAACGGGCGCTTCTCACCGACAATGCTGGGGAACGCTGACATCAGCGCCACGGTGTAGGGATGGCGCGGGCGCTTGAAGATTTCCACCGCGCTGGCCAGTTCGCACATGCGTCCGGCGTACATGATCGCGATCCGTTCGGCCACCTCAGCAATGACGGCAATATCGTGGGAGATGTAAATCATGCTCATGCCCATTTGCTTCTGCACCTGGCGCAGTTCGCGCAGCACCTGGTCCTGGACGATCACGTCCAGTGCGGTCGTCGGTTCGTCGGCAATGATCAGGTCGGGGTTGCAGGCCAGGGCCATGGCAATGATTGCCCGCTGGCGCATTCCGCCGCTGAACTCGTGGGGGTAACGATCCGCCATCTTGGGATCAATCCCGACCAGTTTGAACAGGGCTTCCACGCGCTTGCGTGCCTCTGCCGGATCTATATCGCGTTCATGGCGTTCAATCGCCTCAATAATTTGATCCCCCACTTTATATACCGGGTCGAGCGCGTTCATCGCCGCCTGGAAGACCATGGAGATGCGCTTCCAGCGGATGTTTTGCATCTCATCTTCGCTGAGTTGGGTCAAATCCACGCCATCGAGCAAGATTTGCCCGCCAGTGATCTGGGCATTATCGGGTAAGAGACGTAAAAGTGCCATCGCCACCGAGGTCTTGCCACAGCCCGATTCACCCACCAATCCCAGCGATTCACCGCGCTTCAGGTCAAATGAGACATTATCAATGGCTGAGACCGCGCCTTTGCGCGTCTTGTAGATCATGGAGAGATTACGTACCGAGAGCAAGGGTTTTTCTGCCATAAGCCACATCCTCGCTTAGCGCCGGCGCAGGCGCGGGTTGACCACTTCATCCAGTGCCCGCCCAACCAGGTAGAAGGCACTGCACAAGAGGGTGATCGCCAGGCCCGGCGGAACGATCAGGTACCAATATTTCCAACCGCCCAGCAGGTATCCGGCGGCTTGGGTGGTGTTGATCATGATGCCCCACGACATGCGTAAGTTGAGCAGGCCAAAGAACGAGAGCGCCGCCTCGGAGAAAATGGCACCAGTGACGGTGAACATCATGTTCAAGAAAGCCAATGGCATCAGGTTGGGCACAATGTGGCGGAAGATGATGTGCAAGTCACTCCCTCCAGCCACCTTAGCCGCCTCGATATACGGCTTGACCTTGATGGTCAGCGCCTGGGCTTTGAAAATTATGGTAGTGCCACCGAAGCCGGAGAGGATGCCGATCAAGAGTGCCAGTTCGATCATGCCAAAATCGAAGAAAGCGGTCAGCACCACCAATAAGGCGATGAAAGGCAAGATGTTGATCAGGTCGGCCAGGCGCATGAAAAAGGCATCCAGCGCACCGCCAAAATAAGCCGATATGGCGCCGACCGAGGTGGCAATGGTCACGGTCACAATGGCCGCCAGCAGCCCCAGGATAAATTCGGACTGGGTGCTGTACATCAACTGACTGAGCACATCGCGGCCCACAGGATCGGTACCCAGCAAATGCCGTGCCGAAGGCGGCGAAGGGTGCTGCAAAATGGTGGGATCGTTGCCGATGAAGGGATCATAGATATTGGGCTCCCACACGGTATGCATCAGGATGGGATGCGCCACAGCCATCAAGCCGAAGAAGAGGATGATCCCCAAGCCCACCAGCCCGATTTTGTTTTCGGTGAAGAGCATCCAACTCTGTTTAAACCCCTTCCAGGCGATGCGCAGGCGAATTTTCCACAGGGGCTCCTGAATTTGAAAGGTGGTGTCAGCGGGTGCTGTGGTCATGGCTCATCTCCCTCAGGCATATCGGATGCGTGGGTCAAGGAAGGCATACGCAATATCGGCCACCAGGTGAGCCAGCAGCGCCAACGTGCCAATAAACAGGAACGACCCCATGACCAGCGGAATATCGCCCGTGGTAGAGGCCGTGAGCAGGGTCAAGCCCAACCCCTCCCACGAGAAGACCGTTTCGGTGATGATGCCACCCCCCAAGATGAACGGCAGTGAGATGATCAGGCTGGTGAAGACCGGTAGCACCGCATTCCGTGCCGCGTGTTTATCACGCACCACCCGTTCTGGCAGCCCTTTGGCGCGCGCCGCCATAATATAGTCCTCACGTAACGTCTCCAGCATCGTGGTGCGGGTGAGCAACATGGTCCCGGAGAAGTTGATCAGCGTGAGGACGATGATGGGCAAAGCCATGTGGTAGAGAATGTCACCGGCGTATTTGGCAACCGGCGAGGACGCCCAGAACCCCACCGTGATCGCCGCCCCACCGATCAGAGCGCTCCAGCGGATCAGCGAGGCGCGGTAGGGATTCATGCGACGGGTGAGGTAGTAGACCAGCGCCAAGACAGCGGCCAAGATGGTCATTGTCAGCAGCAGGTTGACAAAGATTTCGTTGGCGGTCAGCCCTTTGGGCGCTGTGCGCCAGAGGTTCACATCCAGGAATTTGCCAATCGGGAACCACTTGAGGGTAAAACCAAACAGGTAAATCATCATCAGGGCAAACCAGGGTGTGAACACGGTATAGAAAAATGCCCCCACCACCGTGATCCCATATTCCAAACCGGTGCCCCGCTGCCAGGCCAGCACCCTACCCAGCCAGTACCCCACAAAGAATTCGATCAGTGTTGCCGTGAGGAAGAGGAAGATAGTGCGGGGTGCGCGCTCCAGCAGCACGTCCATGACCGGCTTGCGATACTGGTAGGATTCTCCCAGGTCACCGCGCAAGGTGTTGCCCATCCATTGGAAGAAGCGCACGTAGGCGGGCTTGTCCAGCCCCAGGCGGCGACGCAGGGCTTCCCGCTGTTCCTTGGTGAATTTAGGGTTGTTCACGTATTGGAGCGTAATATCGCCCGGTTGGGCATCTAAGATAAAATAGGTCAGGGCGAAGAAAATAAAGAGGGTAACGATAATCTGCAATAGGCGGTTGGCGATATATTTGAGCATCCCAACTCCTCAAAAGGTTTTTAAGGTAGGGAAGGATTGGGGTATCTTATCATAATTATTAAGAGATGTCAGCCAGGGGAGGGTAACAAATTTCCGTTTAATGGGGTGATTTTTGACCTGCTTGATCCACCTCCTGGCCATGAGCGGAAATAAAGCGAGAGGTTGAGGGACTTCCCCTCAACCTCTCGGCGTTCACAGGTGATGTTACTGCGCGGCCGGCTTGGCCAGGGTGGGCGCACCGTAGAGCCCGGAGCCGATGCCATCCAGCACCTCGGTGTAGGGGTATTCGAGGTTGCGGAAGGCGTCGTAAACCGGGTTGGTGAAGAGGGTGATGTAGGGCAACTCGGTGGCCAGGATGTTCTGGATCTCAAATGCCAACTCTTTGGCTTTGTTGATGTCGGTCTCGACCAAGAAGGCATCGCACTTCTCTTTCAACGCCGCGCTCTCATACCCATAGGGGTTGGTGGGCACGCCGCTGTCGAAGAAGGTGCAAATGTAATCCGGGTAAATCGTCAAGCCCCAGCCGAGGATGAACATATCGTAATCACCGGTGTCATAGACCGCGGTGAGGATGTTGTTGAAGTTGGTCAACTCGGCCGTGGCGGGGATGCCCAACTGGCGCATCCACTGTTCGATGTAGACACCCGCCGTGGCGCGCAAGGGGTCATAACCCGCGGAGGGCGCCAGCAATTTGACCTCGGGGAATTTCTCGCCATTGGGCAGTTTCAAGCCTTGGCCGTACTCCACCGAACCGCCGCGGGCTTCGTTCCAGGACGGTTCCTTCTCCCAGGTGAAGCCGGCGTCTTTCAGGATTTTCACGGCCTTCTCCATGCGGGTCTTGGTGTCATCGCCGGCGCACCACTTCGGCACGTCAGGGTTGTGCCAGAAACCGTTACCCTCGGGCACCAGGGTGTAAACCGGCAGCACTGCACCTTGAAGGACGCGCTGGCTCAGGAAGTCGAGGTCAATCATACAGGCAATGGCCTGGCGCAGGGCCTTTCCGGCCTCACCCTTGAAGTATGAGCGGTTCTGGTTGAAGGCTAAGTAACGGAAACCGTTCTGCTTGTTCTCGACAATGGTGATGTTGGGGTCTTCCTTCAACTGATCGACAAAACCTTGCTGCAAGCCGCTGGGGTTGAGCAGGAAGTCCACATCGTTGTTACGCAACGCCAGCACTGCCGCATCCGGGTTGCCGTAGAGCGTATAGAGCGCGCTATCGAAGTAGGGGCCACTCTTGTATTCGAGGACTTTCTCGCCCTCGGGGGTGCCGTAGGCGGTGAATTCGTAGGAACCGTCTTCTTTATACTCACGGTAAGCGCCGTTGGCATATTCTTCCACCACCGTGCCGATGAAGAAGTTCTTCTCGTTGACGCGGTTCTCGGCAAAGGCGCCCACTTCCCACTTCTCCAAGCGCCAAGCGCCAAAGGTGGGCTCGCCCTCGTTATCCAATTTATGCAGGATGTCCACCGCTTCTTTTAGTTTGGCATCCAGTTCGCCCTTCTTGGCGTCCAGTTCTTCCTGGGTCGCGGTGCCTTCCTTGACCGCTTTCTCCAGGTCGGCCACCTGCTGCTCAAGCGCTTTGTACTCGTCGCTGTTCACGATGGCCAGGGCATCGGCAATCTTGGGCTCCCAGTAAGCCTTATTAACAAAGGGCGACTGTAAGGCGCCGTACTGCCACAGGGAGAGGCCGGGGATGGTGTTATAGTAGAACTTCACCGTCAACGGATCCACCGCCTCAACCTTGACCAGGTAGTCGGGATTATAGCCGGACTGCCAGTTGAGGCCGAGTTTGAATTTGAGGACGGTGTTGGCGGTGAAAGCGACATCGTCTGCGGTCACCGGGCTACCATCGCTCCACACCAGCCCATCCTTGAGTTTGACCGTGGCAACGTAGAGGTCACCTTCCTGGGTGAACTCGCTGGGGAAATCGGCCGCGACCGCGGGGATGAAGTCATAGCGCTGATCCGAGAGGGTGAACAGCGTTGGCCAGTGATAGATTTGCACCACATAGTTCCAATAGGAAGCGCCGACATCATCAAAGAGCGCCCAGACATTGGTGGTGGTCATGTCCTCCAGGGTGGCGAAGCGAATGACCGGGGCGCGCTCGGTCGTGGGCTGAGTGGGTGTCTCCGCCGGGGGTTGAGTGGGTTGCTCCTGCGCGGGGGGTTGCGTGGCTTGGGCCGGGGGTTGGGTCGGCGTGGCCTGAGCGCACGCAGCCAGCACCATGCTCGCGATCAGAAGCACGCTGAACACGAACCATAGGTGACGTTTCATAACTCTCCTCCTCTATATCAAAAATGTGGGGGTTTAAAAAACGGCGTGGGGAGGCCTTGGACTGCCCTCTCTCGACAGCCACCCGGTTCTGACCCTCCATTTATTCGGGCAACGAGCCGGTGGTTGCCAGTCTCTCATGACCTCTCCAGCCTCACAACCTGCCCATACGGCGATGGGCAAAAAAAGTATAGCATAAGGGGAAAAAGCGCGTCAAGTCAATTCCCGAATAATACGTATTATCTCCGAATTTTCAGGTGGCGAATAACCCGCGCAACCCCTGCCAGCGCAACGGGGCTCCAGGTGCAGCCCAAAGGCTCTGCAACTCCCCTAGCGCCGCCAGAGCGTGCAAGCGCTCATCCACGGTCAGGGGCAAGGCGGCAAACTCGGCCTCGTCCAGCACCTTCTGTTGCCCATCAGGATAAACCAGCAGGTCCAGCGCCAGGTCAACATAGGCAATGGCCTCAACGCTGATCTCCGCCGGGCGGGTGATGTTGGCGTACCAGGCCTTGAGCGCATCGGTATCACGGTCGTGGATTTCGAAGAGGTTGTACCAGCGGTCGCTGAAATAGGCTTCGAGAAAGCGATCTCCCGGGCGCAGAACAACGCCGAAAAAAGGCATTTCTTCGCGGTCGAAAAAGGCCTCCACCAGTGCACCGCAAGGATAACGCGCGACCACCCGCCCGCGGTAGCGCCACATCTCGCGTCCGGTCACGTCCTTTTTGATCACCCACACCCATTCATCGGCGCTCATGCCTCGGCCTCCAAAGGTAGGATGCCATCCGGATCCAGGCTAAGGGTTAGAGACGTGCCGGGTTGAACCGGCTGGGGCAGGGTAAAACTCAGGCGTACGCCATCCCGACAGCGCAATATCATGCGATAACCCTCGCCACGGAAAACCACATCCTCCACCGTTCCTTCGACATGGTTGGGGCCAGCCTGTCCGGGTTCAACCCGGCGCGCGGCGTTCGGGCGCACCAGCGCTGTGACCCTCTGCCCTTCCTGCCAAGACGTGGCGGCATCGGAGGCCACGTCCAACACGCCCAGGGGGGTTTCCAGCCGTAAAGGCTGCCGGCTTTGCACCCGCGCCGGGAGCAAATTGGTCAGGCCGAGGAAGCGCGCCACCCACGGGGTAGCCGGGCGGGCATAGACGGCATCCGGTGGGCCAGCCTGCACCACGCGCCCCTGGTGGAGCAGAATCAGGCGGTCGGCGATGGCAAAGGCTTCTTCCTGGTCATGGGTGACGTAAATCGTTGGGATGCCGCTTGCGTGCAATAGTGTGCGCAAAAACTCGCTTAGTTGCTCGCGCAAGGCACGGTCGAGTGCTCCGAGGGGCTCATCCAGCATCAGCAAGCGCGGGCGCGGTGCCAGGGCACGTGCCAGAGCCACCCGCTGTTGCTCCCCACCGGAGAGATCCGTCACGCGGCGGCGGGCAAACTCCCGCAGGTTGACCCGCGCCAGGGCATCCTCGACGCGCCGAGCAATTTCATCCCGCGGCAGGCCCTGCATGCGCAGGCCAAAAGCCACGTTTTCGGCCACGGTGCGGTGTGGGAAAAGAGCATAATCTTGAAACATCAACCCGAAGTGGCGCTGATGCACCGGCACAGCCGCCAGATCCTCTCCCTGCCACAGCACCTGACCGGCTTCCGGCACCTCCAGCCCGGCGATAATGCGCAGTAACGTGCTCTTACCGCTCCCCGAGGGCCCCAGCAGGCACACCGTTTCACCGGGTCGCACCTCGAACGAGACCCCGCACAGCAGGGGCTGGCCCTCGTAGGATTTCCAAATCTCCCTTACCTCAAGCATGTCCTCAACCTCGCGCGAACCGGCTCGCCGCTAATCCTACCATAAACCGCCCACCGCGGCGATCCATTCCTGCCCATGATATAATTCCCCCTGCCAAAACAAAACAGCGCCAGAAGCAGCGCTGTCAGCCAGATGAGGGTATTCCTCTGGTGCCGAAGGTGGGAGTCGAACCCACACCCCTTTCGGGACACGATTTTGAGTCGTGCGCGTCTGCCAGTTCCGCCACTTCGGCGTGCATCGTTACTTAGTATAATGAGAACTCGGTTCAGGGTCAAGGGATATTGACATGCGCTTGGGAATCATCGGTTTACCTCAATCCGGAAAGACCACGATTTTTAACGCCCTCACCCGCGGGCATCAGCCCACCGGCCTCTCCGCCGGCAAGGTCGCCATGCATACCGCGGTTGTGGATGTGCCCGACCCGCGCGTGGATCGTCTGGCGGCGATGTTCAACCCCAAAAAGGTCATCTACGCCAAAGTGACCTACGTGGATATTGCCGGCATCGAGGGCACGCGCAGTCAGGGGGGACTGCCCGGGCCGCTACTCAATCAACTTACCCAGATGGACGGCTTCATCCAGGTGGTGCGCTGTTTTGAGGATGAGGCCATCCCGCACCCACTGGGCAGCCTCGACCCCCAACGCGACATTGCGGTCATGGAGAGCGAATTCATTCTCAATGACCTAATCGCGGTGGAGCGTAAATTAGAGCGGTTGAACGAAGAACGGCGCAAGGGCGCGCGGGATAAGGCCAGCCTGGAACGCGAGGTGGCCCTCTTCGAACGGCTGCACCAGGCCCTGAGCGCCGAAACCCCGCTCCGCGACCTTGACCTCAGCGCCGAGGATGAACACCTGCTGGCGGGGTTCGGCTTTCTCACCCGCAAACCCATGCTGATCGTGCTCAACCTGGCCGAAGGGCAAACGCCACCCACGGTCTCGTATCCCCACCGGCGCAGTCAGGTGGTGGCGCTGCAGGGCAAGTTGGAGATGGACCTGGCTCAGCTGCCCCCGGAGGAGGCAGCGGAATTCATGCAGGCGTATGGCTTGAGTGAGCCCGGGCTCAATAAGGTCATACGTCTTTCCTATGAGTTGCTGGGGTTGCAGTCGTTCTTCACCGTAGGTCCGGATGAAGTGCGCGCCTGGACGGTGCGCCGTGGCGCCACCGCTCCCGAAGCCGCGGGCGAAATCCATACCGACATGCAGAAGGGTTTCATCCGGGCCGAAGTGATCAGTTATGACGATCTGATGGCCCTGGGAGGCATGAGCGAAGCGCGGGCCAAGGGGAAACTGCGCCTGGAAGGCAAGGAGTACGTGGTGCAGGACGGCGACATCCTGACGATTAGGTTCAGTGGTTAGAGGGATAACCGAAGGATCGCTCAAGGGCACGACACCCCTGAACGATCCTTCTCGTGCTAAAGCGCGGCACCCCCTGTTCACCGCGCGCTAGATGTCTTCCCCGGCTCAGGGCTACCAACTTCACGCCGCCGCCGTTCCACGTGGCGTTGTTGTGACAGCCGCTTGCGTTCGTCTTCTGCCAGGCCCTCTTCAATGCGCTGCACAAACTGCTCATACTCGGTGCGAGTCTGGGCATCCATGGCTGGTCTTACCTGGCTGAAGCGGCTCAGGATGGAACTCCGAGCTTCATGCCGCCGTCCTTCGCGCTCCAGGCGCAGTGCTTCCAGGCTGGCATCAGCCAGGGCCACTTTGGCAAAACGCGCCAGCAAATCCTGGTTGACCGCCTCCGCGGCTACCTCATCCTGACTCGCATAGGTAAACGTGCGCTCCGCCCGAGCTTCCAGAACGCCGTTTGTTTCATCCCGCGCCCGCACCAGGAAGGTGAGCGTGAGGTCCTTCGCCTCGGCATCCGGCGGCGTGGTGACCTCCAGATAGAGTTCCTGCGCGCGTTTGGCCGCCAGAGCGCCGACGGCCAGACGCAGACGCCCATCTTCAAGGGTGTACCGCCAGCCGCCACACACATTGACCGTCACCCCTTTGGGTAGGTCCACCGTGAGTTCAACCTCGCGCGCAGTGATCGTGATCAATTCCTTAAACTCACGGGCAAAGATGTTCGGGATGTCCTGCGGCGCCTCAATGAAATGGAAGTTGCCATCCCCTTCCGTCGCCATGCGCTCCAGCAAATGCTCGTTGAAGTCCAGCCCAACCCCAAAGGTGGAGGTGGATATCCCGCGCCGCGCCAGTTCGCGCGCATGATGCGCCAACTCCTCTGGATCCCTAATGCCCACATTGGCCAGGCCATCGGTCAACAAGAGGACACGGTTGAGGTGTGCCGTGGTCGCGGCTTTAGCCGCCAGTTCGCACCCGGCCAGCCAGCCCCCGGAAAGGTTGGTATAGCCCCTGCTTTCCACTTGCCGGATGGCATGCGCCAGGTGCTGACGGTGCGCAGGGGTCAGCGGGAGGCCGGGGCTGAGGACGTCGACTTGATCATCATAAACCACGAACGCCAATTGATCGGCCTCCTCCAGGGTTTCAACCAGATACAACGCAGCCTGCTTGACGTAATGCAATTTATCCCCGCTCATGGAACCACTGCGATCGAGCACCAGTGCCAGGTTTAACGGAATGCGCTGTCGGGTCTGCTGCGCATGCTCAGGGGCGGTAATGACGACTTCGACGACGCGGTGGGTTGGGGCTTCACGGGCAACAAGCATCTGATCGCCCTCGACATGCAGATGTAGAGGTGACGCAGACATGAGAACACTCCCCTTTCTGATATTGAATTGAGTTAGACCGGTTTAGTTACTCCACACGAAACAGACGACGGGCAAACTCCAACAGTTGACGCACTCGCGAAACAAAGTGGTAGTCGCTGGATTCGCGGATGTGGATCTCCAGGCCCGGGACGATGGTGATGCGTTGCCAGCGGGCAAATTCATCCTCATCCGGCGCCAGTTCCTCCCGGCGCACCTTTCGCAACAACGCAGCGTGCGCCTCTTGGTAGGTTTGAGTTGAATCGGTCCTATCTTCCTCTCGGGTCACCCCCTTTTGCAAAGAACGAATGTAATCTAACGCACTCTGCCCTACCGGTCGGCTCTCAGCCTCTTCCGCCGGCGCCGCATAAGGGGTACGGGGCAAGGTCTCCAGCAGGGCACGGATTTCGGCACTGCTCAGCGAATTGACCAGGCGATGGATCTCCCGCAGGGGGAGAAAGGCCTCTTTGAGTTGGCGGATCAATTCCATCCGCTCAACGTGCTCATCGGTGTAGAGCCCGATGCGCCCCTCTTGCAGGGGTGGGGGAAGCAAGCCTTCTTCGATGTAAAAACGGATCGTGCGCGGCGTAACCCCACAGCGTTCGGCCAGTTCTTGAATCGTGTAGGTTCGTGGGCTCGAGTTTTCCATGGTTGTTCACATTATAACAGTATTACGTAACGTTGTCAATAACCAATTTCTCAGTTTTACGTCATAGTGTCAGAATCCTAGGGCGCCATACGAACAATTGTTCTATACCTATTGTCCATACGGCAAGGTCGTGGTAAAATCAAAATCAGAAAGCGTGGCTTCGGTGGTCATCCTGGAGTTGGCACGATAAAGGCGCGACCTTTTAACTGGGCTGATTTAATAACGTTATATCGCTACCGTCATCAGATAGCGTGCTTGGATAGCGTCCTGGCGCTGACGCGTGGCCGGCCGCTGGGATTCTGGGTCGTCTTGCGCCACCTGCGCCTGGAAGAGAACGCCTTCACCGCGGTCTTGCAACCTGGCGAGGGCCACCCTAACCTGATTGGGCAGGCCAGTCTTCGCAATGACAACACCTTCGGTCAGGTCACCTTTGTCCTGCCCGCCGCGTCCCAAATGACGCTGGTGGCGCGCCTGATGGACGAACTGGCGCGCCAGGTGGGGCAACAGGGTGGACTGGGACTGCTGGCCGCCGTCGAGGATGAAAGCCCACTTTTTGAGGGCCTGCGCCAGAGTGGGTTTGCGGTTTACGCCCGCCAGCGCGTCTGGCGACTGGGCAATTTACCGCTCAACGACGCGCCTGCGGGGGAGTGGTTGCCCCTCACCGCCCTGGATGAGTTTGCCATCCGCAGCCTCTATCAGGCGCTAACCCCACCGCTGGTCCAGCGCGCCGAGCCGTTCGGGGCGCATGGGCTGGCCGGCATGGTCTATCAGCAGGGCGGCGAACTGCTGGGCTTCATGGAAGCCCATTTCGGCCCGCGGGGCATCTTGCTCTACCCGCTGTTCCACCCAGAAGTGCGCCAGCCAGCAGCGGCACTGCGCTCCTACTTGCGCGGCCTGCACTTCTCGCTCGGGCGCCCGGTATATGTGGCCGTGCGCTCTTACCAGGCCTGGTTGGAAGACGCCCTGCGCGACCTGGGTGGCGAAGCGGTGGTTCAACACGCCCTGCTGGTGCGCCACCTGACCTTAGCCCAGCGCGCGCCGGTCTTAGCGCCGGCTACAGCCAGCCGCGATAACCGTCAGCCGGCCCTGATGGGCCCCCTGCCGGAAGAAACGCGCCCCCTTCCGGCCCGGGTCGTTTTACCGGAGGGCGCCATAACGCATGAATCCTATTACAATTGAGTTGCAACCTTGGAACGATTAACAGGTGATGAAGGACTATGACACAACTGCGAATTACCGATGACTTGCAAGCCTTGCTGGATGTCCTGCCGCCGCGGGTTGCCGAAGCCGTGGTGCGCGAGGATGACAGCGACAATTTACTGGAGATCATTCTCGACCTCGGGCGGCCGCCCATGGCCCGCTTCGTGGACCGTGAGGTCGTTTTGTTGGAGCAAGAGGTCACCCACGACGACATCCAAACCGTGGTCTCCCGGGTGGGTGAGTTCGATGCCGATAACCGCGCCGGCCTTGAGCGCACCTTGCACCGCATCTCGGCCATCCGCAACCGCAAAGGGCACATTGTGGGCCTGACCTGCCGCGTGGGCCGCGCTGTCTACGGCACCATTGATATCATCCAGGACCTCATCGAGTCGGGCAAGAGCATCCTGCTCCTGGGGCGTCCGGGCGTGGGCAAGACCACCATGCTGCGCGAAGCGGCGCGCATCCTGGCTGAGAAGACCCGCGTGGTGATTGTAGATACCTCGAACGAAATCGGGGGCGATGGTGATGTGCCGCATCCGGCAGTGGGTAAGGCACGCCGTATGCAGGTGCCCACACCCTCGCTGCAACACGAGGTGATGATCGAGGCGGTGGAAAACCACAACCCCGAGGTCATCATCATTGACGAGATCGGGCGCGAACTGGAAGCTCAGGCCGCCCGCACCATTGCCGAGCGCGGGGTGCAATTGGTGGCTACTGCCCACGGGCGCACGCTGGAAAACCTGCTGCTCAACCCCACCCTCTCCGACCTGGTGGGTGGCGTGGAGTCGGTGACGCTTTCAGACGAAGAAGCACGCCGCCGGGGGACGCAGAAAACGGTGCTGGAGCGCCGCTCGCCACCCACGTTTGACGTGCTGGTCGAGATTCAGGAACGCAATCGCCTGCACGTGCACGCCGATGTGGCCGCGGCAGTGGATGCGTTACTGCGGGGTTACCCCATCCCGCCGGAGATTCGCTATCGCGACGAAAACGGCGAGATCCATATCGAACGCCCGGCGGCACCGGCCATGCCACGCCCCTTGCCGAGCGGGTTGCGCCGTGCCTTCGGCAACGCCACCGATTACGCCCCCGCCACCGGGCGCAGCTCGCGCTCCCCGGCCCAACCCACCCCGACACCGGCGCCCGAGTATGAGCCGAGTCCCGCCACACCCCCGGCACCGCTGCCCACCATTCGCATCTACCCCTATGGCGTGGCCCGTAACCGCCTGCTTCAGGCGGCCAAACGCCTAGGGGTGCCGGCCATCGTCGTCCCTACCCTGGAAGAGGCGGATGTGCTGATGACCCTGCGCACCTACTACCGCTCGCGCCAACAGCCGGTGGTCAACGCCGAGGAACGTCAGATGCCCATTTACGTCTTGCGGGCCAATACCATTAACCAAATGGAGCAATCGCTGGTGGAAATGTTCAACCTGACCCCGGAAAACACGCCGGCAGAGTGGGAGGTCATCGCTGCCCAGACCCAAATCGCCATCCAAAGCGTCTTGAACGGCCAGCGCTATGTGGACCTGCCCCCGGCCTCGGCAGAGGTGCGCCGCTTTCAGCATCAGATGGCCCGGCAGTATAACCTGGTCTCGCATTCCTACGGCAAAGAGCCTAATCGCCGCGTGCGCATCTTCCGCGATTGAGTCCGCCCACGCGTTCTGATCGGGAGCATTCGACCGTGTTCATCACCCTCGAAGGGCCGGAAGGTAGTGGCAAGACCACGCAGGCACGCGAACTGGCCGAGTTTTTACGCCAGCAGGGCTATGCCGTACTCACCACGCGCGAGCCGGGCGGCACCAGCATCGGCGACCAGGTGCGGGCGATCCTGACCGATTTGCAAAATGCGGCCATGCATCCCCGCACCGAAATTTTGCTCTTTTTAGCCGCGCGGGCCCAGTTGGTTGAGGAAGTGATCCGTCCGGCCCTGGCGCAGGGAACGCTGGTGCTGTGTGATCGCTACGCCGATTCCACCCTGGCCTACCAGGGATATGGGCACGGCGTCTCCCTTGAGATCTTGCGCACCCTGCTGGCCTTTGCCACCGGCGGCCTGATCCCCGACCTCACCTTTCTGTTGGATATAGACCCCGAAGTCGGTCTGCAGCGGCGGCGCAGTGCCGGGCAATGGAACCGCCTGGACGCCTACGATCTGGATTTTCACCGCCGGGTGCGCCAGGGCTACCTGGAACTGGCACGCCAGGAACCCCAGCGCTGGGTCGTCGTTGATGCCTCGCAGCCACTGGCGGTGGTACAATCTACCTTACGCCACGTGGTGTTAGAACGCCTGCGTCACCCCACCGCTTCGACAAGCCTGACGGAAAGAAAGGACTCCGCTGCATGAAGAACGTTCTCTGGTTGACAATCCTTGCGCTTATCCTCAGCGCGTGTGCCCCGGCCACCCCGGCACCCACCGCCACCCCCACCCCCGCCCCGACCGAAGCCGCCCCACCCACCGAGTGCCGGGTGGTAGATCTGTTCCCCAGCCCCAAGAATCCGGCTGATCTGAAACTTCCCCCCATCGGCAAGGATGACTACCAACGCGGCGCCAATCACGCCCGGGTGAGCATCCTGGAGTACAGCGATTTCCAATGCCCGTATTGCGGCCTGGCAGCGGGCTTTCTCAAAGATTTTGAAACTCAGCATCCCGAGGACGTCCGGGTTGTTTTTCGCCACTTTCCGCTGAATTCGCACGACAAAGCCCAACTTGCGGCGCAGGTCGCCGAGGCGGCGGCTTTGCAGGGCAAGTTCTGGGAGATGCACGACCTGCTCTTCGGACAGCAGCAAACCTGGGCCACCCAGACCCCGAGTGAGTTTGAAACCTGGGTGCTCCAACAGGCGGCCACGCTGGGATTGGATGCCCAGCGCTTGGCGAAGGACATGAAGAGCACGGCCATCGTGGATAAAGTCAAGCAAGCCTATCAAGCGGCGCTGGATCTCGGGCTCAGCGGCACGCCCTCGCTGTTCATCTTCCTCGATGACCAACTGATCTTCACCCCCACCGACCGCGTGCCTTACGATACCCAAACACTCAATCTCATTCTCGACTTGCACAAATTGCGCGATCGTCAGTACAAGCAATGCCCGCCCATGGTCATCAACCCGAGCAAGCAATACACCGCTACGCTTAAGACCGAAAAGGGCGATATCGTCATTCGCCTCTACGCCGATAAAGCCCCCTTCACCGTCAATAACTTTATCTTCCTGGCGCGCAACGGTTGGTACAACAACGTCACCTTCCATCGTGTGATTCCTGACTTCGTCGCCCAAACCGGCGACCCTACCGGCACCGGGCTGGGCGGGCCGGGTTATCAATTCCCGGATGAAATTGACCCCAGCCTCAAATACGACCGGCCGGGCCTGGTCGGCATGGCCAACGCCGGCCCCAACACCAACGGCAGCCAATTTTTCATCACCTACCAGGCGCTACCCAACCTGGATGGCAACTACACCATCTTCGGTGAGGTAATTGCGGGGATGGATGTCCTCAAAGCACTCACCCCGCGCGACCCCGATCAAAGTCAGGGCCCGCTCCCCCCAGGGGATAAAATCCTCAGTGTGACCATCACCGAGCAATGACCGATTCGCCTTCACCGGCTTCGATGCCCTCGTCCTGGCAAAGCGTGCTTTTTCTCATCTTCAGCAGCCTTGGGGTTCTGCTGGGGCTGGGTGGAGCCGCCGTGCTGGCGTTTTTGGGTCTGCTGGCGCTGACAGCCGGTGAAACCGCGGGCGTGCAGCAAGCCACCGGCGCCATGAGTCTAGCCGCCGCGGCACTCCTGGTCGCCGTGGTATGCCTGCCCGGCGTGGTGCACTCCTATCGGACTTGGCGTGGACGGCCCCAACCCATGCGCGCGCTGGGGCGCTGGTTGCCCGCCCTGACTCTGGGCATGCTCCTGTGGCCGCTGCTGATCACCGTTTACAGCGCCCTGGAAAAGGTTGCCGTCGCCTGGCTGCTCTTGCCACCCCTGCTTTTGGTAGGGGCGCTGGTGCCCTTGCTGTGGTTTTTGCACCTCGGGGCTCACGGATTGGCTCTGGAGTGGGAGAGCGATTGGTGGGGCACGATCAGCACCAGCCTGGTTGTGACCATGCCACTGATCCTGATCGTGGAGGTGGGCCTGTTTGTGATCCTGGGCCTGGTGGCTATGGCCTGGATCGCTGCGCGGCCCGACCTGGCACAACAGTTACGGGAGCTCCTCTCCACCCTGGAGACGGTAGACCCACGCGTTTTGGAAGCCTACTTTCAGGATCTCTTCGCCCAGCCCGGCGTCATCACGCTGACCCTACTCCTGGTGGCAGGGGCGATCCCGCTGATCGAGGAACTGCTCAAACCGCTGGCGTTGTGGACATTTGTGGGGCGCAGGATCACCCCGGCCCAGGGGTTTCTGCTCGGTGTGTTGTCCGGGGCCTGTTTTGCCCTGCTGGAAAACCTGAGCGCCCTTAGCGGTATCGCCGGGATGGGCAGCCTGCCCACCCTGATCGGGCGCCTGGGCACCGGCCTGCTCCACATGACCACTACCGGGCTGATCGGCTGGGCATTAGCCGCCGCCTGGCAAGGTGGCAGCCCCTGGCGCGTCGTCGGCGCCTACTTGCTGGCCGTCGCTCTGCACGGTCTGTGGAATACGTTTGGCCTGCTGCTGGGCATCGGCACCCTTTTCCCGCTCCCGGAGAGCACGGCCTCGCCTCTGGCTCACCTGAGCAACTTTGCCCCGATCATCTTGGGGCTGTTGGGCGTGCTTAATTTGATCTTCATAACGGCGGCTAACCGTTACCTGCGCCGCTCTGCCACCCCCTCGACGACATCCGTCTCGCCGCTGAAGGGGTGAAATCTCACTTGGAAGGTGCACTGTGGACTGGATTTCCTTTG
Source organism: Thermanaerothrix solaris (assembly GCF_032334255.1). NCBI lineage: Bacteria > Bacillati > Chloroflexota > Anaerolineae > Anaerolineales > Anaerolineaceae > Thermanaerothrix > Thermanaerothrix solaris. The sequence goes on along the minus strand of NZ_JAUHMF010000002.1, from coordinate 300,807 downwards.
GCATTGATCTGATCCTGCATTTGGATCGCTACCTTGACCTGATTATCCGCAGTTTTGGCTTGTGGACGTATCTCATTTTGTTTATAGTGATCTTTATTGAAACCGGGCTGGTGGTCACGCCGTTCCTGCCCGGCGATTCGCTACTCTTCGCCGCCGGGGCATTTGCCGCCAAGGGCTCGTTCAACGTCTCACTGCTTTTCTTCATGCTCTGGCTGGCAGCCGTTTTAGGCGATACGGCCAACTACTGGATTGGCCACTTCGTCGGCCCGCGTGTCTTCCGCGAGAACGTGCGCTGGCTCAAGCGCGAGTACCTGGAACGCACCCAGGCTTTTTATGACAAGCATGGTGGCAAAACCATCTTCCTGGCGCGCTTCATCCCCATCATTCGTACCTTCGCGCCGTTCGTGGCCGGGATCGGTCAGATGCGCTACGGTTATTTCATCACCTATAACATCGTTGGAGGCCTGGTCTGGACGGCTTTGTTTATCTTCGGGGGCTACTTCTTCGGCAACCTGCCGTTCGTGAAGAATAACTTCTCTTTCATCATTATCGCCATCATCCTGATTTCGGTGTTGCCGGCTGTGCTTGAGGCGGTGCGCAACCGGCGGGCAGGTGTTCCGGCTGCCCAACCGAAAACTTCGGTGGAACAATAGGGTTATACTTAAGCATGGAACAATCCCTTCAACGTTCGGCCCAACCCACCATGACCCGCGAGCAGTTACAAGCGCTGTTACGCTTCTTGTACCAGCACCTCACCCGCACCGAGTTCGTCGGCCTGGAACATCTGCCCCGCGAGGGCGGGGTTCTGGTGGTGACCAACCACATTAGCCGCCTGGATGTGCCCTTGCTGTTCATCAACCCGGTGCGTCCGGACATTACCGCCCTGGTGGCCGATAAGTACCTGCGCTATCCCCTGTTTCGCTTCATGGTTGAAGTCGCCGGGGCGATCTGGATTGACCGCTCCAAGGCCGATTTCACCGCGCTAAAACAAGCGGTAGAAGTCCTGCGTCAGGGACGGGCTTTGGGCATTGCACCGGAGGGCACGCGCAGTTCGACCGGCAAGCTCTTGGAAGGCAAAGCGGGCACGGTGTTGATCGCCCAAAAGGCCGACGTGCCCATTGTACCGGTCGGATTAGCCGGCACCGAAAAGGCGCTCAAGAGCCTGCTAACCCTGCGCCGCGGCAAGATCACCGCCCGCTTTGGCCCCGCCTTCCGCCTGCCACCGCTGGATCCGGCCAATCGCCAGGAAGACCTGCGCCGTCAGACGGATGAAATCATGTGCCGCATTGCGGTCTTGTTGCCCGAAAGTTATCGCGGTTACTACGCTGACCACCCACGGGTCAAAGAACTGGAAGCCGAGGGCAACCCACCCCCACCGCAAGAGATCGTGCGGTTGTAATCCCGGCGGGGAAAACCCTCTCGCCCACCCATGTCAGCCTCGCCGCCTGCCTCTCGCCCTACCCCACCTGCCCCGACCCATCGGCGCGCGGTATTGGAAGCACTGCTGGTCACCTTCTTATGGTCCACCTCATGGGTCTTGATTAAACTGGGGCTCCGGGCGGAACTCCCTTCCCTGACCTTTGCTGGGTTGCGCTATTGCCTGGCCTTTCTCTGTCTCTTGCCCTGGCTGTTAATCTCGCCCCAACACCGGGCCGCCCTGGGCACCCTCTCCTATCGCGATTGGGCCCAGTTACTGCTTTACGGAATAGTCTTCTACGCCCTGGCGCAGGGCGCGCAATTTTTCAGCCTGGGGCTACTCCCCTCGGCCACTGTCTCGTTGGTGCTGAACCTTTCGCCCTTAGCCGTCGCCGTCCTGGCCGCCGCATTGACCCGCGAACGTCCCAGCGGGTGGCAGTGGATAGGCATCGGGCTTTCCATGGGCGGGACATGCCTTTACTTCCTGCCCCTCAATCTCGGCGGCGCGAAAGCGATCGGATTACTGGCGGCTTTGGTAGGGATGCTGGCAAATGCGTTGTCTTCATTGCTGGGGCGGGTGATCAACTCGCGCCGCAACCTCTCACCACTGCTCGTGACCACCCTCAGCATGGGCCTGGGATCCTGGCCACTACTGGCAGCCGGGCTGCTCTGGCAAGGATCGGCCTCCCTGGGGCTGGTTCAGTGGGCGATCATCGCCTGGTTGGCGGTGGTCAATACCGCCATTGCCTTCACCCTCTGGAACCATACCCTGCAAACGCTGAGCGCGGTGGAATCCAGCCTGATGGCTAACACTATGTTGCCCCAAATTGTGCTTCTGACCTGGCTCTTCCTGGGCGAAGGGGTGGACCTGAAAGGAGTGATCGGGCTGATTTTGGTGACCTTAGGGGTGGCGCTGGTGCAATGGCCGCTTCCATCCCGCACGGTTAAAAGTCCCTTCTCGCCACCCTCCCCGGATTAGTGCAGGGTGAGCGCACAGCCATAAGCCAGCGTTTCTTTGATCTCGGGAGCACGCCCGGCCAGCAGCGCCCGCACAGTTTCATCCACATAAGAACGAGTGGGCGTGCGCTGACGGAAGGTGACATCATCGAACGCGCCCTGGTACCGCAGGATGCCCTCGGCATCAATAACAAAGAAATGCGGTGTGGTTTGCACCTGGTAGGCTTTGGCCACTTGCTGGGCGGCATCACGCAACACCAGTGGCAGCCCGCGTTCTTGTGCCGCCTGCCGCAATTGGTCCGGGGTCTCTTCCAGAACCGAGGCAATAGGTAGTAGGACCACTTGCTCACCCCATGTCGCGGCACGTTCAACCACATGGGGGTCGGTGCGCTGGCACCAGGCGCATTCCGCCGACCAGAAGTACAGCACGACAATTTTGCCGCGCAGGCTCTCTAACGACCATTGCCGCCCTTCCAGGTCGGGCAACGAAAATAACGGCGCCGGATGATCCAGGGCAATCGTGGGTGTCATGGTTTATAACCTCTCCATTCGGTCAAACAACCGAAGCAGTTTTCTTCAGAGGGGTAAAATTATAACACGAACGGCTTAATCTTATTACTCGGATTTCTTTTGTCGGGTTATCGGGAGGGTCTGAATGCCGCAATCCCATTCGCCGGCGTCACGTTGGGTAAACCGTATAGAGGTCGGGGTAGAGCAGTGGGGGGTTTCGTTCATTGCCCTGCTGGTCGCGTTGATGGGTGTGGTCAACGTCCTCTCGGCCCTCTCGCCTGCGTTGCATGCGCGCTTGCGAGTATTGGATCGGTTTATGGTGCTGGAGGTGCGCACCGGTAGCCGCCTGGCCGTAACCCTGGCCGGGTTCGCTTTACTTTTACTGTCCCGCAGCCTGTGGCGGCACAAATATGCCGCCTGGGTGTTGACGTTGGGGGTGTTGATCCTTTCGGCACTGGGACATCTGCTCAAAGGTCTGGATTATGAGGAGGCCGGTCTGGCCGCGGTGCTGGCGCTGCTGCTCTGGCTGCTTCGCCATCGCTTTCATGCTCGCTCTGACCCGCCTTCGGTGCGCCAGGGGATACAGGTGCTGCTCAGTGCTTTCCTCTTTACCCTGGTATATGGAACGCTGGGCTTTTACCTGCTCGACCGCCATTTTCACACCCAGTTTGACCTTCCCACCGCCTTGGTGCAGACCGTGCGCATGTTCGTGCAGTTCACCCCACCCGGCCCCGGGCCGGTGACCCATTTCGGACGCTATTTTCTGGATTCGATCTACGTGGTTGCGGTTACAACCTTCGGCTACAGCCTGTGGATGCTCTTGCGTCCGGTGGTGTTGCGCGCCCCCGCCACCCCCGCCGAGCGGGCGCGGGCCGCCGATATTGTCGCGACGCAGGGGCGCACGCCGCTGGCACGCCTGGCGCTACTGAATGACAAGGCCTATTTTTTTACCCCCGGCGGTTCGGTGGTGGCCTTTTCTCTCCAGGGGCGCGTCGCCCTGGCACTGGGCGATCCCATTGGACCACCGGCCGACCTGGCTGATGCCATTCGTGCCTTTCAGGCTTTCTGCGCTCACAATGACTGGCTGGCTGCGTTCTACCAAACCTTGCCGGAGACCCTGGAAGCCTATACCGCAGCCGGGTTTAACGCCTTGAAGATCGGCCAGGAAGCGCTGGTAGATTTAGCCACCTTCAGCCTGGAGGGACGTGCCAATAAAGAATTTCGTAATGTCAAGAATCGCTTCTCCCGCCTGGGGCATACGGCTGTGTTCCACCCACCGCCCCTAGACCACGCACTGCTGGAAGCATTACGGGCCGTCAGCGATGAATGGCTGAGCACGCGGGGAATGGCCGAATTGCGCTTTTCACTGGGCTGGTTCGATGACGACTACCTGCGGCAAAGCCCGGTGATGGTGATCCGCACCGCTGAGGGACGCATCAGTGCCTTTGCCAGCCTGATCCCTGGCCTCCCACCTCAGGGGGTGAGCGTGGACCTGATGCGCCACCGCCGGCGCACTGAAAGTGGCACCATGGATTTTCTCTTTGTCTCGCTGCTGGAATGGGCCAAGGGAATGGGATATGCTGTGTTTGACCTGGGCTTGAGCGCATTGGCCGGCGTGGGAGAACATTCCGATGATCCGGTCATTGAACGCGCTTTGCGCTCACTCTACCGCAACCTCGCGCGCTTCTACAACTATCAGGGGCTCCATGCATTTAAAGCCAAATTCCGCCCGCGCTGGGAACCGCGCTATCTGATTTACCCCCAACCGCTGGACCTACCGGCGGTGGCGCTGGCCGTGGTACGGGCGCATGTGGGCACCTGGCGCGCGTTGCTCCCGGCTTGGCGTCACCCTCCCAAGGCGGACATTATTCCCACCATTGAGGAACGTCCCTCATGAGTCAACTTAATACCGCTACGATTCATGGATTGACCACCACCGAAGCAGCCGACCGCCTGCGCCAATTTGGGCCGAACGCCATCCCTGAGCCCAAACCCCAATTATGGCGCAACCTGCTGAAGAAATTTTGGGGGCCAGTGCCCTGGATGTTGGAGGTCACCATCCTCATTGAGGTGATCCTGACCCGTTATGTGGAAGGGTTGATCATTGCGGCTCTTTTGGTCTTCAACGCGCTCTTGAGTACCTGGCAGGAAAAGCACGCCGCCGATGCGCTGGCCCTGCTGCGCCAGGATCTCAAATTGAAGGTGCGCATCCTGCGGGACGGCGCCTGGCAGGTTTTGACGGCGGAACTGATTGTGCCGGGCGATGCCCTCCATATCCGCATGGGGGATATCCTTCCGGCCGATGTGCGCGTGCTCGAAGGCAACCTGCAGGTGGATCAAGCGGTGCTAACGGGCGAGTCGCTGCCGGTTGAGGTCGGCGTTGGTCAGATGGCGTTTGCCGGCACGCTGGTTCAGCGCGGCGAAGCCACGGTGGAAGTCGTGGCAACCGGCTTGCACACCCGCTTCGGACGGGTGGCACAACTGGTGCAGGAAGCCAAGCACCCCAGCCAGATGGAACAGGTCATTTTTGGCGTGGTGCGGGCGCTCATTGGGCTGGATGGCGTGCTGGCCGCGGTCGTGCTGGGGTACGCGCTCTTTGTCCAACATTTTTCCGCGTTAGAGACGCTCTCCTTTGTGCTGATCCTGCTCGTGGCTTCGGTACCCATTGCCCTGCCGGCCACATTCACCCTGGCGACTGCGCTGGGGGCGCGGGAATTGGCCCGCGCAGGGGTGCTGGTCACCCAACTTTCAGCCATCGAAGAGGCCGCCGGGATGGATGTCCTGTGCTCGGATAAGACCGGCACCATCACCCAGAACCGCTTGAGCCTGGTCGGGCTTTACCCTCAAGCCCCGACGGATGAAGACACGCTCCTGAAAGTCGCGGCCATGGCCAGTGATCCGGCGACGCAGGATCCCCTGGATCTGGCCATCCTTGAAGCTGCCCACCAGCGCCATCTGGAGCCAGAGTGGGCGCAGCGTCGCAGCTTCACCCCCTTTGACCCGGCTACCAAGCGTTCTGAAGCCACCTTCGAGTCCGCGGAAACTACCTGGCGCGTGGTCAAAGGCGCCCCGCAGGCGGTGGCAGCTTTGTGCGCCGCGCCACCTTCCGACCTGGAACGCCAAGTGGAAACGCTGGCCGCCCAGGGTTTGCGCCTCCTGGCCGTAGCCCAGGGTAGCGAATCGGCCCTCACCCTCAGCGGGTTGCTGGCTTTCCAGGATCCACCCCGCCCCGATTCCGCGGCGCTGATCGCACAATTGAAGCATCTGGGGGTGCGGGTGATCATGGTCACCGGGGATGGTGAGGCTACTGCCCGGGCAGTCGCGCGCCAGGTAGGTATCGGTGAGCAGGTGTGTCAGCCCGCGCATGTGGAGGCTGCCGCAGCCGATCCTAGCGCGTGCGATGTGTTCGCCGAGGTGCTGCCGGAGCACAAATTCGCCCTGGTGCAGGCGTTGCAACGCGCCGGACATGTGACCGGGATGACCGGTGATGGCGTCAACGACGCCCCGGCCCTGCGTCAGGCCCAAGTAGGCATTGCCGTGGCCAACGCCACCGACGTCGCCAAAGCCGCTGCCAGCCTGGTGCTCACACAGCCGGGCCTGGGGAATATCGTAGCAGCCATTCAGGCCAGCCGCCGCATTTATCAGCGTATGCGCACGTACACGCTGAATAAAATCATTAAAACGATTCAGATTGCCGGCTTCCTGAGCCTGGGGGTGATCCTGCATGGCCTGTTCGTGGTCACACCCCTGCAAGTGATTTTGCTGTTGTTCGCCAATGACTTCGTGACCATGTCTGTGTCCACCGATAACGTGCGCCCCTCCCCCCAACCGGATCGCTGGCAGGTGCGCTCCCTGGTCTCGACGGCGCTGGCCCTGGCCCTTCCTTTGCTGCTGGCAACCCTGGGCATCTTCCAGTGGGGGTATGGCGTTCTGGGCCTTTCGCGCGGCCAATTGCAGACCCTGGCGTTTATCACCCTGGTGTTCACGGCTCAATGGATGATCTACCTGGTGCGCGAACATGGCCATCTCTGGGCTTCACCTCCCAGCCGCTGGATGCTCCTGGCTTCGACCGCTGCCATTGGCATGACCATCCTGCTGGCCGCCACGGGCACCTTGATGGCCGCCCTGCCTTTACCCTGGGTGCTAGCAGACCTGCTCCTGGTGATGGGAGTCCTGTTGCTGCTGGATACCATTAAGGTGTTCCTCTTGCGCCGCCCGCTGCGGACCACCTGAGCAGAAAGCCCGTTGTGTATAACCTTTGTCACACAAATTGATAGATTTTGAGGGTGGCCTGTGGGTATGATAAAGCAAGTAAACCCCAGATGACCTGACACAGGAGCCGCTTTAGCGTTATGGACGTTTCTCACGGGACACCCCCAAAATTTTATGACCTGAGCCTGGAACAGCGGTGGCAATGGCTGCGTGAGCACACCGACTTAACCCCTGAGGACATCGCCGCCCTCAGCGGGCAGGCCGGGTTGAGTGCCGAGCAGGCCAATCACATGATCGAGAACGTGATCGGCACGTTTGCCCTGCCGCTGGGCATTGCGCGCCATTTCGTCATCAACGGGCGCGAGGTACTGGTGCCGATGGCCATCGAAGAGCCTTCGGTGGTCGCGGGGGCGTCTTTTGCTGCCCGCCTGGCACGTGCCGGGGGTGGGTTTACCGCCCACGCCACCGCCCCGGAGATGATCGGGCAGATGCAAATCCTCAACCTGGCCGATCCCCCTTCCGCCCGCCTGCGCCTGTTGGAAGCGCGCGAAGAATTGCTGGCCGCAGCCGCCGCGGTGGATCCGGTGCTGCAGCGCCTGGGCGGTGGCCCGCGCGATCTCGAGGTGCGCCTGATCGAATCCTCCCCCCTTGGCCCGTTCCTGGTATTGCACCTGATCTACGACGTGCGGGATGCCATGGGCGCTAATGCCGTCAACACCGCCGTGGAACGCCTGGCCGGACGGGTGCAGGCGATCACCGGCGGCAAGGTGCTGCTGCGCATCCTCTCTAACCTGGCCGACCGCCGCCTCGCCCGCGCCCGCTGCACCATACCGCTGCGCGAACTCGCCTTTGGCGATTTTCGCCCCGAAGAGGTGCGCGATGGCATCATCGCCGCCTGGGCTTTCGCCGCTGCCGACCCCTATCGCGCCGCTACCCATAACAAGGGCATCCTAAACGGGGTAGATGCGGTGGTGATCGCCACCGGCAACGACTGGCGCGCCGTGGAAGCCGGCGCCCATGCCTATGCCGCACGCAACGGGCGCTACACCAGTTTGAGCACCTGGGGCAAGGACGAACAGGGCAACCTGGTGGGCACCTTGGAGATGCCCCTGGCGGTGGGCATTGTCGGCGGCGCCACCCGCGTCCATCCGGCAGCGCGCGCGGCGCTCAAACTGATGGGCGTGACGACCGCACGCGAACTGGCCGAGATCATCGTCTCGGTCGGTTTGGCGCAGAACCTGGCCGCCCTGCGCGCTCTGGCCACCGAAGGCATCCAACGCGGACACATGGCCCTGCACGCCCGCCAGGTCGCCATTGCCGCCGGCGCTACCGGCGAAGAGATCGAGCGGCTGGCTGAACAACTGGTACGTGAAAACACCGTGCGCATTGATCGCGCCGAGGAAATCTTACGCGAATGGAGAGAGAAACAAACATGACGGAAGCCCTGGAATCTTCCTCTTATGCTCCCCTCAAGCCAGATCGTCCGGTGGGGATCATCGGCTATGGGGCCTATATCCCGCAATATCGCCTGCCCGCCAGCGAGGTCGCCCGCATCTGGAAGGGTGGCCGCGCTGCCACGCCGATCAAGGAGAAAGCCGTGGCCGGGCTGGATGAGGACGTCGCTACCATGGCCATTGAAGCCGCGCGCAACGCCCTCAAGCGTGCTGGCATCCCGGCCAACCACCTGCGGGCGGTGTGGGTGGGCTCGGAATCGCACCCCTACGCCGTCAAACCCACTTCAACCATCGTGGCCGAAGCCCTTGGCGCCATACCCCACATCCAGGCCGCCGACTGGGAATTTGCCTGCAAAGCCGGCACCGAAGCCCTGGTCGCCAGCATGGGTCTGGTGGGCTCTGGTATGGCACGCTATGCCCTGGCTATCGGCGCCGATACGGCGCAAGGGCGCCCCGGGGATGAACTGGAATTCACCGCTGCCTCGGGCGCTGCGGCGTATATCGTCGGCCCTGCCGATGAAGCCCTGGCGGTGATTGAGGCTTCGTTTTCTTACGTCACCGATACGCCGGATTTCTGGCGCCGCCCGGAGCAGAAATACCCGATGCATGGGCAGCGCTTTACCGGAGAGCCGGCTTACTTCAAGCACATCACCGCGGCCGCCCAGCACCTGCTCAAAGCTACCGGCCTGACGGCGCAGGATTTTCGCTACGCCGTGTTCCACCAGCCCAATACCAAGTTCCCCCAGCGCGTGGCCAGCATGCTCGGCTTCACCCCGGAGCAAATTAAGCCCGGTCTGCTCTCGCCCATCATCGGCAACACCTATGCCGCCGCTGCGCTGGTGGGATTGGCAGCCACACTGGACGTGGCCCAACCCGGCGACCGCATCCTGGTGGTGTCCTTCGGCTCCGGCGCCGGTTCAGATGCCTTCATCCTGCGCACGACCGAAGCCATCATCGCGCGCCAGCCCCTGGCTCCGACGACCCAGACCTATATCGCCCGCCGCGTCGAAATTGACTACGGCACCTACGTGCGCTTCCGCGGCAAACTGGCGGATTAAGGAGGGTGGACATGCGTGAGGTCGTCATTGCTGGCATCGGCATGACCCCGGTGGGCGAGCATTGGGAAATCTCGCTGCGCAGCCTAGCCTATCGCGCCATCCGCGCCGCCCGCCAGGATGCCGGTGGGCTACAGCCCGAAGCGCTTTATGTGGGCAATTTTCTGGCCATAGATACGTCCCAACAGGCAAACCTGGCCTGCCTGATCGCCGATAACGCCGGGTTGAGCGGCATCGAGGCCATGACGGTCGAGGCGGCAGATGCCTCAGGCGGCGCGGCCTTTCACCTGGGTTTTATGGCCGTCGCCTCGGGCCTGGTGGACGTGGCCCTGGTCGTCGGTGTGGAAAAGTACACTGATGCCCTTGGCCCGGAGCAGGAAAGCGCCGTCGCCCAGGCCATGGACTATGACTACGAAGTCATGCAGGGGTTAACCCTGACCGCCCAGGCGGCGCTGGTGATGCAGCGTTACCTCTACGAGTACCGCCCGCCGCGCGAGGCGTTTGCTGCGTTCCCGCTGCTGGCGCACGCCAACGCCGTGACCAACCCCTATGCCATGTACCGCCGGGCGGTGAAGCGCGAGACGTACGAAGGGGCCGAGATTGTGGCCGACCCCTTGCGCCTCTTCGACGTGGCGCCCTACGCCGATGGCGCCGCGGCGGTGCTCCTGACCACCCCGGAGCGGGCGCGTGACCTGCCCCACCCGTTGGTGGCCGTGCGCGGCTCAATGGGGGCTATTGATACCCTCGCCCTGCACGACCGCCCCGATCCGCTGGCGTTTGAGGCCGCTTATCACTCCCTGCGTCGTGCCTGCGAGATGGCCGGCATTGCGCCGGGCGAAGTGGATCTCTTCGAACTGGACGACGCCTACTCGATTTACGCCGTCCTTAGCCTGGAAGCGGCTGGCTTCGCCGAGCGCGGCCAGGGCTGGCGGCTCGCTGAAAACGACAACCTGAGCCTGCGCGGACGGCTGCCCATCCTGACCCTGGGCGGCTCCAAGGCGCGCGGCAACCCCTTGGGCGCGACCGGCGTTTACCAGGTCGTCGAGGCAGCGCTTCAACTACGGGGGGAGGCGGGGGCAAACCAAGTCCCGCGGGCGCGGCGGGCGCTGGTGCAGAACCTGGCCGGCCCGGCCGCGAGCGCCTTCACTCACGTTTTGGAACGCTACACCGGGTGATGCGAGGTTTTGAGAGTCACCACCGGTGAAGTTGATAGGATTTGATAGATGGATGCCCTTAAAGTTAGGCTGATTGTGAACGATAGAAAGGAGATACAGGTATGGAAATTCCGCGACATTGGCGCTTGAAACAACAGCGATACGCTCTGGTGGGCGAGGTGTGCCCCCACTGCAATGAAAAGATCTTCCCGCCCCGCGATGTTTGCCCGTATTGCGGCAACGAGGCCAAAACCCAATTTACCTTCAGCGGGCGCGGCACGGTCTATTCGTTCACCACGTTGACCGAAGCGCCGGCCGGTTTTGAACACGCCGCACCCTACACGGTGGCGCTGGTGAAACTGGAAGAAGGCCCGGTGGTGACTGCCCAGTTGACCGACCTGGGCGATCGCCCGGTGGAAATCGGCATGCCGGTGGAGATGGTCACGCGCAAGATTCGCGCCGAAGATGAGGCGCGCGGGGTCATCATCTACGGCTATAAGTTTCGCCCGGTGCTGAGCGAAGCCCACTAGCCTTCCGGCATTTAATCCCAACCTATAAGCGGTGCTCCCCATCGGGGGTGCCGATTTTATTTTAACGGCGGAAATTAAGGGTACTCCAAGTGCGCTATATCCTCTATCTGGGTGGCGGTGAATCCCACTTTGGGGGTAACGGCCAAACCCCCGGAGCAACATCAGCATTCGATTGAACGACAACCAGCCCACGGCGTTGCATTCGGCGCCATCCGGGGCCAGCACGGTCATCGCCCGCAATGGGCGCAAGGGCGTTTGTGCCCGTAGGAACTGGCTGTAGTTGGCGGGCATGCACCTGCGCCACCTCATGCCAGCAGGGTTAGGAAGCATGCCTGGCATCATGCCGGTGGTTACGGCGCCCTGACGCCGACCAACCCCCATTCCACTTCACCGGGGTGGCCCGAAAAACCGGCCACCCCGGTTTAAACTCAACCCGGAAAATCCGTACGCTCAACCTCTACGGCTTAAACCGCACCTCCACCGTCATCCCCCACCGCAGGCGCGGGTCGGGGTCACTCAGGCGGATGCGCACGGTATAGATGATATCCCCGCCTTTGGTGCTGAACTGGTCGCTGATGCGTTCCACCGTCCCTTTCAGGGTCACTTCAGGCAACGCATCCGCCACCACCTCGGCTTCCTGCCCCACCTTGATGTTGACCACGTCCGTCTCACTCAGATCGGTGGTCTCCACGTAAAGGGTAGCGAGGTCAGCCAGCAGGACAACGGGTTGGTTGGGCATCACCGATTCGCCCGCCGCCACCCGCACCTCCACCACCGTGCCGGCGAAGGGAGCTTTGAGTTCCAAACTATCCAGGCTGGCCTGGGCGGCAGCTACCTGTGCCTCGGCCTGGCGCAACTGCGCTTCGGCCAGCGCCAGGTCGTCCGGGTCAGGGCCGGACTGGCGCTGCTCGTAGGTATGCCGCGCTTCGGCTAAGGCCGCCTCGGCCTCAGCCACCGCCGCCCGCGCCTGCTCCAGGCGGTTGTTCAAGCGGTCGTACTCACGTTGGGCCTTCTCCAGGCGATCCTGGGCGCTTTCCAGGCGATCTTCGGCGCGCTTGCGGGTGGGGTTATCCGGATCGAGGTTCTTGTACTTATCCACCTCTTCCTGGGCATCCTTGACCTCATCCTGGGCTTTGGTCACATCTTCCCAGGCACGGTCAAGTTGGTCCTGGTAGGTATCGGTATCCAAGTCATCCAGCGCCTGCTGAGCATCCAGCAACGCTTGCTCGGCCTGGGCCACAGCCTGACGGGCTTGGGCGCCCGCGAGATCGGCAGTACGTTTGAGGTCATCCAGACGCTGCTGCGCCTGCAAGCGGGCCAGTTCTGCCGCGGCCAGCGCCGCTTCAGCCTGCTCCCGATCCCCCAGGCGGACCAAAACCTGGCCGGCTTCAACCCGCTGGCCTTCTTCAACCAGCACCTCATCCACCCGCCCGCTGACCCGGAAGATCAGCCAGGCCGAGTCGCGCGGCACCACACGTCCCTCGGCAATGATCCCATCAGGACGGCTGCTCGAGGCTGAGACGGTTGGTACAGGGGTGGGGGTTGGTTGGCTCAAAACATTACATCCACCCAGCATGCTCACCAGGATGAGGAACAGGGCGAAAAGTCCCCACACACGTTTTGCGTTCATCTCTAATCCCTCCACAGTGGCGTTATTCATAGGCCAAAACCTCCCGAATGGTCAAACGCACGGCGGTGCGCGCCGGCAGCAGGCTGGCAATCACAGAGAGCACCAGTGCCACCCCTAACCAGGCCAGGAAGCCGGTGGGGGTGTAGGCAAAGAGGGCCGGGGCGTTGAAAATCGCCTGGCTGATAACGTTGGAGAGCAGACGGCTGATGGGAAAGGCTGCCAGTGAAGCCAGTACCCACGACATCAGCCCGATCAGCACGCCCTCCACGATCACCAACAGACGAATCGTGCCATCCGATGCCCCAATGGCGCGCATGATGCCGATTTCGCGCGTGCGTTCCATCACATTCAGGCTCATCGTCCCCGCCAAACCGATGCTTCCCACAGCCGCCGCCAGGCCGGAAAGGATGAGCAGGAAGTTGGTCAGCACATCCAATCCTTTAGCGGTCTTTTCCAACACCGAGAGCCCGGCGCGCGCCTCGCTAACGTGATAACCGCGTGCTTTCAGGAAGGCATCCACCCGCCGCGCCAAGTCTTCCTGTTCGGTTAAGGATAGGTTGGGCCGATCCGCAGCAACGCGGAAGAGTAACCCCCGCCCGCTCTGCCCCAATTGCCGGCTCAGTTCAGGATAGGGCACGTAGGCCATGTGCCCCAGGTTCTGGCCGGCCAATTGGAGAAAGCCGACCACCACCCACTCGCGCTCGCTACCGTTAATCCGCAGGCGCAGCGTATCCCCAACGTGCAGGTTGGGCAGGGTGGCGCGAAAGCGCTCGTTGACCACCAGCACGTTGCGGTCACCCGCTTGCAGCCAGCGCCCCTCGCGCAGGATGGGAGTGACCAGGGTGGTTTCAATCGGGACGCCGATCAACTGCACCGTATCCAACACCTCATCCCCAGTGCCCAGCAAATCGGCGCGGGTGTAAGCCCAGCCCTCAACGTGTCCTACGCCGGGTATTTGGGCGATTTCGTTTTGCACCCGCTGGATGCGCTGAGGTGTCTCAAAGGTCAAGTTTACATCGGCCAAGAAGTAGCGTGATAGTTGCTGGATATAGCGTTCGATGGCTGCCTGGGTGTTGAAGGTGGCGATAAATATAGCCCCGCCCAGCGTCAGCGTGATCAGGGTCAGGATCAGGCGTTGGGTGCGGCGGAACGTATTGCGCAGAGAAATCAGCAGGGGGCGGGGCAGGCGACGGAAGCGCCTTTGCAGGCGCTCGATCCAGTGCGGGCTCTGCACCGCTTCGCTGGGACGAATACCGCTGATCACCTCATGGATGCGTACGCGCACCCCGTGCAGGATCGGGCCCAACGCCGCCCCTTGAGGCACAGCCAACGCCAGCAGCACCTGGACGATGATCGCCAGCGGCACCACCCGGAAGCCCTGCAGTTCCAGGTTAATGCGGTCGGCCAGATAATCCAACAGGACATAAGAGAAGCGCGCCGAGAGCGGTAATGCCAGGAGCAACGCCAGCACCCCATACACCAGGATCAGCACCTGGTAAATTCCCGCCACCTGCCAGCGCCGCGCGCCGATCAACTTCATCACCCCGATTTGCACCATTTGCTGTGCCAGCAGGGCGTTGAGGGTATTGGTGATCAGAAAACCGCTCAAAAAGACCACCAGCGCCCCCAGCACAAACAGCACGCCCACCACCGCATCCACGTAGATACGGTTGGGATGATTATCCGACGTGCGTACCGCCGAACTGAGGATCACCACGCCCTCACCTTCCACCTCACGGCGCACCTTTTGAGACACCTGGCGAATCGTCGCCTCGTTCTCACCCCCTTCGACCGTCACGTAGAGGGTGTTCCAGGTCTCGCTCTGTTCCAGCCAGGGCAAGGTGGCCGGGGTGATATAGCCCTGGGGTGCGGCCAAGAAGAACCCGCCGCCTCCAGCCGCGGCACCCAGCGTCAAATCCTTGACGATACCCACAATGCGCATGCGGCGGGTCTTACCCGAGGGTAACTCCACCGTGATCTCATCCCCCAGCCCCGCCCCGATCTCACTCAACTTGGATTGCTCAACGACCACCTCTTTATCGTCCGGTGGCCAGGTACCGGCTATGGGGTGCACGCGGTTGATGGGTTGCGTTTCCATATCGGGGATGGCGTTGAAATCCATCGGGATCCAATCCCCTGTGCGGGTTTGCACCCGCAGGCTGACCCGATACACCCCCAGCGCATCGGTCACCCCCTTGACCCCTTTGACCCGATCCACCAGGTCATCCCCGAACGGTGTGGTCACCAGCATGATATTGGCCGGATGGACGGCACGGTAACCGGTGACCATATCCTCGGCGATGACGCGGTGATTGGTGATCAGGATGCCGATCGCGAACAAGCCCACGGCGATCGAAAGCACCACCAGGATGGAGCGCCCTAAATTACCGACCAGATCGCTGATGACTTTACGCCAACGTGGTCGCATCATGCCTGCCCTCCCCGATGGGATTGCAACGTGGTCACAACGTCCGGGGCATCCTGGCGCAACCGTTCCCAGGCACTTTCATCCCAGCGAAGCACCCAAGCGCCCTCTGGCCCGGCCCGGAAATGCCCGGCCTCCTCCGGGCGCTCAAACAGGTGCCATGCCCCAGCGGCAAGCGGCTCTAGATGCAACCGCGGTCGCGGACGGGTGGTGCCCGGCTGCAAACTACCCTCCAACACCAGCACCCCACGGCTTGGGGGCAACTCTGCCCCCGGCGGCAGGCGCAGATCATGCAGGTGGCGGTTGAGGTGGCGCATGGCAGCGTGGCTCAGGTGCGGCCAGGTTGCCACAATGGCCGGATGGATCAATTCACCATCTGAAATGACCAGGACGCGGTGCGCTTGCTGCGCCAGGCTGAGGTCGTGGGTGACCATGACCAGGGTTTTGCCGTGCGCCACTAAATCGGTGAAAATCGCCATCACGTGGGCAGCCGTGCGCGAGTCGAGGTTGCCGGTGGGTTCATCCGCCACGAGAATGGGGGGATCATTTGCCAGAGCGCGCGCAATAGCCGCACATTGCTGTTGCCCCCCTGAAAGGGCAGCCGGCAGTTTGTGGGCCACCTTTTCCAGCCCCACCATTTTCAGCAAGTCCATGGCGCGGCTTTCACGTTCGGCGGGGTCGTAACGGTTGCAGAAATCCATCGGAAGCATCACATTTTCCAGCACCGAGAGCATCGGCAGCAATTGGAAGAACTGGAACACAATGCCCAAATTGTGCCCCCGCCACACCGAGAGCGCCCCTTCACTCAGGGTGTTGAGCAGTGTGCCGTTGACGCGCACCTCCCCCCGCGTGGGGCGGTCTATGCCGGTGATCATGTTAACCAGGGTGGATTTACCACTCCCGGATTTGCCGGTAACGCTGACAAACTCGCCGGCCCGAATACTCAGGTTGATGTTTTTCAGCGCCTCAAAGGTGCCCGAGGGCATCTTAAACACCTTCCAAACACCCTTGAGTAAGATAAGAGCCTCTTCGGCACCGGGTTGGATGAGAGCACGTGCAGGGGCAGCCAGGCTCATACCACCACCTCCCTACCCCAACGCCGCCTGACGGTCGGACACCAGCCGTCCATCCGCGATCCACACCACGCGCGAGAAGCGTCGTTCCAGGCTCAGGTCATGCGTGACCATCACAATGGTTTTGCCGGCAGCCGCCAGGCGCTCAAAGATGCGCAAAATCCCTTCGGCCGTGCCCGAGTCCAGTCGCCCGGTAGGTTCATCCGCCAGCAGGATGGGGGGATCGTTCGCCAGGGCCCGCGCAATGGCCACCCGTTGCTGCTGTCCGCCGGAGATGGCCGCCGGCAATTTGTGAATATGGTCTTCCAATTCCACCTGGCGCAGTAAATCTCGCGCCCGCTCCACCGACTTGCGTCCCTGCCACAGGCCACAGAAATCCATCGGAAGCAGAACGTTTTCCAAAAGGGTCAGTGTGGGCATCAGCAGGAAGTTCTGGGTGATCACGCCCAGCGTACGCCCACGCCACAACGCCAGGCGATCCTCATCCAGGTCGTGGACGCGCACACCGTTGACCACGACCTCACCGGCGGTGAGCGCATCAATGCCGCTGATCATGTTGAGGAGCGTGGTCTTGCCTGCGCCGGATTTGCCGATGATGCCGACAAACTCGCCGGGGTAAATGTCCAGATCAATGCCATGCAAGGCCCAGAAATCCCCCGCCGGCGTATGGTAAGCCTTTTTAACCCCGCGCAGGGTAATGATGGGCTGCGCGACGACTTCTACCGCTGAAGCAAAGGGATGGACGGACGGCGTAGCCATGATACCCCAATAATCAACCCACGAAAGACGATGTCATTCTATGATAAAATAGACAATGTGTAGAATTATAGACACAATGTCTATATTATATGCCGAAACCTCAGCCTGTCAATCACCCTCCCTCCGACCTGCCGCCGGAAGCGAGTGAACGGCGCCCCGACCGGCGGGCGCAGCGCACACGTCAGCAGTTGCGCGATGCCCTGATTGCGTTGATCCTGGAGCGTGGCTATGATGCCGTGCGCGTGGAGGACATCACCGCGCGGGCGAACCTGGGACGAGCCACTTTTTACCTCCACTACCGGGATAAAGAAGCACTGCTGTTGGATAGCATCCGGCAGACCGTGGATGACTTGATGGCCCAGGTGAGTGCGTTCGCCCCCCCTCATCTGGAGGCTGGTTCTGAGGCCGCTGCGGCCTGGTTACAACGCGCCATTGCCCTGGTGTTTGATCATGCCGCAGAAAATGCAACCCTGTACCGCGTGATCCTGCGCGGGGAAGGCACCGCCGCCATCTCCCAGCGCATCCACGCCATGATCTGCCAGGCGGTCATCACCTATCTGGACGCTCACCGCCCACAACAGGCGCCCCCCGTTCCGGCGGAAGTGCTCGCCAATTACTTCGCCGGGGCATTGCTGGGATTATTGACCTGGTGGTTGGAGCACGGCATGCCCTATCCGCCCCAAAGCATGGCGGAGATGTTTTACCGCTTGTTTTATGAAGGGATTGGTCACCTGACCCTGCCACCCATCTCGCCAGAGAGGTGAACCCGCGCCAACCGCGGTTTAATTAGGAACAACGCACCCCGGTTTGGGGTAAAAGGGGTAATTTTAATGTAATCACACAAATAAGGTGATATTATGAATAATATTCCCGATATCGCCTGTAGCGGACCGGCTCCACGGTCGTTTTATTTTTTTACCCGGCTGCCCCCTCAGGCCCACTGGCGCAAAATTTTCGAAAACAGGAGTAAACCATGGTCGTTTCTCGTTTTTCTTCCACCGCGGTGGGCCAATTGCAAGCAGGCCTTACCCCGGGTTGCCAGGTCATCACCCCAGGCCATGAGCGCTACGACGAGGCACGCCGCGCCTGGAACTTAGCGGTAGATCAATATCCCGCGTTGATCGTTAGACCCCAAACCACGCGCGACGTCGCCGAGACGATCCGCTTTGCCGAAGCGCAGAGCCTGCCGGTTGCGGTGACAGGCACCGGGCACGGGGTTATCCGTAATGCCGATAACGCATTGTTGCTCGACACCTCGCCCCTGGCGGGGGTACACCTGGATGCAGCCGCACAAACCGCGTGGATCGGCGCAGGCACCAAATGGGGGACCGTGCTTAGCGCTGCTCAGGCCGAAGGCCTGGCGCCTTTACTGGGTTCCTCGCCCGACGTCGGTGTGGTGGGCTACACCTTGGGCGGTGGCTTTGGCTGGTTGGCGCGCAAGTACGGCTTGGCGACTGATAGTGTAAATTATTTCGAGGTGGTCACGGCCAGCGGTGAGCACATCAAAGCCAGTGCCACCGAAAACGCGGATTTATTTTGGGGCTTGCGCGGTGGTGGCGGTAACTTCGGTGTTGTCACCGGATTGGAAATGCGCCTGTATCCGGTGCGACATGTCTATGCCGGAAACCTTTACTACCCGGTGGAGAATGCCAGAGAAGCCTTTACTCTATTTCGTCAATGGATTTCCGGCGTTCCCCACGAACTGACCGCCGCCTTTGTCCTGATGAATTTTCCGCCCATCCCAGAGGTGCCCGAGATCTTTCGGGGGCAGTCGTTTGTGATCCTGCGCGGGTGTTACTGCGGCCCGGCAGAACAGGGTGAAGCCCTGCTCCGGCCCTGGCGCGAATGGCGAACTCCCCAGGTGGATGACTTTAAACTCATGCCCTTTGCGCATGCGGCCGCGATCAGCAACGACCCCGTTGACCCCCTCCCAGCCCATACCAGCGGCGCTTGGCTCCGCGCGTTACACGACGAGGTCGTCGAGGCCCTGATCCAATACGTCCTCCCCAACCAGGCACCACCGTTGCTTATGTTCAGTGAGATCCGCCATGCGGGAGGCGCCATTTCGGCAGTGGATCCGAGCACAACGGCCTTCAGCCATCGCGAAGCACCCTACAGCCTGCAGATGGTCGGGGTCGTACCAACCCCAGAACTTCGTGCGCGGGTCGGTCACCATATGGCTTCCCTCAAGCAAGCGCTGACCCCGCATCTTCATCAAGGCGTTTATTTGAACTTCCTGGAAGGTGAAGAAGCGCGCGAACGCACCCCCCAGGGCTTCTCGGCGGAAGCCTATGCGCGCCTGCAGAGGCTCAAAGCCAAGTATGATCCGCAGAACCGGTTTGGGTATAGTTTCGCCATCCCACCGGCTTGAGTCAGGTTGGGCAGTACCGCCACCCCGAGGTGCCTGGGATCATGTAAAGGGAAAGTCTCATTTAGCGGGTCGGTTTCAGGGCTCACCCCATCGGACTTCCAGGCGGGGGCGTCCCTCTGCATTCCAATCGCCCGTATCGGATGAGACAAAATACTTGCCGCTGTGGTAATTCGAATCTGCCGAATAGAGGATTAACCGCAACGGTTCCCCGCGCGCATAGGCTTTGGCCACAGCATAACTGACATCCCAATGACGAGCCACACCGGGCCAACCCGGATGCGTCGTAAGCGGTTCCACCCAGTTGCCACCGATATTTTCATCCGCGAGCGGTGCGTTGTTCCAGGTGATATTGTTTTCTCCCCAGTCCTGCCGGGTGGTGAGCACCTGAATCCAGGATGAGCGAGCTTGCCCCGGCCCGCCCGAGTTGCCGAACTGATGCAACGTCAGCGTTGCGGAAACGATGATTTTATGGCGCGGCACATCGGATAGTGGAAAAGTGATGTAATACTTAGCAAAACACGGCCAATCGGCCACATCAGATTGATTCTGTACATTGAAATCTGGGGCTTTTCCGTAATTGCGATTGCCCCATTCATTCCAGATATGATACTCATCGCCAGGGCACTGGTTTTCGATGGCTGCGCCCACATCCGCATCCGGCACCAGCGGGCTGTTTTGGGTAGGGCGACGGATCGTCACACTCCCAACTACTGGTCGGTTAGATGTATAGGACGGCAGGCCAAAAGTCAAGAAACCCCAGCAAGCCGGGTTATGCGTGGCAGCAATCGGTGGCCAGGATTGATCGCCGACGGGCGGACCGATACGGGAGTCGCGGTCGTGGACAATAACGGCCATTCGCCAGGTTTGACCAGACGTGGGAGCCGAAGCCAGCCCCAAGCTGCTAAACGGAATGCTAAAGCCCATCGCCCAACCACGATCGGAGTCTGTATCATCATTAAGCGCATTCCCTCGCCAACCAGGTACGGCTTGAAACGAGGTGGTAATTTTTTGCCAACCGCTGGTGCTACCCCGATAGACCGCACGATAGGCAGGGCTTGGATCGCTACTGAGTTGGGCAACGAAACGCCAGGAAGACGTTGAAAGGAACGTTCCGCCACTCGTATCTAGTAGCAAGGTCACCGCATCCCATTCGGTTAAACGCTCGGCAGATGGGCTCATATCATACCAGAGCGAACGATCAAAGACTGCCAGATATACATATAAGAGATTGGAGTTGTAGCCCACACGGATATCGGCATAGTTTTTAGAGGGCGTTACTTGCCCAAACCAGGCAATCGCGGTCTGTCCGAAGTATTCTTCAGGAATATTGCTGTTAGCCGGAAACTCAGGGACATTGATGCGTGGCAGCGTTTCTTCTGCGCAAAAATCGCGCAGAATTAACGGCAAGTACACCGGTTGATTTTGCGGTTGTGGATTTTGTGCCGTAACCCATGAAGCCTGCAAAATCAGCGCGGCGAATAGTGTCACCACGATTATTCCTTTTAGCCATTGCGGCAAGGTAAACTGAGACCCAAACCGAAACATCAGATTACCCCAGCGTTATTGGTCACCGATCACGGTGATCTGCTCTGGTTCGCTAACATTGATGACCGGGCCACCTTGATACCATGCGACCAGGCCACGTATCTGCACTCGCTGACCGGCGCGGTAAAGAGTATCCGGTGGTTGACCGAATGCGTCCCAGTTATCTTTCATTATTCGCACCACAAACTGACGCTGATGGGGTTCAACGAAGGACAGGTACACGGCCTTGCCATTATTGAACACCCGTACCAGTTGTCCCTCGACTGTAACTACATGACCAGCGTACTGCGCCGCCTGTTCATAGGAAATTGGCTCATCTAGCGTTGGTGGTGACACGGGCAGATCAGATTGGGACGAGACAAAATCGCCCAAAAGGCTGGCGGTTGAGGGGACTCCGTGCTCCAACGCTACTACCGCTCCATCCGTGCTGACAAAGTAGATAGTATTATTGCTGACCACCCAGGTGGCATACTCGCTCCAATACTGATCATATACGGGGCCTTCTTTCCAGTAGATGTAGAAACCGCCCGGCCAGGTGCGTGTGTTGGACAATCCCACCGAGCAGTAGTGGCTGGCCAGAAACCCACTGTTGCAAACATCTTGATCTTGTGAGGTAGCAATGTGGGGCAGATCATTCACGAGAATGGGGTTGGTCGTGGTCGCTCCGCGGGAAGGCGAGCGGTCGGCAATCTGGTGGGCAATTCCGGCCTCCCAGTGTCCGGCCAAGATCATGTTACCCGCCACACTGATAAAGGCTTGCTCGTCGGTTGGGAAGAAAGTGTTTTCCATGAAGCGAACATCGCCAGCCTGAAAACCGCTGACAGTCTGATCATCCAACAGCAACTCGCCGAGGTGTGAATCCCAGCGCGAATCGCATGGATTTTGCGGGCATGGGCCTCCTCGCACCACGATATAGGCAATCTCTTTCCCATCCACACGAGCAATTGCCGGCAGCGGCCCCATCGGTAGATAACCGCCATCGCCGAAACCACCGTTGCCCACGTTGGGGATAAAAGCCTCAGATCCATCGCTTAAACGCAGGGCAAATAGGGGCTGATCGGCACGATTACTTAAGAAGAACTGGCGAATTTGGCTGTTGGTGGTTAAAACGTTGGGGTTGAAATTCCAAAGGGACTGCCAATCCAGCCGGTAGCGGATCAGCACCAGCCCGTGCTGTTCGGCAATCACGGGCCAGCCGTTTTTGGCCTCGGCATAATTGGTATCACCATTGGGGTCACCGGGTTGTAAAGGGGTGGGTTTAACCCGCCAGCGGCGGCTGCCGTTGTTGGCGTTGATGGCGTGGACGTACAAATCACGGCTAACAACCACAACCGTCTGGGCGGAGGGGGAATAGGCTGGCGGGGTTTCGACCGGTGAGCCAGCGTTGTACTGCCAACGTACGGCCAAACTCGTGCGGTCAAGCGCATAAACCTGCTGACCCATGCTGAAGTAAACTGTATCCTCCCACAAGGCCGGTGGAAGGGGGAGCTGGCTGCTACTACCACTGTTGAACTGGTTCAAGACTTGACCGTTAGCGGCACTCAAACGATACAGTCGCCCGTTACTGGAGACCACCAATAGCGCATCGCTACGCATGTCATAGGCTGGGGTGGAGTTGACCGTGCCAATCGCAACTTGATTCCATACCACTGCCCCGCTAGTGTTATTGAGCGCAAAGACGCCCCGTGAACCGGCTGAAATGTAGACCCGCCCGCCGCCCGTAATCGCCTGGCTGTTGCGCGGTAAGCCAAACTTGCCACTAGGGACCTTGCCCAAAGCGTCTGACCCGTTCCAGATCCACTTCAACCGCCACGGGGTTGCCACCATCTGCTCGGTGAAACTGGTGCGCTGGGGATCATGGGCAAACTGCGTCCATTCCGAAGGTGTACCGTTAGCGATCAACGGCAGATAAAGCGACGTTCCGCCAACTTGCAACCTCATCGCCGCCTGACTTGCGGAAACCAGAATTGAAAAGAGAAAAATGCCTAGAACGATGGCTGTTATTAGCCGAATGAAGGAAAAAGACTTGGGTGGGGAAATGGTCAGACTCCTTTTCGATTCGTCGCGAAGAAGTAAAACGTTTTAGGTTTGTTAAGATTATACATAAGGACGTTTGTTTTTATCTTAACCATTTCGTTAAGTAAAAATTACGTTCCCGCAGTCGCCTTTGTAAAGCCCTTCCTGTTTTTAGTCTAAAAAACGGCTTTATCCGGGAAGCCCTGCCGGGACCTCTATAACAGGGGTTTTAATGTAACTTTACAAATTTGGTGTTATTATGAAGAATAATCTTGTAAAAGGAGGTGTTAAATGTCCGAAAAAGGCCGTGTGATTGAAATCACCGACCCACCCTTCATCCAGCATCTATTCGGTAGCCCTTCCTGGGCTTGGCTGTGGCTAATTGTGCGCGTGTACGTCGGCTATACCTGGCTGACTTCCGGGCTGGGTAAACTGGGCAACCCGGCCTGGACCCAAACCGGCCTGGCGTTGAAAGGATTTTGGCAAAATGCCGTGGCCGTTCCACCACCCCCCGCCCGCCCTCCAATTGCCTTTGAGTGGTACCGGGCTTTCATTCAAAGCCTGCTGGATGGGGGGCATTACGTCTGGTTCGCTAAATTGATCATCGCCGGCGAATTGCTGGTGGGCGTTGCCCTCATCTTGGGCGCCTTCGTGGGCATTGCCGCTTTCTTCGGTGCGTTCATGAACTGGAATTTCATGATGGCCGGCACCGCCAGCATCAACCCGGTCTTGTTCACCCTCTCGATCTTCTTGATCCTGGCCTGGAAGACAGCCGGCTGGTGGGGATTGGATCGCTGGCTACTACCCCTGTTAGGCACGCCCTGGCGCCCCGGGCGGGTCTTTGCCACGAAGAGCGAGACGGCGCCGGCGGCAGGCCATACCTCCTGAGTCCTTCTTGTAATGCCTTCGTCAAAAAACGCCCCTGGGGATTGCCCAGGGGCGTTTTGATCTCAATTACGGTCTTCCTCACACCGCCAGGAAGAACCCCAATGCCACCAGCACCGGCGTCACCAGGTTGAGGAGGACGTTTAACCCCAAATAGGGCATCAGATGGGGCAGATCGTCGGCATAACGCAGGACACCCCGGATCACGGGCGGGAGTAACACCGCCGCCAGTAGCCCCAGCAAGCTGGTCGCGGGCAACACCCCACCCACTACCCCGGCCACCACAGCGAGGTAAGCTAAGCCGAGGAACAAGGCATAGATCACGGCACTGCGCCGGCGTCCCAGGGCAATGGGGTAGTGATGACGCCCCACACTGCGATCCGCTTCCACATCCGGGAACTGATTAAGCAGAAGCAGGTTATTGACCAGGAAGAACGGCACCAGTGAAGCCACCACCACCGCTGCCGAGAGGCTGCCCCCCAGCGCCAGGTGCGTGCCGATGACCATCAACGGACCGAAGCCCAGCCCCGGCGCGATCAGGCATAGCGCCGGCACGCGGGTGATGAGCGGGGTGTAGGTCACAATGACCAGCACGCCCAGCACACCGATCAGCGCCAACTGCCACCCACGTAAGGCGACAAAATAGACCCCAATCAAGCTGAGCACGGCCAGGCTGATCAGGCCAATCCGGAGCGCAGCCGGGGCGAGATTGGGCTGCTGCGGGAGGGTGCCGCTGCCTCCGCTGAACGGCGTGCGCTGGGTGCGCAGGTCGAGCCCGGTTTTGTAATCCACATACTCGTTCAGGGCATTAACGGCAATGTGCGCAGCCAGCGCTGCGATCAGCACCAGCAATACCTGCCCACCGCTCAGGTGGCCGGTTTGCCAGTAAGCCGTTGCCACGCCCAGCGCCACACAGGCCGGGGTGAGCAGTAGAAAGGGAACGCGCATCGGGCCAAGCAGGGATTTCAATGACGGCATATGTTATCTCTCCCAAGGTTGAGATAGATGAATGGTCGCAAGCGCCTAAATCCTAGCCAGTGGACGCGGATTCGTCAAGGTGGCGTTCAAGACGCCGCCGTCTGAGGGGCCGAGGCCGCTTCGGCGGGCTGAGGAAGCGGTGTTGTCGCCCGCAAGAAGCCGGCGAAGAGCAACACTGCGCCCAGGAATTCGCTGATGTAAAGCGCACCGGGGATGCCCAGGCGGCTGAAGGTGCCACCAAAAGCAGGCAGCAGGGCGCCGATGGCGATCAGCACATTGCCGATGGTGCGATGGAGCAGCACGCGCTTGCGCCAAAAGAGCCAGGCCGAATAGGCTGCTCCCCCCACCAGGAGCACCGTCCCATAAAGATTAAAGAAAGGCGTGAGTGTGCGTACGCCGGGGGTGACGATGGCGCGCCCACTCAATTCGCTCGCGGTGTGCAGCCCGCCCGACATGAGCGCCGGGTCGAGTTCGGCGCCAAAGACGCGCACCGCGCCGTAAATCGAACCCAGCAGGAGAAGCGCCATCAAGGCGTGCGCAACACCACGGCGGCGGATCAACAGATAGGCCGTCCCCTGCCCCAGCCAGGCTGCCACCAGCATCGCGCCGAAGAGATACCACAGACGGAAGATCAACGGGTTCCAACCCAGGGCGCCGTAGTAGCCCTCACAGAAGCCGCCGATGGCATAAAAAAGCATGCCAATCCCCCACAATAAATGATGCGCGCCGCGTTTGCGCCCAAAGCGACGCAAGACCAACAGGGCAAAGATCAGGCTGACCGCACTGGAAAGAAACGGTAACACGGTAGTGAAGACGTTCATACCAGCCTCCAGTAAAAATTTGATTTACAACCACCCCAGCACCACGGCCAGGATGACTCCCAGCAGAATCAGAATCGCCACGCCGATCAGAACAAGAAAGACCGGGATGGCTTTTTCCCAAAAGCGAGGATATGTGTGACGGCGCGAGGTCGGGCTTTGGGTAAAACGGCGTAAGCGGGTCTTCACAGCCCTAATTATGACGCAAGCGGATTAAGAGGATATGAAAACGAGGCAAAACAGAGCGCCGAAAGCGGGAGTTTCGTTGGTAAAATTACTGGAAACCACCAACCATCGGTTACCGCGCCAAGGCATTGGCATCGAGATTGACCCGGCCTATTGCGCATTGGCGCTCAAGCGTCTGCGCCTTGAAGCCCATTTAGACCAACCCGGTCTTATGGTAACACGTACCCCGTGACTACAATGAGCAACTCTGGAGGCAGTGATGGAGACGTATCCCATTCCTATGGTGCCGGGGCCGGTACGCGTGCCGCCCCAGGTGCTCGCCGCACTGCAAAAAGATTACGGTTCCGGCGATCTGGAGCGCGAGTTCCTCGATCTCTATAACCAGACCGAAGCCAACCTGCAGCAGGTGTGCGCCACCCGCAACCGCATCGTGATCCAAACCGGGGAGGGGATGCTGGCGCTGTGGGGGGCGCTCAAAAGCACCCTGCGCCCGGGTGACCGGGTGCTGGCCTTGGCGACCGGCGTCTTCGGTTATGGCATCGCCGAGATGGCGCAGGCCATCGGGGCTGAGGTTAAGATCATCGGTCTGCCCTATGACGCCACGCTGAATAACTGGGATGAAATCGAGGCCGCGATCATCGAATTCAAACCCAAGATGATCACCGCCGTGCACTGCGAGACGCCCTCGGGCACGCTCAACCCGCTGGCTGAAGTAGGACGCCTCAAAGCCAAATACGGCGTACCCCTCTTTTACGTAGATGCCGTTTCCAGCATCGGTGGGACCCCCGTGGAGGTGGATGCCTGGGGGATTGACCTGGCGTTGGGCGGTTCGCAGAAAGTGCTCTCCGCCCCACCGATGATGGCCTTTGTGGCTGTCAGCGAAACGGCTTGGGAGATCATTGACCAGGTGGATTACGCCGGCTACGATGCCCTGAAGCCTTTCCGCCACGCCCAAGCGCGCTTTGAGTTCCCTTATACCCCCAACTGGCATGGGGTGGCTACGCTTAAAATCGCTACGGATATGCTGCTCCAAGAGGGGCTGGCAAACGTCTTTGCCCGTCACGAACACGTGGCGGCCTACTGCCGCCAGCGCCTGCAAGACCTGGGCCTGCGCCTGCTGCCGCGACCGGAGGCTATACCGGCACCGACCGTGACGGCCGTGGTTGTGCCAGAGGGTATTTCCTGGCCGGAACTGGATGCGCGCTTCCGCCAGCGCGGACTGGTGGTGGGCGGTTCCTACGGGCCGCTGGCGGGTAAGGTCTTCCGCTTAGGGCACATGGGCAGCCAGGCCGATCTGGCGCTGGTCACCCAGGCGCTGGAGGTCATCGCGGACGTGGTGCGCGGGCTTTAGGCTGGCGGATCCTCGTCCCACTGCGCCAGCAGCGCCGGCAGTGCGCTCAGGCGCTCAAGACGGGCGTCGGGCTGGACCAACACCGGGGTGACCTGCACGACATCCGGCGCCAAGTGGCGGGTGAGCCAGACCCCGCGCATACCCACCTGCTGCGCCCCCCACACGTCCGCCCACAGCAGATCACCCACCATCACCGCCTGCGCCGCCTCAACCCCAAAGCAACGCAGGGCATGGGTGAAAATGTCCGGGTGTGGCTTGCGCCGCCCCACCTCAGCCGATACGATAACCTCGTCCAAATAGGGCTGCAGCCCGGCTTTTTCCACCAGATAATGCACATCCGCAGCATCCCCGGCATTGGAAATTACCCCCAGGCGATAACCAACCCGCCGCAAGTGCGCCAGCGTGGGCACGGCCTCCTCATCCGGCTGCCAACACGCCTCCGAAGGGGCATAGAATGCCGCCAGCGCCTCGCTCAGGTGCGCCGGCGCCGCCTCAATTCCCCATCCTCGGAGCACCTCGTCCAAAAGTCGGGCAGTGGGGATCTCGATCAGCACCTGGTCGCGCCAGCCATAATACTGATGCAGCCGTTCCAGGAACGTTCGCTCGAACATGGCAGGGGGCTCAAGCGTGTACCCGCGGGCGCGCAGGACATCCCCCATTGCCCGAGCACCGGCGCTCAAGGCGTCATTCAAATCGCCGCTATAGAACATGAGCGTATTACCCAGGTCAAAAAAGACCACCGCGATGCGTCGCACACCCGCACTCACACCACAACCTCAATACCCCCGTTGTCCCTGGTAACGATTGAGTAAAATACCGCCACCGAGGTAACGGTGCAGGTTTTCGGCAAACAATTCCACCGCCCGCTGCAGGTAATAGCGACTCACACCGGCAATGTGGGGGGTAATGATCACATTGGGCAGTTTCCAAAAGGGGCTATCGGCGGGCAGGGGTTCTTCCGGAAAGACATCCAGGGCGGCACCGGCGATGCGCCGTTCCTGCAACGCCTCCAACAACGCTGCAGTATCCACCACCCCACCGCGGCTGACATCTACCAGGTAGGCCGTGCGCTTCATTGCCGCCAGGGCTTCGGTATTGATGATGCCCCGCGTTGCCGGCGTCAACGGCAGGCAGATGACGACAAAGTCGCACCCGCGCAGCATCGAGGTCAAAGCCTGAATGGGATACAAGCGGGTGAAGAGATCGCCACCAGGGTCCCCCAGCCCGGGGCGGGTGTAACCCTCATCCTCGGGGTGCATCACATCACGCTTGGTAGCCAGGACGGTCACGCCAAAGGGATGGAGCAAGCGAGCGATCTCCCGTCCCACGCTGCCGTATCCCACAATCCCCACCGTGCTGTCGCGCAATTCCAAGGGAGCCAGGCGCTCCCAGCGGTCGCCGGGCCACTCGGCGCGGCGTTGCAGGTCAAACACCTCGGGCAGATGATGCCCCAAGGCCAGCATCATCATCACGGCGTGCTCGGCCACCTGTGAGGCTGCGGCGCCGCTGAGGGTGGTGAATTGCACCTCGGGCTTTTGCACCAACGGGGCATTGAGCAGATGATCCATGCCTGCGTAATGAACCTGTACCCAGCGCAGGTTAGGGGCCTGCTCCGGCGCAGGAAGCACCGAATCGGTATACAGCACTTCGGTCTGTGCCCACAAATCGGGTGGAATGTCCTCCGGACGACGCGCCGGATGCACCGTCAACCGCAACCGGGGGGAAACCTCGCGCAAAATGGTCACCAGAGGCTCCGGAAAGGCAACTGTGATCAACACGTTAACGGGCTGGGTGGCCATGGTTTCCTCCGCTCTGTCCGCCGGAATCAGCGTATGTAAATCCCCTGCGGATCCAGTTCCTCGCGCAAGATGCGTAGTTCCTCCGCAGTTGGCGGCTCGGTCTGGCGCAGATTGGCAGCCACCTTGAGCGGCCAACCGGTATTGGCCTGCACCTGCTCAACCGTAGCGCCGGGGTGCAGCGCGGTGAGCATCAATTCGCCGTTTTCATCCGGCTCCAGGATGCCCAAATCGGTCACCACGGCTTGCGGCCCGCCCCCGCGCACCCCACGGGCGAGGCGTTCTGTGCGCCCGCTCAAAAAGCCCGCCGAGGTGCAAAAATCCACCCGTTCCGGGAAGCGACGCTTCTGGTGCGGGGTAATGATATAGCACCGATTCGCCCAAGCCGCAATCTCCATCGAGCCGCCTGAACCGGGCAAGCGCACCTTGGGGTGAAAGTAATCCCCGATGACGGTGGCGTTGATATTCCCAAAACGGTCAATCTGCGCCCCGCCCAGGAAGCCCACATCAATCAGGCCGCGTTGCAGGTAAAGGCTGAAAATCTCGTACATGCTGCACACCAACGCCGCGCCGCTGACCAGGGTGGGATCACCGATGGAAAGGGGCAGGCGCGAGGGTCGTGCCCCGATCACCCCGGCCTCATAAATCATCACCAGATTGGGCGCATGGGTGCGTTGAGCCAGGTTGCAGGCTAAGTTGGGCAGCCCCACCCCGACGAAAACGACATCATGGTCGCGCAAGAGGCGCGCGGCGTTGATGGTCATCAGTTCAGCAGCGGTGTAGGGGCTCATCTCAGTAATCTCCGTAGTTGATCGGGGTAGACCAGCGCGGTTTCACTGCCAGGCGGCGGTGCGTTTCCTCACCCAATTTCTGCCAGTATTCCTGGCGATCCTTAACGCCAAAGACCCATTCGTCCAGCCAGGCTTGCACCGCCGCGCGCGACTCACTGAGTTGATCCCAAGCCAGGTAGAAGGCATTATCGCGGTCGTAGTAGCCCTGGGTGTACGAGGGATGGGCACAATAGGGGACGTGGCACACCGCATCCACCACAAACTCCGGGATCAAGGTGCGATTAGGATCGGAGCGGATAACCGCTTCATCCACAATTTCCTCCGCGGTGAGGATGACGTGGCGGGCGGCAAACGCGGCTTCCTTTTGTTCCCCCAGGATACCCCAGATGTGCGCATTGCCATGGCGGTCGGCGCGCTGGACATGGACGATGGCCACATCCGGGTTGAGCGGCGGCACGACCACCACCTCACGCCCGGTGTAAGGGTCTTGCAGGCGGCGATAGTTGGGGTTGACGCGCTCCAAGTCGCCTGCCGCGGTGGGATTCATCGGCATGAAAGGCAGCCCGGCAGCACCGGCGTGCAGGCGGGAAATCATCCCAAAGTGCGAGTATTCCTCCCATTCCAGGTTGCCGGCTTCAATCTCGGCGCGCACGATGCGCAGCGAGCCCACCCCGGGATTGCCCATGTAGGAAAAGATCAATTTGCGGGCGCATCCGGCAGCGACCATCTGCTCATAGATCAAATCGGGGGTGGCCCGAGCCAGCACCAGGTTACGCCGTCCCTGGCGGATGATCTCATGGGCAGCGGCAAAGGGAATGAGATGGGTAAAGCCGGCCGCATAAACGCAATCGCCGTCGTGGACGAATTCGGCAATGGCTTCAGAAAGCGAACACAGTTTATCGCGTGGCATGAGCAGATTCCATTCCCTCCCTAATTCTATCCGTAATAACCGCCGAAAAAAGGGCGACTTTTCACCAGTGGCGGGCAAAACGGGGGGCTGCCCTGCTGCGGACAGCCCCCGCATCATCTCAGAGCCGACGGATCAGGGTACGTGATTGCTCGTGCATGTAGAGTTGCAGGTAGTGCACACCGCCGGCGTTCTTGCCGGTGGAGCCGGAACCCTTCCACCCACCGAAGGGCTGGAAACCGGGCCAGGCGCCCGTGGTAGCACCCTGGGGACGGTTGGCGTACACCACGCCGGCCTCAATATGCTCAAAGAACCACTGCGCCTCCTCCTCGCTGCCGTAGAAGCCAGCGGTCAGGCCGTAATCCACGTCGTTGGCCAGGCGCATCGCCTCTTCCAGCGATTCGACCTTGGCAATGGTGCTGATCGGCAAGAACATCTCATACTTCCACAGGCGATGATTGAGCGGCAAGTCGGCCACCAGCGTCGGCGCGCAGAAGTAACCCTTGGCATACTCGCCCTCGGTGAGCACCTTGCCGCCGGTCAGGATGGTGCCAGCCTGGCTCAATTCCTCACAGAACGCCTGGTAATCGGCGTAGGATTTGCGGTTGATCACCGGGCCGAGGAAGTTCTTGCGCTCGGTCGGATCGCCGATGCTGAGTTTGTTGGTCAATTCCACCAGGCGGTTAACCAGTTGATCGTACACCGGGGCTTCAATGTAGATGCGGGAGCAGGCGGAACACTTCTGCCCCTGCAGCCCAAAGGCTGAGCGCACGATTCCCGCAGCAGCGTCTTCCAGGTTGGCGTGGCGGCTGACGATGGCCGGGTTCTTGCCGCCCATCTCCAGGATGGTCGGGCGTGGCCAACGCCCCTGGGCGAACGAGCGGTAGATGTGCATGCCCACATCATAGGAACCGGTGAAGGTAATACCGTCCACCTCGGGGCTGTCAATCAGCGCCTGTCCGAGGGTGCTGCCCGGGCCAGTGACGTAGTTGATCACCCCATCCGGCAGGCCGGCATCGCGCAGGCATTCGGCGATCAGGCGCACGCTCCAGGGCGTATCACTGGCCGGCTTCATCACCACCGTGTTGCCGGTCACCAGAGCCGCTGCCGCCGGACCACCGGTGAGCGCGCAGGGGAAGTTGAAGGGGCTGATCACCAGCCACACCCCGTAGGGGCGCAAGACCGAAACGTTGCGCGCCTCAAATCCCACCAACGGATCGCGCCCCATCTCAACGACAAAGCCGTTGTTGGCCTCCATGCGGTCGCAGGCGTAGCGGAAGAGATCCGCCGTCTCGGCCACATCGCCCAGCGCTTCCATGCGGTTCTTACCCACTTCCAACGAGACCACCGCCGCAATCTCGTAGATGCGCTGGTCAATCAGGTCGGCGGCTTTGCGGATCAGGGCAACGCGATCCTGCCACGGCATGCGGCTCCAGGCCGGAAAGGCGCGGCGGGCAGCAGCCAGGGCAGCCTGGGCATCTTCTGCGGTGCCCTGTTGAAAGATGCCTAACACCATATCGGTATTGGCGGGGTTGCGGTCTTCGAACTTCTTAGCAGCGAAGACCTCCTTACCGTCAATGATCATGCCGTGTTCTTGCCCCAATTTGGCCTTGACGCGCGCCAGTGCGTCTTCGAAGCGGGTATGCAGTTCTTCAGGGGGGTTGAACATTGTGGCATAGGTCAACTTAAAGGTGCTTTCAGCGGTCATAAACCAACGCCCTCCTTTTGTGAGACAGGGGAAATTTGGGGTGCGCCTGAACCGCTCAGGCAGTATTAAGTATAGCCAGGGCGATGGGGCAAGTCAAAGCCAGGGTGTCAGGCAGTTGGCAGGACGTTTGTCCCGAATCTGAGAAGGGCATGGGCGAAAGATTCTGGAATTTCAAGCCAGATATATTGACTTTTTTATTGTATTTGCTATAATTTTCTGTGAAAGCGCTTACAAAAACATTCATACCAAAACCGCTTTATTTTCCACATCAATCCCCTAATACAGGCAAAAATAATGGCTATTTCCCCCAACTTGCGGAGAAAAACCAGATTTTATGAAAACGCTTACAAATACATCCGTGCCGAATCATAAAGTTACTATCGTAGATGTGGCTAATGAAGCAGGGGTTTCGTTTGCCACCGTCTCGCGGGTTCTCAATAATAGCGCTCACGTGAAACCTGAAACCCGCGCACGGGTTTTGAGTGCTATGGAACGATTGGGATTTGTGGCCAATCGCCAGGCTCGTAGTTTGGCGGGGGGAAAAACAAATTGTATTGGTTTGCTGGTTCCTGATTTAGGTACAGGGTATATTGGGGAAATCATTCGTGGAATTGACGCCGAACTTACGTTGCGAGGCATTGATTTAATTCTTTATACCACCCATCGGACAGCAAGCAAAGAAGCCAATTATGTTGCGAATTTAGCCACAGGGATGGTAGATGGTCTCTTATTGGTCTTGCCGCGTAACCCGACCGATTACATTGGTACACTTACCCGACGAAATTTTCCTTTTGTGCTCATTGATCATCAGGGCACCGGGCAAGACTGTCCGGCCGTAGGGGCCACAAACTGGCAGGGAGCATATGAAGCAACTGAATACCTGATCAAATTGGGGCACCGACGCATTGGTTTTATCACGGGTTCCATGGACCTTGGGTGCGCCCAAGATCGTCTGGCTGGCTATCGCGCTGCGCTACGCACCTACCACATTCCTGAAGACCCCAATCTAGTCTATGAAGGTACCTTCTTCCAACCTGATGGCTACGCAGGGGCTTCAGCATTCTTGGATCTTCCCGACCCCCCTACCGCCATTTTTGCTTCTAATGATGTAATGGCAATGGGGGCAATGGATGCCATCCGTAATCGAGGATTGCGCATCCCCGATGATATTTCTGTCCTGGGATTCGACGACATTCCACAGGCTTCTCTTATCCGCCCCGCGTTAACCACCGTTCAGCAACCCCTTGAAAAAATGGGGCGATTAGCAGCCCAAATGCTGCTGGATTTACTGGAAAACCCTGCGCAAAAGGTAGAACGCATCGAGTTGCCCACTAAACTCATCATTCGAGAGTCGTGTCAGCCACCTCGGCAAGCCGATTGAACATCCCTTCATTTGTCCAGGAAAGGAGGTGAGTCTTATTGCAGAAGCGTTAAGGAGTTAAAGAAGAAGAGTGGAATCTCACGCCCCAATTTCCAAACGAACTCAGGAAGGAGAAACCATGAAACACAAGATCCTAATTTTGTCTTGCGTGTTGGTCTTGGTCGCGTTGGTGGTTTCAGCATGCGGGCCAACTACGACTGTGCAACCCGCCACACAAACACCCCAAAGTGCTCCAACCCAATCTCCACCCCAGGAAAGCACCAGTGGATCATCGGCGTCAACGTCGGGAAAGAAAGTCGTGATCACGTGGTGGCACATCACCACCGCCGAAGATCAGAAAGCGGTCTGGCAAAAACTAGCCGACGAATATATGGCCGCTCATCCCAACGTTGAGATTCAAATCACCGTGATGGAAAATGAGGCTTTTAAGACTAAGATGACCACCGTCATGCAATCCGGAAATCCACCTGACATTTTCCAGAGTTGGGGCGGTGGCGTCATGATCGAGTATGCTAAGGCGGGCCTTCTCCAAGACATTACCTCCTACTTAGATGCGGATAACGGTGCATGGCGCTCTACTTTCTCACCCGGCGCGCTGGCCGTGTATGCCTATGAAGGCAGGAATTACGGTGTACCCTGGGATATGGGGATGGTTGGGTTCTGGTACAACAAGACCCTCTTCTCTCAAGCCGGCATTGAGGCCCCACCGAAAACTTGGAGCGAATTACTTGAAGATGTGAAGAAGCTCAAAGCTGCGGGCATTACTCCAATCGCCCTAGGTGCTGGTGACAAATGGCCGGCTGCCTTTTGGTGGGAGTATCTTGCAGTGCGCCTTGGGGGTAAAGAAGCCTTTGATAAAGCATATTCCGGCCAGGGATCTTTTGCGGATGAACCATTTGTAGAAGCCGGGAGAAAACTTCAGGAACTGGCGGCCCTGCAACCTTTCCAGGACGGCTTTTTAGGCGCCACCTGGGGTGATGAAGCCACTCTGATGGGTAACGGAAAAGCCGCTATGGATTTAATGGGGCAATGGGCACCAGGAACCTTCCGAGATAACAGCCCAGACAAGAAAGGCATCGGCGATGCTTTGGGGTGGTTCCCCTTCCCAATGGTTGAAGGTGGTGCCGGAGATCCTTCCGACGCTCTGGGAGGTGGAAACGGATTTGCCATTGGTAAGAATGCTCCACCCGAGGCCATTGACTTTGTCAAATACCTAACTCGACCTGAATCGCAAATACAGTGCGCTCAGGTTGGATTCTGTCTCCCAGTTGTAAAAGGTGGCGAGGCCGGCCTCTCAGATCCGCTCCTTATTCAGGTCCAGAAAGGCGCGGCCAACGCCAAGTATTTCCAATTATACTATGATCAATTCCTGCCGCCCGCCACAGGATCTGTTGTCAATGACTCTGTTCAGGCGCTCTTAGCCAGTACAATGACGCCCGAACAAGCCGCCCAAGCCATTGCCGATTCCTTCACGCAGGAAATGAAGTAGCCAAGTTAGCTAGGTGGGAAGATGGGGTCTTTGTGAACCCCTACTTCCCACCTCCCGCTTATTGAGTTACCTTTAGGGAGAAATCTGATGCAGATTCCCATCAGCACTCGTTACCGGATATTGCGCACACCTTTTTCTTCCTATCGCCGCTCCCGGATAACGTTCACTGCGCTGCTTTTTCTTTTGCCTGCGTTTGTGTTCTTTACAATCCTTGTCGTGTATCCCGTTGGGCAATCCTTTTACTACAGCCTGTTCAACTGGAAAGGGTTTGGACCAGCGGTTGATTATGTTGGCTTCCAAAACTATCAACGTATTTTGACCGACAAAGCCTTTATCAAGGCTGTTTCAAACGGTCTTATCCTCGTCGGTCTATCGCTTGTTATTCAGTTACCTCTGGCTCTGGCCGTAGCCCTAATGGTAGGTCGAGAATTACCCGGACGCCGCCTTTTTCGCACCATCTTTTTTATGCCGTTCGTGTTTTCCGAAGTAATCACGGCGATTATGTGGATGGGGCTCTTTAACCCTGATCCCGATCGCGGGTTGTTCAATGCCTTGTTGGTATTAGTGGGGATAAAACCTCAAGGATGGTTGGGCGATCCCAACCAGGTCTTGGGCTGTATTTTCGCTGTCCTGACTTGGAAGTATTTCGGCTTTCACATGCTCCTTTACATGGCCGGCTTACAAAACATTCCCAAGGAAATAGAAGAGGCCGCCCTCATAGATGGAGCAAACGGTCGTCAAATGATCATGTTTGTTATTCTGCCCCTCCTGTGGGGAACAATACGCACATCAATCTATCTCTCTGTGTTGGGCGCACTACAACAGTTTGGCATTATATGGGTAATGACCAAAGGGGGCCCCGTCAATGCAAGTGAGGTCATGGCAACGTATATGTACCGATATGGGTTCGTGCGTTTCTGGTTGGGATATGGCTCTGCGGTTGCCATAGTAATGCTACTCATTTCTTTGGTATTCTCATTGGCCTATCTGAGGCTCGTCAAACAACAGGATTACCTGAGTTGATTCCCAGCCCCAAATATAGCTGAGGAGACCATTTCGATGAACACCTCTACTGTTCCCTTCTTCCAGAGAGCCTCGTTTAATCGAAAAATTTCCCTTCTGGTGCAATATCTCATTCTTTCCATACTAGTAATTGCCATCCTTACCCCTATCGTTATTTTAGTGTTTGGCAGCCTTAAGACGCGCGGCGAGATGTATTCTCGGCCCTATATCCCTCCCATTCCACCTTATTGGGAAAACTACATCAAAATATTGGGAACGCGCATTTTTTGGATCATGCTCTTGAACAGCCTCTATGTGTCGCTTTCAGTAACGATAGGGGTGCTTCTCATCTGTAGTTTAGCCGCATTCGCTTTCGCCCGTTTGAATTTCAGAGGGAAAGACTGGTTCTTCAATTATTTCACCTTGGGCTTAATGTTTCCTATCACCGTTGCCATCCTTCCTGTGTTTCTTGTAATTCGCCAAATTGGACTGACCAATACCTTAACCGGAATTATTTTGGTGCAAACCGCTTTTCAACTTTCGGGGAACATCATGATCCTGCGCAATTTTTTCTCCTCGATCCCCTTTGAACTCCAAGATGCGGCTTACATTGATGGATGTAACCCCTTTACTTTTCTTCTATACATTTTGCTTCCGTTGGCCCGCCCTGCGCTTTCAGCAGTAGCGGCATTAACGCTGGTTGCCAGTTGGAATGATCTGCTGGTGCCATTGGTGCTAGTAGACAAAGACACCTTGTGGACTCTGCCTTTGGGCACCATGCAATTTCAAGGACAATACGGTACCGATTTATCGCTTGTGGCCGCTTTTGTAGCCCTGTCGGCAATTCCTGCCGTTGTTTTCTATATCTTTGCCGAACGCCAAATTGTGACTGGTTTAACTGCTGGCGCTCTCAAAGGATGAAATGATGTACCTCATTAAGCGAATCTTAAAGTTTCAGGTTAGCAAGTCCTTTGTATTTGGGTTTCGATCTATCACCAGAGATCACTTTCTTGGGGTGCTTTCCCTCTTGTTGCTGTTCGCATCTTCAGGTTGTTCAGCCCTTCTATCTCCCCCGAGAGGTGACTTGATCACATCATCCCCAACTCACACATCCTTTCCTTATTACCAAACCAAGGCTTATCGCGATTACTTTCAAGAGTATCTTGGTAAGTCAGAGGAAGAAGTCGCATACAAAATCAATAAAGCCTGGCAACAGTTGTTTTACGGCGATGACTCGACGGAGCGCATTTACTATCCCGTGGGCACTGATATGGTCTACATCTTAGATGTGGGCAACGGGGATGTGCGCACGGAAGGAATGTCCTACGGAATGATGATCGCAGTTCAACTGAACCATAAAGAAGAGTTCGATCGTCTCTGGAAATGGACCAAAACGTATATGTATCAATCTGAGGGCCCATTCCGTGGTTACTTTGCTTGGCATTGCACCCCCGAAGGGCAAAAATTGGCTTCTAATCCCGCATCAGATGGCGAAGAATGGTTTGTAATGGCATTGCTATTCGCTGCTAATCGTTGGGGAAATGGTGAGGGGATTTTCAATTACCGCGAGGAAGCACAGCAAATTCTCAACACCATGCTCCACAAGAGTAAAGAAGATAACGGTATCGCTACAAGCATGTTCGATGCCGAATCAAAACAGGTTGTTTTTGTACCGAGCGGTCGTTATGCCACTTTCACCAACCCCTCCTACCATTTGCCTTTCTATTACGAGTTATGGGCACGGTGGGCAGCACAAGACAACGATTTTTGGCATAAGGCAGCTCAGACCAGCCGTAGTTTCTTTCATAAAGCAGCACATCCTCAGACAGGATTAATGCCCGATTATGCAAACTTTGATGGGTCACCGGTGAGTGATCCCGAACATGAGAACTTTCGGTTTGATGCGTGGCGAACTCTTGCTAACGTCGCCGTAGATTATGCCTGGTTTGGAGTAGATCCGTGGCAAATAGAGCAATCCAATCGAGTGTTGGATTTTCTAACCTCACACGGAATTCACACCTTTCCCAACCAATATACTCTGGATGGCATCCCCCTCTCATCTGAGCATTCTACAGGGTTGGTGGCGATGGCCGCAGTGGCAGGCATGATTGCCAATCCTCAAAAAGGAGAACCGTTTATTGAAGCGCTATGGAATGCCGACATTCCAACAGGGAAATGGCGCTATTACGATGGTATGCTCTATCTACTGGCTTTGTTGCATGTGAGTGGCAGTTTTCGCATTTATTAAGACGTTTGAAAGGAAATACACCGTGCATGAAGAATTAGACGCGGCGATTCAAAGCAACAGAGTTGTTACGGTAACGCTCACCCTTGTACATGATGGTGCACTTGTGGCGCATCAGAACGTTTTAGTACAGCAAAAGCGCCATGAATTGTTGTTTGGAGCCAACTGGGGTGATATTGCCTTAGCGTGGGTAAACGGTGAACTTGAGGGTCGAGAGAAAGAACTGGCCGAATTGCGCAACGAGTATTTTTTGCAAATTTTCAATCAAGTTACACTCCCATTCTATTGGGCTCAGATTGAACCCCAACGCAATCAGTACGCACATCAGACCCAACGTCTACTAAATCTGGTTCAATGGTATAAAGAGCACGGTTGTACGGTTAAGGGACACCCCTTATGCTGGCACACGTTATCTCCCAATTGGTTGCTGGAGTTGGATAATCGGGAGATTTTGCAAACCCTTTTAAGGCGCATCCAGCGCGAGATCACCAACTTTGCCGGCTTGATTGATGTCTGGGATGTCATCAACGAGCCGGTTATTATGCCCATCTATAACCGCTATGATAACGGCATCACGCGAATTTGCAAAGCGCTAGGGCGGATCAGCCTTATCCGCGCCACTTTCGACGCTGCGCGCGAGGCCAATCCTAAAGCCATTCTACTCATCAATGATTTTGATATCTCATCCGCTTATGAAATATTGATTGAAGAATGTTTGGCAGCAGGGATATCCATTGATGCGATAGGTATTCAATCCCATATGCATCAGGGTTACTGGGGGGTAAAGAAAACCTTGCAAATTCTGGACCGTTTCTCTCGCTTCGGATTACCAATCCACTTTACTGAGATCACCCTTGTTTCCGGTCACCTCATGCCACCGGAGATTGTTGATTTGAACGATTATCAAGTCAACAAATGGTCGACTACATCGGAAGGAGAAGAACGTCAAGCGTTAGAGGTTGTATTGCACTATAAGACGCTGGTTTCCAACCCTAATGTCCAGAGTATAACTTGGTGGGATTTCTCGGATGGAGGTTGGCTCAATGCGCCCGCCGGGCTGTTGCGCCGCGATATGTCTCCGAAGCCTGCCTATGAGGCCTTGCTCAAGTTGATAAAAGGGGAGTGGTGGTTATCACCCACCCAAATGACCACAGATGCCAAAGGGCAACTTGTCCTCATTGGCTTTCCGGGTGAGTATGAATTGGTAATTGGGAACCATAAAGTTCCTTTTTCCTTACGTAAGAATCTCGATTCACTGGTCATTCATCTGTAAAAACCAAGGAGGATACTATGAGCGACTATACTCCCAAACCCGAACACCTTTTCACCTTTGGTCTCTGGACAGTGGGCAATGTGGGGCGTGATCCGTTTGGACATCCGGTGCGTAACCCGCTATCTCCCGTAGAACTCGTCTATTTGCTTGCCGAAGTCGGTGCCTACGGCGTAAATTTCCATGACAATGATCTCATTCCCATTGATGCAACCCCTGCTGAGGCAGAAACAATCAAAAAGGAGTTTCGTAAAGCCCTTGAAGCGACAGGCCTCAAAGTACCAATGGCCACCACAAATCTATTTAGTGATCCCGCTTTTAAGGATGGTGCTTTCACCAGCAACGATCCAAAGGTGCGGGCTTATGCGCTTCAGAAAACGATGCGTGCTATTGATCTGGGGGTGGAATTCGGGGCAAAGATATATGTCTTTTGGGGTGGTCGTGAGGGCACCGAATCGGATGCAACAAAAAACCCATCTCTTGCCATCCAACGGATGCGGGATGCTCTCAATTTTCTTTGTGAGTATGTTCTGGATAAGAAATACACGATCAAATTTGCTCTTGAAGCCAAACCAAATGAGCCACGAGGCGATATCTATTTTCCCACCACAGGACACATGTTGGCTTTTATCAACACCTTGGACCATCCTGAAATGGTTGGGGTCAATCCCGAAGTTGCTCATGAGCACATGGCCGGGCTTAACTTTCTTCATGGAGTAGCCCAGGCATGGGAAGCCGGAAAACTCTTCCACATTGATTTGAATGATCAATACCCTGGCCGCTACGATCAGGATTACCGTTTTGGCTCAAGAGATCTAAAAGCAGCCTTTTTCCTGGTGAAATTCCTTGAAGACGTGGGATATTCCGGCCCCCGCCATTTTGATGCCCATGCCTATCGTACCGAAGATTACGAAGGCGTCAAAGATTTTGCCCGAGGATGCATGCGTACATATCTCATCCTCAAAGAAAAGGCCGAACTGTGGAATTCGGACCCCGAAATCCAGGCCCTGCTTGCTGAGATAAACGCTGAAGATGAGACATTAACGCCCTATCTGAAGAAATACACACCTCAAAATGCGGCCTTCCTTAGCAGTTTTGCTTTTGATCGCCAAGCTCTGGGTAAACGCGGATTAAAGTATGAGCGTCTCGATCAACTAACTATGGAAATTCTACTAGGCGTCCGCTAGGAGTTTATATGATTGCCTCTGCACAACAACGCATAGATGATCTTCTTGCACAAATGACGTTGGACGAGAAACTGGCACAACTCACTTCATGCTGGATGTATGAACTGATGAGCGGCGATCACCTTGATATGGTTAAGGTGAGTCGGCGCCTACAACATGGAATTGGACAAATCACTCGCCCAGGTGGTGCCTCGACGCTCTCGCCTCGTGAAATTGCTCAGGCCATTAATCGTTTACAACGTTTCTTGGTTGAACAAACACGTCTTGGCATCCCGGCTATTATGCATGAAGAAACTTGTTGTGGTGCCATGGTCTATGGCGGAACAATGTTCCCACAATCTATCGGGTTGGCCAGCACTTTTCAGCCTTCTCTAGTTGAGGAGATGGCTCGAGTTATTCGTCATCAATTACTTGCCATTGGTGCCCGTCAGGGCTTGGCACCCATGCTTGACTTAGCTCGTGATCCGCGTTGGGGGCGAGTAGAAGAAACTTTCGGTGAAGATCCAACACTGGTAGCCCATTTCGGCGTAGCCTACATTCGGGGTCTTCAGGGTGAGTCCCCTCGTGAGGGGGTGCTGGCTACGGGGAAACATTTTATCGGTCACAGCATGTCCCAAGGAGGGTTAAATTGCGCTCCCGTTCATATGGGGTGGTACGAGTTACACGATTCTTTCCTCATTCCCTTTCAGGCGGCTATAGAGGAAGCGCAATTGGGCTCTATCATGAACGCCTACCCCGAATTAGACGGAGAGGTTATCGCGACATCCAGGCGATTACTCACCGACCTGCTACGTAAAGAACTTGGCTTCAAGGGACTGGTGGTCTCCGATTATGAAGCCATTCAGATGATCCACACCTACCACAAAGCAGCATCCGACCTACGCCGGGCGGCAGTTTTGGCTATTAAAGCCGGCATTGATGTTGAGCTCCCAACTACCGTCTGCTATGGTGATCCCTTGCGCACGGCACTAGAACTTGGCGAGATTGATCAAGAGACCATTGATCAGGCAGTTCGCCGTCATTTGCAGGCCAAATTTGATTTAGGTCTTTTTGATAACCCCTACGTTGATGAAGATAAAGCGGAAGAGGTCTTCCTTAACCCGGAAAATCAAAATTTAGCCCGCCGTCTTGCGCGAAGCAGTTTAGTGCTTCTGAAGAATGACGGATTATTACCTCTAAATCGTTCTCTACATACCCTGGCTGTGATAGGGCCCAATGCCCATAGCGGACGAAATCTTCTCGGCGACTATTCTTATCGGGCTCAACGAGAATTGATCGAGGCCCGACAGGGCACGTTAGAAGCCACAGATGAAATCGGCCATCCCAAGATTCATACCATACTAGAAGGGTTGCAATCTTTGGTGTCACCAGATACTCGCATCATTTATGCGCAAGGCTGTGATAACCTGAGCCGAGATACAAGCGGATTTGAAGAGGCAATTTGCGCTGCCCGGCAAGCAGATGCGGTGGTCTTGGTTCTTGGAGACCGGTCCGGATTTTTACCAAATTGTACAACCGGGGAAACACGAGATAACGCCTGGCTCTCTTTACCGGGGGTGCAGAATGAGTTGGCCCGAGCCATTTTAGATACTGGCAAACCCGTTGTAGTTGTTTTAGTCACCGGGCGCCCCTATGTCATTTCAGAACTGGCCGAGCGGGCAAATGCCATCCTTCAGGCCTGGTTGCCCGGCGAGGAAGGAGGAATGGCAATTGCCGAAGCGCTGTTGGGTGACTATAACCCGGGTGGCAAGTTACCCATTACTTTCCCGCGCTCGGCTGGTCAAATACCTTTGTTTTATAATCGCAAGCCCTCTGCCCTAACTTCTCATTGGCATACGGATTATGTGGATGAAACGGTTAAACCGCTTTTTCCGTTTGGCCATGGATTGAGTTATACCACATTCACCTATGAGAATCTTAACATCCAGCCCACCCAAGTACTTCCAAATCAGGTCGTTGAGATCAGTCTGGATGTGATCAATCGCGGTTCAAAACCGGGTGATGAAGTGGTGCAACTTTACATTCGCGATGAGTACGCTAGCCTGCCACGACCAATAAAGGAACTCAAAGGTTACGCACGCATTAACCTTGAAGCAGGTGAGCGTAAACACGTTATATTCCACCTGCCAGTTAACCAACTGGCGTTTTATAACTCTGACCTGTGTTTGGTCCTGGAACCTGGCCGCATTGAGGTTATGGTGGGCAGTTCATCAGAAGATATTCGCCTACGCGGTGAATTTGAAATTATTGGAAACGAAGCGTGGAAGATTGAGCGACGTGAATATTTTTGCCCGGTCGAAGTAAAGTGAGGATCTGCTCTGAGGAGGAAGGGTCATGGGATACTATTTAGGGCTGGATATTTCTACGACAAGCAGCAAAGCCCTCATCATGGATGATCAAGGAGCCGTGGTTGGCACAGCTTCGTCTCCGCATACATTGCAATCCCCACATCCGCTTTGGTCAGAACAAGACCCCAGCGAATGGTGGCATGCTGTTTCAACAAGCATTCGACAGGTACTTCGGGAGAACGACATTGCTGGCCAAGAGGTTGACGCCATAGGACTCACCGGCCAAATGCACGGGTTAGTTCTTCTGAGCGAAAAAGGACAAGTGTTAAGACCGGCAATCCTGTGGAATGATCAACGCACCCAACCCCAGTGCGATGAGATTCACCAGCGTGTGGGTAAAGAGCGCTTCATCAAGATAACCGGAAATGTGGCGCTTACCGGCTTCACAGCTCCCAAGATCCTATGGGTACGAGAAAACGAACCCCACATATATAGCAATGCAAGGCACGTACTCTTGCCCAAAGATTACATTCGCTACCGATTGACCGGAGACTATGCCATGGATAAAGCAGATGGCTCTGGCACGGTTCTTTTCGACTTACCAAAACGCGATTGGTCGAGAGAAATTCTGGAATTACTGGATCTTCCCCCTGACTGGTTTCCCAACACTTATGAAGGTCCTGAAATTACCGGCGAGATCACCCAAGAAGCATCTGAAATCACGGGGTTGAGAGCCGGTACGCCGGTGGTGGCCGGTGGCGGCGATCAAGCAGCGCAAGCCGTGGGGGTTGGAGCCGTAGAACCGGGAATCATTGCGCTCACTGTCGGAACAAGTGGTGTGGTCTTTGCCTCCACACCTGCGGCTTTAATTGAACCCGAGGGGCGTCTCCATGCCTTTTGTCATGCAGTACCGGGAATGTGGCATCTCATGGGAGTAATGCTTTCGGCGGCCGGTAGTTTACAATGGTACCGAGATCATCTCGCTCCTCACATGAGCTTTGATGATCTCCTCACTGAAGCCACAAACATACCTGCTGGGAGTGAAGGATTGCAGTTCATGCCCTATTTAACAGGTGAGCGTACTCCATACCCTGAT
This sequence comes from Thermanaerothrix solaris, assembly GCF_032334255.1. Taxonomy (NCBI): domain Bacteria; kingdom Bacillati; phylum Chloroflexota; class Anaerolineae; order Anaerolineales; family Anaerolineaceae; genus Thermanaerothrix; species Thermanaerothrix solaris. The sequence goes on along the minus strand of NZ_JAUHMF010000002.1, from coordinate 256,322 downwards.
CCCTTGGCACGAGGCGCCTGGATCGGATTAACCGTGCGTCATGGTCGAGGTCACATGACACGCGCATTGCTTGAAGGCGTTGCTTTCGGTTTGAAAGATAATCTAACCCTGATTCAAAACTCTGGTTTGGGTGAGATCAATCAAGTGAGAGTCTCTGGAGGTGGGGCAAAGAGTGTTCTATGGCGCCAAATTTTGGCCAATGTTCTAGAGATTGAACTGGTAACGGTCAATACGACCGAGGGAGCTGCCTATGGCGCCGCACTACTCGCAGCCGTAGGTTGTGGCCATTGGTCGGATGTTCGTGCTGCTTGCACGGATGTGATAAAGATAACTGACCGGATCCAACCAATTGCGGAAGAGAGAGAAATTTATCGTCAGGCCTATGAGATCTACCACCAACTCTATCCAGCCCTAAAGCCAATTTTTCCAAAAATGTCAAAATAACTCGCTCTGTTGCAAAGAACAAAAGAATCCTGATCGGCGGGCACCTGATGAGACGGTGAGGGCAACTCAGACAGAACGATTCTTTCCCTGTTCATGTCTTGGAATTTCGTTTTATGACTTTCCATAATCATATGCAACAGGGCAATTTCAAAGGCATAACACAAAAGGGGTTGCCGTTATATTTGCCTCTTCTTTTTCCAACCTCATTGCTCCGAAAACAGGTGTGACAACGCCCGCCATCCCGGCGCGAATCATGTATAATCGGGGGCAAGGAGTGACGTTTATGCCAAACGAAGCCACCCGCCAACGCGTTGATCCCCAAACCCTGGATACCACGCCGCGCCGCCGCCCGGAATGGATCCGCGTGCGCGCCCCCAGCGGCGAGACGTATGAATGGTTGCAGAAACTGATGCGCCAGAAGGCGCTGCACACGGTGTGTGAAGAAGCCGCCTGCCCCAATATGGGTGAGTGCTGGGGGGCCGGCACCGCCACCTTCCTGATGATGGGCGATGTCTGCACCCGCACCTGCGGCTTTTGCGATATCAAACATGGCCGCCCAAGTGCCCTGGATTTTCTGGAGCCGGAGCGCGTCGCCCAGGCGGTCAAGGCGATGAACCTGCAGCACGCCGTCATCACCAGCGTCAACCGCGATGACCGCCGTGACGGCGGTGCCCCCATCTTCGCCATGGTCATCCGCCGCATCCGCGAGATTCACCCCGGCTGTTCCATCGAGGTGCTCATCCCCGATTTCAAGGGCAGTGCCGAGGCGCTGCGCATCGTCATGGAAGCCCGCCCCGAGATTCTCAACCACAACGTCGAGACCGTACCACGCCTGTTCAAATTGGTTCAGCCTCAGGATCGCTATGAATGGGCGCGGGCGACCCTCTCCAATGCCAAGGCCATGGATCCCGACGTGCTGACCAAATCGGGGATCATGGTCGGGCTGGGTGAGACCATGGATGAAGTGAAAGCGGTGATGGAAGATCTGCGTTCGTGGGGTGTGGATATTCTCACCATTGGCCAATACCTGCAACCCAGCCGTCACCACCTGCCGATTGCCCGCTACTACACCCCGGAGGAATTTGCCGAACTCAAAGCCTTTGGCCTGGCCATTGGCTTCAAGTGGGTGGAAAGCGGCCCGCTGGTGCGCTCGTCTTACCATGCCGCCGAGCAGGTGCGCGCGTTGAGCGTGGTGCACCGCAAACTTTACGGCAGCCCCTTGCCCACCTAAAGCCGCCCCCAACGGAGGTCTGGATGCCTCTCGCCATCTGGTGGATCCGGCGCGACCTACGTCTCCACGCGAATGCCGCGCTGAATGCCGCCCTGCGCGATGGCTTTGCGCCTCTGCCCCTGTTCATCCTTGACCCCCACCTGCTGCACAACCGCTTCACCGCGCCCCAACGCGGGGGCTTTTTGAGCGCCAGCCTGCACGACCTGGCTGCAGCCCTGGAAGCGCGCGGGGCGTACCTGCTTGTGCGCCGCGGCGACCCCTTAGCCGTCCTGCGCCAGGTGCTGGCCGAGAGCGGTGCCACCCGCATCTACGCCGAGGAAGACTACACCCCCTATGCCCGCCGTCGCGATGCCCGTGTGGCCCGCGACCTGCCCCTGGTGCACGTCCTGGGGTTGACGGTGCACCACCCGGATAGTGTGCGCAAGCCCGACGGCACCCCCTATACCGTCTTCACCCCGTTCAGCCGGGCCTGGAAGGCGCTCCCCTTGCCCTCGGCCGACGCAGGACTTTCCATTCCCACCCCCTGGCCGCCGGTGCCCCGCCTGCCGGGCGATCCCCTGCCGGAGATGCCTCCACCCCCGGCGTTCCCCGCCGGTGAGGCCGCCGCCCAGGCCCGCCTGCAAGAATTTCTCGCCGCCGCCGTGTATGACTATGCCGTGGCGCGCAATCGCCTTGACCTGGACGGCACCTCGCGCCTCTCACCCTACCTGCGCTTCGGCCTGCTCTCGGCGCGCCAGGTGGTACAGGCGGCGCGTAATGCCCTGACCCAAGCTGCCCATCCCGCGGCGCGGCGCGGCGTGGAGACCTTCATCAACGAACTGATCTGGCGCGAGTTCTACCACAGCATCCTCTATCACTTTCCCCAGGTGGTAAAAACGGCCTTCCGCCCGGCCTATCGCGACCTGCCCTGGCGCACTGCCCCCGAAGACTTGCGCGCCTGGCAGGAAGGGCGCACCGGCTACCCCATCGTGGATGCCTGCATGCGTCAGTTGCAGCACGAGGGCTGGATGCACAACCGCGGGCGCATGATCGTGGCATCATTCCTGGTCAAAGATCTGCTGATTAACTGGCAGGAGGGGGAGCGCTGGTTCATGCAGCACCTGGTGGATGGCGACATCGCCGCCAACAACGGCGGCTGGCAGTGGGCCGCCGGCACCGGCACCGATGCCGCGCCGTATTTTCGCATTTTCAATCCCGTCCTGCAAAGCCGCCAATTCGACCCTGAGGGGCACTTCATCCGCCGCTGGGTACCCGAACTGGCAGCGCTCCCGACCGAATATCTGCACGCCCCCTGGCAAATGCCGCTGGAGGTGCAACGCCGCTTTGGGGTGCGCATTGGGCACGACTACCCCGCCCCGCTGGTGGATCATGCGCTAGCGCGGGCGCGCGCCCTGGCTGTCTTCCGTCGGGTCAGTGGCTAGGCGCTACTTGCGCCCGCGAAAACCGGCCACCACCACGACCGTCAAACCCACCACGCTGAGGATCAATAAGCCCCAGCCGAGGTAACGGCGCTGTTCGGGGTCGCGCAGCACCTGTGCCGGCAGCCATGGGCGCGGAGTGACCGTAGGGGTGGGGGTGATGGTGCGGGTGGGAGTGGGTGTGCGTGGCGTGGGGGTGGGGGTCGGGGTGCGCGTGGGCGGCGGCACGGTTGGGGTGACCGTGGGCGAGAGGGTAGGCGTAAACGAGGGGCGCACGATCAAATCCTGCCCTGCCCACAGCACCGGCGTGGGCGCCAGATGGTTAAGCGCGATCAGATCCGCGATCTTCACCCCATAGGCAATGGCAATGCTCCACAAAGACTGCCCCGGCTGCACCTTGTGTACAATGGAGCCATCGCTCTGGGGGGTCGCCGTCTGCACCGGAATGATGATCTGGGGGGTGGTCACCGCCGCTGTGCCTGCCACGGGCGCGCGCGGGGTGTACCCCGCCGCCGCACCGGCAAAATAGGCCGCGTGGAGCACGTAGTAAACGCGCCCATCCCCGCTCTCGACCACCCCTGCCCCCACATGGACGTAGTTGGCCTGGGTCATTGGCAGCATGTGGGTGGCATCCGCCCAATCCTGATAAACGACTTGTTCCACGGTGCGGTTATAGCCGCACGCGATGTTCTCGGTGGCGAAGACGGTTGCCCCGCCGCCATAACCAGCTGCCGCTACCCGTCCGCTGACGTTGCCGATATGGGCACAGGTGCCGCTGCTGGCCATCGTTTCCGCGGTGGCTTGCGCCGTAGCCATCAGGATCGGATCCACGATGAGCGCGGGCAGGCCGTTGGCAGTGCGAATCTGGTTGACCAGGTCAATCAGCGCCTGGGCACTGCCGGCCTGGGCGTGGGCAGGAAATGGGGATGCCCACAACGCCCCCCATAATGTCATCATCAGGATTAAATAAAACCAATGGTTGTATCTCATTACGCCCGGATTATAAACGACGTGCCGGGGTTATGGCAATTCGCCCACCCCGGCCCAAATGGATTAGGCACCGCTGGTTGGTTCAAGAGAAAGACCGGTCGCCGCCGCCATGCCCCATCGTTTCAGCGATGAACAGGAAGTCGGTCGCCGAGATCATGCCCACGATGTTCCCGTGTTCGTCGGCCACCGGAAGATGATGGATGCGCTTTTCCAACATCAGTTTGGCGCATTCTTCGACCGTGGCGTCCTTCGGGACGGTGATCAGAGGGCTGCTCATGATCTCGCGCACCTTGAGTTCGGAGGGGTTGCGCCCGTGAGCGACGATTTTGTCGCAGACGTCAATCGAAGTCACAATGCCGTACTCGGGGTTGGTTTCGGTCTTGCGCACAATCAGGCTGTTGACGTAGCGGCGGCGCATCAGTTTAAGCGCCTCGGTGACGGTGGCGTCTGGATCCACAAAGACGACGAGGTCATTCATCCAGTCGCGGACGGTATTCTGCATGGTCGCTCCTCTCCATCTAGGTGATTCGGGGGGTTTCAAAAACGAGTATAGCATAGGCATTACCCGAATGCAAAGCGCCTCCGCGGGGAATTTTCAACACGAGCCACTTTTGTAGATCCCCCTGGCAGGCGCGGCTTTCATTGCTTGACAGGATCTCAATCTCGGATATACTGACATTGACCCTGCCGAGCACATTCCGCGCACGACTGTGACCCTGGCTGTGAGGGAGTCCCGCCACCATGCGCGATAATCTCTGGAATCTGCTTACCCTGCTCGCCCTGTTGGCGACCCTGGGGGTGGTTTTAATCTTCATCCTGATCTTCCTCAACCCCTACACGCCGCTGAACCCGTTTCCGCCGCCGACCCTGCCGCCGCGCCTGGAGCTCCCCACCAGCACCCCCACCCTGCGCCAGTTGCCCCCCACCTGGACGTCAACACCGCCGCTGGGCTTCGAAACGCCCACCCCGCGCCCGACCTCAACCCTTCCCCCCACCTATACCCCTTTTTTCATCCCCACGCCAACCCCTACCCTGACCCCCACCCGCACGCCGACCGTCACCCGCACCCCCACCCGCACGCCGACTATCACCCCCATTCCTACCGATACGCCCATTCCCTCGGCCACCCCTATTCCTACCGAAGAAATGACCCCATGAGCCCGATTCTTGTTTTGGGGTGAAACAAAGCGCCAACCCGGGCATTAAGGTAGAATTGTGCCTGTGAACATCCTAGACCCGAAGATTGACGAGGAATCCTATGCCGGCAGAAGAGATTGATCGCGACACCTTTGCCCATCTGGTGCACTTGGCAGCGCTGGAGTTGGACGAAGCCCAGGCTGACTACCTGCGCCGCGAACTCAACCATCAGTTAGGCGCCATTCACGAACTGGAAGCTATCCCCCTGGATGCCGACGTGCCGATCACCTCGCACGGCGTGCCTTACCCCCCCGAAATCTGCCCGCCCTTGCGCGCGGACGACTGGCAGCCCTTCCCCAATACCGCCGATATCCTCAACCAGGCGCCACAGGTCGAGGAAGGCTACGTCGTCGTCCCTGATATCCCCCACACCACGCTGGAATAATGAGGACCCATGGAACTGTGCGACTTATCGGCTCATGAACTCAGCCTGTTGCTGCGCCAGGGGCGCGTTTCTGCCGTGGAGATTCTCGAATCCTGCCTGCAGCGCATTGCCCGGGTGGATGGACGCCCCGGCGCGTTGGAGCCAGGCGACCCCCTGCCCGAGGACGCCGAGCGCGTACATGCTTTCATCACCCTGACCGCCGAACGCGCCCGCGCCCAGGCCGAGGCGGTGGATCGCCGCCTGGCTGCCGGCGAGGCCCTCGGGCCCCTGGCTGGCATCCCCTTCACCGTCAAGGATATCTTCTGTGTCCAGGGCACGCCCTCGACCGCCGCTTCGCGCATCCTGGCCAATTTCGTGGCCCCCTACACCGCCACCCCCGTGGCGCGGATGGAAGCCGCCGGCGCGATCATGCTGGGTAAGGTCAACCTGGATGAATTCACCTACGGCTCATCGAACGAATCATCAGCCTTCCGCCCTACCCCGCGCAACCCGTGGAAACTGGACCGCGTGCCGGGCGGCTCGTCCGGTGGGAGCACGGCCAGCGTCGCCGCCGGCGAGGCTCCACTCTCGCTTGGCACCGATACCGCCGGCTCCATCCGCCAGCCGGCGGCCTTCTGCGGTGTGGTGGGGGTCAAGCCCACCTACGGGCGCGTTTCGCGCTACGGGCTGATCGCCTTCGGTTCCTCGCTGGACTGTCCCGGCCCCATCGCCCGCAACGTCACCGACGCCGCGCTGATGCTCCAAGCCATCGCCGGCCCCGATCCCCACGACAGCACCGCCGCCAACCTGCCCGTCCCGGATTATCTGGCCGCGTTGGAAGAGGGCGTGAAGGGACTGCGCATTGGCCTATCGCCGGATTACTTCCGCATCACCTTCCCTGATCCCGAGCGCGGGGAATACGACCAGCAGCCTATTCCGGCCGAGATCGCCGATGCGGTGCGCCGTGCTGCCGACGTCCTGGCCGACCTGGGCGCCGAAATCATCGAAGACGTGCCCATGCCCAACACCCGCTACGGCATTCCGGCTTACTTCGTCATCAGCCGCGTCGAAGCCGCCTCGAACCTGCACCGTTACGATGGCGTCAAATACGGCTACCGCACCCCGCAACCGGTGCAGGACCTGCACGAGATGTATCGCAAGACGCGCAACGAGGGCTTCGGCCTGCAGCCCAAACTGCGCATTCTGATGGGCATGTACGTCAGCGCCGCTCAATACAGCGCGCAGTATTACCAGCGCGCCCTGCGCGTGCGCACGCTCATCCGCCGCGATTTTGAGCAAGCCTTTGACCCCCACGGTAAGTATCGCCTGCACGCCCTGCTCACCCCGACGACACCGACCACGGCCTTCCCCCTGGGCGCCGTGTACGGTGATTCGGTGCTGATGCAGTACGCCGATCAGCTGACCGTCCCGGCCAACCACGCCGGAATCCCCGGCATCTCCATCCCGGCCGGGCTGGATCATGAGGGGCTGCCCATCGGCATTCAATTCCTCGGCCCCGATTTCAGCGAGGCGCTGCTCTTACGCATTGCTCGCGCCTTCGAGCGCGCCACCGAAGACGCCCCCTGGCGGCAAGCGCGCCCCGAGGTGCTGCAGCACCTGGCAGCGTCCTAGTGTCTCGGGGGGGAGTTGCGGAAAATCTCCATGAAGCGCCTATCCCTTGCCCCAACCACCGGTCCTGACCGCCTTTTAGCCGCCCTGGCCCATGCTGCCGTCCTGCTCCCAGGCTGGGGACTGCTGGTGCCCACGGCGCTGTGGGCGGCACACCCGCGCCGCGGGGATTACCTCTCGTTCCAGTCCCTGCAAGCGCTCACCTACCAGGTGCTGCAACTGTTGATCCTGGGGGTGGTAGGGCTGGGGGTGGGTGTGCTTTACGTCGGCGAGGCCGTAGTTCTGCTCTTGCTCTCATCCCTCATCTCTCAGGACGTCAGCAGCGTGCTCTTCGTGCTCGCCTCGGCGTTCGGCCTGGTCAGTTTGGCCGCCGTCTGGGGGCTGCTGACGCTGGGCGGAGTGATCGCCGCCATCCTGTGCCTGAGCGGGCAGGACGTGCGTTATCCATTGCTTGGCGCGCATATGGAGCGCGCCTTGCGCGCCGAAGGTGAGTCCGCGGCGCTCGACCCCGAACGCGAGGCACGCTGGATGGCCGCGCTGACGTACGGCGGCGTGCTGATCAACCTCTGCGGCTGGCTGCTGCCGCTCATCGTCTGGCTGACCCAGAAAGACCGCTCGCCGCTGCTGCACTTCCACGCCCTGCAATCGCTCATCTATCAGGGCGTTGGCGACCTGCTGTTGTTTCTGGCCAGCCTGATGATCATGGTGACCGTATTCCCGCTGATGCTCATCCTGGCGCTGGTGGAGCGCGCCGCCGCGCCCCTGGCGCCTTTTTTCCTCCTCCCTTTGGGAGTGCTAGGGCTCGCTGGGTTGGGATTTTCTTTCATCTACGTGATTTTGGGACTGTGGGCCGGCCTGCGCCTGGCGCAAGGGCATGAGGTCACCCTGCCCGGCCTGGGGCGCTGGCTGCGTCAACGCCTGACCATTTCCCCGTCTGCATCCGGAGGTTCGCACGCATGACCGACTACGAGGCGATTATCGGCCTGGAGACCCACATCCAACTGAACACGCTGACCAAGATTTTTTGTGCTTGCAAGGCGGATTCGTGGAACGACCCGCCCAATACCAACATCTGCCCGGTGTGCACCGGCCTACCCGGCGTGCTCCCGGTGCTCAACCGTGCCGCAGTGGAGAAGGCCGCCTTGCTCGCCCTGGCCATGCACGCCGAGATCAACGAGGTCTCTTTCTTCGACCGCAAGAACTACTTTTACCCCGACCTGCCCAAGGGGTATCAGATCTCGCAGTATGACCGTCCCCTGGCGTCCGGAGGCTACATAGATATCCCCATGCCGGCCACCCCTGAGCGCCCGGCCTACGTGCGCCGCGTCAACATCATCAAACTGCATATCGAGGAAGATGCCGGCAAGACCAAAAACGTCAACGGGCGGCGCTGGATTGATTTCAACCGCTGCGGCGTGCCGCTGGTGGAGATGGTAACCGGGCCGGATTTACGCTCCGCGGATGAGGCCGCGCAGTACCTCATCCGCCTGCGCCAGTTGCTGCGCTGGCTGGGCATCTCCGAAGCAGATATGGAGAAGGGGCACCTGCGCTGCGATGCCAACGTCTCCATCCGTCCTAAAGGCGCGGATTATTTCAACCCCAAGACCGAGATCAAGAACGTCAATTCGATTGAGAACGTGCGCGATGCCATCCAGCACGAGATCGAACGCCAGATCCGCGAAGTGGAGGCCGGGCGCACCATCGAAGCCTGGACGCTGGAATGGGATGAGGACGCCGGCGTCCTGCGCAAGATGCGGTCCAAAGAGACCGAAGCCGATTACCGCTACTTCAAAGAACCCGACCTGCTCCCCCTGCGCATTGATGCAGAGTGGAAAGCGGCTATCCTGGCCCAGCGGGTGGAACTCCCGCTCGAACGCCGCCAGCGCTTCATCGAAGCCTACGGCCTGCCCGAGTACGATGCCGAAATCCTGACCGGCGAACGGGCGCTCTCGGATTACTTTGAGCAGGCGGTGCAGGCTTACGGCGGCGACCCCAAGAAGGTCTCGAACTACCTGATGAACGACATCCTGCGCATGCTCAACGAGAGTGGTAAGAGCGCCGCCGACCTGCGCCTCACCCCGGCTTACCTGGCCGAGATCCTCAAACTGGCCGACGCCGGCACCATCAACACCTCAACCGCCAAAGCCCTCTTGCAGAAAGTGGAAGAGAGCGGGCGCCCACCGCGCGAGATCGTCGCAGCCGAAGGGTTGGCCAAGGTCAGCGATGCCGAGGCCATCCGCGCCGTATGCCGCGAGGTGATCGCCGAGAACCCCACCGAGGTGGAGACCTACCGCAAGGGCAAGGTTACGCTGATCGCCTGGTTTGTCGGCCAGGTGATGAAGAAGATGCGTGGCAAAGCCGACCCTACCCTGGCACGCCAGATCCTGGAAGAATTGCTCCGCCAGGGGTGAGCCGGAATTCTGGGCCCCTTTCAGGCTCTCAGCGCCGGGCTGAGAAAATGAACTTTCGGATTCGTCCTATTCAACCTCAGGATCGGACCACTCTGGCCGATTTTATGCGCACCTATTGGGGGGCAGATCTTATTGTGGTCCACGGGACCCCTTTCCAGCCCTCGACGCTACCGGGTTTCCTGGCTCTCGAAGGGGATATGTGGGTGGGGGTGATCACATATCACCTCGTCGGTGACCAATGCGAAATTGTGACACTGGATAGCCTGCGTCCCGGGCACGGGATTGGCACTGCACTGCTCGCCGCGGTGCAGGAGATGGCTCAAAACCTCGGTTGTCGCCGATTATGGCTCATCACCACGAACGATAACCTCGCTGCACTGCATTTCTACCAAAAACGCGGTTTTAGGCTCAGAGCCGTCTATCCCGACGCAGTTACCCGCGCACGGCACATTAAACCCCAGATTCCTTTAGTAGGAGAAAACGGCATCCCTATCCGGGATGAGATTGAACTAGAATGGATTCTTCCCGCGCCTTGATTCTAAAGACGAGACTTTTTCCAGTAGCCTCATAAGGCGTGACTGAATCATGGCGCAATTCGCAATTTTAAGGTATGCTTTAATCACGCCTCTGCCTTTGGCGGAGCGATGGGCGTTGTGTCCCTCGCCCCAGGGCAGAGCGACGACCGTGCCCGTCCAGGGCATATGACCCTACGTTGCCAACGGAAGGAGGCCTGGCCTATGATAAAGGACGCACTCAAAGAAGCCGAGACCCGCATGAAGGGCGCCTTGCAAACGCTGGAAGAAGACCTCGCCGGCATTCGCACCGGTCGCGCCACCCCTGCGCTGATCGAGAAGATCCCCGTGGAGTACTACGGCGTGCCCACCCCCCTGATGCAACTGGCCGCCATCAGTGTCCCCGACCCGCGCACCCTGCTGATCAAGCCCTTCGATCCTTCCACCCTGCGCGCCATTGAAAAGGCCATCATCGCCTCGCCGCTCGGGCTGACCCCTTCCAACGATGGCAAAACGATGCGCCTGGTGCTCCCCCCGCTAACCGAGGAGCGGCGGCGCGAATTGGTCAAAATGGTGCATGCCCGCCTGGAAGAAGCCCGCGTGGCCATCCGCAACATCCGCCGCGACGTGATGAAAGACCTGCGCGAATTTGAAAAGGAAAAACTGATCTCGGAAGATGACCTCAAAAAAGGCGAAGAGGAATTACAGAAACTAACCGACCGAATGATTGGAGAAGTAGATACCATTGGTGCGCGAAAAGAGAAAGAAATCCTGGAATTCTGAGCCTATGACCGCCACCCCCGCCCCGGCTACGGTTGCAGAACTGACCAAAGTTCCCACCCACATCGCCATTATCATGGACGGTAACGGACGCTGGGCACGTCAGCGCGGCTTGCCCCGCCTGGCCGGCCATCGCGCCGGCACCGAAAATCTGCGCCGCATCATCCGGGCCTGCGTCGAATTTAACATCAAGTACCTGACCATCTACGCCTTTTCCACCGAGAACTGGGGCCGCCCGCAGGAAGAGGTCAACGGGCTGATGGCCATCCTCGAAGAGGTGATTGATAAAGAACTGGATGAACTCCACCGCGAGGGGGTGCGCCTGCAACACATTGGCCGCCTGGAGCGCCTCAACCCCACCCTGGTCGAGAAGGTCAAATACGCGGTGGAGTTGACCAAACACAACGACCGTCTCATCCTTAACATCGCCTGGAACTACGGCGGGCGCGATGAGATCGTCTGCGCCATCCGCAAGATGATCCAGGATGGCGTCAAGCCGGAAGAGGTCACTGATGAACTGGTCAGCCGCTACCTTTTCACCGCCGGCATCCCCGATCCCGACCTGATCATCCGCACCTCGGGCGAGATGCGCATCAGCAACTTCCTGATCTGGCAGGCCGCCTACGCGGAATGGTACGTTACCCCCACCCTGTGGCCAGATTTTGACCGTGAGGAACTGCTCAAAGCCCTGATGGATTACAGCCGCCGCGAACGTCGTTTCGGGCGCCTTTCACCGAATGAATGCTGCACCGAGGTCTGATGGCATGCTCGCCCAGCGCCTCCTGGTCATCATCGTCCTGATCCCCGTTGGCGTGACCTTTGCCGTGCTGGGCGGCTGGGCGTATGCTGCCTTCATTACGCTGATCCTGGTGGTGGCAGCCTGGGAATACTGGCGCATCTTTCGCCGCGGCGGGTTCGCCCCCCTGGCCGGCGTGCTCCTGCCGGGCGTGGCCATCCTCGTCCTCAGCCGCGCCGCCTGGGGGTTCGATCACAGCCACCTCATCCTCTCGGCATTGATCCTGGTGACCATGCTGGCGCACATGGGGGCAATGGCCGCCACGCGCACCGCCCAGGGCGTTGATTTCGCCATCACCCTGGGGGGGTTGCTGTATATCGGCTGGCTGGGCAGTTACCTCATCTCGCTGCGCGCCCTACCCCAGGGCTTATGGTGGTTGCTCCTGGTCATCCCCATCATCGGGATTGCCGACTCGGCGGCGTTCCTCATCGGACGGCGCTTCGGCCAACACAAACTTGCCCCCGCCATCAGCCCCAACAAGACCTGGGAGGGCTACCTGGCAGGGGTGGTGTTTGCCATTTTGAGCGGGCTGCTCCTGGCCTGGCTGTGGCGCCTGCGCTACCCCGAATTACACCTTTCGCAGGGGCTGGTGCTGGGGGTGATGATCGGGGTGTTTGCGCCCTTGGGCGACCTGGGGGAAAGCATGTTCAAGCGCCAGTTCGGCGTCAAGGAAGCCAGCCATCTTCTGCCGGGGCATGGGGGGGTGCTCGATCGCATTGATTCGTGGATTTGGGCCGCCGTGATCGGGTATTACCTGATCACCGGCTTGTGGTTATCCGTATAACCCCAACTTCCCATTTAGCGGAGGAACGCGATGAGCCAAATCCCCTTACACAGCGAGATCGGAGATACCCGACCGACGCGCAACCTGGCCTTGGAACTGGTGCGGGTGACCGAAGCCGCAGCGCTGGCTGCCGGGCGCTTCGTGGGTCGCGGCGATAAAGAAGCCGCCGACCGCGCCGCCGTGGATGCCATGCGCCTGATGCTCAACACCATCCAGATGGACGGTGTGGTCGTGATCGGCGAGGGCGAGAAAGATCAAGCCCCCATGCTCTACAATGGCGAACGCCTGGGCACCGGCGATCCCCCGCGGGTGGATATTGCAGTGGATCCGATTGACGGCACCCGCCCCACCGCCCACGGCTTGCCCAACGCCATCTCGGTGGTGGCGCTGGCGCCGCGCGGGACGATGTTCAACCCCGGCCCGGCGGTGTATATGCATAAAATCGCGGTCGGTCCGGCGGCGCGGGACGTCATTGATATCGAGGCGCCGGTGGAAGAGAACCTGCGGCGCATTGCCAAAGCCAAGGGCGTGCCGGTGGAAAACCTGACCGTGGTGGTGCTGGATCGCCCGCGCCATGCCGCGCTTATCGCCGAGATCCGGCGCGTCGGCGCGCGCATCTCGCTCATCCCGGATGGGGATGTGGCGGGGGCGCTGATGACCTGCATCCCCTCCTCGGGCATTGATGTGATGATGGGCATCGGTGGCACGCCTGAGGGGGTCATCGCTGCCGCCGCTCTGCGCGCCGCCGGGGGCAACCTGCAGGGTAAACTTTATGCCCGCACCCCCGAGGAACGCGCCCGCTGTGAGGAACTGGGGTATGACTTTGACAAAGTCTTGACGCTGGATGACCTGATCGCTTCGGACGATGTTTTCTTCGCCGCCACTGGCGTGACCAACGGCGACCTACTGCGCGGGGTGCAGTACTTCCCCGATGGCGCCGTCACCGAGAGCCTAAGCATGCGCGGCTTGACCGGCACGGTGCGGCGCATCATCGCCACCCATCGCCTGAGTAAACTGGCGCGCATCAGCGCCATTCCCTACTGAGACCCCAAAACCCCCTGCCCCGGTGTGGACGGCGCCGGGGCAGGGGTTATGCTCCACGGGTGCACCTCAAGATGCCAGGGGGTAAACTTCAACCGCCTGGTCGTGCAGAATTTGGCGCCAGAAAAGCGGAACCTGCGCTTGCTCGATCTCGTTCGGGGTGAACCCCTGGGCTTGAATCGGCTCCAGGATGCGTGCCGCAGCCACACCTAGAATTTCGAGACGCTCACGCAGGGAATAACCGGCCCAATCGGGAGAAACAACGATGAGGTCAATATCACTGCCAATACGGGCCTCACCCCGCGCCTGTGAGCCGTAAAGATAAACGCGCTCGACCCGAATCCCCATTTGATTCAGCGTTTCGAGGTAACGCGTTAGGATGTGGTTAAGGCCGGATGCTGTTTGAGCCATTGAAAAACCTGAACGGTTTGGGAATAATAGGCTTCGGCGACCGGACGTGGGTAATCCCGCAAAGATTGGTGTAAATCCACCGGATAACGGGCCAGGATACTTACAGCGTTAATTTTTCCGATAAATTCAAGATGATTGGGCGGTAATGATAGATTTGCCAAGCGCGCCAGGTATATCAGATCATGAGTCCTTGGTGGCATGCTTTGAGTTGCTTCACAGACATGCGCCTTGAGCAATTTTTCCAATGCAAGGTGACAAAGGAAAATGACATAGAGATACCGCCCGGAATCCAGCATATAACGCGCTGTTTCCAAATCATATTCAGCCATTGCGATCCAGTTGCGGGTATCTTCGCGCATAATGGACGGTGCCTTAAGGAAATTATACCCATGAATCGCCGCTCCAGGCGCGAACCTTAAAACCCCCTGCCCCGGTGTGGACGGCGCCGGGGCAGGGGTTATGGAGACAGTCGTTTAGAAGGTGAGGGCTAGCGGATGAGGTAGGTGATATTGGCATCGGCGCTGATCACCAGTTGCCCCGCGGCGATCGGCGCGTTACCCCCACCGCCAATCCCCATGCCCTTGGCTTCGTATACCGGGATGGGGCTACCCGAGGAGTAGACGCTCACGTTCTGCACCTCGCCCAGGGTCACCCCCACCGCCGCCGCCAGTTCCTGCGCGCGGGCTTTGGCATCTTCCACCGCCAGGCGACGGGCCTCGGCCTCGGCTTTAGCCCGATCGGCGACATCGAACGAGATACCGTAGATGGTATTGGCCCCAACGCGCACCACCGCATCCAGCAAGCTGCCCAATTGGCTCAGGTCGCGCGCGGTAATGAACACAGTGTTCTCTACGACAAACTTGGTGCCCAGCACCTCGCCATCCGGACCAATATTTTGCTGGGGGTAGACGTTGAAGGCACTGGTCTGGATGTCCTTTTCAGCCACACCGCGTTCCTTGAGCAGGTTGACAATCGCCTGGGCCTGCTCGTTGTTTTTACTCAACGCCGAAGCCACGTCTTCTGCCTCGGTGCGCACCCCAACGTAAATATAAGCCAGATCCGGCACGACATAAACTTTGCCGTTGCCCCCAACATTAAGCGTGCGCAATTGTTCCGGCGTTGAAGCCGCCGGCACCTGAATACAGCCAGCCAGCAAGCCCACCATGGCCAATGCGAGCAGGGCAAACCATAACGGTTTCTTCATGATCTCCTCCTTGTGAGGCTAAGATAAGGTGATTTTTTTCAAGCACTTTAAAGACGCCCTGCGCGCCAGAAAGTTCCAGCCGGTCAGGGGAGATATTCCACCTGCACCCCGCCCATGGGTTGCTCAAGACTCAGACGCAGGTCGGCGTTGGCGGCGGTGGTGCCAGGCGTGTAGCACACCTGGTCCGTACAGGTTACATCGGGGGGTAGGCTCAGCGTCGCTAACGCCCGGTCAATGCGCAATTCCAGCCGCGCCTGACGCGGCACATAGAGCGTGGTAAAGCCGATGGGGTTACGCAGGTTGGCCTGCAGATCACCCGTCGCAGGTAGGGTGACGGTCAAACTGCCCAAGGCGACCTCGCTGGTCAATTGCCGCACCCGCACCTCGCGCAGATCCAGCACCTGACTACCCAGGCCGCTCTTAAGGTTGAGCACCAGCTCCACCTGAGGGTTGAAACGCAACCGCCACTGCGACTGACTCGGCCCCAGGCTCCACGGGAAGACCACCGAGGAACCCTCGGCGCCCAGACGCACCTGAACCACACTCCCGCGCGTTTGGACGTCCTCGGTCAGCGTCAGCGCCCGCGGCAGGGTGATCTCACCTTCCACCAAGTTGCGGCCACGGGTAGCCCCGACGAT
Source organism: Thermanaerothrix solaris (assembly GCF_032334255.1). Taxonomy (NCBI): domain Bacteria; kingdom Bacillati; phylum Chloroflexota; class Anaerolineae; order Anaerolineales; family Anaerolineaceae; genus Thermanaerothrix; species Thermanaerothrix solaris. The sequence goes on along the minus strand of NZ_JAUHMF010000002.1, from coordinate 240,472 downwards.
CTCCAACTGCCCCAGGGGCTGTTCGATCGTCACGTCTGCCGTGCGCACCCCCGCTGGCAAGGCATAGGTGAGGGATTGAGCCTGGACCGGACGGCGCACCTGCCCCACGGCAAACCAGGTGATTCCAACCACCAATCCCAAGGTAATGAAAAGCGCCAAGGCTGACGCCCAGGCCGGCCGTTCACGCAGCACCAGGTCCAGCCCCAGCGCGATCAAGAAAATCGGCCACAGGCGCAAGAACAACTCCCAGCCTCCCAGGGGCAGGTAGCCCAGGTTGGCCAGCAAAAAGATCCCACCTAAAAGGATGGAGAACACCCCCCAGGTCCAGCCCTTGCCCTGGTAGATGTGATCCAGGCCGCCGATGATGAACAACAGCGGCCAGTAGCGCAGGAAGATCTCCACGCCGTTAACGTGGATCACCCCCAGGTTGTTGAGCAGAAAGATCACGCCAATGGCGATCAGCAATAACGGGAAAAACAGACTTGGGCGTTTTGCGTCCATCGCTTATCCTCCCTTAAACCCGTCGCGGGCGCAGGGCACGATAGACCAGGAACAACCCGATCAAGATCAGCGCCGCTGGCCAGAAGTAACGTCCCAGCGCGGTAGCGCCCAAGAAGAGCAACCCCGCAAACACCAACAGAATCACCGCCGGATAGAGCGGCCAGGTCATGCGCGTGCCCCCGGGGCCGGGCAGGAGATATAGCGCCAAAAAGGTCAGCCCCAGCCCGGCCAAGAAGATCCACCCGCCACTATCGGCGGGGAGCACCGAATCGGCCAGGGAGACCACGGCCAGGGTAAACATGGTACCGGCAGGGATGAGCGCCCACCAGAACTCGCGCCGTTGCAGGTAGACCACCAAAAAGCCTACGCCGATGCTCCCCAGCACCAGAACACCGCCCAGGTAACGCGTGACTTGCGGGGCCAGACTGCCCAGCAAGACCAGGGCCCCGATTCCCAAGAGCGGGAACGCCGGAAACGCCGCCCACCACGCCTCACGCCGTGAGAGCATCACACCCAAGAAGGCCACTCCGCCCAGGGTGAGCAATAAGCCCCAGAAAAGCCCGGCCAGGGGCACCTCAAACCACAGGCTCGCCAGGGCCAGCAGGCCGGCCAGGATCAACCCGATCCCGCCGATTAGCCGCCAACGTGATTCAGACATCCCTTCCTCCAATTCCAAAAAGATGGGGTCATTCCCTTATATCTACGCAAAAAGGGCTAAAAGATTTCGACCGAACCCAGGCCGGTTTCCAGGCGCAGGTCAAAGCGGTGGGGAGCGTTGGCGTAATCCGGTGACTCATATACCTGGCCGTTGAAAGGGAAGCGCTGAGGATCAATCTTAACCCCGGCCAGGCCGCTTTGCACCTGAATGCGGAGGGCCATGGTCTCAGGCACCTGGATTTTGAGCGCCGCTGCCCCGCTCTTGAGCACGGCACTGCCCTGACCTTGCGCCGGCAGCACCACCGTGGTCTCGCTGGCGCCGGTTTCTAATTCCAGGCGGCGCACCTGCAAACGGCTCAGGTCGAGGTGGGTTTGATTGGCGCCGAGGTGGCATTCCAGATCGAGCGGCAGGTTTGGGGTGACCTCCAACGCCCAGCGGTACCCCTCCCCCCCTTCTACCCAGGGCAGGAGCATCGCATCGGCTTCCAGGTGCAGGTGCACCTCCAGGCGTTCACCTTCGCGGCGCACCTCCGGCGTGACCCCACCGCAAACACCGCGCAAGAAGAGCGTCCGCTCGCCCTCCAGCGCGCCCAGGGTGAGCCGCCCTGCGCCGTGATCCAGGCGCAGGTGGGCTTCCCGTGCGTCGTCTAACGGAATGGTGATTTCGCGGGCCTGGGTGGCGTGTCTCGGGCGAGGGCGCAAAAGGAGCCACGCCCCGAACAGGATCAGCGCCAGCGGCCAGAAGAGCGCCCAGGCGCTGAAGGGCAGTAGGCCGAGGTTTTCCAGCAACAGCAAGACCCCCAGCAGGAGCAAAATACCGCCCCAAAATAACCGTCGTGGATTCATCGAATATCTCACTTTCTCGGGGAAATCCCCCTGGGGATTAAAATGTGCCCACCCACCTGCGAGGCAGCAACCTGGGCATAACAGTTGTATAAACAATTTTATCATAACATTGAAAAACGTTATTGTGGGAGCAATTTCAAACCCGCCCTGAGTGCGCTTCCAGGGCAGATTTGTCTGGTCTGGACAAATTTTGTATAATGAAAATGGGCACGCACCCTGCGGGTGGGGCTGGCCCAGGAGGTCACCATGTTTGTCACGGTATTGATGGGATATGTCTCCCGCGAGAACTGGAGCACCCTCCAAAAGGCGTTTGCCGAGGCCGTGCGTCACCCCCCCAAGGATCTGCTGCACTCGGTGCTGGTGCAGTCGGTAGATGACCCCATGCAATGGCAGATCATCTCGTTCTGGACATCTTATGAAGCCTATAAAGAAGCCGAGGCTAAAAAAGAGACCGATAACTGCGTTCAACTCTTTTGCGCCGCGGGGAGCACACCGACGCGCCGCGGCTACCGCGTGAGCGAACGCTTCAGCCGCATCTAGGGGGCTCATGGACGCGTGGTTAGAGCGCCTGGTGGCGCTAGAGAGTGACGTTGCCTACAAAACCCCACCGGCGCCGGGGGAGCGCTATTTTCGCTACCAGCCGGGGCGATTGCCGATTTTGCTCTCTGCGCCACACGGCGCCGCCCATATGCGGGAGGGGCGGCTGAAAGACGAAGAGGATTACACCGCTGCTCTGGCGCGCCTGGTGGCTGAATTGAGCGGCGCGCACGCTCTCTTCACCTATCGCCTGGCCGACCCCGACCCCGGTTTTTACCCCGAGACCCCTTACAAGCGCGCCCTGCGCCAGATTGTGCGCCGCTACCAGATACGCTTCATCGTGGATCTGCATGGCTGTGCGGCCTACCGCGATTTCGGGCTGGCGTTGGGCACCTTGCACGGCCAGAGTTGCCCGGCCGAGCGCGGCCGCATCCTCTCCCTCTTGCATCAGTTCGGGTTCCGCCCCAACGGGCCATGGCTCTCGGTGGTGGACGTGGACCGCACCTTCACCGCCAACGGGCGCCAGGGGCAGGAAACAATCACCCGTTTTGCCTGGCAGCGGCTGGGGGTGGCGGCGGCGCAGTTCGAACTCCATCCGCACCTGCGGGTGGTGCGGCGGCTGGGGGAGGCTTCGGAACGTGAACCCTATCAGGCCCAGCCAGCCCAAATTATGCGCACGGTGGCGTTTTTCCTGGCACTGGTGACCCAGTTAGCCGAGGGTTATCATGAAAACGCCACCCCTGCTGAAACCTGGACGCCCACCCCCGAGAGCGAGGAGGATGGGCCCAGGCACGAGGACTGAGGCCGTTTTCATCCCGGGTCGTAAGTGGATCGCAGCCACCGTGACCGTTCCGGGGGATTTACCGCACCTTGCTCCAACCCATTAGCACCATAACAAACCTGAGCCGTTCTACGACGGCTCAGCGCATCCGTTCCATCCGCGCCCGGGGGCACGAATGGAGGAACGATTAAACGGCTTGCCATCTTCCATCGAATTCATTTATAATAAAATCAACCTGGGGGAAAGATGCTGCGAAAACTTCCTGTTATCCCAACTCCATCCAATCTCCACATCCGCGCGCACCGCACCGGCGCCGTCCGGTCGCGTAAGCCGATATCTTTGCATCAGGGAGGATAGCATGGATCTTGTTTTTGGCATCGGCATTGCCATCCTGATTATCATCAGCGTGGTTTGGGCTATTTCAGAACGCCGGGCGGAGAAAGAAGAGGCTTCTTTTTATCTCGGGAGTGAGGACGATACACCGATTTATCTCTGGATTGAAGACGATACACCGACTCTGTCCTCATCCTCAGGCGCGATCTATACCCAGATCATCCGGCCGGAGCACTACCGCCACAACCCGCGCAATTTTGACGGCAACCCGCGCAACGATGCCCTGGGGGCTTCGCGCTACCCCGGCACCGATTCATACTACGCCTCGCGCGGGTTCACGTCCCCCCAAAAGCCTAACCGTCCCTAGTCGGTCATTGTCATCCGGGGGAGGAATTACCATGGAGGATTGGGTTTTGTTCTTTCTCATAGTGTTGGGTAGCCTTAGTCTGATCGCTAGCGCTGATAAAGACAAGGCGTCTTCTCACAACCGCCGCGATATAAAAAATAGATATAAAGAATAATAAAGAGGAAGCGCAGCGTTCCCTGGAACGCCTGCGGCGCACCGCGCGGGATTGGTACGGCTACACCCAACTACCCCCGGCCAATCACGACGGCAACCCCTTTAACGACACCTTTGGCGCCAGCATGCTCCCCGGCACGGATTCTTGGAACTTCCGCCACCGCCGCTGATGGGATCAAGGCCCGGCAGAGAGCCGGCCGGGGGCCGGAAGAATCAGAGCCCCTCGGTCCGGTGTATAATCCACCCAATGAGATCGGCTGGCGCCTCCCGTAAAAAGAGCCGGGCACGGCCGATGGCAAAACGAGAGGATTCCCGAGGAGATAAGACGTGATTCGTGATCACTGGTACGTAGTTCTGGAATCCAAGGATGTGCCCGCCGGGAAAGCGGTGGGGGTGAAACGGCTGGGTGAGGACCTGGTCTTCTGGCGAACTCGCGCGGGCCAGGTCGTCTGTATGTACGACCGTTGTCCTCATCTCAGTGCTCGCCTCAGTCAGGGCCATATCCAGCCCCAGGATTATCTGGCCTGTCCCTTTCACGGCTTTGAATTCGATCCCGGTGGGCGCTGTCGCTATGTGCCGGCCCTGGGGCGCAACACTGACCCGCCTAAAATCTTACAGGTGCCGACTTATCCCACCTATGAGGCGCACGGCCTGATCTGGATCTGGTGGGGCGAGCCGCGCGAAAATCTCACGCCTCCCGCCTGGTTCGATATCGGCCCCGAGTTTTCTTACTGCGGCTATCAAGACGTATGGCCGGTGCATTACTCACGCATGATCGAAAATCAACTCGATGTCATGCACCTCCCCTTTGTGCATTACAACACCATCGGGCGAGGGCAGCGTGTCGTCGTGGATGGCCCGTTGGTTCGCGAGGAAGGCGACAAACTCCAGGTATGGGTGTTCAATCGCCGTGATGATGGCACGCCTCCACGCCGCGCCGCTGAACTTCCCGCCCCTACCCGTCCGCCGTTCCTTGAATTTCTCTTTCCCAATCTGTGGCAGAATCGCATCAGCGAGGACGTGCGTATTGTGGTGGCTTTCGTCCCGGTGGATGAGGAAAACGCCCGGATGATCCTGCGCTTTTACCAGCGTTTTGTGCGCCTACCGTTCCTGCGCGACCTGGTTAACCGACTGGGTTGTTGGTCCAGCCGCTATATCGCCAACCAGGATAAACGCGTGGTCAGCCAGCAGCGCCCCAAGCGTTCAGCCTTGCGCAGTGATGAGCACCTGTTGCGGGGGGACGGGGCTGTGCTAGCCTACCGCCGGCTGCGCGATGAACGCCTGGCACAGGTCGCAAGCCGCTCAACCCCATCGCGGCGAGAGGTCTAATCCTCGTCCCCTTCCGCACCCCCTTCCGCCCCGCCACGGCCAAAGGTGCGCACCAGCCCCTGGATCAGGGCGTCCTTTTCCGCCGCGCTCAGCCGCGCCTGGGGATGCAGGGGCAGATAAAGCGCCGGGGGCATGGTGCCGTTTCGGATCACCTCGGCGACATCATCGGCTTCCTGTTCGCGCTGGCCCCATTCGGAAACGTTGAGTTTCTCCCGCCCTTCCTGCACGTCGCGTTGGATCAGCGTGGCGACGACGGGCAGGCGGCTGTACCACGGCCAGACCGTCTCATTGCTGTGGCAATCGCTGCACGCGCGGAAGAACAGCGCCCGCGTCTGGGGGCTATCCCAGGCGGGCTCGGCGACCACCGGCGGGTTGGCCGGCACGGCACACCCGGCCAGAGCCAGCACAATCAGCAAGCCCAACCCCCACCGAATCCACCTAAATCCAGGAATCATGCGCTTTTCTCCTCAACCTTTGGAATGCTGGTTACACCGCTAACGTCATTTTAGCACAACGAAAAAAAACACGCCGGGCGCGTCTCTGCTCAGCCGAACCGAAAAATGCGCGGCATCTGCGCCAGCAGAGGAAAGTTCCCCGTGGCCAGGAAATGGCGCTCCATCATCTCGAAACACGTTTAAACCGTATTAAAATGTGACAATCTGATCCATTGGTACACCGTTGCCGGTATCAGAACATTGTCAGACAAAAATTGTAATTTTTTTACCTCGATTTTTAATGTATTTCTAACAATCTCATGTATAATAATAAATGCCACAGGCCGAGGTGCCCCCCTCACCCCGGCCTGTGGCGCTTTAATCGCCCCATCTGCGTAAACGCGGGTGGCCAGAGCCCACCCGGGCACAAAAAGCCCAGACCCGCACTGCCGCCCCCACCCGGCCCACCCTTCCACCCCACAACGACCCTCATCAGCCGTCAGGCCAGCGCCTGTCCCCTCAGGAGGAAACCTTTTTTCACGCCGGGCAACACCGGTCGTGATCGTGTTAGCCCGGTGGTAACACCCACCGCGCGAAGAGGGCTCGCCCCCAACCTTCGGCAACCACTCGCCTAAATCCGACCCATCCGCTATAATTTAGCGCAGGAGAGTGATCTATGTTCGATGATATCCTGCGCCGAAAAGAAGACGAACAAAAATTCCGCGCCGAACGCCGCCTGCCCCCCGGCCAGGCGTTGACCAACCGCTTCCCGGTGCTTCACTATGGCCCCGTCCCGCGCGTGGATTTGAGCACCTGGGATTTCCGCATTTGGGGCGAGGTTGAACAACCCCTGCGCTTCACCTGGGAAGAGTTCAGCCGTCTGCCCCGCACCCGCCTTACCCTCGATATCCACTGCGTTACCCGCTGGAGCAAACTGGATACGGTGTGGGAAGGCGTCAGTCTGCGCACGCTGATAGATCTCGGCTTGCTTAAACTCAAGCCCACCGCGCGCTTCGTCATCCAGCATGCCGAATACGGCTTCACCGCCAATCTGCCGCTTGAGGTGGTGCTGGCAGAGAATTTCCTGCTTGCCACCCACTACAACGGTGAGCCGCTCACCCCCGAGCACGGTTTCCCCCTGCGCGGCGTGGTCGGCGCCATCCCCGGCCGGGACGACCTCAAGGTGCCCTATTTCTGGAAAGGGGCTAAGTGGCTGCGCGGCCTGGAATTCAGCGCCGAAGACCGCCCCGGCTTCTGGGAACAGGCCGGCTACCACAACGAAGCCGACGTGTGGAAGGAACAGCGTTACGCCTGAGGGGATAAACAGGCCGTCAGGGCCCAAGTTTATTCCTGCCGCCGCCATTGACCGGGTGGGCTGCGCCTGGTTCGGGCTTTAGGTGGTTTCCACGGCGCGGTAGGGGGTTAACTGTCGCTCTAGCCAGAGCAAACCGTAGTTAAATGCCAGGGCCAGCGTCGCCACCCCCAGCGCCCCCGCCCATACTTTATCCATTCGGCCTGCCTGGGCGATGCCTTCAAAGAGCAACGTCCCCAACCCCCCGGCCCCGAATTTACTCCCAATGGTGGCAATGGCAATCGCCAGAATCGCCGCCGTGCGCACCCCGGTCAAAATCACGGGCAGAGCCAGCGGGAACTCAACCCGCCTCAAAATCTGAAGCGATGACATCCCCATCCCCCGCGCCGCTTCGATCAACCCGGGCTCCAGGGAGCGGAAAGCGGCATCTGTGTTCAGCAGGATGGGCGGGATGGCGAGCAGGGTCAGTGCCACCACGGCGGCAGTAGCGCTCAGGCCAAAATAGGGAATCACCAGGAACAACACCGCCAGGCTGGGGATGACCCGGAGGGCATTGACCGTGTTGATCACGGTCAGGCTCATCCAGCGCGAGCGAGCCGTGCCGACCCCCAGCGGCAGCGCAATCATCAGCGCGATGAGCACTGCGCTGATCGTCAAGAGCACATGTTGGCCTACCGCCTGCCAGAACTCCGTCGGCCGGCTGAGGGCATAGAGCAGGGCACGTTCAAACACACCCATGGCCAACTGCCTACCCGCGAACACCCGGCTCGCCCTTAAACGGACCGCGGATCTCAGCGGTGATCCAACCGCCGTAAAAGTGCCCCGGCTGCGGGCGCACCACCTCACCATCCACCCAACAACGCGTCATCTTTTGGGGATAAAACGCCAGGTAGTTGGCCAGCGCCCGAAAGGCCGACGTGGGGTCTGGATATGCCCAGGCCGCATTTTCGACCCACGCATCGCCGACGCGCACATGGTAATAGACCGCAACCCCTTTCCACTCGTACACACTGCGCTGCGGTGAAGGCACCAAAAATTCGCGGCGCACATCCTCGGGGGGAAAGTAATACACCGGCGGATGACCGGTTTCCAGCACCCGCAAGCCACGCTGGGTGGCGGCGATGCAGATATCGCCAAAGTAAACTTCCAGCCGTCGCGCGGTAGGTTCAAGCCGCGGCGGGCGGGGATAGTCCCACACCGATTCAATCGGGCGGGAGGACGATGATACGTCACTCATCATAGACCTGACCCTCAACCATTCTAACCACAATTCATCCCAATCCAATTATAGAGGGTCAGGTTAGTCAACAAAAATGTTTGTATAGCCTTTGGATAAGGTTCATAACGGACTGCTGGCGCGTAACGTTCTACGAGAAGAACAGCCCCGAGCTCTGCGCCACATCGCGCAGTTCACGCGCGCGTTGTTCTAATTCGGAATAGATCTCGACCCGCCGCTCGGCCACGTAGTGATCCAGCCAGCGCTCCTGCTCCAGGGTGGGGAAAAGGCGCGCCCCCGTCTGCCAGAGGTGCTCCTGATACCGCCGCACATGCACGAGTTCCGCCGCCACCGTGATGGCGTGCTGGCTGGCCAGCGGCAGGGTCACATCGAACTTCAGCCCGCGCGCCAGGTTGGCCGGTGGCGTCTCCACCCAACTATCGAAAAGCAGCCCCACCCCGTGGATGCCTAGGTCGGTCAGCAGGGCCTGGAAGGGGATCCGGTTGACCCACACCGTCACCGCCAGGTGCTCCTCCGGCTGCACCCGCTGTTCGCGGCGTGGGCGCCAGGGCGTGGCGAGGAAGCGTAAATTCGAGAGGTGCAGTTCACAGCGCTCGGTGGTCAGCCACTGGGCGTAGCCGCGCACCGTGGCTGGCAAAAAACGGCTGTGCAGGTAAGCCGTCTGATAAATCGCTGCACATAACAGGAGTTTAGGTGGCGGAAAAATCACCCCATCGTCCCCCACCACACGCGGCTGGAGCGTCTGTTCCAGAATCAGCCCCTTGTAAGGTACTGCCAGCGTCAACGGAAGTTGTTGAATGGCGAGCGCCCGCAACGCCAACACGGGCTCCCGTTGCCTGGGTTGGCCGCTCTCTTCCGTCACCATAACCCTTTTTTCCTCCTACCTTATCATTTTACTAATTTTCGCCCCTAAAAGATTAAAAAACGATGAGAAATCGGTTAGGTCTGCTGTCACCCTGCCCGTTGAGCCCCCAAAGCGGGTATAATCCCCCCAGTTTGATGCTGCGGAGAAACGGATGTCGGTAACGGCGTTGATCTTCGACCTGGACGGCCTGCTGGTGGATTCCGAGCCGCTCTCACGGCGCTCGTGGGCTGAGGTCATTGCCCAGGTCGGTTATACCCTGACCGATGAGATTTTTGTGCAGATGATCGGGCGCTCCGAGACCGAGGTGCGGACGCTGTTCGAGCAGGTCTTCGGGCGTGATTTTCCGTTTGAAACGGCTTACCGCCTGCGCCAGGCGCACTTTCTCGCGGCGTTGGCACGCGAAGGTGTGCCGCCCAAGCCGGGCGCGCACGACCTGTTGACCTATGCCATCCGCGCCGGCTTGCCGCGGGCAGTAGCGTCCTCCACCTCGCGCGCCATGGCCGAGGGCAAACTGCGCAGCGCCGGCTTGCGCGAGTACTTTGAAATCATCGTGACCGGTGAAGATGTGCCGCGCGCCAAACCCGCCCCCGACCTGTTCCTGGAAGCGGCGCGCCGCCTGGCCCAGCCCCCGGCGTCCTGCGTGGTGCTGGAAGATTCGGTGGCCGGGGTACAGGCCGCCCACGCCGCCGGTATGCGCTGTATCCTCATCCCCGATGTACAGCCGATCCCGCCGGAGATCGCCCGCCTGGCGACCTGGCGCTTGCGCTCCCTGGCCGAAGTGCCGGCCTTGCTTGAAGCCCTGCGCGCCAACGGCAACGCCCCGCATCAGGCCGGCTCGGCGTAGCCACACAGGGCAATCGCGCGCGGGCCGGTGTGCACACCCAGCGTTGGGCTGGCCGGGCGGATGATCAACTCTTGGGGGTGATAGGTCGCCTGGACGCGCTGCGCCAACGCCTCGGCATCGGCCAGGCAGGCGTTGTGTAAGACGGCGATGTGGAGCGGGCGGGTGGTATCCACGTGTTTGAAGAACTCGCGAAAGAGGTTCTCGATCACGCCGGCGCGCGAACGGGCCGGGATCGAGGCCGCCACCGTGCCATCGCTGGGCTTGACGTAAACCAGCGGCTTGATCTGGATGATGGAACCCAGCAAGCGGGCAGCTGCACCGATCCGCCCACCCTGGTGCAGGTAAGCCAGGGTATCCAGCGCCACGTAGTACACCATCACCTCGCGCACCTTGCGCGCCGCTTCGAGCATGGCTGCCACATCCCCTCCCCGCTCGCGGGCGCGGGCGGCGGCCATGACCTGCCAGCCCATGCCCATGGAATTGTTGCAACTATCCACCACGTGCACCGGGATGGGAGACTCGGCTGCGGCGCGCAGGGCGGATTGGTAGGTGCCGCTCATGTGACTGCTGACCACAAAGGTGATCGCCTCCCGTGCGCCCTGCTCCGCGGCAGTTTGAAACGCGCGCAGGAACGCCTCCGGGGGCGGCTGAGACGAAGTGGGATGTTCACCGCTCCGCTCCAACCGCGCGTAGAACGCCTCGGCGGTCATGTCAATGCCGTCCAGGAACACCTCTTGCCCGAAGATAATCGTCTGGGGCACGATCAGAATGCCATAACGTTCCACCCACTCCGGGGGCAGGTCACAGGTGCTATCGGCAATCAAGGCAATGGGCTGGGACATCGGCACCTCCATCCGGTGAGGTTTGATCTACATGAATTCTACTCCCATCGGCATTCCTGTGACCGTGACCGCCGTCACATTTCATGGCCAAGCCGGGTACCGCGAACCGTGGCTAATTCCGACCAAGCGTGTGGTAAAATCGAATCGTCATGGCCACGCGGCAAGAAACCCTTCCGCCCGGGACAGAAACCGAGTCGTCCCCGGCGGCAATGAGCCTGTGGGAGCACCTGGAAGAACTGCGCGGGCGTTTGCTCAAGGGGTTGATCGCGCTGGGGCTGACCACCACGGTCAGTTTTGCCTTCGGCGAACGGCTGATCGCCATCCTGGCGCGCCCGATCGGCGGGGTAGATAAACTGGTCTCCATTGAGGTCACCGAAAATATCGGCGTCTTTATGCGCGTCAGCCTGTTGGCCGGGTTCATCCTCGCCCTGCCCTTTATCCTCTACCAGGTGGTGGCGTTTATCCTGCCCGGGCTGACCCCCCGCGAGCGACGCGGGTTGTTCACCGCCATCCCAGCCGCCACGGTGCTGTTCGTCCTCGGCGTCCTCTTCGCCTACTTCGTCATGCTGCCGGCGGCGCTGCCCTTCCTGATCAGTTTCATCGGTATTCGCACCACGCCGCGCCTGGCCAATTATTACGCTTTTGTCACCAACCTGCTCTTCTGGATCGGGGTGGCGTTTGAGACCCCCCTGGTGGTCTATGTGCTGGCGCGTTTGCGCCTGGTCTCGCCGCGGGCGCTGGCGCAGCAGTGGCGCATCGCCGTCATCCTCATCGCCATCCTGGCCGCGGTGATCACCCCCACCCCCGATCCGGTCAACATGACCCTGCTCATGCTGCCCTTGCTGGTGCTCTACGGCTTGAGCGTCTTGCTGGCCTTCGTGGCCGTGCGTCCATCTAAATCGTAGTGTGGAAAGAAAAATGGAGGTAGCAAACTCATGTGGCGACCCGGTTTACCCGAACTGCTGATTATCCTGGTGCTGATTCTGCTCCTCTTCGGCCCGGGACGGATTACTAAGATTGCTGGTGAACTCGGCAGCGGCATCCGTGCCTTTCGCGAGGGACTGACCAAGAAGGGCGAGGATGAAACGGCCGAAAAAGATGAGACCACCCCGCCGTCGCCGTGAGCCGCGCCGCAAGGCGATCAGGTGGCGGTTTTGCCGTTGCCGCGGGATGAGGGGGGCTCGTCCGCCGGCGGTGGCGGCGGTGTCACCGGTGGCGCAGGGCGGGGGGCGGTGGGGGGAAGGATGCTCTCGCTGGGGCGCTGGAGTTCCTGTTCCAACTCTTCCAGGCCGGCCTCGCGGATCAGGCGGGTCGGCACCTCGCGTACCTCGCGCTCGACCTGGCGCAGGGAAGCCCACAGCGGGGAGTGCAGGATTTTCCGCATCAGCCGCCCCAGGTCGCGCGCGGTTTTGATCATCCCCTGCGGGCCGAGCAGGATGAACGCCAGCAGCAGGATCAGGGTTAATTCCAGGATGCCTACATTGAAAATTTCCATACAGCCCTACGCGTGTCGGCTTCATTATAGCACGCGCCGGATAGGGAAAGAAAGGGCGATTTTTTAAGGTTATCGCGCTTTTCATTTTCTCAACGAGCGATTAAAATTAGTACAAATGTTCAAGGGGTGAGATGGCATGACCATCAATTTCGTCGAAGTGCATCGGCAAATTCAGCAAGCCGCCGGGGAGGCGCAGCGCGAGCAAGCCCGTCTGCGCGATGAGTTCAACCGCGCCTGGGAGACGCTCCAAACCTGGGCCGACCGTCTGCCCGACCTGGGCCGACGCGTGGAGCAGGCCTTGCGCTACAACCCCTCTCTGCGGTGCGCCCGCCCCGGGCAAGAGGCGCTGACCACCCGCGTCCCCGCCCCGCCCGCCCCCACCCAGGGGCTGCTGCTGGCGGCAGATGGCTCCAACGCCAACCCCAACCACCACGATCGCATCCCCTTCGGGCTGATCAACATCGGCCTCTTCGGCTACGACCTGGGGCACCACCGCCCGCCCCAGGAACTCATCCAGAGCGAGGTGCTGCTCAACCAGGATCTCTACGACGACCTGGGCACGATTGGCGAGGAACGCATTGCCCTGGAGCGCGACCTGCGCGAACGCCGCGCCCTGCTCGAGCGCCTGCGCGATGAAACCGTCACCCCGCTGGTCACGCTCACCGATGGGCCGCTCGAACTCTACCGCCAGCCGCGCGAAGATCCCGAATTCCACGCCCGCTTTCAGGACTACCTGCGCGTGCTGACCGCCCTGGCCGCCCAGGGCGTGATCACGGCCGGCTACGTGGATAAGCCCCAGGCCGACCTGGTGGTGCGCCTGCTGGAACTGGCCCTGTTAGATGAGGACGAGTTAGCCCAGGCCGGGCAACTGCGCCCGCTCCGTGGCATCACCGATCGCGCTCTTTTCGGCCAGTTGCTCCAGCCTGGTGAACGCTCGGCCCTCTTTGGCCTGCAGTCCACCACCGCCGAGCGCTTCCGCCAGGCCGCGCAGGGGCAGTTGGAACTGCACTTCTTTTACCTCAACGTCGGGCTCGCAGGCCAACCTAAGGTCGTGCGGGTGGAAATCCCGCATTGGGTGGCCGTGGATACGACCGCGGTAACCATCCTGCACGGTGTCCTGCTCCAGCAGACCCAGATCACCCCCAACCGCCGCTACCCCTATGCCCTCATCCGCGCCCACGAATTGGCGGTGGTCACCTACCAGGATCGCCAGGCGGTGGCGGCCATGATCGAGCAGGAATGGCTGAACCAGGGCGTGGTGGTGGGCGAGGAATCGGAAAAGCAACGCGCCAAGCAGGATTTGCAATCCTCCAGCCGGCGCAGTGCGCGGTAAGGCTCCCGCCCTCTCGATGGATCCATCGTCCTGTGTTCTGTCCCTGTTTTGAACGAACCTTGGTGCGAATTGGAGTGCACGCATGACGGATCAACCCCTTACCTCCTCAACCCCCCTTGAAATCGGGCGCATGCTGCGCGCCGACACCACCCGCTGCGTGGTCGGCTGCCGCGCCGGCCAGCCCCACCTGCCGCCGCTGGGCAGCCTGGTGCGCCTGCCCGTGGATGATACCTACCAGGTTTACGGCGTGGTCGCCGACATCCAGGTCTTCGATGATGGGCTGACGCGCCAGGTGGTGATCAGTCCCAACCTCGACCCCAGCGTGATCCTGGATAATCAATACAACCGCAACCTGCCGTTGGAGATCGGCGTGCTTTTTGTCGGTTACGAGCACAACGGCCGCCTCAGCCACCTCTTGCCGCCGCGCCCGCCGCTGGTGCTACACGTGCTTTATACCTGCACCCCCGCCGAAGTGCGCCGTTTCACCGCTCACGGGCGCTTTGGCTACTTCCGCCATCTGCTGCGCGCCACAGATCAGCCCCTGGCCGAGGTGGTGGCGGCGCACCTGCAGCAAGCGCAGGCCTGCCACGCCCAGGGTGGCAACCCCCATTGGGCGCGCGAGGCAGCGCGCGAACTGATCACCCTGCTGCGCGACGATTACGCCACCCTGGCCACCGTGCTCAGCGCCCTCGCCGATACCGAACTGGATTTATAGGGAGGACCCACCATGGCAACCCAACCGCTGACCGTTTCAGACCCCGAAGGCCAACCCATCGGCTACGTGGTGGGCGGGAGTTTGCAGAGCACCCTGCGCGTGCGCCTGACCGTCCCGCCGCAAACCATCCAGGAGGGCAGTTTCGTCACCATCCGCTCCGGCAACTGGCAGTTCTACGGCACCGTCGTGGATCTGCAACTCGGCGCCACCGATCCGCGTTTTGCCGATGAGCCCTCAGAAGCACGCCTGCCGCGCGGACTGGTGGATCTGCTCCACGGCCAAACCCTCTATACCAACTTGGAGGTTCTGCCCAAACTCATGGCTGAGATCGGCCCGGAGCCGGGCACGCCCGACTACGAGGCCTGGAGGAGCGAACACCCCGAGGGCGGGCGCATCATGAGCGTGCGCACCGTCCCCCTGCACCACGCCACGGTGCGCCTGGCCGGCGCCGGCGACGTGGCCGAGATCTTCGGGGAGCCAAGCGAACGCAACTTCGTCCTCGGCTACACCCGCGAGCAGGGACACCCCATCCCGATTGACCTGGAGAAGTTCGTCCAGCGTTCGGCGGGCATCTTCGGCGCCACCGGCACCGGCAAATCCTTCCTCACCCGCATGATCCTGGCTGGCCTGATCAAATACGATCAGGCGTCGGTGCTCGTCTTCGACATGCATAACGAATACGGCTACGACGATATTGCCTCGGATACGCGCGAGCCGGTGATCGGCCTGCGCACCAAGTTCCCGGCCAAGGTGCGCGTGGTCGGCTTGGGCCAGGATACCCGCATCCATGGTCGTACGCCCGACTTCAACCTCGTCCTGGCCGAGCGCGACCTGGAGCCCGAGGACATCGAGATGCTGACGCGCGAACTCAACCTCAAAGAGACCACTCCCACCACCCTGGCAGCGCTGGTGCAGTCCTTCGGTGATCGCTGGTTCCACGAGTTCCGTCAGATGGAAGTCGGCGCCGAAGAAACCGATGAGAACGGCAAAAAGGTGCCGGCACCTAACAGCGTGGCCTATTGGGCCAATTCGGTCGGCACCAACGTGATGGCCGCCGAGGGCCTGCATAACAAACTGCGCCGCCTCTTCGAAAAGCCCTATATCCTCCCCGATCCGCCCGAAGGCGCGACCATCCAGCAGGTCATCAAATCCCTGGAAGCCGGTCAGCATGTGGTGCTCTCGTTCGGTAAGTTCGAGAGCGACCTGGATTACCTGCTGGTGACCAACGTGCTCACCCGCCATATCCGCGAGGCATGGGTGAGGAAGACCGAGGCCTACCGCGCGGATAAAAGCAAGAACCCGCCCCCGCGCCCGCTGGTGATCGTGCTGGAAGAGGCGCACAAACTGCTCAACCGCGATTTGGCGGCGCAGACGACGTTCAGCACCATCGCCCGCGAGATGCGCAAGTACTTCGTCACCCTGCTGGTGGTGGATCAGCGCCCCTCGCAGATTTACGATGAGGTGATGTCGCAGTTGGGCACGCGCATCAGCGGCTGGCTGGGGGATGAGAGCGACATCCACGCCGTGCTCTCCGGCCTGGCCGATCGCGACCAACTGCGTGGGATGCTCACCCACCTCCAGCCGCGCGAAGAGGTGCTAGTGATGGGTTGGGGCATGCCGATGGCCATCCCCATCCGCAGCCGCCGCTACGATGAGCGCTTCTGGAACGAGGTGTTGGGCAAAACCGACCTCAGCATCGAGGAAGGTTTGCAGAAGTTGGGGTTTTAAGGCCATGCCCATCGCGATACATGCACCCCGACCGGAGGACGTTTTTAACGTTGCACAAAGGGGACTTTACTACGTTGCGCTAACAATAGAACGCGCCAACCTTGACAAATTCGCCTCATTTACGTAAACTAGGGCCAATCATGACCCTGCGAACGGCCCGCTTCCATCATCATTTCCACCCACCTTCCTCCGCCTGATCGGCAGCGAGGTCCGTTCCACCTATCCCCTCCCCGTTACCCCCTCCCTCCGCCGATCGGCGGAGGGAGTTTTCTATTTCTGTGTGGAGTGTCCGTGTATGGCTTCGTTTCGTATCTCCCTCCCCTCCAAAGGCCGCCTGGCTGAAGATGCCCTGGCCTTCCTCGCCGCCTGCGGCCTGCCGGTCTACAAACCCAACCCGCGCCAGTATGAAGCTCTGCTCCCCGCCCTGCCCGACCTCAAAGTCCTCTTCCAGCGCCCCGGCGATATCGTCGCCAGCGTGGCCGATGGCAGCGTGGATTTCGGTATCACCGGGCTGGATATGGTGCTGGAAAAGACACCCCTGCCCACGCCCCTGCTGATCCTGCATGATGCCCTGCGCTTCGGCGGTTGCAGCCTCTACCTTGCCATTCCCGAGGCGTGGGACGACGTCTGGACGCTGGACGACCTGGCGCGCAAAGCCACCACCCTGGGCCGCCCCCTGCGGGTAGCAACCAAATTCCCGCGCCTGAGCGGCGCCTTTCTCCAGCGCCACGGCATCCCGCATGCGCTGATCTCAGCGGAAGGGACGCTCGAAACCGCTCCCGCCATTGGCTATGCCGACCTGATCAGCGACCTGGTCGCTTCGGGCCAGACCTTGCGCGATAACCGCCTCCGCCCCCTGGAAGCCGGGCGCATCCTCGATTCGCAGGCCGTGCTCATCGCCAATTTCGCCACCCTCAAGCGCAACCCCGCCGCGCGCAGCCTGGCGCGCCACCTGCTCGAATTCATCGAAGCCCACCTGCGCGCCAGCGATAACTACTCCGTCTTCGCCAACATGCGCGGCAAATCGCCCCACGACGTCGCCCAGCGCATCTTCGATCATTGCACCATCCGCGGCTTGCAAGGCCCCACCCTGTCCCCGGTGATAACCCCCGGCGGCAACGGCGATTGGTACGCCGTGCACGTGGTGGTGCGCAAGGATGAGATCTTTCAGGCTGTCAATCAACTGCGCGCCATCGGCGGCAGTGGCGTGGTGGTGACCCCGGTGACCTATATCTTCGATGAAGAACCCCCGCGCTACATGGCTCTGCTGCGCGCCCTGGAGGGCGAAACCCCGCCTCCGCTGCCCGAGATACTGCCCGGGAGGTCGTGATGCAAACGGCACCGCATCTGGAAAACCTGCCCCCCTACACCCCCATCGAGCCGTTTGAGGTGCTCTCGGCCCGCTACGGACGGGCGCCCCACGAGATCATCAAACTGGATGCCAACGAGAACCCCTACGGCCCCTCACCGCGCGCGCTGAGCGCCCTGGCGCGCCTGGAATGGGCGCACATCTATCCCGACCCCGAGAGCCGTGCCCTGCGCGCCGCCCTGGCCGAGTTCCTCGGCGTGCCCATGGCCCACATCCTGGCCGGCGCCGGTGCGGACGAACTGATTGATCTGCTGCTACGCGTCCTGCTGCGCCCAGGCGAGCGCGTCCTGATCGCCCCACCCACCTTTGGCATGTACGCCTTCGATGCCCGTCTCAACGGCGGCGAGGTGATCGAAATTCCGCGCCGCCCCGATTTCAGCCTCGACCTGGAGGCCATGGCGCAGGCCGTGAGCACCTACCGCCCCAAGGCGGTGCTGCTCGCCAGCCCCAACAACCCCGATGGCGGTCTGCTCGACCCCGACACCCTGGCGCGGCTCTTCACCTGGCCGACCCTGATCGTCCTGGACGAGGCCTATATCGAATTTGCGGAGGGCGGCGGGCGGTTGGGCGAGGCGCTCAGTAATGTGCGCGTCCCCCTGGAGCGCGAGAACGTCGTCGTCCTGCGCACGTTCAGCAAATGGGCCGGGCTGGCGGGTTTGCGCGTGGGCTACGGCGTCTTCCCGGCGTGGCTGCTGCCCGTCCTGTGGAAAGCCAAGCAGCCCTACAACGTCAACGTCGCCGCCAGTGCCGCCGCCATCGCGTCGTTGGAGGATCTTGACCGGCTCGCCGAGCGGGTAGACCGCCTGCGCCGCGAGCGAGAACGCCTTTTCACCCTGCTTCAGACCATCCCTTACCTGGAACCCCTGCCCTCGCAGGCCAATTTCATCCTCTGCCGCGTCCTCGACCGCCCGGCCCGAGCGCTCAAAGAGGCCCTGGCCGCAGCGGGCATCTTCGTGCGCTACTTCGATACCCCTTATCTCAAAAATTACCTTCGCATCAGCGTCGGGCGCCCCGAGCACAGCGACGCGCTGATCGCTACCCTGAGGAGGCTTGGCGATGACCCTCAATCCGCTTGAACCGCTTCCCCGCCGCGCCGAGGTGCGCCGCGAGACCGCCGAAACGCGCATCCGGGTGGCGCTGAACCTGGATGGCCGTGGCCAGCACCGCATTCAGACCGGCCTCGGCTTTCTGGATCACATGCTGGCACAAGTAGCCTATCACGGGCTGTTCGACCTGGACATCGAAGCCCAGGGTGACCTGCATATTGACGTCCACCACACCCTGGAGGACGTGGCGCTAACGCTGGGGGATGCTTTTGACCGCGCCCTGGGCGAGCGCGCCGGCCTGACCCGCATGGGCTTCTTCTACGCCCCGCTGGACGAGAGCCTGGCCCGGGTGGTGGTGGATTTCTCCGGCCGTCCCTACGCCGTGGTGCAGGTGCGCTGGCACGCCCCCCTGCTCGGCAACATCCCCACCAGCCTGTTCGCCCATTTTCTGGAAAGTTTTGCCCAGCGCGCCCGCTGTGCCTTGCACGCCCGCGTCTTCTACGGGCGCGATGACCATCACCAGGCCGAAGCCCTCTTCAAAGCCCTGGGGCGCGCCCTGTGCGCCGCTACCCGCCTCGAACCGCGCCGCCAGGGGGAAATTCCTTCGACCAAGGGGGCGCTGGATGTCTGAGGCGGTAGCGGTCACGGTTGTAGACGCCGGCACCGGCAACCTGCGCTCGGTGGTGGCAGCCCTGCGCAAGACCGGTGCCGATGTCACCCTGACCCCCGATCCCGAGGTGGTGCGGCGGGCGTCGCGCGTGATCCTGCCGGGGGTGGGTGCGTTCGGTGAATTCATGCGTGGCCTGCGCGAACGCAACCTGGTGGAAGCCCTTCATGAGGTCATCGCCGCCGGCCGCCCCCTGCTGGGCATTTGCGTGGGTATGCAGGCGCTGCTGGAGGTGAGCGAAGAAATGGGCGTGCATGCCGGGCTGGGCATCCTGCCCGGGCGGGTGGTGCGCTTCGATTTACCCCCCGCTTACAAAGTGCCCCACACCGGCTGGAATCAACTCTGGCCGCAGCGCGATTCCCCCCTCTTCGCTGGGCTGCGCCCGGGCGACTACGTGTATTTCAACCATGGGTATTACTGTCAGGTGGATGACCCGCGCGCCGTACTGGCGCTGACCGATTACGGTGTGGATTTTGCCAGCGCAGTGGCGTGGGAGAACGTCTGCGGTGTGCAGTTCCACCCCGAAAAGAGCCAGGCCGTGGGTGAGCGCCTGCTGCGCAATTTTTTGACCTTGTGAGCGAGGTGTCGGATGGACGACTTTATCATTTTTCCTGCTATTGACTTGCGCCAGGGGCGGGTGGTGCGCCTGCAGGAGGGCGACCCCAACCGCGAAACGGTCTTCAGCACCGACCCGGCCGAGGTAGCCTACCGCTTCCTCTCCGCCGGCGCGCGCTGGCTGCACGTGATTAACCTGGATGGCGCCCTGGGCGAGGAAAAGGCGGCCCGCGCCAATGAGACTGCCATCGCCCAGATCCTGGAAATCACGTCTGAGTTCAACGCCCACATTCAGGTCGGGGGCGGCGTGCGTTCGATGGAAGCCATCGCGCACCTGCTGCGGATGGGCGTCCACCGCGTCATCCTGGGCACGCTGGCCATCCAGCAGCCACAGACCCTGGCAGCGGCGATCGCCCGCTGGGGTGCCGAGCGCATCGCCTATAGCCTGGATTTGCGCCAGGGCGAGGTGCAGATTCACGGCTGGCAGCGCAGCGCCCCCTACGATCCCGCCGAGGTGCTGGCGCGCCTGGCCGATTATGGCCTGCGCTGGGTCATTTTTACCGATGTGCAACGCGACGGCATGCTCACCGGCGCCAACCTGGATAGCGCCGCAGCGCTGGCGCGTGACCCGCGCCTGCGGGTGATCCTGGCCGGCGGAGTGACCCACATCGAAGAAGTGCGCCAGGCCCGCGCGCGCGGGCTGGCCGGGGTGATCGTCGGACGCGCGCTCTACACCGGCGAACTCGACCTGGCAACCCTGCTGGCGGAGGCCGATCATGCTGGCTAAGCGCATCATCCCCTGCCTGGATGTCAAGGGCGGGCGCGTGGTCAAGGGGGTCAACTTTGTCAACCTGCGCGATGCCGGCGACCCGGTGGCACAAGCCGCGCTCTACGATGCCCTCGGTGCGGACGAACTGGTCTTCTTAGATATCGAAGCCACCCCCGCCGGGCGCGCCACCGTGGTCAACCTGGTGGCGCAGGTAGCCGAGCAGGTACGCATGCCGCTGACGGTGGGTGGCGGGGTGCGGTCGCTCGAAGATATGCGCCGCTTGCTGCTGGCCGGCGCGGATAAGATCAGCCTCAATTCGGCCGCGGTGCGCCAGCCGCACCTGCTCAGCGAGGGCGCCTTGCGCTTTGGCAGTCAGTGCATTGTCCTGGCGATTGACGCCCGTCGCGTGCCGGGCAGTTCTCCCCCGCGCTGGGAGGTGCTGATTGACGGCGGGCGCACCCCCACCGGCCTGGATGCGCTGGAATGGGGGCAGCGCGGGGTGGCCCTGGGCGCGGGTGAAATCCTGCTCACCAGCCTCGATCGCGACGGCACCCGCGCCGGCTACGATCTGGAATTGACCGCGGCGTTTGCCACTGCCCTGCCGGTGCCGATCATCGCCTCGGGCGGGGCCGGCTGCGAGGAGCACTTTGCCGCAGTGCTCACCCGCGGCGGCGCGGATGCCGCCCTGGCCGCCACCCTCTTTCACGACGGCCTGGTGCACATCCCCCACCTCAAAGCCACCCTGGCCGAACGCGGTATCCCCGTGCGACCCTACCGGGAGGCGCTATGAACACGTTACCTCCTCTAACCTACGACGCCAACGGCCTCATCCCGGCGGTGGTGCAGGATGCGGAGAGCGGCGCGGTGCTGATGCTGGGATGGATGAACGCCACGGCCGTGGCGCGCACGCTGGAAAGCGGGCAGGTGCACTTCTGGTCGCGCCGCCGCCAGGCGCTCTGGCGCAAAGGTGAGACCTCGGGGCACACCCTGACGGTCGTGGACGTGCACGTGGACTGCGACGCCGACGCCCTCCTCATCCGCGCCCGCCCCGCCGGCCCGACGTGCCATACCGGCCATGCCACCTGTTTCTACCGCCGCCTGGAAGACTTGACGGCACATCCCCCTACCATAACGGAGATGGAGCCATGAACATGCTGGAACGCCTGTATCAGATCATTTGCGAGCGCCGCGATGCCCCGCGCCTCGATTCGTACACCAGCCACCTGCTGGCGCGCGGCGAAGATCAGATTCTGAAGAAGATCGGTGAAGAGGCCATCGAGATCATCGTCGCCGCCAAGGGCCAGGGCGATCAACGCCTGGTGGAAGAGATCGCCGACCTGACCTATCACCTGTTGGTCTTGTTGGCTCTGCGCGGCCTGCGCCCGGCGGATATCGAAGCCGAACTGGCACGGCGGCACCTGCAGCGCCAAAAAGAGGACGAGGCGCCTACCTCGGGGGTGGCCGATTAGGGGTAAAATAAACTTCGGCCGCCGCCCTTATGATAAGGGTGAGGTGAGGCCGACGAACGTCACCCCCAACGTTGAGCCCACCCCGTGAATTCCCAATCGAACGCCTCCTACTTGGGTCGTAACTTGCTGCGCCGCCTCGGTGAGGCCGCGTTAACGTTGCTGGTCATTGCCTATCTCACCATCTTCGGCTTGTTGCTGGCCGAGCGCGGGCGCAGCGGTTTGCCCGCCCAGCCGCTGCAAACCGCCGCCGAGGCGCTGGTAAATCTGGTCAACTACCTCCTCCATCACCCCACCTCTTACGTCTGGAGCCGCCAGGACATCCCCGCCGCCCATCTGGTTCTGAGCCTCTTTGCTCGCAGTGCCGGGTTATTGGGGGTGGCGTTGGGCGTGGCGTTGCTGCTCGGCCTGCCACTGGGTGTGGTCATGGCCAGCCGGCGCGGCTTGGGGCGGATGGCGATGCTTGTGCTCTCGATTCTGGGCATTTCCACCCCCAGTTTCTTGCTGGCGATGCTGTTGTGGGTGCTCAACATCACCCTCTACCGCCGCCTCGGGTTGCCGCCCCTGCCACCGACCGGCTTCGGCTGGGATGCGCACCTGCTCATGCCGGCGCTGGTACTGGCGATGCGCCCCCTGGCCCAAATCGCTCAGGTCACCAGTGTGGCACTCACCGAGGTCATGGGGCAGGACTTCATCCGCCTGGCGCAGGCCAAGGGCGTGCCCACACGGACGATTCGCACCCGCCATGCACTGCGGAGCATTTTGGTGCCGGTGTTCACCACGGCGGCGACTTCGTTGCGCTTCTCATTGGCCACCCTGCCGGTGGTGGAGTTCTTCTTTGTCTGGCCCGGCGTGGGTCTGACCTTGATTGAAGCCATTCGTGCCGCCCAGATCCCCCTGGTCACCGATTTCATCCTGCTGCTGGGGCTGTTCTTCCTGCTGGTCAACCTGATGGTGGAATTCCTCTATCCCTGGCTCGACCCGCGCCTGCGCCAAAACGGCTTGCCGCCAGAAGAAGAGCGCTCCACCTGGTCGCAGCAATGGGCCGAAGTTAAAGCGACCCTGCGCGACCTACTGCGGCGCCTGAACCCGCGGCGTGAACGCGGTGAACGCCCCACCCTGCCGCCACTGCCCACCCGCTCTATCCAGACCTGGGCGCGCCTGGAAGCCCCCTACGCCACCACCCGCCAGGCGCGGCGGCGTTGGTGGCTGCAGCGCCTGGCAGGCAATCCTGCCCTCATCCTGGGCACGGTGCTCGTGCTCGGCTGGCTGGGAATCATGCTGTGGGGGCCACAGTTAACCCCCGCCAGCCCGTATCAGATCCACGGGGTGATGATGATTGAGGGCAAAATCGGGGCCCCGCCCTACCCGCCTTCCGCGGTCTTCCCCTGGGGCACCGATCACATCGGGCGCGATATCCAGGCCCTGGTGCTTTACGGCGCCCGCACCACCCTGATGCTGGCATTTTGGGGCATGCTGGCACGTTTAGGCCTGGGCACCGGGCTGGGGCTGTTGGCCGGGTGGTGGCAGAACTCGTGGCTGGATCGCCTGGTCCGCCGCGCGGTGGGGGTGTGGGCAGCGTTTCCCCTGACGCTCTTCGCCATGATTATCATCCAGGCGCTGGGCATTCAACAGGGCACCTGGGTGTTCATCGCCGCGATTTGCCTGGTGGGCTGGGGCGAAATTGCCCAGGCGGTGCGCAGCCAGGTGCTCAGCCTGAAACCGCGCCCCTTCATCGAGGCAGCGCGGGTGCTCGGCGCCGGCAGCGGGCGCATTTTGCTTTATCACATCCTGCCGCAACTTTTCCCCACCCTGATCGTGATGGCGGTGCTGGAAATGGGCGGGGTGCTCATGCTGCTGGCCGAGTTGGGGTTCCTCAACATCTTCCTGGGCGGGGGATTTCAACTGACCATCGCCGAAGCCGGGCGGATGATGCCGGTGATCGCGCGCTTTTCGGATGTGCCGGAGTGGGCCGCTCTGTTAGCCAACATCCGCGATTGGTGGCGCAGTTACCCCTGGATGGCGTGGTACCCCGGTGCAGCATTCTTCCTGGCTATTGTGGCCTTCAACCTGTGGGGCGAGGGACTGCGCCGCCTGCTCGAAGAAACCCACCTCAACCTGGCCCGCCTTTTCAACCGCTACGTGGTGGCAGGGGTGGCGGTGATCGCGGTGCTTCTGGGCTGGGCGCTGAATACCACCACCCCGCTCAGCCAGTACCGCAGTGTGGCCGTCCAATTTGACCCCCAGCGGGCACTGGCGCACATCCGCGCCCTCACCGCGCCCCAGATGGGCGGGCGCGAGACCGGCACCCCCGGCGCCGAATTTGCCGCCCGCTACATCGCCGACCAGATGGCCGCCATCGGCCTGCTGCCGGCGGGCGAGAACGATACCTACATCCAGACCCTGGTCAACCCGCGTCCGCACCTGGAACAGCCCCCGACGCTGGAGATCCTGGACGCCAACGGCCGCAGTGTGCTCTCATTCGTCTATCATCAGGACTTCAACGAGCGGGTGGTGCCCTTCCCCTGCGCGGGGGTGGCGGAAGGGCCGGTGGTGGGATTGGTGACTGCCGCCGAACCTGGCACGGGCGATGACCCTTACGGGCTGGGACAGCACCACCTGCGTGATCGCATCATCCTGGTGCGCGCGGCCGATTTTGAGCACCTCTCGCCCGAGGTGGACGCGGGCATCTTGGTGGTGGCCGAGGATGCCGCCGACCTCCAACGGCGCGATTTGTTCCCCCAGGTCATGCGCGGCCTGTGCCGTCACCCGGTGATGTGGATCAGCCCCCAAACGGCCGAGACCCTGCTGGCAACGGCGGGGAGCAGTCTGGCCCAATTAGAGGCCCTGGCTGCCGACCTGAAGGCCGGCCAATCGGCCGTGACCGCGGCGGGGGCGACGGTGCGCATGCTTATTCTGCCGCGGTACAGCGATGACACTAGCGAGGCCTATTACAACGTCATCGGCTACCTCCCCGGTAGCGGCGCAGATGTCGCGCTCCCCGGTGGGAAGAATCTGGATCACTACGTGGTCATGGTCGGTGCCTATTACGACGGCCTGGGGATTGCCCCGGATGGCACGCGCTATCCCGGCGCCAACGACAACGCCAGTGGGGTGGCCACCCTGCTGGAACTGGCGCGCCTGCTGAAGGAAAGCCCTTACCAGCCCAAGCGCACGGTCGTCTTCGTGGCCTGGGCGGGGGGCGAGCGCCGCGAGGGGTTGAGCGTGGTCAACGTGATGAACGCCAAAACGGGCTTTAGTTCGCTCACGGTGGAAACGGTGCTGGAGTTGAGCGGCGTGGCCGCCGGCACGGGGAAGCGCATCGCCCTGGGCGAGGGCAGCAGTTACCGCCTGGTCAAACTGATCGAGCGTGCCGCCGCTCGCGTGGGGGTGGGGGTGACCACGCGAGGGCGCGGGCCACATACCGGCCTGCCCATTGAAGCCGGCTTTGGCGGGCGCTCTGCCCTCAGCGCCTATATCAGTTGGGATGGGTCGGATGCCCTCGCCCACACGCCGCAGGACGATATGAGCCACCTGGATCCGGAACGCCTGCGCAAGGTCGGTCAGACGATGGCGCTGACCCTGCTCATGCTCAGCCGCGAGGTCGGCGGGTGGTGAAAAAAAAACACCGCTACCGCCCCTGGCGGCGGTAGCGGTTGGGGGTGAGGATTGAGAACGGGCCTATCCCTGCGACACTGCGGCGCACAGCCGCTCGGCCAGGGCGAGGTATTTTTCATGAATCCCCGCGCCGGTCTCTTCGTGTTCCAAATGGTCAAAGCGCTCCACCAGGTGGGCCTGGGTTTCGGGGGGAAGAATATCCTCGGCCAGGGGGAAGAGGACATGATTCTCCTTCTCGATGTGCTGGCGGAGCAGGGCAGCGTAGGCACGCGCCTGCTGGGCGACCTCGGTGCGGGCGCTTAAATCGCCCTGGGCCCAGCGTTCCGCAGCGGCGACCAGAGCGCGGATCGTCCGCCGTCCCTGGTCGTGTTCGGCCAGCATGACCCCAATCGGACCGCCTTCAATCGCCATACCGTGAGCAACCAGGGCCGGGAAGAAGACGTTTTCCTCCTTCTTGTGGTGGCAGCCGTCGGCAAAGCCGCGCACGAATTGAGCCGCATCCAGGAAGAACTGGGGCGAGATATCCCCGCCACGTTCTACCACCCCGGCCGCCTCCTCCAGCGCGTTGATCACCCGGGTAATCACCTCATGTTCCTCGCGAAGAAGATGCGTGGCTTCCATTGGTTTCCATCCTTTCTTGAATTTGGTTAAGCATGTCATCGAGATCCAAGCCGTAGTAACGGCTGACATCTTCCAGGGTGCAGAAACGCACCAGTGAACAGCCCACACACTCGGTACGCCAGTCCAGAAACAGCAGCGCGATCTCCGACCCGCGCGCCAGAACATCGGCCACCAGGCTCTGCGCGGTCAGGGATAGGCGTTCACCGGTGCTCATTTCATCCTCCTAGTGGCCGCTCCCGGCGACCGGCGTGGCACTGAAGATATCGGGGTTGGGTGCACCATCCACAATCAGGTAACCCGCCAGGCCGCGCTGCAGGCGCGAGAGGGCGTGATCCACCAGGATGTAGCGGCCCGGCACCTCGACCTTGAACTCGACCATCACGGCGCCGCCGGGCGGCACCAGCGTGGTCTGCACGTTGGTGAGGGGCGCCGAGGTGAGCGATGCCTGGTCATAGACGCGGTCGAAGATCTCGCCGATGACGTGGAAGGACGACGTCGCGTTCGGCCCACCGACGCCGAAGAAGATGCGCACGGTCTCGCCCACCCGCGCATGCATCTGGTGGGCTTCACTGGTCAGGGCCAGGCTGGCGCCGTTGAAGACGAAGTATTCCGGCTGTTCCGCCAGCAGTTTTTGGATATCCTCGGTCAGGTGGCCGGGCGTGCCGAAGGGCTGGGCGGTGTAAAGTTCGCCCTGCATGACGTAGAACTCTCGATCCACCGGCGGTAAGCCGCCCTCGGGCTCGACCAGGATCAGCCCATACATGCCGTTGGCGATGTGCTCGGCCACCATGGGAGTGGCGCAGTGATAGACAAACAGGCCGGGGTTCAGGGCTTTGAACGTGAACATGGTCTCCCCGCCGGGCTGGGTTTGGGTGGCTACCGCGCCCCCACCCGGCCCGGTGACGGCATGAAAGTCTACCGAGTGCGCCATCTGGCTATCGGCATGGTTCTTGAGGTGAACCTCGACCGTATCTCCCACCCGCACACGCAAGAAGGGCCCCGGTACCTTGCCGTTGAAGGTCCAGTAGCGGTAGGTGGTGCCATCCGCCAGGCGCCCGTTGACCTCCACGGTTTCCAGGTTCACCACCACCTTCTGCGGATCGCGCGGGGGCAGGGGAGCAGGTAGATCGGTCGGATCGCGGACGATATCCACCGCCTGAGGATCGGCCGGGGCAACCTGGGGCGTAGCGAGGTTGGGCGCAGCGGCCTGCCGTGGTGAAGTTACCGCTGTCGCCGGGGCGTTGCTACCGACCACGATGAGTTTGCCTTCCATGCCGGCCTGGCGGTGGCCGGGAATGGCACAGTAATAGGCAAAGGTGCCGGGCTGGTCGGCCACGAAGGTTACCGTGGTGCGGCTGCCCTGCCCGGTTATATCGGCGGAGTGGACGCCCAGTTCGTCAATGCTGAGATTATGCAGGGCACCGTCGCCGTTGACCAGGGTGAGCGTAACGTGCGCCCCTTGCGGTACGTGCAGGTCGGGGTTGACCTGGCCATCTATCGCACCACCCTGGCCGATGAAGACCATGCGTCCCTCGGCAAAGCCGGTGACCAGGGTGAAAGTAACGTCATTCCCGGCACCGGCGGGGGCATCCATGTTCACCGCGGCAACCGGTGTGGTGGGCGTGGGTGCGCTGGCCGCGGCAGGCTGGCACGCGCCTAACCCAAGCGCTACCAGAATGAGCGTGAACACCAAGAAGCGTGAAAGACGAAACATAACCGTTAACTCCTGTGCGTGCGATGTTGTTTCGTGTCCCATCCTACGCCTAAGGGGTTAACGTGTCTTTGTGTTAGCGCAAATTCGGAGTCTAAAAGGGGGATTTTTACGTCGGGACGCTGCCCTCGGCCACCTGCATCAGGGCGTGGGGCTGGGTGATCACCAGGCGTTCGCGCCCGGTGAGGACGAGACCGCGCTTCTCCCACCCGCTCAGGACGCGGCTGACGGTGTAGAGCGTGGTGCCGGCCATCTCGGCCAGGTCCTGGCGCGAGAAGATCAATTCAATGCCCGCGGGGGTGCGCCGCCCCAACTGCCCGGCCAGGCGCACCACCACCCGCGCGATGCGCTGTTCGACCTGCTCGGTGACCATTTCGCGGTAGCGATCCTGCATCTCGCGGATGTAATCCGTCATCATCGTCATCAGGTCGAACATCAGAGCCGGGTTAGCGGAAAGGATGCGCTGGAAATCGGCACTGGGGATGACCAGCGCAACGCTTTCCTCCAGCGCCTGGGCACAGGCGGGGTAGGTGGCATCGGGCCGCACCGCGCCCACCGCGCCGAAGACCTGATAGGGGGCGATGGTGCGCAGGTTGACCTGCTGCCCTTCCGGGGTGATCTGGCACAATTTAACCCGTCCCTGGAGCAGGATAAAAACCTGCTCGGCGGGGTCATCCTGAAAGAAGAAAAAACCGTCCTCTTCGACCGCCCGCGGCAGGCCCAACCGTGCCAGAGCGCGCACTTCGGCGGCGGTGGCATGGCGCAAAACGTCCACCCGGCGCAGGGCCGCCTCAATCTCGGCCGATGAAAATGTCATGCCCTAACTATACCTTAAAAGGGCAAATTGGAGCAGATTTTAAGGCTTGAGAGCGCGAATGCGCGGCCAGATGGCCAGCCCAAACAGCAGCAGTCCCAGGACTTCCAGCAGGCGGGCGAGGACCAACCCCCACGGCCAGGGCCGGAAGGGCGCCAGCAGGGCCAAGAGCAGCCCCAGGTTGAGCAAGATGAAAGCCAGGCCCGCCAGAATCGGATTGCCGCGCGGTGCCATCCCCGGCAGGCGCGGCAGAATCCAGTAGGCAATGCCCAGGGCAAACTGGGTCATCCACCCGATCAGCATCAATTCCACGTGTGCCCCCAGACCGCTCCAGGCCCAGGGCAGGGTACCCAGCCCTTTCTGGATCAAGATCAGCGCACCCAGGGTGCTCCCCACCCCCAAGGCAATGAGTGCCAAACGCACCGCCCACCGACTGAGTAACGGCATGGTCAGCGTCCTTTCACCCGCGGCCAGGCCTGCCTGATGAACAGCAGCGCGGCCAGCCATTGTAAAACGGCAGCGGCGACCAACCCCACCCCGCGCCAGGGAGATAGTGCCGTCGGCGGAAGTGGCTCAAAGAGCGCCCGCATCACCAGCCCCAGGTTGAGGCAGAGGTAGATCAGCCAATTCAGTCGCTCATCGCCGCGCGGTCGTTCCAGGGTGTATTTGGGCAGCATCCACAGCGCAATGCCGATGATCAACTGCGTCAGCCAGCCAAAGGTGAGCAGATGCAGGTAGAGCGGAAACAAACCACCGCTGGAAATCCCGGGTAGATGCAGGTAAACTCCCAGGGCCAGTCCCGCCACCAGCATGACCAACGAGGTTTTCACCAGCCAGCGTGTGATGGTCGGCATCCGTCACCTCACTTGTGCCTCAGGCTACGCAGAATCAGGACAAAAAAGAGCAGGACGGCGAGCCCGTTGACCAGGCCACCCCAGCGCCGCAGGACGTGATCCAGGGCAAGATCACCCGCCAATCGCAGCACCAACGAGAAGTGCAACAACCCCAAAGGAACGTAGTAACCGGGATGATAGCCCACGGGGCGGCCGAGCAGCGCCGGCAGGATGACCGGGGCATGCCCGAAGATCATCACCAGCACAAAACCGACCAGGATGGCATGCAGGGCGGCATCGTAATACGGCCCGGCATAAAGCGCCCCCAGGCTCAAAAACAGCCCACCCCCGATCACCAGCCAGAGAAAGCCGCCAAATAAACAGATTGCCATGTAGCGGGTGAGCGGGTTGGGATGGCGCAGGTTGGGACGGGCGATATCGGCGACGAGGAACCACAGTCCCAGTGCCACCAGCGCCAGGCCCAAAAGGCGCGCTCCCAGCACCGGGTTAACCCAAACCCCACCTACCCCCAGCAACAAGAGGCCCACAGCGGCGAGAAAGAGGCGCACTTGGGAGGGTGAAGGGCGGCGGACCCGATTGAGTTCGAGGCGTTCACCGCCAATGGTGAGCACCAGAAAGGCTATCCAGGCATAGACAACGCGGTAAAGCGGCTGCCCGGCCAACCAAAGCCCGTTCCCCACAACCAGCGCCAGGGCGCCCAACGCCATGGTGAAGGTGTGCAGGCTTGGCTCACGTTTTACCATGACCCCCAGGATGCCGAGGGTGAACAGGCTGCTGAGGACAAACAGAACGCGGCCGGCGCCGGGCTGTATCAGCAAGACCGGGACACCCAGGCCGGCCAGCAGCGGCGCGATGAACATCCAGCGTTGTCGTAGCGCCACGGCGCGCTCCAGGGGGATGAGCGCACCCAGGAAGCCCATGATCATGAGAGGGCCATGGGCCAGGGCCAGCGCCGGCGTCCCGGGTAGCACCCAGCCCAGGCGCAGCCACCCTGCCCACAAGGCGGTGAGCAAGGCGAGCAGTGCCAGCAACAGCAACGGGCGGGTAATGTGCATCGCGGTTAATTCTGACCCATTTAGGGGTATTTCTCTTTGCGCCATCGCAAAGATTGGGGTGGGTGCGACCTGAAGAGACCCCCAAGCCACGGCCACAAAAGGAAGGGGAGCGCAATCGTTCGGGCGACGCCGGCCGGGTCAATCCGGGGTGATGGCCCGCCCGGGAATGCCTGAGGGCAACCCCGCTCCATGCCGGGGTCCTCAGGAACGGCCCTACATCCGATGCGGGGTAAGAAAAAAGCCCCGCTGGGGGCTTTACAGGCTACGCTGCTTCAGGTTCCACTAACGGATCGAAGTGACTGCAACTAGACGACACCTTTATTTGAAAGCCGCTCGCGCGCGATGTTTCAGTATCCACTAACGGATCGAAGTGACTGCAACCTATTACGGTTTCAAGCCGAATGATTCTATTAGTCGTTGTTTCAGTATCCACTAACGGATCGAAGTGACTGCAACCGTGGCCGCGTTCGAGGTCAGCGGTGGTATCGCGTGTTTCAGTATCCACTAACGGATCGAAGTGACTGCAACAATAAGTATCCGTCATTTGCTGTGCTCAATAAGGAAGTTTCAGTATCCACTAACGGATCGAAGTGACTGCAACACGCCGTCTCAGCAATAAAATCAGCTGGAGTGACGTTTCAGTATCCACTAACGGATCGAAGTGACTGCAACCGCTTTTGCCTCGCGCGATGTCTGTGCGATCATGGTTGCGTTTCAGTATCCACTAACGGATCGAGGCGACTGCAACATGCTCAGTGCGGCCTCGATGTTTCGTAGCAGTGACGGCATTTCAGTATCCACTAACGGATCGAGGCGACTGCAACAAAATATAGGAGTTTGAAACATACGTATTCGAGTATTTCAGTATCCACTAACGGATCGAGGCGACTGCAACTATATCCTCCACGATCTGCTGATCAATTTTTTGCGTGAATTTCAGTATCCACTAACGGATCGAGGCGACTGCAACTTTGACTTGGTCACTTACAGACAAAAATGCTCTAGTGATTTCAGTATCCACTAACGGATCGAGGCGACTGCAACTACCCTTTGATGTCGTCCCCTCCCTCGAAGTCTGTGCTATTTCAGTATCCACTAACGGATCGAGGCGACTGCAACAAACTAATGACGTTGACGTGTATATCGTTTTCCATAATTTCAGTATCCACTAACGGATCGAGGCGACTGCAACAACATTGATAGTGTTTGCTATAATCATCATAAGCGATTTCAGTATCCACTAACGGATCGAGGCGACTGCAACGCCATGGCCACCGCAATGGCAGAATACTTGGCGAGCATTTCAGTATCCACTAACGGATCGAGGCGACTGCAACTGCTCCGCTCACGCTCCGCAGCGTTGATGACATCCTATTTCAGTATCCACTAACGGATCGAGGCGACTGCAACTGACGAAACTCGGGCCGCGGCGTGCAAGAGCCCCCAGTATTTCAGTATCCACTAACGGATCGAGGCGACTGCAACCAAAAGCGGCAACCCAATCACATACACCGACAGCAAATTTCAGTATCCACTAACGGATCGAGGCGACTGCAACAGCGGATTTTGACCCTATTATAGCGCACTTTAAACAAAAATCAAGCCTCTACGTGCGTCTAGAGGGCTGTTTTAACCCTTTCGCCTCCCCTTGCGTCGCCTGCGCTTCGCAAATCGTCTTTTGCTTAAAAACGGGGGGGGATTTGCGAAAAATTTGCTTCCGCGCGGGATTCCGTCCGCTTGGCAACGAACCTCTTCCTGGAGCAAACCAGGCTACGCAGACGCATTGAACGCCCCGCCGTCGCCCTCTTCGGCCAGTTCGGCCCAACGCTGCCAGCGTTCTTCGAGTTGGCGCTGCAGGCGCTCATACTCGCGCCCCAGTTCGGCCACTTTGAGCGGGTCGCTGGGGGGATGTTCCAACCTCCGCGTCACCCGTGCCAGGTCGGCTTCCAATGCCGCGATCTCAGCCTCCAATGCCTCCAGGGCCTGCCGGGTACGGCGCTGGGCTTTGGTGCTGGCGTTCTCGCGGTGCGGGCGCGAAGACGCAGCGGCCGGTGCAGCCTTGGCGGCGGCAGCAGCGGCTTCTTGGGCTTCACGGTAGGCGCTGTAAGTGCCTGCAAAAACCTGCAAGCGGCGTTCCTCGGGCTGCACATGCCAGATTTGGGTCGCCAGGGTGTCAATCAGATAGCGGTCGTGCGAGACAAGAAGGATGGTGCCCTCGTAAGCGGCCAGAACGGTTTGCAACACTTCCTGAGCAAATACATCCAAGTGGTTCGTCGGTTCGTCGAGAAGCAGGAAATTAGCCCCGGCCAACGCCAGGCAGGCCAGCGCCAGCCGACCGCGTTCTCCGCCGGAGAGGGCGGCGATGGGCTTGAACACGTCATCCCCGCTGAAGAGAAAACGCGCCAGATAATCCCGTGCCTGGGCCGGAAGCCAGGTGGGACAGGCATCCAGAATCGTAGCCAGAGGCGTCTTGTGCGGATCAAGGCCCTCATGGGCCTGGGCGAAGTAGCCAATGTTGAGACCGGCACCGAGGATGACCTCGCCGGCGTAGGGTGGCACCTCGCCCAGTAGGGTTTTGAGAAACGTGGTCTTGCCGGCGCCGTTGGGACCGAGGATGGCCGCGCACTCGCCGCGTTTGAGCAGCAGATCTGGGACGTGAAAGAGCGGCCGTCCCTCATCACGGTAGCCGATGGCTAGCCCCTGCGTGCGCAGGACTAAATCGCCGGAGCGCGCTACCTCGCCAAAATTGAGGCGGATGCGCCGCGGCTCGGGGGGTGGTGGACGGCGCACCTGCTCCAGCAGGCGTTCCAGGCGTTTGCGTCGCCCAAGTGCCTGGCGCGCGTTCTGCCCGGCCAGGTTGCGGCGGATATAGGCGTCTTCTTTTTCGATGCGCGCCAGTTGCGCTTCGTACTCTTCCAACCGGCGCTGATAGCGTTCCCGGCGCTGCTGCCAGTAGGCGGAGTAATTGCCGCGATAGACCTCCAGCCCCTCGGGCGTCAACTCCCAAACGGTGGATACCACATGATCTAAAAAGTAGCGGTCGTGCGAGACCACAACCACGGCGCCGGGCCAATCGCGCAGGGTCTTCTCCAGCCATTCCAGCGCCTGGATATCGAGATGATTGGTGGGTTCGTCCAGGAGCAGCAGGTCGGGGGTTTCCAACAGCAGACGGGCGAGGTAGGCCCGCGTGCGCTGGCCGCCCGAGAGTTGCCCCAGCGGACGCTGCCACTCCGGTTCGGTGAAACCCAAGCCGATCAGGGTCTGGCGCAGGTGGTGTTCATAAGTGTAACCGCCCTGGTGCTCATAGGCCGTTTGCAGTCGGCTGTAAGCAATCAGCGCGGCCTCACCTTGCGCCGGATCACCCATGGCGGCGGCAAGGCGGGCTAACTCCTCTTCCATGGCGATCAGGTGGGCGAACGCCTGGCGGCAGAACGCCCAGACGTTGAGGCTCGGGTCGGGCACGGGGACTTCCTGGGGCAGGTAACCCAGGCGCAGGCCCTTGGCGCGCTGTACCTCGCCCCGGGTTGGTTCTTCCAGGCCGGCTAGGATGCGCAAGAGCGTGGTCTTGCCCACGCCGTTGGCACCGACCAGCCCAATGCGCCCATCGCGCGGGATGCTGAGGGTCACGGCGATGAAGACATCCTGCGCGCCGAAGGATTTGGCAAGGTCAGTGGCAGTGATTAAGGACATAGGAATAACGCCTTTGTGGGGAAAAGTATAACATGCTTGAGGCGAGCCTACGGTTATAATGAGGAAGATAACCTTCTTAAGACGTCAGGGCGCATCGGCATGACCTTACCCCTCGTTTGGTTTCAGCGGCCTAAGGTGCACGTTGGCATCTTGCTCTTGCTCAGCCTGCTCCTCCTCTTGCCCCGCCTGCTGCAGCCCGATTTCGGCTTGCTCGACGATGGGCGCACCCTGAGCGTTACGCGCCAAATCCTGCAGGGGGATTGGCAAGTCGAGTTTGACCGCGAGGCTGGACGTTTTCGACCCGTCTATTGGGCTTACAACACCTTGCTCTACCGGCTGGCGGGCACAAACCCGCGTGGGTGGTTCCTGGGCAACCTCGCCTTGCTGTGCGCTGCCACCCTGCTTCTTTACCGCTGGGTGAGCCTCCGTTCCGACCAACCCCTGGTGGGGTTGGGGGCGGGGCTGCTCTTCCTCTTCTCCGGGCCGGTGGTGGAGAGTTTTTACACCCTCTCCAAAAGCGAACCGCTACAGGTGGTGTTGATCCTGGGCGCGCTTAACCTGCTCTACACCGTGCCGGCGCGTGGGGCGCAGTGGTGGAGCTGGCGCACGGTGGTTGCCGCCCTGTTGCTGTTCTTGGCCGCTGGGGTCAAAGAGACCACACTGGTGATGCTCCCGATTGGGCTGGGGTGGGCCGGGCTGGCCTGGAGCTTGCGCCGTACTGCCCCGGCGCGCACGGAGGTGCGGTCGGCGCTGGCACTGGGGGTGATCAGCCTGCTGGCGGGCGGGCTGTTTTACATCTTGCGCCGCCAAGTCATCCCCACGGCACTGACCGCCGGCACCTATACCGATGCCTATGCATTAAGCGCCGCGGCGATCAAGGCTTCGCTTATCCGCTGGGTCGGTTGGCTGCTGCGCGATGATCTCTACCTGCTACCGTTGGGACTCTGGCTGCTCTACCGTTGGCTCTGTCAGCGCACATGGACGTTCGGGCTGCTGGCTCTGGAAGCCCTGCTCTGGATGGCGGGGTGGATGGCAATCTTCCTGCCCTGGGTGTACATGGTGGAGTACTACATGCTGCCGTTCAGCGTGGGCGCGGCAATGTTCGGGGCGGTCGGTTTTTACGAGGCCATTCAAGCCCGGCGCGATGGCCGCGGGCGCACCTGGGCGGCGCTGGGGTTGGGGCTGGGCTTAGCCCTTTTTCTGACCACCCTGCCCACGAACCTCACCAATGCCCGCTTGCAAATGGTGGTGGATCGTGCCAACCGCCAGGCCCTGGCGTACGTTGCGGCACATTTGCCTCACAACGCCACGCTGCTGGTTAACATTCAGGATCCGAATGAGTATTACGAGCAAATCGGGCTGCACCTGCGAGTGCAGTATGATCGTGCCGACCTCAACCTGCAGGTCTTTCACCCCGGTGCGACCTGCACGGCGCCCTGTTACGTGCTCAGCCCGTTCATCACCCACCAACCTCGCCTGAGCGTGCGCCTGGGGGTGTATGAGCCGACCCAGGCACAATGGAACGCGAGCCTGGACGCATTTCTGGCGGCACAGGGAGAGACAACGGGCCGCACTCAGGTCAGGTTTGAACAGCATTTGCGCCTCTTCAACCTCAACTGGCCGCGGGCGCTCTGCGCCGCCCTGCCACACCTGAACTATTGCACCCAACCGGAGCCATTTCTCGATCGGCGCAGGTTGGCCTATGGGTGGTGGCTTTATGGCATCCAAGAGATGGGTAACTAAGTTTCCCGTCGCACGCGCAACACGGCGATTTTGGTGGGGTGGTTGAAGGGTGCAGGATCAGCCGGTGGCGCGCTCACCTGCGTCTCGGGGTAGCCGGTGACATCCTCCGGCACAGGGATAAGCGCCTCCAGGCGCAGGTAGGTTTCCTCAGCCAGTGATTGGAGCATCTCCAGATAGGCCTGCCCGCTGAGGAAGAGGGCGTTGTTGACCGCTACCAGGTAGCCTTCATGAGCGACCAGGGGGCGCACCTTGTTGATCAGGCGGTGATAGGCATTCTGCAGATCCACCCGCCCGCTGCGCTCCTCCGCAAAGAAGGGGGGATCGAGGATCACGCCATCGAAGCACACACCCTGCCGTCGCCAGGCCGCCGTCTGGCGGTAGAAATCGGCGACCACAAAATCATGCGGGGCGACCGGCCAACCGTTGAGGCGGTAGGTTTGCCGGGCCATGGCCAGGAACCGGGCGCTGCGGTCGGTCTGCACCACCCGCCGAGCACCCCCGGCCAACGCGGCGGCACCCAGGCTGCCGGTGTGAGCAAAGGTGTTCAACACGGTCTTGTCGCGGAGGTTTTCCTTCAGCCAGGCGCGCAGGTGGCGGGTATCGAGGTAAAAACTGGCATCCTGATTCAGGCGCAGGTCGAGGGCGTACCACACGCCGTGCTCGCGGATGCGCGTAGCCGGCTGATCGCCCCAGGTCAGCACGCCGCGGCGCCGGGCGGGATCAGTAGCGAAGCGCGTTTTGAGCACCACCGCGGTCACCCAGGGGAAGCGCGCCAACAGCCATGCTTGCACCTCGGGGATGAGGGCATCTAAGGTAGAGGGCGGTTCGGCGTAGTTGAACAGCACCAGCGTGCGGGCATAGAGGTCAATCACCAGGTCGGGAAAGCCCTCGTAAAACCCGGCGAAGAGGCGGTAGGCCCCGCTGTGCTCGGCATCCAGGTGGGGTTCGCGGCAGGCTACCGCGCGCTCTAAAGCCGACCAGGGGAAGGAGAGCGCCATCAGAGGAAGGATACGCAGATTCAGCCGGCGCGGTTTGTCGCCGTTACCCGCGCCGGCCGGCGGGTTGCGGCTCAGGCCTGGCGCACCAGGCGCGCTAGCGCGTCACCCAGGCGTTGCACCTCGTCCGGCGTGTTGTAATGCACCGGGCCAACTCGCACCAGCCCGCCCTTGCCCTCCAGCCCCAAGCGTTCGGTCACCGCCAGGGCATAGAAGTTGCCGTCCCAGACGTAGATGCCGGCCTGATCCAGCGCCGTTGCCACGGCCTGTGGCAGCCACCCAGCCAGGGTGAAACTGACCGTTGGCACGCGTTCGGCCAGGCGGGCCCGATCGCGCAGCCCGTAAACAGTGACCCCCGGGATGGCTTCCAGCACGTCCAGCAAGGCACGGCTGAGGTTGGCCTCGTAGGCCTGGATCGCCAGCATGGCCTGCTTGAAGGTGCGCCGTCGTCCACTATAAACCGCCAGCGTCGGCTGATCTACTGCGGCGCCAAAGGTGCGGCCCACCCATTCCAGGTACTCCAGCGCGCCCAGCACACCGGCAATGCCCTCATGGTTTTGGGTGCCGGTCTCGAACTTGCCTGGTGGGTCGTTGGGCGCCGGGCGCACCTTGTAGGCGCTCAGGGCTTGCAAATGGTCGTAGCGCCCGTAGAGCACGCCCACGTGGGGCCCAAAGAACTTATATGCCGAGCAGACCAGAAAATCACATTCCAGCGCCTGCACGTCCATCGGGCCGTGCGCGGCATATTGCACCGCATCCACGTACACCCACGCCCCGACGGCATGCGCCATGCTGACTATTTTTGCCACCGGGTTGATCGTACCCAAGGCGTTGGAGGCATAGCCCACCGCCACCAGGCGCGGCTTTTCTTCCAACGCCCGTGCCAGGTCGTCCAGATCGAGCGTGCCGTCTTCGGGGTGAAAGTCCACCCAGCGCACGCGGCAGCCGCGATCCTGCGCCGCCAACACCCAAGGCGAGATATTGGCATCGTGATCCAGGCGGGTAACCACAATGGTATCGCCGGGCTGCCAGGTGCGGGCGATGGAGCGGCTGAGGTGCAGGGTGAGTGTCGTCATGTTGGCGCCGAAAACAATCTCATCCGGCCGCGCTGCGTTGAGCCAATCGGCGACGGCCTGGTGCGCCATCTCCAATACCGCATCCGACTCGCGGCTGGTGGCAAAGGCACCGCCGTGGTTGGCGTTGTGCAGAGTGAGGTAGTGGACCATGCGGTCCAGCGCCATCTGGGTGATTTGCGTGCCGCCGGGGTTATCGAAGTAAATCACCGGCCGGCGTAAGGCGGGAAAGTGGGATCGAATCAGGTTAAGGTCTAACGTCATCGCTGTGCCTCCGTGAAGATGAGGATGAAAAAGAGGAGGGTCCGCGTTCGCAAGCCCAATCCTCCAACTGCAGGTAGGTGCGCAAGCCGGCAGCCAGCGCAATGCGCAGTGGCTCCGGTGGCCAGGGCAGGATGCGGCGGTTGACGAAGGGGCACGTCTCCAGCCAGGGGTTAGGGCGCTCCAGGATCAGGTCGGCCAGCAGGCGCGCGTTGAGGTGGCTCATCGAGACACCGTGCCCAATACAGCCCAGGCTGTAAACGGCGCGCCGGTCACCTAAGTAACCCAGGGCCGGGGTGAGGTCGAGGGTGACCGAGAACGGCCCGCCCCAGCGGTGGGTGATGGCTACCCCGTGCAGATGAGGGAAGAGGTACGTCACGTGCGCTTCCAGGTGGCGCCAGGCGGCGTCGCTCTGATCGCCATCCAGGCGGTTCGCCCAGGTCAGCCCCACCGGACCCCCACCCAGCACTAAACGCCGCTCGGGGGTGAGGCGGTAGTAGTGGATCAGGTTGCGTGCGTCCTCGATGCCCTCTAACCCTTGCCAGCCGATGGGCGCCAGTTGCTCCGGGGTGAGCGGCTCGGTGGCGATCATATAGGTGAAGGCGGGGATCTGGTGGCGGCGTAAGGGTGGGAAGAGGTGCGAATAGGCATTGGTGGCGAAGACCAGTTTCTCGCATTCCACCTCCCCCTGCGGGGTGCGCAGGCGGAAGCGGGGGCGGGAGGTGATTTCCAGCACGGGCGAATGTTCGTACACTGCGGCGCCCAGGCGCAGGACGAGGTCGCGCTCGGCGCGCACCAGTTTGGCCGGATGAAGCAAGAGCAGGCGCGGCTCCCACAGCGCGCCCAGGTAGCGCGGCGAAGCCACCCGTTCGCGCACTGCGGCTTGATCCAGCCAGTAAATATCCTCAAAGCCGAGGCGGTTCATGAGCGCCACTTCACTTTGCAGGCGGCGCACGTAGGCCGGGGTGGTTGCCACGCGCAAGAAGCCCGGGCGCAGGCGCTCACAGGCGATGCCCTCGCGCTGGATGAAGGCATCCAGGGTCTCCACGGCTTCCATCATGTAGCGGTGGGCGGCGATAAAGCGCTCACGCCCAAGCAAGGTCGGCATGACCCCAAAACCCAGCCCGACCACGGTCATGGCGAACGAGCCGTTGCGCCCGCTGGCGCCATAGCCGATGGTTTGAGCTTCCAGCACGACCACCTCCAATGCGGGGTCGGCGTGCTTGAGTTCATACGCCGTCATCAGCCCGGTGAAGCCCCCGCCGATGATGGCCACATCGGCGCGCACCCGCCCTTGCAACGAGGGCTGGGGGGTGTAGGGACCGGCGGTATCCAACCACAGCGAACGTGGGAGCGGGGGGAAGATAGAGACCATGGACGGTACCTCAAGGGAAGGTGGAGATATGCTCTATTTTAGTCCAAAAAGGCGCCTATCGTGGTCCTACCCGGGATCATGGGGACGAGGACCCTCATACAGATAGCGGGACGTTTGTCCCTGGTCAGCAACCTTACATTAGCCTTACAATTTCGTGACATGACTTGTAAAGTAAGGTCAAAATTCTTAAAATACGCTGTAATCCCCTCTTTATCCCGATACCGAAAGGAGTCATTCATCATGAGACCCCGGTTGCGTTGGTTGTACCCCTTGTTAATTGCCTTGGTGCTGGCGGCGGTGACCTTCGCTTACGCCGCGGCAAACACGGTGCCGCCCTCCTCGGCGGGCGATGGCAGCAACGCGATCAGCGGTTACACCGTCAGCAACGTGCATTACGTGCTGGATAGTACCAATCCGGCGGTGATCAGCGCGGTGGAGTTCACCCTCAGCGGGAGTAACCCGGCTCAGACCG
Organism: Thermanaerothrix solaris; assembly: GCF_032334255.1. Lineage (NCBI taxonomy): Bacteria > Bacillati > Chloroflexota > Anaerolineae > Anaerolineales > Anaerolineaceae > Thermanaerothrix > Thermanaerothrix solaris. Next base: position 200,009 of record NZ_JAUHMF010000002.1, on the reverse strand, counting down.
TCAAAGTTCAATTGACGGCGAGCGGCGCGTGGTATACCTGCACCCTCAGCGGCTCCACCTACTCCTGCAATGTGGGGGGTGGGGTGAGCGTTTACGACGCCAGCATCCTGCGCGTGGTTGCGGCCCAGTAAGCGCGATTTTTGAGTATACTCAACACAGGGCGCGATGGATGGGCATGACTCGCGCCCTGTTTGGTATCTTATGAGGTGATCACATGCGGTGGTGGTGGCGCGGTACGCGGGCGCGGGTGGCGGCAGCGGTGAGCGCGCTGGTGGCAGCGTGGGCGCTTTTTGCCCCGCGCGCCTTCGGCGGAGGGGTGGATTACCTCATCCTCAACGGGGATAGCATGGCGCCGCGCTTCGTTCGCGGCGACCTGGTGCTGGTGCGCCCGGCGCCGTTTTACCGGGTCGGCGATATCGTCGCCTACCGCCACCCCGAGATCGGGCCGGTGTTTCACCGCATTATCGCCCAAAGCGGTGAGCGCTTCATTCTCCAAGGCGATCATAACACCTGGGTGGATGGTTACCAGCCCACCGCTGCCGAGATTTTAGGTAAACTATGGTGGCACCTGCCCGGGTTCGGCCGGGTGATCCTGACCCTGCGCACCCCGCCGGCCCTGGCTGCCCTGAGCGGCTTATTGGTCTTTGTGGTTGGAGTGACGCTGATGACCCCTTCTTCTCCCGCATCCTCCCGCGCGCGCCTGCGCCGGCACGCTCGTCAGGCTCTCACCACCCTGAGCGGCAGTGTGGCGGCCCACGCCGAGGCGTACCTGATCGCACTTTATATCACAGGCTTTCTGGCCCTGATCCTGGGTGCGTTTGCCTTCACCCGCCCGCGCCTGCTTCAAGTCCCCGCGGCGGTGGCTTACACCCAGCGCGGCAGCTTTGCCTATACCGCCCCCCTCCGCGCCAGCGGGGTCTATGATGCCGACCACGTGCCCAGCGGTGGCGCCATCTTTCCACGTCTTTCCTGCACGGTGACCCTGACCTTTGCTTATCATCTGGAGAGCGCGGCGCCGTTTGAAGGCGGTGGCAGTTACCGCTTGCAGGCCGAGGTGGCTGCGCCGAATGGCTGGAAGCGTGTTTTTCCCCTCCAACCGGAAGAACGCTTTAGCGGCAATGCCTTCCAAACCCGGGCCGACCTCAACGTGTGCCTGGTGGAGCAACTGCTGCGCCAGACCGAAGCCATCACCGGGGTGCAGCCTTACCAGTATACGCTCACGATTAATCCCAACGTGCAGGTGCTGGGCGCACTGGACGGCGCACCCCTGCAGACCACGTTTGCCCCCGCGCTGGCCTTTACCGTGGAGAAGCAACAGATCTACCTGCGCCGCGAGGGCGGGAGCGAACAGGACCCTCTGGCGCCGGTCAGTGCCGGGACCCTCACCCGCACGGTGACCATCCCCAACACGTTACCTATCTTCGGGTGGGCGCTCCCGGTTGACCTGGCGCGCGGGATCGCGGGGGTGGGCCTGGGGATAGCCCTGCTCGGCCTGCTCGTGCTCTATGGGGTGGAAGCCTGGACGACGCGCCGGGCGCCGGCGCTGGCGGCCCGCCTGCGCGCCGGGGGGCAGGTGGTGGAAATTGACCGCCCGCTCACGCTGATGCCCACGGCGCAGGTGGTGCGGGTGAAGCAGTATGCGGATCTGCTGCGCCTGGCCGAGAAGACGACGCAGCCCCTCTTCCTCTACGCCGACCCCGCCTATCTGGAATATTACCTGCGCGCCGATGGCACGCTTTACGTCTACCGCGAAGCGCCGCTCTCCGCGCTTACCGCTGCCGAAATCCGGTCCGCCCTGGAGGAGGGGCAATTTGCGCTCTACTATCAACCGGGGATCGCGCTGGACGATGGCCGCATCACCCATTTGGAAGCCCTGCTCCGCTGGCATCACCCCGTCCGCGGGCTGCTCACTGCGGCGGCGTTCTGGCCGCAGATCGAAGCGGCCGGGCTGGCAGTTGAGGTGGATCGCTGGGTGCTCCATCAGGTGGCGGCCCATCTGCGGGTCTGGGATCCCGCGGGCAGCCCACCTTTCGCCGTAGCGATTAACCTGGCGCTGGCGACCCTGCAAATCCCCGGCTGGGCGGAGGAAGCCCACCAGCGCGTGCTCGCCGCCGGCATTTCCCCGGCCCGCCTGATCTTCGAGATCCCGCCGGATGCGCCGCTGGAAGACCCCCAGGTGGCGCAGACCCTGCGCGCCCTGCACCAAGCCGGCTTCAGCATCGCGCTCAACACCGTCAGCGATGTGGACGCGCCGGCCTGGCAGGCCCTGCCGGCGGTGGATGTGGTGAAATTGGGCTACCCGCTGCTGCAGCGCCTGGTCCAAACGGCCAACGCCACCGAGGCGCTCGGGCGCTGGATTGCCGCCGCGCACCAGGCCCAAACGCACGTGGCAGCGGTGGGCGTGGAGACGCTCCAGCAGTTGCGCCTCTTCCGCGCCCAGGCGTGTGACCGCGCCCAGGGCTATCTGATCAGCCCGCCTCTGGCTGCCGAGGATGTGCCGCTCTTCCTGGCCCGCCGCGAACGGCTGCTCGACCCGCTCTGGCTCGCGGGAGCGTGAGGGAGACCCCATGCGCATGCGCTATTGGCTCCTGGGGTTGATCCTGCTGGTGGTGCTCGGCGTGATCACCGCCTCCGCCGCTGCCAATATCGTCCCGGTGACCTGGCTGGGCGCCACCAACCTGCCCATCACCGCCAATGATCTCAAACCCGCCGCGTGTGCCGCGCTGAACCTGACCAACCTGGTGGTGGGCAGTGGCACCTTCAACGGCAGCAACGGGAACGACCTGATCCTGGGTAGCCCGGGCAATGATACGATCAATGCCCGCAACGGAGCCGATTGTGTTTTAGGTGGAGGAGGCAACGATAGCATTCAAGGTCGTGGAGGCAACGACGTGCTGCTGGGTGGCCCGGGCAACGATATTCTCTACGGCAACCAGGGCAACGATACGCTGATCGGCGGGGAGGGCTACGACATCTGCTACGGTGGGGGTGGAAGCGATAACTTTGACCTCTCGTGTGAAGAACAATACCCCTGAGGCATCTCCCTTAAAATCCCCTATTTTTTAAGTCCGCCGGGGGCAAGGCGGCAGACGTGCCATGCTATAATCCTTAGCGTCCCCCGTGTTCATTCCCTTTTCCGCATCGCTTAGGGGTAAGGATGTCATTTGTCCACCTGCATGTTCACACCCAATACTCGCTGCTGGATGGCTTCAGCGATATCAAGAAATTGGTCCAGCGGGTTAAAGAATTGGGGATGCCCGCCGTGGCGATCACCGACCACGGCGCGATGTACGGCGTGATTGATTTCTTCAACGCCGCCCAGGCCGCGGGGGTCAAGCCGATCATCGGATTGGAAGCCTACCTGGCCCCGCGCCGCATGCAGGACCGCGACCCCAAGATTGACCGCGCCGCCTACCACCTGCTCTTGCTGGCCGAGAACGAGACCGGCTACCGCAACCTGCTGCGCATCGCCTCGGCGGCGCAACTGGAGGGGTTTTACCAGTACCCGCGCATTGACCGCGAGTTCCTGGCCGCGCATGCCGAGGGGCTGATCGCCACCTCGGGTTGCCTGGCGGCTGAGGTGCCTCAAACCCTGCTCAAGCACGGGCCGGAAGCCGCTCAGCGCGTCCTGGACTGGTACTTCGAGGTCTTCGGACGCGAGCGTTTCTTCATCGAATTGCAGCACCATAACATTGAGGACCTGCACACCGTCAACCGCGGCTTGCTGGCGTTGCGCCAGCGCTATCAGGCGCACCTGCTCGCGACCAACGACGTGCACTACATCAATCCCGAGGACTGGCGCCTGCAGGACATCCTGCTGGCGATTCAAACCGGGGCGCTGCTCAGCGACCCCAATCGCTTCCGCATGACCGATCCCACCTACTACCTGCGCCCGCCGGACGAGATGGCGACGCTGTTTCACGAGGTGCCGGAAGCCCTGCAAAACACGCTCTGGATCGCCGAACGCGCCAACGTAGACCTTTCGCCCCAGGGCTATCACCTGCCGGTCTTTGAGGTGCCCGCGGGCTACGACACCCAGACCTATCTGCGCAACCTGTGCGAAGAGGGCTTGCAGCGGCGCTATGGCCCGCGCGCCCACGACCCAGCCGTGCGCGAGCGCCTGGAATACGAACTCAAGGTCATCCACGAGATGGGCTTCGATGCCTACTTCCTCATCGTGTGGGATCTGTGCCGCTATGCTCGCAGCCAGGGCATCTGGTACAACGCGCGCGGCTCTGCTGCCGGCTCGATGGTGGCTTACGTCCTGGATATCACCAACGTCGAGCCGCTGGAACACGGCCTGATTTTTGAGCGCTTCCTCAACCCCGGGCGCATCTCCATGCCCGATATTGACCTGGACTTTCAGGATGACCGCCGCAACGAGATGCTGGCCTACTGCGCCCGCCGCTATGGGGATGACCGCGTTGCCCAGATCATCACCTTCGGCACCCTGGGCGCCCGCGCCGCCATCCGCGACGTGGGCCGGGTGATGGACATCCCGCTTAGCGAGGTGGATCGCGTCTCGAAACTGATCCCCAACATCCCCGGCAAGCCGGTTTCGATCCCCGAGGCGCTGGAGCAATCCCCCGAACTCAAGGCGCTCTACGAGGAGACGCCTTATCTCAAAGAACTGATTGACACCGCGGCGCAGATGGAAGGCTCCATCCGTAACGCCGGCACCCACGCGGCGGGGGTTATCATCACCGACCGCCCGGCGATTGAGTACGTACCCCTGCACCGTCCCACCGGCGGGGATGAGGATAACCCCATCAAGACGGTCACCCAATTTGAAATGTCGGTGCTCGAATCGCTGGGCTTGCTCAAGGTGGACTTCCTCGGGCTGGCCACGCTGACCATCATGCAACGCGCCTGCCGCCTGATCGAACAGCGCCACGGCGTGCACCTGGATTTGAGCAACATCCCCACCGATGACCCCGCCACCTACGAGTTCCTGAGCGAGGGGCACACGGCGGGCGTCTTCCAGTTAGAAGGCGCGGGGATGACGCGCTACCTGATGCAGATGCGCCCCAAGACGCTGGCCAACGTGATCGCCATGGTGGCGCTCTATCGGCCCGGCCCGCTCGAGTTTATCCCCGCCTATATCCGTCGCATGCACGGTGAAGAGCCGGTGACCTACCGCCACCCGGCGATGCAGCCGATCTTCGAAGAGACCTACGGCATCCCGATTTATCAGGAACAGATCATGCGCGCGGCGGTGGAACTGGCGGGGTATTCGCTTTCGGAAGCGGACGACCTGCGCAAAGCCATCGCCAAAAAGCAGAAGGACAAACTGGAGAAGCACCGCGATAAGTTCGTCAAGGGCGCGGTCGCGCGCGGCATGGATGAAGCCACCGCGCAGGCGATCTTTGCCGATTGGGAAGAGTTTGCCCGCTACGGCTTCAACAAAGCCCATGCCGCCGATTACGGCATCATCGCCGTGCAGACGGCTTACCTCAAAGCCCATTACCCGGTCGAATATATGACCGCCCTGCTCTCGGCCTCGATGAACGACAGCGACAAGGTCGCTTTCTACGTCGCCGACTGCCGCAGCATGGGCATCGAGGTCCTACCGCCGGACGTCAATGCCAGCGAGTACGATTTCACCATCGAGGACCGCCCCGATGGGCAAGCCGCCATCCGCTTTGGGCTGGGGGCGGTGAAGAACGTGGGGCAAGGCCCGGTGGCGCTGATCCTGGCCGGGCGGCGCGCGGGCGGCCCCTTCCGCGATCTGAACGACTTCGCCCGCCGTGTGGATCTGCACCAGGTGGGACGGCGCGCCCTGGAGTGCCTGGTGCGGGTGGGAGCGCTCGACAGCCTCGGCCCGCGCAAGGCGATCTTAGAGGTGCTCGATCGCCTGATCGCGCTCAGCCACAGCCACTTCCGCGCCCTGGCCAGCGGGCAACTCTCGTTCTTCGGCGCGGTGCAGGGGGTGGAAGAGCCGGTGACCCTGCCGCCTGTGAACAACGTCAACCCGCGCGAATACCTGGAGTGGGAGCGGGAACTGCTCGGCTTATACGTCTCGGCGCATCCCCTGACCCCCTACCTGGACCGCCTGCGCCGCGAGGTGACCCACTTCTCCGCCGACCTGCCCAACGGCGCCCACCGTCAGCGGGTGCGCGTGGCGGGCCTGATCACCCAGTGGCGCACCACCCAGACCAAGGCGGGCAAGATAATGGGGTTTGTGACCCTGGAAGACCTGCAGGGAACGATTGAACTGGTGCTGTTCCCCAAAGCCTGGGAACAATTCCGCGGCTTGCTGGCACGCGATCAGGTGGTGCTGGTGAACGGCACGCTCGATCTGAGTAAGGACGAACCCACCGTGCTGGTTGAAACCATGGCGGTGCTGACGCCCGAGGCGGCGGCGCGCCCGGCCGCGACCTACGAGCCGGGCCAGATGCCCCCGCCACCGCCCCGCGCCGATCCTCCCGCGGAAAACCATCTCCCGCCCGCGGAGATCCAGGCGGCGCGCGCGGAGGTCACCCTCCCGCCCCCGCCGCCCGAGCCGGACGATTGGCATCTGCTCCCATCGGAGGGCGGTGGCGAGGAGGACGCGTCGCTCTTTGCGGATGACTTTCTGCCCAAGGCGCTGCTGGACGTGCGCGCGGGGCAGGGGATAGATGAGGCCGTGGAGGATTTGTACCTCGCGCCTGCGAACGGGGACGCCGCGGTCGCCGCGGCTCCGGGCGGGCAGGGTGCGCCGGCCCCCTTTGAGCCACCCCCACCGCCGTGGATGGGCGAGGTGGACTACATCCTGCCCCCGGCACCGCGCGCTGCTGACGGCACGACCATCCCGCTGGAACTGCGCATGCTCACGCTGGTCTTCCGCTCCAGCGGGGATAAGGTGCGCGATGTGCGCCGCATCAAGCACGCCTATTTCTTACTGCGTTCTTCGCCCGGGCCGGATCGCTTTGCGTTTTGGATCTTCGAGGGCGGCGGGCGCTACCTACTGGAGTTCCCCAACGAGACCACCGGCATCACCCCGGAACTGCTCCAGAGCCTGGCGCGCCTGATCGGCCAGCACAACCTCTTCATCGAGACGATCCGGGTGCAGTGAGAGCGGGTGCTTTGCGGGCGGGCGCGTGCTCCCGCCTGGTGGGCGCTAGGGCGCCTTCACGGCCCGGCTGGCTGCGGGGACGTAGGCGCGCGTTGTGGTGATCCGGGGGGGAGGTCAGAGCGCGCAGCGGGATCGGCGGCCCGGTTTGTCCGCTGGCGAAACCGGACGGAGAGCATTTTCGCCCGTCCCGGCTCCGGATGGGACGGAACGCGACCCGGTGCGGCGAGGTGAGGGCGCGGTCGAACCCCACCGCGCTCGGGAGTGGGGGGATGAGCGCGCGGAAAAAAAAACCAGGGCTGCGCCGTTTTCACGCAGCCCTGATCTTGAAGGTGGGGGAGGCTCACCCGAACACCCCTAACCCGATTTTTGTTTTCGCCAGGCTTGAACCGCCTCCTCAAGGGTCAAACCGCTTCGTTCGAGAATTGCGCTGATCTTATCGAAAAGCAAATACATAATTTTCATCCCAGTTTCTTGACCGCCCTCTGGTGGCATTGCATCGTCCGGAGGGACTGCACCCGCAGGGGGAACGGATTCGTCGGGCTGATCGGGTAGTGGTGGAACAGGCCTATCTGGTACCATCTCAACTATACGCCTTCAAATCTGGGGGGATTTCATGCTCGGGAACCGCAAACCGTTCTGGCGTTATTTTAGCACAGATTGGCCGGGTCTTAATGCCCTTTCGGGCATTTGATGATTCTGACGGAAACGCCCGCGCCCACCACTCCACCTCACCAAAGGAGGGTCTTAATGCCCTTTCGGGCATTTGATGATTCTGACGTAATGCGTGTCTTGATCCGTCTCGTAAACAACTGCGCTGGTGTCTTAATGCCCTTTCGGGCATTTGATGATTCTGACTCTACAATGATCCTGCTCTCAGAGAGCGGGAGCACTCTTCTGTCTTAATGCCCTTTCGGGCATTTGATGATTCTGACCGACGACTATCGTGCGTCGGCGTGCATCGAGCATAGTCTTGACGGGTCTTAATGCCCTTTCGGGCATTTGATGATTCTGACGTTGGCGAGCAGCGAGACCAGCATCAACACAAGGCTGCTGTCTTAATGCCCTTTCGGGCATTTGATGATTCTGACGTCTTGCTATTCTGGATTTGGGTGTTTTAGAGAGCACGAGAGTCTTAATGCCCTTTCGGGCATTTGATGATTCTGACTTGAGAATTTGGACACGGAAGCCCGCAAGTTTCTGTTGTGTCTTAATGCCCTTTCGGGCATTTGATGATTCTGACACAGGAGGACAAAATGATTACAAGCACAAAAGTTGTAAACTGTCTTAATGCCCTTTCGGGCATTTGATGATTCTGACGCTTGAGTACTGTACTGATTTGGATGAGATCTGGAGTGTCTTAATGCCCTTTCGGGCATTTGATGATTCTGACGCTTTTACCTTGAGGATCTTCCATGATGACGATGATTCTTGAGTCTTAATGCCCTTTCGGGCATTTGATGATTCTGACCGCGCGCTGTATGTGTTCGATCTGTATGCCTATATCCATGGGTCTTAATGCCCTTTCGGGCATTTGATGATTCTGACGGACGATCTGATGAGGTAACGCTGCTAGGATTGCATGTTGAGAAGTCTTAATGCCCTTTCGGGCATTTGATGATTCTGACCAAGTTGGTGCGGTTCCCCGTCGGGCGTAATTTCTTCGCAGTCTTAATGCCCTTTCGGGCATTTGATGATTCTGACTGCAGACATCTAGACAACTAAAAGTGGGAGAAACTGCGCTTCTCCAAGCCCATTTCACGGGCTAAAGTGGGAGAAAACGCCCATGCGGCGGGCTGTTTTTAGCCCTCAAGTGGGAGTTTAATGTTCAACCCTTGAATTTTGCGTACCCCCCTTCCATTTTGAGCCTTTTTGGCCTCATTTTCGAGGGGGGGTACGCAAAAGTGATAAGTTTCACAAATTGACCCTGGCGGGCATTGAAATCATGTCTTGCGGGGTGTCCCCGCATGCTCTGGCCCTCCTCTCAACCTATGCACTTGTTAAGGTGCAGCGCGGGTTGTCTCTATTATAGGGATTTTCCCGCATAAAATCAAGCGCCCGGCGGGGGGATTTTTGGAAAAATCGCCCGGTTTTCTGCCGCCGGGTGGGGTGAAGCAGGTTGGCCCCGCACACCGGCCGGGCTACCCAAGCGGCAGGGACACCGCCTCGCTCCCCATCCCGGTGGTGCTCACCACCGGAGGGGCACAGCCGTCAGCCCGCTTTCCCGCGCGCGGACGGTGAGGGAGGTAGATCGGCAGCGCGCAGAACCCCTCCCCGCCGTCGCACACCACCAGCCCTCGGCGCGCATAGCAAGCACCCCCCGCCGGGGGCAGGGTTTACAGCCGCCAGAAAGCCACCTCGGCTCACCCCCCGCGGCCCGGGCCGAGCGCCTGCCTCGGGCGTCCTCGGCATCCCCGCCGATACCCGATCCTCCTCAATCGCGCCCCCGGCCTGAGATGCCCTCAGCGCAGACCCCATTGCCGCATCTACCCGCGCTGCAGGCACCGCCTCCCCCGCGCCAAAAACCCGCTTTGCGTCCGCCGCCCCGGTCTGCCCAACCCAACCGCGGGCACATCCTGGAGGCACAGGGCCGGGGCGTGGGAGAGACCATGGGCGCGCCCTGAAACGCTGGCCCACCCCATCCACTGCAAAGGGCGTGCCGAGCGAAGAGCGCACCCACCGTTTGGTTTCGCCAAACGGGCCTAAAGCGTCAACGCCACCGGCTCTTTTTAAACCGCCTGAAGCGCCGCCGCGATCGCGCGCGCCCAGTCCTCAATGTGCGCCCAATCGCGAAAATCCCCCGTCGGGGCTTTGAGCGCCTTGAGGATGAGGCGCTCGGCGAAATTGAGTTTCTGCGGCCAGATCGCGCCGTGGAAGAACGCCACATCCCGCGGGTGGATCAGATCGGCCAGCGGCTGCAGATCCGCGGGGAAACGCCAGCCCTGCATCAGCGTCACCGGGTCGCCGCGGCCGGTCGGCCCGGAGGAAAAGAGCCACGTGGGACGCGCGGCGAGGGCGGCGGCATGGGTCTTGAGGTACGCCGCGGCCGGAGCCAGCCAGCGCCCGGCATAGACCGCGCTGCCCAGCACCACGCCGGCGTAAGCCGTCGGGGGATCGGCCTGCGCGGCCGGCTGCAGGGTGACCTCCAGCCCGCTGTGGGTTAGCGTCGCCGCCACCCGTTCGGCGATCTCGCGCGTGGCGCCGTATTTGGTGGCATACGCCACCAGGACATGAGGAGACATGAGGTTACCTTTCGTACGGAATTAAGACCATTATAACCCATGCCAACTTGACACACCCTCAACCTGCAGGTAAGCTGAGAACAAACCCGGGCCAGAGGACTACCGCTGAAAGGATGGTTGTTGTGGATACGATTTTCGCCCACTCATGCGAACAGATGCCCGAATTGGCCGCTGACAGCGTGGCTTTGACGGTCACCTCACCCCCCTATTGGAACGCCATTGATTACGACATTCACGCCACCGATAGCCGCCAGTATTACCGCACGCGGCGATATGCCAATGGGTATAACGACTATCAAGACTATCTGGAATGGTTAACGCGTATCTTTCGTGAGGTCTATCGGGTGACGCGGCCGGGCGGTTTCTGCGCCATCGTCATCGGCACCGTGCTGCTGGAGGGGCGACTCTATCCGGTGCCGTTTGATACCGTCTCACGCCTGGTTGGCGAGGGTTGGCAATTCCACCAGGACATCATCTGGCATAAATGCACCGCCGGGGTCAAACGCGCCGGGGTAACCATTCAAAATCCCTATCCCGGCTATTACTACCCCAATATCATGAATGAGTACATCCTGATCTTTCAGAAGCCCGGCCCCAAACCTTACGTGGGACGCACCGAGGCAGAAAAGGATGCCGCCCGTTACCCGATTGATCGCCTGTTCACCCTGGACATCGCCAATAATATCTGGCACATCGCGCCGGTGCCGCCGGGCGTGATTGATCATCCGGCGCCCTTTCCAGAGGAGATTCCCTATCGCCTGATCACGCTCTATTCTTACCCCGGTGATCTGATCTTGGATCCCTTTACCGGCTCCGGCCAAACGCTCAAAGTGGCCCGTCATCTTGGCCGTCACTACATCGGCTACGAGATCATCGAAAAATATGTGCATCTCGCCGAAACGCGCATCAATGAGCCGCTTGCCCTGCGCGCCCAACAGCTGGTGGCCGTCTTCGAGAAGATTGACCTCAACGAACCACTGCCTAACGCCTCAAACCCCGCTCCAACCTCGGTCCAAATGCCACTCTTTGAAGAAGAGACGCCATGAACGAAGCCGACCCCATTGCCAATCTTGTGCTGCGCCTGGCCGAGCTGGGCCGCGCGCATCCCTCGGCACCGGACTTAACGCGTATCGAGCCTTTTGAGCCATTCTTTCACCACGGGAATCTGGATGCCCTTCATCTTGATAAGCGTGATGGGGCCCTAACCCGTCGCGAGGTCTTGACCCGCTTGCTGCTGCTGAGCGCGGTGCTGGATCAAGGGCCGGACATCCTCGGTTTGCGCGAGATGGTCACCCGTTTCACCAATGAGCTCTACCGCCGCGAAATTCGTTTCCTGCATAAACCGATCCTGTTTTTTGAGGAATTGGGCATTGCAATCGAGCAGTTGCTAGAACAACATGAAGCCGTCCGTAAGTTGCGAGCCGGAGACTGGGCAGCTGCCAATCGCACTAACCCTCGCCGTTATAACTTGTTCATGGATAATGCACACCAGGCATTGGGATATGCAGTGTTTCGCTGGGGAGTGCCACTGGCTCTCATCTATCTTTTAGAGCGCGAATCGGACGGACGAGAAACGGTAACGGCCCTGCTGGATTACCTGGAAAGTTACCCTTCGACCGAGATCATGACCCAGCAACTTAAGGATCATACCCGCTACGGGCTGGGCAAAGCCATCGGGGATAAAGCGGCCCATCTATTCGGCAAGTGGCTGGTCACTTCGTATCCGCTCACCCGGCGCACCGATGATCTGGCCTGGCAGGGGTTATCGTATGAAGTGCCCTATGACTCAAACGCCGGGCGTGTGTTGTGGCGGACCGGTTATTTGCTTCATTGGGCTAGCGAGGAAGACTACTTGCACTACCAGGTGCTTCAACCCCGACGTGGCAAGGGTGGAATGACCTATATTCGCGTGACCAACCTTCGGGGCAAACCCCTGGGGAAGGATCGGCTATTTACCGCCGCGCTGAAGGACGCCTACGACGACGTCTGTCGCCGTCACCTTAAGACCCATCGCCGTGCCCCGGCCAAGGTGGAAATTCAGCGCATTCAACATGCCTACTTATTAAGATTGAACCAACAGCACCAGCCACCCTTCGCTGCGGGCCATTTTGACGATGGACTGATTTACGTTGGCACAACCTTTTGTTTCAACCACGCCCAACCCGACTGCAGCCGCTGCCCCCTGCGCGATCTCTGCCGCGGTTATAACGAAACGCCGGCGCTGATCACCGCCTACCGCACCTAGGGCCTGCTACCACTCGCCGGCGTAATCCACGCGGTAGGGCTCGGCCATCCGGCGCACACGAGCATAGCGCAGTTCCACCAACTGGCGCAGGTGCAGTGTATCGTGCGCCACCCACGCCGCCAGCAGATCCCCCGCCCGTATCGGCCCGAATGAGGCCGGGTAGGTCGCCTCCCAGTTCACCTCACCCAACCCGTTCAGCCACACCACCGAGCGCTGGCGCTCGTTCATGAACTCCCGCAAGGCATCTTCCAGATCGCGCGCGTTGTACTGGCGGTCGGCGGGCGCGTGAGCCGGGTCAATCGGCGTCCAGGCTTGCTCGGGGTGGAAGAGCACCTTCTCCAGGCGCGGGCGGAAGTCCTCGCGTTCTTCGTCAATCAGATGCCCCAACACCTCCAGCGCCGACCAGGCCTCGGGGGCGGGGCGCTGGCGGGCTTCCTCGGGCGAAAACTCCATCAGCAGATGATAAAAAATCTCTCCGGCGTGAGCTAAATCCTGGATCAAGGCTTTGGCATTCATCGCACCACCTCCCTCGGCATGGGGTATCTCATCCTCTGGATACCTTCATTATACAGCCTGTCTTGACAAGGGGGTCTTTTCGGAAGCAGGAATTTTGCGCACCGCCGAGACTGGTCATTTAGGCGCTCTCGTTGTATACTTTTGGCAAGGTTTCTCATGCCAATACTGCGGGAGGGCGGCATCACCATGAAACTCACCGTTCAGCAACCCCATCTTGCGCACGGGCTCAGCCTGGTCTCCCGGGCTGTGGCCACACGCAGCACCCTGCCGGTGCTGGCCAACGTTCTGCTTGCCACCGATGAGGGGCGCCTGCGTCTTTCAGCGACCAACCTGGAATTGGGTATCTCGTGCTGGATCCCGGCCCAAATTGCCGAAGACGGCGCACTGACCGTGCCGGCGCGCACCTTGAGCGACATGGTCAGCGTTTTCCCCACCGAAGCCATTGCGCTCAGCCTCAAGGGCGGTACCACCCTCACCCTGCACTGCGGGAGCAGCCAGGCCGAGATTCGCGGCATCTCGGCGGATGAATTTCCGCCCATGCCCACCGCCGATAGCGCCGATGGCCTGGTCTTCAAAGCGGCCGAACTGAAAGAGATGATCCAGCAGGTGGTCTTCGCTGCCTCCACCGATGAGAACCGCCCGGTGCTGCAGGGGGTATTGGTTGAGGTGGCCGAGGGCGAGGTCACCTTTGCCGCGACGGATGGCTTCCGCATTTCGGTGCGCAAGATGGCGCTGGATACCCCCGCATCCCAGCCCCTGCGCCTGATCGTGCCGGCGCGGGCGCTCAACGAACTGGCGCGCATCCTCAGCGATGGCGAACAAACGGTGACCATGCTCACCCCGCCCGGGCGCGGCCAGGTGATCTTCCGTCAGCGCGAGGTGGAACTGGTCTCGCAACTGATCGAGGGCAACTTCCCCGATTACAAGGTCATCATCCCGCGCGCGGCCAAGACGCACGCCGTGCTTTCCACCAGCGCCTTCGCCAAAGCCTGCCGCCAGGCCGAGATCATCGCCCGCGAGGGCAACAACGTCGTCCGCCTCAACCTGCAACCGCGCACCGATGCCCCCGGGCAGGTGGAAGTCTCGGCGCAGTCCGAGCAGACCGGCGCCACCCAGGTCAGCCTGGATGCCAACATTGACGGCCCGGGTCTGCTGATTGCATTCAACGTGCGCTTCCTGCGCGAGGTGCTGGATGTGATCAAGACCCCCAGTTTTGCCCTCGAAATGAACGCCAACAACGCGCCGGTCACCATCCGCCCGATTGGCGATGAATCGTTTATTCACGTCCTGATGCCGATGCATTTGGGTTAGGCATGGGGTTTCCGTCCAGTCAGACCGACCGCCTGATCGAGATCTACCTCACCCTTGGGCAGTACCCGATCCTCAGCAGCCGCATCCGCGAACGGATGCGGCGCGAATTATTTGCCCGCGGCCTGATCACGCCGGCGGCGTTTGAGGCCGAGGTGCGCGAGATGGCGGTGCGGTCACAGGCGCGCGAAGGTCTGCGCGATCCCTTCAGCGAAGAGCCGGCGGACGTGTGGGAAATGCGTCTCTCCCGCGTCCGCGATCAACTCACCGACCTTAAATTCAGCCAATACCTCACCCTGGACGATCTGGAGCGCCTGATCGCGGAGGTGCTCAGCGAGCGCGGGGTTGATGCGGCCGGGTTGATGCTCTCGATCAACCCCGAACTGGCCCCGATTGATCTGGTCTTCGAGCAGGCCCTGACCATCGAGCGCCTGCCCCCGGCGAAGCGCACCCGCTACGAGGCGCGCCTGCAAGAGACCAAGGTGGTGCTCATCCGTCACCTGATCAGCGATCAACTGCCCTACGTGACCATTGCGCGGCGCTGGTTCACCGTGAGCGACCTCTTGCACATCCGCCGCCGCAAGATCGGCCCGGGGCGCATTGGCGGCAAAGCGGCCGGGATGATCCTGGCCTACCGCATCCTGCAAGCGGTAGCCGACCTGGGGGCGAACGTCACGCTTACCATCCCCGAATCCTACTTCCTCGGCGCCGATGTGCATTATGCCTTCATGGCCATCAACAACCTCTATCATTGGAACGACCAGAAATACAAGACCGAAGCCGAGATGCGCGCCGAGTACCCCCAGATTGTGCGCGATTGCGAGGCGGGCGAGTTCCCGCCCGATGTGCTGCAAAAACTGGAGATCCTGCTCAGCAACGTGGGCAAACAGCCGCTGATCGTGCGCTCCTCCAGCCTGCTGGAAGACAACTTCGGCACCGCCTTCGCCGGCAAGTACGAGAGCATCTTCCTGCCCAACCAGGGCACGCCGGAAGAGAACCTGCGCGCGCTGACGCGGGCGATTGCGCGCGTCTATGCCTCGACCTTCAACCCAAATGCCCTGCTTTACCGCCGCGAGCGCGGTTTGCTGGATTATGACGAGCGCATGGCGATCCTGATTCAGGTGGTGCAGGGCGAGCGCTACGGGCGCTACTTCCTGCCCCAGGCGGCAGGGGTGGCCTTCAGCCGCAACCTTTATCGCTGGGCGCCGCAGATCCGGCGCGAGGACGGCTTCGTGCGCCTGGTGTGGGGGTTGGGGACGCGCGCGGTGGAACGGGTGGGCAACGACTTTCCGCGCCTGGTGGCGCTCAGCCATCCCCTGCTGCATCCCTCCAAGGATGTGCGCATGATCCGCCGCTATTCCCAGCAGTACGTGGATGTGATTGACCTGGAGGACAACGCGTTCAAGACGTTGCCGGTGCCGGAGGTGCTCAAAGCGGATTACCCCGCCCTGCGCTACCTGGCACAGGTGGAAGAGGAGGGCTTCCTGACCTCGCTACGCACCCGCTACCTGGCCGGGGATTCGCGCCGCTTGGTGCTGACCTTTGACGATTTCCTGCGCCGCACCCCCTTTGCCGAGGCGATGCGCCGCCTGCTGCGCACGCTGGAGACGCACTACGGGGTTCCGGTGGATGTGGAGTTCACCGCCCAGGTGCAGGAGACCGGGGGTGGGCCGCATCTGTACCTGACCCTGCTGCAGTGCCGCCCGCAGAGCCAGTTGCAACCGCGCGCTGCCGCCGCCCTGCCCTCCACCCTGCCCGAAGAGGACGTGATCTTCCGCACCCAATTCGTGGTTCCCGAGGGGACGGTGGAGCGCATTGCCTACGTGGTATTCATCCCGCCCGAGGCCTATTTTGCCCTTTCGGCCTACCTGCTGCGGCAGGAACTGGCGCGCGCCATCGGGCGGCTCAACACCGCCCTGGCCGGCGAGTGTTTCATCATGGTTGGGCCGGGGCGCTGGGGCAGTTCCAACCCCGATTTGGGGGTGCCGGTGGGTTATGGGGATGTTTACCACGCCCGCGCGCTGGTGGAACTGACCGGCCAGCACTTCGGGCTGCCGCCGGAGCCCTCGCTGGGGACGCATTTCTTCCAGGATTTGCTCGAATCGCAGATCTACCCGTTGGCGATTGACCTCGACGACCGCACCACCCACTTTGCGCGCGCCTTCTTCTACGAAACGCCCAACCGCTTGAACGAGTTCCTGCCCAACCACCATCATCTGGGCGAGGCGCTGCGGCTGATCCGCGTCAGCGATTACCGCCCCGAGCACCACCTGGATCTGGTGATGAGCGATGAAAAAGGGGTAGCAGTGGCTTTCCTGCACGCGGATGCCGAGCACAACGGGCGCCTGACCGCCACTGCGCGGGCCGTGACGGTAGCGCTTGAATCCGAACCCGAGCCCCCCTTGCCGGAGATTTTGGAATAAGCGTGTTTCACGTGAAACCCGGCCGCAGTCTGAGACTGCCGCCGGGCTTGGTTCAGGCGCCTGGCACGGGCGGGAGCCCCGCAGGGCACGTTTCACGTGAAACCCAGGCCAGGCGCACGAAGCGTGTTTCACGTGAAACGCTGGCGGTCTAGGGCCGGTGCACCCGCCGCGGGTCGGAGCGCAGGGATCCGGCGCGGTAGGCGGCCAGCGCCGCTTCGATGGTGGGCTCGGCGACCAGATAAACCTCCAGCCCCTGCGCCTGGGCCCGCTGATAGGCCGGCTCGCCCATCCCGCGCGCGATCAGCACCTGACAATCGGCGATCACGGCGAACATGGCGGCCGCATGCCCGCCGGGGGCATGGTCTGAGGGATCATGCCCTGCGTGCTGACCGTGCTCATGGGCCGGCTTGGGACGCAGTTCGCGGGTGGTGTGGCCATCCTCGTGCAGGGTGACCACGGCAAAATAAGGGGCAGACCCGAGATGGGCGCTGATCGTCTCGCCGTCGGTAGTTGGAAAAGCCAGTTTTAGCATGGGTTGCGTCTCCCGAATAACGAGATGGGTATGGAATGCTCATTAATTTAGATGCGGGGAATTCAGAGAAGGTTACGGAGGGGTGGGGGCAGAGGCTAACTCGTGCAAGCCGTCGTGCGCTGGAAGGGGTGGGACGTATCACAAAGGTTCGTTTACAGTTTAGCATAAAAGGGATGGATTCAGCGCCGCACGCTGGAACTCCCCCTCCCGCAGATCGAAAGCATCGGGGTCACCCAGGGGTTGGGTGGCCGCATCTTCAACTACGGCACCCTGGTCGTGGTGGGCACGGGCGGCACCCGCGAGATCTTCCCGGCCATTCGCGCGCCCTTCAATTTTCGCACGCACATCATGCTCGAAATCCAGGCCCACACCCAAGCAGGGGGCGAGGGGAAGCCTCCCCTCTCGTGACCTTTGTCACAAAAAAATGAGGATGGTTATCATTTTGACTTACAATATCGGATATGGTAAATTAAAGCCAGGTTAAGAGACAGACCTGCTCTCTATATCCCCGACACCTGAGGAGTGACCATGCGCTTACCCCTCATCATCGGCCTGGTGGCTCTGGTGCTCGTGTTGGCCGTCGGCGCGGTCGTCACCGATTTCACCGCCTACCTCGGCGATGATCCGGTGGCGTGCAATAACTGCCACGTCATGGACGCCGCTTACGAGGGCTGGTACCACGCCAGCCATCAGCGTTGGGCCACCTGCAACGATTGCCATACCCCGCATGCCCTCATTCCTAAATATTTCGTCAAGGCGCGCTCCGGCTTCAACCACGTCACCGCCTTCGTCAGCGGGCACATCCCCGAACCCATCCGCGCCAAGGAATCCACCCGCCGCATCATCCAGGCTAACTGCTTGCGCTGCCACGCTGAGACCGTTTCCATGGTCGCCGATGGGCAGATGGATGCCGGGCGCTACTGCTTCGAGTGTCACCGCGAGGTGGCGCACGGCCCGCGCGGCGTCAGCATCCTGCCTTTTCAGGATACGGGCATCTATCGCCCGCCTCAACCCTAACCTCTTCGCCAGGACAAGGAGTTTTCTATGAGTCAACCCTCTAAATCGGCTAAACTTCTTCCCATTGCCCTGACGGTCATCATCCTTATTTTGGCTGCCACCACGGTGGGCGTGTTGCTCTTCCTGGCCAACCAGCCGGTGCAGACCCGCGGTATCCCCACCCTGGTGGCGATTGATCCGCTGGAACCCGATAGCAGCAAGTGGGGGCTGAACTTTCCCAACCAATACACCTCGTTCCTGAAGATGCGCGAAAACGTCACCCGCACCCAGTACGGCGGCTCCGAACCCTATCAGAAGGTCGAGGCCGACCCGCGCCTCAAGCGCCTCTTCGCCGGCAACCCCTTCAGCAAGGACTATAAAGAGGATCGCGGGCACGTCTATTCGCTCCAGGACGTGCGGGAGACCCAGCGCGTCAACGAAAAGACCCCCGGCACCTGTTACTCGTGCAAGACCGCCAACGCGCCCAAGTTGTGGGTGGAAATGGGGCCGGTGGAATTCGCCAAAACGCCCTTCAAAGACCTCGGCCAGCATATTGATCAGCCCATCGGCTGTGCCAATTGCCACGAGGCCGGTACCATGCGCCTGATCGTCACCAACCCCGCGCTGGAAGCCGCGCTCAAAGAGCAGGGCAAGGACTGGCGCACCTTCACGCGCCAGGAAATGCGCACCGTGGTCTGCGCCAACTGCCACGTCGAATACTACTTCGCCGGCCCTGAGAAGGTGCTCACCTTCCCCTGGGATCACGGCACCACCATTGAGGCCATCGAGCAGTATTACGAGGAACTGGGCTTCAGCGATTGGCAGCACGCCGAGAGCGGCGCCGCGATGATCAAGATACAGCATCCCGAATACGAACTTTACACCGCCGACAGCACCCACTACAAGGCCGGGGTGGCCTGCGCCGACTGCCACATGCCGTACGTGCGCGAAGGCGCGGTCAAATACAGCAGCCACAACGTGCGCAGCCCGTTGCTCAACCCGGCCCAATCCTGCGGCGCCTGCCACACCGATGTGGATTACGTGGTGGCGCGGGTGGGCCAGATTCAGCGCCAGGTGGCAACGACGATGAGCGCCAGCGAGGACGCCCTGGTGGCGGCCATTGATGCCATCGCCGCCGCGGCCGCCAACCCCAACGCCGACCCGGCCCTGCTGGATGAGGCACGGCGCCTGCACCGTGCCGCCCAGATGCGCTGGGACTTCATCGCCGCCGAGAACAGCATGGGCTTCCACAACCCCGAAGAGGCGCTGCGCATCCTGGCCGCGTCCATTGACCTGGCCCGCCAGGCACAGTTGAAGGCGCTCCAGGCCGTGGGTGGAGGCACGATCCAGGCCCGGCGCTAGGGTTCATCGCAGATAAAAGTTATGGCGGGGCGCCCATGTGGGCGCCCCGTTTTGTGTGGATTGCCGGCGCAACCCGCGGGCATGGGGGTGCGTATTAACCCATGGCATCTTGCTTCCACGGAGGTTAACCATGGCGACTACGTCACATTTCATCCTGCCCCCCGCTCGCCCCCAGGTGGGGCTGTTTATCCTCTTGGTGCTGGCCCTGGGGGTGGGCCTGGCCATTTTCCCCGCCCTGACCCCTTTCTACATGTTTTCCCCCGCGTTGGCCGTTCTGTTGACGCTGATCCCCTCCCAGAAAATCTGCACCAGTACCTCTAACTGCTCCGGGCTTACCTCCGAGTGCAGCAAAGAGGCCTCGTCTAAAAAGGGGTAAAGCATCCCCAGAAAGGCCCACACCATCATCTCCACCGCCAGCGGACGCACCTCCCCCCGTTGCTGACCGGTGGCAAAGATGGATGCCAACGGCCTCAGAAACGCCTCGCGGTAACGCCGCAGGATCTCTTCCCGCCACTCGGGCCGAATCTTCCCCACCTCTTGAATCGCCAGGCGGATCAGCGCGCGCTGTTCCGCCGGCAGGCGCGTAAACAAGTCCTGCACCAGGCGGTGGAGGCGCGCGCGGGTGCCTTGCTCCTGGCTCAGGACGTCCTCCACCAGACGCCCCAACGTCTCCAGCCCCGAAACCAAAACCGCAGCCAGCAGATGCTCTTTGTCTTCAAAATGGTAATACAGCGCCGCTTTGGTCATCTGGCAGGCTTCGGCAATGTCGCGGATGGACACCCCGTCATAACCTCGCCGGACGAAGAGACGGGTGCTTTCGTTCAGGATCTTCTGCCGCATCGAGATGGCGGTTCTATCCATGGGCAGCCACTTCACCCAGCGGGATCATTTGCCGTTCCTGCTGGCGCGATTTGAGTTGCGTGCTCAAGGCAAACAGCACCAGGCTGATGACGGCGACCACCCCAAACGCCATCTGATACCCATAGGCGGGATTGGTGCGCCCCAGTGAGGTGGTCAACGCGCCCATGATCGCACTGCCGACCAGTTGCCCCACGCTGGTAAAAATGGAGATCAAGCCCTGCGCCAGGGAGCGCTCTTCAGCCCGGGCTTCACCTAACATGATATACCGAATCGGCGCCCCGAGCAAGGACGACATCCCAATGCCGATCAGCACCCCCGCGCTCAGAAACAGCGCCAACTGACCACCGCCCAGGCTGAGCAAAACGAACCCAACCGTCATGAGCAGTGTCCCGCCCAGGATCACCAGCCGTGAGCCGATGCGATCCAGCAAGCGCCCGATCAGCGGGGAGCCGACCGCCATGGCAAGGATGGCCGGGATCAGGAGCCAGGTGGCGTTGCGTTCGTTGATCCCATAGCGCCCCAACACCGTCACCGCCATCAGCGGGACGAAAACCAGGGTGGCTTCGCCAAACCCCGCGCCGCCCGAAAGCAGGTAAGCCAGGCGCAACTGGCGGCGGTCGAAAAGATACCCCGGCAGCAACGGGGCCGGCGCGCGGCGCTCCCATGCGACCAACCCGATCAGAAAGAGCACCGATGCGCCGAGAAAGCCACCCACCTCCAGGCGCAACACACCCAGCCCGGGCTGGTGGACATCCAACCGGTTCAAGCCCAGCGCCAGCGCGAGCAGGGTTAACGAGAGCAGAACCAGGCCCACCGCGTCGAACGCCACCCGCCGGGTGGCGCGTTGTGCGGGCAGGAGGCGCAGGCTGAAGACGATCAGCACCATCGCCAGCGGCACGTTGATCAGAAAGAGCCAGTGCCAACTGGCCACGGCCAGGATGACCCCGCCCAGCAGGGGGCCGATCAAAAAAGCCAACCCGAACACCGCGCCGATCATACCCAGCGCCCGACCGCGCCGCTCCGGGGGATAAACATCCCCGATCACCGCGCTGGCAACCGGGAAAATGCCGCCCGCGCCGAGGCCTTGCACGGCCCGCCCGAGGACCACCCATTCAAACCGGGGGGCAATCACGACCAGCAAAGAACCCAGGGCAAACAACCCCACATCGGCCGCGTAAATCCAGCGCCGTCCGAAGAGATCGGAGAGTTTCGCCATCAGGGTCGTGCTGATCAAACTGGCCAGGACGTAGGCGCTGAACATCCAGGACAGGGTGCGCTCCTCCACGGCGAACTCGGCCCGGATGGAGGGGAGGGCCGGGCCGAGGATGGCGATATCCAGCGCCCCCATCAGCACGCCGACGAACAGCACAAACAGGATGGCGTTGAGACGAGTTTTCGGATTTTGCATTGCGGTCACCTCTTAAAGAATACTTACCGAACGTTCGTTTAGTATCTTAACCGAGATGACCCTTTTCGTCAAGTTTATGGTTGCGTCCAACGGTGTTATTCACCCCCGCCGTTGCCCGCGGTTCTGCCCATTTCAGGAGCCACCGCCGCGGCGGCGCCGGGCAGGTGAGGCCCGGTCGGCCCCCCTGGGCGCGGGTTCGGGCTAACGTGCGCCCGGGCGCAAAAAACCCGGGCTGCGCTGCATTCGCGCCGTCCTGATCCTGCCCGTCGGCGCGGTTCACCGCGCGGCCCGTACACCCGCCCCGGCCAGGAAGGGACGATTCCGAGCCTGCCACCAGGCGTGCGGTGTCGCACCCCGCCTGTCCCACCATCCCCTAGCGGGCGCAATGGCGGTTTCGATCCAGTGGGGGTGGTCAAAAGAGGATCTGAAATAAGCCTCTAATTGCCTCTGTCCCCCTCTGCGTGGCTATTACCTCGCTCCCCCCTTTCCGCGCTCTGGCAGAGGTCGAGCAGGTCTCCCCGGTTGACCCCACGCACACGCCCGGGCGGAATGCGCGTCAGCGTATCCACAACCCGCAGGTTGCGTTCAACCTGCTCGCCCGGTTCCTCGTGCCGGTTCGTTCGCTTCGTCCTCAAGGGCTTTCATCGCGCGCTGATAACTGTCTCTCACCATGGCCTCGTTCTCTGCGTCGCTGAAGAGTTCATCCCATAACACCTCACGGACGAACTCCAGCCCGCGCGCCTTGAGGTTCTTGACCACCTCCGCCCGGCTCATGTCCGTACATTCCATCAGTTCCGCGATGGGGTCAAGGATAATTTCGCTGATAGGTTGGCCTTCTTCTTTGCGTTTCCGGTAGAAGCACATACAGCACCCCCTGGTGTGGAATTTTGGTTGGTTAGGCGTTGAACACTGGACGCTTCTGACGGGCTTCTCGAAGTTCCGCGTCACTCAGATCAGAAAAAATAGCGTCCTTCCCGTGCATACATCATTTCCTCCAGAAACTTTACCATTTCTTCGTCGTCGCAAAATCGGCTCAGGGCTTTCTCGAAGACCTCTTCGCTCTCCGTGTTGAGCGCAAGTTCCTGGATCACGGCGGGCTCGCCCGTTTCGATGAGGCGCAACTGGTTGCCGCTGCTCAGATTGGGATTGCTGGCCAGGTTGAACAGCCCGAGGAGGCGCAGGGAAGGTTCTTCGATCTCCATGATGGCATCCACCACCAGGTCGGCGATCTCGCTTCTGGCGAGGATGACGATGCGACCATAGCGCTCCTGCTCGACGGCTTCGCGGAGGTAGTCCCGCACGGCCTGCAGGACCTCGTCTTCATATTCCAGGCTTTGGACAAATTCGATGAATTCATAGGTTTCCATAACTCACCTCCATGCAAAGTTTTCCATCTTCCGTGAAGGGCCAGAGTGGCCAGGTTGCCCGCTCACGGAAGAACTCTTCGTTCGGATTTCGTGGACGTCGCGATCCATGACGCTCCCCCGAAAGGCGCTGCGGTCGAACAACGCCGCTAGGCAAGGATAGCCTTGGCGCAAGCACGCGCTGAGGTGTGCAGAAAGGCGTTGGCGTAGCCCCAGCCCGGGACGGCAGAATCAGACCTTCCCCCTTGCGGCGAATGTTTTGTCTCAATGACCCTGCGGGCGTTGGAGGATTCTGACGACCGCGGTGCGGGCAGTACATCACGTCGCGCCACTTCTGCAGATGGGCCTCAGGGAACCATTCTCTGACTAACGTTCGCAGGCGTTCTTCGGATTGTTTGCGGTGCATCACGGCCCCCAATGATGGTGATGAAAATAGCTATCCGTGCCATAAATATGG
Organism: Thermanaerothrix solaris; assembly: GCF_032334255.1. Taxonomy (NCBI): domain Bacteria; kingdom Bacillati; phylum Chloroflexota; class Anaerolineae; order Anaerolineales; family Anaerolineaceae; genus Thermanaerothrix; species Thermanaerothrix solaris. The sequence continues at coordinate 176,244 of NZ_JAUHMF010000002.1, read as the reverse complement.
CTGGCGCCTGGCAGATCGTTGAACGGATTGCCGTCGTGGTTATACGGGTGCGTTCGCTGGTAGAAGTAGTAGTTGGCGTTGAGTTCCTGTCGGCGCTCGAGTTCCTCTTTTCTACGCTCCGCATCCTCCTTGGCCTTTTTCTCTGCGCGGATCAAGCAGGAGGTATAGTAACCCATGAGAATGAAAATCACGAGCACGAAGAACGCTACGTCCATATGCCACCTCCTTCTTTATGGCTTTGAATGTATTTCTCAAGGTCTTCACGGCGGACGCGCCTGGAGCGCCCAATCCTGACATGGGGAAGCGTCTTAATGCCTTTGCGGGGAAGGGGCGGTTCCGTTCAACCTGCTCGCCCAGTTTCGCGTGCCGGTTCGTTCGCTTCGTCCTCAAGGGCTTTCATCGCGCGCTGATAACTGTCTCTCACCATGGCCTCATTCTCTGCGTCGCTGAAGAGTTCATCCCATAACACCTCACGGACGAACTCCAGCCCGCGCGCCTTGAGGTTCTTGACCACCTCCGCCCGGCTCATGTCCGTGGCTTCCATCAGTTCCGCGATGGGGTCAAGGATAATTTCGCTGATAGGTTGGCCTTCTTCTTTGCGTTTCCGGTAGAAGCACATACAGCACCCCCTGGTGTGGAATTTTGGTTGGTTAGGCGTTGAACAAAAGAGTTTTTTTGCTCACCACCCTCTTGCTTATATTACATCATGTGCTGCGTTTCATTAAGTGTTCATGTATGCAGCACGCCCTCCTGCGCTGCGGTAGGTGAGAGGAAGGAAGGTCACGGAAGCCGGCTATTACCTCATCGGCCACTGGCCGGCTTACCCGGTTGGTGCGGTGACACATGCCTCAGATTTTAAGAAGCCACGGTTTCTTTTCGCGCGTCCCATCTGCGGGTTTGAATGCCCTTTCGGGCATTTGATGATTCTGACTGAATATCCGCACAATCGGTGGCCACTCACTCGAGACCAGTCTTAATGCCCTTTCGGGCATTTGATGATTCTGACTATGAAGCGCAACTTGCAAACCCTCACCGTCCAAGAGGTTATCGGTCTTAATGCCCTTTCGGGCATTTGATGATTCTGACGTGAAGTTGCTCGCTGGCTTCGCGACAATGCTTCAACCCACAGTCTTAATGCCCTTTCGGGCATTTGATGATTCTGACAATGAGTGTCACGAACACTGGAGCCGCAGGCAGCGGCCCCGTGTGTCTTAATGCCCTTTCGGGCATTTGATGATTCTGACTTCCAAGGGTTTTATGAGTGTGGATATAGCGCAAATAAGGCGTCTTAATGCCCTTTCGGGCATTTGATGATTCTGACGCTATTCGGTGGGACAGGTCGTAACCGTATCGTGACAAGGCTATGGTCTTAATGCCCTTTCGGGCATTTGATGATTCTGACGCTACCACTAGCATGCTACCACTAGCATGCTACCACTGTCTTAATGCCCTTTCGGGCATTTGATGATTCTGACTGCCGAGCAATGATCACCCAAGAAATCTACAACGGTCAGTCTTAATGCCCTTTCGGGCATTTGATGATTCTGACCTACAAAATCCTTGCACCTTGCACCCTTGCACCGAAGTGCGTGATGAGTCTTAATGCCCTTTCGGGCATTTGATGATTCTGACACAGTTTTTCAAAACTCCATTACGGAGGTCTGGAAGTCATTTGTCTTAATGCCCTTTCGGGCATTTGATGATTCTGACGTAAACGTTCCTCGTTGTAATTTTGTTTCATGTCGTTGAGGTCTTAATGCCCTTTCGGGCATTTGATGATTCTGACCACTCATCGACGTTCGTATACCACTTCTTCTTCTCCGTCTTAATGCCCTTTCGGGCATTTGATGATTCTGACGCACTCGATGAGATTTGTGCGAACGGTACGCCTAAAATGGGTCTTAATGCCCTTTCGGGCATTTGATGATTCTGACGTAGGTTTTCTGGGCGTTCTGAAACTTCTCGGCATTATGTCAGTCTTAATGCCCTTTCGGGCATTTGATGATTCTGACAAAAATAAAGAGGTGACGGATGAAAACAATACGTTGTTGTCTTAATGCCCTTTCGGGCATTTGATGATTCTGACGGAGGCGCCCCACCGTCGAGCAACTCAAACAAGCGTTGGTCTTAATGCCCTTTCGGGCATTTGATGATTCTGACGTGGAGGTCTAAAATGCCAGAAAAACCTAAATTATTATGTCTTAATGCCCTTTCGGGCATTTGATGATTCTGACTGCAGACATCTAGACAACTGAAAGTGGGAGAAACTGCGCTTCTCCAAGCCCATTTCAGGGGCTAAAGTGGGAGAAATTGCCCATGCTGCAGGCTGTTTTTCACCCTCAAGTGGGAGTTTAATGTTCAACCCTTGAATTTTGCGCACCCCCCTCCCGTTTTGAGCCTTTTTGACCTCATTTTCGAGGGGGGGTACGCAAAAGTGATTATTTTCACAAATTGACCCTGGCGGGCATTGAAATGGCGTCTTGCGGGGTGTCCCCGCACGCTCTGGCCCTCCTCTCAACCTATGCACTTGTTAAGGTGCAGCGCAGGTTGTCTCTATTATAGGGATTTTTCCGCATTAAATCAAGCGCCCGGCGGGGGGATTTTTTGCCTCATTCCCCATCCGCGCGCCGTTCGTCTTTCTCCCGCGCCCACGGTTTTCCTCCTCACCGCAACGAGCCATCCCAACCCGTTTTCTCTCCCCGCGTTAAAGCGCATTTTGCACCGGTGGGCGGCGGAGCAACTTCCGCCCGGGGCGTTACCGCGCTGGCTCAAACGATGCTCCCCGCGCGACCCGGGCGCGCACACCCCCAGCCGGGCCCTACCGCTACCAGCCCGCATCCGGGGAGCGGCGTCTGCACCGCACCATCGGCGGATTCCCGGCGGTCATCCGAGCGCGCCAACCCGCGGATGGGGGCGGGAAAACACACCCCCTGGCGAAACCCGGTGGCCACACCCCAACCCCCCGAACGAACCCGCGCTCCGCCAGGCTTCACTCCCTCCGCCGCCACCCACCCTGCTCCCCACAACCGGCTCCATGGCAACCACAAGCCTACCTCAGCCTCGCGTAGGCGCCCGAGTTCAGGCCTTTATCCCCACTTCCGGCGGGATAATTCTTCACCTTACATCTTTCCCCAGGGAAGAATCTGTAAGATCGTCGTAGTCGTAGGGGCTGGGGATATGTGGATAACCCGCCGGACTCCCCCAGCAATGGGGGTGTGAAGCATGCACTGTCCATCCCTGCGGTCAATGCCGCGATTTTTATCCCCAGGCGGGTGGGGATAATGCAGGCATAACCCCGCCGCGCCAATGTGGGTAAAAAGCGGGTCTAACGTGCGTAGAGTCATTGGCGTGCGGATATGGCGCAGGTCGCAACCCACCCCCCATATCTGGGGGTGAGGGCAAGACGAGGGCAAGCCTCTTTTTTCCCCAATTTGGGGCATTTTTCCACAGGTCTCCCCATTTATCCACAGATTTTGCCCAGTTATCCACAGGGGGCGGAGAAAATCCGTCTTGTGCCTGCCCCCCAGGGATGGTGTGCGGCGTGCGCCCCGATCCGAAAAGGCGCATCAGCCGCTCTCCATGGGCGGCCGGTTGAGCACGGTTGGGCAGGCGGTGCGCTAGATGCGGACGCCGTTTGCGGTGGCCCACTGATCGAGCGTTTCTTCGACCGTATCCAGGTAGGCATCCAGGGCGGCCAGGTGGCGCTCGCGCTGGCTCAAGCCCAGGCCGAGCGCTTCGCTTGCCTCGTGCCAGTCGGCGTAGGCGGGCGAGGTTTCACCCAGGTGGCGCATGGCGCGCGTCCAGGTACGCCATTGGATCCACCAGGCGGCCAGGGGCTGCTCGGCGGCGAGGGCTTCGACCGGGCGCTGGTAGTAGGCGCGGCGGGCGGCGTTCAGGCGCGGTGGGGCATCCTCGCGCGAGGCCACGGCCTCCAGCGCTTCCAGCCAGGCGTTGCGCCAGGTTTGCAGACCCTCGCGGGCGGCAGCCTCGCCCCCGATGAGGTCGGAGAAGCCGGCGGCCAAGCCGGGCCGGCCCACGGCCTGGGCGCGAGCGGGGAAGTTGAGGACGAAGCGCCGCTCGGTCAATGGGGCGCCGTTCAGGCAGGCGATGGCGTTAGCGGCCTGGGTGAGGGCCTCGAGCAGGCGCCACGCCGTTTCGAGCGCGGGGGCGGGGGTTTCGATCAGGTCGCGCCAGATCTGGCGGGCGGTGGCGGCCAGGCGCTGGGCGCGGGGATAAACGTTCTCCGGCAGGGTGAATTGGGCGGTGGCGCCGGCCTGGGTAAATTCAAACCAGTGCTGGCGGTCGTAGAGCACCAGCGGGTTGTACCACAGCGCCGAACCCAGCCAGGGGTCCTGGCGCAGGCGGCGGGCCGGTTGGAAGGCTGCCGCACCCAGGCGCGCGATATCGAGCGTGATCTCATCGCTCAGGCGCTGCACCTCGCGCGGGTTCAGCGGCTCGCTATCGTGGACGATCACCAGGTCAATATCGCCGCTCCCGCCCAGCAGGGGCTCCTCGTCCAGGACCGAGCCGATGAGGAAGATGCACAGCACATCGCGCTGACGGCGGACGGTGCGTTCCGCCGTCTCGCGGGCCAGGTTGAGCAGCATCTCACGGGTGATACGCATGGGCTAATCCTTGGTCAGGGAAGGTAGGGCGGAGGCCAGAGGCAGTTCGGGCTGGTAGGGCGGCAGGCGCAGGGCGCGGCGGATGGCGGCCTCAATGGTTTCCAGATCGGCCTCGTTTTGGACGAAATCCATCTCACCGCTCTCGATGACCAGGACCGGCGGCCCCTGGCGCGGGCCGAGGAACTGCGCATCATAGGCGCGGTTGAGGGCTTCGATGTACTCGCGTTCCATGTGGCGCTCGTAGGGGCGGTCGCGCAGGGCGATGCGCCGCATCAGGCAGTCGGTATCGGCGCGCAGGTAAACGATGAGGTCCGGCAGGAGCATCTTCTCGGCCAGGGCATCGTGCAACCGCAGGTACACCTCCCACTCGTCGCCGCTGAGGTTGAGGCGAGCGAAGAGTTGATCCTTCTCGAAGGTGTAATCGCTGATCAGGGGTTGGCCGGTGGCCAGCCACTGCGCCGCCTGGCGGAACTGGTGGTAGCGGCTGAGCAGGAAGAAGACCTGGGTCTGAAAGGCATAGCGGGCGCGGTCGGTGTAAAACTGGGCCAGGAAGGGGTTCTCCTCAAAGGCTTCCAGCAGCAGGTTGGCGTTGAAGCGGGGCTGGAGCAAGCGCGCCAGGGTGGTTTTGCCGACGCCGATGACACCTTCGATGGCAATGAACATTGTTCCCTCGCAAAACTCAGAGTCGTGATGGTATGGGGTTAATATACCATAACTTGGGCGGGGGGCAGGGGGCGCGGCCGGCGGCGGAATTTGAAAACCGTTTGCAAGGGGGGCGTGGCAGCAGCGCGTCTATAATAGAGGCAATGCGGGGATATCCCCGCCGTTTTGGGGTGAAGCGTGCAGTGTGGTAAGCCTTTCTTGCGCTGTTTGCCGACGGGCTTAGGGCGTTATCGCCTGCCTGTGACGCTGCTCTTGGCCCTGCTGGCGCTGGTGGGGTATGGGATTTATACCGTGCAGCAAGTCTGGGCACGCGGAATATTCGAGTATGTGGGGATAGACTTTCGCCTGTTCTATGCCAGTGGGCAGATTGCCCGAGACATAGGCTTAAGCGCCGTATATAATCCGCGCCTTCAGGCTGTTTATCAGCAGCCTCTTTATGAAGGCTTTTCGCGTTTCGTGCAGGGGATTTCAATGCCTTTTTGGGCGCTTCCTATTCCTTACCTACCTATCTTTGTGGCGCCTTTTACGCTCTTATCCTTGCTTCCGCCACTACCGGCCTACGTGCTTTGGGTGGGTATAAACGCCGGGGGTACCCTGGGTTACCTTTACCTTTGGGTCAAGCGCCTGTCATTTGATCGGGCGGCATGGGTTGCCGCGGTCGCCCTTTTTCTGAGCGTCGCCAATTTCCTCAATCTGCTCTTTGGGCAAGTCAACGTGCTGTTGCTGATAGCGATTGGTGAGGCGCTTTTTAATCTCCAGCAGGGGCGCGAAGGACGGGCAGGTTGGTACCTGGCTTTGGGGTGGATTAAACCGCAGATGATTTTGCTGCTGGTTTTCCCCCTGTTGTTGCGTCGCACCAGGCGTTTTGGGGCCGGATTTCTGGGAGGGTCTCTCCTGATCGGCGGGGTTTCTTTAGCCCTGGGAGGATGGGAGGGCTTGAAAGGGGTGGTCGAAGGCGTGCACCATTGGCCCTCACTCTTAAGAGAAAGTGGAATGACCTGGCTTAGCGCTGTGGATCATCTCGTTTTGCGCGGTGTTCACTCAACGCTCGGCCTGGGGATAGGGATTGTGATGGTGCTGGTGGTGCTGCTGGCCTGGCTGAAGATTTTATATGCTATGGGCGGTCGAGACGATAGGGAGACCTGGGCGGATTTCTTTCTCGCCACCCTGGTCACCCAAACGATTGTAATGCCCCATGGAAACGTTCACATGGCGCTGGCATTAGGTATTCCCTGGTTACTCGTTTTACGTCACCCCTCCCGGGAGGGTATCTGGTGGGGCCTCTTTGTGATTTGGGCGCTCTTAAGCGGGATAATTTTCGTCGGATATGGGCTGTACTCGCCAGGTCATGCCCATGATCTGCTAGGAATTTTGATGTTACTGATCCATTTAGAGATACTGATCCTCCTCTACCGCGCTTGGCAGGTGAAGAGGGCATTCGATTTCTCAGAATCATGAACCCTGTCATACCCTTTGCGTTCAATGCTGGGATAGGGCTGGGGCTGCTGACCTTACTGGGGTTGAGTAGCCTGGGGGTGGGTCGGCATTTGCTGCGGTACTTTGGCGGTGAGGCGCTGCCCACTGCGGATCAGGCGCTGATCGGGGTGGCGCTGGGGATGGGGGTTGCGGCGCAAGGTGTCCTGGTCCTGGGATTGGTAGGGGCGCTGAGCCGCGCAGCCCTGGGGGCCTGGTTGATCCTGCTGGTATTCGTGGGCCTGCCCGGTGGGTGGCGCTTTTTGAGGCAGGTGTGGCCGATCTGGCGCCGTGCCTGGGCCGATGAGTGGGCAACGTCTTCGCTGCACCCGCTGCGCTGGATACCGCTGCTCCTGGGGCTGATCGGGCTGCTGCTGTTCCTGACCGCGCTGACCCCACCCTGGGATTACGACGGGCTGATGTATCATCTGGAAGGGCCGCGGCAGTTCCTGGCGGCGGGGCGGCTGATCCTACTGCCGGAGGTGTGGCAGGCGAACGGGCCTTCTAACGGCGAGATGCTCTTTCTCCTTGGTTTGAGCCTGGGCAGTGATCTCTTCCCTAAACTGGTGCATGGGCTGTTCGGCATGCTGTGGGTGCTGGTGGCGCTGCGGCTGGGGCGCTGGTGGGGTGGTCCGCGTACCGGTTGGCTGGCGGCGGTCGTGTTGGGCAGTATGCCCTACTTATTCCTGCTGGCCAGTTGGGCGTATATTGACCTGATCTGGTTCACCTGGGAGGGGCTGGCGTTTTACCTGCTGGCGCGGTGGGGGGAGAGCACGGCACGCCCCGCGGGCTGGGTAAGCCTGAGCGGAGTGCTGTTGGGGCTGGCGTTGGGCAGTAAATACACTGCTCTGGCCGCTGTGCCCGCTTTGGGTTTGTTGCTGCTCCTCCTGGCCTGGCGGGGAGGCGGACGGCGGTGGTTGGGGCTGGGGCTGCGGTTGGCGCTACCGGCATTGGTGCTGGCGCTGCCGTGGTACCTGAAAAACCTGGTGCTGGGGGGCAACCCCTTCTACCCCCTCTTCTGGGGTGGGGTGGGCTACCCGCGGGAGCGCTGGGAGGTGCTGGCGACCTATCTATATGACTTTGGCCTCGAACGAACGCCCCTCAATCTAGTGCGCCTGCCGGTAGCGCTTTACCTGCAACGAGAACGCCTGGCTACGTTTATGGGGACCGCTGATGTGCCCCCCTTGCTGCTGCCGCTGGCCGTGCTGGCACCGCTGCGGCGGCGCTGGGGGCGGCGGGAGGCGGTACTGGTGGCCCTGCTTTTGCTGCGCACCCTGACCTGGTGGGGTGGAACGCAACAGACGCGGTTTCTCTATCCCGTTTTTCTCGGGTTGAGCCCGCTGGCGGCAGAGGGGTTAGAGGTTTTGCTGGAGCGCGGACGGCGCCTGGGGCGAGTTGTGGGGCTGGGCCTGATGGCCGGTTGTCTGATCGCAACACTGGCGATCCAGGTGACCACCCTGGGGCGAATCTTGCAGCCCGGGCGCCTCTGGCTGGGGCAGGAAAGCCCGCTCCAATGGCTGGTACGCCCATGGCCGGACTTCGCCTTGCAGCAAACGCTGCGCGCGGGGTTACCGGGAGAGGCACGGGTGCTACTGCTCTGGGAGGGGCGGGGGTATTACTGTGCACCGCGCTGCCTGGCGGATGCCGATCACACCCGCGGGGTGCGGCTGGCCGAGGCCGCCGCAGGGGATGTGGCGGTATTGGCGCAGGAATTGGCTGCGCAGGGGGTGACGCACGTCCTGCTGGATCGCGAGAGTGCGCTGTTCAGCGTCTGGCATGACCCGAGCGGGCGGCAACGCCGGGCGTTGGATTTTTGGGAGGGGGTGTTCCTGCCGCGTTGTGCCGCGGTGGTGCAGACGGGGGATTGGGCGCGCCTTTACCGCCTGACGACCTGCGCCGGGGAGTAGGCAGAGAGGTTTTTTCGCAAATCCCCCCTGTTTTTAAGCAAAAACCGATTTGCGAAGCGCCGTCCGCGCGGGGGGCGGCGAAGGGGTTAAAACAGCCCTCCAGACGCACGTAGAGGCTTGATTTTTATTTAAAGTGGGCTATAATAAGGTCAAAATCGGGGTTGCAGTCACTTCGATCCGTTAGTGGATACTGAAACTCAATGGGGCCAAAGACCGTGCGAACAATTGGCACGCCGGTTGCAGTCACTTCGATCCGTTAGTGGATACTGAAACCCTCCAGCAGCCGCGCCCGAACGGTCGTCACTGGTGGTTGCAGTCACTTCGATCCGTTAGTGGATACTGAAACTTTTCAGATACTTTATAGACCGTTAGATCCATGGACGTTGCAGTCACTTCGATCCGTTAGTGGATACTGAAACGTTTGGATCGCTTAGTAATTCATAAGCCTCTTTGATCTGTTGCAGTCACTTCGATCCGTTAGTGGATACTGAAACGGATCAGATATACCCGCCATGCTGTTTCGACATCTGTTGCAGTCACTTCGATCCGTTAGTGGATACTGAAACGCTTCCACAAGATATTGTCAATGCAGCTACACTCTTGTTGCAGTCACTTCGATCCGTTAGTGGATACTGAAACCCGTGTTGGGTTTTACTTCGCGTATTAGTGAATTTAGTTGCAGTCACTTCGATCCGTTAGTGGATACTGAAACGAAACAGTAAAACCATTTTTAGATGATTTAGCGATGAGTGTTGCAGTCACTTCGATCCGTTAGTGGATACTGAAACGACGCTGAAAGTCACGCTGCATGCGTTGCAGATTAAGTTGCAGTCACTTCGATCCGTTAGTGGATACTGAAACATTGTAAACGGTATCGTTTACAAAAGTAAACTTCGTTGCAGTCACTTCGATCCGTTAGTGGATACTGAAACGGACGATTTTAAAAATCTCCCCGGCATAAATTTTCAAAGTTGCAGTCACTTCGATCCGTTAGTGGATACTGAAACATGCGGCTTCCTGGACGAACTCTGACGCGCTAACCGGTTGCAGTCACTTCGATCCGTTAGTGGATACTGAAACGTCTCCAAATCTACATACTTAACATACTGCCCGCCGTTGCAGTCACTTCGATCCGTTAGTGGATACTGAAACTTCACCAATATCGCCACGCATAGACAATGGTAACCGGTGGTTGCAGTCACTTCGATCCGTTAGTGGATACTGAAACCAGCTCGCGTTATACCACTGTGACCACCAAACAATAGTTGCAGTCACTTCGATCCGTTAGTGGATACTGAAACACCCACTCTTCATCAATTCCATTCCTCATAATATTGTGTTGCAGTCACTTCGATCCGTTAGTGGATACTGAAACATCTGGCAACCCCCATAATACAATCATCCTGAAAACCGTTGCAGTCACTTCGATCCGTTAGTGGATACTGAAACGTTCATGTAATTGCGATAAACGGGGCGGCCGCAAGAGTTGCAGTCACTTCGATCCGTTAGTGGATACTGAAACGACAATTAGGGTCGGGTGTTTATTGGTATGACGACGGGTTGCAGTCACTTCGATCCGTTAGTGGATACTGAAACGACAAGCCACAAGTGCGCCAGCCACATTTTGATCATGTTGCAGTCACTTCGATCCGTTAGTGGATACTGAAACTCACCAAGAAGGGTTGCATTGCCCTCGATCTTGTAGGTTGCAGTCACTTCGATCCGTTAGTGGATACTGAAACAGGCTTTGGATATCGGTATTGCTTTACGTGCATTGCTGTTGCAGTCACTTCGATCCGTTAGTGGGTACTGAAACAGGCTTTGGATATCGGTATTGCTTTACGTGCATTGCTGTTGCAGTCACTTCGATCCGTTAGTGGATACTGAAACGCAACGGAAGATAGGAATTCAGTCATTGTGACCTCCGTTGCAGTCACTTCGATCCGTTAGTGGATACTGAAACTATGAGGGCATTCCACATTTGCTCCAAGATGTAGAGGAGTTGCAGTCACTTCGATCCGTTAGTGGATACTGATAACCATCCGGGCCTCCTGCCGGGGCGCTCATTCTCTCATTCCACCGATACAGGCGACTACCGCCTGCGGGGCGGAGGCCTACCAGCCCCGACAACGGCACAACCGCCTCGGGGGTTGCTCATGCAATATCCCCCTGCGCCAGCCGACGTGCGTTGATGGCGTCGCCCTTCTAATTCTTTACCCCTCGCATTGTGAAATTAAGCACAATTCCTCGGGGAATATCTCGTTGGCGTGATATAATCGAACGCGTATTGCGCCGTTTCCCCGCCCGTTGGGGGAACGCAGTCCGTTCGACCTGGAGCGAGTTTAACCATGGCAACCCCTGATCTGATTTTCCTGCACGCTCCCAGTGTCTATGACTTCCGCCGCGAGGCCATCCTCTTCGGCCCGGTCAGTGATCTGGTGCCCTCCACCCCGGTTTTCGAAATGTACCCGATTGGGTTTACGACGATGGCCGAGTATCTTGAACGCCATGGGTTGCGCACGCGCATCCTCAACCTGGCCGTGCGCATGCTGGATGACCCCGCTTTTGACCCCGAAACCTACCTTAAACACCTGGATGCGCTGGCGTTCGGGATTGATTTGCACTGGCTCCCCCATGCCCATGGCGCCATCGAGGTCGCCCACATCGTCAAGCGCTTGCACCCGCACCGCGCGGTGATTTTCGGCGGCTTCTCATCCTCGTATTTTCACCGCGAACTGATCACCTACCCGGCGGTGGATTTTATCCTGCGCGGCGATTCAACCGAATACCCTCTGCTTGTGCTGATGCAGTACCTGCGGGCCGGGGGCGACCTGCACCCCGCCGCCACCGGTGCCGCCGCGCGCGCCCTGGAAGCCATCCCCAACCTGGTGTGGAAGGATGCCGAGGGCGAGGTGCACGTCAATCCCCTGACCTATTCTCCGGATACGCTGGACGACCTGCTGCTGGATTACACCCACGTCCTGCGTTCGGTGGTGCGCTACCGCGACCTGGCCTCCTACAAGCCATTCCGCAACTGGCTGCGCTATCCCATCACCGCGGCGCTTTCGGTGCGTGGCTGCCGCTACAATTGCGTCACCTGCGGCGGCTCGGCTTGCGCCTTTCGCCAGATTCACGGGCGTACCCGCCCGGCCTTCCGCTCGCCGCAAAAACTGGCCCAGGATATCCGTCGCATCGGCGAATACAGCCGTGGGCCGGTCTTCATCCTCGGCGATATCCGCCAGCCCGGCGAGGACTATGCCCGCCGCTTCCTGGACGCCATTGCCGGCTACGATAAACCGGTCTTCATTGAACTCTTCGATGCCGCCCCGGCCGAATTTTTCCAGCAGGTGGCGCGCGCCCTGCCCAACTTTACCGTGGAAATCTCGCTCGAATCGCACGATGAGCGCGTGCGGCGCGCCTTTGGCCGCCCCTACTCCAACGCCGAGATCGAAGCCAGCATGGAAGCCGCCCTGGCCGCCGGCTGCCAGCGCCTGGATATCTTCTTCATGGTCGGGTTGAAGGAACAGACCTACGATTCGGTGATGGCGACGGTGGCTTATGCGCGCGATCTGCTGGAGCGCTTCACCCCTCACTACGGCCCGCGCCTGATCCCCTTCATCTCCCCGCTGGCGCCCTTCCTCGACCCCGGCAGCCAGGCTTTCGAGCAACCCGAAAAACACGGCTACCGCCTCTTCGCCCGCACGCTGGAAGAGCATCGCCGGCGCCTGCTGGCGCCCTCCTGGAAGTACGTGTTGAACTATGAGACGATTTGGATGAATCGCGATCAGATTGTGGATGCCACCTACGAGGCCGGATTGCGCCTGAACGACCTTAAAGGGGCCTTCGGGCTGATCGAGCCGGCCCAGGCCGCCGCCACCGACGCCCGCATTCGCCGCGCGCGCCAACTGATGGCCGAGATTGACCGCATTGTCGCCACCACGCCCGAGGGCGAGGCGCGCCGCCAGGCCCTGCGCGCGCTCAAGGCCGAGGTGGATCAGGCTAACCTGAGCACCGTGTGCGATAAGCGCGAACTGGAGATCCCCGTGCGCGGCCCGCGCATCAACCTGCTCCAAGCTGCTCACACCGTGATCTCGGATTGGTGGCAGAGCCGCTTCGCCCAGCGCCAACTCCCGCTGCGCCACCCGCCGGAGTAGTTTCGCTCTCCGGGGTAAAAGCATGACCATCACCCGCCCTGGGGGTCGCGGGCCGGGGGAACGCGATCGCGTTGCTGAGGGTAGCCACGCTTGTGACCAACCCATCAATGCCTTCCACCGCACCCCTGGCGCCCCCGTGTGGCAGGGGTGTGATGGCGAACACAGCCTCAACAACCCTCGCGGCGATTCGGCCCACCGGGCCATGAGCCTCTGGCGTTGGATGCCGTCCCGGAAGGTGTTAGTAAATTGTCAGGTCATACCCCTGCCTCTGCGGGTATAATTCTTCCCAGAGGGAGATGGATCAATGACACATATCCTGGTCACCAATGATGATGGCGTAACTGCGCCGGGTCTGCTGGCATTGGCGCAAGCCATGCGCCGCTTCGGGCAGGTCACCGTGCTCGCCCCCGATCACAACTGGTCGGCATCGGGGCACGTCAAAACCCTGCACCGTCCTCTGCGGGTCAAAGAGGTTACCCTGGCGGATGGCACCCCCGCCCTGGCCAGCGATGGCGCGCCTTCGGACTGCGTCGCCTTGGCCGTGCTCGGCCTCATCCCCACCAAGATTGACCTGGTCGTCTCGGGCATCAACCCCTACGCCAATGTGGGCCATGATGTGACCTACTCCGGCACCGTCACCGCCGCCATGGAGGGCACCATCTGGGGCATTCCCTCGATTGCCTTCTCGCTGGATTCCAAAGAAAGCAACCACCTCGACCGTCTGGATTATTCCACGGCGGCCCACATTGCCACCCTGGTGGCCGAGCAGGTGTTGACCCATGGCTTGCCCCCCAACGTCTTGTTGAACGTGAATATTCCCTACGCGCCCCTGGACGAACTCCGCGGCCTGCAGATCACCCGCCAGGGCCTGCGCATCTACCACGACGAGTTGATCCGCCGCGAGGACCCGCGTGGCCGCCCCTACTACTGGATCGGCGGCGATGCGCCGGGCGGCGTGGCCGAAGAGGGCACCGATATCGGCGCCCTGGCCCAAAATTATGTTTCGATTACCCCGATTCAGTTAGACCTGACCGCGCACCAGCATATCGAGAGCCTGCGCCAGTGGCCCTGGCCGCAGTGGAAGCGGCAGCCCCCGGCGCCTTAGCACCGCCAGAATTCGCAGCACGGCTTAGGGAGGAACTGATGGCGTGAGCGAGGCGCAAGAGCGGGTCAAAGGGGTGCTGTGGGGCTTGGCTTACGGCGATCGCATCGGCGGGCCGGTGCGCATGGCGTGCATCGTGGCCGAGAGCCTGGTCGCCTGCCGCGCCTTTGACCCCGCCGACCTGCTGGCGCGCTACCTGGCGTGGTGGCAGCGCGAGGGGTTTGATACCGGCCCGACTGCCGCGGGTGTTTTTTCGCGCCTGAGCCAGGGCTGGGCGTTGGAAGCCGCGGTGCAGGTTGTGGATCGCCAGGCGGGCGGTAAGACGGCGGGGGTCAACCCGGCCCACCGCAGCGCGCCGTTGGCGCTGGCTGCCTTCCTGCCCGATGAGGCTTTGGCTGAAGCCGCCCAGGTTGAAGCCCGCCTGACGCATGCCCACCCTCTGGCCGGAGATGTGGCCGCTGCGGTTGTTCGGCTTTGCCGTGCCCTCATCCGTGATATGCCCTGGGAAGACGCGCTGGCATGGGCTGCCACCGGACGCCGCCCCGAAACCCAGGATGCGTTGTACCACCACCACGATCCACTGCGCCTCTCGCGCGGCGGGTTTGCCCCCGAGGTCTTGCGGGCGGCGCTGTACTTTTTGGAGCGCGAGGCGGATTTTTCCACCGCCATGACCGCTGCGGTGCGCTTTGCCGGCAGTGCCAACTACTGCCCGATCCTGGTCGGCGGTATCGGCGGCGCCCGTTGGGGGCTGACCGCCGTCCAACCATTGGGCGCCCACCCCCACCCGGGCTTATCCCCAACTCTCACCGCCCTGGCTGAGCAATTGGCCGCGACCTGGCGTGATTCATCCTAACCCTCAGGAGCCGTTTCTCTATGCCCGACTACCGAGCCTTGATCAACCGCGCCATTCAGAATAACCTCACCCTGACCATCCGCTACCGCAACCGCATGGGTGAGGTGCGCGAGCACGAGATCCAGCCCTTGAAGTGGAAAAATCAATGGCTGTTTGAAGCCCGTTTACTAAATACCGATAGCACCCTGACCTTTAATATCAACAACATTTTAGCCTGCCGCGAAGATGGGGGGCAGTTCGTGATGTCCCCGAACTCGAAAGACTCACCCCCATCGGCAAAATCCCCCGCCGCGATGGAAACGACCCGCACTTACGGCAGCACCGCTCGTCCCTTGCGGGTGGCGCGCAAAACGACCGCCGCTGACTCCCCCACCCCGGCGCCGCAGGTAAACGCCATCACCTCACCCGAATCCTGGGGAGCGCTGGTGACCTACCTGCGTAACTGCCTGGTGCGTGAAAACCTGCAGCAGTTTGTGATCGAAAATCACGACAATATCGTTCCCCTGCCCACTGACGAACGCCATGAGTGGCTTGAGGTCTATCATGGGCGCAAAGCCTGGGAAGTACCCCAGTTAGCGTTTTTAGGAGGTCGTCAGGGGGATGAGCCTCAAGGTCAACTGCCCTATGTGCAGTTTATCAACGAGAAAGTGCAGAACCGCCGCCAACTCTGCTTAGGACAGCACTTCCTGGTTCTGGATCACAACAAGATTGTGCCCCTGCTCTACGTGCCGCTCTCGGTCGAACGTAAGGAACGGATCGTGGAAAAGGATTCGATCGTAGCCTCTCGCCCGTTCTATCTGCTGAGCCCCGAATCCCTTGAAGTCAGTTACGCCGCGCTCAAAGAAATGGGGTTGAGCGAGGAAGAGATCGAAGCCTTCCTGGCCGAACTCGAACCTCTGGGCGGGGATTATGACGCCGTCGAACAGGCTGTGCTGAATAAAATCGCCGAACTGCTCGATTTTGAGCCACCGCAAGTGGATACCGAGATCATCGCCGGTACGATTTACCGCGGCTTGAGCCTGTTCGCGGTTTCCGATTCCAGCGCGACGATCAACCTGCTCTTGGAACTCTCCGACCTGGCTAAGACCGGGGAATGGGCTAAGATCCCAGAAGCCCTGCGCCTCCTGTTGAATTCAGTGCCTGCCCATACCCTCGCCGCTGACGATGCCCCGCACCAGGATGACCTCTTCGTCACCCCGCTGTATCCCAACCAGATCCAGGCGCTGCATGCCGCGCGAAGCGAGCCGGTGCTGGTGGTAACCGGCCCGCCCGGCACCGGCAAGTCCCAACTGGTGCTCAACCTGCTGGTGGATGCCTTCCTGCGGGGTGAGCGGGTGCTCTTTGCCAGCCGCAACAACCAGGCGGTGAACGTGGTGATGAACCGCCTGACCGAGACGCTGAAATTTCCCGGCGCGGTGCGCGTGGGTAACCGCCAGTACCTGCGCGAAGCGGTTCAACGCATGCGGCAGGCGCTGAACGAGATCGGGACCACCGCTACTCAGTCTCCACCGCGGCTCAAGGATGAGGTGGATGCTACCTGGGTCGCCTGCCGCGCCGCTCTGGATGACATGCGCGCCGATGAAGAAAACCTCAAGACGGTGCGCGACCTGAAGGGCCGTCTGGCTTCGTACCGCGAAGAGCGCGCGTTATATCTGCGGCGACTGCCCCCCGACCTGCAAGCCCTTTTTGACCCCGCCCAGCCGCTCCCGCGCCTGCCCCGCCGGGATGCCGAAGACCTGGAACGCGAACTGAGCGACCTGCTCATCACGGCGCTGCGCCTGGCCGAGCAGCAGCAAACCCTGAAATCCCACCTGGCGGTGCGGTTAGAGTTCACCCCACCCGAGGAAAGCCCCATCCCCCAGCACCCCCTGGTCGCCGCCCTCCATGCAGCGCGCCAATATCACGGGGAAAGCAC
The DNA here is from genome assembly GCF_032334255.1 of Thermanaerothrix solaris. Lineage (NCBI taxonomy): Bacteria > Bacillati > Chloroflexota > Anaerolineae > Anaerolineales > Anaerolineaceae > Thermanaerothrix > Thermanaerothrix solaris. Next base: position 159,552 of record NZ_JAUHMF010000002.1, on the reverse strand, counting down.
TGCCTGGTTAGACCTGGCGCCCACTCCGGAACCCCTTGCCCAGGAACGGACGCTCGTCCAGCATTGGCTGAACCTGATCGGGCGCATTGAGGCTGAGGGGCAAATCTCAGCCCTCACCCGCACCTTGAACGACCTTCAGCAAGAGCAACAAAAGGCGTGGTCACGGTTGCACCACATCGGCGACGATGAAACCCCGGCGCGCCTGGAGTCCCTCCCTGCAGAGGTGATCCAGCGCATCGAAACGACGGCGGCGGCGACCCTCACCCTGGCGACCGATGCTGTGGAAGGGCGCATGCCGTGGTGGTGGCGTCTGGTGAACCGCTTGAGCGGCAACGGGCTGATCAAACGCGCCGGACGGGCGTTAGCCCAGGTGCTGGCGCCGCTGCCCCTCCCCGCGCTCACCGCGGCCCTGCCCACCCTCACCCCGGATGACCTGCGCACCTGGGCTGAAGATGCGCTCACCTGGGCCCACCTGGCGCGCCTGACCCAACAGATCCACCAGACGCAAGCGGCGCTTGCTGCCGCCCAGGCCGAGACTGAACACTATCGCGCTGCGTTGCCCGCCGCCGGCGAAGCGCTGCTGGCTGACCTCGCAGGCGTGTTCGATCCCCTTCAGCCCACCGGCCTGCGGTTTGATCCCACGCCGCTGAAGCAGGAGCTGACTGCCGCGCTGGCAACGTTGGACCAGTTACACGCCGGGTTAACACGCCTGGCGGAACAATTGAACGACCTCATCGGGCGCAATCGGCGCGGGCTGGTGGCGTTGAAACAACTGGCCGCATCCCCCGCCTGCGCTGTGTCCCGGCTGTGGCGTTTTGATGGGTTTGAACACCCCCAAGACGCCGTGCAAGCCGTGCAGGATTGGTTGAATTTTCTGCGCGCCTGGGATGTCGAGTCCCTGTGCCGCGATGATCAGGCCAAACTGGAACAACTGGGTGAGGAAGAGCACATCATTCAGCGCCTGAGCGCGACGCAAGAGCGCTTGTTTACCCTCAGCCAGCAGGTTTTACGCGCGGTGTGGCTCAAACAGGTGTGCGACCTGCCTAATGAGGTGATCAAGCAGGTTAGCCAGTACGTAACCGCTCTGGAGACGTTGAACGATCCGGATCTCCAACCCTTCGAAATCAATCGGCGCGAGTTGAGGGCCATAGTGCATAGCCACTTTGAGGCCGCTCAGCGCGTCTTCCCCATCTGGGCAACCACGAACCTGAGTGCGCGGCAGAGCATTCCCCTGGAAGGCGCGCTTTTTGACTTGGTGGTTATTGACGAGGCCTCGCAATGCGATATTGCCTCGGCCTTGCCCCTGCTTTTCCGCGCCAAACGCATCGCCATCATCGGCGATCCGCAGCAATTGCGCCATGTGGCCACCATTCAAGCCAACGTTCATCAGGACCTGGCCCAAAAAATCGGCATTGATCTCAGCACCTACAATTATCTCAAACAATCGCTCTATGACCTGGCCGAGCGCAGTATCGGCACCCAGCCGGGGGTGATCCTGCTCAACGAACACTATCGCTCAGATGAACGCATCATCACCTTCTCCAACCAGAATTTCTACCAAGAACGGCTGCAGATCAAAACCGACTTGCGGCGGCGCTACCGCGATCCCGAGTTTATAGTTCGCTGGGGCGGGGTGTACTGGCTGGATGTGCCGGCGGGCGATCTGATGCACCGGGGGAGCAGTTGGGGCAATCCGACCGAAAGCGAGGCGGTGTTCCAACTCATTGCCCGAATCCGGGAACGCTTGCAAACCCGGGGCCTGGAGCGCGACATCAGCCTGGGGGTGGTAACGCCCTTCCGCTTGCAAGCCGATCACCTGCAAAACTACTTGCAAACCCTGGATGGCGCGATCACGGTGGGCACGGCGCATACGTTTCAGGGGGATGAGAAGGACATTATCCTCTTTTCCACCGTGATCGGCCCGGGGATAGAAGAAGGCACGCTGAATTGGCTGCACAACACCGAGAACCTGCTCAATGTTGCCGTCACACGTGCCCGCCTGGCGCTGTTTGTGATCGGCGATTACGAGTTCTGCGCCCGCGCGCTCCCTGAGGCACATCCCTTCCGCAAACTCGCCGATTATGTGCACCAGCGCGGGCGGGTACACCGCGATCCCGCAGCGTTATTGGAGGCGCACACGCCATTCGAGATTGTCGGCCTGCGCACCGATCCCAGCGACCCCGAGACCACGCGGGCAACCCTGCGCCGCTTCCTGACCAGTTGTCAGGATTACATAGATTGGATGGATCCCTATTTCAACGACCGCGTCTTTGATCTGCTGTTGGATGTCTTCCAGGAAGGGGCGCCGCGCGTGCGTTCGGTCCGCCTGCTGACGGCGCGCGAGCAGACCCAGCCGCGTGATCCGCACCCGCCGCAGATTACACCAGAGAAATACGCCACCACCCGCGCCGCACTGGCCCATAAAGGGGTGTGGTTGGAATTCCGCTTGCTGGGGCGGCGCGACATGCCACACGACCGCTTCTTTTACAGCGTAGGGCGGGCGGTCAACATGCCGCCGTTCGACGCGGCCTACGGCAAGCACATCCGCCTCAGCGAATACACCCTCTCCACCACCGACCGCTCGCTGTTTGAAACCTACTGGCAGCAGGCGGAAGAAATCTCACGGCCGTGATTCCACCTGGCTGGCGCGGTCGGAACAGAGGCAAGCGCGGATGCGCTGGCCGCGCTGCACCAGGTAGCCCTCATAGGGCGCTGCGCCGTTGACGGCCACCCAGCCTTCCAGGTTGAATGCCAGCGGGCCATCGGCAGGGATCCACTCGCCGTTGTAGCGGCGGGCGATGTGCACGTGCGTGCCGGTTGCCGTGCCCCCTTCGCATGAGGGCACCCCGATCGGGTCTCCCGCCTTGAGCACCGTGCCCACGGCGGGCAAACTGGCCTGCGCCAGGTGCAGGTAGTAGATCGTCCAGCCAGTGCGCTCATCGCCATCCCCGTCCAGGTCGAGCACCAGGCTGGCCGTGTCCACTCGCGCAATCACACCGTCGGCCACGGCCGTTGCCCATTCTTCGCTGGGCTGGCAGCCCCCCACCACTGCCGGCGGGGCAAAATCCAGCGCCGCCAGCGGTTCACCACTGCCCCATGCCGTATGCGGGCCACCGGTGAATGACCAGCGCTTGCCCGGCGCAAAGGGGAAACGCAGTGCCGGCTGCTCCAGACTGCCAGGCAGGTGGGGTTGCACGTCCTGCCAGGGATCGCCGAAGAGGGCGCGGTAGGTTGCCGCCAGCCCCTGCGGGCCGATAGCGCGATCGTAATCCGTGCCGCCGAGCAGGCGCGAGAAGTAATAGTGTAGCGCCGCGCTGGCCGCGTTCTGCCAGGGGTCAATCGTTTCCTCCCGCCCGTCCGGCAGTTCGATGCTGATCAAATAGCCGCTGCGCCAGGCGTAGTAGCCGTTGTTGAGGGTATTGGCCGCCCAGGTCAGTTGCTGGCCCAGTCCCGGGTAATTGCGGTCGGCGTAGCCCAGGGGATACGGCCCCAGGTCGGCCGGCATCTCGGGCTGGGTGAGCGCGCCGGTGTGATACTCCAGCAGAGCCAACAGCAAGCGCGGGCTGAGGCTGAAATTCTTGGCGATATGGGCGATGATCTCCCCCCCGCGGCGGTTCTGGCCGCCCAGATACGCGGTGTAGGACTTGAACCAGCCGGGTTGGGCATCTACGAAGGCAACCACGTCAAACCCTTGCTGGGCCGGCCCGTTGATGAAGAGGCTGTCCGGTAAAATCTGGTAGGGGTTTCCCCACAGCGGGCGGTAGTAGATGGGAATTTTCAGCGGCAAGCCCGGCGGCAGGGTGGTGACGCGCTCGGGCAGGATGGGGTTGGCGGTGCGAATCTCGGCCTCGGTGGTGTTGAAGCGCGCTGCCAACGCCGGCAGGGTATCGCCGGTTTGGGCGGTGTAGTCCACCAGGGTGCCGGGCGGGTAGGGCGGGCGGGTAGGGAACGCTGTAGCAGTCGTCGCCGGGGTAGGCGTCGCGGCCGCACGGCGGGTGGCGGCCAGGTCGAGCAGGGGGGACGGCATCGGCTGTGGCGCACACGCCACCACCGCGCCGATCAATAGAATCACGCTCAGAAGGCGAAATCGGTACATAATTCGGTGGATCCCTCGCCGCGCCCAGGACGCTCAGGGGGTGCGGCGGGTAATATGGGTTTCAAATGACGCGCAGGTACAGGCTTCCACGACCTCATCGCCTCGCACCAGGCGGCCCTGGTAGGGGGCACGGCCGGCTTGGGCTTGCCAACCGTCCAAAATGAACGGCAGGGGGCCATCGGCCAGCACCCATTCGCCGTTGTACTTGCGCGCAATGTGGATGTGGGTACCGGTGGCCGAGCCGCCCTCGCAGGACGGGTGCCCGACCAGATCGCCCTGTTCCAGCCAGGTGCCGACCGGGGGGCGGCCCTCGCTGGCAACGTGCAAGTATAACACGACCCAGCCGGTTTGCTCGTGCCCGTCGCCGTCCAGGTCGAGCACGACCACCCCCTTCTCCGAGCGCACCACCAGCCCTGCGGCGACGGCGGTCGCCCATTCCTCAGAGGGAGAACAGCCGCTCTGGGTGGAAGAGGGGGCAAAATCGAGCGCAGCCAGGGCGCTATCGGGGCCCCAGGCTGAATGCGGCCCGCCGGTGAACGCCCAGGTGTGCCCGGGCAGGAAGGGCAGGATGAAATCGGGCTGAGTGGTGCCCGGCGGGATCAGTGGCTCCACCGTCTGGGCGCGCAGCCATGGACTGCCGAACATGCGCTCGTACAGCGCCGGGAAGGACTGTTCTCCGTAGAGCACCTCGGCCCAGCGTGGATAAGGGTAAAGTTGGGCGAAGAGGTACTGCAATGCCACCGAGCCGGCGTTCAGGTTGGGCGCCAGGCGCAACGTACTGCCATCTTTGAAGGTCAGGGTGGTCAGACGGCCCTCGCGCCAGCGGTAGTAGCCGATAAACAGATTCTGCACCGCCCAAGTGAGTTGTTTGTAAAGCCCCTTCCGCTCCAGGGCTACCCATCCCAGCGGGTAATCCACTTTTGCCGGAGAATCGGGCTGTCCGTAGACCCAACCGCTCTGATATTCCACCAGCGCCAGCAACAGGCGCGGGTTAACCGAATTTTCAATCGCCACCCGCTCGATCACCCCGGCGCCGGTGTAGGTGCGGTCGGTGAGGTATTCGCGGTAAGCCGCCAGGTACCCCCCGGCGGATTTAATGTAAGCCTCCAGATCGAACCCCAACGCCGAGGGGGAGTACACCACCTCGCTATCGGGCAGCAGGGGCTGATCCGGCCCTAGGCCGTCGAGGCGATTGGGGATGACCAGCAACTGCCCCGGCGTGATCAACCCGGTTGGGTCAAGTGGATCGGGTGAGGTGATCTCGTCCGGCGCGACGCCGTAGCGCACTGCCAGCGCCGGCACGGTATCCCCGGCCTGGGCATGATAGAGGATAGGCGGGCGCGGGGTGCCGACTTCGGTCGGGGTAGGGCTGAGGGTGCCCGTGGGGGTGGGGGGAAGCGCTGTCGGCGGCATGGTGGGGTCGGTTTGCTCGCCCTGGCCCGGGGTGGGGAGCACCGGCCCGGGTGGCGTGATCTCACTGCCGCCACCGGCACTGCTGTGCCAGGCTGCGGTGGCGGTCAATTCGGCCGCGCTGAAGTAGGCCTGTCCCCCGCAGGCCAGCGCGCTCACCAACCAGACCATCAGGATAGCCAAAACCCCCAGCGGCCTAGCGCTGGATTTGATTCTGGGGGCTGCGCCGTTCTGAGGCTTCCAGGACCACACCATCACGCACCAACGTTCCTTCATATTCTACCCCCTTCCCCTGCGAAATCCAACCATCCAGGTTGAAGGGGAGCGGGCCATCGGCAGGGATCCACTCGCCGTTGTAGCGGCGGGCGATGTGCACATGTGTACCGCTGGACACCCCGCCCTCGCACGAGGGGTGGCCGATGCGGTCGCCGGCTTTGAGCTGCACCCCCGCGGCCACGCGGTCAGCCGTGGCAAGGTGCAGGTAGAACAGGCTCCAGCCGGTTTGCTCGTAACCATCACCGTCCAGATCAAGCACCACCACCGCCGGCTCGGAACGCACCACCAACCCATCCGCGGCAGCGGTGACCCAGGCATCGCTCTCACGGCAGCCGTACTGGCCATCCGAGGGGGCAAAATCCAATGCTGCCCAAGCCGAACCATCCCCGTAGCCCCCGTGCGGCCCGCCGGTGAACGACCAGGTCACTCCCGGCTCGAAGGGCAGGTGCAGAGGCGGTTGGGTCAGGGCGGGTGGGAGCAGCGGTTCAATTGCCCAATCGAAGGGGTAGCCGAAGAAGCGCGCGTAGGTGGCGAACAGGCCGTTCTCACCCACCGCCGCTTCCCACTCGGCCCGCCCGTAGAGCAGGCCGAACAGATACTGCACCCCAGCCGTGCCGGCGTTGATCGTGTTGGCTGCCGGCACGATACTGCCATCCGCCAGCAAAAAGTGTCCCAGCCCATTCACCCGCCACAGGTAATAACCGCGGTTGAGGTTGTTGGCAGCCCAGGCTAACTGGCGATACAGCCCTTTGCGGCGGGTGTCCACGTAGCGCAGGGGGTAATCCAGCCAGGCCGGATCGGGTTGGGCCTGCGTCACCCAACCGCTCTGATGCTCCAGCACGGCCAGTAACAAGCGCGGGTTGACCGAGAAATTGCGCGCAATCTCGCTCACGATCTCCGCCCCGCTCAGCGTCACCTCGCCCAGGGTTTCCTGATAGGTCGCCAGGTAACCCCCTTGCGCGGCAATCCAGGCCGCCACGTCAAAGCCTACCGTAGCCGGGCCGTAAACCAGTTCCGAATCGGGGATGATCTTGAAGGCCGGCGCGCTACCGGCGGGGGTGGGGGCGGGGATGACCAGCACCTGCCCCGGGTAGAGCAGGTCGGGGTTGGTGATCTGGTTAGCCGTGATCAGGGCCTCCAAGGCAAGGCCGTAGCGGGCGGCAATTTGTCCCAGGGTGTCGCCGGACTGCACGGTGTAGGTCTCTTCCTCGACGCGCAGGGTCGGAAGCACACGCGGGGGGTCGGGGGTGGGGGTGTAGATCGGCGCTCCCGGCGGGCGGGTGGGGGGTTGAAAGGGCAGGGGCGGGGTGAGCGTTGCCGCGGCAGAAACAGGAACCGAGGTCGAACCCGCCGGCACCCAGGCCGGAGCGCGGTCGGCATAGCGCACGCAGGCCAGCAAGAGCAGGCCCAGCCCCCACAGTAACGTGATCCAGACACCCTTTCGCCGCATGCCCGATCTCTTTCAGGCGCGGAACGGCATGTGCCGCCCGGCGATGAAGTGCATGTGCAGATGGAACACCGATTGCCCGGCGTGCGGGCCGGTGTTGACGATCAGGCGGTAACCGCTGTGGGTAACGTGGTAGTCTTCGGCCAGGCGGCGCGCCACGCTGAACATCCGCCCCAGCGCCGCTTCATGCGCCGGTTCAACCTCGTTGACCGACTCCAGGTGCACGTTAGGCACGATCAGGAAGTGATAGGGCGCAATCGGGCGGATATCCGGGAAGGCGGTGACCAGGTCGTCCTGATACAGGATACGGGTGTCGGTCTCACCGCGCACAATTCGGCAGAAGGGACATCCGTCCATCCAGGCATCGGTCATGGCGCTCACTCCACAGGCAAAGGATCCTCAGCCGAGCAGTTCTGGCGGTACCAAGCCAGTTCCTGCTCGCGTTGAGCGGCGGCAAAAGCCTGCGCGGCCTCGGCAATGGCGACCGCCGCATCCAGGTTGACGTAGGCGGTGGTGCCCCAATAGCGGGGCAAGACCATCAACGGGTCGTGCATGGCTTGCTCCGGCTCACCCAGGGGAACCCAGTTGAACATCAGCGGGCCGCGGGCGTAGGCCGTAAAGCCCAGGTCGTAGCCAGCCTGACGGGCAATCTGAATGGCGCGGGCGGTGAAGTTGCCGCCGGGCCAGATGAAGGCGCGGGGGCGGGTGCCCAGGTGGGTTTCCAGCGCCGTGATCGGGCCCTCGATTTCCTGATGCAGGATGTCTTCCGGGGTGGTCTCGGTGAAGTAGGTTTCAGCATTGTGCAGGAAGCCGTGCGCCTGCACATCCACCCGCCCGGTGGCGACCAGGTCACGGATCTCTTGCCATTCGCGGTCATTTCCCACGCCGGTGATGTAGGCCATGGTCAACGTCCAATCGTATTTTTCGAGCAGAGGTAGAAAATGGTTGCGCACGGTGCCCTGCGAGCGATCGTCCACAATGATCAGCAGGGAACGCGGCGGGATGTAGGCGTTATGGTGCAAGAAAGCGGCCAATTCGGCCATGGTGATGGTCTGAAAGCCCAGGTCGTGGGCATGGTTGAGGCTTTGCGCCAGGTAATCGGCGCTGACGGTGATGTTGTCGCGGATGGGGCGACCGCTCTGGCGCACGCTGTGGTACATAAAGGGCACCACGATCGTGCCCGGCGCGGCGTTGCCGGGCGTCCAGCGCAGGCGCAGGTAGGTGCAGGGGTCGAGATAGCTCTGGGGGATAACCCCGCTGAGCAACTGGCGGGTCTGGAAGAGCGGCGGCGGGGATGAGGTAGGACGGGCGGTGGGAGAAAAAGAGGGGGTAGGGGCCAAAGTAGGCGGGAGAGAGGGTGTGGGCAGGACCGAACCGTGGGCGGCCGTAGCGCTGGCCGTTGGCGGCGCCAAGGCGGTGGGCGTCACCCACGGCGTTGCCCCCCAGGCCGTGGCACAGGCGCTCAGCCCCAGGCTGATGACCAGCAGGAGCACCCCCCAACCGTAGCGCCTGTGCCCAGGACCCAGAAAGGAGAGGCCTTTCATCGTCGTTACAGGATGCCCAGGAAGAACTTAGACCTTCTCGCCGCGGATGAAGGCTTCGGTCATCTCGCGCGCGATTTCATCCTTGAACTGCTTGGGCGGGGTCTTCATGAAGTAAGCGGCCGGGCCGTAAAGCGGGCCGCCGATGCCGCGATCCAGCGCCAGTTTGACGCAGCGAATGGCGTCAATGACCACCCCGGCGGAGTTGGGCGAATCCCACACTTCCAGTTTGGCTTCCAGATTGAGCGGCACCTCACCGAAGGTGGTACCTTCCATGCGGATGTAGCACCATTTGCGGTCGGTCAGCCAGGGCACGTAATCGCTTGGCCCGACGTGGATGTTCTCCTCCGGCAGGGTGTAGGGCAGCATGCTGGTTACCGCGCCGGTCTTGGAGATCTTCTTCGATTCCAGGCGCTCGCGCTCCAGCATGTTCAGGAAATCGGTGTTCCCGCCGAAGTTGAGTTGATACGTGCGATCCAGGCGTACGCCGCGATCCACGAAGAGGCTGGTGAGCACGCGGTGCAAGATCGTAGCCCCCACCTGGCTCTTGATATCATCGCCGATAATGGGCAGGTTCTGATCCACGAAGCGCTTGGACCAGTATTCGGAACTGGCGATGAAGACCGGGATGGCATTCACGAAACCACAGCCGGCATCCAGCACCTGCTCCACGTACCACTTGGTCGCCATTTCCGAGCCCACGGGGAGGTAATTGACCACGACGTCGGTGCCGGTATCCTTGAGGATTTTGACGATATCGGCGGTCGGGCCGGGCGCTTTGCGCACGATCTGGCTGAGGTATTTGCCCAATCCATCGTGGGTCATGCCGCGGTAAACCGGCACGTTAAGGTGGGGCACATCGGCAAACTTGTAGGTGTTATTCGGGTAGGCGAAGATGGCTTCCGAGAGGTCTTTGCCTACCTTTGTATCCACCACGTCGAAGGCCGCCGAGAATTCGATGTCGCGGATATGATAGCCCCCCAGGTTGACGTGCATCAGCCCGGGAATGCGGTCGGTATCCGCCGCGTTGCGATAAAAATAAACCCCCTGCACCAGGGATGAGGCGCAGTTGCCAACGCCAATGATGGCCACGCGGACTTTTTTGCCGTCACTCATCGGTTACTACTCCTGCACGAAGATTATTAATTTGGAAAGGGGTGCTGAGCCACAGCACCCCTTGATTATACCCTCCGCCGGAGGGGAACGGGAGGGCGGATCTAGGGTCGGGCGACGAATTTCAACGTCAGTTTCACCTCATCTTCGGTGCGCAGGATGCCCACCAGGTCAATCGGGCCGACATCGAAGTCGCTCATGCGGATCGTTGTGGTGGCCGTGCCGCGCAGGGTCTGGCCCTCCAACCGCGCCGTCACGTCAAAGGTGACCGGGCGGGTGATTTCGCGCACGGTCAGGTCGCCGCGGACGCGGAAGGTGTAATCCTGCCCTTCGGCGTAAGTCGTGGGCAAACCCTCAATGGCGGTGGGAACAAAGGTGACGATGGGGTAGCGCGCCGACTCCAGGGCGTTATTGCGGAGGTAGTTATCGCGGCGCGTGCTGTCGGATTTCAATTGGCTGACGTCAATCGTGATCGTCCCGATGCGGCTGGCCGGGGGATCGGCCAGGTTGGCTTCAATTTCCCCTGCAACGGCGGTGGTCACCCCCACGGCGAGGTTGAAGCGGTTGTTCTGGTTGAAGAAGGTCTCGCCGACCTCGTAAGAGGCTTGTGATTCGCCCGGCACGATCTTGAAGATCACGATGTTCCCGCCGTCGGCAGCGGCGGTGGGGGTGGGCTCAGCGGGCGCAGGGGCGGATTGGGTGGGCGGCAAGGGGGTGGCGGTGGGCGGGGCAACGGCGAAGGTGGCGGTAGGGGCAGTGGTGGGGGTTGCCGGCGTGCAGGCCAGCAATCCCAACCCGATGAACATGATCCAAGTCCATGGTCTGCGTTTCATGCGAACCTCCATCGGCAAAACAGAGAAAAGACCCGCACCTGTAATGCCTCATAGTTTACCATAATTATCAAAAATTGATTTTCATCCCCTTTTTTCCTATAATGGTCAAAAAAGGGGTGGTAAATATGAAGACGAGATTTTGGCTTTCTCACCTGCGGCGTGTGAGCCCAATGATCGGGCTGGCGATGATGGTGTTGGCGGCCTGTGCCGCACCGGGTCGGGAAGCCCCGACCACGCCGCCCACACCTAACCCAACTTTGACCGTGTCTGGTGGCGGCGCGCTGCAGCCCTCGCCCGTTCCGCCGACCGCCGCGTTCCCTGCCGCAACCCCCACCCTGCCGCCCCCGCCGGGCGGGTTTGGCAGTCCGGCCTGCGAGAATCCCTATCTGCCGGTGCGCTTGGGGGCGACGTGGGATTACCAACTGATCCATGAGACCACCGATACTTTCACCCGCTCCGTTATCGAGGTAACCGCGGACGGCTTCGTGGATCAGGACGAGTTCGCCGCCGGCGCGGTGCGCCAGGGCCGCTGGCAGTGCCAGGATGGTAACCTGATCTACCTCACCCCCGGGCCGGTGGCCGGCTCGGTCTTCGCCGGAGAAATGCAGACGGATGTCACCCTCGAGTCGAACGAAGGGTTTTACCACCCGGCCGATCTGCGTCCCGGGCAGACCTGGCATCAAAAAACGGTCTTTCGCGGCCAGAGCACCCTGGAGGGGGAGATCGTCGTTGAGACCCGTACCGAGGTGAATTATGCCTGCCGGGCTGAGGATTTTGAGACCATCACCGTGCCGGCCGGGACCTTTGATGCCTTGCGGGTGACGTGTGAAGTTCATTTCACCACCAGTGTCGCCGAGGGAATGACGTTCGAGATCGAAGAACAAAGTACGCAATGGTTGGCGCGCGGTGTGGGTATGGTGAAAAGCGTGGGCCAAACCGAAGGCGCGCCCCCCTACACGATTGAATTGCTCTCCTATCGCCTGCCGTAGGGGAGATAAAAAGTATGCCCGATACCGATGTCTTCCCCGTTGCCCCATGGCACGGGGAAGCTTCGGTTTTGTCTCTATCGTGAGTCCTACTTCAATTAACTGTGAAAATTAGATGAAAAAATGGTGATAAAACCATGACAATTACCTTACAGAATCCTAAGAATGGCTTGACAGATCAACCCACTTTCGGCTATTGTAACATCAGGCCGCGGTAGAGGGTTATCCCAGGCTAAGGCTGCTGTTGGCCGATGTTCAAAAAACTTACGGAGAAGGTCAGGGTGAGATTATCCATAAGGCGCGTTCGCTTTCCCCAACCACGTGGCCAGTCGTTCATTGAACTGGCGCTGGTGTTGCCCGTCCTGCTGATCTTGCTGTTGGGGGTCGTTGAGGTGGCCGTTTTCATCGGGCGTTACCTTGACTTGCTCGACCTGACCCGCGAGGCGGCGCGTTTTGCCTCAGTGCGCGATCCATTCCAAACCGCCCACATTGGGGCGCGGTCGTGCAGTAACCCGGATTACTACGATTTCTGGTTTACCACCTCGTGCGTCTTCTCGCCCCCGCAGGGATCTTCCTCGTGCACCGACCCCGACTTTTGCAACGGTATGAATCCGTTTGTTTATCTTAACCCTGCCACCGATGATGTGGTCATTTCGGTCTATACCGTCTCGGGTAATGTTGTGACCGATGTGTGGCCCAAACCGAACGGGTACTACTCGCTCTACGGTAACTGGAATAAAGACTGTCAGGGCAACGTGGTGCGCACGACCCCCCATTTCACCCGTGATGTCGTTCAAAGTCTGCTCTCCGACTATTCCACCCCCAACAAAGGATTTGTTGCGGTTGAGGTATATTACTGCCATGAGCAAATGCTTAAACTCCCCGTTTTCACCGCGTTTGTCCCCGACCCGTTCCAGATCACGACCTATACCATTATGTCTTTACCGGCTGCACAGCCAACGCCTACTCCAGGAGCACCATGAGATGAACCGTTTTCGCCCTCGTGGTCAGATTCTGGTGGTCTTTGCCGTTACCCTGCTGGCGTTGGTCTTCTTCGTCGGACTGGCGATTGATGCCGGCTCACTTTATGTGACCTACGGGCATCTCAAGCGCGCGGTGGATGCGGCGTCGGTTGCGGCCGCCAATTCGTTTAAGCGGGGCGAGGTCAACCGCAATCCCGATGGCACCATGGACTTGAGCCGCATGATCGGCTCTGCCGAGGAAGCGCTGGAACTACACAACCTGGATATGAGCCAGGTAGACCTGGTGGTGCGCATTTGCGATGCTGATGGCATCCTCGGTCCGGACCCGGACCTGCAAACCGTAGCGCCGTTCTTTTATACCCGCTGCCCGGATACTTTGCACGGCGAGGCGGCGCGCCGTCTGGTCTATGTGCGCGCAACCCAGCATGCGCCGCTGTATTTCCTCAGTTTGCTCGGCTTCCGCAATATTCCCTTGACCACCGATGCCATCTCCGAAGCGGCGTCGGTGGATCTAGTGCTCGTGATTGATATTTCCGAATCTATGGCCGAAGGTACGCCCGGCTACGGCCCGGACTACGACCCCGATGGTCCCGGCGGTTGTAACCTCACCAATACCTGCAAATCCCTGCGCGACGCCAAAGAAGCGGCTAAGGTGCTGGTGGATAAACTCTATGATGGCTATGACCGGGTTGGTTTGGTCACATTTGATTCTCAAGCCGTTATTTACCCAATCCCGGATAAGAGCGGCAACCTAGTCATGATGAGCGATGACCTGGAGCAGGTAAAGGCGGCCATTGACCGCATTAAACTGCATGATGACCCGCCTTTCGGCAAATTATGGGCGCCTTGGCGCGATAAGAAGTTATACAACCCGGTCAACCCCGAAGACCTGGACGGCGACGGCGCGGATTATGATAACCCGACGAAACTGGGCTACACCTGCCCGCCGATGACCGATCCCCGCGTCGCCGACCGCTGGTGGGGCACCGATGAGGGCGCGCCGGATCCTTTCGGCGCCGGTGGGGTGCCTTGCGATGACAACGGCAAACTGGATGCTTTCGATTGGGATGGCGATGGCGTCTTCACCCAGGCCGATCATGATGCCAGCGTTGCTTACTATGACAAGGAGCGTGCCAAATACGGTGTTCCGGGCCTCAAGCCCTCGCTGTCCTTCCTCTCGACCTGCACCGGATGCGGAATCCGGGCGGGCACACGCGTCTTTGAGGATGCCCGCCCCGATAGCATCTGGGTTATGGTCCTGCTCTCGGATGGTTTTGCCAATCTCAGTGATACCTATGGTAGCGGCGGCACCGGTATCGGCGATACCCCCAACACCGGCGGTGCGGTGCCTTCGGCCTATCCCAACGGTTTTTGCAACGGCAAGTTGAATCAGGGCTGGTGGCCCTTGGCCTGCAAGGACACCTCGCTTACCCCGCGCTATTGTGTGGATACGAGTGCCTCCACCTGCCCGCCGGGTACAACGTGGGTGCTTCAGAATCCTGAGGATTATCGTTATAGTGTCATGGATTATGCGATGGATATGATTGATCAACTGGCCTTGACCAAATCAAATAACCCCAATGAACCACGGGGTAACGACGTGGCCATTTACTCCATCGGCCTGGGCAATGTGGCATTAGGTGAGAAATTGCTGCGTTATGCCGCGGCGGTGGGCGATGATGGCGACCGCACCACCGACCCGTGTGCGGCGACGCCCGCTTACCGCAGCTGCGGTCAGTACTACTACACCAGCACCAGCAGTGGGCTGCTCAAGATCTTTGAGGATATTGCTTCGCGCATCTACACGCGCATTACCGACTAGAAGGGGAAGGCTATGCTTGTGCAAGGCAGGATGTCCGGACAAACGGTGTTTGGTAAACCTCCCGTTGGGGAGGGAGGAGGGGCGTTATGATAACCATCGGGAAACGTTCTCGCACCGCGCGGCGCCACCGCGCCCAGGCGTTGGTGGAGTTTGCGCTGGCGCTGCCGCTGTTCTTATTATTGATCTTTGGCATCATTGAGTTTGGGCGCTTCATGCAGGCCTGGCTGGCGCTGGAAAATGGGGCCCGCTTTGGTGTGCGCTACGCTGTTACCGGGGCTTATAACCCCGATTACTGCGATGAGGCGGACGCCATCTACGGGCTGGGCGACGAGGACCTGGCCGATGGCAAGGTGGATTGCAAGGTACCGGCACGCCGCGATTGGAACGGCGATGGACGGGTAACCACCGAAGACGACCGCATGGCCGAAGAGATGACCAACCGCCTGCAAGACTGGGCGCGCCTGCCCTCGATTCGTGATGCCGCTCTGGCCGGGGCGATGGGGATTGCGGCGGCGTTCGATGATTTTACCATCGCTCAGGATTATCTCGGCTACCTCAGTCATCCCCTGACCTCCTTCAGCACGCAATATCGCGGTAACCCCAACCGCACTGGGTATTTTGCAATTTCCATTTGCAGCAGCCGCCACTATGATGGGGGGCAACCACAGTTTGGTTTCCTGACCGCCGAACGCCTCGACCCTCAGTACCACAGTTACCTGCCGGTGTGTATCGAGATGGACGAGAACGGCAACATCATCCGTTACATGGACGACCCCGGTGGGCCGGGAGACCGCGTGCGCGTCACCTTGACCTATCGCCACGCCCTAATCACGCCGCTGCCCAATATCGCCGCCCTGTGGACACCGGGTGCCAATGGATGGTGGGATGGGCTATTGGTCAGCGCCCAGCGTGAAGGCATTGTGGAAAAATTCCGCGTCTCGCGCGTTACCGGCCTGGCGGGGGCCATCGGCATGGCGGCGACCTTCACCCCTACCCCTTCTGAAACGCCCACGGCCACATCCACCCTCACCCCCACGGATACCCCTACCAGCACGCCCACCCGCACCAGCACGCCGACGGCTACTCGTACCCCTACCCCGGTGCCGGACTGTTCTCTGCTGCAGAACATCGGCGAAGAAGACCTGATGTTCCAACTGCTGAGCAGTGGGGGCTATGTGCTCGAATCCCAGTTGCAGAACACCGGGCCCTATCTGATCCAATTCAGCGGCGCGGCCCTGGATTGGAGCGGCAACTGGCATAATCAGATGCAGGGTCCACGCCCCGGGCACATCTTCAACTGGTACGCCAATAACGGCAATACGACCAAGATTTACGACCCGCCCGATACCGGTACCTACCCGTTCGCCCATACGTTTATCAACCCCAGCAACCAAAACCTGGGCGCGTTGGGTAGCACCTACTTCAAGTGGGTTTACGGCTCGCCCAACCCCGGTTCTAACACCTTCACCTTCTGGATCACGCCTTATGTGAATTCCTACCCGGTGGTTGGTGCCGGCACGCCCACGCCGCGTATGAGTGTGACCCCGGTTCCGGCGATAGAAGCCCAGAATTTCTACTGGAGCGGGGAATTTAACGGTACCATCTACTACAACCTGATTCCGCCCACACCGGTGCCCACCCTGTCCTGCGCCATGAATGTGAGTGGCTTGATGGGCCCCAACATTCAGCCTACACCGATTATCTCCGGGCTTAACTTCAGCCTGCGGGCGCGGGTGGAAGGGCATCAGGGTAGCGGCGACTGGGATCGTAACATTAACTACGTCTACTTCTTTGTCTACAACAGCAATGGCGACCTGGTACATTACTTCCGCGATACCTCGCCCATTTACTGCCTCTTCGGCGATAGCGGGGGCAATTGCACCACCCGTCGCGTGGGCATTGATACCTGGTGGCAGGGAGCTTCGAATAAGCCCGGTCAGGTGATCCAAAACGGCACTTATACGGTTGCCATCCTGGCCCGCAACACCGATGGCCGTCCGAAATCGAGCCTGATTCTGACCACGCTGGTGCTTCAGGCGCCGACACCCACGCCCACCTACACCCACACCGTCACGCGCACGCCCACCATCACCCGCACGCCCACGCGCACGTTCACGCCAGCGCCGCCAACCGCCACGCGCACGATCACCCCGACCCGTACGATTACGCCTACACCCACGATTACCAGAACGCCTACGCGCACGCCTTCGCCGACCAACACGGTAAAACCCACGGCAACGCGTACGCCTACACCCTGCCAGACGCCGATTGAATTGGGTGGTTGCTAATGTCATGTGACCAGGGGCGGTCTCCGTAGCCGAAGCGCCGTTCAGACAGCCCGGAGGCCGACCCTGGTCCCGCATCCTCTGCCTGCCGATGCCCAATGCTGCCGAACTGCGCCCACTGCTGATCCTGCTGCTCCCTATGCTGGGGCTGCTGGGGCTGGCCCTGGTGGGTTTACGGCGGTTGCTGGTGTGGTTGCAGCCGGATTCGCCCCGGGCAATGTTGGGGATCTTCGTTCTGGCGTATGGATTGCCCTGGCTACTCTATTTGGGTGTGCTCATCGCTGGCACCCGCGCATCGGTGGGCACGCTCCCCAAGCCAACCCAGATATTAATGCTGGGCCAGCCGTGGTTATATGTGTGGCAGGTTCTGGCCCTGCTTTTGGCGACGCCGCTGCCGCGGGTCAGGTCGCTGCTGGTAGAGGGCTGGACATCGCTGCGTGACCAGGGTACAGGTTTTCTGCTGGGGTTGGGACTGGGTGGGTTGGCCGGCCTGGTCTATGCACTGCTATTGGCCGGATTCGAAAGCCGCTGGCCGGACGCTAGTGCGCTCATCCCCACCCTCCCCCCGCTGCTCTTGGGGCTCTGGCTGGGGATTGGCGTAATTCTTGCACCCTGGGTGGAAGAGCGCTTCTTCCGCGCCGCGCTGCTGGAACTATTCGCCGCCCGGTGGGGCCGCCCGCGCGCGGTGGTGCTCTCGGCGGCGCTGTTTGCCCTCGGGCAGGGGCGGCCCCTGTTGCTCCTCCCCGCCCTGGGCCTGGGACTGGCGCTGGGCGGGTTGTGCCTGCGCCGCGGCACCTGGCACGCCGCCGCCTGGGCGCATATGGGCCTCAACCTCGTCCTGGGCGGCCTGGCGTGGTACCTGCTCCTCTGACGTCGCGCGCCTTTCATCTTGTGATAGAATGAGGACAACCCGGCCTGCGATAGAGGCGAGTTGAATCACTCTGTCCCGGCGAAGGTGATTAGGATGAATGAAGACGAGAAGACCCCTCTGGAAGATACCCAACCCACCCGCCCCGGCGAACGCCTGCGCCGGCTGGCGGCTGCGGCGGAAGAACAGCCTGCCCCAACCCCTACCGCCGCTGAACCATCCCTGCCCACACCGCCATCCGCAACCGCCCCGGTAGACACCCCTGCTTCCCCGCGCAACGCAGACGCCGCAGTGGAGGGCAGCGCCGAACCCGGCCCAACGCCCCCCCCGCCCCCCGAATCCCCCGGTCTATCCGCCGAAAACGCGCCTGAACCCGCTGCGGGAGGCGGCCCGGTTTCGCCCGCGGGTGAAGCGCCGACCCAACCACCCCCAACGACCCCGCCGGCCAGCGAGACCCAGGCCCTGCGCCATCACCCGACCGGCCTCCCCGAGCGCACCGGCGGTTGGTTCGGTGACGACCTGCTGGCAGCCGAAACGCCACCCCCGCCCGTCCCGCCCCCGGATGAGCAGGCCACGCTTCCCCCGCCACCTCCACCCCCACCGGCCCCCCAACCCGTGCGCATCACGCCCGCGCCCGGGCCGACGCGCGTCAGCCGCCCGGCCTCACCCCCGCGGCCGCCCCAAACGACGCCGCCCCAACCCCGCGCGGGGGCGAGCACCCCCTCGCCCTCACGTCCGGGCGGCCCCCCGCCTTCCACTCCGGCGCGCCCTGCCCGCCCAGCCGCAGCCGCGCCCGCTCCTTCCCGTCCGGCCGGGGCGCCTCCCCCCGCGCGCAATGCTGCCGGCAACCCGCCCACCCAGCCCCCACCCCCGCCGGGCAACGGCAGAAAGCGCGCCCTGGGCTGCCTGCTGCGCGCATTGATCGCCCTGCTCTTCGCCGGCGTGGTCGTGCTCATCGCCATCGGCTCGTTCCTGATCTACCGCTACTTCACCATCGCCGCCAACCTGCCCAGCGTGGATGATCTGCAGGCCCGCGCCTCGCAGTTCGAGACCACCCGCATCCTCGACCGCAACGGCAACCTGATCTACGAAATCCTGGACCCCCGCGCCGGGCGGCGCACCTACGTCCCGCTGGAAAAAATTTCCCCCTACCTCATCGCTGCCACCCTCGCCACCGAGGATAAGGAATTCTACAACCATCCCGGCTTTGACCCCTGGGCCATCGCGCGCGCCCTGTGGCAGAACTACACCACCGGCGAGGTGGTCTCCGGCGCTTCGACCATCACCCAGCAACTGGCGCGGGCGCTGCTGCTCTCGCCGGATGAACGGGCCGAGCGCACGGTCGAACGCAAGGCGCGTGAGATCGTGCTGGCGGCTGAGATCACCCGCAAGTATTCCAAAGAAGAGATCCTCGAACTGTATCTGAACGAGATTTACTACGGTAAATTGGCCTACGGCGTGGAAGCCGCCGCCGAGACCTATTTCCACACCACCGCCGAGAAGTTGACCCTGGCGCAGGCAGCCTTCCTGGCCGGGCTGCCCCAATCACCGGCGGTGTACGATATCGAGACCAACCGCGAGGTGACGCTCAACCGCTTCCGCCAGGTGCTGCGCCTGATGTACGAGATGAGCCAGGAAAAGGGCTGTATTGAGGTCAGCACCAGTTTGCAGCCGGTGTGCGTCACCCAGGAAGATGTGGCCCTGGCGGCGCGGGAGATGGAAACCTACCAGTTCCAGGCGCCGACCAACGTGATGCGCTTCCCGCATTGGGTGACCTACGTGCGTTCCCTGCTCGAAGCCCAATACGGCGCCGATGCCATCTACCGCTCCGGCTTCACCGTCTATACCACGCTCGACCCCGACCTGCAACAACAGGCCGAAGAGATGGTCAAGCGCCAGATTGCCCAACTGGCCGACCGCCACGTGACCAACGGCGCGCTGGTGGCCATCCGCCCCACCACCGGTGAAATCCTGGCCATGGTGGGTTCGGCGGATTTTTACAACGAAGCCATCTCCGGCCAGGTCAACATGGCGCTGGCGCCGCGCCAACCCGGCTCGGCGATCAAGCCGCTGACCTACGTGGCCGCCTTTGAAAAGGGCTGGACGCCGGCCACCCTGATCTGGGATGTGCCGAGTGAGTTCCCGCCCTCAGGCGACCCCAACGATCCACGCGAGCCCTATCGCCCGGTCAACTACGATGGGCGCTTCCACGGGCCGGTGACGGTGCGCGTGGCGCTGGCCAATTCGTACAACGTGCCGGCGGTCAAGGCGCTGCAGTTCGTGGGCATTTACGACGACCCCAACACGCCCCAGCCGGATGGGCTGATCAACTTTGCCAAGCGCCTGGGCATCACCACCCTCACCCGCCCCGACTACGGCCTCTCGCTCACCCTGGGCGGCGGGGATGTCAGCCTGCTTGAACTGACCGCGGCCTACGCCGTCTTTGCCAACGGCGGGCGGCGCGTGCCCCCGGTGGCGATCACCAAAATCGTGGATTACAAGGGCAACCTGGTCTATGAGTACCAGCCCCCTGCCGGCGATCAGGTGGTGCGCCCGGAGCACGCCTTCCTGATCTCCTCGATCCTCTCGGATAACCAGGCGCGCGCGCCGATGTTCGGCACCAACTCGGTGCTCAACCTGCCCTTCCCGGTCGCCGCCAAGACCGGCACCACCAACGACTTCCGCGATAACTGGACGCTGGGCTACACCCCCGACCTGGCCGTAGGGGTGTGGGTGGGCAATGCCGACTATACCCCCATGCAGAACACCACCGGCCTCACCGGCGCAGCGCCGATCTGGGCCGAGTTTATGCAGGCGGCGATCCAAAAACTGACCGATGGCCGCCCTACGCCGTTCATCCGCCCGGCCGGGATCGTGGAAAAGATCATCTGCGAGGTCTCCGGCGCCGAGCCTTCGGAGTGGTGCCCCTCACAGCGCCTGGAGTACTTTGCCTATGACCAGCTGCCCCGGCCCAAAGACGACGACCTGTGGAAGAAGGTGATCATTGATACCTGGACCGGGTTGCGCGCCACCTCAGCCTGCGCCGATTCGATCAAAGAGGTGCTGGCGCTCAACGTCACCGACCCCTTTGCCATCAAGTGGATCCGTGAGACCGACGAGGGGCGGCGGTGGGCGGAGCAGTACGGGTTCAAGGAGCCGTTGGTCTTCGTCCCCGAGCGCGAGTGCCGCCCGGGTGATCCCCGCCCGCTGCTGCTCTTCTCGAACCTCAGCGAGGGGCAGACGATCACCACCAGCCCGCTGGAGATCTACGCCCTGGTCACCGTGCCGGAGCCGTTCCGCGAGTTTCGCCTGGAATACGGCCGGGGCGATGACCCGGATGAGTGGACGGCGCTGGCGATCGGCAACACCAGCGAGAATCAGCCGCGCCTGCTGGCGACCTGGGATCTGCACGAGGTGCCGCCCGGGCGGGTGACCCTGCGCCTCTACGTGGAAAGCCAGCGCGATACCTACGCCGAACGGCGCATCCACCTCAACCTCCAGGTGCCGACCCCGACCCCCACCCCCACGCCGACCGCCACGGTGACGCCAACCGCCACGCCCACGCTGACGCCCACGCCACCCCCTCCGCCCACGCTGACGCCCACGCCCACCGATACGCCGACACCCTAGGACGGGGGCGGGGTTGATGCCCGCAAACGAAAACAGCCGGAGCGGCGCCTTGGAGGCTGCTCCGGCTTTCATTTGGGATGACGTTGAGATGACGTCCGAGAGGGGTTTTGTATCTAGGGTTGGACGAAGGTGCCGTTGCGCAGATCGCGCAGGGTTTGCTCGATCTCTTCGCGCGTGGTCATGACGAAGGGCCCGTAGGGGTAAATCGGTTCGCGGAAGGGGCGCCCGCTGATGAGCATGAAGCGCGCGCCGTCGGCCGTTGTGATGCGCACGCGCTCACCCGCATCGTATACCAGCATGCACGGCGCTGCTACCTGCACCGCTTGCCCCTGGGCATCGGCTCCAAAGTGCCCCTTGCCTTCAAACAGGTACACCAGCAGGGTGTGCTCGGGGTCGGTGGCCCACTCGAAGACCTGGCCGGCCGGCAGGGAGACGTCCAGGTAGACCGGCTGGGCGGCAATCGCGCGCACCGGGCCGCTCACGCCGTTGACCGCGCCGGCGACCAGGCGCAGGCGCGCGCCACCGTAGGCGACCTCGGGAATGGCCGCCGCCGGCACATCCTGATAGCGCGGCGGGCCCATCTTGAGCGCCGCCGGCAGGTTGACCCAGAGTTGAAAGCCGAGCACGCGTCCCTGCGGGCTGCGGGTGGGCATTTCTTCGTGCAGGATGCCGCGCCCGCTGGTCATCCACTGCACATCGCCCGGCCCGATGAAGCCCAGGTTGCCCAGGCTATCGCGATGGCGCACCTGGCCCTCGAGCATGTAAGTCACGGTCTCGATCCCGCGGTGGGGGTGAGTGGGAAAGCCACGGAGCGGCCCTTCCCGAGGATCGTTGAAGGCAAAATGGTCAAAGAGCAGGAAAGGATCGTAGGGGTTGGCGCGGCTGGGCGCAAACGCCCGCAGCAGCAACACCCCCGCGCCCTCGATGACCAGCTGAGGGGTGATGATCTCCCGTACCGTACGTATCTCTGAACGCATGTGCCCCGCCTTATCCTCGTGATTTTGGATGTATTATATCCTATTAAATCCGAGAGGGGCGGGTTTGGGTCTAAAGCGGGATCTCGGTCACGCTCCAGGTTTCATCCACCCACAGGGCGAGGATGGGGCGGGCTTCGGAGTGGGTTTTGAGGAAGCGAACGGCTTCCTGGAGATGGGCGATTTGGACCTCACGCGGGGCGGGGTTGCCGGCGCAGTCGTGATGAGCGACGACCGCGATGCCCACGGCGGCGTGGTTGTGGATCGAGATGGCGAGCCGTTCCAGGATGGATTGGACTTTAACCGCGTTGGAGCGGTCGGCGAGGATCAGACTGGGTCCCGGCTCGGTGATCATATCCACGAAGGGGACACCGAAGCGGGCTTGCAGAAAGCGGATCACCGGCTGTTGAACCCGGCCATCCATGCAGTTGATCGCGGCGCAAAAGGACATAGGCCTCCTTTTCAGCGGGGGGTGAAGCGGGTCAGTGCTGCGGGGCGGGTTTGCGGGGGTGGCGGACAGCGGCCGGGGTGATAGCCCGCCACCGGGAGCGCGGGGGCGGCGGGGCGAATAGGAAAGAAACGGGCTGTGTGAGGATCACGCAGCCCGGATTTTGAGAGGCGGGGCGGTTCACGCGGACACCCGCACAGCGGCCCGGGTGGGCATTGGATGATTATGATCGTCAATTTCTCGGTCGCCTCGAATGACGGGAAAGGAACCACGTCTTTAATGCCCTTTCGGGCATTTGATGATTCTGACGTATTAGGGGAGAAGGGTATGCCCCTTCTCGGAACAATAATCTTTGCCGTCTTAATGCCCTTTCGGGCATTTGATGATTCTGACAATATTTCACGGTTGATAGTCCAGAAGTTGTCGAGTTGAGTCTTAATGCCCTTTCGGGCATTTGATGATTCTGACAATATGCGCGAATGATTTTGACGACAATCTTAGAGTGTAAGGTCTTAATGCCCTTTCGGGCATTTGATGATTCTGACTGTTCAGTCCAAATATTATTTGCCGCAATATGAACACTATATGGTCTTAATGCCCTTTCGGGCATTTGATGATTCTGACCTTCGAGACCGCCTTGCGCAAGGGCAAGACCATCCGACACGGTCTTAATGCCCTTTCGGGCATTTGATGATTCTGACCGCATGAAATATGTTGTTGAATTTTACAACATGCTAGAAGTGTCTTAATGCCCTTTCGGGCATTTGATGATTCTGACCGATCCAAAAGACAATGGTGGTGGAGGTCTCTTGACCGTCTTAATGCCCTTTCGGGCATTTGATGATTCTGACGGAGACGCTATCAGCGCCAGCAGCATTGATCCTAGCGACATAGAGTCTTAATGCCCTTTCGGGCATTTGATGATTCTGACTTTGTCAACATCTTCGGGCGCACTGGCCTTGACACGGTCAGTCTTAATGCCCTTTCGGGCATTTGATGATTCTGACCGATCGTCGAGGTCGCCGGTGACAAAACCAATGTCTACCGTCTTAATGCCCTTTCGGGCATTTGATGATTCTGACGGGCTTATTCAGCCTCCACGGGAATGGGTCGTTCCGCGGGTCTTAATGCCCTTTCGGGCATTTGATGATTCTGACTATATCGTGTCTGCCCTCGTGGCAGACAGGGTAAAAGTCTTAATGCCCTTTCGGGCATTTGATGATTCTGACAAACTAAATATTTTGTCCATGACAATACCGGTGCGGAATTGGTGGTCTTAATGCCCTTTCGGGCATTTGATGATTCTGACGAGGAAATAAAGATGCTGAAACCAATATTGGCAACGGTCTTAATGCCCTTTCGGGCATTTGATGATTCTGACTCTTCGGTTGCTTCTCTGGAAGCAATCGAAAAATGGATAGTCTTAATGCCCTTTCGGGCATTTGATGATTCTGACATATCAACAGTGTGGTTTGTGTATAACTGAAAAACTCTGTCAGTCTTAATGCCCTTTCGGGCATTTGATGATTCTGACATCATAATCGGGATTTTGGTGGCTCTTGCTGTAATTATGAGTCTTAATGCCCTTTCGGGCATTTGATGATTCTGACATAAAGGAGGACAAAATGTCAAAGGTTCTAAAAATAAAGTCTTAATGCCCTTTCGGGCATTTGATGATTCTGACGAAACAAAAATCAAGATTGCCAAGGGGCGCAAGCCCACTGCTGAGTCTTAATGCCCTTTCGGGCATTTGATGATTCTGACTTAAAATCTTCCTGGTTATTTTAAAGATATACATTAAGTTGTCTTAATGCCCTTTCGGGCATTTGATGATTCTGACATTCAGAGCGCATTTTCAGAAGTCGGATCAGTGCATAGTGTCTTAATGCCCTTTCGGGCATTTGATGATTCTGACTATCTGATTCAGACCGGTGAAACAAGAATGGGTACATCATGTCTTAATGCCCTTTCGGGCATTTGATGATTCTGACTGCAGACATCTAGACAACTGAAAGTGGGAGAAACTGCGCTTCTCCAAGCCCATTTCACGGGCTAAAGTGGGAGAAAACGCCCATGCTGCGGGCTGTTTTTCGCCCTCAAGTGGGAGTTTAATATTCAACCCTTGAATTTTGCGTACCCCCCTCCCATTTTGAGCCTTTTTGGCCTCATTTTCGAGGGGGGGTGCGCAAAAGTGATAATTTTCACAAATTGCACCCTGGCGGGCATTGAAACTACGTCTTGCGGGGTGTCCCCGCACGCTCTGGCCCTCCTCTCAACCTATGCACTTGTTAAGGTGCAGCGCAGGTTGTCTCTATTATAGGGATTTTCCCGCATTAAATCAAGCGCCCGGCGGGGGGATTTTGGAAAATCCGCCCGGTTTTCTGCCGCCGGGTGGGGTGAAGCGGGTCGGCCCTGCGCGGCGGTTCCTTCCGGGATCAAACTCTCGTTCTTGTCAAGCCCTCACTTTAACGAGGGTTAGGCTCATTAATCCGGCGTTTTCCTCGTTAAAGATGCAGGTTGTAAACGCCGCCCCTTTGTGGCATCCTTGGAGCGTAAGATAGAACATAATTTCTAACCCCAGGAGGCCTATGGAGCAACCCCTTCCCCCCACTCCCCCCAAACGCCGCCGCAACGGCGCCCTCAGCGACGAAATCCGCCTCTTGCGCACGCTGGTGCGCCGGGTGGAGGCCCTGGCCGATGAGGGCCGCACCCTGGGCGAGATGCTCTCCATCGTCGAAACGCTCGCCCGTGCCAGCGCCCACCTCGCCACCCTGCTCAAAGCCGAGCGCCAACTCGAAAGCGGTCAGACCATGGCCGACCTGCTCAACCAGATGCTGGACGAGGTCATTGCCGAGATGCAGGCCAACGGCCAGCCGGCGCCCTGAGGTGCGGCATGGATGACGCGCGCGCCCTCACCCTGAAGAAACTTCTGCTCGATCCGGTGCTATTCATCCGCTATGCCTCGGGCCTGCGCCTGCGCCGCTACCAGGAAGCGGTCGTGCGCGCGGTGGTGGATTCCGTCCTGCACGGGCGCGGGCTCAGCCTGGTGGTGATGTTCCCGCGCCAGGCGGGCAAGAACGAGTGCCAGGCGCAGATCGAAGCCTACCTGCTGACCCTGCTGATGCAGACCGACGCCGAGATCGTCAAGATCAGCCCGACCTGGAAACCCCAGGCGCAGAACGCCATGCGCCGCCTGGAGCGCGTGCTCCAGCGCAACCGCCTCACCGCCACGCTGTGGCAGCGCGAATCCGGCTACATCTACCGCGTCGGGCGGGCGCGCATCCTCTTCCTCTCCGGCGCGCCCGAAGCCAACATCGTCGGGGCCACGGCCAACACCCTGCTTGAGGTGGACGAGGCCCAGGATGTGAGCCCGGCCAAATACGATAAGGACATCGCTCCCATGGCCGCCTCGACCAACGCCACGCGCGTCTTTTGGGGCACCGCCTGGAGCCACGAGACCCTGCTGGCACGGGAACTGCGCGCCGCCGCAGCCGCCCAGGCCGCCGATGGCCGCCGCCGCGTCTTCCGCCTCAGCGCCGAGGAGGTCGCCGCCGAGGTGCCGGCCTACGGGCGCTTTGTGGCTGAACAGGTCGCGCGCTTAGGGCGCCAGCACCCCCTCATCCGCACCCAATTTTACAGCGAAGAAATCGAGACCGAAGGCGGGCTGTTCCCGCCCGAACGCCGCACCCACATGCAGGGGACGCATGCCCTCAGCCTCACCCCCCAGCCGGGGCAGAGTTATGCCTTCCTGCTCGATGTGGCCGGTGCCGACGAAGGGCTGGCTGAAGGCGAGAGCCTGCACCACCCCCAGCGCGACCATACCGCGCTCACCGTGGTGGAAGTTGACCGCAGCACGCTGGACGATCCGGCCCGCCGCGCCCCCACCTACCGCTGTGTCTTCCGCCGCGCCTGGGTGGGGGTCAAACACCCGCTGATCTACGACCAGGTGGCCGACCTGGCGCGGCGCTGGGCTGTGCGCTACCTCGTGGTGGATGCCACCGGGGTCGGTGCCGGGCTGGCTGCTTTTCTGGAGCGCGCCCTGCCCCGGCGGGTCATCCCCTTCCAATTCAACGCCGCCAGCAAGAGCCGCCTGGGCTGGGCCTTCCTCAGCCTGGTGGATGGCGGACGCTGGCAGGAGCCGCAACTGCCCGCCGAGCCGGCTCTGCCGCTCTTTGCCGGCGCCGAGGCCGAGGCGCTCAACACCGCCGTGGGCCACTGCCGTCGCTTCTGGCAGCAGGTGGCGCACTGCCGCTACACCCTCCAACCCGGCCCGCAGAAGCACCTGCGCTGGGGGGTGCCCGAGGGTTACCGCCTGCCGGGCGAACGGGAGCCCCTGCACGATGACTGGCTGATCTCCGCCGCCCTGGCTGCCCTGCTGGATGCCCAGCCCTGGGGGGCGGGCGGCGAGGCCCTGATCGTGCCCGCCCGCGACCCTCTGGCCGACCTGGATCTCGGTTTTTGAAAGGAACTCGGACCATGCCCCCTTCATCCTCTGCCCCTCGTTCCACCTGGTGGGAGCGCCTGCGCCGCCGTCCCACCCTCGCCCAGCACCAGGCGCTGACCACCCCGGCCGAATGGCGCGATCCCTGGGAAGGGCCGCTGCTCACCACCCGCGACCGCGGCTTGCCCGACCGCCGCACCAGCCTGGAGCAGGCGCTGGAAGCCTGGCGGGTCAACCCGCTGGCGCGCCGCATCGTCGAACTGACCACCCAGTACGTGGTCGGCGGGGGGATAGCGGTGAGTTGCCCCCACGCCTCTACCGCCCGCTTCCTGCGCGCCTTTTGGGAGCACCCGCTCAATCGCATGGCCGTGCGGGTGATGGAATGGTGCGATGAACTGACCCGCAGTGGCAATCTCTTCATCCTGCTTTCCACCGATGCCGCCGGGATGAGTTACGTCCGCGCCGTCCCCGCCAGCGAGATCGCCGAGATTCGCGCCCGCCCCAACGACCTGGATCAGCCGCTGGCGTTCTGGCCGCGCAGTGGCGCCGAGGGTGCGCCGCCGCTCACCCCCTGGCCGGCCTACGACGCCCTCAGCGATGCCCCGCACCGCGGCGGTGGCTTTGCCCCGGCCATGCTCCACTACGCCATCAACCGTCCGGTTGGCTCGCAGTGGGGCGAATCCGACCTGGCGCCGCTCTTGCGCTGGCTCAGCCGCTACAGCAACTGGCTGGAAGACCGCGCCCGCCTCAACCGCTACCGCACCGCCTTCCTTTACGTGGTGCGCGCCCGCTTCGGCAGTGAGGGCGAACGCCTCACCCGTCAGCAGCGCCTCAACGCCACCCCACCCCCGCCCGGCTCAATTTTGGTGACGGATGAAAGCGAGACCTGGGAGGTGCTGGCGCCCAAATTAGAGGCGGATGAGGCCGGGCAGGACGGCCTGGCCCTCAAAAAGATGATCGCCGCCGGGGCCGGACTGCCCCTGCACTTTCTGGCCGAGCCGGAATCGGCCACCCGCACCACCGCCGAAGCCGCCGGCGGGCCGACCTACCGCCGCTTTGAACAGCGCCAGCGCTTCTTCCTCTGGCTCTTGGGCGACGTATTGCGCGCGGTGGTGCGCCGCCGCGCCCAGGTTGACCGCGCCCTGCCGCCGCGTCAGCGCGTGGACGCGGAGGCCGAGATCACCCTGCACGGGGCCGACCTCTCGGCGCGCGATAACGTCGCCCTGGCCTTAGCCGCCAACCACATCCTGGCCGTGCTGGGCGAACTGCGCGACCGCGCCCTGATTGACGATGCCGAGGTGCTGCGCCTGGCGTATCGCTTCTGCGGCGAAACGGCGGACATCGCCGACCTGCTGGCCCGCGGGCGCGCCGCCGGTCCGACCGCCACCCCTTTCCGCCGCCCGCCCACCCCCAGCGGTAAGGTGGATTTGCTCAGCGGCGACCCGAAATAACCCCCTCTTGGAGCGCTCTATGCCCGAAACTTCCCCAACGACCCATTCTCATGTGACCTGGCAGGCGCACCTCAGCGCCACCCCCAGCGCCGGCTTTGAGATCTTGGCCATCACCGCCGGTGAGGGCAACGGCTGGCGCTTCAGCCCGCAGGTGCTCCAGGCTTCCCTGCCCCTGTGGGAAGGCGTCAAGTGCTTTGTGGATCACCGCGCCGGCCCCCGCTCCCTGCGCGACCTGGCCGGGGTGGGCGAGAGCCCCACTTACGACCCCCAGGCGGAGGGCATCCGGCTGCGCCTGCGCCCGCTCGGCCCGGCTGCCGACCTGCTCGAACGCCTGGGTGAGCAGGTGCTGGCCGATCCGCTTCCTCGCCCCGCGCTGGGCTTTTCCGCCGACCTGATCTTCACCGCCGAGGGCCGCCAGGTAACCCGCATCGTGCGCGTGCTCTCGGTGGACCTGGTGCTCGACCCGGCCCGCGGGGGTACCTTCGTGCGCCGCCTGGCCGTGGCATCCCTTTCTACCTCTGACCCCCTAAAAGGAGACCCCATGGACGACCCAACCACCCCAACCCCCCAACCGCAGCCCCAACCCCAGCCCACTCCCGCTCCCAGCGCTGAGGTGCTCTGCCAGCACCTGCTGGAAAGCACCCTCGCCGCCGCCCACCTGCCCCCGGCGCTCACCGCCCAGGTGCGGGCGCGCTTCCAGGGGCGCACCTTCGCCCCCGCCGAACTGCAAACCGCCCTGGCCGAGGCGCATCATCTGGTTGCCAGCCTCAACCAGGCGGGGGTGGTGCAGGGCCCGCCGCGGGTGGAAGGCATGGCCAGCAGTGAAGATCAGATCACCGCGGCGCTGTTTGACCTGCTGGGCGTGGAGCGCCCGCCCGAACTGCGCCCCCTGCACGTGGCGCGCCTCAGCGGCATCCGCGAACTCTACCTGCGCATGACCGGCGATCAGGACTTCCGCGGCGGCTACGATGCCGAGCGGGCGCAGTTTGCCACCACAGCCGACCTGCCCGGCGTGCTGAAGAACGCGCTCAACAAACTCATCCTGGCCGAATGGCAGGAACTGGGGCGCTCCGGCTACCGCTGGTGGGAGCCCATCGTCAGCGTGGAGCACTTTTCCACCCTGCACCCGGTCAGCGGGGTGCTGGTGGGCGAGGTCAGCGCCCTGCCCACGGTGGCCGAAGGCGAAGCCTACCCCGCGCTCAGCCTGCGTGATTCCACCGAGGTGGGCAACTGGGTCAAAGCCGGTGGCTACATCGGGCTGACGCTGGAGATGTTCGAGCGCGACGAGACGCACAAATTGCGCCAGGTGCCGCGCAAACTGGCCAACGCCGCCCTGCGCCGCCTTTCGGGGCTGGTGGCGGCGGTCTTCACGGCTCAAAACGGCGTTGGCCCGCAGATGGCGGATGGCTACCCCGTGTTCGAAGCGCCGCACCACGCCAACCTGGGCAGTGCCGCGCTCTCAGCCGCCGCCTGGGAAGCTGCCAGCGCCGCGATCTACGAACAGCGCCTGCTCAGCCCGGAAGGGAGCGCCGGGCCGAAACTGGCGCTGGATGCGCGCTACCTTTTGGTGCCGCGCGCCCTGCGCCTGACCGCCATGCGCATTCTCTACCCCGCCTTTGAGCGTGAGGTCAACATCTTCTCCGAGAACCTGCAGCGCGGCCAGTACGGCGATGTCATCACCGTGCCCGAGTTCGAGGATGCCAACGACTGGGCGGCGGTCGCCGACCCGCGCCTGGCGCCGGGCATCATCATCGCCGAACGCTTCGGCCTGCTGCCCGAGATCATCCTCGCCGATGATCAGCACAGCGGCGCCCTCTTCACCCACGACGAGGTGCGCCTCAAGGTGCGCCACTGGTGCTCGGTCTTCGTCGCCGATTACCGCCCGCTCTACAAGAGCAACGTCACCGCCTGATCCACCGCGGGGAGCGGTACACCTCGCGCCGCTCCCCCTTTCACCCTTCACGGAGGTTCACCATGGATTGGAAAACCCAACTGGGACATCTGCTGCGTTCGCGCAAGTTCTGGGTGCTGCTGGCCTCGCTGGCGACCATCGCCGCCGGCCTCAGCAGTGGGCAACTGGATATCTGGCAGGCCGTGCAAGCCACCATCGCCGCGCTGGCGGTTTACTCCACCGGCGTGGCCATCGAAGATGCCGGACGCGCTCGCCCGACGGAGCCGCCTCATGACCGCCCCACGCCCTAACCCCCGCCGTCGCACCCTGCCCGCGCCCCTGCGCGAAGCGCTGGCGCGCCTGGGCATCGCCCCGGCCGAGGTGCAAGCCTGGGCGCGCCGCCCCGATGGGGAGATCGTCCTGCGCCTGACCAACGGCATGAAACTGGTGCTCAAGCCGGAGGTGAAGCCATGACCTGGGAAGAAGCCGCGCTGGGCGTGGACGTGAGTCACTGGCAACCCGAGGTGGATTGGACTACCCTGCGCGCCGGTGGGGTGACCTTTGCCGTGCTCAAAGCCACCCAGGGCACCGCCTTGCGCGATGCCTGCTTCATCCCGCACCTGGAAGGCGCCCGCACGGCCGGCCTGCGCGTGGGCGCCTATCACTGGTGCGACCCGATCCGCCCGGCCATCCCCCAGGCCGATCACTTCTTGCGCACCATCCACGCTCAACCGCTGGATTTCCTGGCGATTGACGTGGAACAGCAGTGGGCCTCGTGGCGGGAATGGGAACAGCGCCATGTGGTGCGCCTGATCTCTCCCGAGCGCATCAGCCGCGTCGCCCAGGCGGTGGCCCAGCGCGTGCGCGCCGCCACCGGCTTGCCCGTGCTCATCTACACCCGCGTGTCGTTCATCGCCGAGTTCGCCCGCCCCATGCTGACCTGGCTGGGCGCGTGGCCGCTGTGGCTGGCGCAGTACCCCTACCCGCGCGGGCGCATCACCTGCACCTGGGAGGCCCTGCGGACGCACTTTCTGCCCACCGCTGCCCGCCCGGTTCTGCCGCCGGGCTGCGCCACCTGGCAGATGTGGCAGTTCAGCGCCGGGCGCTTTATCCTGCCGGGAGTGCCCGCCCCGCTCGACCTCAACCTCTTCAACGGGACGCCGGCGGCGTTCGAGGCCTGGCTGGCGCAGGAGCGGGTAGGAGGGACGGCATGAGCGATGTCGCTACTCTGCTCACCCGCCTGCGCGCCTGGGTGCTGGATGCCGAGGGGCGGGTTTGGACGGACGATTTGCTCACCGAGGGCCTGCGCCAGGCCCTCAGCGACCTGATGCAGGCCAGCGGGCAGCGCTACGTGCTCAACGGGCTGGATGGGGAGACCGCCCCCAGCGACTTGCCGCGCGACCTCTGGCCGCTGTTGCTGCGTGGGGCGCTCGGCTATGCTCTGCTCGGGCGCGCCGCGGCCCGCCTGGAGCCTTTTAACCTGCGTCCCGACCTGCCCAAGGCGCTTCAAGACCTGGCCCTGGCCTGCCTGCGCGCCTTTGCCCAGGCCCTGCCCGCCCTGGCAGCCGCCCATCCCCGCCAGTTCCAGCAGGCAGCGCAAGCCCCTTACCCCACCAGCGGCTGGCCAGCCGACCCCGCCCCTGAAACGGAGGATGCCCCATGATGGAAAGCCTCTACCTCTGCGATGCCCAGGGCTTGGCGCCCTTGTGGTTGCACGGGAGCGGCGCGCAACCCCCGCTGGTGGGTGCGGTGCGGGCAGCCCCGCGCCGCCTGGATGCCGAAACGGTGGAAGAGACGCTCACCATCGCGCTGGAAGGCAGCGGCATCACCCCCTGGCTGGAGGCGCTTGAGGCACGCCTGGCCGATGGGCGCGACGGCATTACCCCCTCCTATCTCACCCTGCAAACCGCGCCCGGCGCGCCGTTCTGGCGCAGTCCCCTGCGCGGTGGCGACCTGACCCTGCTCGAGGGCGATGCCGCCAGCCGTGGGGTGCGCCTGACCCTGCGCCGCCCGCCGTGGTGGGAGGGCAGTTTGCAGGCCCTGCCTCTGAGCAACCCCAATGGCAGCCGCCTCACCACCGGGCTGACCCTTTCCAACCACCAGGACAACCACGCCGGGCACGTGAACTACGCCAGCCTGGCCGCCGCCGATCTGCCCGGCAGTCTGCCGGCGCCGTTTCAGGCCGTGCTGCGCGCCACCGGGGCAGGCGAGAGCCTGCAAACCGTCCTGCTCGGGCTGGGCAGTGACCTGGAGGATGCCGACGGCGCGCTCTGGCATGCCCTGGAAGGTGAAGACGCCCAGCCCGGCGCGGATGCCACCCTGAACGTGATCACGGCGGGCCCGGCCAGCGGCGGTGCCTTCGCCCGCCTGACCTGGAGCGCCCCTGTTTGGGCACACCTGGCCACCTGGACGGTGCCCGCCACGGATTTGGGCTACTTGCGCGGGCGGCGGGTGCACCCGGTGCTCTGTCTGAATACCCCGCCGGCACAGGCCGGCCTGACCCTGGCCTGGCGGGTGACCGCAGCGCCAGGGGCGACCCCTCTGGCGCAATCGGCGCCTTTCCCGGCCCAGGTGGGGCACGGCTTGCAGGTCGGCGCCGCGCTCCACCTGCCCCCGCTGGCGCTGGGCGGTGGGCCCTACCCCGCGCTGTACCTGGAACTGTGGGCCGAAAGCACCCCGGCGGCGCCGTTTACCCTGGACGTGGACGCCGTTCACCTGCTGCCGGCGGAGGGCTGGCTGCACGCCTATCCCCTCGGGGGCACGCCCGCCGGCTGGGATCTGGTGCTGGATGGGCTGGAAGAGTTGGTGTACAGCCGCGAGCCCGCCACGGGCGCCCGCGCTTTGACCCACGTGCTGGGTGGGGAGTGGCCGCGCCTGCGCCCCCCGCATGCGCATCGCCTCTACCTGCTGTGGGAGACGCAAGACGGCGCCGCCCCGGCCGCCCAGATTACCCTGCGGCTTTTCCTGCGCCCCCGCAGTGAGGGGGTGGGATGAGCGCGCCGGGAGTGGTGCTCTGGGCGCGGGATGAGGGCGCGCCCCAACCCCTGCGGCTGCCCATGCAGGTAGCCCGCCTGACCTGGGGACTGCCGGGCGGGGCAAGGCGGGCGCGGTTGCAGGCACCCCTACCGCCGGGCTGGTCGCCGCGCCAGGCCGCCGAATGGGGCAAAACCCTGCTGCGCTGTCCGCTCACCGTGCTGAATGCGGCCGGTGATCCGTGTTGGTGGGGGTATGTGCATGCCGTGCAGGTAGAGCAGGGGCAGGTGGGCTACCGCCTCAGTCTGGACGACCTGGCTAACCGCATTGCTGCCACCTACCGTCTGTATGCCCCGCCCCAGGATTGGGTGGGCGAGACCCAACAAACGCCCTGGGTGGAGGACGGGCGCAGTCAAGCGCTGTGGGGAATCAAAGAGCGCTTGCTGGAGGTGGGCGCATCCACCCCCACCCAAGCGCTGGCCATCTGCGCCGCTGTGTTGCGCCGTTCTGCCGACCCCTCAGGCGGAGCGGTCACCTTGACGGCCCGGGCTTCACCGCGGATCGTGCTGGAAGGGCGCGGCTGGTGGGAGACCCTCACCTGGGTGCACGTCCCGCGCGATCTGACGTTTGAGGGCTTTACCATGCCCACGGAAGCCCTGCAAAACCTGGGGCGCTCCACCACCGAGACCTACCTGGCGCAGTCCTTCCGCCTGGAAAACGGCCCGCAACAACTGGCCACCGCGGCTTTCCACGGAGGGATGGTCGGCAGTCCCACCGATGGCCTGACCCTCAGTCTGTGCCAGGATGCCGGCGGCATCCCCGGGGCGGTGCTGGCAAGCGCCACCTTGCCGGCCAACCAGATTTACAGCGGGCGGGCCTGGCTACGCTTTGCGTTTTCCACGCCACCCCTGCTCCAGCCCGGGGTGACCTACTGGCTGCGCCTGGGGCGGAACGGAGGGTTTTCCAGTACGGCTTATTACCGCTTTAGCATGGAGGATACCAATCCTTACCCCCGCGGGCAGTGCCTGGTGTATAACGGCAGTGCCTGGGTGGCGCGTGCCGGCGGGCTGGGGGATAGCGTGTTCTACCTCAGCGCCGCGGCCAGTCCGGCCGAACGCCTGACGGCCTGGCTGAGCGGGGCAGCGGGGCAGTTCCTGCGTCGCCTCGAGCTGCGTGCAACCCTGGCGGCAGTGCCACCCTGGCCACAGGACGGCCTGCGTACCTGCGCCGCGGCGATCCAGGATCTGCTGGATGCCGGCAGCGCGACCGGCGATGCGCTCACCGCCGTGGTGACGGCCGAGCGGGCGCTGGTGATCACGCCCATGCCGGCGGCGGAGGCCGGCGTGGCGGTGGGCGTGGATGGCCGGGGGCAGGTGGTGACGCCGGAGGGGGCGCCCTGGCCGCTGGGCCCTACCGCGCTCGGGGAATGGGCCCGCCTGCGCGGGGATTGGCCGCCGCAACCCCTGCGCCTGACCCACCTGGCGTGGACGCCCGAGCGCGGCCTGCACCTTACAAATTTGTAAGGCCGGCTCAGGCTGCACCTGACAGGATTGTTAAGTCGGTCGGGCGTCTTATTTGTTACAATGCAAGTAACCCCGCAGATAGTGGCAGTTCGGTCGCACGGCCGGACTGACCACCTGAGAGAGACCAGGGGGCGCCGACCAGCGCCCCCTTTTTTGAACCCCGCAGAAAGACGGAGTACCTGTTAACTGGAGAGGGTCAGAGGAATGGGAAACATGCGTATGTGGATGGTAACCGGTCGCAGCCTGAAATGGAGCACCCTGCTGGGCTTGTTGCTGGTAACGTGCATTGGGGTCTTTACCGTGCAGGCGGCTGAATCCTACATCGGCACGACGGTGTTGGTGTCGAAGGTGAGCACTACCGGGGGGGGGTATGAGTTCTCGGGCGCCGATCAGGCTGCCAACTACGCCTCGATCACCTGGTTCAACGAGGACTGCGATGCAAGCCAGTCCAGCGATGCCCCCTATAACGCTTACTGCAACAGCGACGTGCTCAATGCGCCGCCATTGATCGCCTTCGCCTCGCGCGCTACGAACCTGGTGGAAGGGATGCCAGAGGAGGAGTGGTGTGACACAGACGTATATTGTGCCGATATCTTCATCGGCTACAAAGGACAGGACTATGTGCGTGCACTAACCCTGGATAGTAGTGTTACCCAATACCCCAAGGGCGATGCGCTGTTTCCCACTCTCGCCCGTGATGGGCGCTTCCTGGTGTTCCAATCGGCCAGCGAATACACCGAGGTGGAAGGGGGAGACGAAACGCCGGAGACCGACATCTGGCTGATGGATTTGAGTAATCTGAACGCCCCGACTGGCCCCTACCGCATCTCAAACTACAGTACAGCCAGTGGAGGAGTGGAGCAGGAAGCCAATGCCGATTCGGGCAATGTGGCCTGCAGTATTACCGATCCTGATCAATCCCCGGTTTGCGAGGCTTACCACAACGGCACGACCAAGCCCAACCTGAACTACCCTCATCCGGTGGCCGATGTGTACTGGCGGGATCTCAATGCCAACGGGAGCGTGGATCTTTTTACCGACGTCTTTGTGGCGTTTGAGTCCATCGCCAGCAACCTTGATCAGAGCGACGGCAACGGGCACATCAAGGATATCTTCCTGGGGCAGCCTTCGGATAAGGGTTATACGAATCCTCCCCAATACGGGCGCAGTGAGGGTTCACTTCTGCTGACCCGCGCGCCAACCTGCTCAGACGGTCAACCCACCACATACGATCAACCTACCAACGGCGATTCGTATCACCCGGTGTTTGTGGATTTACCCGGTAAAACGCAGGACGGGCGCTTCTTGCTTTTCGTCTCGCGTGCCACCAACCTGATCTGTGGGTTGAGCGATAACGACTACCAGAGCGATAACCCAAACGCCAGCCCGATGGAGCGGCGCGCCAATGTCTTCCTGCTGGATCGCGATTACGACGGCGACGGTAGTTATGATGAGTTTGATCAGTCCGGGGGTGTGCATATTTACTTGCTTTCGCAGGCGCCGAATGGCCTTCCGACGAACGGGACAACCGAGTATCCGGCCGTTGCCTATGTCGAAGAAAATAACCATCCCTATCTGATGGTGGCCTTCCAATCCCGCGCCACCAACTTGGCACCCGAAAACCTGCCCACGGGTAAGGTCAGTGACGATAACGGCTTCAGTGATGTTTACCTCTTCCGCTTCGATTTTGACCCCACTAGCCCCGACTATATGGACGTTGTAAAGCGCTACCTGGTCTCGGTACCTTCGGTGCCGTTGGGGGCGGATCGGCCCTCGGCGCTGGCCAATCAGGCTTCCTATGCGCCCTCTATCTCGCGCGATGGGCTGGTGATTGGTTTCCATTCCTATGCCAGCAACCTGGTGGAAGGGGATACCAACGAATGTCCCTACACCGGCGCCCAAGGCATCGAGGGTCAACCGGCGCCCTCGTGCCCGGACGTCTTCGGACATGACTGGAATGCCCAGCAGACCTGGCGCGTTTCGCTCACCTCGCTCGGCCAGCAGGGAGATCGTGATGCGGTCTATGCTGCACTCTCGGCGACCGGCCAGTTCGCCGCCTTTGCGTCCTACTCTGACTTAGACCTCAATGCCAGCGTGTTCATTCCTCAAAACGTCTCGCAAATCTACCTGCGCGATATGGGTAACCCACCCGGCAATCCTAACGTCCAGCCCACCTATTGGGATTGGGGCACCCTGCATCTGAACACCCCCGGCGAGGCTAAGACGTTCAGCGTGCGCTTTTTAGGCCCCCTTCGTATCGCTGGTCTCGGATTTGAGGTCACCTCTCCGGAGACACCGGCTGAAACTTTCAGTTTCAGCCATACTTGCCAATTAAATTATGAATACTCTCGTGGTAATTATTGCACCTTTAACGTTATCTTTGAGGGTGGAAGCACGCCGGATAAGGAATACACCGGAATGGTTTGGTTAGAGGTTAAACGCCAGGAGAACGACAGCCCGCGCAGGGTGCGCATCGGGGTGCGGGCGCGCACGGCTTACTATTACCCGCTGGCCGACGTTACCGAGTTGAGCGCCAGTGGTGTGCCGGGCAGCACCGTAACCTACACGTTCAACGTAAGTAATGCCGGCGATCTGGCCGAGGACCTGACGTTACACGATCCCAACAATGGTAACGGCACCTGGATCACCGCCTTCCCGCCCACGCTAAGCAACGTCCTGCCCGGTGGGTCGGATCAGCGTACGGTGCAGGTACAGGTGCAGGTGCCCTCGAGCGGGGTCAGCGTAGGGCAGCAAAACCATGACTACATCTACATCTGCTCCGCACATGCCCCCAGCGCCTGCTGGATGGTCGAATTGACCACCACGGTGGATAACTTCCGCGTGTTCATCCCGGCGGTGATGCGCTAACGTGGGCGGATTGCTCGGGCGCTCTCGATCGCAGGGCCCGGCTGGGGAGAGCGCCCGTGCGCCGGTTTGATCAGATTGGGTGGGTTGCCGTGCCGGGGGGAGAACAAAGGGGGATATTTTGCAAATCCCCCCGATTATTAGTCGCCGTCGCCTCGATCCGTTCCCGGAAAAGCCGGATGCCTTTGACCTGATACAACCTTTCCCCCGTTGGGGTTGAGATAGACGCAGATCGCCGCTCCTTCCAGCGATAAACCAAAAAGCGCTTCCCAGGTCCAGGGAAGCGCTTCTGGGCTTTTTTTACCCTTCTCCCCTACGGCCCGCTGACCGTGGGCAGGCCCGCCGCTGCCCAGGCTTTGATCCCGCCGCGCAGGCTGGTCACCTGGGTGAAGCCGGCCCGCAGCAGGATATCCCGCCCTTCCTGGCTGCGGTTGCCCGAACGGCAGTAAACCAGCACCGGGCGGTCGCGCGGCACCTCATCCACCCGCGCCGCCAGTTGCCCCAGCGGGATCAACGTGGCGCCAGGGATGTGATAGTCCGCCCATTCCTC
Source organism: Thermanaerothrix solaris (assembly GCF_032334255.1). Taxonomy (NCBI): domain Bacteria; kingdom Bacillati; phylum Chloroflexota; class Anaerolineae; order Anaerolineales; family Anaerolineaceae; genus Thermanaerothrix; species Thermanaerothrix solaris. Next base: position 121,146 of record NZ_JAUHMF010000002.1, on the reverse strand, counting down.
CGGCTCGCGCACATCCAGCACCAGCGCGCCCTGATCACGCAAGGTTGCCGCCTGTACCACATCCACCTCCGCGGGCAACGCAGTGGTCGGCTGGGCTCGCAATAGGTTGGGCAATGCGATCACGCCCAACGCGATCACCCCGATCACGGCAATCCACGCCCATGGGGGTAACCCGGTTCTCGACGCACGCGTTGATCGTGACGTCCCTTTGCGCTGTCCCATCATCTGTACTCCTGGACAAAAAGAGTGTGCTCTGCTCTTTAGATGAGGCGACAGGGCAAAGGTTGCACCGTTGCCGGTTGGTCATGGCCATGCAGAGGGCTACCACCCCTCGGGCACCGTTTTCACCACGGTTCGATTGATACACAGCACATCCACCGACCAGGTTTCTTCGCGGTCGCTATGGGTCGCGATATCGGTGGCAAGGCCCCAAACCGGACCTTGCGGTACGATCTCCGCCTCCAGCAGGATGGGCCGCTTCCCGGATTCGAGCAGATCGCCGCGCCGGGCATCCACCCCCACCACCCCACAGACATAATCCCGGGTTGGTATATCCTCGGGGAGGAGGTAGAGAGGGTTACCGCGGGGAATGTCAAAATGCTCAAATCGGAAGGTGGGTTTCTCGGTCGCCAGATAACTACCGCGGCGGATACAGAGTAGATTGGCTTTCCAGGTCTCTTCCGGCCGGTTGTGAGTGACAAAGTCTAGGTAGAGCATCCAAGTGCCCCCGCTGGGGGCAGTATAGGCTTGCCACACCACGTCGTGAACGTTATTTTCGTCAATATCCCCCCACGCTGCCTCCTGCCCCACCACGCCGCAGTAGATGTAGGTATCCTGGTTCAACTGGGGGTCAGAGAAGACTGCTTTGCCCTCACCCTCCCCGCCCGGTAGATTGTTATACGTAAAATAATCAAAGACCCCACCCTCCCCCTTTTTATCCAGACATAGCACCGTGATTTCCCAACTCTCTTCGGCCTGATCGGAATGGGTTCGGAAATCGGCCGTCAGCCACCAGGTGGATTCGCGGTAGGTGTTGCTGTATTGGGGGTAGAGGTAGGCTTTCAAGATATCGCCATGGCCATTTTCATCCATATCCCCATTCCTGGCCACCATGCCCACTACACCGCAAACAAACCGATTCGCCGACCAGCCGGTATCCAGCGTCTGCCCGCCGGGGAGCGAAAATTTCGCAACGTGTGCTTCAACGTTATTCAGCAGGGCAAATATGGGATCGAGGGGAATCAGGCCGGGCCGCCACATCCCCAACAATTTGTACGCATTGATGAAGCCGGGTTTGCTCTCGGTATCCGAGCGGCCCTCTGCCGTGGTTACGGTCAAGCGGACGTCGTAAAGGTTATGGGTAGTGTAGGTATGCACCGGGTTGCGCTCGGTTGAGGTCGTCCCATCGCCGAAATCCCATTCCCAGGCCACGATGTGGCTACCGCGCGAGGTATCCTGGAAAGCCACCGTAAGCGGCGCCTGCCCAGAGGTGGGTGTGGCGGTGAAATCGGCTTGCAGTTTTTCCAGCACAATGACGCGGTCGGGGGCGGTGTAGGTTGAGGTGCCCTCCGCGTTGCTCACGCGCAGGGTCACGCTATATCCCTCGGGTCGTGGGGTGGTGTAAATGTGGCTGGGATTCTGCTCGTTCGAGGTTTGCCCATCGCCGAAATCCCACGTCCAGGCGGTGGGGTTGCCGCCGGAGCGATCGGTGAAGTTCACCACCAGCGGCGCCTCGCCCTGGCGGGGGCTGAAACTGAAATTAGCCGCCAGAGCTTCTCCCACCACCAGCACTTCTGAGGCGGTGGATGAACCGAGGGGGTTGCGCACGGTCAATTGCACCGTGTAGCGCCGCGCTTCCATGAAGGTGTGGGTGGGGTTGCGTTCGTTCGAGGTTGCCCCGTCGCCGAAATCCCATTGCCATTCCGTTGGATCGCCGCTGGACGCATCGGTGAATTGCACGGTGAGCGGCGCTCCGCCGCCGCTGGGGGCGAAGGTGAAGCGGGCCACCGGCGGGTTCGCCACCGGCATCAGGATCGCCACACCGGTGGTTTCGGGCACGTTCGGCCAGGTGAACACGATGCGCGAGCGGGGTGGAATGGCGCTGAAATCTATCCCCTGGAGGTTGAGTTGAATCTGATATGGGCTGGTACGGTAGGGGAAGAGTTGCAGCCCGGGGATGGGGTTGCCGGCCTCATCGGCCACATAGGCTCGCGGGGCATTGGCATCCACGTAGTTGTAGCCGGTGAGCGTGATCAGGCCGGCCGGGAAGATCAGTTGCTCTCCCACCCGCACCACCTCAACCCGCTCCGGGATCACCTGGCACACCCAGGGAGTGGGAATGGGTTCGAGTGCCGCTTGGCCGCTCAGGATGTTGCGCAACTTGCCCACGATGGTGTGGCCGATGAACTCTTGCAGGGTGGCGCCTGCTTTAGAGCCGAGGAAATCCACGTTACAGCGGAACTCGACCCCGGCGATGGCGGTCATTTGCTGCATGTTGAGACGCGCCTCGTTCATCACCCCTTTGATCTCAGCGGCCATGCGCCCGGCCATCGTCCCACCGGTGCGCTCCAGGGTGCGGATGATCTCGGTGCCGGCGCTTTCCCACTGGCCCGGCTGGCGGTCTATCACCTCAACCAGGCCGTTGAGGGTAGCCAGGGTATCCTCATCCAGCCCGATCTTCAGCCCATCTTCGACTACCCGTAGCAAATCATCCACCCGTTTCAGCGTTGCCTCATCAAAACCGGCTTTCATCCCCTGGCGGATGGTCTCGTTGAGTTCGCGGATCACCTGGCGCGTTTCCGGGCCGACCTCCATGCCGGTGGCCAGGGTGCGGTTGACGGCGTCAATCCGCGCCAGGGTTTCCGGCCCGAGATCACTGGTCGTTTCGATATCTAATTCATAGCTGCTGGGGATGTCACAGCCCGCGGCGAGCACGATGAGGGCCAGGACAATCAGGAGATTCAGGAACCGGGTCTTGTTCATGCTCCCCTCCTAAAGAGAGAAAAAGCCAAATAGCCGCAAGCACCTGACTGCGCTGCGGGATGCGCGCAACTCTACCGACAATCGCCTATTCAATTCACTAGTAAGGAGGGGGGAAGTTGAAGGAACCGTGCTCGATTTTAATCATAGCACGGGCTTGGTGGCGATTCAATAGGCCGGATATTTCATCGCCGCACCCACAGGGTTTTGGGGTAAAGGGTGTTCCAGGGCGATTGATCAGACCGGATAAAGGTGTCGCTCAAGTCCAGGCCTGGGTCGGCCAGCACAAAGCGCACCGCGAGGTCCTGGCGGGCGCTTGACGCTGTACAGGGACGGATTGCCCGGCCTAGGTTGTTCTGCCAGTAATACCAGAAAACCACCGTGTCATAATCGGGGATAACGCAAATGCCCTCACCCGGTTGCCATAGACCGGCCAGCACTGGCTCCAGGTCACGCACGGGGTTTTTGTGCAGGGTGTAGTATTGAACCAGCGTCGGGACGGCACTCCATCCCACCACCAACAGGGCAACTGCCGTGAGCGGACCGACCCGCTGCCGGTGGCATTCCATCCAAGATAGCGCCGCGGAGATTCCCCGCGCCGCCAACAGTGCCGTCCAGAAGGTGAGAAAGAGGATCTGCCGGCTGTGAAGAAAGTAGTGGCGGTAGGCATTCATCGCCACGATCAGCCCCACTGCCAGCAGGTTGATGCCTAACGCGCTCAGCAGGCCACCTCCGCGCTCTCTTACCACGATGACAAGCCCGCCCAAGGCCGCCAGCGCGACCAAGACAAACCACAGCCACCCCCATCCTTGGAGGGGAAATAAGGGTAGTATCCCCATCCCCCCTAGCAGGAAAGTCACCAACGTGGTTTGGGCAAAAAGGGGCACGCGGTAGCCCGGCACGCCGCCAAAATAAAGCGCGCTACCGGCCAACCCCAGGGTCAACCCAATCGTGCTGAGCAGTAAAAAGCGCCAGGCGCGGCGATCCCGGGCCCACAAGCGGCGGCGTAGCGCCTCGCTCCACACCGCCCCCAGCCCGAAAATGGTGTAAATGTGGAACAGTAAACCGATAGCGCCGATCAGGGTAAAGACCAGCCAGGCGCGGGCATGGCCGGTTTGGAGGGCATTAAAGCCGGCCAGAATCACCGCCAGATAGAAAAAGACCAGTGTAGCGTAAAAACGCAGTTCCTGGGAATACATGATCAGGGTGGGCGAAAGCGCCAATAACCCGGCGGTCAGCAGAGCCGTGCGGCGGTCGGCGTAATGGCGCGCCAGGCCATAGCCCAGGTAGATGCTGGCGGTGCCCCATAGCGCATCCGGCAGGCGCAGCCACTCGCCGCTCAGCCCCAAACGCGCTACCAACCAGGTTTGCAGGTAGTGCAGCGGCATGGCCATGACGTGCCCCTTGGCCACTGCCAGCGCCCCCGCCAGATCGGGCTGGATCGAAGCGCTCCATACCCCGATTTCATCCACCCAGAAGGGCTGGGCTGGCAGACGGTAAAGGCGCAGCCCCAGCCCGACCAGCAGGACGGTCAAGGGTCCGAACGCGTCATGTAACGAGGCGGAACGGGAACTCGCCGCAGGCATACCCCCTGGTCGTCCCCCCTAAAGCCATCCCACCCGCAGCACCACCAGCAGGGTAAAGACCACGGCCACCCCCAGCCCCACCCACAACGCCTGGCTGCCCTTGCGCCGATTGGTCAGGTGGTAGCCGTTCATCTGATAGGTCGTCTCCCACACCGGCCCGGCCGACCAGGCAAACGCCAGCCCGCCGATCAGCCCGCCGAGGTGACCCCAGTTGTCAATCTGCGGCGAAAGGCCCAAAATCAGGTTCACCAGCAGGATCCCCCCGATGTTCATCAGCATCCCTCGTGCGTTCTGAAAGAGGTGGCGATTCTGGTAGATGAAGACGGCTTCCGCCGCCAGCAGGCCGAAGATGGCGGTGGAAGACCCCACCGAAGGTTCCGGCGACATCAGGAACGAGACCACGTTGCCAGCGTACCCGCTGAGCAGATACAGTGCCAGGTAGCGCCCGTGGCCGTAATAGCGTTCCAGGCCGGCGCCGATCACCCACAGTGCGTACATGTTAAAGGCCAGGTGCAGAATTGAGCCGTGCAGCCACAACGGGGTGAGCAGGCGCCAGTATTGCCCTTGCACGATGGCGCTATTGACCTTGGCGCCCAGCGCAATCAGCAGGTCGTCGCCGAAGAGAGTCTGGCTCAGCCTCTGCCCCAGGTAGATCAGGATGCACGAGGCCAGTATCAGATAGGTCACATAAGGACGCCGCGCCGGCAGGTGCCAGTAGATGCGCACGGCGCCGGGGGTTTCGGGGGAAGGTTCAACGGGGGGTTGGGTCATAGCGTAATCCGGCGGGGGTGGACGCGCAGGTGCTCCACCTGGATGATGGCCACGATCTGATCCACGGCTTGTTCCAGGTGATCCTGGCGGTTGACCACCACGTAATCGAACATATCCAGGTAGGTCAGTTCACGCCGCACCGCTTCGATGCGCCGCTGGAGCGTTTCGGGCGTCTCGCTGTGGCGGTTGATCAGGCGCTGGTACCACTCGCGCACGTTGGCCGGCGCGAGGAAGATCAGCACGGCCTCGGGGCAGAGCGCGCGCAGGCGTGCCGCACCCTGCACATCCACGCGCAGGATGACATCCTTGCCGCTGGCCAGCGCCTGGCGAATCTGCGCCTTGGGCACGCCCTTGTAATCGCCGTAAACCACAGCATATTCCAGCATCTCATCCGCGGCGATCATGCGCTCGAATTCCTCGCGCGAGACGAAGATATAATCCACGCCATCCACCTCACCCGGGCGCGGGGGGCGGTCGGTGGCGGTGACCACGAAGTGAAGCGGCAGGTTGCGCTTTTTGAGCGCCTGTAAGACGGTATCCTTGCCCACCCCGGAGGGTCCCGAAAGCACGATCAGCAAGGGTTGGGGGCGGGTCAGTTCGAAGAACAGGGGTTCATCCAGCGCAGGTTCCATCCGATGTCCTCAGCGGGGCGGGCGTTCTTACTTTTTTCTGATATACCATTGATTATAATTGATTTGATTCATTCTCATTCTCCAAGGAGTACCATCCGTGCCAACCTACGAGTACCGCTGCCTGGATTGCCGTAAACGGTTTGAGGTGTTCATGACCTACGCCGAATACGGAACGCGCGCCGTGACCTGCCTGCATTGTAGCAGTAGCAACGTCCAGCGGCGCATCGGGCGGGTGCGGGTGGCGCGTTCGGAGGAAAGCCGCCTGGAAGACCTGGCCGACCCGAGCAAACTGGCCGGCCTGGAAGATGACCCCAAAACCCTGGGGCGGATGATGCGCCAGATGAGCAAGGAGGTCGGCGAAGACCTGGGCGACGTGTTCGATGAGGTGGTCAGCCGCCTGGAAGCCGGCCAGAGCCCGGAGGATATCGAGCGCGAGATTCCCGAACTGGGGAGCGACGAAGCGGGCGGCGACCTGGGCGCAGACGATTACGACCTTTAGCCCTGCCGATCAGCTGCCCGTTTGCGCCAGCAGGTGTTGCAGCGCCTGATACGAGGTGACCCAGGCAATGCGGCGCAGGAAGGTCGCCAGGTCGGGGGAACGGGCGCGCAGGGTGCGCACGGCCTCGCCCACCGGGTCTTGTCCCTGGGGGCCGAGGGGGGTATCGGCATAAGCCCCGTAGAAGGCAAAGTAGGCCTGGTTGAGGCGGCGAATGGGGTAGCCATGCTCCCAGAAGAAGCGCCGCCGCGCTTCCATGTACGCCTCGGCCTCGTCCACCTTGCCCGCGGCGAGCAGGGCGTCCACGGTGACGCGCGTGGTGTGCATCTCGGCGCGAAAATCAAACGCCTTGGCTGCACCGCCATCGGAGGAGGGCGGATGGGCTTCGTTTTCCGTTTCCGAGGGTAGAAATTCGGGGTAATAGCGGGCCAGGACGGCGCGGGCGATCTCTTTGCCGGCCAGGCTGGCGGTGGTTTCGTTGATCGTGCGCATTTCGGGGGAGGCTTCGTAAAGCAGGCCGAGCGGGTGCAGGGTGAGGTAGTTGTGGATCCACTCGTGCGCTACCGTTTCCACCAGCCAGGGCAGGTTATCCGAACGCATCACCATGGTGGGGTAGATGCCGATACCGCCGACCGGCACCACCAGCGCCGAGACGTTCAACCCGCGCTCGACGACCTGCTCGAGGTGGGTGATGGTTTCCAGGGGGAGGTCGGGCTGGAGGGAGATATCGGCCTCCTGGCGGATGACCGTGCGTGGGGAGACGATGAGCGCCATCGGCAACGGGGTGACGTGGTAGAGCAAGGGGGGGATGGGCTGCCCTCCCACGCTCAGGCCCAGATCGGCGATCACGGTGCTGATCTGATGCTCGAGGACAGCCTCGGCCAGCAGGCGCTGGCGCTGCCACTGGGCCAGCAGGCGCTCGCGTCGTGCCACCAACGGGGCCGTGAGCACCTGTGGGTTTTTGACTGCGGGGTTGGCGTAAAAATCGGCGATATCGGCTTCGACCCGATCGAGTTGGCGCACCAGGTCGAGGTAGTCCAGCACGGCCTGGCGTTGTTGGGCGGGGGTGAGGTAACGCGGCAGGTCGAGCACGGCCTGCCGTTCTTTTGCCCATAAGGCGTCCAGCGTCCAGGAGACGTAATCGAACTCCCAGGGGCGGGTGAACTGGCGCACCTGGGAGGGCACATCCTCGCGAATGAGATCGCCGGCCCGGAGGGAAAGCAGCGCCGCCAGGAGGAGGGCGAGGTACAAAAACGTCCGACCCACCCGGGCGAGGCGGCGGAGGAAGGAACGCAGGAACATAGACAGGCTTGATTATACGCGCTTTGGATTAAGCCAGCCTGAAACGGGGGAAACCTATCCTGGAAACCGAATGGAGAGCAACAGACATAAAAAACGCCGCGCACTCTTACGCCCGGATTGCATCTCCCTTTCGGGCGTGCTGTGCGGGTCACTTGCACCTCGGAGTTTTTGCGCTTGCCGGAGCGCCCACCATCCCGGTCCTCTCAAGGCGTGCTCTGGGCGGCTACACCCCAGGCGCATAAATTTACTAGCAGATCCGAAGGGGAGATTCAAGGTTTCAGTATCCACTAACGGATCGAAGTGACTGCAACCCTGGGCGGTGAGGCGGTGAACCTCGGGCCGGATGAGGTTTCAGTATCCACTAACGGATCGAAGTGACTGCAACTCGCACCGACGGCCGAACAGAGTGCAAAACTCCGAAGTTTCAGTATCCACTAACGGATCGAAGTGACTGCAACTTGACAACCAGTCAGCGCGCCGGTCAGGGAAGCGTGGTTTCAGTATCCACTAACGGATCGAAGTGACTGCAACGACAAAGCATGATCAAGAAGGTGTTACCGTATCTACGTTTCAGTATCCACTAACGGATCGAAGTGACTGCAACACGCCAACGGCTGTGGTGATGTCGTATGATGTGTGTGTTTCAGTATCCACTAACGGATCGAAGTGACTGCAACCAAAATGGAGCGTGCACGTAAGGCATTTGAAGAGGATGTTTCAGTATCCACTAACGGATCGAAGTGACTGCAACATATTACAATGTTTTGTTCGACAAAAAGTTGTGGCGTTTCAGTATCCACTAACGGATCGAAGTGACTGCACCGGGGGGTTATAAGAGATTTTTCGTCGAGATCTCGGAAGGTTTCAGTATCCACTAACGGATCGAAGTGACTGCACCCGTACTCCGCCCGCATAAACCGATGAAATGCTTCCTGGTTTCAGTATCCACTAACGGATCGAAGTGACTGCACCGTTCGCAACTTTAGGATTAGGCGGCGTTGTGCTTGGTTTCAGTATCCACTAACGGATCGAAGTGACTGCACCCGGTCTGTACCTTTACCCAGGAACCATTCAACTGCTTGTTTCAGTATCCACTAACGGATCGAAGTGACTGCACCTGAGGGCGCTGGATTTGTTCTGTGGTTGCGGCGGTGCTGTTTCAGTATCCACTAACGGATCGAAGTGACTGCACCCTGTCTGGTGGTGGAATAACGGAGTTTTATATAGATGTGTGTTTCAGTATCCACTAACGGATCGAAGTGACTGCACCAAAGAGGTGTAAATGAAAACAGTGAGATGCGAAAGATGGTTTCAGTATCCACTAACGGATCGAAGTGACTGCACCACTCAGCAATCAAGTACATGGCAGCGAACTTTAGTGAAGTTTCAGTATCCACTAACGGATCGAAGTGACTGCACCAAATCCCGGCCGGAATTACTGCGATTGGACTTTGGTTTCAGTATCCACTAACGGATCGAAGTGACTGCACCCAGACGATCTATATCCATGGAAGGGGAGGAAGGGTTGTTTCAGTATCCACTAACGGATCGAAGTGACTGCACCCTGGAAACCGGGCGCATCGCAATGATCTGCATGACAGGTTTCAGTATCCACTAACGGATCGAAGTGACTGCACCTGCTGAGCAAGGCTATTCAGGAATTGGTGAGACGATAAAGTTTCAGTATCCACTAACGGATCGAAGTGACTGCACCTCAGCCGGAAAACGCAATTTACCTCATTGGAGCGATAGTTTCAGTATCCACTAACGGATCGAAGTGACTGCACCAGACACAAATCGGGGTAGCATACTGAGTAACATGAGGTTTCAGTATCCACTAACGGATCGAAGTGACTGCACCTCCAACCTGGGGTTCATAGCCCTTTTTCTCAGTACCAAGTTTCAGTATCCACTAACGGATCGAAGTGACTGCACCCCTCCCCGGCTGCTAGCGCATCCGCCACCGAGATAGCGTTTCAGTATCCACTAACGGATCGAAGTGACTGCACCGGACCGGCCGGTTCGGGCAAAACATATACCGCGCTAGTTTCAGTATCCACTAACGGATCGAAGTGACTGCACCCGTTTTTACATCCTGAAGTGACTTCATGATTTTTGCATAAGTTTCAGTATCCACTAACGGATCGAAGTGACTGCACCTTCTCTGTCCTGCGCATCCAGACTTAACTCAATTGTTGTTTCAGTATCCACTAACGGATCGAAGTGACTGCACCGCATTTCCCGCTTTGATGGCACGGTGTACACCCTGGACGTTTCAGTATCCACTAACGGATCGAAGTGACTGCACCGCCGTACATTTTCACATTATTATCTTGACAAGCAATGTTTCAGTATCCACTAACGGATCGAAGTGACTGCACCGAGTTCCGCTGGTTCTGGTGGTGATTGGACTGGTGGAGGTTTCAGTATCCACTAACGGATCGAAGTGACTGCACCTAATTCCATTGTAACGAGGACAACATGAGTTGCGAAATTGTTTCAGTATCCACTAACGGATCGAAGTGACTGCACCCCGGATACGAACTTTTGCAGTAAAAAACCGCCCTGGCGTTTCAGTATCCACTAACGGATCGAAGTGACTGCACCAGACCGCAGCGCAGAAGAAGCCATCCGCGCTTTACGTTTCAGTATCCACTAACGGATCGAAGTGACTGCACCCCCCGATTTTGACCTTATTATAGCCCACTTTAAACAAAAATCAAGCCTCTACGTGCGTCTGGAGGGCTGTTTTAACCCCTTCGTCGCCCCCTGCGCGGACGGCGCATCGCAAATCGGTTTTTGCTTAAAAACAGGGGGGATTTGCGAAAGAACACCTCCGCTGCCGCGCGGTTTGACATCATCCCGCCGGGCGCACGGCTCTGCGCACCAGCGCAGCAACCTGTTCCTCCACCGCCGGGGTCAACGCCAGCAGCGCAAAGGCGGTAGGCCACATTACGCCCTCATCGAGGTGCGCCGCATCGGTGAAACCGAGGGTGGCATAGCGCGTCTTGAATTTCTGCGCGCCCTGAAAGAAGCACACCACCTTGCCCGCCCGGGCATAGGCGGGCATGCCGTACCACAGCCGCGGGGTGAGTTCCGGCGCTGCCGTGGTGATAATTTCATGCAGACGCAGGGCCATCGTGCGGTCGGGTTCGGGCATCTCGGCAATCTTGGCGCGCACGGCTTCCTCACCCGCGTCCTTGCCGGTGCGGGCAGCTTTCAATTCGGCCGCCCGTTCGCGCATGGCAGCGCGCTCTTCGGCACTGAATTCCTGCTCGGCAGGGGTGGAGGTTGGATCGGATTTACGCGGGGACATACGTTTCTCCCAATGTCGGTCTATGGCTCCAGCGCGGGAAAGCCGCGCCGGTTGAACATGTGGATCATGATCAAGTATATCCTGTTTTCACCGTCTCGCCAGCGGTTTCCCAATGCTGTTTCAAGTCACCAACATGGCGGGCGTGGGGTATCGCCTGGGCGGTCAACACCCAAATCGTTCCGTTCTTCTTGCGCTGGAGGTGGGGGCGGTCATCCCCTGGCAACCAGCCGGAACGTTCGCGCTTGGCATGCTCCGAATCGCCGCGTGAAAGCCGGGGGAACAAGGGCGGCCGGGCGCGCTCCCAATCCCCCCGGGATATGCCACTCCGCTGCCCCTGGCTTGGGCGGGATTGGCGTCCCATCCCCGCGTGGGCGCTGGGCTCCAAAACGGGTTGGGGTCAACGTAAAGCGATAGAGGTTGGACCTGCTGCCGTTGTGGCGCGCGGTTCGGGTGTAAAATAACCGTACCAGTACGTAGTGTGGGTGGGTCGGGGATGAATGTTTACCTGGTCTTTTTAATCCTGGCGGGGGCGGCGGAGGGACTGCTCCTTTACCCCCTGGCGCTCAATTTGCGCGCCCCCGCGCAGCGCACCTCCCTGGCCCTGTTCTGGTTCCTGGCCGGCGGCACCGGTCTGCTGATCACCTACAGCCTTTCACTGGCGCTGGCATCACCCACGGTCACAGTGCTGGCAGCGCAGTTGCAGTACGCCTTTCTGGGGGCACTGCCGGTGTTGTGGCTCTTCTTCGCCCTGGAGTACAGCGGGCAGAAAACGTGGTTACAGCCGATGCGGGCCTGGCTTTTCGGCGTGGTGCCCCTGCTCACCTTCCTGCTGGTGTTGACCAACCCCTGGCATCGCCTGATTTGGGAAAGTTACCGCCTGGTCGAGCAAGGGCGCTTCCTGCTCTTTCGGGTTGAGCATTACGGCGCCTGGTTCTGGGTGCATCTGGCGTATTCCTACGCCTTGATGCTGGCCGGGGGGTACTGGATCCTGCGCGAGTGCGGTGGTCGCCACCTGCCGCGCTACCAGATGGCGCGCCAGATGGTGGCCCTGGCCCTGCTGCCGCTGGCGTTCAACCTCTTTGACCTGTTCTACGCCCTGCCGCACTGGGGGCAGGGCCTTACCCCGTTGGGGTTTGCGCTCTCTGGCATTGGGTTGGGCGGGTTGCTGCTGCGCTACCGCGGGTTGAACCAACTGCCCATCGCCCGCCAGGCCGTCTTCGATCACCTGAGCGAGGGGGTGATCATCCTGGATCATCAACTGCGGGTGGTGGATCTCAATCATGCCGCTCAGCGCTTGTTCCAGTTAGAGCGCGTAGCCTGGGTGGGTGAAAGCGTGGCCGTCCTGTTTCCCTTTTGGCATGCCGGGTTGATCCCGAGCACATCCGACCCGCTGGATGTGGATCTCTGCCTGCGCTCTGCCGAGACCGATGTGGCTACCTACTATCAGGTGCGGGTGATCATGCTCACCAATGCCCACGGGCGCGGGTTGGGCTACGTGATCACATTGAGCGATCAGACCGAGCGCATAACCTACCTGCAGGCCATCGAGCAAGAGGCCCAAACCGACCCCCTGACCGGCCTGTTCAACCGTCGCATGTTCTGGCAGATCGCTGCCCGGGCGGTGGCGCACAGCCAGGTGACCCACCAACCCCTGGCGTTGATTGAGATTGACCTTGACCACTTCAAAGCCATCAACGATGCCTGCGGTCATCTGATCGGTGATGCGGTGCTGGTGGAGATCGGTCACCGCATTCAGGGGGTGCTGCGGGCGACCGATGTCCTGGGGCGATTGGGCGGCGATGAACTGGTGGCGCTGCTTCCGGCGGTCACCATGAGGGATGCCGAAAGCATTGCTCAGCGCATGCGGCGCGAGGTTGCCGACCGCCCGATCCAGATCGAGGGTTGGGCGGTGATGTGCACCATCAGTTTAGGGGTGGCCGTCACCGATGGCGCCTGCCCGCTGACCCTGGAGCAGTTGGTGGATCAAGCCGACCGCGCGCTTTACCGCGTCAAACGGCGGGGCGGCAATGCGGTGGAGATGGAGATCATTGCGGCGCCGCCGTCCTAACTCCGGCCGAGAGGTTGCGAGCAAGGCAAGCCCCAAGGAGGTGCAAGGCGGGGGTGGTGACGTTGGGGAGAGAGGTTTTGAGACCGCCGTGATAGGTTTTGAAAGGACAGGCCATCTATCCTGAGCCGTAGCCTTTGAAGCGCACTCGGCCCATCCGGATGATCCTGGGGGTAACATCGGGGCCGAGGCGGGGCCGATTGTCGCGCCCCGCAGACACCACCACACAGGAGGTTGACCATGCCGAAATCGCACACGTCATTTTGGATCACCGCATTTCTGATTGCCGCCGGGGTAGACCTCTTATTCTGGCGCAAGCCGCTTGGGGTCTCGTTTCCGCTGTGGACGTTGCTGGCCATGGGGGGTGCGCTGGTGCTGGCGCGGCGGGAAGGACAGCGCCCAGCCCGCGCCACCCTGGGGCTGGGGGTGATTATCCTGGGGTTGGCGTTCCTGCCGTTCTGGCGCGCCGAGCCGTTCACGCAGGCCGTGGGCGTCCTGCTGACCCTGATCGGGCTGATGTTCTGGGTGGCCACGCTGCGCACGGGCGACTGGTTGCACTATACCCTGTGGGATGACCTGCGCGCGCTGGCGGTGTTGGGGTTCGCGGCGATCACGCGCCCGTTCCGACGTCCGCCTGCGGAAGAGGACACGCCGCCTGCGCCCGCCGGGGCTGTTTTTTGGCGGCGGGGTGGGGCCATCTTGCGCGGGGTGGCACTGGCGCTGCCGGTGGTGGGCGTGCTGGCGCTGCTGTTAGCCTCGGCGGATCTGGTCTTTGCGGCCCGTTTGCAGGCCATGCTCGATGCCCTGCGGCTGGAGCGCCTGCCCGAAACGCTGTTCCGCCTCTTTTATGTGGGGGTGCTGACGATCCTCTTCTGCGGCACGCTGCTCCATGCTGTTCATCCGACCTGGGCGGTGTGCCCTACCGCAGCAGATCAGGGGATCATTGCGCCGTTCCTGGGGTGGGTGGAAACGGCCATTGTCCTCGGGAGCGTTAACGCACTGTTCCTGTTCTTTGTGATCCTGCAATTCCGCTACCTGTTCGGCGGGCAGGCTAATATCCACGCCGCTGGCTTCACCTATGCCGAGTATGCCCGCCGCGGCTTTGGCGAGTTGGTGGTAGTGGCGCTGATCAGCCTGGGTTTGATCCTGGTGTTGCACACCCTCAGCCGACGCGAAACCCCGCTTCACCGGAATGGGTTTATCGTCCTGAGTGGCCTGTTAGTGGTGCTGGTGCTGGTCATTTTGGCTTCGGCGTGGCAGCGGTTGAGCCTCTATGAGCAGGCCTACGGCTTCACGCGGCTGCGCACCTACGCCCACCTGTTCATCCCCTGGTTGGGGCTGGCGCTGCTGGTGATATTGGGCTTATTGCTCACCCACCAGATGCGGCGGGTGGCGGCGGCAGCATTGCTGTGGGGGCTGGGGTTTGGGCTTTTGGTCGGGCTGTGGAATGTGGATGGTTGGGTGGTGCGCCAAAACGTGCAGCGTGCGGTGAGCGGCCAGGAACTGGATGGGGATTACCTGCAAACCCTCTCTGCAGATGCCGTGCCCGAACTCATCCGTCAGGCCCAAAGGCCCGCTGTGCCCGCTGCGGCGCGCGAGGCGCTGTTGATCGGGCTGGCCTGCCGCGCGACGCAGGCGCAACCCGTGGTGACGCCCTGGCCCGCGTTCCATCTGAGCAAGGCCCGCGCGGCGCAGGACCTAACGCGTTATGCGGCACTGTGGCAGGCATATAAGGTTGAGAGCGGCGCCGAGGGCCGCTTTGTGGAGCGAAACGGCGTGCGCCTGTTTTGCCGCACGGGGGGCGGGTGGGATTGAGCAGCGAGCGACGCGCCCCGCGGTGGACGCGGGCCGGGGGAGAGGGGCAAGGACAGGCAACGAGGGGGACATCAGCGTGTCGGCGTCCCAACCGCAGGCGAAACCACCTCTAAGAAAACCCGCTCCACCAGCGCGCCCGCTTGCCGATGCGGTCAATTTATGCTAGAATCTAATACGCCAACAGCCGGAGGGATGGCCGAGTGGTTTAAGGCGCCTGTCTTGAAAACAGGTGTGGGGCTGACGCCTCACCGTGGGTTCGAATCCTACTCCCTCCGCTGGCCCTGATTGTGGGGAGGTGCCAGAGAGGTCGAATGGGGCCGCCTGCTAAGTGGTTGTCGGGGGTTAAAACCTCGACCGCGGGTTCGAATCCCGCCCTCCCCGCCATAAAATGCCCGCCATCATGGCGGGTATATTTTTTTCTAACCCGGGTAAAGGCTGAGACCGCATTCGGTTCCAAATGTTAGGCGATTGTTAGGCAGATGGGCTTGCTTATCCCTTTGCTCTGTGGGAGAATTACAAATGCAATGGTGATTGTCTGGTCAGCGCAAGCGAGCGAGGGTGGTCTTTAATGGTGTATTAGAATCACCTGGCGTTCTTGCAACGGATCGAATACCGCCACTTAGTCGCCGGGTGTAGAGAGGGGAAAGGCCCACACCATGCGTTGGTTGGGGAGTCTGCGCTTTCGATTGGTGGTTTTAGTCTTGATGGGGGCGCTGCCGCTGGTTGGGCTGGCGCTCGTTGGGATGGCTCAAAGCCGCTATGAAGCCTTGCAACAAACCAGCCAGATGGCGCTCAACCTGGCGCAGTTGGCCGCTACGTCCCAAGAAGCCATCATCAATCAGGGGCGCGAGACCCTGATGCTGATAGCCCGGATGGAGGCGGTGCAGAACCTGGATCATCCCGCCTGTAGTACGCTGTTGCGTGAACTCTATTATGCCCATCCTTACTACACCCTGGTGGGAGTCACCGATAGCGAGGGTCGTCTGGTGTGTTCCTCCATCCCATATGGACAGGCGGTGAGTTTCAGTGACCGGGATTGGTTTCAGGCCGCATGGCGAAGCGGTGGGTTCACCGTTGGCACCTTTGTGATCGGGCGTATCACCGGTTTACCGACCCTGCCCCTGGCTTACCCCCTGAGAACGACCGAGCGGGGCACCATCGGGGTGGTTTTTGTGGGCCTCAATACCCGCTACCTCAGCAACCTGCTGGCCACCCTGGATTTACCCCCCGGCAGTACGGTAACCCTGCTGGATCGTCACGGCACCGTCGTGGCGCGTTATCCTCAGGACGTGGTCATGTTTGGTCGTTCGCTGGCGGATCGTCCGCTGGTGCAGCAGGTGATGGCCCAGCCCCGCCCCGGCGTGGGCGAGGCTGAGGGTTTAGATGAGGTTAAGCGCCTCTACGGTTACACCCCGCTCATGCATTCACAAGAGATTTGGGGTTATCTCTACGTCGGCATTCCCACCACCGTGGCGTATGCCGCGGTCAACCGCACCCTGGGTACCCTGATCTGGCTGATGGGGGGCGCCACAGTGTTGACGATGATCCTGGCCTGGGTGTGGGGGGAGTGGCTGGTTACGCGGCGGGTGCACCAGATTCTGGCTGCGGTGCGCCGCCTGATCGGCGGCGATCTGACTTCACGCACCGGCCTGAAAACCAGCACCGATGAGGTGGATCAGATCGGGCGCGCCTTTGACGCCCTGGCCGATGCCCTGGAACAGCGCGAGGCCCTGCGCCAGCAGGCCGAGGCCGCCCTGCGCGAAAGCGAGGCGCGCTTCCGCCGCCTGGCTGAAAACGCCCCCGATATCATCTACCGCTACCGCTTCTGGCCCGAGCCGGGGTTTGAGTACGTCAGCCCGGCCGCCACGACCATTATCGGCTACACCCCTGAAGAGCATTACCGCGATCCCGATTTGGTGGCGCGGTTGATCCATCCCGAGGATCGGTCGCTCCTGGAAAAAATTGCCCGTGGCGAGATTGTCCCCGGCGCACCACTGGAACTACGCTGGATTCATAAGGACGGGCATATCGTGTGGGTTGAGCAGCGCAACGTCCCGGTCTTTGATGCCGAAGGCCGCCTGATTGCCATTGAGGGCATCGCACGGGATATAACGGCGCGCAAAGCGGCGGAAGAAGCTCTGCGCGAGGCACACCGAGCGCTGGAACGCGCGCAAGCCATCGCGCACCTGGGCTCGTGGGCTTTTGATTTGGCCACCAATCGCCTGACCTGGTCCGGCGAGATGTATCGTATTCTAGACCTGGACCCTCGCCACGAACCCTCTTACCTGACCTTCATGGAACGGGTGCACCCCGAAGACTGCGAGCGGGTTGAGCAGGCCTGGCAAGCCGGGCTGGCCGGTCAGCCTTCCACCCTGGAATTTCGTCTCATCCTGGGAGACCGCATTAAATGGGTAGAGGAGCGGATTGAGATCGAACGCGACGATGACGGCGTGCCCCTGCGCCTGGTGGGCTATACCCAGGACATTACGGCCCGCAAAGCGGCGGAACGTCGGATTCAAACTCAGTTGGAGATCCTGCGCGCGCTTTATGAGGGCGCACAACGCCTGGCGAGCAGTCCCAACCTGGAAGATGTCGCTACCGCCGCGGCGCAGGCCTGTGTTGAGATTTTCGGCTTGCAGGTGGCGTGGGTCGGCCTGGCCGAGACCGACGGGCGGGTGCGCCTGCTCAGCCAGTATCCCCCCGACCACCCTTACCCCCGCAGCATCCGCGTGCGCTGGGATGAGACCCCGGAAGGCATGGGGCCGGTGGGGCGCGCCATTCGCAGCGGCCAGCCTCAAATCACGCCAGATCACGCCACCGACTCCCGCTTTGTGCCCTGGCGCGAAATTGCCCTCAGCCTGGGGCTGCGCAGTAACGCCGCCCTGCCGCTGATCAACCGCGGGCGGGTGCTGGGCGCGCTGGCACTCTACAGCGACCGGGCCGACTTCTTTGATGACGAGCACCTAGCCACCCTGCAGACCTTTGCCCACCAGGCCGCGGCTGCGCTGGAAAACGCCCATCTCTATGAAGAAGCCCAACGGCGCCTGGAACGGGTGCAGGCGCTGCGGCGGATTGATATGGCCATCACCTCCAGCCTGGATTTGCGCCTGACGCTGGAAGTAGCCCTGGATGAGATTATGGAGCAGTTGCAGGTGGATGCGGCATGCGTGCTGTTGCACGACCCGCGCACCAGCACCCTGGATTACTTCCTGGGGCGCGGTTTCCGCACCCCCGCCTTGCAGTACACGCATCTGATGTGGGGGAAGGGACTGGCGGGGCGGGCTGCTGCCGAACGGCGGCTGATCCACGTCCCCGACCTCAAGGCCCGGGATGACGTCTTTCCTAATTCACCCGATTTCGCCGCCGAGGGGTTTGTGGTTTACTACGCCGTTCCGCTGGTCGCCGAAGGGCAGGTGAAGGGGGTGTTGGAACTCTTCCAACGCCAAGCGATTGAGCGGGATGACGAGTGGCGCGAGTTCTTGGATGTGCTGGCCGGGCAGTTGGGCATTGCCATTCACAATGCCACCCTGCTGGCCAACCTGCAGCAGACCACCCAGGCGCTCTTGCGCGCCTACGATGCCACCATTGAGGGCTGGTCGTATGCCCTCGACCTGCGGGATAAGGAGACCGAAGGGCACACCCAGCGGGTGACCGAACTCGCCCTGCGCCTGGCGCGCGCGCTCGGCCTCAGTGGTGAGGCCCTGGTGCACCTCCGCCGCGGCGCCCTGCTCCACGACATCGGCAAGATGGGCGTGCCCGATAGCATCCTGCACAAGCCCGGGCCGCTCACGGACGAGGAATGGGTGCTGATGCGCCGGCACCCGGTGTTTGCCTATGAGATGCTCTCGCGGATCGAGTACTTACGCCCGGCGCTGGATATCCCGTACTGCCACCACGAGAAATGGGATGGGACGGGCTACCCGCGGGGGCTGAAGGGGGAAGAGATTCCGCTGGCGGCGCGCATCTTTGCCGTGGTGGACGTGTGGGATGCGCTGACCAGCGACCGGCCCTACCGTCCGGCGTGGACACGGGAGCAGGCCATGGCCTACCTGCGCGAGCAGGCGGGGAAGCATTTTGATCCCCACATTGTCGAGGTCTTCCTGCGCGAGGTGCTGGGAGAGGGATGAACGACGGTGCCCCCATGAGGTGCACTATCTGGTGATAGGGGG
Source organism: Thermanaerothrix solaris (assembly GCF_032334255.1). Lineage (NCBI taxonomy): Bacteria > Bacillati > Chloroflexota > Anaerolineae > Anaerolineales > Anaerolineaceae > Thermanaerothrix > Thermanaerothrix solaris. Next base: position 102,015 of record NZ_JAUHMF010000002.1, on the reverse strand, counting down.
AGACGTCATTGCCCGGCGCGGTTACCTGCGGTTATATCAAATCCTCATTTCTCTTCTATTTCCCCTAACATAAAATACCCCGCCACGAACGCCGCAGCATTCACCCCCAGGAGGGTGCGGCTGATAGAGGTGCGCAAATGCCAGTTCAGATCATGCGGGGTGGCCAGGTAAATAGCCAATAATCCCAGTAGATAAAGTCCAGCCGTCAGTAAGGCCACGTGTACCGTCGAGGGTAACGCACGCCGTTGTAGAATCAGCACAGTCACACTAAATAAGAGAACCAGGATACCCCCTTGCAGGTAGGGATAAGCCATACGCAGGATGGTCTCTAATGACCCATCGCCCAGGCGGGTCAGCAGTCGCGCTAAACTCCCTGCACTGCCGAGTTGCAAATCATTGTTTAACCCCCACAGCGCCTTTTTTACGTTCCACAACCCCATTGGCAATGCTATCAGCCCGCAATAGAACCAGGTCACTTTTGGCGTGAGAGCCTCTAGCCAATGTCCTACCCGGCCGAATTTTCTTCCCTGCCAAGCCGCGATTCCCCAGGCGATCAAGGAGACCAGGGAGGCAAGGTAGCCCTCATTCTTAATGTTGGGAAGGAAAGCCAAGGTGGTAAACCCGAGGAAAAAATCGAGGTCATCTTCGGAGCGCAGCGCTCGCCCAATAAAAAGCAACCCCAGCGCCAGGTAAAGTGCCAGGTGGGCGTCCATATAACCGTTCCAGAGCCACCCTCCCAGGCTGAACGGCAAGGCCGTCAACAGGAAGAGAAACGCGATTCGTTGACGCGCCAGGGCAAACAACCCCAGGAAGGCCGGCCCCAGCGCCGCCTTGGGCAGGTACTCGTTCCAGAAGCCGCGCAGGGTGGTCAGTTGTGCCGCCAGGGCCGGGATCAGGTTGGGGTAATCGGGGTGCGAAAAGACCAAGGCAGGGTGCTGCAGCCCGGTTTCCGGCCCCAACGCCCCGGCCACGTAGATCATGCGAGCATGGAAAAACCAAATTGACCGCGCATCCCAGGCCTGCAGGGGCTGGGTCAGGATGGGCACGACATACAATAACAGCATCAACCCTGTTCCAAGCCAGGTCAGGCTCGATCCCGGCGCCAGATTGCCCGCCTGCACCGCACGGTGGAGCGTGAATCCCAGGTGCGCCAACCCCATCACGGCTAGGGCGGTACCTATGCCCAGGGCCAGGCGCAGGTCAGATACAATAAGCACCAGGCTGTAGTTCACCAGTAAGCCGCAGAGCCAGGCCAACGCCAGCAGGGGCAAGAGGGCAATGCAACCATCCCGGCGCACCAGGCGCCGCCACAAGGGTGCCAGGCCCACCCAACCCAAGCCTATCAGTGCCAGCGCCCAGCCGGCCAGATAAAGCATGGTTAGGATGAGATCAAGGGCAATGTGCCAACGCGACATGTTCCCTCTGAGCCATTAGGGTGCACCCGGCGGGTAGGGCCTCGCTTTGGTGCAGGTACAGCCAGTATGGTGAGGTGTTTTCCAGGCGCCGCGGCCAGGTGATCTCGATAATGCGCTGTTGAAAGAGTGCGTTGTCCATCAGTGCGGGGGAGAGACGATAGGTGGTCGCATCCGCTTCGGTCAACAATTCGGCGGCCTGGCGGGCTTCTTGAGGCACGGCGTCTAACCCGCTTCCGGGTGTATTGATGACAATGACCAGATCTTTAATATCCATGGCCAGATTGAGCGTGCTATCACGTAAGGCTGCCCAGGTATCCACCACCCCGGTGGTCAGCAAGATGACCGCGGCCAATGACGCCATCAGTAAAGGCTTCCGGTGCCGATGCAAGAGCACCAGCGCCAGGGCTAATCCCACAAAGAACACCCCTATCACCTTGGGACCAAAGCGAAAATGGACTACCAGCCAGGCGCCCCAAAGGCCGCCAAGGAGCAGGTAAGGTGTCCAATGCCGAAAGCAGGGCTTTAATCTTAATTCACGGGGTAACCAAGAAGCCATGAGGATCGTCCTTTTCGCCTAGGAACACCCCCAGAGATTTGATCGCGCCCCATTATACTACATCTAGCGAGACCCTAGGGGCTGTAAGAGGTATAATATCTTAAGGTTTGCCTGCAGTTAGATGACGCCGGTAGGCAACGCCATCCACAATCTCTTAGCGTGTTAGGGGGTGTCCTCTTAGCCCCGCCGGAGGTTGCCGTGATCATCAGCGCTAGCCGCCGCACCGATATCCCGGCATTCTACACGCCCTGGTTCATAAATCGCGTGCGCGCCGGGTATTGCACCGTCCCCAATCCCTTCAACCGCCGCCAGGTGAGCTACGTCTCACTGCGGCCCGCGGAGGTGGATGTCATCGTCTTCTGGACGCGCAATCCTGCCCCGCTCATCCCTTATCTAGATGAACTGGATGAACGGGGTTTGCGCTATTACTTTCAATACACGGTGCTGGATAACCCGCGCGCCCTCGATCCCAAGTCGCCACCGTTGCCGGCAGCCTTGAACACCTTCCGCCGCCTGGCTGAAAAAATTGGGCCGCAGAAGGTGATCTGGCGCTACGACCCCATCGTCTTCACCCCTCACACCGATGCGGCGTTCCACCGCGACGCCTTTGCCCGCATTGCCGCGGCACTGCACGGGTATACCCGCCGCGTGGTGATCAGCATCCTGGATCGTTACCCGAAAGCCGCCAAGCGCCTGGCCGCGCTCGAGCCCCACGGCTACCCACTCGATGAAGAGGTCATCCAGACCCCTGCTTTCGAGCACCTGGTGCGCGATTTGGTCGCCCTCGCCGCTCAGCACGAGATGGAGATCGTCAGTTGTGCTGAAGATATCGACCTGAGGCCCTACGGCGTGCGCCCGGGCAAGTGCGTGGATGATGACTACATCCGCCGCGTGTTCGGGATTGAGGTAACCCACACGAAGGATCCCCACCAGCGCAAGGCGTGCGGCTGTGTGGTCAGCAAGGATATCGGGGCCTATGACACCTGTCTTTTCGGTTGTCAGTACTGCTACGCCACCCGCAGTTTCGACCGCGCGCGCCAACAGCACGCCATGCACAACCCCGAATCGCCCTCGCTGATCGGGTGGTATGAGGCGCCGCCACCGACCAAGGATGAGACGCCCACGCCCGACGCACAACAGTTGGGGCTTGGTTTTTAATCGGCGGGAAGATGAGCATGATCTGGCATGACCCCTACACCCCCCTGCTGGCCGAATTGCGCCTGCGCAACGACGTCGAGGACGAGGAAACCTTTGCGGATTCCCTGCAGCGCTTACAACCGTACGTCACCCGCCTGCGCGAGAGTTACGCCGCTTCGCCCTCGCGGGTGGATTTTTCGTGCGAGCACACCCGCGCCGCCTACATGCTGGTCTATTATCCGCACTACATCGAACCGCTTTATCATATCCTGTGCGCCCTGCCTCAAGATGTGACTCAGATTTGCTTCAGTGGTGAGAAGATGCGCGCCGCCTTCCTGGGGGCCGGCCCGGCGCCTGAGGTCTTGGGCTGGGTGGCCTTTCTGAACCGGCACGTGCCACAGGCCAGGGTGGCGCTGGCGTACCTCCTGGATTGGCACGTGCACGCCTGGCGCATCGGGCAGGAAATCACGGCCTACACCCTGGCGCCGTGCTACTGGCCGCGCGGGAAGACCCTGCTCCAACCGTTTGAATTCGACTTGCTGAACCCCACGGCGCTGGAGCAACCGCGGCTCCAGCAGGCCATTCGACGTTCCTCGCTCATTGTGATGCAGAACTGCCTTAACGACCTGCTCCATGCCCGAGAGGCCGTCTTGGAGACCTTCCTGCGCATCCTGGACTTGGCGACATCGCCCACTCTGGTCGTGGTGTGTGATCTCTACTTTCCGGGCGTGCACGATCTCATGGCTGAGATGCTTGACGCTATGGAACGGCGCCATTGGGGAGAGGTCGTCCTGCCATTGCAGTATCGTGAGGTGACTTCGGGCATCCTTCTGCCGGAGGTCATCACCCGTTATCTGCTCACCGGCGATGGAGCCCAACGCCTTTTCCCGCGCAAACATACCCGTTTTTATGCCCTGGCCGTCTGGCATGTTTAACCCTTTGAACAGTGAGCATGACGGATGAGCGAACGCCTAAATGTCCACCTCTCTGCTCTGGAAGAGCTGTTGCGCGAGAGCGGCCTGCAGATTGTAGAACGGAAAGCCATTCCCTTCGGCGTGCAAATCGTGCTCACCGATGGTCTGAGTAAAGTGCCGCTTAATATCTTTACGAGTGGACGCATCTCCGTCCAGGGTAAACCCTCGGATTTGCAGGCCAAACTTGATGCCTGGGCTAAACAGCAGGAAGCCACCTTTCGCGGCCAGGCGCCCGAGGAGGAGCGCAGGTCGCAGGTCAACATCCTGGTGGTGGCGCCGTCACGTTTTTATCAGGTGCGCAACCTGCTGGCGGCCCTGCCCGGCGCGCGCTTCGTCCCGCCGCGCGGCTCGGCCCTGTTCCGCGCCGAGATCGAACGGGAGCATCAGGACGTGGCGGTGATGCTGTACCCCTCGGGTTCGCTGGTGATCCAGGGGCTGGCTTCGCGCTTGCTCGATGAGATCACCCAAACCCTGAGCGCGTACGTGGTCAAGCCGTTGGATTGGGCGCTGGTGGAAGGCGCACCGCCGGCGGAGGATGAGCGCTACGCCGTCCTGGAAGACGGTGAGGCCTCGCCCGCCCTGGCGTGGCTGCAGATGCACTGCGACCCGCAGGTGCTGTGGTTCGCCCGCCCGTCCCTTTTCTACACCCTGGTCGCGGCGGCGCAACTGCGCGAAGCCTGGCTGAGAGAAAATTTTCACCTGGCCGAGGCGCGGGTGCTGGTCTTGCCTTTTGCGCGGGCACTGGGCGGCTTTGTGACCCAGTTGGCCCTGCACCTGGGTTGGGTGGAGGGTGGCGCGTTTACAGCGTCCCCAACCCTCGATGTCTTACGCGGCTGGTGGGAACGCCTCGCCTCTGCCGCCCCTGACCCGCCGGTGCAGGACGCGCTGGCGGTGGCATGGGAAGCCCTGTGCGATGCCCTGCGCCCCGAGGTTGTCCTTCAGCCCACGCCGCCGCTCCGCCCTGAAGACGCCGAAGCGCAGATTTCCGCCGTGTTGAAGACCATCACGCACTTCTACCGCACCTGGGTAGCGCCCCAAAATACGCCCGCTGCGTCTTCCTCAGCCCCGGCGGAGGACGCCAACGACCACGCCGAAGCCTGGATCGGCACGGACGAGGCCGGCAAGGGGGATGTCTTCGGCCCGCTGGTGGTGGCGGGGGTGGCCGTTACCACCGAAACCCTGCCTCAACTGCAGGCGCTGGGGGTGCGCGACAGCAAAACCCTGGATGACGCCAGCATCCTGCGCCTGGCGGAGGCGATCAGGACACTATGCCCGCACGAGGTGCTGGTATTGGAGCCGCAGACTTATAACGCGCTCTATCCCCAGCACGGCAGTAACCTGAACCGCCTGCTGGCCTGGGCTCACGCCCAGGTCATCGTCCGCCTGGCACGGCAAACCGGGATCAACCATGCCCTGAGCGATCAATTCAGCGCGGCGCACGAACTGGAAGCCGCTGTGGCACAGGAAGCCCCCGCGGTGCACCTGCAGCAGTATCCGCAAGCCGAGCGTGATCCGGCTGTAGCGGCGGCGTCCATCCTGGCCCGGGCGGCTTTCCTGGAAGGTCTGCACGCCCTGCAACAGCGCTTTGAGGGCGTTTCCATCCCACTCGGGGCGACCGATCCGCGGGTGCGCCAGGCCGTGCGCAATATCTACGAACGGTGGGGTATGGATGGACTACGCGCCGCGGTTAAGTGCCACTTCCGCACCGTGACCGAGGCGCTGGGGGATGCGCCCCTGCACTGTTAGATCAATCCAGCAACCCCAGATCCCGCGCGCGGGCGACAGCCTGGGTGCGCGTGCGCACGCCCAGTTTCAAGAAGATGTTGTTGAGGTGCCGTTTAACCGTGTTGAGCGCCAGGCACAGGGCCAGGGCAATTTCGCCGTTGGAGTAACCCTGGGCTACCAGGCGCAGGATCTCACGTTCGCGCGGGGTAAGGATTTCAACGGGGCCGAGTTCGGTAGCGGCGGAAGGATGGGTTTGAAGCGAGGCGAGAGGGGATTTGAGTGGGTTGCTATTGGTGGCTTCGGCCGGGGTGGCGTGGGGGGTGAAGGAGGCCATTAGGTGCTGAATGAAGGCCGGGCTGGGGAGCGCCTGGTCTGCGGGCCGGCGACGCAGGGTGGCTAAGACCTGACCTAATAAGGGCAGCAGAGGTGGTCCTTCATCCAAGAAGGGGCGGCGGAATCCCTCCGGTTCGGCCAGGGCCAGCGCGCAGCGCAAGGCGGTGAGGGCGGCCTTGTGTTCACCGCGGTGATCGAGCGCCAGGGCACGTAGCAGATGGGCTTCGATTTGAGCCTCGACGAAATCGGCCTGCTCCAGGCGCGGCAGCAGGGCTTCCAGCAAGCGGATGGCTTGGTCAATCAAGGCGGATTCCCTCTGCGCCTGGCCCAGCGCGATTAACAGGCGCGCCAACGTGAGGCGGATGTAACTATCCAGCAGAGGGGGTTCGGCAACCGCCGCCGGGTTGAACCCATCCCCGGCCAGCCAGCCCTCGCGTTGGGCCCATTCCCAGGCCGGCAGCCATTCTCCGCGCAGCAAACTCAGGCGCAGGCGATAGAGGTGGACGATGCGGTCATCCAGCTCGCTCTGCGTCAGGTGAACCATGGCGTGCGCCTGCTCCAGTGCATCTTGCGCCCCTTCCAGATCGCCCAGGCTCTGACGCAGGTGCGCCAGGTGCAGGTAGCCCTCGAGGGCAATCGAGGTGGGCAGCCAGGGTTGGACCAGGGCTAACCCCCGCGCCAGGTAGGTTTGGGCGGCGGTTAACGCGTTACGCTTGAGCAAGATCTCGCCGATTTCGATGTGCAAGTCACCGCGAAAGCCCAGCGGGTCATGCGCCAGGTTGGCGGTGAGCGCCAGGGCCCGCTCGAACGTTTCCAGCGCCTGGCTCAACCGCCCCCGCGCGGCCTGCACCTCCCCCAGGTGGCAATGTGCCATCATCAGCAGCATCCAGTTGCCGCTCGCCTGAGCCAGGGCAATGGCGTCGTTGAAAGCAGCCTCGGCCTGGGGAAAAGCGGCATTCAGGGCGTGCTGCAGAGCCTGATTGAAGGCGACGTAACTGCGCGAGAAGGCATCTTCGGGGGGCAAGACGTCCAGGGCGCGGCGGGCTAACGCAAGGGCGCGTTCTCCGTCTCCCCGCAATGCCGCGATCATAGACTGCACCGCCCAGACCGGCCCCAGGGAGTCCGGAGTGAAGGCAGGGTGGGCGCGAAGATGGCGTTCGGCGCGGCTGGCCCAGGCTGCGGCGCTCTCCAGATCCAGTGCCAGGGCCAGGCAGGTGGCGTAGAGCAATGCCAGGCGCGCCTCGTTGGCCAGGGCATCCTCGGGGAGGCCGCGCAAGGTCTGCAACAGGAAGGGCAGGTGTCCGCTTTTGAGCAGCCGTTCGCCGTGGCGGGCCAGCAGGTCGGCCACCAGGGTCAGGTCGTCACCGGCCAGCGCGTGCTGGATGGCGGCCTGCGGGTCGCCGTGGTCGTCCAGCCAGGCCGCCGCCCGGCGGTGGAGCGCAGCGCGGGTGGCCGCGGGGTAGAGGTCTCGCAAGCGGCGGCGCAGGGCTTCGGCAAAGAGGGGGTGGTAGCGGTAACAACGCCCCTCGGCATCCAGGGGTTGGAGGAAGAGGTTGGCATGCTCCAGGTGGTGTAGCAGGGCCTGAGCCTCGCTCTCGGTCATGGGTTGGGGACTCACGGCGGCGCACAAGGGGGCGGTCAGGGTGTCCAGGATGGCGGTGTGCAGCAAGAAGGCCTGGATTTCCGCCGGCTGGTTCGCCAGCACCTCTTCCAGCAGGTAGTCCACCACATAATCCTCACCGCCGGGCAAGGGCGGGGTCGCGGCTGCAGGAGTGCGGCGGCCCAACGCCAATAACTGCAAACCGGCGATCCAGCCCTCACTGCGCTGATACCAGGGGTCGGCTTCGGCTTCGCTCAGGTGCAACCCCATCACCTGGGTGAGAAAGGCGTGGGTCTCGTGGCGGTCCAAGCGCAGCTCTGCCGCGCGCAGTTCGGTCAGGCGGCCGCGCCCGCGCCAACGGGCTAAAGGGAAGGGGGGATCGTGGCGAGTTGCAATCAGCACGTGCAGGTGCGATGGCAGGTCTTCGATCCAGTCCGCCATGGCGCGGTGGAGCGCCGGGTGGGTCACGAGGTGATAATCGTCCAACACCACTGCCAGGGGGGTGGTGAGGGTTTCAAGGGCGTTGGTCAGGGCGATGAAGGCATTCTCGAAGGCGGCCTCCGGGCTGGGGTAAGCCCACAACTCGGGGGTTGGCGGAAGGTCGGTCAGCCCCGTCTGGCGCAGAGCTTCCACCAGGTAGCGCAGAAAGAGTTGTGGATCGTTATCATCGGCATCCAGGGTGAGCCAGGCCAGGGCATGTGGCCAGGTGCTGGCCCATTCGGCCAGCAGGGTCGTCTTGCCAAAACCCGGTGGGGCGGAGAGCAGCACCACCCCTTTTTGCAAGCCGGTGTGAATCTGCGCGACCAGGTGCGGGCGGGGCAGGCGCGCATGGCGCAGGTGGGGCGGGCGCAGTTTGGCGCGGCGCAGAGGGATGACCACGGCGGAGGGCGGGGTTGCAGCGTCGCCGCCCGCGGCAGGAATCAAATGAACGCCACCCGAAAAACGATAGCGCATGATCTCTCCTTACCCGCACCGTTCAGAGCGGGTTTGCCCATTCAATAGTATAGCACCGCGCGAGCGGCAACGGACGATTCTTGTCCGCCGCCGCAAGATATGGCATACTTATACTTACTTACTCATCGTATTCGCCGGACCGGTCTGAAGCGGGTCGCCAATTTTTCTCCCCTCTACTCAAAAATACCCCCAGCATGAAGAATTCCTCCTGGCCAAAACGTCATTTCCTCAGTTTGCGCTATCAACTGCTGGCGCTGGTGCTGCTGGTTATCCTGCCTTTGGCGCTGCTGGCGTTTGTCAATGCCTGGGAACAGCGGGAGAATGCGCTAATGCAGGCGCGCCAGACCGCGATCAACCTGGCCCGCCTGGGTAGCGCAAGTCAACTGCGCGTGGTCGCTACTGCCCGTGACCTGCTGCGCACCCTGGCGGCGGTGGAAGTGCTGCGTGCCGATCCAGCGGCTTGCAACGCGCTACTGCAACGCCTCTTTGCTAACCGGCACGAGTACTCCATCGTTGGGGTGACCGACGTCCAGGGCAACCTGCGCTGTGCCTCCCTCTCCCCCAGCGGGCTGGTCAATTACGCCGACCGCGATTGGTTCCAAAAGGTGCTTCAAACGCGCAGCGCTGCCGTTGGGCGTTTTGTCATCGGACGGATCAGCGGACGCCCGGTGTTGCCTCTGGCCTATCCCCTACTCACCGCTCAGAACGAGGTGGAGGGCGTGCTCTTCCTGGGGATTGACCTGGAACCGGTCAGCCAGGTATTCGCCGCTCTTGACCTGCCGCCCAACTCCACCGTAACGCTGATTGACCCCGCGGGTACCGTGCTGGCCCGCTACCCCCTGGAAAGCACGGCCTGGCTGGGCAAAAACGTAGCCGACCAGCCCTTGATTCAAACCGTGTTGGCCTCAGGCGGTAGCGGTCACACCGAAGATGCTGGCCTGGATGGCTTGCGGCGCATCTACGGCTTCACCCCACTGACCCTGGATGACCAACCCTGGGGTTATTTGCTGGTGGGGTTGAAAGAGGAAGAAGCCTACCGGCCAGTGGTGCAGATATTCCAGACCAACTTGCTGCGGGGCGGGTTGTTGATGCTGCTGGCGCTGGTGGGAACCTGGTTGTTCAGCGAACGCCTGGTGTTGCGGCGCGTGGCGCACCTAGTGACGGCTGTGCGCCAGCTGGCCGCGGGGGATTTCACCGCCCGCGTCGACCTGCCCGCCGGCGGTGATGAGATCGGCTACCTGGCCCGCGTCTTCAATGAGATGACCATGGCCCTGGTCGAGCGGGAACGCGCGCGTCAGGAGACCCTGGCGGCGCTGCAAGAACGTGAAGCCACCCTGCGCCGCGCTCAGGCGGTGGCCCATGTGGGATCATGGGTGTACGAGGTGGCTTCACGTCGCCTGGAATGGTCGGAAGAGACCTACCGCATCTTCGGACTGCCCCCGCAGGCCGCGGTGGACGAAACCACTTTCTTTAACCTCGTCCACCCCGAAGACCGCGCCCGTGCCGAAACCGCCTGGCGGAACGCCTTGGCTGGCGCGCCGTATGCCCTGGAGTTGCGCATTCGGGTGGGGGATGAGGTGCGCTGGATTTACGAACGTGCCGAGGTGGAGCGCGATGCCCACGGCCAACCCCTGCGGGTGCTGGGTGTCACCCAGGACATCACCGCGCTGAAACAGGCCCAGTTACAGGTGGAGCAGCAGATGAAAAACCTGTCTGCCCTCTACGCCGGGGCACGCCAACTGGCGCTCAGCCTGGATCTGGACGAGGTGGCTCAAAGCGTGGTGCGGGCTGCGGTGGAGGTCTTTGGCGCCCGCCTGGCCTGGGTCGGGTTGGCGGAACTGGATGGCCGCGTGCGCGTGGTGGCATGGTATCCTTCGGATTCTCCTTACATTGCCACCCTGGAGGTGCGCTGGGATGAAACCCCGGCCGGGATGGGCCCGACCGGGCGCGCCATCCGCAGCGGCCAGCCTTACGTGGTGGAGGATATCGCGACCGCCCCTGAAATGAGCATCTGGCGGGAGGCGGCGCGGGTACGCGGGTTCGTCACCAGCGCTGCCTTTCCGCTGGCCACGCGGGGTCATTTCGTCGGCGCGCTGAACGTTTACAGCGAGCAGCCCGGCTTCTTCAACCCCGAACGCCGCAACCTCTTCCAGGCCTTCGCGCACCAGGCGGCTGCGGCATTAGAAAATGCCCGCCTGTTCGCGGAGACTAACCGCCGCCTGGCGCGGATTCAAGTCCTGCGGCGGATAGACCTGGCCATCACCAGCAGCCTCGATCCGCGGGTGACCTTTAACGTAGCTCTGGATGAGATCACCACCCAACTGGGCGTGGATGCCGCCTGTATCCTGCTCTTAGATCCCCACACCCGCATGCATGCTGGATTTTGCCGCTGGGCGCGGTTTCCGCACCCCGGCTTTGCGCCAGACCCATCTGGCCTGGGGACAGGGCTATGCCGGGCGCGCCGCCGCTGAACGGCGTATCCTACGCATTGATAACCTGAACGCGCACAAGACCGATTTCCTGCGCTCGCCTCACTTTGCTGCCGAGGGTTTTATCACTTACTTCGCCGTGCCGCTGATCGCCGAGGGACAGGTGAAGGGGGTGTTGGAACTGTTCCACCGCGCTCCGCTGGAGGTGGACGTCGAATGGCAGGAATTTCTGGAGATCCTGGCCGGTCAACTGGCCCTGGCGGTGGAAAACATCCGCCTCTTCCGCGATTTGCAAGAGAGTAATCAGGCTCTGCTCCAGGCCTACGATGCCACCATTGAGGGCTGGTCGTATGCCCTTGACCTGCGGGATAAGGAAACCGAGGGGCACACCCAGCGGGTGACCGAGCTTGCCCTGCGTCTGGCGCGCGCGCTGGGCCTCGGCGGCGAGGCCCTGGTGCACCTCCGCCGTGGCGCCCTGCTCCATGACATTGGCAAGATGGGCGTGCCTGATCGCATCCTACACAAGCCCGGGCCGCTCACGGAGGAGGAATGGGCGCTGATGCGCCAACACCCGGTGTTGGCCTACGAGATGCTGTCGCGGGTCGAGTACTTACGGCCGGCGCTGGATATTCCGTACTGCCACCACGAGAAATGGGATGGGACGGGGTATCCGCGCGGGTTGAAGGGGGAGGAGATTCCGCTGGCGGCGCGCATCTTTGCCGTGGTGGACGTGTGGGATGCGCTGACCAGCGACCGGCCCTACCGCGGGGCGTGGACACGGGAGCAGGCCATTGCCTACCTGCGCGAGCAGGCGGGGAAGCATTTTGATCCCCACATCGTCGAGATCTTCCTGCGCGAGGTGCTGGGAGAGACAGCGTAGCCCGGTCAATCCGCCGGTTGCGGAACCGAGGCAGCCGCCAAATCGCGTCCGTTGCGGCGCAGTACCTCCCAGAAGGCATCCACCACCTGCGGGTCAAACTGTCGCCCGCGGTTAGTCAGAATATACGACCAGGTCGCCTCTTCACTCCACGCCGCGCGATAAGGGCGATTGGAACGCAGGGCGTTCCAGACATCCACAATGGCAAAGATGCGCGCGGTCAGAGGGATGGCTTCGCCGGCCAGGCCGAAGGGATAGCCGCTGCCATCCCACTTTTCGTGGTGGTAAAGGGCGACCTCCAGGGCCGGGTGCAGTTCGGGCAGGGGAGCGAAGAAATCGTAGGCATAGAGCGGATGACGGCGCATGATGCGCCATTCCTCGGCGGTGAGCGGGCCAGGTTTGTAGAGAATGCTGCGGGGAATGGCTAACTTACCGATGTCGTGGAGCAAGGCACCACGGCGCAGGTGGCGCAAGGACTCCCCACGCAGGCCCAATTTTCGCCCCAGCCAGGTGGCCAGCTGGCTGGCAACCTGGCTATGCCAGGAGGTTTCCTGAATCTCCTGCTCCATCAGGCGAACCCAATAGTTGACCCATTGATCGAGGCGACGCGCGTTCATGCACAGTCCAGGGCGAGAAAAATCTACCCCTGGTATGTGCAAGTCCTATGCCAGAACAGAAGAAAGAGGGTCAGAAGGCGAAGAGGAAAGCCAAGTCGTTGACGTTGGTCTGGGTGGGGCCGGTGATGAGCAGGTCTTCCAGCGCCGCGAAGAAGGTATAAGAATCGTTGCGCGCCAGGTAATCGTAAGGGTCAAGCCCCCGCGCTTGTGCCCGTGCCAGGGTTGTGCCGCTGACGGCGGCGCCGGCAGCCTCGGTTGGACCATCCCCGCCATCCGTGGCGAGGGTGAGCAGCACCACCTCCTCCAGGCCGGCCAAGTCGGCCACGGCGCCGAGCGCCATTTCCTGATTGCGCCCGCCGCGTCCATTGCCGCGCAGAGTCACCGTGGTCTCTCCGCCGGTAATCAGGCAGGCCGGGCGGGGGAGCGGGTCACCGCTGGCGGCGATCTGGCGCGCCAGGGCAGCCAGGAAACGCCCGGCCTGACTGGCCTCACCCTGCAGATACGTGGTCAGCAACAGGGTCTGGAAGCCTTCGGCCTGAGCCTGCGCCTGTGCGGCCTGCGCCGCCTGCAGGTTATTGCCCACGATGAGGTTCTGCACCTGCTCAAAGCGCGGGTCGCCGGGCTTGAGCGTCTCGGGGCGCTCACCGGCCAAACCGCGTCGTAGATGATCCAGGATCGCCGCGGGCACCTGCGCGGTCAGGCCATAACGTTCCAGGATGGCCAGCGCCTCGGCGTAGGTGGTTGGGTCGGGAACGGTTGGGCCGGAGGCAATCACGTCCAATGGGTCGCCAACCACGTCCGAGAGGATGAGTGCCAACAAATGGGCCGGCGCCGTCAGGCGGGCCAGGCCGCCACCCTTGACCCGGTCGAGGTGCTTGCGCAGGGCGTTGATCTCGTTGATCGTGGCGCCGCAGGCCAGCAAGGCTGCCGTCAAGCGCTGCAGGTCATCCAGGGTGATACCGGGTGCCGGTGCGGTGAGCAGGGCTGACCCCCCGCCGGAGAGGACGAGAATGACTAAGTCCTCGCCGTTGCAGGTCGCCAGGCGTTCCAGCAGAGCCTGGGTAGCCGCCACGCCCTGAGCATCGGGTAAGGGGTGGCCGGCCTCGTACACGTCCACCCCCCGCGCGCGCAGGCGCTCGGCTTGCGCGCCACCATGGCCGTATTTGGTGATCACCAGCCCGCCGCTGAGGTCATCGCCGAGCAGGTCGGCTACTGCCCCGGCCATGGGGACGGCGGCTTTGCCCGCCCCCACCAGCCAGAGGTGGCGCAAACGGCGCAGGTTGTAGGTTTGGCCGCCGGCGCTGAGGGTATCGCCCTCACGGTGCATATGGCGTCGCACCGCCTGAGCCGGCTCGACGGCTTGTAATGCCGCACCCAGAACGCGCAACACCGCCTGAGCACGGGCGTCACCCAGGGCGCGCAGGCTATGAGGAAGGTGATGCAGTGCCATCGTCGTCCGCCTCACCCTCCCACAAGACGGCGCGGTTGCGGCCGCTTTCTTTGGCGCGGTAGAGGGCCGCATCTACCCGCATCAACCACTGGTTGAGGTCGGGGTGGTCGCGATCAAAGGCGACTACACCCAGCGAGAGTGTGATCTGGATAGAATGCTCGCCACCGTTGAAGGGCGGGTTGGCCACGGCCTGGCGCAGGCGCTCGGCCACTCCCAGCGCGGCTTCGGCATCGGCTTCGGGGAGCACCATCAGGAACTCTTCGCCGCCGTAGCGCCCCAAGACATCGAAATCGCGCAGCTGGCGGCGGCAGCGCTGGGCCAGGTCGTGCAATACCTCATCCCCTACCAGGTGGCCGTACGTGTCGTTCACCAATTTGAAATGATCAATATCGGCCAAGATCATCGCCAACGGGCGCCGGTAGCGCCGCGCGCGTTCGATTTCGCGTTCGGCTAATTGGAGCGCGTAGCGGCGATTATAGACCTGGGTCAATTCATCGGTGATGGCGAGGTGCTTCTCGCGTTCGTAGAGGCGAACGTTGTGAATGGCGATAGCGGCCTGGTCGGCAAAGGCTTTCAGCAGGTCAAGGTCTTCCGAGGTAAACGCATGGGTCTCGCGGGTGCAATCGAGGGTGATCACACCCACTGGTTGTTCGTGCAGGTACATCGGAGCGGCGATGGCGGAGCGCACCTGGCGCATTTCTTCGATCTCACCGTCATAACGCACCACTGGGTCAGCGCGGGCATCCGGAATCAAAATGGGGCGACCTTCGCGCAGGGCTTTGGCAGCGTAGCCAGCCTCGCGTGGGAAGCGCAGCGCATAAATGCGCGGGTCGGTATAGCCATAGAGGGCTTCGATCACCAATTCCCCGCTCTGAGGATCAAGCAAGAGGACGCTGCCGCGGTCGGCAGCCGGAATGGCCTCCGTGGCGGCCTCGAGTACCCGCAGCAGCAGGGGCTTGAGTTCCAACGAGGCGGTCAGCGCGGCATTGACCTTGGCCAGGGCTTCGGCGCGGCGGCGCAGGCGTCGTTCGTTGTCCAGGATGCGCGCATTGCGGATAGCGATGGCGGCCTGGATGGCAAACAGATTGAGCAGGTTGACCTCTTCCTGGCTGAAGGTGCGTTCCTTATAAGTAGCGACGTTGAGTACCCCCAGGAATTCATCCCCCCACTGCACCGGCAGGCCGATGACGGCATGGACCTGAGATTCTTGCGGCAGGTGAGTCAGACGCCCTTCCCAATGGCGATAATCGGTGATGAGGATCGGTTCGCGGCTCTGCAAGACACGCCCTGAGAGGCTCTCGCCGCGGCGGATGATCAACCCCAGCGGCAAGGCATGCTCACCCAGGCTGACCACGCGCACCAGGTAGTCATGAGCGGGTTCGTAGAGGTAGAATCCACCAGCATCGGCGTTCACGATTTTCACCGCATGCTGCACCAAGGATTGAAGCAGGCTGTTTAAGTCCAGGTGTGTGGTAAGTTCCAACGTGGCCTGGCGTAGAGTTTCCAATTGTTGTTTCTGGCGCTGCAAACGCTCCTGGGAAACATTGCGCTCGTTAAGGCTAAGCAAGAGTTCCCGATTCAGGCGGCGCAATTCCTGGGTGCGCTGGTGGATCCGTTCTTCCAGATCGGCATGAGCCTGGCGCAAGGCTTCCTCAGCACGGCGGCGCTCGGCTAATTCCTGGCGCAGTTGTTCGTACAAGGTTAGGGTCTGCATGGCGTGGGCCAGTTGATCACCCAGCATTGCCAGCCAGCGCTGCTCGGCTTCGGCCCAGGCCTCGGGGGTATGAGCTTCCACCCGCAGCAAGCCGAGCCGGTCCTGGCGCCCCTGGAGCACGATCATGGCGTAGGGGCCTTCGATGTAGACCCGCGGCGTCGTTGCCGCCAGCCAGCGGTGGGGGTTGGGCGCGGTGGAGGGAAGGGTTTCTTCTGTGGCCGGGGCGGTGGGGGCACGTCGGGATGCCGCCAGGGTTAAGTTGCCCTGGTCATCGCGCACAAAGATATACGCCGCGCGAGTCTGGGGAAAGAGGGTAAAAAGAGTCTCTAGGGTTGCGTTATAGGCGCTTTCGAGGTTCTCCGCGGCATGGAGCAGGGTCGCCAGTTGGTAGAGATGCGCCAGCGCCTCGGCCTGGCGGGCCAGGGCGGCCTGTTGAGCCTGCAAAGTTTGGGCCATGATGTTGAAGGCCTGTGCCACCTGGCGCAGTTCCTCCGGGCGTTGGAGGTTCAAGCGGTGCTCCAGACGCCCGGCGCTGAGCGCCAGTGCGCCCTGGCGCAGGTGCTCCAACGGGATTAAGATCTGGCGGCGCAGGTGGGCATCTGCACCGAGCGAAAGCAGCACGCCCAGGAGCAAGGTGCCGCCGCCCAGGATGCCCAGGCTGAGCAAAGTGCCAGCGTGCACCTCGTGGCCGGGAACCTCGGCTACCACCACCCAGTCGCTATCGGGGATGGGTAGCACCGTGCGTTCCACCCACTGCCCCGCCGCATCCAGGTTCCATTCCAGGTGCTGGGGCTGGCCGGCAGCCGGAAGCACGGCCAGCACTTCTGGCGGCAGAACCGCGCCGCGCAAAACCACCTCGGGATCCGGGTGGGCCATGATGCGCCCGGCGCTATCGGCCAGGTAAACCACGCCGCTGTGGCCCAGGGAGGTAGTGCGCACCCGCTCCCACAGTGGTTCAAGCGAAATCTGCGCTGCCACCACCCGCCCTTCCACTGCGGGCATGGCCAGGAGCAGGTAGGGCTTACCCTGGGGTGAAATCTGGAAGGGGCTCAGGTAGGTGTGCCCGGCGCGCGCTTCGGCCAGCCAGCGCGCCTGGGGCAGGGTTACCAGTTGGATGGTCGGGGTGGCGGCACGGCTCAAGGAGAGGATCACCTGGTTGTCCGGCCCAATCACCTGCACCAAATCGTAATCCGGATAGAGATCGAAAAGCCGCTGGGCTTGCTGGGGATGTTGGCTGGCTTCGTCCAGGCCGACCAGGGCAAAGGCTTGCAGGTTATTTATGGTTTGTTGCAGGTAGGCCTGAACGCTCAGGGCCAGGTTGTGGGCAACCTCGGCCTGGCGCCCATGCCAGGAACGGCTCTCGTTTTGGTAAATCAGGGTGGCGGTAGCAAGAAGGATGAAGGCCAGGCTGAGCAAAATCAGCCCCCGCAGCAGGCGTTGGAAGGTGCGGCGTAACGAAGCCGGCGCTCGAGAGGGCGCAGGAGAGGGGGGCCGAGGCGTGGACATCATGGTGGAGTGGGCGACGAAATCATTTCAGGAGAGGGCGTACGCAGGCGCACAAATTGCTCCCACATGCGATTATACGCCATTTCGGCCTCGGGGCTGAGGGGCAGGATCAATTCGGCGTTGGTCAGCGCCTCGGCAGGCGGGAAAACGAGCACCTGCACGTCGGGGTCAAGTTTTACCTGCGCCCAGGAGGTCTCATTGGCGGTCGCCCACAGGCTCTGGGCGGTGATTTGGGCGGCCACCTCGGGACGCAGGAGGTAATCCAACAGGCGCAGCGCGGCTTCGGGGCTGCGGGCCGAGCGCGGGAGGACGAAATGATCCATCCAGAGGATGCTTCCTTCGGCGGGCAAGGCATAGACCAAGTCCGGAATCTCGCGACGGGCCAGCAGATAATCCCCGACCCAAGCCACCGCGACCTGCGCCCGGCCGGAGCGGAAGGCTTCAGCCAAGGCTTCGGGTCGGTAGGGGGCAGGCGGGAGCGTTTGCCAGGTATTGAGTTTAGCCGCAGCCAGGTTGAGGGCTTGTAAATCTTCGCTATTGACCGAATAGCCTAACGATTTCAAGGTCAGACCGATGACCGTGCGCGGGTCCTCCCAGAGAAAGATGCGCCCGGCATAATGTTCGTCCCACAAATCTGCCCACTGTATTAGCGAAGAGGTAACGTGAGCAGGGTGATAAACGAACCCCGTTGTGCCCCAGGAATATGGCACGCTGTAACGGTTTTCGGGGTCAATAACCAGGTCCCGGAAGGCCGGGGCGATGTGGCGGAAATTGGGCACCTGGGGCAGGTCGAGCGGCAGCAGGCGCTCGGCGCGGATCAGCCCCGGTACCTTATCGTTGGCCACAATTGCCAGGTCGCATGTTTCCCCTTCCAGGATGCGGCGGTAGGCTTCCTCGGCGGAGTAGTAGTAATGCAGTTCCACCGGGATGCCCGTCTCGGCGGTGAAGCCCTGCAAGATTTCCGGGGTGATGTCGTTCTCCCAATCCAGCACCACCAGCGGCAGGGCCTCAGGGGCAGGTGAAGATGCGGCTTGAGGGGGAAGCGGGACACACCCAACGCTTAACAGGGCCAGTGCCACCAGCCAGGTCAGCCAGCGGTAGATCGGTGTTTGTCGAACCGGGGTAAGGATACAGGCGGGCTCGTCGTTCACAATGCACTCCCCCGAAGCGGACGGCGACGAGGCAAAGACGCGCAACAAAGGTTGGGGTTGCCCTGATTATAGCAAAATTCAATCGCACAGGGAATGTGTGCAAACTTAACAAAAGTGCAAAAACAACGGTCGCTTTGGGCACGCTTATTGCATGTACAGCCTTTTCCCCCGCTGTGGGGTTGCGCCAATTGCCTCTAGGTGAGGCGCGCCCTTTTAATTCAAACGCGTTCTTCGCAACAATTGCGCATTAAGGGCGACAATGAGCGTGCTCAACGACATCAATAAGGCCGCCAGGGCTGGGGAGAGAAAAAGGTTCCAGGGAGCCAAGGCCCCCGCGGCCAAGGGCAGGGCAAACACATTGTAACCGGTCGCCCAAACCAGATTTTCAATCATCTTACGATAACTGGCGCGGCTAAGCGTAATCACGCTGACGACGTCCAGGGGATTGCTATGTATTAGGATGATTCCGGCAGACTCGATGGCCACATCGGTACCCGCGCCGATGGCGATGCCGACATCAGCGCGCACCAAGGCCGGGGCATCATTGACCCCATCACCGACCATCGCCACGCGCTTGCCCTGGCTTTGCAATTCGGCGATCTTCCGCTCTTTATCCTCCGGCAGGACCTCGGCATAAAAACGATCAATGCCCAAGTCCTCGGCAACCGCCTTGGCGACCGCCAGGCTATCGCCCGTCAGCATGGCCACCTCAATGCCCATTTGATGGAGCCGCTGCACGGCCTCGCGGCTCTGAGGTCGAAGCGTATCTGCCACCGCAAAGGCCGCCCACACCTGCGAGTCTGCGCAGAGATACACCACTGTCCTCGCTTTGGCTTCTTCAGCGCGGGTAAACGCGGCAATTTCCTCGGGCAAATCCAGATGCAACATTTCCAGCAAGCGCGGCCCGCCCACATAAACCTCCTTGCCATCGTAAAGCGCACGCACGCCACGACCTTTGATGGCTTCGAACGAGGATATTTTCGGTAATATGAGACCGCGTTGATGGGCCGTATGGCGCAATGCCTGAGCAATCAGATGTTCTGAGTCACTCTCTATGGCCGCGGCCAGGGCTAAGGCACTGGCCTCATCCATACCTGCCACCGTCTTGATACCAACGATGCCGAATCTCCCCTCGGTCAGGGTTCCGGTTTTGTCAAAGACCACCACATCCACCTGGCGCACGATCTCTAGCGCGAGACGGTCGCGAATCAGAATGCCATTGCGGGCGCCGAGCGTGGTGGTAATGGTGACAACCAAGGGCACTGCGAGGCCTAAGGCGTGAGGACACGCAACGACCAGGACGGAAACCACGCGCTTGAGTACCTCCACGTTGAAACCAACGGCCAGGCTCCACACCAGAGCAGTCAGCAGGGCAACCCCTAAAGCAATGTAGAACAACCAGCCCGCCGCTCTGTCGGCCAGCACTTGGGTGTGGGATTTTGACCGCTGGGCTTGTTCCACCAGGCGCATAATGCCGGCCAGCGCCGTCTGTTCCCCAACTGCCATCACCCTGACGCGGAGACTTCCCTCGCCGTTCAAGGTGCCAGCGATGACTTTATCCCCTATGCCCTTTTTAACGGGTCTGGATTCACCGGTCAACATAGATTCATTTACGCTGGATTCCCCCTCCACCACCTCGCCGTCCGCCGGAATGCTTGTGCCCGGGCGCACCAGCACCAGATCCCCCGGGCGTAGTGCCGAGACCGGGATGGTCTCAACGTTCCCTTCTGCGTCAATGCGCTCCGCAGTATCGGGCAAGAGGCGAGCCAGTTCATTCAATGCCCCTGAGGCCTGACGAATTGAGCGCATCTCCAACCAGTGCCCGAGCAACATGATGTCAATCAGGGTAACCAACTCCCAAAAGAAACCCTCCTCGAGGCGGGTAACCTGCGCCAAAACGCTGTAGACAAAGGCGACCGTGATGGCCAGAGAGATGAGCATCATCATCCCGGGTTGCCGGTTGCGTAGTTCCGGCACTGCCATGCGCAGGAACGGTACACCGCCATATATGAAAACGGCCGCCGCAAAGGCCAAGGGTATCCATTCGCTTGCGGGAAATTCCGGCATTCGGAATCCTAACCACCTCTGAAGCGCAGGGCTATACAAAAGCACCGGAATGGAGAGCATTAGGCTGCCCCAGAAGCGCCGTCGGAACAGCTGCTCGTGGCCGTGGTGATCCACCTGATGGGTGGCGTGCTTATGAGGGGAACGCTCGTGTTCAATCGGATGTCCCTGCCCCTGGGCATGTTCACGACTGCCTTGATCGGGGGTGAGCTTCCTTTCATGAGGAGGCTCATGGTGGTGATGTTCCATGGCTGCTCCAATCTCCAATCCTTTACATAGTCGGAATTGCTGACCCACTTTTTAAGGCTGGTTGGGGCTCTCCTGGGCTTCAATCAGTGGATAACCGCAAAATCCACAGTGCTTCCAGCCTGCCTCGATCGTCTGACCACAGGCCGGGCATTGCATTTTCGGGAGTCTCATGCCACACGCGGGGCAAAATGCATACTCAGGGCGAAGTGGAAAGCCGCAATGGGGGCATAAGCGCGTTTCAGCACTGGACACTTTTGTTGGGCTCTCGCTGGTACCAGGGCTCGTGCGCTGGTGTTCTTCGTGAGACTCACTCTGATGCCCGGCATGGCCGGTTACCATGTGCATAATCATACACCCGCACATCTTAATCCTCTCTTTTTACGCCTTCCTCATGAGATGAAGCGCTGACCATCTCAAGACGAGGCGTCAATGGGAACCGTGAGAATGGGGGCCGGGCTGGGTTGGGCCGAGATATTTTTCAGGGTCGCGCTCAAAGGCTTGTTTACAGCCCCGTGAACAAAAGTAATAGGTCACACCTTTATACTCATACTGATCAGCGGCCTTAGAAGGGTCCACCGACATACCACACACCGGGTCCTTAAAAACGGCAGGGGTATTCATGATCTCAACTCCTTTTGGAAACACGATCCTATCATAATCTATTGGTTCCTCGTCAACTATACCAGAAAGCCAGGGAGACTCGAAGCGCCGAATCTTGTACCCCGATATAGGTGTAATGGCGTATATGTTCTGACTTAGCAGGGAACTTTTTGCCTCCGTTCAACGTATTAATGATTGAACCAAATCGCCTTACAGGTCTGTCAGGCCCGGCACGCGTGGGCTGACAAAAGTGTTGGGAAACGGCGAACGGCCGTTAATTACAATAAGAGTAACCAGCGACGCCGAGGCGGGTTTAACCCTACAAAGGTGGTCGGTTGTGTCGTGGTGCGGAAGGGGAAGAAGGAGGTCAGGATGGCGTTCATCGTCTATGCAGTGGTTGCGTTAGTTGGGATTGTGTTCCTGGGGTGCAGCCTGCTCGGTTTACGCTCTTCGGAGTAGGCACGCGCTGTGAGTAAGGCTGATCGTCCCTGGAAGGCCGTTATCCGTCCCCGGCAACGCCGTTAGCCGAGGGTGTAGAACTATGTCACCTTGTGAAGCGCAGTGGGTCGCCCGGGCGGCCCACTGCGGCTTTTCCTTGGGTGCGGCTGTGCTATAATGCCAGCAGGATGGCTGAGGCTCAGGCACGAGTCACGCGCACCGGCTGGCGTGGGTTCGTCCGCGGGTTAAGCGGGCTGATCCTGCTCGTGTTGACCGCCTGCACCCGCCCTGCGGCGACGGCAACGGCAACCCTCACCCTCGCTTCGCCAACGCTCAGCGCCACCGCGCCCCCCTCCCCTGCGCCCACCCCTGTCACGTTTTCCACCCCGCAGGCCACGGCTGCCCTGCCCATCCCACCGCCGCTGACGGTGGACCTGCCCGCCGAGGTGCGCACGCTGGTGCTCTTGGGCAGCGACGCGCCTGCCCCGCATCTGGGGCGTACCGATGCGATTATGCTGGTGTTCTACCACCCCCGCCTGGGGCGCGCCAGCCTGCTTTCCGTCCCCCCGGATCTTTACGTCTATCTACCGGGGTTCACCCTGCAACGCCTGAATGTGGCTTACGCCCTGGGCGGATGGCCGCTGGTGGCCGATACCTTGGCCTATAACCTGGGAGTGCGCCCGCAAGACTTCGCCCTGGTGCACCTCCCCGATTTCGTTTACTTGATTGATGACCTGGGCGGACTGGAACTGACGATCCTCTCACCTCCACCGCCGATGTGCGGCGATATTCCCCTCGGCACTCACCTGCTCAGCGGCGATCAGGTGCTGTGCTACCTGCGCGTGCGCGAGGGGGAAGGTGAAATTGAGCGCAATGCCCGCCAACAGCAGGTGCTGGAGGCGCTCTTCCTGCGCCTGGTGCAGGGGGGTAACCTGGTGCGCCTGCCGGACCTTTACCGCACCTATCGCAACAGCGTGGAGACCACGTTGGGGTTGGAGGATCTACTTACCGCCATTCCCCTGGCACTGCGCCTGGGTGATCCGGGCCACCTGGGATTTTTCCGCTTTTCACCCCAGGCGCTGAGCCCCTATCTGCTCTCAGAGCAACCGCGGGTCAGCGTCTTCCTGCCCAATCGCACAGCGTTTCAAGGCGAGATCCAGGATGCCATTAATTATGTCCTGACGCCGGTGCCGTTCTCCGCACGCGTGTTGACCCTGGAATATGAACTGACCATCTCGCCGACGCCGACCTTGACCCCCACACCCACCCAAACGCCCACCATCACCCTTACCCCCACCCCCAGCCCGACCCTTGTCACCACACCGACGCCCTCGCCCACGCCCAGTCTCAGCCCCACCCCCTCGCTCACCGTTACATCCACCCTGACCCCCACCCCCTGATTCGCGGAGGTAACCCCATGCTCATCCATTCAGCTAGCCAGTTGTTGACCCTTGCCGGTGGTCCCCAGCGCGGGCATGAATTGGGCCGCCTGGGGTTGATCGAGGACGGCGCCGTGCTGGTGCGCGGGGGTTTGATCGAGGCCGTCGGTCCCAGCGCCGTCCTGCGCGCCGCCTATCCTAACGAAGACCTCTGGGATGCCGGCGGGCGCGTGGTCATGCCCGGTTTCGTGGATCCGCACACCCACCTGGTCTGGGCCGGCGACCGCGCTCAGGAATTCGAGTGGCGCACCCAGGGCAAGACCTATACCGAAATCGCGGCCGCGGGCGGGGGCATTCTGGCCACGGTGCGTGCTACCCGCGAGGCTCCCCTGGAAACGCTGATCGAACAGGCTCGCCAGCGGGCCTGGACGATGCTGCGCCACGGCACCACTACCGCCGAGGCGAAGACCGGTTATGGCCTGACGCCCGAATCCGAACTGCGCCTGCTCGAGGCCATCCTGCAACTGAATCAGGAGGGCCCGTTGGAACTGGTGCCGACCTACCTGGCCGCGCACGATGTGCCGCCCGAGTTCCGCTCTGATCCTCAGACCTACGTGGATCAACTCTGCACCGAGATGCTGCCCGCGGTGCGGCAGTGGTGGCAAACCCACGCTCCGGGGCGCCCGTTGCCGTTTGTGGATGTCTTCTGCGAGCGCATTGCCTTTGATTTAGCCCAATCGCGTCAGATCCTGGTACGGGCGCGGGAATTGGGCTTTGGGCTGAAAATCCACGCCGATGAGTTCGAAAGCCTGGGCGGGGCACGCCTGGCGGTGGAACTGGGGGCGACCTCTGCTGATCATCTGGTCAAGACCCCCCCGGAGGATATTCAGGCTCTGGCCGTTAGCGGGACGGTCGCGGTTGCGCTACCCTGCACACCCTTTGGCCTGGCACAGCCCGAGTACACCCCGGCGCGGGCGATTCTGGATGCCGGGGGATTGCTGGCGTTGGCTACCGACCTCAACCCCGGCACAGCCTGGTGCGAGAGCATGCCTTTCGTCATTGCCCTGGCCTGCCGCTACCTCAAACTCACCCCGGCCGAAGCGATTGCCGCTGCCACCATCAACGCTGCCGCAGCCATTGGCGCCGCCGACCGCCTCGGCTCGCTGGAGCCGGGCAAGCAGGCCGATTTAATCGTCCTGGATGTGCCGGATTATCGCCACCTGGGCTATCGCTTTGGCACCAATCCGGTGCTGCGGGTGATGAAACGGGGGCGCTGGGTGGTTTAGCCGCGCCGCGGACGCTTGACGCAGGGACAGCTTGGGGTAAAATCTAAGATGTAAGGGGCGGTGGCGGAACAGGCAGACGCAGTGGACTTAAAATCCACCGGTGCGGGAGCACCTTGAGGGTTCGAGTCCCTCCCGCCCTACACGGCAAAATCACCTCACGGCGTCCTTCGCGGCGCCGTGGGCCTTTTAATGGCTTCTCGTGACCGGAGACCATCCACCTCACTCGGCCAGCGGTAACGGCATTTGCTCGCGCAACACCTGCAGTACGCGCTCCAGCGCCGCCTTGCGCTCCTTGAGCATGGCCTTGTAACGGATGTTATCCGTCTGTGAAATTTCCATGCGCATGTCTGAGACGCACGCTTCCAACACCTGCATCAGAACGCGGGCTTCTTCCGGGGTCAGATCCAGGGTCAACATGATACACCTCCTCACAGCCCGTTAAACAGGCACAGCCCTCCGTGTTCATCACCACGGACGGCTGTGCACGCTTTCGTGATCCGGGGGAGGCCCGGCTCCGCGGACCTCAGCCATGCGCTGTGCAACGAGTTACATTTTTATTATACGAAAAGCGAGGGGTAAAAGTCAATGGGGTGCCACGGCGGCGATTCCAGGGCTGGTCAGGCACTGCCCCGCCGGAGGTATTTGACAAACACCAGTTCAGGGTCATTCTCATCGAGGTGATAAATCACACCGCTCAGGATGTAACCCAACTTTGTCAGGAGGGCTTGCATCGGCAGGTTAGAAAGGTTCGTGGAGGTAAAGAGTTTGGGGGTGCGGCAAGCCTCTTCCAGGTACTGCATCAGCCTGGTGGCAGCGCCCTGGCGGCGGTGCTCGGGGTGAATATAGAGTAAGGAAATAAAGCCTTGCCCGAAAAAGGATGTATCGAGCACGGCATACCCGATCACCTGCCCCTTGGCCTCGATCACGTAGCCATGCCCGTCTTCCACCGCGCGAGCGATAAACGCGCGCCGGCTTTCGTCCTGCTGGGCGAGGACGTCTAAAGCGCAGAGGGCGGGCGCGTCACTGGCGGTGGCGGGGCGAACGGCGAAAAGGTCGGGTTCAGAGGGGGAGGTAAAGGGGGGCAAGGGGAGGGGCGTGCGGAGAGTGAGAAAGCAGTTTCTATATGAGGCACATAAAATTCACCTATCTGACCAATCATCTGAATTGGTTATGTAAGATGCGCTTTGCTCAAATAATCGCATTTGCTTTGGCACACCATACTGCTCTATCACGTGATTTGGGATAGGCAATTTTTCCAACAAGCGCGGTTCAACCTTTATGGCACCATTCCCATAACTTTTTCCAACCTTAGACAAGTTTGCCAGTGTATCTGGATGAGTGAGAACTTTCCAGATCTTCTCCAAGTATTCCTCGCTAGTATCTTTCGGATATACACATAAAAAACCTGTCAATGGAACAACCCCCGCAGTATTACGAATAAACCTTGAGTTACGACGACCCAGATAAGCAAACAGGAAGGGTGGAGGTATTCGCATCTCCATTCTATACCAGGGTTTGCGCTGCGCAATTAGGGGACGTTTAGGCAAGCCTAGAAGTTCACCACTTCTAAGATATCTTTTTACAGGATCCGGAAAAGTTTCTATATCATCACCGCTCAATGACAAGAGTAACGTAGGCCTTCCTTGACGATCAAGTCTCTCAAGGATCTCATGAGTAATTTCATTACCTGGAACATCCCGAGTTCTTCCAATAGCCTTAACAAAATACTCTTCGGGAATCCCTAAGATCCTAGCTTTTTTCTTCGTCATGAAGAAAAAGTCATTAGCCCCCGTTGCAATACCTCGAACCACCTTAACAAAATCACCCAATACATATGTTTCGTTAAGATGCCGTGCTGGTTCACGCGAAAGCCCAGTGGAGAGACCCTCTCTCAAGTCTCGGATTGTGACATATAGATCCTTTTCAGTAACATTTATGAACCCGGACCTTACCCACATTTTAAGTGCGTTGGTGTTTGGATGATAAACCCTAGTCCATAAAAAATGAGGCTTTGGGGGTACCTTACGAATAAAGAAAATAAGAGGGTTTGTATCAACATTTGGGAATGGAGTGGCTTCAGGAGTAAATGTGATGACGGCCTCGAGAGCAAAATTGCCTGTAATCCAAGACCACAAATCATGGGCGAATTTTCCTTCACAAGTATCCGCTGGCATAATAAACGCTAGTCGCCCGTTCTCCTCAAGTAAAGATAGTGCGCGGATCAGGAAATAGATATGTAAACCAGCTCGCCCGTCCAATTCCTTACCAATGAGTTGAGCAGCAATCTGCTTAAGTTCCGTTTTTTTCTCTGGACTAAGGCGATGATGCCGAATAAATGGGGGATTAGCAACAATGGCTTGAAATTTTCTCTGTGGTGGATCCGATACAAAATCGCTAATTTTTACCTCAGCAAGCTCAACAGGATCCAAGCCTTGCTCAATGGCTTGTGTCAAAGTATTAGGGTCAATCTCCATACCAGAAAAACTAACAGCCAGACCCTTTTCGCTAGCAATTTTTATAGCCGCACGGAAAAAAGCTCCTGTTCCAACGGCAGGATCAAATAAGAGTCCACCATGGTCGGCCAGAACGTATTCAACCATTGGCTCCGCAATCCAAGCGGGAGTCCAAAATTGTCCCTTTTCTCTAAAGTGCTCTCTAGTTTCCCAAGATGAAGGTAGTCTGTATGTATCAGCCCTTAGCATTTGCAATCTCCCTTAATACATTTAGAGCTTCATCTCGCAAATCCATTTTTCCACCCTCAAAATGCACATACGGTAAAATGTGCCCGTTCTTGTCCTGGATAAATTTCGCTTTTAATCTCGGTTCACGAACTGCATCGCAAAGGGGATAAGCATAGTGGTAATAAATTTTATATATAGTCTTTGTTGTAGTAGCTCCACCTGGTGATTGGAAGGTCTGCTTTGTTGGTATGATAAATCCTTGATCAATTAGCTCTTGTGCTCTGTCAAAGGAAATACCAAACGCGATATCATAAAAGACGTGCCAAATATGAATTGGGATTCCATTATTATCCTGCCATATTTGCAATGGTTTGCGATCCTCTTCCTTCAATATCAAAGTTGGTAATACAGCGCCTTTTTTTACCCCAGGCTTACCACCCAACCATTTTTGTGGTCTTAATTCCGAACCGAAATCTGGCATTTGTTTTGCGATCCAGAGACTATTTTCGCACTCAACTGCGATAATCGCATGCGCTAGTAACTCTCGCAATACGCTACTATCTTCTGGGGTGAAGGGTAGCTCGCTGATGCCCCCTATTGAATCCACGAGACCTTCCACGATCTCGCGTGAACTTTTCTTGAATATTAACAGGTCTGGACGCTTGATTTTGCCTAGACCAGCCGCTTCAAGCCGTTCGAAGTAGAGTTCAAATGCTCTAACATCACTGTCTGGTGCTGTTCCGCTTGGCCCATAAGGAATTGCAAAGAATTCGTTTGTATTATTAACAGCCTGAATGATGCGTTCTTCACTCCATAACCCTTGAGACCAACGCATTAAAAAGTCGCTCCCACGAAGACGGCGAGGATTAAGCACAAATTCCAACCAATCAAGATTTGAGAATCCTCGAAACTCAAACTCGATTTCTTCGGCACTGATGCTTAAGAGTTCTTCAAATAAATGCATACGCTCAACTCCCTCAGGGTTGATTATATCTAATTTGAGAGTGGAACTAAATAAATGCAGGATTTATGTAAATTATCGAATAGATATTTGATAATACAACTATGCTCTTAAAGTAACTAAACGAAATTGCTCTGGATAGCCGTTAACATCAACCAAAAAGCCGACAATCTATTCCTTGCTCATTATGGCTGTTCAACTACCTTGATGGTAACCTGAAACGCGCCGTTGCGGATAAGGCACTGCCCCGGCTGTACCCCCTCAAAGCGCACGGTGCCGATCATCCCGACCAAAATGATAACAGGAAGCCTTCTCATCATAGGCAACGACCAAACGTTTCAGAGGACAAGCAACCCTGAAAACCGGACAAACCTGTTAGGTCTCCCTTGTTTGTCAAGGTCAACCTATCTCCCTCAGCCCCTTTGCTAATGCCTGGTAACCCAGCACCGCGGCCAGGACGTCATTGACCTCAATGTATTCATTGACTTTGTGCGCCAGGGCAATGCTGGAAGGGCCGTAAATCAGGGTCGGGAGGCCCAGTTCGCCGGCGGTAGTGCTGGCGTTGGTGCAGTAGGGGGCGATGAAGGTCTCGGCGCGCAGACCTGCCGCACGCAAACTCGCTAGCGCCTGCTGTACCCAGGGCGTGCTCTCTGCCCACAGCCAAGCGGGGTGGAAATCCGGGGTGCGCAGGGTGGCGCCGGTGTAAGTGCTCAGGGTGACCTCTTCAAAGCCAAAGGTCAGGTCTTCCCGCCCGCCGAAAGCCTCGCGATAGGGTTGCAGGACGCTCTCAGGTGTCTCTCCAACCACCAGGCGACGGTCGTAGCGCACCAGACAGGTGTAGGGGATGGTCGAAGCGCTGGGGTAGGGCTCGGAGTGAATATCCAGCGCTTCCATCACCCCTGCCCCCAGGATGGGATGCGTGAGTAGCGGCAGGGCACGAATACGCTGGACGACCTCGGCGGCGACGTAGATGGCGTTGTGGCCCTCTTCAGGTGTGGAGGAATGCGCCGGGCGGCCCTGGGCGCGGAACCACAGTTTGGCCCGTCCCTTCTGGCCGATGCCCAGGCGGCCCTCGGTCGGCTCGCCGATGATGACCAGATCCGGGCGTAACTGGGCGCAGACCTGCCCCAGCGCCGCCCCCTCCAGGGTCTCTTCACCCACGCTGGCCACCACGGTCAAGGTGCCGCGGAATTCGGTCGCGGGCAGGTGACCAATCGCGATCAGCATGGCCGCCAGGCTGCCTTTGGTGTCGGTAGCGCCGCGCCCCCACACGCGTCCCCCCTCCAGGCGACCGCTGTACGGATCACCCCCGGCCCAGGCTGTTGCCTCACCCGGGGCCACCACATCCATGTGGGCATCGAAGAGCAGGTGTGGGCCGGGAGCATACCCCTGGCGGCTGGCAATGACGTTACCCCAGGTATCACGCTCCACGTGATCGAACGACAGCCGGCGCAGCCTGGCTTCCACCAGATCGGCCAGAGCCCTTTCCTGACCGGAGAGGCTGGGCGTGCGCACCAGGGCTTGCAACAAGGCAACGACTTCATCTTGCAAGGTGGGGGAAAGCGTAGGCATGGCAAACTCCATTGTGTAAGTGTCCGAAAGCTTTGGGAAGACGTCCCTGGATTCCCTCGGCACAGCGGGGCAGAAATGCCATATGTTCTTAATGAATGTGTAAGAGCACCTTGGGTCTAATTATAACCATCTCAAGATCAAGGCAGTGGAATCCCCTCGCTCAATCTAGCCGCCATAAAAGGAGACCCGGGCTTTTCCGGAACGCCATGATGAACAGCGCGTCAAAGGCTTGATTCTTTACGCTTCCACAGCGCGCGGGGAGGCCGAGGCAGAGAGGGACATTGATCTTACACCCAGGGTTGAGCGTTCATCGGCTCACCAGTGGCAGGTAGAGGAAAGCCGCTTCATTGTAACTAACGCTATAACGCGCAGCGCTCCCGGCCAGACCGGTGACAAGCGGTGTGAGGCGGAGGGCATAACGACCGGCCTGCGGTGGCGTCCAGGTGAAGAGCAAATCGCGGCCCAGGTCGGGGGCGGCGAACGTCGCCAGGCGGGTGCTGCCATCCGCGGCATAAATTTCGACCCGCACGGCCGCGCCACCGTCCAGCGAGCGCACGGCAAAGAGATAAGGCTTGGGGTCGGCGATCTCGACGGTCAGCCAATCCTCATCGTTCACCCCGCTCCCTCCGCGACAGAGGGTATGTTCCTGCGCCACGCCTACCCCCAGGGAGGTGGCGCCGTCAAGGGTGTCATCGCCGGGCTCGTAACCATCGGGCTGGCAGGAGGCTTCGATTTGGGTGCTGCGTTCTTCCGACCAGGCGCTGACGTAACCCGCATAATCCCATACCTGGGCGCGGAAGGACAGCGTTTGCCCCCACGTGCCCACATACCAGGCACTGCCGCGCGGGACGGTGAGGCTACCGCTGAGGGGTTGCCAGTCACCTCCGCCCACGCGGGCTTGCAAGGTTATCCCGGCCACGCCGGTTTCGGCATCCTGCGCCGCCCAAGCCAGGCGCACCGCCGTGCTGCGGTTAGGTGTGGTCAGCGGGTCAAGAGAAACGCTGGGCGGGTTGGCATCCACGCGCAGGCCCAGGCGCAGGTCGCCGCTGCGATTGCCGCCGAAATCCACCGCTTCCACATATAGGTCACCCCCGGCCAGGGCAGTGCTGGAGGTCGCCCAGGTCCAGCCGTCGCGCCCGTCCCAATCCTGGCCCATTAACTGCCAGGGCGCGCGGGGATTAGCCCGCCAGTAGAAGTTGACCAGTGCAACGCCGCTCTCGCCGTCGCTGGCCTGGGCCTGCATGGTCAGTGCCCCGTTCGGCACCCAGGACGTGGCCGGCGTGGTGAGATTCAACGTGGGCGGCGTGCTGTCAACCTGCACCTGGAGGGTGTAGGTCTGGTCGGCGTCCCCCACCCCGGGGTGCCCCCAGGCGCGCACCTTGAGGTAGTACGTGCCGCTGGTGGGCAGGGTGTAGCTGAGGGCGGGGTCGTTCATCTGGTACAGCACCAGGTCGTCGTTCTCGGCCAGGCGGTTGCCCTGGGCATCGTAGAGGGTCAGGATGGCATCCAGGGGCGAACCGTTGCGCTGGGCATCCAGGCGGATAGCGAGGCGTTGACCGGCCTGCCCGCTGAAACGATAGTAATCCACATCCCCTGCCGGGCAGATGACGCCGCTCGCACTCTGCCCAACGGTGAGGGGGGTGGCGGTGTTCAGGGTGTCGTTAGGCGTGCTCTCACCGCACGTCGGCGGGGTCTCCGCGGAGATGCTCAGGTCATCCACCACCCAGCCCAAGCCACCGTTGTAGTAACTATCCAGTGGGTTGAAATGAAACCGCACCCGGATCGTTTGCCCGGCGTAGGCGGCCAGCGAGATAGCCGGGCTCTCCACCCAGGTGCGCGGCGGGTCGTCGTAGAACTGCCAGACGTTACGGAAAAGGCCATCCGCGCCGGCGATCTGCAACCAGCGCTGATCCCAATAGGGTTCGGGGGATTCGGTATCAGCGTAATAACGAAAGCGCAGGTAGTAGGTACCGCTGGCCGGGATGTTGATCGGCGGCGAGGTCAGGTCACCGCTGGTGTTGCCGCTGGCCACCCACGCCGCGCTGGCGCCGCTGAGGGCGGGCGTGCGCCACTGCCAGGCGCCCGTAGCCAACCAGCCTTCACCATCGGCATCGAACGAAGCCTGATAAGGGAGCGCTGGCGAGGTACCGCCGGAAAGATAGGGCGGAAAAACCTCAAAGGATTGCTCTTGAGAGACACCGCCGGCGGAAGCTGAGTTGTAAGCCGTGACCCGCCAGACGTATTTGGTGGCCGGGTTGGCCGCCGGCAGGGTGCCTAATACCGCGGCCGGGCTGCGCAAGCCATCGGCGGTGAACACGTTTTGGTTATCCGCGTGGCGGCGCACGTCCAGGCGGTAGCGGGTGGCGCCCTCGCTGCGGAAAGTGAAGTAGAGGGTATCCGGCTGGTTGAGATCTGCCGCGTAAGCCGGGGTGATCAACGTGGGGGGGCCCAGCGTGGTGCTGCGCGTCTGCACCTTGAGCGAGGAAAGCCGCCCCCTGCCGAGCGGGTTATCGCCTAGATTGGTGTCGCTGGCTTCGAGGGCTTCGGTGCGCCCCTGAAAGTCGGGTAGATCGTAGAGCAGGGCGCGCACGCCGCTCCCGACCAGGATGGAGGCAGTGTTATTGTCACCTACTGCACCAAAACTACCGGCGTTACTGTATTCGCCCAGGCCCAACACCACGCAGGCGCCCTGGTAGTCGGGTTGGCTGAAGAGCGCCACCTGGGTACTGGAGATCGTGCAGGCCGGTGGGGGTGGGGCGCAGTTGGAACGGTTGAGCACCGTGCGCATCCCCAGCGGTTCGGGGGAACGGTTGCCTTCGTAGTCCCAGGCGTAGAAAGCCACATCCACCGGGCCGTTGGGCAAGCCCAGGCTGCATAGATCAATCTCGCCCACAAAGGGCGTGCTCGTGAAAGGGCTGCCGATCTCGCGCCATTGCCCATCCAGGCCGCGCACGATGGGCTGAACGCGGGTGACGGCAATATCATCGCTGGCGGTGCCGCCGATCAACACCCGCCCATTGGTGATCACCTCACCCGCCTGGGGCAGGGTCAGGTTGCCGCTGGGCGGGAAGGCACCGTAGTTCCCCGAAACGTATTCATCCTGGCACTGGGTGCCGTAACTCGGCCAACGGCTGGCCTCGTAGCAATTGCGCGGCGTGCCGTCGTTGATGCTGACATCATCAAAGCGAATGTCCACCGACGAACCCCAGTACCAGGTAGGATTGGTGTGGACGTGAAAGTGCAGGTGATGGCCGGTGCTGTAACCGGTATCATCGGCATTGCCGATAAATTGCCCCTGGCGCACGATAGCACCCACCTGGCGCAGGTTCGGCGGAATGCTGTCATAGGCCAGGTGCAGGTAAAGTTGGTACGTAGTGGGCGCGGTGGTGACGTCTTTGAGCACGATATAGTTGCTGCACGTCTCCGAGCCGTTGGGGCAGTCCCATTTCGCCATATAGACCGTTCCCCCGCGGGCCGCCAGGATGGGGAACATGGTGCCATCGGCAAAGTCATAGGCATAACGACAGTAGTCAATGCTGCACGAGTAATACCAAAGGAAATGACCGATGGAGCCGCTGAGCCGCTTCTTCAACCCGCCGGCCCAGGGCAGTTTGTAGCCGCGGTACACGGTCGCCAGGGCCTGCAGTTGCTCGGTGCTGGGGGCGGCGTAGCGAGCGCGCACTTCGGGATCGAGCAGGTCATCCGGAACCGCGGCCAGGGTTTGTGCCCAGTCGCCATCGGCCTGCAAGGTGACCTGCCAGTCGGTGCTCAGCGCTCCCAGGGTATCGCGGCGGGCAATGGCGAGGCCCGGCTCGGCAGGGATGACCTCTCCGCTCTCCGCATCCACCAGTGCCAGCCAGAGCACTGCCAGCCGGCCATCCGGCGACTCGACCACGCGCTCGATCTTGACGCGATACAGGGTGAACGCCAGCACCTCAAACTGGTGCTGGTTGATTTTCGCTTCCAGTGCGGCGGCAAGGGCCGGGTCAACCAGGGGGGTGGTTTGAGGTTGGGGCGGAGGTGGACTGCCCCAAGCCGGTTGCGTTATGCCAGTCAGCCACAGGGTGAGGAGGACAACCCCGAACGCCAGAACGCGGAATTTGGGCATGGTGAATCACCTTTACGTGTAAATTTGAGCCGCGCTACGCCTGGGGTTCGAGATCCAAGTGACTAACACGGCGGAGTCAGCCTTCCCAACGGCGCACCGCTTCCTGAATCAGGGCGCGGATGCCCTCATCGGGCACGTCATCAATGCTCCCATAGCGTTCCAGGCCCACCCACACCACCACGCCGTGTTGGGGCTCCTCGACCAGACGCACGCGGCGGTCGGCATAAGGGGAAGTGGCCAGTAACTCTTGGAGGATGGCATCAATCTGTTCCACAATGCTGCCCTCACGCGGGGGTTCAGCCGGGGGAGTTATGAGCGTCTCGATGGGCACGGTGAAGACACTGGGTGGTGCAGGGGGCGGGGGTGATACGGGAGGGTTGGGGGAGTGCAGCCCCAGCCAGAGCGACCAAGTCTCCGCCGCCGTGCACAGGCGCTGGCGCTGCTCATCGGTCAAGGTATCTGGAGTTGCATGAAGCATGCCATCTACCTCGACCAGCAACTGCCCGGTGCTGCGGTCACGCCAGAGCCGGGTGACAAAGACGTGCGAGGCGTCGCTGAACGGGGGTTGCCGCGAGGGTGCAGCCGTGGATGATGCAGTCTCGGTTTTTGACGCCGGTGCTGTAGGTTCACCCGCGGCAGCGGACCGCCGCTCGCGCTCACCCCACAGCCAGACGACCAGCGCCCCCAATAAAAAGCCCAATATACCAACGAGGATAAGGAGAAGAACTTGTTGCATCACAACCCACCTCACTCACAGTTGACCTACAATGGTTCACATTACACCTGGCAGTGGGGACAGAAGTGCGTGCTGCGTTGACCTACAAGTTGCCGTTGAATCGGTGTACCGCAGCGCAGACAAGGCTGGCCGGCACGCCGATACACCGCAAAATGATTCTGAAAATCGCCCCCGCGGTAGACCCAATCAATGCTGGCGCCGTGGTGGGCAATGCCAGCCCGCAGTACCTGCCGGATGGCGTGCAAGAGACGTTCCGCCTCGGTGCGGGAGAGGGTGTGGGCCGGGCGCAGGGGATGCAAGCCAGCCTGGAACAGCGCTTCATCGGCATAGATATTGCCCAGGCCGGCCAGGAAGCGCTGGTCGAGCAATAGCGGCTTGAGGCGGGCGCGCGAGGCCTGTAAGCGGGCATAAAAGTCCGCAGCGCTGAGGTCGGGGTCGAGGGGTTCCGGCCCGAGGTCGCCGAGGACGCTTGTCTCATCCTCCACCAGCCACACCCGCCCGAATTTGCGCGGATCGTTGAATGCCAGGCGCCACCCATCGGCAAACGCGAACACCAGGCGGTCATGAGGCTGGGGCGACGCAGCCGGTGGGGGTTGCCAGCGCAAATCACCGCTCATGCGCAGGTGCAGCAAGACCACCCCACCCCCGGACAACACCCAGCGCAGGAACTTGCCGCGCCGGCCAATGGCCGTGACGTGCTGGCCGGTGAGGCGCTGGGCAAAAGTGGCCGGGTCAGGCGCGGCGAGAGTGCGTGGCCAGTGCACCTCCACCGCGGTAATGGTGCGCCCGAGCAGAGGCGGTTCGGTGGCGCGGCCCTCCCGCAACCACCGCGCAATCGTCTCCACCTCGGGCAGTTCCGGCATGAGCGTTACCCTCACTCGTTGAAGAGTTCACCCACGCTGCGGCCTTCGTTGGTGCGGCGGATCACCTCGCCCAGCAAGGGGGCAATGGTCAGAACCTTAAGCCGCTCGCCGAATTTAGCCCGCTTCTCCGGCGGGATGGGAATGGAATCGGTGGTCACAAACTGACGCACCGGCAGGGCAGCCAGACGATCGGCGGCGTCCAGTGAGAGCACCGGGTGCACGAACGAGACGTACACATTGCGCGCGCCGTTATCCTTAACCAGGTTGACGGCCTGCACCACCGAGACGCCGGTATCCACCTCATCATCCACCAGGATCACATCGCGATCATAGACATCCCCGATCAGGGTTAGCGCTTCGGCGCGGGCATCGTTGGCGACGCGTCGCTTTTCGATGAAGGCCAGGGGCAAGTGCAATGCCTGAGCGTAGTTGCGCGCCTTCTTGGCGAAGCCCAGATCCACCGTCACGACGACCGGGTTGTACATCTGCGGCAGTTGGGTCTTGAAGTAATCGGTGAGCAGGTAGAAAGCGGTCAGCACATCGCCGGGGATGGAGAAAAAACCCTGAATTTGCCCGGCGTGCAGGTCCATGGTGATATAGCGATCCGCCCCAGCCACCTCGATCATATCGGCGACCAGACGGGCAGTGATGGGCACGCGGGGCTGGTCCTTCTTGTCCGAGCGGGCGTAGCACAGATAGGGCACCACTGCCGTGATGCGCGCCGCCGAATCCAGGCGCAGGGTCTGGATCATGATTAGCAGTTCCATCAGGTTACGGTGCACCGGCGCCGAGGTGGTCTGGATCACATAACAATCTTGCCCGCGCACGCTGGAATGGAGGCGGACGAAGAGGTTGTCGTTGGGAAAGGTGATCACATCGCGCCCGCACAGGGGCAACCCCAGATATTCCGCAATGGCTTGGGCCAGTTCGGGGCACGCCGTCCCGGCAAAGAGGCGGATGCCGCCGTACATCATACGTTCGTGTCGGGTGTGGTTGGGCATGGGCTACCGACCTCCTC
Organism: Thermanaerothrix solaris; assembly: GCF_032334255.1. Lineage (NCBI taxonomy): Bacteria > Bacillati > Chloroflexota > Anaerolineae > Anaerolineales > Anaerolineaceae > Thermanaerothrix > Thermanaerothrix solaris. Next base: position 65,622 of record NZ_JAUHMF010000002.1, on the reverse strand, counting down.
TCCTAGTCCTCCACATCCTGCCACTCACTGCGCAGGACGCTCATGATCAATTCGTCCACATAGCGCCCGTTCTGGAAGCGCGCCTGGCGCAGGCGTCCTTCCAGGGTGAAACCGGCGTGTTCATACGCCCGGATCGCACGGGGGTTCGTCTCATAGACGCGCAGGTAGACGCGGTTAAGGTTAAGGGTATTGAACGCATGGCGTAACAACAGGCCGACCGCACGCCGTCCATACCCACGGTTCCAGAAGGCTTTATCGCCGATGGAGATGCCCAGTTCGGCCTGCCGATTGACCCAATCCACGTTATGCAGGCCGCAGGTGCCGATCAGCGTCCATACCCCCCCAATCTCGACCTCAATCCCCAGCACCTGCTCGGCCGGATGGCGCTGGAGCATCTGTTCAAACCAACGTTCTTCCTGCGCCATAGAGAGCGGGTAAATCAGGTTCAGCCCCTGGCGCACCTCAGGGTCATTCATCCAGGCGACAAAACGGGGCAAATCCTCCCGTTCGATGGCACGCAAACGAATTCCTTGACCAACGATCACGCATTCCCTCCAGAGGTTAAAGTGCAAGTGCGCGGCTTACGGATGCAAGCGATTGGGACCGCGGAAGAGGAAGACCGCCTCGCGGATGTTGGGCAGGTTGAGCATGACCATCATCAACCGCGAGAGGCCGAGACCAAACCCGCCATGCGGCGGACAACCGTAGCGGAAGAAATCCAGGTAGAACTGAATCGGCTCGAGCGAGAGCCCTTTTTCCAGCGCCTGCTCGCGCAGGATAGGGTAGCGATGCTCGCGCTGGGCGCCGGTGACGATCTCGGTGCCCTTCGCAATCAGATCGAACGAGCGGGTCAGGTCGGGGCGCTCGGGGTGGCGCATATGGTAAAACGGACGTACCGTCCAGGGCCAATCGGTGAGGAAGAAGAAATCATGGTTGAACTCGCGGCGCACGTATTGCGCCAGGGTGCGCTCGCCGCCGGGGTCAATATCGCCTTTCTTCTCCGGGGGCAGGGTGTAGCCCTCGCGTTTGAGGATCTCCACTGCCTCGGCCATCGGGATGCGTGGGAAGGGCACGCTGGGGGCCTCGATTTGCACCCCAAAGTGGGTTTCGATGTCGGCGGCGTGCTTCTCGGCGACGCGCTGATAGACGTAATGGAGCATGTTTTCCAGGAAGCGCATGACGTCTTCATGCGATTCGATGTAGGACATCTCCATGTCCAGGCCGGTGAACTCGGTCATGTGGCGCGAGGTGAATGAGGGATCGGCGCGAAAGACCGGCCCAATCTCGAAGACGCGCTCGAAGCCCGCCGCCATCGCCATTTGTTTGTAGAACTGGGGCGATTGGGCCAAGTAGGCCTTGGTATCAAAATACTGCACTTCAAACAGTTCGGCGCCGCTCTCGCTGGCGGAGCCCATCAGTTTGGGCGAATGGATCTCGATAAAGCCGTGCTGCAACCAATATTCGCGGAACGCCATCTCCAGCGTCGTCTGAATCTCGAAGAACGCGGTGACCGGCTCACGGCGCATATCCAGGAAGCGCCAGTCCAGGCGGTAATCCAGGGAGGGCAAGACCTCTGCGGTCGGATCCAAGGGCAGAGGTGCTTCGGCCAGGCTCTCCACCTGCAGGGTTTCCAGTTGCACTTCCAGCCCGCCCAGTTTGACGATGGGGTTCTCGACCACCGTGCCGGTGATTGTCAACACCGATTCGTTGGTCAAGCGTGAGATCTGCTCGGCCAGGGCAGGGTCGGCCTTCTTGTAAAAGGCGACCTGCACCATGCCGCTGCGATCGCGCAGGATGAGAAACTGCATTGTCTTCTGGTCGCGCAAGGTGTGCAGGAAACCCTGGATCTTGACCTTTTGACCAATGGCCTGGGGGAGATGGGCGATAAGTGTGCGTTCCATGCAGATCACTCCTCACAAAAGATGGCTTTCAAGGCACGAGGCGGGAATTTTCCGCACTCGGGATGGGCATTTGATTGAGCAGAACCTCCAGGGCTTGATGCGGGGAGAGTTCCCGTCGCAGCAGGCGCTGGACGACCTCCTGGTAGAAGCCGTGCGGGAGACCGGCCTGCCAGCGGGCCAGCAATGCCGCCTGCAGCATATGATCGAGGATATCCTTGAGGCGGGCCTGTTCGCGCGCCTGCCACTGACTGCTGGCACGCAGGTAGTCGGCATGGGCGCGCAACGCGCGCACCACCTCCGGAATGCCCTTGCCCTCGGTAGCGACCGTGCGCAGAATGGGCGGCACCCATGTCTCTTTCGGCTGGGTCGTAGCGACCGCCCACTCCTCAGGGTGGTGATGCCCGCGCGGATAGCCCAATTCGAGCATGCTGCGCAGCGCGCGCTCGGTCAGATCGGCGCCGGGGCGGTCGGCCTTATTGATCACCAGCAGGTCGGCGATTTCGAGCAGGCCGGCCTTGATGGCCTGGATGTCATCGCCTCCGCCAGGGGCTTCGACCACGATTGTGGTATGGGCCAGACGCGCAATTTCCACTTCGGCCTGGCCGGCACCGACCGTCTCGATCAGGATGACCTTAAAGCCGGCCGCATCCAACACCTGCACCACCGCGGCGGTGGTGGGGGCGAGGCCGCCCAGCGCGCCTCGCGAGGCCATCGAACGGATGAACACACCGGGATCGCCGCTGAGATCTCGCATGCGCACGCGATCCCCGAGCAGCGCTCCGCCGCTAAAGGGACTGGTGGGATCCACGGCGACGATGGCTACCGTTTGGGGCGGTTCGCCATCCTGGGGATGGCGCAGTGCCCGCGCAATCTGGTTGACCAGTGAGGACTTGCCCACGCCCGGGGCACCGGTAACCCCGATCAGGTGGGCCTGCCCGGTGCGCGGGTAGAGCGCATCCAGCATAGCCCAGCCCTCGGGGGCATCATTCTCAATCAGGGTCAGTAGGCGGGCTAGTGCCAGCCGCTGACCCGCCAGAATCGCTTCCACCATCTGCATCGGTGCTTCCCCCGGCCCTAAACCGCGCTGCCCTGAGTTGCGAGCACGGCGCGGCGAATATCCTCGACGATGGTCTGGGTCGGTGTGCCCGGCCCATAGACCGCTTTGACCCCCAGGGCGAGCAGGGCCGGCACATCTTCTTCAGGGATAATGCCACCCACAAAGACCAGCACGTGCTCCTGACCATTGGCCCGCAGCAGTTCGAGCACGCGCGGCACCAGGCTCATATGCGCGCCGGAGAGGATGGAGAGACCGATTACATCCACGTCTTCTTGCAGGGCGGCTTCGGCGATCATCTCCGGGGTCTGGCGCAGGCCAGTGTAGATCACCTCCATGCCGGCGTCGCGCAGGGCACGCGCCACAATCTTGGCTCCGCGGTCGTGTCCATCCAGGCCGGGCTTGGCGATCAGGACGCGAATCTTGCGTTGCTCCATGCGTTGCTCCAAACGAGGGTTTTCATAATTATTATACCCCCTTGAACGGGTGAATTGTTGGGCAATCTACGGCTGGAGAAAAGCAGTTGGGCTTTGAGCGCGAGAGAAAAAGCCGGGTGCGGAGTTTTCGGTCTCACCAATGCACTTATACGTATAGGAAGATCGGTTCTACCTGGCGCGGCGGCCGATCGAGGCCTGGCACACCTGGCAAGACGTCGCCACCTTTTTGCCCCGGACAACCTGTCGAGAGGATCTTGGGGAAGTTACGCCGGCTCCGCGGGCGGCGGCGCCTGACAGATCGCCAGCGCTTTCGGCAAGACAGCGTCCTCAGCCACCAGGGTTAACACATCCCCGGCTTGAAGGCGTGTCTCACCATTAGGTACCTCAATCTGATCGCCACGGCGAACCGAAGCCACCAGACACCCCGGCGGGAAGGGAATATCCCGTAATGGCTTGCCCTCGGCAGCCGCGCCCGGGGCGATGGTGACCTCGTGGACCCGCACAGTGGCGGGGGTGAAGGCATCCAGGCGAGCCGCTGCTTGCCGTTGGGCCTGAGCCACCCGGCGGGTGAGGGCGATCTCATAAGCCCGAATGGCATCAGAGCGCCGCAAGATCCCCACCAACTGCCGCGGGTTGGCCGGATCCACCACCGGCAGGCGCCCCAGGTCGCCCATACTCATACGCCGCATGGCTTCGGCAAGGGTATCGGTGGGGGTAACGGTAATCAGACGGCGGGTGCAGGCTTCACCCACGGTTTTCAGTCCCCGCTCTAACCCGCGATCCAGATCGGCCAGGGTGAACATACCCACCAACCAGCCTTGTGAATTCACCACCGGCATACCGTGCCGGCGCGTGTGAGCGAGGATCTCGGCGGCGGTGTCCAGGGGCATGTCTTCGGTCAGCGCCTGCCGGTTGGGTTGCATGACCTCGCCCACGGTCAGGGTGGCGAGCACATCCACCGCCCGCCCGCGCTCCAATCGAATGCCCAGGCGCGAGAGCCCGAGGGCGTAGACCGATTGCGGTTGCAAGTGTTGCGAGATCAGCAAGCTGACGGCTACGGCGAACATCAACGGCAGGATGATGCGATAATCATGGGTCATCTCAAAGAGCAGCAGGATGGCGGTCAGCGGGGCGTGCACGGCGCCGGCCAGCACGGCGGCCATTCCCACCAGCGCAAACGCCGCCGGGTTGATCCCCAGGTTGGGCCAGAGCAGGGTGGCGAGGATGCCGAACGCATCCCCCAGCATCGCCCCGATGAACAACGCCGGGGCAAACACCCCGCCCACGAATCCCCCCGCCAGGCTCAAAGGGGTCAGGATGACCTTGCCGATCAGCAACAGCAGGACCACCCGCAGGGGCAGGGCCTGTTGCTGCAAGACGGCGCCGATGGTCTCATACCCTACCCCCAGCAACTTGGGCAGAAAGAGGCCCACCCCGCCGATCACCAGGCCGGTAAGCGCCGTCTTGAGCCAGCGCGGTGCCGACCAGGCGGCTATGAGGTCGTGCAGGGCATAAAGCAATCGCCCATAGGTTGCGGCCAGAAGGCCTGCCAGCAACCCCAGGATGAGATAGAGCGGCAGTTCCCACACCGAATTGAGGGTATAGGCCGGGATCATGAACGCCGGCATGCTCCCCACCAGGGCCTGGGTGAGCACCGCTGCCATCACCGCAGCGGTCAGGATCATTCCCAGGGCCGTGGTGCCGAGTTCGCCCAGGATGATTTCCAGGGCGAAGAAGACGCCGGCAATCGGTGCGTTGAAGGCCGCGGCAATGGCCGCCGCCGCACCGGCAGCGACCAGGGTGCGGGTGCGATCCTCGGAAAGGTGCAAGCGCTGTCCCACCCACGAGCCCAGGTTGGCCCCGATTTGCACCGAAGGGTCTTCCGGACCAACCGAAGCGCCGGCGCCGATAGAGAGTGCGGCAGCAAGGGCTTTGAGCGGTGCTATCCGGTAGGGTAGCCGCCCGCCGGAGAGCGCTACCGCCTGAATGATGCTGGCGGTACCGTGCAGTTTTTCGTGCGCCCAAAAGCGCTGCGCCAACGCCGCTACCAGCAGTCCCCCCAGGACCGGCACGAGGATGCGCGGCAAGGGGCCCAGAACGGCGAGGGGATTGACCCACAAGGTGGAGAATCCCCACTGAAAGAGCGTTATGGCTTGTTTGAACAACCAAACCCCGGCCCCGGCCGCCAGACCGATCACGAGGCTGAGCAGGGTCATGGGCAAGGCCGGGATGGCTAGCAAACGCCCTGCCAGGGCGGCAGCGCGATGTCCGATGGAAGCGCGAGGTGGAGGCGGTAGATGGCTCATGGGGTGTTTATCTTGTGGTGCTAATTTTACTGCTTTACGCGGTGTAAAACATTTCATCCCCCGTCAGAAAGAAAATTTTAAGATGTGGGGATAGGACGAAGTGATTAGAATCAAGGACATGGTGGGATTGCGAGGGATTCACGTATGCCTACCTGGATGCCCGCACCTGGCAACAACTTCCACCGGCGCTCCAGGCTGCCTGGCAAATGCCTTGCGTTCAAGAGGTGGATCGGCTCGAGAACCGAAAAGGTGACTTCCGCTGGCTGGTGGACGTGCGAGCCTGCTCGTGAGGGGGTACGACCTCACCGCTGGTAAATCACCACATCTCCATGCTGAAAGACACGGCGCATCAGGCGCTCAAATTTGGTTTCATCCAGCGGGCGATACCACTGGCGTTCCAAATCGCTGACGATCACAAAGTCAACGTGGTAGCGTTCAAGCAGGAGGCGCGCTTCCAGGTCATCCCGCGTCTGGTAAAGGGTTTGGATGTCTTGCAATCGTCTGGCCACCTGACCAAAGTAATTGCCGCGCCACTGGGCTTCGTGGTTGGCCCAACCCATCAGCGTCGGGATGCCGGTGGCCATGGCAAAACGCGAGGAACGCCCTTCAATCCAATAAGCCCCGCGCGAACCCTCGAGCAACACGGCGGTGGCGGGAGCATTGTCCTGCAACCAGCGGATGGCTGCCCAATCGTTGGGGTAGGTCGCGGCAAAGTAGGCCATGCCGTCCAGCGTGGGCGGGCCGGCGAAGTTGCCCGTCTTAGCCGGCAGGCTGCCGATCAGGTAGTACCCGCCCAGCAGGAATCCCACCGCACTCAGCCCCACCCCCAGGACGCGCGCCAACCGTCCAGCGTGTTGCGCCAGAAACCATACCCCAAACGCCCCGCCCAAACTCCACAGCACCCAGGTTTGAAAGTAAAACTTGAACAGCGTGTTCATGCGGGTGCCGAAATTATCGCGCAGATAGATGAATTCCGGGGCCAGCCAGAGCAGCGCGCCGCTGAAAAACAGCGCCAGCATCAACCACAGCGCCGGACGCTCGGAAGGGGAGGGCCAGGGGGCGCGTTCGCCCCGCCGCAGCCAGCCCACGGCCAGCCCGCCTGACCAGGCCAACCCCAGCGCTGCCACCAGAACCGTCAGCCCATCCACTACCCGCCGCTGGAGCAGAAAACCAAGTGCCTCGTCCCAACGCAACGGGCTGAGTGCCTGAAAGATCAACCCGCGCAGGTCGGCGTTCAGGCTTAAGAGCATGGCCAGGCCCACTGCCAGAGCAGCCAGGCCGATCACGCTTCCCATCCCTAGGGTCCAGGCGGCACGGGGATCAAAGCCGGCCCGCCCGCGCCCCCGCAACCAGAGCAGGGTGATGAAAAGCGGCAGCAATAGTGGCCCAAACATGACCACCGCCTGCTGGAAGCGGGTGGGGTAGATCAGGTTAGGCAGGATGCCACCGGCCTGCGATTGGAATGTGACCAGGAAGTAAGGCCAGTACAGGGCCAGGCTGGCCAGGCCCAATAGCGCCCAGATTCCTACCCGTCGCCAGAAACTGCTGCGCACAGCTTCCCACCCGTCACGCAGCCCCAACCCGCCCAGGTCGGCCAGCGCGATCAGGAAGAGATAGATCGGGAAATCCCAGGTATTCAGGAAGGCCAGCCCACCCAGGATGAGGGCGGAAAGCACGGTAAAGGGCCACTCCCGGCGCCAGGTCATCGGCCTGCCGCCCAGGCCACGCAGCAGCCAGGCCAGGGCCAGCCCCACCCCCAGCACATCAAAGGGCAACGCCAGGAGGTGCGGATGCAGGTCTCCCAGCAAGAAGGAAAAGGCCGGGAATTCGTCTATTGCCTCGGTCTCGCGCCCAAGCAGATCGCGGTCATGCAGGGTGCGGGCGGCGAAGAACCAGTTACCCAGGTCCCAATGCCAGCCGCTGGTGGTCGAGGGGGGCAAGGGGTCAGGTTTGAGATCCAGCCAGGCCCATAGGTTGAGCGGACCAAAACGCACACCGGGGCGCTGGCTGCCCCCTTGCGCCAGGTCGCCGAAATCGTAATAGAGGACGGGAATCTCGGCCTCGGCCAGGATGCGGTTCTGCCGGGCCAGGTCGAGGATGCCGTAAAAATTGCCGACCACCAGCAAGAGCAGGGGAGCAAGCAGTGCCGGCGCGAATCCGCTCAGCAGGGGTGGCGGGGTCGGACGGTGCGCCGCCTTGACCATCAGGATCAGGTTGAGCACGACCCCCAGCGCTGCCTGAGCGCTGAGGGCGAAGAGCGCGGCCAGCGCCAGGTTAAAAGCCACTGCTGCAGGCACCGCGGTAAGGCGGGTCAGCAGCGCCACCAGGTAGTAGCCGAAGTAGTAGTAACTGATGGCATGATCCGAAAGCCAGGCATCCTGCGGGGGCAAAGCGGGGCTGCGCAGGATGGCGTTGAGGAACATGTATTCCATGGGTTTTTCGGTGCCCAGGATGGCTGGGTTATAAGCACGCACCAGCGTCCAGGCGAGGAAGGCGGCCAGAAAGAGGCCCTCCACGGCCAGGATGTAAGATCGCTCACGGCGCAGCCAGGTGCGCAGATCGGCCCAGCCCTGAGGGCCCAGCCATAGGGCGCCGGCGCCGGCCACCAGCAGTGCCCCCAGCAGGATGGCGCCGAGGTCGTTGCCGGCTAAGCCCAGGGAGCCCAACAGCCAGGTGAGGTAACCCAATGCGAGCCAACCCACCAATTTCGCCAGGGCATAACCGCGCTCGGGCAGGCGGGCAAAAAGCCGAAACGCCAGCGGCAAGCCCAGTGCTTGCAGGGCCGCCAGGGCTAACACCCACTTCAAAAAAGCCAGCCAATCGCTCAACGGCACGGTGTCACCTCAGTCGAGTCGGATTGACCCGAAAACAGGGCCTGATCTTGGTTATTATACTGGAAGGGGAAACGGCGCGTGAGGTGGGGAAGGGGGTGAGACAATTGATGGGGGGTTCGCTTTGCCTACCCCCTGGCGCACAGATAGGAAATCCCCTAAGGTAAATTCCTTAATAAGGGTGGAGGCGGCTCGTCGCGGTCCTTTCCCGAGTCCGCTTTGCCCTTAGTGCGCTTTTTCGCCTTGCCAAGAGCCTCAACCTCCTCACGCAGAGATGCGATTTGGAATTGGAGATGCCGAATCTCTTCGCGCAGTAGATCAACATGATGGCGCAGGTTCTGCACTTCCGCCCAAACCCGCTCGGTTGGAGGTTCCGATGGTGATGGCGCTTCGGCGAGTTCCACCCTCGCCGAGTCATCTGAAGCAGGCGCCTTGGTGATGGGCGCGGTGGCCAGAAGAGAGGGTTGCCGGGAATCGGACGTGCTGGCCGTTGGCAAGCGGGTGGTTTTGGCGGCGTTCACCGCTTCTACGAGCCACTGTTTAAATGCACCCGGTTCAATCTGGAGCAGCCGTTCATACGGGAGCGCCACACCGCCCTTTTCAATCAGCGCCGGGTTGCCCGGGGGCATACCGTTATAGGTCAGCACCAGCACCGGCACCCAGCGATAGCGAAGTGCTTCGATTGCCCCGGCCCAGGTGCCCCCCTTCTCTTTATCGCTTGCCACCACCACCGCCCAGTCGGCCAGGGTGTAGATGAGTTTATTACGCCCCATGGCATTGGGGACCGAAAAACCGGCTTCTGGGTGATAGGGGGTGAGGAGACACAGGTGGCCGCTGCGAATCCACTGCCCCCAGGTGCGTAAGGCGCGCATCAGGCTGTCCCCCAAAACCCCCACCGCATAACCGTGGGCGTCAAGCGCAGCTTGCATGCTCAGGCTGTCCACGCCTTTTGCCCCGCCGCTATAGACAATCCATCCGGAGTAACCACAGGCTTCTCCGATGCGTTGAGCTGCCTCTTGCGCCACCGCATCCGCGTGACGTGAACCCACCACGGCAACCCCGGACTGTTCGACCAGTTCGATGTTTCCGGCATAAAACAAGACCGGCGGCGCTAATTTGCCCAAACGTTCCTTATAACGCTTTGGGTAGAGCGCGTCGGCACGGGTGAGAGGAAAAATCCCCACATCGGCCAAGCGCTCCAGTTCGAAGGCCAACCCCACCCCGCGCTCAAGCAAAACCCGGTAGCGGTGAGCATTGCTTTCATCCCCCTCTAAAAGGTGGATGAGGGCATCTTCTTGCATCTGCAACAGATGCGCCGGGCGCAGATTATGCTGGCGCAACCGCTCGGCTAAGGCGTTCCATTCCGTCGGGGTGAGGGGAACAATTTCTTCGTCTCCCGACGTTTCTCCCTTTGCTCTTGGTTTAGCAGCCCTGGGTTCAGAAGGTAAACCCAGTCGTGAACAAAGGAGAAGGATGGCTTTTGCATCATCGGAAACAGGGGTCATGTGTTCCTCGCGGTCGCTTGTGCCAAGGCAAATGGATAAACGATCCCACTGCCATTCTTTCGGAGCAAATAGCCGGCGATGGTCATCGTCCAACCCGAGTCAAAGACATCATCAACCAGCAGGACTGGTCCGGGAAGGACCTTACCGCTAATTTTAATCGTGTTGAGCACATTTTTTGCCTGCATATAGTTGTTTTGCATGTCCTTTTGGGGCGGCGCATCGGCGATACGCTCCAAAACCGGGTAGAAGGGCAGGCCCAAACGTTGGGCTAAGCGCTGGGCGAAATCGGGCACCAGATGCGGTCGTCGCCGCGAGGGGATCGCCGTCACCCATTGGGGAAACGGATTAGGATTCCACACTTCCTTGATCAGTTGCGCCGCCGCTTCAACCAATTCATCCGCAAAACGGCCTTCCTCATATTTACCACTTCGCACCAGGCGTCCCCATCCGACGCGGCCATAGCGACACAAGGCGCGTCCAGTTGCATTTTGATAACTGGAGGAAAGGAAGGAGAGATCAGGAACCAATCCTGGTGGAAGTTGCTTGCGGGGAGGCAGGAGAATGATCTCATGCTTCAGGAAATCTTCGGCTTTTAGCACCAAGTCCGTCGAAACCGAGGTGGGTAGTCCTTCCCCGCGACACTGCGCGCAATGTCCGCAGGGCTCAGCATAAGGGTCATCCAACGCTTGCTGTAAAAATGCCATCAGGCAGCCCTGGTGGTAAATGTATTCCCGCATTTGGGTCTGCTCATGCCGACGTAACTGAGTAATACGCTCAATGCGCTCGGTATCTAGATTCAACGTCTGGCTGCGTGCAAAGTAACTACTATTATGGCCATTGAGCCGGCCAATATGACCCTCGACCTCTAAAATCTTGAGCGTCTTTTCAAGCATCCCTTTACTTACATTGATCTTCGCCATCAATTGGTTAAGCGAAAGCCCGCTATTTTGAGCCAGGGTCTGATGAACCTGATTGAAAACATGAACCGGGGGAAAGGCGGATTCGATGAAGTAGTCTTGGATATCTTCATCCTCGTCACCGGTGAGCAAAATACAATAAGCATGGTCTAAGCTGCGGCCTGCCCGCCCGATTTGCTGGTAATAGGCGATAGGAGAGCCCGGTCGCTGATAGTGGATGACAAAGCCAACGTCCGACTTATCAAACCCCATGCCCAAGGCCACCGTTGCTACCAAGACCTTGATCTCGTTGCGTAAGAAGCGTTGCTCCAACTCCTCACGTTTTTCGCTCCTGGAATGATAGGCTTCGGCCGCAATTCCTTGAGACTTTAACCAGGCAGCCACCTGTTCGGTATCGGGGACGGTCAGGCAGTAAACAATCCCGCTCCCAGGTAAACGGGGTAGATTCTCGGCCAACCAAGCCAAACGTTCGCTTTGATTGTGAAGCACGATATTCTGCAAATACAGGGATTTACGTGCCAGCGGGCCGCGCAGGATTAACAGGTCTTCGCCCAGTTGCTCGCGGATATCCGTTAGGACACGGTCGTTGGCGGTGGCGGTTGTACCCAACACCGGCACATTGGGCGGTAACGCCTTAAGAATGCGCACAATGCGCCGGTAATCGGGACGGAAATCATGCCCCCAATCCGAAATACAATGGGCTTCATCCACGACAAATAGCCCGATCCGACCGCGGATAACGTTGGTCAATAGATTTTGGAATTTATGGTTGGCTAACCGCTCGGGCGCGATCAGTAAAACATCACATGCATCTTGCCACAGTGCACGCTCCACCGACGGCCATTCCTCTTCATTATTGCTGTTGATGGTGTAGGCACGAATACCGATGCGCTTCGCCATTGCAATTTGATTGCGCATGAGCGAGAGCAAAGGGCTCACCAACAGCGTCAACCCTTTACCCTCATCTCGCAACAGCCGGGTAGCGATGAAATACACTAAGCTCTTGCCCCAACCGGTGGGCTGTACCACCAGAGCCCGCTGTTTGTGGATCGCCACTTTTTCAATGGCTTCCCATTGGCCGGGCCGGAACTCCGCGCCGTCGCCAAGCATTTGATGCAGGTGAGAAAGAGCGCGCTGGTAAGAAGGATCGGACATGAATGATAACCCCCGTCATTGGTGATGTGGTGAGCAGAAAAGCGACAAAATTCTAACCAAAACATATCTGTGTGTCAAGAAAATTGCTACCGGGATCGTGCAATCCAACTTCATGATGAAGAACGCCCAACCAGCGCTGCGAAAAAATAGCGTGGGGAATAATCACCTCGCTACTCCGCGAAGCCCGGCCGAAAAGCGCCCCCGGCCGGCCTTGCTCATCCGACTCGGTGCACCTGCTTACCGTCCTGCTCCCTAATTTCTCCCCTGCTCCGGGTTGCTCAGCGCCGCACTTTGGGCTAAAGTTAATGCATGCTGATCGCTACCACGGCCTGCACTTACCTGGGCATTGACCCGGGCGGGGGGCGTCCGCCCTTTGCCTACGCCGCGCTGGATGCCGATTTGCGCCTGCTGGCGTTGGGAAAGGGGCGGCTGGCCGATGTGTTAGCCTTTGCCGCCGGGCAGAGCCGTGCGCTGGTTGCCATCAATGCCCCACCCCGGCCGGTAGTCGTATCTCAGTCTCAATCTGCGCTCACGGGGATGGAGCTGTCCTCTGCACCCCAAGGGCAGCGCCTGGCCGAACGCCAGGTGCGTGAACGTGGCTGGCCGATCTATCGCACGCCGGCGCACTGGGACGAGGCACCTCCCTGGATGCGGCGCGGCTTTGCCCTCTACCGTCACCTGCACGATCTCGGTTACCAGCCGTATCCCCTGGACGAGGCAGCGCGCCAGTGGTTGGAAGTGCCCGCCGAGGCGGCGTTTACCGCCCTCTTGGGCCAGCCCCTGCTGCCGGCCCATCATCTTGAAGGGCGCTGGCAGCGCCAGATCCTGCTCGCCGATGCCGGGCTGGGCATCCAGGATCCCATGCGCTTTTTCGAAGAAATCACCCGCCACCGCCTGCGCCGTGGGCAATTGCCGATGCATCTCATTTACACCCCTGGCGAGTTGAACGCGCTGGTGGCGGCGTTTATCGCCTGGCTGGTCGCCCATCACCCCGACCAGGTGGTCATCCTGGGTGATCCGGAAAGCGGGCAGATGATCTTGCCCCGGGGTGAAGTCGCTCCGGGGGATTAACCCTGGGCCTGGCGGCGGCGCACCAGCAAATCGCACAATTCGCGCACCGCGCCGTAGCCCCCACGGCGGGTGAGGATGAGATCGGCGGCCCGCAGCACCTCCGGTTGGGCATCCGCCGGCGCTACGGCGCATCCCACCAGGGGGAAACAGGGCAGATCATTCGTATCGTTGCCCATGTAGACGACCCGCTGAGGATCAAGCCGGCGTTCGGCCAGCAGTTGACGCAGGGCCGGGGCTTTATCCTTCACCCCCTGGATAAACGGCAGGCCGATTTTACGGCAGCGCGCTTCCACCACCGGGTTGGTCTCGGCGGAAAGCACCAGCGCCTGAATGCCGGCCCGCATCAGCGCCTGGACGCCGATGCTATCTGAACGGTAAGCGGCAACGAACTCGTGCCCCTCACCATCAACCCAGACCCGGTTATCGGTCATCACCCCGTCGAAATCAAAGATTACCAGGTCCACCTGCTCCGGGAGCGGTCGCCGCTGCCCCGGCTGCACCATCGTCAGCCCGCCAAAATAGACCAGCCACTCCGCCCGCTGCCAGTCGGTGGGGGTATCAATGTCCACCGTGTAGCGCGGGTCAATCTGGAGCGGCAGGATCACCGCCCCGCTCATAGAGTGCTTCTCCAGGATGGTGCGAGTGCGGATGGCGTCAATGTGCCCCGTCTGCCAGAAGACCGGGGGCAGGCTCTGGCGCGGGGCGTTATAGGGTTCAGGCACGCCGGGCAGGGTGAGCAGGGGCTGTAAATGCCCATGCTCGGGATCAATGCGCCACATCTTGAACGGGTTCTGCCCTGCCGGCACCACCCCGCGCACTGAATCGGCCTCGGGATGGGCGAGCAGCAGGCGTACCGCCGCATCCACCAACCCCGGTGGGCGCACTGGCGAGGTGGGGCGCAACTGCACCACGATCTGCGGATGATAGTCCTCGTGTTCGGCCAGCCAGCGCAGCGCGTGCTGAAAGACCGGGAGGTCGGTGGTATCATCCTGGGCCAGTTCGGCCGGGCGCAGGAAGGGGGTTTCGGCGCCGTACTCGCGCGCCACCGCTGCGATTTCGGCATCATCGGTCGAAACCACCACGCGGGTAACCATCTCGGCCTGGCACGCCGCGGCGATGCTATAGGCAATCAGGGGGTGCCCGGCAAAGGGGCGGATGTTCTTACGCGGGATGCCCTTGGAGCCACCCCGCGCCGGGATGAGCGCAAGTACCTCGGGCGTCACCATGCTGTCCATCCCCCATCCACGATCAGGTTGGCCCCGGTCATATAGGATGACGCGTCCGAGGCGAGGAAAAGCAGCGCGCCGTTCATCTCATCCTTGCGCGCCATCCGCCCTAAGATCGTGCGGGCGGAATAGTTGCGCACGAAGTCTTCATCGTGTTGGTTATAGACCCCGCCGGGGGTGAGGGCATTGACCCGAATCTGCGTCCCGGCGTAGTAGGCAGCCAGGTATTTAGTAAAGCCCAGCACCCCCGCCTTGGTGACGGTGTAATACACCGGCTTGTAGCCCACCCGTTGACCATTGGCCCGCACATAAATGCGCTGATCGGGGCCGTTTAACCCATAGGTCGAGCAGATATTGATGATGCTCCCCTTGCCCTGCGCCAGCATGGGCCGGACACACGCCTGAGTGACCAGAAACACGCCGGTCAGGTTGACCGCCAGCGCCTGGTTCCACAGGTCGAGCGGGAAATCCTCGAACCGCCCGGGGATAATACCCCGCGCCAGGGCTTCGGGGTCAAACTTGGGGTCGAGTGCCGCGCTGTTGACCAGGATATCCAGGCGGCCATAGCGCGCCAACGTCGTTTCTACCATGGCTTGAACTGAAGTGGGGTTGGTCACGTCCAGGCTCACCCCCAGTGCCGTGTAGCCGTGGGCGGTCAGGTCGGCGGCAACGGCCTCTGCGGCGGTGTCCTGAATATCTGCCACCACTACCGCGGCGCCGGCCTCGGCCAGGGTGCGCGAGAATTCACGCCCCAACAAGCCCGCTCCGCCGGTGACCACAGCGACGCGACCATCCAGTTTGAACGAATCGAAAATGGTGGTCATGGCCTTCCCTCAAGGGCTGATGATAAAAACGCCTCTAACAGCACCCGTTGGCCGCGGCGGTTAGATTCATGGGCGGCCAGGGCAATTGCCAACGCGCGGATGCCATCGTCGAGGGTGCATTGCGCGGGTTCCTCGCCCCGCACCACCTTGCGGAAGTGGCGCAATTCATCCACGAACATGTGGTTGCGTTCAAATCCGGTGGGTGGGGTGTAGGTTTCCCAGGTTTCGGTGCTGGCATGATAAATGCGAGCGGTGCCATAGGTGTTATCCCAGCGGATCATGCCCTGGGTGCCAATGATTTCGAGGTGATGGTTGGGCGGGCGTTGGAGATAATCCAGGTGCACCTGGGCCAGGGCGCCGCTGGCGAACTGCAAGGTGATCTCGGCGGTATCTTCCACCGCCAGGTCGAGATCGCCCAGGGTGGCCAGGTGGGCGCTCACGCTTTCTACCTCACCCAGCAGCCAGCGGAGGTAGTCGAAAGGATGACACAGCGTCAGCACCACTCCGCCCCCCAGGTCGGGGCGGGCGGCGTAACTGCGGCGGTAATCCTCCCAGGGATGCCAGGCAGGCAGGTACTCACCCCAATGGGCGCGGGCGTGCACCACGCGGCCGATCAAGCCCTCATCCAGCCACCGCTTGATGCGGCGTAAACTGGGGTGAAACCGGAACTGAAACCCCACCAGCACCTGCACGCCGCTCTGCGCCACGGCGGCGCGCAGGTCGGCAACCCCTTCAAAAGTGTGGGCAATGGGTTTTTCCAACAGCAAATGGCAGCCCTGGCGGGCGGCGGGAATGGCCACATCCAGATGTAGCGCGGTGGGGTTGGCGACGATAACGACATCCGGGCGGTGCGCCAGTGCCGCCTCCAGGTCGGTCTCGACCACATAATCACGGAGTTCATCGTCGGGCAGGGTACTGCGGTGGGTGCGGTAGAACACCAAATCGCGCTCGCCCAGTTCGAGCAGGTTGCGAAAATGCCGCCGTCCGATGGAACCAAAACCGGCAATAAGGAATCTCATTCCCAACCTCCCTTAGGGCGTTGGAGCAGCGAGAGCAGGAACTCCCCGGTGCGCCGTCCGGCACTACCATCGGTGTAAGTGACCTCGTCACGGATGAAGCGCTGGCGGTTTTCGTGATCGGCGTGTGGATTTTGCAGATAATCATTGAGCGCCGCCGCCAGTTCGCGTTCGTTCAGCGCCACCTTGCCTGCCCCTGCGCGGCGAAAGCGCAAATGGGTGGGCCAGTTGCCGATTTTGGAGAGGGGCAGCGAGTATTTGCGCGGCACGTTCCAGCCACCGGGTACGTCCAGGCACACGCTGACGATGGGGCGGTCATGGATGGCCGTCTCTACCACCATGGTGGAGTAGACGGTGGTGAAGACATCCGCATGCGCCATCATCGAGGCTTTCTCGGGCATATCCTCGCCGGAGTAATGCCCCAATTCACCCCCGAGCGGCACCGGCTCGACGACATGGACGTGCGGAAGTTCGCGTGCCAGGCGGCGAATCTTTTCCGCTTCGTCCTGGAAGAGTTTGACGTTCCAAAAATGGTTGGGATGCAGACGCACCAGTAATTGCGCCGGTGCGACCAGAGCATCGCTGGCCACCAGGCGGGCCAGGGCTTCCACGTTTTGGTAATTAGGCGAGAACGAGACGAAACTGCAGGCATAGGCGATCAACTTGCGCTGGGGATCGAGACCATGCAGGCGGAAGTAATCCTCGCGCGGCATTTCCCAGGTGCGGCGGAAGTAGCCATCATACGAGGGGATGCCACCGATGTGGACGCGTTCCGGCGGCCAATCGGAACCGAGCACCAGTTCCTCCTTTTGGATCTGCGACCAGCAGGTGATCCAATCCACCGGGGCGCCGGGCAGGCTATAACTGCTGGGGTTGTCCCAACCCACGACCACAGCGGCGGTACGGATACCGCGGGCGGCGGCCTCGCGCAGCAGGTAGCGATCCAGCCGCCACCCGGGGGTGGCGGCCACGACCAAATCGGGCTGGTAGCGTTCGAAAAGGTCGGTATACAGGCCGGGGGTGAAGCGCAGTTGGGCACGGCGCAAGGCGCGCCGCGCCGCGCGGCTGTGGCGCAAAGCCAGCACGGCCAGCAAGGCCAGGGGCAGGAAAATGCGGCGGCGGTTGCCTGCTTCCACCATCACCTGGCGGATATAACTATCCGTAGCGCCGGTGTTAATGCGGCGCGAACTGCCCACACGACGCAGGAAGCCCAGCCACCACTGCCATTCGCCATGGTGCTGACGTTCGTAAGCACGCGCCTGAGCCAGACGCAAGCCCTCAAAGGTCAGGCCGGGGCGGCCGAAGCGTTGGGCCAGTTGCGCGGTCAGGCTGTCATCGCTGAGGACGATCACTTCGGCTCCGGCTTCGAGCAAAGTCGGGACGACATCACTTTGGAGGAAATAGACCACGGCCAGGCCGTGATCGGCGGAGATGAAAATGCGTGGTTTCTTCGTTTCCAGGATCATCGCTCCGAGTAGATTTCATATAACGCATTATAGAGTTGTAAAAAGTAACGTTTGAAGGGGCGGGCTTTGGCTAAGCGTCCCAACCATCGCCGGGGCAAACTGCCACCCGAGGGGAGAGAGAGTTGCGGGGACGCTGATATCGCGGTACCAAGCGCAGCCTCGACCTCGGGTTGCAGATGCGGGTCAATGGTGTTCCCCATGTGCACTACCAAGGGGCGAGAAGTGGAAAGATGCAGATACCCCAGGTCATCAATGCGTTGATTGAAGACCCGGTCTTCTTCGGGTGAAAGTCCACGCGTGGCCGGAAGCGGCAAGACTTGTTGTAAAACCTCGCGGTAGGCAATGAACTGCATGTGTGAAGCACCCAGCACCGCCGCCACGCCCTGTGCATTGCGCACCAGGGGCAAGGGCGTACTAAGATAACGCTGGCGCAGGTCGGCGGGAGCGTTGATCCCACGGCAGTATTCCTCCACCACCCAGGCTTCGGGAGTGTAGGGTTCGATTTGCTCGGGGGTGAAAACGTGTGCCGCGGCTCTTCCCTCACCCCGCAGGATATCAAAGAAGCAAGGTTGTGCGGTGACGATGCCGACCTGGGGAAATCCTTCCAGGATGTCCAGACTGGCCTGCAACCAACCACGGCGAAAGAACACGTCGGAATCTGCATAACCGACAATCGGGTTGGGCAGGGCTGCCAGAATCCAGTTAAGGGCACCGGTCTTGCCGAGATTGACTTCAGAACTGACCAGCCAACGAATCCAACCCGCCACCTGCATCTCGTTCAAAAAATCTTTGACCTCTCGGCAACTGCCATTGTCAAAGACCAACAGGTCGAACGGCTCTTGGGTATGGGCGTGCAGGCTCATCAGATGGGCACGCAGGATGCTCAGGCTCTGTTGAAAGTAGCCTTCCAGGTGAGGGATGAAGACCAGCGATGCCAGACCAATCTTTTGGGGTGTGTATGCGGGGGTATCAATTCGGGCCGGGTTTTGACCAATACGCATATTCACCCCTAGCGGTTGAAGTAAAGGCGAAAGATGGCATCATGCAGGCTAAGCAAGACCGCTCGCAGTGGTGACCAATCCCACAGCCGCCGTGAAACGCGCGGCGTCGTTGGCGCTTCTGGATAACGAATCCCGCGCAGGGTATTGCTCATATTCATCACCCGCGGCTCGGTCAGCATCAGGCGCAGGTAACCGGCCTGATTCATGCGCTCATCCAATTGCTTGACCTGCCCCATCGGGCGGTTCATGTCAAAGGGCAAAAATTCGGCCAAGACGGATTTATAAGCCACAAACTGCCAGTGCGAGGCGCCGGCAATCGCGCTCACCCCACGGTAGGTCAGGCGGAAGCATGAATCCTTCTCAAAATCCTGACGGATCACCTCGGGTTCTTGTCCCAGTGAACGGGCAAACTCATAATACGTTTCCCAGGGGATGAACTTACCCTCTTCCACCTGCACCTCGGGGTTGCTCTGCGCCCAGGCCAGGGTGTGGGTGAGGTACTCGCGTTTAGTGATAAAGGGGCGGCTGGTGACCATGCCCACGCGGGGAAAGGTTTCCAGTAAACGCACACTCTCGCTCAGCCAGCCGGGGTAAAAGAGGACATCATTGTCAGCATAGGCGATGATCTCGCCCGGCGCACCGCTGAGGATGATATTCCAGGCGCCGCCCTTGCCCAAATTCTTCTCCGAGAGGATGAGATACTGAATGTGCCCGGCGCGCTGCTCGCCCAGTAGGTAGTCCTGTACCTCGGCGCAACTCCCGTTATCGAAAACCAGCAAATCAAAAGGCAAGCCGGCATCCTGACGCACTGAATCCAGGCAGGTGCGCAAAACGTCCAGCATCTCGGCATAAAAGCCGCTCAAGAAGGGGATATAGTTAAGAATTGCTACTGTGATGCGCTCAGGACGCGCCACCTGGTTGACGAACTTGGCCGGATTCTGACCTACCCGCATACTTTCTCCTGGCCCGCAGGTTGAAGCGAGCCGTTTTGTATTCTACCACACCCCGCGGCTCTCTTCCCGTTGACAGGCGCGAACGGGCAGGGTATCCTTGAATCGCCATGGAGTTGGAGCAACTTAATCTTTTCCCCCGCGCGGCGTTGAGCGTGAGTGACCTCACCCAGTACCTGCGCACCCTGCTCGAAAGCGATGACCTCTTGCAAGATGTGTGGGTGCAGGGTGAGATCTCCAACCTCTCGCGCCCCACCTCGGGCCACATTTATTTCACCCTCAAGGACGAATATGCTGCCCTGCGCTGCGTCATCTGGCGCGCACAGGCGCAGCGCCTGCGGGTGGCGTTGCAAAATGGGCTGGCGGTGGAGGCGCACGGCTATATCAGCCTCTACGAGCGCGATGGGCAGTATCAACTCTACGTAGATGCCCTGCGCCTGGCGGGTGAGGGTGCCCTGTTTCAGGAATTTTTGCGCCTGAAGGCACGCCTGGAAGCCGAGGGCCTTTTTGAACCCGCGCGCAAGCGCCCCATACCTGCCTTCCCCCGGCGTATTGGATTGGTGACCTCGCCGACCGGCGCCGCGCTTCAGGATATGCTTAACATCATTCGCCAGCGTTACCCCCTGGTCGAGGTGGTGCTGGCGCCGGTCAGCGTGCAGGGCGATGAAGCCGCCGGTGAGGTGGTCCGCGCCATCGCCGACCTGAATCGCCGTGCCCAGCCCAGTGTGATCATCGTGGCGCGGGGCGGGGGCTCGCTGGAAGATTTGTGGGCGTTCAACGACGAGCGGGTGGTGCGGGCGATCGCCGCTTCCCAGGCGCCGGTTATCACCGGTATCGGCCATGAGACCGACTTCACCTTGGCCGATTTCGCCGCCGATCTGCGTGCCCCCACCCCTTCGGCGGCGGCAATGGCGGCTACGCCCGATGGCATGGAACTACGACACAAGGTGCGCCAGTTGGAGCGGCGGTTAGCCAGTGCGCTGGAAGCACGGGTGCAGGATGAGATGCACCGCTTGGTGCTTTTGCGACAGCAATTGGAACGCCTTTCGCCCTTGCGCCGCGTGCGTGAGGATCGTCAGCGCCTGGATTACCTGAGCACCTGGGCAGCTCACCATATTATCAGTGGATTGCATTTGCGCCGTCTGCGCCTGGAAAGCCTGGATGCTCGTCTCGAATCGCTCAACCCGCGGGCGGTGTTGGCGCGCGGTTATGCCATCTTGCAGCGCCCGGATGGTCAGGTGGTGCAATGGGTCGCGCAGGCCCAGTGCGGTGAGACCTTGCACGCCCACCTGGCCGATGGCTATTTGGTGACGCGGGTTGAATCGCTTCACCCCCACTCTACTTCCCCCGCCGATGGAGGTAGCCATGACGGAGACCTGGAAAGCCGTGGAATCACTCACTTATGAGGAAGCCTACGCCGAACTGGAGCAGTTGGTGCAACGTTTGGAAGCCGGCCAGCAGCCTCTGGATGAGGCCATCCGCCTGTTTGAACGCGGGCAGGCACTGATCCGTCACTGCCAGGCACTGCTCGATCAGGCCGAGTTACGCGTGCGCGAACTGGATCGCAGCCTCAACGCCGAAGCCGAAGAACCCCCGGAGGAGGTGGCGTTCTAAATGGTGTGGGAACAACTCTTAGCCAACCGTCCTCTGTTGGCCGGCTTGCTGGCGCTGTGGTTAGCCCAGTTTCTTAAAGTACCGATTGATTACTGGGTCAACCGGCGCTGGAATTGGAACATGTGGTTCAGCATGGGGGGCATGCCCTCATCTCATGCGGCGCTGATGGTGGCGACCACATTGGCGGTGGGCCTATACTATGGCTTTGATCATCCGGTCTTCGCGTTGGGGGTGGCGATTACGATGATCGTGCTGTACGATGCGGCAGGGGTGCGTCGGCAGGCGGGCGTGCACGCGCAGAAACTCAATGTCCTGTTTCAGGAACTTTTCAGCGGCCAGCCCATCTCTCAGGAACGGCTCAAGGAAATGCTCGGCCACACCCCACGCCAGGTGGCGGTGGGGAGCATATTGGGGGCACTGATTGCCCTGGGGATGTGGTGGTTGTGGCGATAAGCCCCAAAGGATAGGGTTGAAAGCGGGGCATCTGCGTTGAATGAGCGTATAATATTACTATGACGATTAAGTTTTTCCTTAACCGTGAACCGTAATGCGCACCTTTCAGACCCTCTCCACTCTGAACGCTTTACAGGCTGCCAGTGATGAGCGGCGTTTTCATCTTTTACGCCTGCTTATGCGCGCACCCGCCACCCTGACCCAATTGGCGCAGGAGGTGGGTCAGTCCCCTGCCTGGGTCCGTCATCACATACAGATTTTGCAACAGGCGGGATTGGTATACCTGGCCGAGGTGCGTAAGCGCGGGCGGACGACCGAAAAATACTACCGCGCCTGCGCCAATGGCTTGCTGCTCCAAAACTGGGTCTTACCCCTCACCCATCAGCCGGTGGTTCTTTTTGCCGGAAGCCATGATTTGGCCTTGGAACTTCTGGCCAATCAGGTGGAATCGCGCCTGCTCTTGCTGCTGATGCCCACGGGATCGCTCAACGGGCTGGTCGGCCTGCGGCAGGGTTTCTGCCATTTGGCGGGGGCACACTTGCATGAGACAAATGGGCAATTCAACCTGGAAACCCTCCGCCATCTTTTCCCGGATCGGGCCATGCATGTCGTGACGCTTGCCCACCGCGTTCAAGGGTTGATCCTGCCCCCGGGTAACCCCCGGGGTATTCGTGACCTCGGTGACCTGGCACGTCCGGGGGTGCGTTGGGTGGGACGTAACCCTGGCTCGGGCACACATTTGTGGCTGCAGCGCCGCCTCCGGGAACTGGGGTTCCGGCCTGAAGTCCCTTCTTGGGTGGCCTCGACGCATACCGAAGCCGCTGCTCGGGTTGCTCGAGGACAGGCCGATGTCGCCATCGGTTTGCAGGCGGCAGCCGCTCATTTTGGTCTAGATTTTATCCCCCTTTTTGAAGAGCGCTATGATCTGGTCTTTGAGCGTGAGCATCAGGAACGACTGCTTCCCTTGTTAGATGTTTTGAATGCGGGCGCATTCCGCAATGCGGTTGCGGCTCTGCCCGGTTATCGCACAACGTGCAGCGGTGACATCTACGACTTGGAGACAGAACCATGAACCGATATGGTCGGATTGGTTTGATCTTTTTGGTGATTTTGGTCGCTTGTACACCCCAAACTCACTCTGTAACGCCCAACGCCACATCCCAGGCGGGAGGATCCGTGCTTATTCTGGCCACCACGACCAGCACCCAAGATTCGGGGTTGCTGGACGTCTTAATCCCCCGCTTTGAGGCCCAAAGTGGCTACCAGGTCAAGACCGTTGCGGTGGGGAGTGGTCAAGCGCTCAAAATGGGTGAGGAAGGCAACGCGGATGTCTTGCTGGTGCATTCGCCTCAGGCTGAAGAGGCTTTCATGCAGGCCGGCTGGGGTAAGGACCGGGTGCGGGTTATGCATAACGATTTTGTCCTGCTGGGTCCACCATCCGACCCGGCTCAGATTCGTGGCCTGGACGTGGCCACTGCGCTGCGCACCATAGCGGAGAAAGGCGTTTTATTCGTCTCGCGGGGGGATAATTCAGGCACCCATGCGTTGGAATTGAGCCTCTGGCGACGCCTGAATCTGGATCCGCAGGGACAGCCCTGGTATCTGGAGACCGGGCAAGGTATGGGGGCCACACTGATGGTGGCGGCGGAAAAACAGGCCTATACCTTGAGTGACCGCGGTACGTTTCTGGCCTACCGTGACCGCATCGGGCTTGAAATTCTCGTGGAAGGCGATAAGGAATTGCAAAATATTTACCACGTCATCACCGTGAACCCTGAGCGGTGGCCCCAAGTGAATTATGCCGGCGCGGTTGCCTTGATGACGTTTCTCATCCATCCTGAAACGCAAAAAATTATTGCGAGTTTTGGTGTCGAACAATATGGCCAACCGCTCTTCTTTCCGGATGCGGGGCAACCCTAAAAGGTGAAACGAAAAAGGCATGGACACCGAGATTCTCGCCATCATCCTTCTCTCGCTCCGGGTTTCGCTGACGGCGACCTTGATCAGCCTGTTGGTTGGGCTACCGTTGGGCACGGCGCTGGCGTTGAGCCGTTTCCGGGGGCAGACCATGTTGCTCAGCCTGATCAATACCGGAATGGGATTACCGCCGGTGGTGGTGGGGCTGGTGGTAGCCATGTTGTTGTGGCGTTCGGGGCCATTGGGAACGTTAAACCTTATCTACACACCTACGGCAATCATCATTGCCCAGACATTGATTGCCCTGCCGGTTGTGGTCGGATTGACCGCCTCAGCGCTTCAACAGGTGGATGAGCGCCTGCGCTGGCAACTGGCGGGTTTGGGTGCCAGCACCTGGCAGCAGGTGCTTACCTTGTGGTTAGAAGCGCGATTGCCACTGCTGGCGGCTCTCATGGCTGGCTTTGGGGCGGTGATTTCCGAAGTGGGGGCCTCGATGATGGTCGGGGGAAATATCAAGGGACAGACCCGAGTGTTGACCACCGCCATTGTCCTGGAAACCAGCCGCGGCGCATTTGACCGTGCGTTGGTGCTCGGTGGACTACTGGTGGGCCTGACGTTTTTAGTCAATTGGGGGCTGACCGTGATTCAACAGCGAGGACGGCGATGAAGCCCTGGTTTGAGGTTCGCGACCTTTATCTGCCCCGCGCGCCTCATTTCACCCTCCATGTGGAGCACTTAAGCCTCGAGCGAGGAGAGGTACTGGCGATTGTGGGCCCAAATGGCTGTGGCAAGAGCACCCTCTTGCTGGCGTTGGCACATATTCTCAAACCGGTGCAGGGGGAAATCCGACTCAACGGTCACCTACCGGCGAATGATCTCGCTTACCGACGTCAAATTGCCCTGGTCTTGCAAGATGCGCTGTTGCTGAACACCAGCGTGTGGAATAACGTCACGTTGGGGTTGCGTTTCCGCGGCCTACCGCGCCCCGAAGTGCGACGGCGGGCTGAGTATTGGCTGGAACGATTGGGTATCCGCCACCTGGCACATTGGCCGGCAACCAAACTTTCGGGTGGCGAAGCGCAGCGGGTGAGCCTGGCGCGGGCATTGGCCCTAGAACCGGCCCTACTGCTGTTGGACGAGCCCTTTGCTGCCTTAGACGCTCCAACCCGTGAACGTCTGTATACCGACCTTCAAGCCATTTGGCGCGAAACCCAAACCACAACCCTCTTGGTCACCCATGATCTTGAGGAGGCGCGGCGATTGGGAACACGATTGGGAATCATGCTGGCGGGGCGCATTGTGCAGATGGGCGCGCCGGAAGAGGTTTTAGCGCGCGCGGCGGGTGAGCAGGTTGGGGCTTACTTGAAACATTCCCATCCCAAGCGGGCTTTCAATCCTTGATCTCGCGGAACTCGCCATCCACAATGTCGTCGGGTGCGTCGGTTGGTGTGGGTGGCACGCCCTCAACCAACGCCCGCCAATGTTCGGCCACCACCTCGGGCGGGCAGAGTTCAACGAAAATGGCCATCCCCAGCCACACTACGGCGGCATCGTCCAGTGGACCGAGGACCAAATCGGGGATGAATAGATACGCCACGGCGAGCACTGGGATAACTTTTAACAACGGGTGCACCCGCCGATCACGCAGCAAGCGCAGAATTAAGCGGGCCCGGGTGATCAGGTTACCGCCCTCGAAGGGCTGAATAGACTTGGGAAGGCCACGGGGCATCATTCACCTCTACCTTGATTATACCGCCGGAAGAGGCGTCGCCGTCGCCAGCGCAAGTAGGGGGCAACTACTTTCCGCACCAAGTACTTGGCAACGATGGGCGAGAACCAGGAGCCTCCATCGCGAAAGTGGACGCGCAGCATCTCGGGCCAACAGCGATCATCGGCCATAATGGTCTTGGCATCGCTGTGCAGACGGAAATTGGCCCACACCCGCGGGACGTAATGCAGCGGGGCTTCGCGTGCCAGGCGCACCCATAGGTCGTAATCCATGGCGAAGTAGAAAGTGGGGTCAAGTGGGCCAACCTTGCGCCATAAGGCGGCGCGGAAGAAGGCAGCCTGCTGAGGGATGTGGACGTAGCCGCGGCGCAGGCGACGGTAATCGGTCTGGGCGGCGGGGAAGCGCCCGATCACGCGTCCGTACTCGTCAATGTAGTTGGCGTCCCCATAAACCATACCCACTTCGGGATGGGCTTGCAGGTATGCCACTGCCTCGCTCACCGCGCCGGGCTCGTAGGTATCGTCGGAGTTGAGCCAGGCCAGGATCTCCCCATGGGCGTGGGCAAAGCCCTTGTTGATCGCATCGGTCTGGCCGCGGTCGGGCTCGGAGATCCACCAGGCCAGGCGGTCGGCGTACTTCTGGATGATCTCCACACTGCCATCGGTGGAACCGCCATCCACGATGAGGTATTCCAGGCGGGGGTAGTCCTGGCTTAGCACAGACTGGATGGTGGCTTCTAGGAAGCGCGCCTGATTGAATGAAGGCGTGACAATGGAGACCAGCGGCAGGTCGGTCATGAGGTTTCGCTCAGCCATTCAAATCCCTGCGCGGTGAGGATCAGGCGTTTGCGTCCATGTTGGGTTCGGCGGCGCAGGGAGCGATACCCGAGGAAAAGGGATTGCAGCCCTAGCACTCCCCCCAGTGCCTGTACCACCTTGTACCAACGCCGGATGACCTGACGCGGTTGCCAGTGCCAGGCATGAGCAAAATGTCGGAGAGCTTCGCGCGGTTGCCCGGCATCAATCAGCCGCCGCGCGGCAAAGATGTGCAGCCCGGCGTAGATACGTTCGCGGTGGGCGGAAAAAACGGCGGTAAAACGCGGATCTTGTTCCAGGGAACGGATCAGCGCAAAGGCTTCTTTCACAAAGGTGGCGGCTTGGGCGATGGTCTTGGCTTGCTCATGGGTGCGTTCGATAGCCCAGAAGCTGTCAGCGTGATAAATCGGGCCATGGGCGGCCAGACGAATCCACAGATCATGATCTAAAATCAGGTGGAATTCCGGTCGTAAGTACCCGACGGCTTCAAGGGCGCTGCGACGCATAAAAACAGTGGGCTGTAATAAGACCTCAAAAGCGAGTAAATCTATCAGATCATATTGGGGATAACGATGCCAATCGAGTAAATAGCCCTCGGCATCCACCATAACCCCATCCGCGTAGACCATGCTGGCCTCAGGATGGGCTTGCAGCGTTGCGACAGCCTGGCTGACCACCTGTGGAGTGTAATAAGCGTCATCGGAATTGAGCCAGGCAACGATCTCACCCTGGGCACGGGCAAAGCCCTTGTTGATCGCATCCGCTTGCCCGCGGTCGGGTTCGGAGATCCACCCGGCCAGGCGGTCGGCGTACTTCTGGATGATCTCCACACTGCCATCGGTAGATGCGCCGTCAATAACGAAATACTCAATACGCGGGTAATCCTGCATCAGCACCGAGCGCAAGGTGGTCTCGAGATAAGGCGCCTGGTTGTAAGAGGGGGTGATGATGGAAACTAGGGGAGGGGCCATGAAAGCCTAGTCGAACAGATGGTTGTAATCCACTTTGGGGAAAATGGTCAGTTTGCCCCCCACGGTGGCGTCCAAAATAGAGCGTCCGGCGGCCTCGTAAGCGGCGCGCGCCATCCGATAGGCGCGTTCCGAGCCTTCCAAATCCGGCAGTTGCCACTTAAAGCCCTTACCGAAATAGTTGGGCGCAAAGTGGTTGGGGTCATCACCTTCCGAGACCACTGCCGCGTTGGGTGGGCCCTGGGTAGCGAAGTTGTGATCCACCCCGATTAGAATAACTTGCGCGAAACCCATGAAAAAAGCCAGTTGCATGGCGACATAGGTTACCGTGAAACCCTCAAAGAGACGCCCAGTAGCCTCACCGCTGAAATTCTCCGCTCCGGTGTAATCGGTATCCAAGAACAGGGTATGGGGGTCGTCGGCGAACCAGCGGCGAGCGCGCCAGGTAATGAACTTGGGTAATGTGAGGGCTCTGATCTCATCGGCGCACTGCTGGAGCACCAGGTCATTGACTGAAACCAAGTATGTTGTGGTAAAACCCACTTCGGGGAAGAGCAGGTAGATGCGGTTGAGGCCAAAGGTGATCTCGTGACGCAAGGGCGAAAGATCCATCTTGCGTAGGCTCGGCCCGTTGCCGATGATGAAACAACGCTGCCCGGCATGGCGATTGCGGTATTCTTCCAAGCGGCGGCGGTTCATGGCCCACCGCAGGCTGAACCAGCGGGCCAGCACGTGTTGCCCACGGTTGTGCCAACTCCAATAGGTCTGCGACCCCAGATGCCAGAGGGGGGAGGGAACAATGCGTTTCAACGCTTGGCGATTCACGCGCCTCACTCCGTGCTCAATCTTGCTGTGGCACCGCCATCCACGACCAGGGCCTGCCCGGTCATGAACGAGGATTCGCGCGAGTCGGCCAGGAAGTAAATGGCGCGGGCAATCTCTTCCGGCTGGCCGATACGCCCGTTGACGGTGCGGCGGGCCAGATTCTCCAGACGTTCGTGAATGTCCTCACCGCTCACGTGGCCGCGGTTTAGCCCGGCGCGCAACATCGGCGTATCCACCGCGCCAGGCAAAATGGCATTGACGCGGATGTTATCCGGGGCAAATTCAATCGCCATGGCGCGCGTGAGGGCCAGCAAGCCGCCCTTGCTGGCCGCATAGGCGGCAATGTTGGCCGAGGTCTGAATGGCGTGCACCGATGAGACGTTGACGATGGCGCTCTCGCCGGCGGCCTTGAGCAGAGGATAGGCCAGTTTGACTCCCAGGAAGACCGAGCGCAGGTTCGAGGCCATCACGGCGTCCCATTCTTCGACAGTGGTCTCCAAGAAGGGCTTGGCGATCTGAATGGCAGCGTTGTTGACCAATGCATGCAAGCGGTCGGTGAAGGTCTGGGCGCGCTCGAAGATGGCGGAGATGTTTTCGGCTTGGGCGATGTCGGATTGGATGAACAAGCCATTAGCAGGAAAATCCGTGCCAAAGGGGGCGCGATCCACACCGATCACCCGCCAACCCCGTTCGGCAAACAGGCGCACCGTGGCGCGGCCAATTCCCCCTGCTGCGCCGGTGATCAAGACATAGCGTTCTCGGGATGACATATCCGCATCCACCTCGCTTTCTACGGATTCGGGCTTAGGCGGGCTTGCCAGGTAGCCAACTCATCGGTTGGCAGCTCCAGGCCCGCGAAGAGATTGCGCAGGGTATTCCAATGCACGCGCTCCCAGGCGGCGGGGCTGGCATTGGCGTTGTGTGCCGCCAGCAGGACGTTCTCCATCCGCCGCAGGGGCGAATCGAGCGGCAGCGGTTCGACCTCGAACACATCCAGCGCCGCCCCGGCAATGCGCCCGCTCCGCAGCGCTTCGATCAAGGCCGGTTCATCCACCACCGGGCCGCGCGCGGTGTTGATGAGCACTGCCGTTGGTTTCATCCAGCCCAGGGTTTCGGCGTTGATCAGGTGATAACTGGTGGGGTTGAGGTCGCAGTTCAGGCTGACAAAATCAGACCGCTCCAACAGATCGCGCAGGGTGGTCATTTCCACCCCGAATTCAGCGATGAAATCAGGGGCAATCGGGACAATATCGTTACCCAGCAATTTCATCCCAAAGGCACGCGCCCGCCGCAGGACGGCTTTGCCGATGTTGCCCACCCCGATCACGCCCAGGGTGCATTCGCTGAGTGAGCGAGCGAGCAGTTTTTCCCAGCCCCCGCTCTTAAGGGCACGATCCATCCAGGGCAGTTGACGGGCAAAGGCCAGGATGTAGCCCATGACGGTATCGGCAACCGGCAGGGTGAAGGCGTTGGGGGTATTACACACCTGAATGCCCAGCCGGGTGGCGGCGGCACGGTCAATCGAATCGATCCCCGTGCCCCACTTGGAGATGACTTTGAGGCGGGGAGAACAGGCCTCCAGCACGCGCGCGCTAAAACGGTCATCACCGCACAAGGCGCCATCGAACTGCCCGGCATAGGCCAGCAAGTCTTCCTCTTCCAGGCGTTCGCGCACCACCGGCGTGATCAGGTCAATCTGATACGCCGTGAACAGGGGCCGGAAGCGCTCCAGCACGGCTAGAAAATAAGGCGCAGAGATGAGAACAGTATATCCCAAGGGCCACCCTCAGGCGAAGATTTGCGCATGGGATTATACCATGATGCCTTTTCCTCTATTCCGTGCTACGAGCCAGACAGAAACGCGCCGTGCTGCCAGGGCTCCACATCCCGCCGCTGCCAGAATGAGGGGTAAAAATGCCATCCCTATACGGATCAATGCCTCCATCCTTCACTCCAGCATTTCCTGAATTATAGAAGCGTTTGGCAAAGGGAAAGGGGCGTAACAGATTTTCTACCTCACCCAGAATCGCGTATAATTGCAGGCATGAGCCTCTCACGTGAACAAGTCGAACACATTGCCCATCTGGCACGCCTGGAATTGACCGAAGACGAACTGGAGCGCTATCGCCAACAACTTTCAGCCATCCTGGATTACGCCGCGCGCTTGCAAACGCTGGATACTAGCGGCATCCCACCCACAGCCAGCGTGCTGCCCCCGCGTAGCGTCCTGCGTCCGGATGAGCCGCGGGCCGGCCTCAGCCGCGAGGCGCTGCTGCGCAACGCACCCCAGGTCGAGAATGGCCAGTTCCGCGTGCCCCCGGTGTTGGAGTAGCCCATGACCGCGTTGACCGATTTCACCGTGCACCAGGCGCTGGCGGCGCTGGCGCAGGGCGAAGTCTCCAGCCGTGACCTCACCCGCGCTTGCCTGGATCAGATTGAGCGCCTGGAGCCAATCCTGCATACCTTTATCACCTTCACCCCCGATTTGGCGCTGGCCCAGGCCGAAGCCGCCGACGCGCGTCGCGCGGCAGCCCGCCATCATCCCGATGAACCGCTCCCCCCACTCTTGGGGCTGCCCATCGCGATCAAAGATCTGCTGACCCTGGAGGGCGTGCGCTGCACCTGCGGATCGCGTATCCTGGAAAACTTTGTTCCTCCTTATACCGCCACCGCCGTGCAGCACTTGCTGGAAGCAGGGGTAGTCGTGGTTGGCAAGACGAACACCGATGAATTCGCCATGGGCTCTTCGACCGAGAATTCGGCCTATGGCCCTACCCGCAACCCGTGGGATACCACTCGCGTGCCGGGGGGTTCCAGCGGCGGTAGTGCGGCAGCGGTTGCTGCGCGCATGATACCGGCGGCGTTGGGCACCGATACCGGCGGCAGTGTGCGCCAGCCGGCTTCGTTCTGCGGGGTGAGCGGCATCAAACCGACCTACGGACGGGTCTCACGTTATGGGTTGGTGGCATATGGCTCATCCCTGGATACGGTCGGTGCCTTTGCCCGCACTGTGGCTGATGTGGCCCTGCTCTTCAGCCTGATCGCCGGTTACGATCCGCTCGATTCCACCACCCTGGATGTGCCCGTCCCGACCATCACCTTGCCCGCGGAACCCGATTTGCGCGGCCTGCGCGTGGGTGTGCCGCGGGAGTACTTCATCGGCGGGTTGCAGCCGGAGGTGGAGCAGGCAGTGCGCCAGGCCATCGCCGTGCTAGAATCGCTCGGCGCCAGCGTACATGAGGTCAGCTTGCCCCATACCGAATATGCCCTGCCGGTGTATTACCTGATCGCCCCCGCCGAGGCCTCGGCCAACCTGGCGCGCTACGACGGCGTGCGCTATGGCCTGCGCGTGGAAAGCGATGCTCTGTGGGAAATGTTCCGCCGCACCCGCGGGCAGGGCTTTGGAGCCGAAGTCAAACGGCGTATCATGCTCGGCACCTATGCCCTTTCCGCCGGGTATTACGAGGCCTATTACGGCCAGGCGCAGAAGGTGCGCACCCTGATCAAGCGCGATTTCGAAACCGCTTTTGAGTCCGTGGATGTCATCGCCGCGCCGGTGGCGCCCACCACGGCCTTCCGCCTCGGCGAGCACACCGAAGACCCGCTGGCGATGTACCTGGAGGATGTCTTCACCCTGCCTTGTAACCTGGCTGGCGTACCCGGGTTGGCTTTCCCGGTTGGTTTTGATGGCAATGGCATGCCCATCGGCATTCAACTGATGGGGCCGCACTTCCGCGAAGACGTGCTCTTCAAAGCGGCCCACGCCTATCAATTGGTCACCGACTGGCACCAACGCAAGCCACCCCTGGCCTGAGCCGCGGCGCAACCCCCGGACGCGCGTATGCGTAGATATAAGGGCTGATCCTCACCGGACGGCACTTATGTCGCAAAGGAGAAAGAACAATGACCTCGACCCCACCCTCTGCGGTTGTCCTGCCTGAAGAACGCGGTCCCGGCTGTCTGATTCGGCTGCTGTATTTCATTTTCATCGGCTTGTGGGTTGGCGGGATCGTGACTGCCCTCGCCTGGGTGCTCAATGTGACCATCATTGGCCTTCCGCTGGGGCTGTGGCTGCTCAACCGCTTGCCCGTGATTATGACCCTGCGCCCCGTGCGCCGAGAAACGCAGGTGGTGGTTGTGGATGGACGGGTGCAGTTGCGTCGCCGCGATCTGCCTCAATATCCCTTTCTGGTACGCGCAGCGTATTTCCTGCTCATCGGCTGGTGGTTCAGCCTGATCTGGATGACAATGGCCTGGTTGCTGACCGGTCTGAGCCTGGGGTTGGGCCTGCCCCTGGCGTTCTGGATGTTCGACCAGGTGCCGTTTGTTACCACGTTGGCCCGCCTGTAAATTCAACCCTTGCGCCGGTTTCCCCCGGCCAATCATGGAGCCTAAAACGATGTGGAATGATCTGCCCTCGGATGCCTCAACCCTGATGTCCTGGACGTGGACGAATTTCGAGCCTTACTACCAGGATCTGCTCCAACGCCCCTTGCGGGCGGAGACGGTCAATGCCTGGCTGGAAGATTGGTCGGCGTTGGACGAGCGGCTGATGGAACTGCGCAGCCGCCTGCATGTGGCGACTGCCGTCAACACCGCTGATGAAGTGGCTCGCCAGCGCCTGGATGCTTTCTTCGATCATGTTTTCCCCCAGGCGATGGCCGCGGAACAAAAACTAAAACAGAAACTGCTCGCCAGCGGGCTGGAGCCAGCGGGGTTTGAGATCCCCCTGCGCAACATGCGCGCCGAGGTGGCGCTTTTCCGTGAGGAAAACTTGCCCCTGTTGGCCGAGGAGCAAAAGTTAGTCCAGGAGTACGATCGCATTGTTGGCGCACAAACGGTGATGTGGGAAGGCCAGGAACGCACGCCTCAGCAGATGCGTCCTGTGCTACAAGATCCCGACCGGGCGCGGCGTGAAGCGGCTTGGCGCTTGGTAACCCAGCGTCAGATGGCCGACCGTGCGGCGCTCAACGACCTGTGGGTCAAACTCTTCCGCCTGCGTCAGCAGATTGCCCACAACGCCGGCTTTGCCAGTTATCGCGACTACCGCTGGCAGCAATTGCTGCGCTTCGATTACACGCCTGCCGATTGTGAGCGCTTCCGTGAGGCCATTGCCGACGTGGTAGTGCCGCAGGCTGTGGCGCGGTACGAACGTCGCCGCCGGCTGATGGGCATAACCACCCTGCGCCCCTGGGATCTTGAAGCCGACCCGCTGAAACGCCCGCCGCTGCGCCCCTTCCGCGTGGCTGACGAACTGGCCGAGCGCGCGATGCACATCTTTGCCCAGGTAGATGCCACTCTGGGGCAGTATTTTGAGATCATGCGCCGCGAAAACCTCTTGGATCTGGAAAATCGCAAGAACAAAGCCCCCGGTGGGTTCTGCACGGAGTTCGCCGTTCAGCGCCGTCCTTTCATCTTCATGAACGCGGTTGGCATCCATGACGATGTAAGCACCTTGGTGCATGAGGGCGGACATGCCTTCCACGTCTTTGAAACCGCCCCTATCCGTCTGGTGCACCTGCTAGAGATACCGATGGAGTTCGCCGAGGTGGCCTCGATGAGCATGGAATACCTGACCCTACCCTACCTCGAAGCGGCCCGCGGTGGCTTTTATCCGACCGCCGAGGCTAACCGCGCCCGCGTGGAACAAATGGAAGGGGCATTGCTCTTCTGGCCGTTCATGGCGGTGGTGGATGGCTTCCAGCACTGGGCGTATACCCATCCTGAAGAGGCCGTAGACCCCGCCCGCTGCGATGCGACTTGGGCAGCGCTGTGGCAGCGCTTCATGGCCGGCGTGGATTGGAGCGGGCTGGAGGAGGAAATGAAGACCGGCTGGCAGCGCAAACTGCATATCTACGAGGTGCCGTTCTACTACATCGAGTATGGACTGGCGCAACTGGGCGCGCTGCAGGTTTGGCGCAACGCCCAACGCGATCAAGGTGAGGCCGTCACCGCTTACCGCCGTGCGTTGGCGCTGGGCGGCAGTCGCCCCCTGCCCGAACTCTATCGCACAGCGGGCGCGCGCTTCTCGTTTGAGGCAGGGCTCTTCCGCGAGGTGACGGACGCCATGCAGGCAGCCCTGCACACCTGGGAAGACGACCAGCAGGGGAGGTAAATCCCATGGCAGAACGATCAACCGTCGTGGCCCTGGTGCCGATGCGCCACCACTCCGAGCGGGTGCCGGGTAAAAACTACCGCCCGCTAGCGGGAAAGCCGCTCTTTCATCACATCCTGGATACCCTTCGGCGCTGCCCCTCGATCACCCAGATCGCTGTGGACACCGATTCGCCGATCATCATCGAGGGCCTGCGCGAGCACTACCCCCAGGTGGTGATCATCGAGCGACCCCCGCATCTGTGCGGGGATGCCGTGCCGATGAACGAAATCTTGATGCACGATACCGCCTTGCTGGAAGCCGATTTTTACCTCCAAACCCACAGCACCAACCCGCTGCTGCGCGCCGAGACGATTGAACGGGCAATCCAAACCCTGCTCGATCTTTATCCCGCTTACGATAGCCTTTTCGGGGTGACGCGCATCCAAACCCGCCTGTGGGATCAATTGGCGCGCCCGATTAACCATAATCCGAATATTCTTTTGCGCACGCAGGACTTGCCCCCAATCTACGAAGAAAACTCGTGCCTTTACCTCTTCACTCGCCAGACGTTAGTGCAACGGCGCAACCGCATCGGCGAGCGCCCGTATCTCTTCGAGATCCCGCGCGAAGAGGCGCTGGACATTGATGAACCCCTGGATTTCATCATTGCGGATTTGTTGCTCAGCCGGCGCACGGCCTAGAACATGCTCATCTGCGCCGTCTCGCGCCAGAGGGGCGGGTCGCTATCTAGCAGGGCATCCCACAGGTCATGCCCAAGGTCGGCCTGGCTGGCCATGCGGTGCAAGTGACGGAATTTGAGCACGTGCCAGCTGCGCTGCAGGGCCGCTGCCAGGCGCGGATCGCGCTGTAGTTTATAAGCCAGCAAGCCGGCGCGACTGCCCGGCAACACCAGCACGTGGTGCTGGGCCTGTGGCTGGGGCGCGGTGAGAAATCGCCACACCATGGCCGAGGCCAGCAAGTAAAAGGCATAGCGCACCTCATTGCTGGGCGGATGCCGCCAGAGGAGGGGATTTTCTCCCTCTGCCTGATACCCCAACCGCGCCGCCAGGTGGCGCAGGGCGTGCGCCACGGCCTGCAGGTCGCGGCGGCGCTGGTCGGGCTGATCCTGCGGGCGGAGTTGCCACTGCCCGGTTTGGGTCTCCATCTCTTGCGCGTAGGAGGTGAGAATCGCTCGCAGCAGGGCTCGCCGCGGTGTGATCAGGCCGGGAAAGTGCCGGCGCATGGCTTGCTCGACCTCTACTGCAGTCACTATGGGATGGTTGAGCAAATAACCGACCACGGCCTTTTCGGCGCGGTCGGCCAGGGGCAGGGTCTCGGGAGCGGGCGGCACGGTCAACCCCCAGCGCGGGCCACTTTCGCCCTCGGCGCGGGCGTGCAGGCGGGTGAAGGTGGACGCATCGGCCAGGACTTCGTTCACCAGGGCCTGCAGGCGTCCGGCATAACCGGTGGGCATGTCCTCGATGGTGGCGGGCAGGTAGCCGTGTGCGCTCAGGGCCAGGATGCCCTCCAAAAAGAGGGGCAGGTAGTCGGCGGGTTCGGCGCGGTCGTTCAGGTGGTGCTGAAGCGCCTGGTGCAGACAGGGCTTGGGACTATCGGTAGGGGTGGGGAGCGGCGTCGTGCGCACCTGCCAGGTGGTTTGCAGGGCCGGTGCTTCGGGATCATACGCCAGCGCTTTAGCCTCCCACCCGGCGGTGTGCGCCCCCAGGAGAACGGCTAAAGCGGCCGCCGGGGTCAGTTCATCCGCCATCAGCCAGAGCGGGGTTTCCGGGTGCACCAGGCGTGCCGGCGGGCGCAAGGCATGGTGCAGGGCATGTGCAAGCCAGTTCCAGGCCGCGGCACGTGGGTTGAGCAGCCCGAGCAGCGGGCGGGCGACATCCTCGCCCCACAACCAGGCGCTCCATAAGACCGAGAGCCCCCAGAAGGCTGCACTAGGGCGGGTGAGCACGGCCAGTACCGCGCCAAAGGCAGGAAGGTCGGGTTGGGTCGCCAGGGTTCGCATACGCCCGCGGAAGAGGCAAATCCCTCCCTCCGGCGGGGGTAGCGCCGGCCATTGGGTAAGCGGGATGGGTGTGGTAAACTCGCCCCAGAGGGCAAGGACGTCATCCAAGGCCTGCATCAAATTGATTTCCAAGAAGACAGGGGGGGATTGCAACAGGCGCGGGCGCAGCGGGGTGGGCGGCCACGGCCAGAGTGCTGTGCCGCGGTCGAGCAGAGGAATCAACAGGGCATGGAGCAGGGTGCGTTGTTCAGGGGTGAGGCCGGGGCCTTCGCTGCGATTGAGCAGGGTGAAGAGCACCGTCAGGGCGCGGGGTGGGTAGAGGTGCAGCAGGTTTTCGGCGGCGGAGCGCGCTTCACCTTCGGCCACGGCGCCGAGGCGGCTGAGCGCCCGCGCGCGGTGGAGCGGGGCCGTGCCAATAGATTGCAAGATAGCCTGGTCCTCGGGGGTGAGGGTGAATTCGCCCTGTTCACCGCAATGGGGGCAGTGGAGCAGGCGCGCATGGGGTTGGTGGGCGCCGCGCTGCCAGAGGTAACCTGAGGCCGGGATAACGGCCTTACACCGCGGGCAGGTGGTCTGATACAGGCTGAGCAGGTACTGTTCCAGGCGTTGTTCCCCGCGGCGGGTGGCCAGCAGGGCGGCCAGGGCTTTGCGGAAGGCATCTCCACCCGGGCCGGCGGCCAGGTTTTGGAGCAGAAATGCCAGCAGAGGGTGATTGCAGGCCACCAGGACACGATAACCGGCCTGTGCGGCTTCAAGCGCTACCTGCGGGTGTAAGCCAAGGGGATCAAGCACCCATGCCCCGGCCGGGACGTGGGTATTCAGCCACTCACGCAGGCTACCGACGGGCAAGCGCGGCAGGTAGCGTTCAAGGGGGAGCGAGGGAAAGATGCCGCTGCCGAGGAGGTAAGGCGCGGCTTGGGTGTCCATACATTAATTTTAGCCGAAAGTCACGGGTGACCGGGTCAGTCTGAACCAGGGGGTGACCCAAGGCGATGCGATTGAAGCGCGGGATCATATCCCAAGGATTCTCCCCCGCCCCAAACCGCAGGTGGAGGTGTGGTGGCGTCTGAATGTCCAAATCATCGTCAGGCCCCCATCGCGGCGACGTTGCGGGGGGAGGTGTTACCCCACCGGTTTGGCCATGGCTCGTTTTGTTCCTGAGCCAAATCGCCCGATTGCCACTGGTTTCAACCCCAGGAACCACTTACAAGCGTTTGAACCTTTGCGGATCTGGCGCCGGCAGGCTGGGTTGACCGACGGCGAGGTGACTGCTTTCGGCCCTGACACGCGCCAGGGGATAACCTTGGCCTTGGCAGCCTTGTATCAAGAAGGTGACACCTGGACTTCGGGCGCCGATGTTGTCCACGAGATTGGTGTGTGGGATTAAAAGAGCCTGCCAAAGGGCAGGCTCATCAAGAACTCGGGGGCGGCGTTCCCCCAAAAAATGCACCGTGTGTGACTCACCGGGGACTCGAACCCCGAACCCGCTGTTGGATATTTGTTATAGGAAAGTAAGGGCCTAAATCAACCGCTGTTATATCGCGGGTGTAATACTCTACCATGCGAATATCTGACCATCGTCCTGCAATCTGAACCAATCGTGATGGGGCACCGGCGCGGATAGTCATTACAGCAAACGTTCGACGAAAGTCGTGCGGAGATAATTTGAACCCCAGTTTTTCACCCCATTTCCTTACAATTACTTTCAGGCCATCTCGAGTGACCTGAAATAACCTTGTGTTATTTGGGTCTCGGTAAGGAAGCCATTTAGAAATGGCTTCTGCTGTGTGGCCGGAAAAATAGGCCTTTTCCCATCGGCCACCTTTGATCTTGACCAATACTTCCCGTTCTTGCAGATCTAAGTCATTGATCTGTACATTGGCAATTTCGTTAACGCGTAAGCCGGTATCCAACGCGAAACAAGCAATGGCATAATCCCGACAGCCCTTTTTGGTTGTTGTGTCAAAAGAATTTAATATCTGAATTATCTGTTCAACCTTCAGAGTTCGCCCCGGATGTGGCTTCTCGCGCTTTATTCGCAGACGCAGAACCGGATGATTTTCACCATATTTCCATCGGAAGAAATGTCGTATTGCAACCGAAGCGACGTGTTGGCGTGAATTTCCCCATCGGGTAGATCGGAGAAAAGCCAAAACGTCGGTAACTGTGCAGTTTTCGGGATCAACATGGGAAAGGAAGACTTTAAGTATGTCTCGATACTGTTCCTCTGTTCTTTTACTAAAGGCATTCTCGGCGAAGAAAGTATCCAAAGTGGTGAGATCAACGGCGTGGTCTAACATGAATGTCCTCCTCGACTGAGATAATATTTGTCGGAAGGACAAAGTAAAGAAGGTTTATTGTAAATCTCAACGTTGTCATAAGATATATAAATCTTACCGATGGTTAGTTTTGGGCTGGCAGTCTTGACGATCTGCAGCGTATAGATACAATGAAACAAAATAAAACAATTTCAGCCCCACCGCGCGCATCGGTGAGGCTGAGACGGCAACGCGGTCGGGGCGCGTTGCGGCAGAATCTAGGATAGCAAACTTTTGCCGCCCGCGCAAGTTGACCGCAATGCGCGGGCGAATTAACTGATTGGGGATTACACTTTATAAATGTGATTTCTCTTATTTAATTAATCGGATGATACTATGAGCAATAAAGTTCTACATTCTACACGTCCAATATTTGGTGGGCACGAGAAATTTACCTTTCGTTATAGTTGGCTTAAAAAAGGATTGGATGCTATCTTGGAGGATCCCGAAATATTTTTACGAGAAGATGCCTTTGTCGTTTTGGGGGTTGGCAAAAACATGGCAACGTCTATTCGCTATTGGATGCTTTGCTTGGGATTATGCGAGAGATCTTCGGAACACTCTGGTTCTTTGAGACCTACACCTTTGGGGTATCACTTACTCGCTGATGATGGGTGGGACCCTTATTTAGAAGATATAGGGTCTCTTTGGTTATTACATTGGCAACTTGCAAGCAATCAGCAATACGGATTAGTATGGTATCTTGTTTTCTCCCGCTATTTCAACGTTGAGTTCCATAAAAACAATTTGATGGAATTTCTAAAGCATCAATTAGCACAGAGGGGAATTGAAACTACAGAGGGCATGATTGAGCGGGAAATAAACGTTTTTATTCACACCTACGTACCTGTGCAAAGCAGAAAAGGAAATAGGGAGGAAAGTCTAGACTGTCCACTAGTAGACTTGGATCTAATTCACTTTGTCCCAGAAGATGGGAGTTATCGTTTTAATGTGGGTGAAAAACCATCATTACCTACCGCTATCGTCGGGTATGCTCTGATTAACTTTTTTGAAGAAAAGTTATCATATCAGCGAACAGTGGCATTGGATGAATGCATATACGCTCCAGGTAGCCCTGGCCAGATTTTTAAGTTGGATGAAAGTAGTATGATATCCTATTTGGAGGGCTTAGAAATTCTTACAAATGGAGTTCTAAGATTGAATGAAACAGCTGGCTTACGGCAAGTTCACATCCTTTCCGTATCCAAGGATTTAGGATGGAGTTTATTAAGGGAATACTATGCCTGATACCCTACTAAGCAACATTATTCGCATTCGTTCTAACTATTTACGAGCAATTCGTTTGGAAGATGATATTTCCAATAGTAATATATTGGGAGGATATACTCTAACCGTACAAGCGCTCAATACTCTAAAACGCATTACAGAAGGTATAACTAACCACTCAAGGGCATGGACGCTAACCGGTCCCTATGGTTCCGGAAAATCATTTTTTGGCTTGTTCTTGGCCAATTTACTTGACCCACACCGTTATGGCCACGCTATGGCCTGGAAAATGATCTCAGTGGTAGACCCATTAATAGCGGCACAATTACAACAAACCTTGAAAGAAAACGGGGGGATTTTGAGTGTGATCGTGACCGGAGCGCGCGCCTCTTTACAGGAATGTTTGGCGCGTGGTTTTTCAAAAGTTTTAGATGAAGATAACCACCTACACGAACTCAAGCAAAGTCTGGAAAACGTCCGGTATAGTGATAGCGGAACCTTCTTGAAGTGGGTTAGGACTTTCGTATCACAAGTAAGTCAGTACAGAGATAATACCAATGGTGTGTTGATCCTACTTGACGAGATGGGGAAAGTTCTAGAGCATGCCACATCTAATTCACAGGAAAGTGACATATACCTCCTTCAAGAATTGGCAGAATTTTCTGCTCGCAGCAACTCACATCCGTTTATATTTATTGGCATATTGCATCAAGCTTTTGAAACGTACGCAGCCTTTCTGAGTCAATCCGCCCGACGGGAGTGGGCAAAAGTACAGGGGCGCTTTGAAGATATTCCTTATCATGAGGCTCCCACTCAGCAGATGAGGCTTCTTGCTGACGCTTTTGGTAAACACTCTGTTGCTTTACCAGTATCAAAGCCCATCCTGATGACATGGTGTCCCCCCGGCATGAACTTAGATGAATTTGAGGGACTATGCCAAAAGGTATATCCACTTCACCCCAGCGTTTTTGTGGCTTTGCCCTATATATTTCGCCGTCTAGGTCAAAACGAGCGTTCCCTCTTTACCTACCTTTCTTCTCAAGAACCATTTGGGTTTCAGGAGTTTCTATCCACGCATAAGTTTGGAGATATTCTTTATTTGCCTAATTTGTTTGATTACCTTGCAGCTAATTACCAAGCTACTATCTATTCCACGAGTCGCGCACGACCCCTAACCGAAGCTTTAGAGCGATTAGAAAACACCCTGTCTCTTAGAGAGATAGAAAAAGACTTGCTCAAGACAATAGGTTTGCTCAATTGGTTAAGCGAAACCAGTCCCATACAGGCCACAGAAAAGACGATCATTAGCGCCCTTACCCCCGCATATCCTGAATCAGAACTTTATACAACATTAGGAACGCTTCAGCACAAATCGTTTATTACCTATCGCCGGTTTAACCATGTGTATGCAATTTGGCAGGGTAGTGATGTTGATCTTGAAGAGCGTTTGCAGATAGCCCGCTCTAGAGTAGAAACCACCCTGAGTATAGCTGAGATCTTGCAGAGATATTTGCCCCCTCGTCCTCTGCTAGCCCATCGCCATAGTTACATAACAGGGACCCAACGTTTTTTTGAGGTAAGGTATTTAGATTCTCACAACAAAGATACAATTTCATTAGATGCTTCGCAAAACAATAGCGGCGTGGTTTTGTTATGTCTTCCAGGTTCAATGGCAGAAGAGGAAGAATTTGAACGATGGGTACATAACGAGGAAATTTCCCGACGACTCAATCTGGTTGTTGGAATTGCCCCCCGTGCTATTCATCTGCGGGAATTAGTACGAGAATTTCGAGCATTGCATTGGACAAAGGAGAACACTCCGGAGCTGCGTGACGACCCTATAGCCCGAAAGGAATGGCGAACGCGGTTAGCTCTCCTTGAGCATGCTATTCGCACAGAATTGGACCATGCCTTTAACCTTAGGCAAGGTTATATTTCGAAAGGGTCTCGGTGGTATTACCGAGGAAATGAAGTCTTCCCAAAATCGCGCTCTGGTCTTTCGGGTTTGCTGTCGGATATCTGTGATACGCTTTATTCTTCTTCACCCAAGTTATGGAATGAGCTTCTCAATCGCCAAGAGTTGACAGCACAAGGCGCAGGAGCGCGACGAAGACTTATTGAAGCAATTTTGACCCAATCAGACAAACCCCTAATGGGAATTGAGAAGTTTCCTCCAGAACGCAGCATGTACGAAACACTTTTGAAACGCGGTGGATTGCATCGTTGGTCAGATGGTGTTTGGCAAATTGTCCCACCCGCACAAAAAGATCCGCTAAATTTATGCCCAACTTGGGAAGCGATAAGTCATTTCATCTTTGGTGGTTTGCCTGAACCACGTCCTTTGACTGATTTGTATGATATTTTATTCGCTCCTCCCTATGGCGTAACTCCAGGACTAGCACCAGTTTTGTTAGCGTTGTTCTATAAGGTGCATGAAAATGAAATTACCTTGTACAAGGAAGGAACGCTTATAATTGATCCAAACGTTGCAGATTGGGAAGTTCTACTGCGGCGGCCAGAATTATTTTCTATTGCGGGATGCCGGGTAAGCGGTTTACGCGCTGCTATCCTGGAAAGAATGGCAAGAGGTTTGCATGTTC
Source organism: Thermanaerothrix solaris (assembly GCF_032334255.1). Lineage (NCBI taxonomy): Bacteria > Bacillati > Chloroflexota > Anaerolineae > Anaerolineales > Anaerolineaceae > Thermanaerothrix > Thermanaerothrix solaris. The sequence goes on along the minus strand of NZ_JAUHMF010000002.1, from coordinate 23,379 downwards.
AACCTTATATAATGCCAATAGTGCGCTCTTTAATTGGACGTCTCAAAGCTCTCCCTGAATACGCTCAGCGGACACGAAATCTCCCAGAATCTGCTCTAAACTTACGTCAAGCTGCCGAAAGAACCCGTTCTCCAGAACGATTTCTTTTTGTGGAGCTTCCTGAGGCATTGGGACTGCCGCCATTTGAAGAAGAAGAATTTGATCCTAAACGTTTTGACGAATTTTTTGAGCGACTAAACCTTGCCTTAGAAGCGTTGGCCAATTCCACACCACGTTTACTGGTATGGGCACGAGATGTTTGGCTCTCTTCTTGTGGACTACCCAGTGGAGAAGAAGGCTGGGCAATCTTTCGCTCAGAATGCCAGAAAATGGCTGTTCGTGTAACGCATCCCCAACTTGTTCCATTGGTAAAACGCGCGGCAGAAGCCCCTGAATCTCGCTCTGCTTTGGAGAGTGTTCTAGCCTTTATTGCTAACCGCCCGCCTCGCACCTGGACCGATACCGATGCCGAGCGCTTTGAAGCACGGGCGGAACATCTAGGAGCATTGTGGCGTGTTGAAGCAGGGCTAACAGATGATCTTTTGTTACCGCCAGAATTGCGCGAACGCAGTCAGAAAATAGCGAACGAGTTAGAAACTTATCTTCGATCCCTAGAGTCAAACAAGCTGGTCCTTCGGGCTGCTTTACAAACTCTTACGCTGCGCCTAAGAGAATAACGATTATGGAAAATTTCTGTAGAGTCCCTCGAGGTGTTAAATGAGCAGTGAACAACCTGTACGGCACATTGTCTCGCTCTCTGGGGGGAAAGACAGTACGGCCTTGGCTATTTACCTACGCGATCGCATTCCTGACTTGGAGTACGTCTTTTGCGATACTGGGGAAGAGCTTCCGGAAACCTATGAGTACTTGGATAGATTGGAGATTTTTCTTGGCAAAGAAATAAAGAAGATCAAAGCACGTCAATCCTTTGAAGACATGCTAAAAGCCCGTGGAGGTTTTTTACCTTCCGGGCAGGTGCGTTGGTGTACAGAATATCTTAAAATAAAGCCTTTTGAAGAGTTTGTGGGAGATAGCATTTGTCATAACTACATTGGTATTCGCGCTGATGAAATCCATCGTAAAGGCTATATTTCTACCAAACCCAACATCATCCCACATTACCCCTTCATTGAGGAAAACATAAAAAAAGAGGATGTTATCAGGATACTAGAAGAAAGCGGTTTGGGACTACCTGCATATTATGAATGGCGCTCACGATCTGGTTGTTATTTTTGCTTCTTTCAGCAAAAAAACGAGTGGCTTGGATTACTTAGACATCACCCTGATTTGTACGAAAAAGCAGAAAGCTATGAAAAGGAAAACCCAGAAACTGGTGAACGGTATACATGGATGCCAAAAGAAAGTTTAAGAGATTTGCGTTCTCCGGAGCGGCAAAAATCAATTATACAAGAATTTGAGCGCCGCAAGACGCGTCAACAGCGACCGGAATCTAAATTAGCATTGATTGATTTATTTGATGCCGAAGAAACCAATGAGGAAAGTTGCCTGATTTGTCATCTATAGGGAAACGAACACAATGAACCTCACATTTCATCGCACGTTCTCTTTTTCACGTTCATCAGTGATGAAAGTCCTTGACATTGCCCAAAAGAATCCGGGTTTCAAGCAATCAGACTTAGCAGCCAATACGGATTTGGGCACAATTTATCAGGAGGCCATGCCCCGTTATGCCAAACGGGCGGGTTTGTTGGATGAGAAAAACCAGCTTACTTCGTTTGGCCGCTTCGTGACAGAATTTGACCCATATTTGGAAAAAATGGGCACCCAATGGCTGTTGCATTACCATCTGTCCGCGCCACATCGCCCTACAGTTTTCTGGCACTACCTGGTAACCCGATGGTTTATTCCCGGCAATACTTTCACTGCCAAGCAACTTTTAGAAGATTTGATGATTTTTTTGCAACACAATACAGGAAAAACTCTTTCTTCCCGTTCAGTTCGTTCTACTGTCACCATCTTCATTGGCACTTATCTCAAAAGCGATGGGCTGAAACGCCTTGGTTTGATCGAAGAATTCGAGAAAGATACTTATCGCGTACCCCAGAGTCCCCGTCCTCCCACCTGGGCGCTGGGTTATGCGTTGGCGGATTACTGGCAGGCGCATTACGGAGAGCGGTTGACCGTCAACCTAGACGATTTGACTGGTAAAAACTTTGCCGGGCTTTTCCTCCTAGGTGAAGAAGGTTTGACCGAGTTGCTAATCGAACTTAAACAGGAAGGGATGATTGATTTGCATCGTATTGCGTCTCCTTACCAAGTCGTATTACTTCAATCCAGTTTGGAGCTCGCGTTGGAACGGTTGTACAAATAGATGCTTCTGGACTAAGGGGGCATTATGGTTGATATTCATTCTCTTGTTCAGCAACTTCTTCAACCCGGTGTACGAAAAAGTGTGGGGGTGTGGTTTTTCCCCTTGGAGTATTTAGGACAGGAAGAGGACATTGCGTGGAGACTTGGACTGCAACCTTTGGATGCAAGGGGAGCATTTCTGGAAAGACTTCCGGAAGGTGCCACTCATTCTGGATTAAGAACACGCTACGCTCATGAGAAATTGTTTGAGTTCATAACCGCACTAGGAGACGAAATTTGCAACCGGAATTGCTTGCTACTTTACACTTTTGACTTGCTCTTATTGGCTTTAGAAGTAGATGCTCGAGAACAATTTTGGAAAGCAACCCTGAAATTGCCTTATCTTCGGACAAAACTAATCATCGCCTTACCTGAAAACGCTCGTTTCTTGCTTAGCGCCACTGCAGAATTTGTATCCCAAATTGCTGTGGGTTCTTTGTAAATTAACACGTCTATGGAGGAGGGAAATATGCTCATTAAAGATTTGGTTCATATGGACGAATATGGTTCTTTCCGCTCGGATGTTCAACTGAGCGACTATGATAATCCATCTCTGAATCGAGAATTGTTGAACAACTATATTTTTACAGTTAGTGCGCCAGTAACCAGTCAGGCGGGACGGGACGTGGCGGCGAAAGATGTTCTCGACATGCTCAGGGACGCCTTTACAATCGAACGTGCAGGATCTGATTTCAATCGCATGGTGCTCACAGCTAACTACGGTCGAGGCAAAAGTCATCTTGCGCTTGTACTTGCTAACTTATTCAGCCGTCCGTCGAATTCCACGGAAGTTGAGGTCATCTTTGAGCGCCTTGGACAAGCCCTGAACAATCCTGCTCAGTTGAATGTATATCGAGAGTTCAAGGAGTCCAAAGGTGAATTTTTGGTTATGCGCTTGCGCGGTGACGCCATAAATGATCTGCAAGAAGGTTTTTTACGCGCCTTGGAACAGGCCCTAAGAGAGCATGATTCTACTCGTGGAATAGCTTTACCTTTTTGGTACATCAAAGCGGAGGAGTGGTTGAATGCTCAAAGCCAGGAAATTCTTCAGAAGATCGAAAATTATTTAGCCACCAAAGAGCATACCGATTTAGCCATTCTGCGTCAAGATCTTCGAAAAACAGGAAGTTATGAACTCATTCGTGAAGCCATCAAACATGCTATAGGACTCTATCCAGACTTTGGGCGGGAATTAAACTTATCCGAATTAATTGATTGGGTGGTGGACGAAGTTTGCGAGCCCAATAAGCTGGGTGGACTCTTAATCCTGTTTGATGAATTCAGCCTGTTTCTTCAAAAATACGCCACCTCTCGTACTCCTGGAAAGTTACAGGAATTACTCAATGGCATTAGTAATCATCCGGGGAAAAGCGCCTTCCTGGCTTTTACTCAGTTGGACATTGAAAGTGTGGTGGAAACATACGCCCAGGGCAACAGGCGAGAAGATGTGAAACGAGAGTTAGATCGTTTACCGAAATATAAACGCGCCCGTCTTTTCTCGCTCATGGAAGGGGTGCTGGACGCTTATCTCAAGCAGGATGAAGCTTTCTGGAATGCCTGGTGTAACAGGCAAAAGGTTAAGTCAACCATGGTGCGTAATCGCGAAACCTTGTTCACGTATTTTCCAAAGCGCTATAGTGAGACTTTGAAATGGGACCATAACATGGTTGAAAAGGTTATCGTGCGTGGATGTTATCCCCTTCATCCACTAACTACGGCTATCCTTTCTACCCACACTTTCGAGGCCGGAGCAGGGGAAAATCCGCGAACGGCTTTGCATTTTGTGCGGGATCGTTGGAGCAAAGGTATTCGTGACCAACCTGCCGAACGCGAGGATGGAACTCCCAACTTTATTTTTGCCATTGAATTGGTAGATTTCTTTGAAGAGCAAATCTCCAAGAAATGGTATGAAGCGTATCGGACTGCTCTAGAGAATCCTCCCATTGATCTTACTGAGAATCATAAAGCTGTGTTGAAGGCTTTGTTGCTTCAGCGTGCGGTGAGTGAACTTAGGGTGAGTGAACTTAGTTCGCAAGTAAGAAGAGGGAGCGACCAAATTGAACTGCTGAGTGATTTGTCTGGGTTAGGTTCCGCCCAGGTTTCCTCCCTATTGAGAGAACTAGCCGAGGGTCGAGTGATCCAAAAAAACGGTAATTTTTATTCGTTCTTCCCTGTGGGGGCACGCTCTCCTGAAGCGGACCGAATCATTGAAGAGGCAGTGCAAAAAACGCCTGTGGACCGCTCCTTACTGGAGAAGATTGCTAAAGCCATTCCCTCCTTTACAATTTCTCAGACCTTTGGACATCCAGATGATTGGGCGCCCCAACAAGTAGTCTTAACAAAAGACTTTTTCAATATCGAGACACTGCGAGAATTAACCTCCCAATATCGCATTGGACCAAACGATACGATAGAGGAAAGCCCGCGCGGAGTTATCGTCTGGTTATTGGCTAGTAGTGAAGAGGAAAAGTTATGGCTTCGTCAAAATGCCCAAGCCTTGCTGGATTCCGTTTTAGACACAAAACCACACCCATTACCGATTTTGATTGTTTTACCCAATAAGGTAAATCCCGGTTTATTAAATGCCGCTCGGCGAAAAATAGCCCTTGACAGTCTGGATTTGAACCAGCGCGAAAAAATTGGCTCCATAATATTGAAGGACGAGCAAAGCCGTGCTGACACAGAAATAAAAATGGGCCTTTTCGAACTTTTAGGCGATTCTGAACACTACCCTGATTTATCGCGGCAAATTCATGAATATGCATTGCCCAGGGCGTATTTGACATCCGTTCAAACTCTCAATAGATATTCTATCAAAGAAGTCTTACGAGAATGCTATCGTCAGGCTTATCCATATCGTGTAGAGTTTTCAGACAAGCCGGTCTTTTCCAAAGGAGTAAATCATTTACGGACGGCAGTAGAAAATATATCTCGCGGTCTGTTTGGGGACACAGTAGGGTCCGGCATTCAGAACCTAAAGAACAAAGACATGCAGTATGTGGTGGTTCAAGAATATCTGATTAAGAAATGGGGCTTACTAGACCCAGAGAATTTCAGAGTAAAGGAGCCAACCTCTCGTGCGCTTCGCGAAGCCTGGAATCGTTTAGAAAACGCTTTCCCTCCTGATGGCAGAGAAACCCTAGCCAAAGGGGTGCTTGTTGAACTCCTCAATCCTCCTTATGGGCATGATTACAACACTCTGACTTTGCTCCTTGCCGCATGGATTGGTTTCCACCGTTATGAAATCCAATTGAGTCTTGGAGGAAGAGTCAAAACATTAGGAGAATTCAAAGAAATCTTTAACAACGCGAAAGGCCCTAAAGGATTCCTTGATACATTAATCACCCAAGGATTTGCGGTTCGTCGTATCAACCTTGATGAACAATTCGAGGAAATTGATAGGATTATAGATCGAATCAAGAAGAAGGATCCGCCTTTCAGTATTGATGAAGCGCATCGAATCCTCTCAAAATTTAAACAAATAAAATCCCATCCCAAGTTACCCCAAAATAAGGCAGAATTGATCGAGTCATATTGTCGTTTGCTCGAACAACATCTTGACATAGCACAAAAATATGACCAACAAATCGAGGATTGGCTCTCGCGATTACAATCAGCCGATTTTGAAAAGTTGATTGGATTGGAAAAATTTTTGCACCAGGTCCAAGTTCCTGATTTAGTGGTTCCATCAAAGCCCCACTTAGATATTTTGCGAAAAGAGTGGGAGAAGTCTTTAGAAGAGCAACTGGAGAATTTATGCAACCGGTATTCTCAACTCAATGATTTAAGTCATTACACAGAACACAAAAATCAACTACAAAAAGCATTAAGAGAATTAAAACGTTTCCCTATTCTTGCTCATAAGGTTCAAAGTGCTCTGGATCAACTCGACCAACGATTTTTGGAACTCAGACAAGCAGAGGACGAAAAACCCATTGTAGCTGAAATCAATAGTATGGATGAGTCAGCGAGATTGGCGAGTTTATACCAGTACCGAACACGGCTGAATGAACTGAGTAACCTTTCACAGCGAACAGAAAATTTGCGAAAGAGCAAACTAGAAAAGATTGAAACTCGGATTCAACAATTTGAGCAATTGGTCGAGAGGCTCCCTGAGGCAGTTGAAACAGCAAAGAGCCTTTCTGAATTGAAGAAACAAAAGGATCTCCTTTTAAAAAATATGGATCAAACACAGGACACACCCTTATATCACCGATTTTTAGAAATTCAGACCTCGATTGAGCGTCTTGAAGGCTTTTTTGATGAGCTTCGGGTTCTTGACTATATGCCATCTCGTACACCGTCTGATCTGGATTCAAAAGATCAGCGGATCGCTGAAATTGAGAAGAAGTACTCGAATATCCTTAGCAAATCACAGCGTGAAATACTTGGAGAAGAACGGAGGAAAATAGACGCTACTCGCCAGCAGGAAGAGCAAAAAGCCCGCCAATGGTTGATAGATCTTAACAGCCGTTATTCCAGTGATGCTCAACCCAATGAATTATTAGATATCGCTCTGAAGCCCCCAGAATTTCTCCCAATCGAAGACCGGGAGAAATTGAATCAACTGATTCAAGCACTACAACTGAAAGTAGAAAAGGACATTATAAGGAAAATAGAAGTTTTGTTCTTGAAGTTGGATGATGAAGCACGCCGTAATTGCCTGAAACGATTACAAGAATTAATGGGGAAATTTTAACGATGATGGATATACTTCTCGATCCTGACGGTGATGTCTCAAACCCAATGGATTTCATTCTGATTGAGACCGAAGTAGATTTTCTTCGTTATGCTACTTCGGGAGAAAAACTCTTTATCCGTGGATCAGATTTATGTGCATGGGCAGAAGCCTTTTATAGTTTGCGCAATATCCATGTACGGATAGTTGAATCACCTTCAAAGGTTTTGAGACAGGTTTTTCCCGAATTAACTGCTGAGCAAGCCAGAGAGATTGCTCAAAAAATTGACAAAGAATTTGTTTCGCCTGAGGAAATATCTATCGTTCATGTTTTAAGTGCCTGTTTTCCAACAGACAATTCTCTATGGCACGGTGAATCCTCTCTTGAACATGCCGCTCGCTGGTTAATCTGGTGGTTGGTAAATAATCCCTCTCCCGCTGAGAAAATAATTCTTGGGAAATTTGCTTCGTTAATGGAACAAAATGCCGAGGAAGAGGTTATTAAAGAACTTTACCGTGCTAAAGATGTTGATCATGCAAGGTCTTTGTTATGGCGATGGCTTGGTGCAGAAAAGCCATTTATAAAGCACCTAAAAGAATTTCCCATCGAATTGCCTTCCCAATTATTGGATGAGCTCAAACAGGCATGGATGAAATTTATTATCTCCAGCCAAGGAACTTTCTTTATAGAGGCGAAAACCTTACCACTGCCTCTATTTCTGCGTAAAGAATTGGCCCTTCTGACCTCAGAGTATCTTAAGAACAATCCACAAGTACTTGACCGCAAAATTCTGGAGGCGATACAGCCTTTTGTTTCCAATCAAATTTTATCTGAGCTAGAAAAACATGTTCCGCCTCCTATTCCTTCATCCTTGCCCGAGGAAGAAAGTGCTGTTTTGTCTTGGTTCGAGAAGGAATATTTTCCATATCGCCGCTGGCAGGCATCTTACGGCGATGAAAATTCACGTCAAATTGTCCTTAAACTCGCGCAAAATTTTGCCCGTTGGTTGCTTGAGCGATATCCAAAATGGCTGCTTGAAGGGCAGGGCATAACTTATCAAAAATTTGCTCACTTATCCTCACATCCTTCTGACTCTAATGTAGTCACCTTTTGTGTTATTTTAGATGGAATGCCCATATGGGATGTAGATCAATTTCTCCAAATGATATCTGAGACGTCTAATCGGTTGACTCTTTTGCAGAAATCTTACTGCTTCTCAACACTTCCTACAGTGACTGAATTTGCTAAGGAGGCCCTTTTAAGAGGCGTTCCGCCATATCTTGTAGATGAAATGAATCTGCTTGGTGAGACTTTACCAAGTAATTGTTCTCCAGGGAAGAAATTACAACAAATTCAGCCTGGAAAAATTTGGTTCTGGCGTTTAGAACAACCTGATAAAGCCTATCACTTCGCACAGAGAGACAAACTCGAGAAAATGGTCTCTTCTGAACTTCGAATGATAGCGCAGGAAATCGAAGAAATTGTAAAAAAAGTACCTGATCAAATTCGCCTAAATGTCTTGATTACCAGTGACCACGGCCGATTGATGAACAGTCGTTCACCGCGTCAATTACCCATTGAAGATGATATGCTGTTTCACGGACGTGCAGCATGGGGTACTTTTCAACGCCACTTTCCGGTATGTGGTTTTGAAATTAATGAAGATGAAGAATGGGTTGAGCTCTACGGGGAACGCTTTGGGATAAGACATAATTTACGTATTGCATGGAATGAGTCCTGTTTTGGGAATTCAAATGATTACGAAGCCTACCCCCATGGCGGGTTATTCCCTGAAGAGGTCATCGTTCCCTGGCTCTTATTTGAGCGTGACGCTAAAATACCCGAACCTGAAATTTCTATCATTGGTGAAGGTGAAGAAGACATGGCTGGTAAACTTTTCGTCTCCATCATCAATCCCAGTCATATTACACTTGTATGCCAAGATATTGAATTATTCGGTGAAAATTATTTTGAAAAGATTAGTATCAATGAGACCATCCCACCATTGAAAAAGCAAGAATTCGAAAAAAATCTTACTCCTTGGCCTAAGAAGTCGAGTGTAGGAAACTTAACTGCCAGAATAATATTTTCTTTACCCAATGGCAGAAATTTCACCGAAGAGATTACCCCTGACTTGAAGGTTCAGGTTCTATATCAAAAATCTGATGATCTATTCAAGGAACTGAATTTATGAACCCCTTTACGCAAGAAGCACTCAATGAAAAAGTAAAAAATGTTTTTGGACGTTTAGCAATAGATAAAAGACGCCTACCCAGCAGCCAATTGATGAGGCGAAATGTTCCCGCCTACGTAGCGGAATGGGTTTTAGATAGCCTAGCACCTGGCGAAGGTAAAGTTACCCAAGAAGAACTAGATAAAATTCAATCTTGGGCTGATCGTTATTTGCCTCTCCCTAATGAAGCAAACGTCATAAAAAACCGACTCCTAAATGGGGAAGTCATAAAAATCTTAACTCCTGTAGAAGTAGAAGTTGTTCTTACAAAACAACGAAAGGAACGGGTAGCACAACTCAAACTTCTTGGGTTGCATGAAGTCTATATCAATGATGGAATTGTTGAGGAATTTCCCGATTTACTCAAACAAGGTATGTGGGGAGTGACGGAACTTATTGCAACTAAAGAAGGGGTTGCAATTGTCTCTTTCAAACCAATGCAAGCCATTTTAAATTTAGAGTTGTTCAAACAGAAGAGAGCGTTTTTTTCTTTGGATGAATGGCGTGCTTTGCTATTGACCTCCATGGGATACAACCCTTGGGCTTTCAATGAACGCGAAAAAACTTATTTGCTCTGTCGTTTGCTCCCTCTTGTGGAAAAGAATCTTCACCTATTGGAACTTGCCCCAAAAGGAACTGGAAAGAGTTATCTTTACGAAAATATCAATCCTCGAGTCCGCCTTGTAAGCGGCGGAAATATCTCTCCTGCAGTATTATTTGTTAATAATGCTACCGGACAATGGGGATTATTAGCCCGCTTCGCCGTAGTTGTGTTGGATGAAGTTCAAACAATAAAATTTGAAAGACCGCAAGAAATTGTAGGCGGCTTAAAGGGATTTTTAGCAAATGGCAAATTAACAAGAGGAGGACTGTATGAAACGGCCAGTTCATGCAGCTTGGTAATGTTAGCAAACATACTTTTGGACAATCAGCAACAGCCAATCAATTATCCAATTGTTAAAGAGTTACCTGAATTCTTACAAGAGACAGCCTTTATTGACCGTCTTCGAGGTATTTTACCCGGATGGAAAATCCGCAAATTAAGTAGCGAATCCTTTGCACAAGGGATAGGATTAAAATCTGATTTCTTTGGGGACGCATTACTTGCGTTGCGCGAAGACATAATTGCAAATGAATATGTAAATCGCAGGCTTCATTTAAAGGGAAAGAAACTGTACACGCGTAATGAGGAGGCTATACGTCTTATTGCAAGTGGCCTGATGAAATTACAATTTCCTCATGGAGAAATCACAACCGAAGAATTTGAGATCTTTTGTGTTCGTCCTGCCATTGAATTGCGGCAATTAGTTTGGGATCAGCTTTATATTCTTGATTCCGAGTATCGGCAATATGATGAAAAACTAGAATATGAAATAATATGAAGCCCGTAAAACAACCAATTTACCTTGACTATAACGCTACGACACCTTGCGATCCAAGAGTTGTACAAGCGATGTTACCGTACTTCACGGAAATTTATGGAAATCCGGCAAATGGACTGCACGTGTTAGGGCGCAAGGCAGCTTTGGCTGTAGAAACAGCTCGCGAACGGGTAGCAAATTTGATAAATGCTCAGCCAAGTGAAATCTTCTTTACATCCGGTGCTACTGAGAGCAATCATCTTGCAATTTTAGGAACTGCGGAGTATGCGCCTGTTACACGTCGAAAAATCCTTACCTGTGCCATTGAGCACAAGGCTGTGCTTGCGCCTTGTAAACGTCTTGCAGAAAGAGGTTTTGAGGTTGTAATTTTACCTGTAGATGAAAATGGTATAGTGCGCTTTTCCGATCTAGAAAAAGCACTTGATGAAAATACTTTTCTTGTTTCTATTCAGAGTGCTAATAACGAAATTGGTACTTTACAACCCATTTCAAAAATTGCTTCAATAGCTCACCATTACGGTGCTCTTGTTCACACGGATGCTGCCCAAGCGGCTGGAAAAATTCCAGTGGATGTGAATGAATGGGAAGTGGACTTGCTTTCACTTAGTGCCCATAAGATGTACGGTCCCAAAGGCATTGGTGCGCTTTACGTTCGCGGGGGGAAACGGAAAATCCCCATTCGTCCCATGTTAGAAGGAGGTGGACAAGAGAGCGGCCTACGAGCCGGAACTTTAAATGTTCCAGGAATTGTTGGCTTCGGTGCGGCTTGCGAAATAGCGATTGCCGAAATGCCTAAAGAAAGTGCTAGAATGCAATCCTTACGGGATGAGTTAGAGAAAGATCTCCTAAAGAATATTCCGAATCTTCGAATCAATGCTCGTGCTGCGCCTCGCCTTCCGAATACAAGTAGTTTAACGTTTGAGGGAGAAGAAGCGGATGCTTTACTTGCTCGACTTCCTCAACTAATGATGAGCACAGGATCGGCCTGTAATACTGGTGCTCTTGAGCCCTCTCATGTTTTGCTAGCAATTGGGCTTACTCGACAACAGGCATCATCTTCCATACGGATATCCATAGGACGGATGACAACAGAAAACGATATTCAAGTTATAACTGAACAAATTCTTTTTACAATACTAAAGACAACCTAAAAATCTTACTTTCCCCTGTTGACACTACATAAAATAAAAAGCGAGCCGGGCTGGGTAAGCCCGGCTCTATTCCCGCAGGGACTAGCCCGCATAGGCGGATTGCAGGCTGAGGAACGCCCGCGCCATGCGCTGCAAATGGACGTTCTTCGTGTCGTTCTTGGTGTTGAACCCTTTGCCGTCCAACGATGCACACCAGCGCACCCAGCCCTGACCTTCCTTGCCCAACGCCCAGATCTCCGCTAGGCTCTTGCCGTTGTATCGTCCAAAGTGGACGACCGTTGACCCCGGCTCGGCTGCGGCGGCTCCCGCCTGCTCAGTTTCGGCTTCCGCTGGCTCAGGCTCAAAGCCCAGTTTGCGCAGGTTTTCGGCCAGCGTCTCATCGGCAGGCTTGGCGGGCGCGGTAACCTGAGTCTCGACGGCGATCTCGTCAGGGTGACATGCCCACACCGGTAACTCGGGTGGGTTGATGATCGCTCGACGCTTCTCGTCATACGTGCACCACTCTTGGGGCAAGCGATAGAGATAGCGCCCGAGACCAAAGTCGGAACAGACGCGTTTGAATGCCTGCGCAAAAGCGCTGGTGAAGGCGTTTTCATCGCTCAGTTTGGACTCACCCACGTTCACCCGCGTCACACCGTCCAGCGTCAGCGATACAACTGCCGCCACCTTGTCGCCCGTCAGCAGGAACTGCGCCGAGGATTCCCACTCCGGATATACCTGATCCAGACGATCCTCATACTCGCGCATATCCACATACGCCGCGGCCAGGGCGCGTTGCTTGTCCGCACTGATCGCCTGCGGTTTCCATTCCACCAGTCCGCTGTGGAATGGGACGGCTAATTGTGCCAAAAGGTCTTTGAACATGATCCACCTCCACGAATGGTTTCGTGCCCCCGTCCGCCGCCGGGGGCAATGGGTGTTTGCCCTGCGGCGTCAGGGGGAGACCACACGGCTCCCTTCCACCCATGACCGCGGTCATGGACGGAGAGGAACCGTGCGGCCTGAGGTGATCATGTCCGTTCCGCCTATGCGATTGTTAATGTGCTACCCCTTGCGGGACATCACCCCGGCGGACTTGCACCGCCCAAAGGCTCTCTGCAGGGTGGAGTTTGCGGTTGGGCAGGGCTTGTGGCCCTGCCGGGGTGTTACTCGCTCGCCATGCTCGCCATTTGATCTCGCCAGATCGTCTCCAGCAATGGAGTGATCTGCTTCCGCCAGCCCGGTTCGACCTTTTCCAGACAGTCGAGACACAGAACATAACTGCCGACCATCGGCGCCGGATTCAGCGGTACATGTTTGTTACACAGGTCGCAATACACCTCGTCCGCGGTCAGCACAATCCTGGGCATGTCACACCTCCCCCAGCGCCTGCACATATAGAATGTGCTTGCACGGGAATTTTTCCCCGTGTTTCTCGAAGTCCGGGCAGGTGCAGCGCCAGCCTTTTGGAAGATGGACGACCTGGTAGGTGCGCGGATTGCGCCGGTTGGTCTGGCACGACCAGACTTCAAAAATCGTGACCGGTTGACCGTTGTGGCGCACCGTGAAGCGATCCCGCAAGCGGATGTCGCCGGTTTCAGCGCCCCGAGCGGCTTTGAGTAATCGCTTGGCTATTTCGCCGTTCATGGTCATTCTCCTTTCTCTCCCTGGCGCCACCCCGCCAGGGAGATTTGTGTGATCTCCCTGGAGTGGCAGGGTTGGAAAGGATTAGCGGAGACGCTTGCGCGAGAGGACTTTGAAGCAATACGGGCAATAGGTGAACACGCTGTTTCCCGATTGCACGGTTTTGGGATACTCGTGCGGGCAGCGTTTTTGCCACTGCTTGACGCACATATCCTCGTCCTGCCCGGTATCCTCGCGTCTCGCCATGACCGCGTGGCGATGCCATTTGCCACAGACGCGGCAGAACCAAGTGCCCATAGTTATCCTCCTTCGGGTCGGCGCCGCACCGCCGACCCATGGGGTATGGATCGGCGGGCAGGTGCGGCTGCCCGAAAGAGAACGAGTGCAGGCGAGCGATATAACCTTGTTAAGGTGCTGCGCCCTTGCGGGCAGGTCACTCCTGCGGGATTTGCACCCGCACAGGGCACTGTGCGGAGTGAAGAGAGAGATGAGCGGGTAGCCCATCTCGTGGAACGATCATTTGCGCTTCAGCGCCCCAGCCAGCACGCTCACCAGCGCCGCTTTGCGCTCTTCGTTATCCCGGCTCAGTGCCAGGATGAGCAGCACCTTGAGCGCCAGCAAGCCGCCCAGGAACAGTATCGGCGTGACGACCAGCAACAGCGCCGCAAGCGCAAACGCCATTTGGGGATTCACGGTTCACCTCCTGTCTTTGGGATCCCCGTCCGCCGTCCCCCCTCACCGCAGGCGGGGATCCCAAAGCGGAGCGCCCGCGTCACCCGTTGTTAACGTTCCACGTCCTCACAGGGCTTGTGGCCACCGTGCGGAGTTGACCCGTGCGGACTTGCACCGCATTCCGGCACTCTGCCGGGCCGAAAACAAAATACGCCAGAGCCTTTGATCACGCCCTCAAGCGGACAGGGCAGGCTCTGGCGGGTAGCCAGCGCATTGGGGAGACTTGTGGTCGTCCCTAATCTGCTAACCAGATTATAACAAACTTTTCGCTTCATGCAACTCACCACTCTTCCGCCCACAGCGGATCACCCTCGCTCACCGCGACCAGCCTGCCCGCGATCAGCGTCTCCACATCCGTGGCGTGTCCGTGTTCTGCCGCATGACGGCAGTCCGCCACCAGCACCCCGCGCTCTTCCACGTTGCGCGCCACCAGTGCCACCCGCCCGCCGTTCAGTTCCGCATTCATGCGCCATTTGGCGTTTCCCTCATGCAGGCGCGTACCGGTCTCCACCTCGACATACAAGCGCTGCTCTCCCCTGGTGATTACCAGGTCAGGGCGGGCATTCCCGTTCACCTCGGGCAGCACCTCCACCGTCCAGCCTCGCAGCCGCGCAGCGGACGCGAACAGCAGCACCGCCAGGGTGTGCCCCTCCTGCTTCTCGCCTTCATGCAAGCGGATCAGGCGCTCCCAATCGCTTTCCACCACCGGCCAGCCCAGCGCCCGGCAAAACCGCTTCCCTTCCTCGCTCAGCCGCGCCACCGCCAGGCGCGTCGGCAGGCTGCCCGTCACCTGCAGGGTGAGCGTTTGGCGCACGATCAGCCCGCTCTCCTCCAGCGCCTCGAACACCCTGCGGATCGCCCCGCTGCGGTACTGCGCTCCGGTGGCATCGCCCACATACCGCCCGATTTCCACCTGCACGCTCAAGCCCTCTGCCAGGCACTTCAGCACCATCCCTCGCCGCTTCAGGTGCAGTTCGGCATCCGCCTTGCTCATCTCCGCCCGCACCTGCCAGCGGTGCTCCCAGGCTTTGGGGATTTTCGGCAGCGTGAAGCCCGCCAGCCGTCCTTCCCCGGCGGATACCAGCAGCGGGTTCACCTGCGCCACCCGCTCTACCGGCGGCACCTCATACCCCCTTTCCCGCACCCGCGCCAGTTCCCGCTCCAGCGCGGCGATCTTCGCCTGCAAAGCGGCAATCTCCGCCGCCTGTCCGCTGCCGTTGGCCTTGCCCCAGCCTTCCCCCTGCGAAGTAAGCGAGATCGAGAGGAAGAAACTGCGCCACTCCTCCGGCTTCCAACTGCTCGGCGCGGACGGGTCCAACTGCCGCATCTGCTCCAGCTTCTCCCCTGCCAGGCGGTACGCCAGTTCGGTCAGCACCCCCGTCAGCGCCCGTACCTTGCGCTCCGCCAGGTCGCGAAAATTGCGCTCGGCCGCGAGCAAATCATCCAGCATGCGCAACCGCAAGTCATCCACCATTGCCCAGCGCCTCCAGCGCCCGCTGCACCGCCTCCACCGCGGCGTTGTAATCACCGATCCCGCTCGCCCAATCCAGCACCGCCTGCGCCGCGTCCGCCACCCGCTGCCGCTCATCCGCCAGCGTTTCCACCTTTCCCTCCGCCAGGTCACGGCGTACGCCCTGCACCACGACCTGCGCCCGCGCCGGATCGGGCACACCGCTTTCCAGCAGTTCCGCCAAGCGATTGGTGTCCTCCAACAGTGCCAGCCGTTCGGCGCGATAGGCTTGCCGGAGTTTGCGCACCTGCCATTCCTGCCACGTCAGCAGGCGGTTGCCCTCGGGCGTGAACGCCCGTCCGAGGAACATCAGCCCCAGCAAAAGCGCCAGCCCGATTCCGACCAGAATCAGGTTACCCTTCTTGATCTCACTCACGTCAATCTCCATTGCACCTCCTGC
Organism: Thermanaerothrix solaris; assembly: GCF_032334255.1. Classification (NCBI taxonomy): domain Bacteria; kingdom Bacillati; phylum Chloroflexota; class Anaerolineae; order Anaerolineales; family Anaerolineaceae; genus Thermanaerothrix; species Thermanaerothrix solaris. The sequence goes on along the minus strand of NZ_JAUHMF010000002.1, from coordinate 7,260 downwards.
CGATACGGTCGTGGTCGAGGGGTGCGCCCCCAGTGAGCGCCGACCCTCCCTTGCCGGTCACTGCAGCAACCGCATCAGGGTGCGGGTAATGCCCGCATAGTAGCCCATCAGCGCCTCGACAATCAACCGTCCCACGATCACCGTGAGCGCCACCCGAACCAGCAGCGCCCACATCGCGCCTGCCAGCGCCTTCGTCATCGCTCACCTCCACGTCGGGAGTGTGAGCATCCGACGCCCCAGTGACGTCAGACTGCCCCGGGGAACGGTCTGACGTCAGGGTGTGGCAAAGCGCATCCTGGCGCCTATCGTGGCTCGGACGGTCACCTCCTGATTCGGGATCATCGTCAGCCGCACCCGCGCTTGCGCCCGACACTGCACCCGCGCGTTGTCCCAGTCCAGGTTGAGCGCCAACGACGGCACATACTCAACCGCCGTCCTCTCCGCCAGCATCTGGTAGAAGGTGTTCTGCGCCCGCCCCACCAGATACCAGTTCGCCAGGTAGCGGTCGTCCCGCAACCGCTGCCAGGTCAGCCGGTCGCCCACGCTCCACGAGACGTCCGCACACGCGGCATCGGCCGCCTGAGCAAGCCGCGTGCGCACGTACCACAGCCGCGTCCCGTCGCCCACCAGCAGCATCAGCGGAACCACCACCACCGCCAGGAACACCGCTGCCCAGGCCAGGCTTGACCCTCGCTCAGGCTTGTGAAAACGCATCACCAGCCCTCCTGACGGAAGTACGCCCGCGCCGTCCCCTGGAATTGGGACGGCGTGCTCACTCCGAACAGGCTTGCCAGTCCGCCGAAGTAGTTCGGCACGCGGTAGGTCACCGCCACCTCGATGCGTGCCCCCGGACGTCCGCCGCCGCTCACGCTCACCGTGTAACTGCCGACCCGCACGGCGTTGACTTTCGTGAGCGCGGCCGAGTAGGCCTCTCCGGGCTGGTTCGCCAGGGCTACGCTGCCCATCCGCGCCCCGTATTCGGCGGCATTCCCGGCGTTCACCGCCGCAAAGCCCAAAAGCGCCAGGTTCACCAGCGCCAGGCTGACCAGGAGCAGGACGGGCAGGGCCAGCGCTGCTTCGTCCAGTTCGGCCGTCCTGCGGCACAGCCGTCGGAACATCTCCGTCCCCTTAACTGCCTAATTGCGCCGCCATCTGCTGGAACTTGGCGGCGATGGCCTGTCCCAGTGGGGACAAGCCCACGACAGCCGCGAGCACGAACAGGGCGATCAGCAGCGCCTTCTCGTCCAGTTCGGCGGTGCGGTTGCGCAGCCGCAGATACATCAGTGTCAAGCGATCCGTAAGTGTCATTTTGCACCTCCTCGTGTAAAGATTGAATTAAAGCAAAACGCACACCTCCCCGGGGCAGGGCTTGCGGTGCACGTCTGCCCGTAGCATACCAGAATCAAACCGCCGGTGCAAGCCGTTCAGTTGTATTGCGTGTTTTTAGGGGCAATGTATAATAAAAATATGGGTTCCTCTGAAGTCACTTCCCTATCGTCTCGAGTCAAGATCACCCCAACTATGTTGAAATGGGCGCGGGAACGTGTGGGGCTGGATTACGCCAATACAGCTCAAAAAATAGGGGTTAAGCCGGAAGTCATTCAAAGTTGGGAGAGTGGTGAATCGGCTCCTACTTTTCGTCAACTTGAGAAACTGAGCAAAACTCTCCATGTCCCTTTAGGGTATTTGTTCCTATCTCAACCACCACAAACGGTTTCTGCTATTCCTGATTTCCGCTCGCTACCTCACTCCAGACCAGGACGCTTTAGCCCTGATCTTGAAGCCGTATTAAACGATGCCAGGCGCAAACAAGCCTGGTTGCGTGAATGGCGGATTGAGGAATCTGTTGCCCCTCTGGATTTCGTAGGAAAATTTTCCCTCGAAGACCCACCCGAGTTAATTGCCGAGAATATTCGTTCTACATTAAACCTTCCATCCCCCACTGCTTACCGGCTAAAAAACTGGCAAGAGCATTTACGCAGATTAGTGGAACACGCAGAGAAAACAGGCATCGTGGTTATTCGCAATGGTGTTGTGCTGTCCGATAATCATCGCCCGTTGAATTTGGAGGAGTTTCGCGGTTTCAATTTGCGAGACGAATATGCTCCCCTAGTATTCATCAATGCCCAGGACAGCATCGCCGGACAAATCTTTACCCTGGCCCACGAGTTGGCTCACCTCTGGATTGGAGAAGAGGGAATTTCCAACCCCTTCACTGTCGAAAATCCTATACATCTACCGGAAATTGAACGGTTTTGTAATCGGATTGCAGCAGAACTGCTTGTCCCAAAGCAGGTTTTCCTGAAGAAGTGGGATCTCCATGACCAATCTATTCCGGCTGTTCTCAACTCCGCTCAGCAGTTTGCCGAGGAATTTAGGGTCAGCCCTCTGGTCATTCTCTTGCGCGCTTACGAATTAGACGCACTCGATGAACCGACTTTTCGAGCAACTTACCAGGAAGCCTTTAGAAATCTTCAGCGTGTCAACGATCAAAAAAAAGGCGGGGGAAACTTCTTTGCTACATGGCAGGCGCGCAACAGCAAAACCTTGGTCAGTGAGATTTTTTCTGCGCTACAACAGGGAAGAGCGCTTTATCTTGAATCGGCGCGATTGTTGAACACAAACATCGCAACCCTTGAAAAGGCATTCGCAAGATACAAACAAGGGCGGTTATGAAGTATTGCCTGGACACCAATGCTTTCATTGAGCCAAGTAAGGGGTGGTACGCTTTTGATATCGCTCCTTCTTTTTGGAATGCTCTTATACAGTGGAGTCAGAAGAAACTCCTCTGTAGTATCCAGCCAGTCTTCAACGAGATTGTGAATCACAAGGAGGAAGATGATTTAGTCAGATGGGCAAAACAATACCATGATGAATTATTTCTCTTGCCAGACGAAAAAACCTGGTCAGAGTTGAGAAATATTGCTAATCTGGTGATGGGCGTTTATGAGGATCACCTTGCAGAAGGTTTCCTTGGTTGCGCCGATCCAATTGTCATCGCATACGCTAAAGCCCATCAGCTTATTGTCGTTACAGAAGAAAGGATAAGAAAAGAAGAACTTAATTCAAACGGTAAGGTAGGAGGCAAGAAAATTAAGATACCCAATGTTTGTGAGCGAATAGGTGTTAGTTGGGTGAACACGGTTGATATGCTCAGAGACTTGAAATTCCAGTTTTAATACCACAGTTGTATTGCGTGTTTTTTGCCCCTTACGGGGCTGAAAACGCGCAGTTTTCGTGCGTTTTTGGGCGATTTACGCAATACAACACGCCTTGTATTGCGGGTTTTATGGCATATAATCAAGAATGATGACGCCAATTGTGATGCAAATCGGGCCTTATCGTTTCTTTCGCGCACCTTATGCCCAACAAGTGCGTGTTGAGGACAACGCCCTTGTTGTGGAATTGCAAGATAGACGAACGCTGTCCGTTCCACTGGCATTTTTTCCACGCCTGCTCCACGGCAAGCCGGAAGAGCGCCGGAATTTTCGCCTGATCGGGGATGGAGAAGGCATTCACTGGCCAGACCTGGACGAGGACATCAGCATTGAACATCTCCTGCTGGGTATTCCCTCCGGCGAAAGCGCCGCTTCTCTGCAGCGCTGGTTAGAAAAGCGTCAAGGACGCTAAATAAGCCACTTCCGCCGAAACCAACCGATAAGCCGGTTAATAGCACATCAGTACAGCACAGAGAATAAGGATGAACAATGGCAGAAGAAGCAATTACACTGATCCCTCCTGGAAAACTGCAATGTGTTGTAACTGGCAAACTTCGCCCTGATACGCCTGAAGAACACGTTCGCCAGCGCATAGCGCGCAGCCTGTTGGAAGACTACGGCTACAACAAGGCAGACATTGAAATCGAGTTTACCGTCAACCTCGGCAGCAGTAAGAAGCGGGTGGACATTGCCATTTTCCCGCCTCGCACCGACCACAAACAAGAAAACATCAAGATTATCGTCGAGTGCAAACGGGAAGAAGTTCGCCCCACCGACCGAGATAACGGCGTTGAACAACTGAAATCTTATCTTGCCGCCTGTCCCAATGCCCGCTTTGGAATGTGGATTGGCTCAGAACTCCAAGTTTGGGAGCGGCTTGTTTCTGATGCGGGTGAAGTTTATTTTGCCGAAGCAACCGACATCCCACGTTTCGGGTATGAAGCCCCTCAGCCTATCACGTTTTCTGAACTGGTCCCTGCCCACGAAGAACTGATTGCCATCTTCAAACGCTGTCACAACTACATTTACGGTAACCAGGGGTTACAGAAAGAACCCGCATTTCAAGAATTGCTCAAATTGATTTTCTGCAAGGTTTATGATGAAGATACCTCCACAGGCGAAATGCGTTTCTTCATCAGCAACGATGAGCGCCGTTCCGAAATCGGGCAAAGGCGGCTGAAACAGACGATTGACCAACTGTTTGAAGAGGTAAAAACTCGCTATCCATACATCTTTGCCAAGGATGAACAGATTCGCTTGGACAATCGAGTTCTGGCATACGTTGTCGGCGAACTTCAACGTTACTCGCTCCTGCAAACGCTTGCAGATGTCAAGGGCGCGGCTTATGAACAACTTGTAGGGAGCAACCTGCGCGGCGATAGGGGTGAATTCTTTACGCCGCGTAACGTTTGCGAGATGGCGGCGCGAATGACACTGGCTACTTATCCGCGCGATAAATGGCTGAAACTCCGCATCCTTGACCCTGCCTGTGGTACGGGCGGCTTTCTCGTTTCGGTAATGAATATATGGCGTGAGTATTTGGAATCCGTCCAACGCGCCAAATGGAAGAACGAGAGCAAGGCGCTGGAAGAAACCATAAGACTACTGCGAGAAACCGCCAATCAGTATCTTTCGGGTATAGACTTCAATCCTGTGTTAGTGCGGGCGGCGCAAATGAACCTTGTGATGCACGGCGACGGCTCGACCAACGTGTATCATGCCAACTCGCTTTTGCCGCCTGGTGAGTGGACGGGTGAAATCACTAAACACATTAAATTGGGCAGTTTCGATATTATTCTTACCAATCCGCCGTTTGGCTCCAAGATACCGATTGACGATCCCCACATCCTGGCACAGTTCGAGTTGTCCACCTTTGAGATGGAGAACGGGGCGCGCCGCGCTTCGATGCCGCCGGAGCAATTATTCATCGAGCGTTGTTTGCAACTTCTGAAGCCAGGCGGACGGCTGGCAATTGTCTTGCCCGATAGCATTCTCTCTAACCCTGGGCTGGCGTTCATCCGCCGTTGGATTCTCAAGCGGGCACGGGTCATCGCCAGCGTGGATTTACCGCAAGTCACCTTCGAGCCGTACACGGGCACACAGACCAGCGTTTTGCTCCTGCAAAAGAAAACCGATGAAGAAATGCGCATCGAGCGGCAGGCGGGCAAACCACTTGATTACGAAATCTTTATGGCCACCCCCGAAGCCGTTGGACACGACCGGCGAGGCGAGATTCTCTACCTGCGAACTCCCGAAGGCGAACTGATTGAGTACGAAGATACGGTCACGATCACGCGGCGCAATCCAAGCGGGCAACTGGTGACCGAACGCCGCCAGCAAAAAGTGCGTGAAAAGTTTGACCAACTGCCTGAAGTGGTGCGTTACTTTACCGAGTGGGTTTCCAAACCAGAACGAATGAGATGGCTCAATGGTTGAAATGAATACTGCGCCTATCATCACCCGCGAAGAACGCCGCCAGCAATTCATTGAATCAGGCTGGTGGGTTTCCATTCCCCTTGCTACCATCCCCGCCCATTGGTTGTACCAGGGAGAAAACAGACTGGATGGCGGCTACTACACCGCTGAAGCCAACGCTGCATTTCGAGCAGTGAACGATTGCGGTTTTGAAGTTCAAGTATTAGAGAAAGTTACCGCGCCAATTTGGTATCCGGGTAGATTTAAGCGAATCTACGCCAAAAGCCCAACGGATGGGACACCTTTTCTCACAGCGTCTGAAATGCTCCAGTTTCGACCAACGAGCACAGAATATCTAGCCAATAATACAAGTGCGGTTGATATTTGTAAGGTGCAAAACGGTTGGATACTTGTAACCCGCTCCGGGACAGTTGGAAGGTGCGTCATCGTTGGAAAGCGACTTGGAAAATTCGCTATTACAGATGATGCTATTCGAGTACAAGCCAAAGGTGTGCCTGTAGGTTATTTGTATGCTTACCTTTCATCTTGGATTGGACAAGTCCTGATCTCGAAAGACCAGTACGGTTCGGCAATCAAGCATCTTGAACCCCACCATCTGGCAAACGTCCCCGTGCCGCTGCCGCCAGAAGAGATCCAGGCGGAAATTCACGCCGAGATTATGCGGGCGTATGCCCTGCGCGATGAAGCCAATGAATTGCTCGATGAAGCCGACCGGCTATTGCACGAGAAGTTAGGGCTACCCGTTTTCGACGAAAGCCTTGTGCCATATTTGCCCGCGCCCTCCGCGCCGTGCCTGCCCACCAATCGTCCCGAAATGCCGCATCCAAAGGCGTTTAGCATCAGGGCTTCTGAATTGGCAGACCGCTTTGATGCTTCGTTCCACGTGCCAATTGCGAGAACAGCGGTTAAACTTCTGCGTGATGGCCTCTATGAACCTGTGCAACTTGGGAGCATTGCGGATGATATTATTGTCGCTCCGCGCTTCAAGCGCATCTATGTACCAAAAGAATACGGTGTTCCTTTTCTGCAAGGTTCTCACTTGCCGCAAATGCGTCCGTATGATTTGAAGTATCTCTCACGTACAAAGCAGACGAATTTGGAACGTTGGATTATCCATAAAGGATGGGTGTTGGTTACTTGCTCTGGCACGATTGGGCGTGTTGGATTGGTCTCATCATATATGGACAAGTGGGCGGCATCTCAGCATCTACTGCGCATCGTTCCTGATTACCATCAAGGTCATCCTGGCTACATTGCCGCCTTCCTGATGACGCCGTATGGGCAGCACCAGTTGACGGCGAAAATCTACGGCGGCGTTGTTGATGAGTTGACCGAAGAAGACACGCGCGCAGTCTGGATACCCAATGCCCCATTGGAAATTCAACGAGAGATCGGCGAGCGAGTTGTCCAGGCCTTTGAGAAAAAAGATGAAGCCAGCGCGATAGAAGAAGCGGCTATCCGTAAAGTGGAAAATCTTTTGCAGAAAAGAGAAGCGGCATAACCTGCGTACCACCTGACGCCCCTGTCGCTGAAACCAACCCTCAAACGAATATCCAGGCCACTCCCCCCACCACAAACCCCACATAGCCCGGCATCCTGCGCTCAC